>JAWLDG010000041.1:0-5676 GCA_041686775.1 Luteolibacter sp. | reverse complement strand
GGGGACTAAAAAGCCGACCGGGTGGATTGCCTTGCAGCTGCACCGCGATCGACTGGCGAGTCTCTCGACCACCCTCTTCCGTGGCGGCCCGCGAAGCTAGGGCAGCGCCTCCCCGGCCGTCAACTTTCTTTTCGAAATTTTTTCGGAAAATTTCCACGCTGGAGAAACGGCGTGCGCTCACCCGCGCGCGGCGGCGATTTGCACGACGAGGCGGTGGAGGACGAGGCGGCTGTCGAGGCCAGTGGTGACGAGGCTTTCATCGGCCTTGAGGGTGGCTTCGAGCACGCCCTGCAAGGCCGGCAGATCGTAGTGTCTCGCCGCGGAGACGCATTGGAACAGGGGGAAAACGTTCACGCCGCTGCGGTCTTTTTTCTGGGGCAGCCATGCGCGGTCGTTTTCGGGGAGCCGGTTGAGCGCGCCGGCGAAGGCCTGATAGCTGCCGGTCGGCGGCTTGAAGGTTTCGCAGATGAGTTTGGCGAAATAGAGGTTGCGGACGGTGGTGATGATGGCGGCGCGGATGATGCCGATGGCAGCCTTGTCGTCGGCGGCGAGTTGTTGGTCGATGAGCTGGATGGCGCGCGCGGCGTCGCCGTTCTGGATGGCGCGGCCGATTTCGAAAACCACGGCGGCGCGGCTGAGCGGAACGAGCAGGTCCACGTCGTTGCGGGTGACGGTGCGGCGGGCGGAACCGAGGTAGAGGTCGAGCTTCAGGAGTTCGTTGTCGATCTGGCGGGATTGTTCGCCGGCTTGGAGGACGAAGATTTCGAGCGCCTCGGGATCGAAATCGAGCCCCATGGCGGCCGCGCGGCCGGTGACGAGCGAGGCGACCTGGTCCTGCCAGTCGTCGCGGCTGGTATCGATGCGGTCGAAGACGCGCAGCTCGGCGGATTTCTCGATGAATTTCCAAAACGAGCGGCGCTTGTCCACGCCTTGGGCGGTGAGCAGGAATTTCACACCGGCGGGCATGCCGGCTTCGAGCACGGTGCGCAGGCTTTCCACGCCGGCTTCGGTGCGCTGCGAGCGGCCGGTGACGTTGTCGCCGAGGAAATTCGCGTTGCGCAGCCAGACGACCTTGTCGCCGCCGAACATGGGAAGCGTTTGCAATGCCTGGACGACCGACGCGCAGATTTCGAAGGCGGAATCCGAGTTGTCGGCGATGCCATCGATGGTCTCGTGGGTGAAGCCGTCGTCCACGCCACCGGTGAGTTGGTTGTAGAGTTCGAGAGCCTGTTCGCGGACCATGCCTTCATCGCTGCCGACGACGGCGAAGAAATTGCCGGTGACGGGCGGTGCGGATCTGGATTTGGCGGCCACACGCGGCAGCTTAGCGGCCGGCCCGGCCGGTGCAAGCGCATGGAAAAATCGCGTAGGCTGGCGCACCGGAGGGCGGGCAATTTTCCGCAGATTTTGCGTGAAGCGCGATGGCGATCGTGATGCATTTGGATACAACCCATGCAGGCGACTCTTCTTCCTCCCCGAAACCCGACCTTGTGCGCCCCGATCACCACCAACCGCGACCTCGGAGCGTGCCTGATCGCCAACGTGCCGATGCGCGAATTGCTCGCCGCGGACCTGCGCCGTGCCGGGCTGCAACTGGTGGACGTGAATGAGGCCGGCCCGCGCACGCTGCGCATCCCGATCGACAACTGGATCGAACTCGGCGCACTGCTCATGCTCGGCCGCAACCCGCAGTCCGCCTGCCTGCTCGACGCGGATAACCAGGTGCTCGCGTGGAAGGGCTGCGCGAAAGCCGAAGACTGCGAGGAAAAAATCGTGACTGACGCGAATTGCTTTCCGGTCATCTATCCATGGGACCTGCTGCGCATGAACGAGGAGGTGCTCGCGCTGATGGATGAAACCGCGGTGCTGGGCGAGGTGAGCCCGCTGGCCAGCATTTCCGGGGTGGTCCGCATCGGCAGCGGCTCGCGGATCCTGCCCGGCACGGTGATCGAGGGACCGGTGGTCATCGGGGCCAACAGCCAGATCGGCCCGAACGCCTACATCCGTGGAGCCACCAGCATTGGCTCGAACTGCTACGTCGGCAACGGCGCGGAAGTCAAAAACTCGATCGTTTACAACAACACCTACATCTCCCGCCAGTGTTACGTGGGAGACTCCATCATCGGCACGCACGTCACGCTCGGCGCGGGCACCTGCACGGAAAACCACCGCCACGACGGCCGCCACCACGTCTCGATGATCCGCGGCAAGCCGGTCAACACCGGCCGCCTCAAGCTCGGTGCCATCCTCGGCGACGGCGTTCGCACCGGCGTCAACACCTCCATCGAGGCCGGCATCAAGATCGGCATCGCCCGCACCACCCCGCCCGGCAGCGTGATCGGCAAGGACCTATTGTGACCGAATTGTCACAAGCGGCACGTTCCCGGCCGAAACCGCCGTCACCTAGCTTCGCACCGCATGCAGCGCATATTGATTGTCGAGGATGAGCGGGACATCGCCGATCTCGTCGGTTTCAACCTCCAGCGAGCGGGCTATGAAGTGCTCAAGACCCACGACGGCATCACCGGCACCGAGACGGCAATGCGCGAGCGCCCGGACCTGATCATCCTCGATCTGATGTTGCCCGGCCGCGACGGCTACGGGGTCTTCCGCGAACTGCGGCGCGACTCGCGCACGGTCAACATCCCGGTGATCATGCTGACCGCCCGCGCGCAAACGGAGGACCGCATCCAGGGACTCCAGGCCGGAGCCGACGATTACCTTGCCAAGCCGTTCAGCCCGAAGGAACTCCTGCTGCGCGTCCAGGCCATCCTCAAGCGAGTGGACAGCCCGCCAGCCACCACGGATCTGGTGCACGGGCCGTTCCGCTTCGATAAAAATTCGGTGAAATGCTACATCGCCAACGAGCCGGCCGAGCTGACGTCCACCGAGTTCAAGCTGCTGCTGTTCCTGTGCGAGCGCCCCGGCCGGCCGCAGGACCGCAACGACCTGCTGCGCACGATCTGGGGCTACAGCGATGCCGCCCACAGCCGCACGCTCGACACCCACATGAAGCGGCTGCGCCAAAAGCTCGGCCCGCACGGATCGTGGATTGAAACCATCCGCGGAGTCGGCTACCAAGTGGCCAAATCCGAAGAATGAGCCACGGTTCCGAAATCCTCCTGGCGACGCTCGCCGTCGCCGCCCTGTGCGCGCTTGCCGTCGTTTCCCTCCGCCTGAAGAAACTCCGCCGCCTCACCCGCCTTGAAGCCGATGCCGCCCGCCAGCGATACCAGCGCGAGATCGATGACGCCTACGCCGAACGCGACCGCCTGCTCGACGCGCTCGGCGACGCCTTCCTGCTGGTGGATGCCGGCGGTGTCATCCGTTTCGCCAATGCCGCCGCGCACGAACTCTTCCGAGGCCGCGAACTGTTGCGGCGGCCGGTGCGCGAGGCGCTGCTCGAACCCCGGCTCGCCGAGTCATTGCTCCATTGCCTGGAAACCGGCGAGCCGACGAGTTCGCGCGTGGTGCTCTCGCAACAAACCTCGCCGCTCGGCGATCTCGAAACCCGCGGCGTCAACGCCTGGATCATCGATGCCGCGCGCCTGCCCGCCCATGGCGATGGCGGCCCCTTCTTCACCCGTGTCATCATCCGCGACGTGACCACCGAGCACCAGACCGACCAGATCCGCAAAGACTTCGTGGCCAACGCCTCCCACGAACTGCGCACACCCATGGCCATCATCAACGGCTATCTGGAAAACCTGCTCGACGATGACATGGTGGACGATCCGAAAATGGCCCGCCGCTTCCTGGGTGTGATGCGCAAGCACGCCGAACGCATCTCGCGCATCGTCGAGGACATGCTGGTCATCTCGCGGCTCGAATCCGGCGAGGCCGCCGCGCTCAAGATCGAGCCTTTCCGTTTCCGCTCCTGCGTCAACGACGTGCTCGAACGCCTCGAATCCGTGATCAGCGCCCAACAGGCGGAAATCCGGGTGACGATGGACGACGACGATTTCACCCTTCAGGGCGACCGCTTCTACTGGACGCAAGTTCTCTTCAATCTGGTGGAAAACGCGCTCAAGCAAAACCCCCACCCCGGCCTGCAAGTCGAGATCGGCTGCCAATCAGGGAAAGGCGGCTCGCGCATCTGGGTGGGGGACAACGGCATCGGCATTCCCAGCTCCGCCCTGCCGCACATTTTCCGCCGCTTCTACCGCGTGGAAAAACACCACTCGCAGCAGGAAATCAAGGGCACCGGCCTCGGGCTCTCGATCGTCAAGCGCGCCATCGAGGCGCACGGCGGGAACATCACCGTCACCTCCGTTCCCGGGCGCGAGACGAAGTTCCTCATCACGCTACCGAAGGACTGAGTGGCGGTCGGTAGTGATGACCAATCATAATAGCCCTATTGACGCGATCACGGCAAGGTGGACACGATGGTTTCCCGGAGCGGGATACGCTCGTTTTCACGCTGAATCAGCGCATCGTGTATGCTTTGCATGGAGAATTGGGCGGTCATTCCTAACATATCGGCGGGATGGGATGTGGGTCTTCCAGGGAGTGACAGCCCTGGCATGGGTTTGATATGTTCTTCGTATCGCTCAATGCGATCCGGTTTGATTGCGGTGACGAGCCGGCCGTTCTCGGAAAGCACCATCTCCTGCAGCGCTTCAGAGGCGGCGAGTTTGGCTCGGGCGATGAATGCCCGGCGCAACGGCGGAAGTATGGTGAGCTTGGGCAATACTGGCTGCGATCGATTTTGCGAGGCCTCGTCGATCAATAGCAACCAGGTCGCGCGCTCGTAGCGGCTGCATGCCGCGAACTCGTCGGATGGCGTGCGCGTCCTCAAATCCAGCGCGGCAAGCCATGCGCGGCGCGCGTCTTCAGGCCAATCGGCGATATGTTCCAAGCTCCGGATCGCTTCAAATGCGGCGGTTTCGAAACCGCTGCCGATTGCCGTGCCCAAGGTGATGTTCGATGAGCGCAAGAGGAAACCCGCGCGCAGCAACGTGTCGAGACTGCTTGTTAGAATGACAACGTCCTTCCGGGATGCTGCCGCAAGTGCGGATGCGCCCAGCAGGTCTCTGACAGGTGCGAGTTTCGTGATCCATGAAACATGGGCGGTTTCCTCGAACCATGAGCGGTTGCCGTCGGTAATGCGGGAACCCGGACGCCGGGACGCTTCGGCAAAAGCATCAAGCTCCGGCTGAAACGCCGCGGCATGCCGGATGACGCGATCCGCCAGATCCGCTGGCATCGGATGATGGATGCCAGCGTCATCGGTGGTGGCATGCCATTCGTCATATCCTTCCACGTTTTCAGGCTCCATCCGGGCCAGCGTTTCCAGCACGGACGCGTCACCTTCGGCGATCAGGCGGACCCACGGGTGCTTTGCGAACTCGGCATCTTCCCCCATGTGGGGCGGCAGCAGGAGTTCCGGATCGAAGCTTTCGCCCTGTGCCTTCCAATAGGTGAAAAATTCGTTCCAGCGTTTCTCCCATTTTCGCGCTTGGAATTCCGGCAGCACGCCGATCAAGACAGCCAGCAGGACGCCAGCACTCACAAGGAGTTTGGTCTTGTGGGGAACGATGGATTTCCAAACACCGTTTGTCATTCGGCAGGATTGGAAGGGGGTGTAAAGATTTGTCTGTAAAAGTCCGCACGAGGCATTGGTCCGCCGCACTGGCAGCCGATGGAGCGTAGCGGAATCGGCTGCCAGTGCGGCGG
>JAWLDG010000040.1:0-9754 GCA_041686775.1 Luteolibacter sp. | reverse complement strand
CCACAAGAAAGAAACCAGCACAATGAAACGCATCGACCCGCAGCACCGCTTCATAACTTAAATCCGCCCCCGCGTGGCAACGCTTTCCCACCCGGCTCTCACTGGTTTTCGAGAACTGTGATAAAAATGGCAAGGGCGCGAGATCCATCTTCCGTTTTTGGAGGGCTTTGCCATTTTCAAAATTATCGGCAATCCATGCGATTATGCTCGACTCAAGGTGAGGAGGAACACCGATTCCATAGGAATCCCAAAGGATATATTCTCTGCATTTCCACTTGCCAATCATTCTCTCTCTACCTGTGTATGCCATCTTTGCCGACTGTTCAACAAGTTCATACTGCTTCCGTTCATGATCTGTTGCTTCGTTGTCAGGCTTTCTTTCGGGGATTTCCGGGGGCGGCACATGCCGGAATTTTTTCATTTCATGATCCAGAATGTAGATCCCCTTGTCAGGGTCGTGAATTTTTGTGAACCGGGGATCTTCCATCCTTGTTAGTCCCTTGCCGTCCTTGATACTGAAACGGGCAACTTGGATAGTGGACTCCGTGGCTATTTCTGTCAAAAATGTGATGTTTTCATCTTTGGGCTTTGACACATCCATATCTTCCGAATTGGCAGGACGTTCACTGCAGTGCGTCAAACCAAGAAAGGTGGATATGCCGATGGTTTTGACGATCAGTTTCATGAAATTCACGTCACGGGCTTTCAAAGGATTGAGTAAAATGTCGAGCAAACAAGTGATCGCGCCACGGAGTCGAAAAATTACCGGAACTTTATGCCGAGCTTCTGCGCCAGCGCCTCCAGTAATTTCTTATGTGCGGCGTCCACTTCCTCCGCCTTGAGCGTGCGGTCGGGGGCGCGGTAGTGGAAGCGATAGGCGACGGATTTGCGGTCGGCGGGAAGTTTCTCGCCGGTGGGGTCGGTGAAGACGTCGAAGCACTCGAAGCTGACGAGCAGCGGCTCGGCGAGCTTGAGGAGGACGTTTTCGATCTCGGCGTTCGGCAGGGCGGCGGCGACTTCCATCGCGGCGTCGCGCGACGAGCCGGGGAACTGCGGCAGGTCCTCGGCGTGGTCGATGCCGGCGAGGAGCTTTCGGAGCTTGGTCAGATCGAGTTCGGCGACGTAAACCGGCGCGGTGAAATCGAGCGCGCGCTCGCGCGCGGGCAGGAGGCGGGCGAAGACGCCGAGGTTGATGTCGTCGGCCTTGATGTCGCTGGCGAGCGCGAACCCGTCGCGCTCGCGCGGGGCGAAGCGGATGGTTTTGTTGGGAACCAGCGCGTTGATGAGGCCCTTGAGATCGTGGAGGTCGGCGGTGCGTTCGGTTTGGTTCCACGCGGCGGGCGCGGCCGGACCTGATAGAAGAATGGCGAGAGTTTCGCTTTCCTGATCCTTCGCCTTGCCGCCGCCGGAGTTGCGGAAGACACGGCCCATTTCGAAGAAACGCAGCGATTTCCGCTGTTGGTGGACGTTGCGCACGGCGGAGGCGACGAGGCCCGGCACGATGCTCGGGCGCATCACGGCGTGGTCCTCGCTGAGCGGGAGTTTCACGCGGATGACATCTCCGTCCTGCATGGGGCGCAGCGGAAGTGCGTCGATCAACTGATTGTCGGCGATGAGTTTGATCGTCTGGCACTCATACAGCCCGAGCGCGGCGAGGCGGCGGCGCAGGATCATGTCGGCATCGTAGGCGTGATCGACGGCGCTCGACGGAACGAAGCTGCCTTGCAGGCGCGACGGCACTTTCGCGAGGCCGTGGACGCGGGCGATTTCCTCGACGAGGTCGATGTGGCGCTGGAGGTCGGCTCGGAACGAGGGGATGTTCCATGTGTTGTCGGCGAGTTTTTCCAAACCGAGGCGGGTGAGGATTTCCTCGGCGTCTGATAGAGAAATCGACGCGCCCATGAGTTGGTCGAGTTTCTTCACGTCGAGCGCGACCGGTTTTGTTGGAACCGGCGCTTCGCCTGCGACTTGGACGGCGGCTTCGGCGATGCCGCCGGCGGTTTCGAGGATGAGTTTCACCGCGAGCGTGGAGGCTGTTAGAATACCCTGAGGATCGACGCCGCGTTCGAAGCGGTAGGACGAGTCCGAGGAAAGCGAGGTGCGGCGCGAGGTGCGGCGGATGCCTTGCGGGGTGAAGTAAGCCGACTCCAACAGGATGTCGGTGGTCGTTTCGGTGACGCCGGAATGGAGGCCGCCCATGATGCCGGCAAGCGCGAGGGCTGCGCCGGATTCGTCGGAGATCAGGAGATCGTCCGTGATGAGAGTGTGTTCGGATTCGTCGAGGGCGTGGAAGTTTTCGCCGTCGTTGGCTTTGCGAACCACGATGCCGCCGTTGAGTTTTGCGGCGTCGAAGGCGTGGAGCGGCTGGCCGAGTTCGTGGAGGACGAAGTTGGTGACATCGACGATGTTGTTGATCGGGCGCAGGCCGATGGATTCGAGGCGTTGCTGGAGCCAGTCCGGGGATTCCTTGACGGTGACGCCGGTGATGCGGATCGCGGTGTAGAGCGGGCAGGCGTCGGGGGATTCGAGGCGGATGTTGGAAGCGGGTGAAGTAGGAAGAGAAGATGCGGGCGGGACGCCCACGCTCCCCTGTTTCAGGAGCGTGGCGAGTTCGCGGGCCATGCCGCGGTGGCTGAGGAGGTCGGGGCGGTTGGGGGTGACTTCGAGTTCCAGCAACACATCGGATTCGAAGAGTTCCTTCACCGGTTTTCCGATCGGAAAATCCGCGGGCAGGATGAGCAGACCGTCCTCGCCCTTGGGCAGGCCTATCTCCTCGGCGGCTGCGAGCATGCCTTTCGATTCCACACCGCGCATTTTCGTTTCGCCGATGGTGAATCCAGCTGGCAGTTCCGTGCCGGGCAGACAGCAGGGGACCTTGTCACCGACCTTGTAGTTCTTCGCGCCGCAAACGATCTGGCGGAGCTGGACTTCGCCGCAATCGACTTGAGTGACACTGAGCTTGTCGGCATTCGGGTGCTGGATGGATTCGACGATTTGCGCGACAACGATCTTTTCCGAAGCGATGCCCTTGGTTTCGATGCCTTCCACCTCGACGCCCGCGAAAGTGAGCAGGTCGTCGATTTCCTTGATCGACTTGCCGGTGAGGTCGAGGTGGGTGGAGAGCCAGTTGAGGGAGATGTTCATGGGAAGAAGATTTTTTGAACCGCCAAGACGCCAAGAGCGCCAAGGAAGATAAGGGTTCAGGATTCTTGGAATTGGTTGGCAATGCGGCGGATGCCGTTTTTGATGAGTGGCACGTTGAAGTTGATGAGGAATCCGAGGGTTTTCCGGGAGAGTTTCAGATAGGTGGTGAGTTGCGCCTGATGGATTGGAAGAAGTTGTTCCACGGCTTTCAATTCGATGACCACCGAATCATTGACCAGAAGATCCAGGCGATAACCCGCATCGATCACGATGCTGTCATAATACACCGGTTGAGATTTTTGTCGTTCAACGACAAACCCGCGCTTCTTGAGTTCATGTTCGAGGCATGCTTCGTATGCACTTTCCAACAAGCCAGACCCGAGTTCCTTATGGATTTTGAAAGCCGAATCCACAATTTCCGAAGCAATGACATCAATTGCATTCATTTTAATATTACTTGGCGCTCTTGGCGTCTTGGCGGTTCAGAAATCTTCAAGCGAATTGTTTCAGGAAACGCACGTCGTTTTCAATGAGAAGCCGGATGTCCTTGATGCCCCAGCGGATCATGGCGAGGCGGTCGAGGCCCATGCCGAAGGCGAAGCCGGTGGTTTTGTCCGGATCGTAGGCCTTGTCCTTGCGCGAGGCGTTGACGGCATCGAAGACCGCCGGATCCACCATGCCGCAGCCGGCCACTTCGATCCAACGCGGGGCATGTCCTTTGACGGTGAGTTTCACGTCGATCTCGAACGACGGCTCGGTGAACGGGAAGAAGTGCGGGCGGAAACGGACTTCGGTTTCGGGGCCGAAGAGTTCGTGGAAGAAATATTCGAGCGTGCCCTTGAGGTCGGGAAGCGAGACATCGGTGGCGACGTAGAGGCCTTCGAGCTGGTTGAAGACCGAGAGGTGGGTGGCGTCGATCTCGTCGCGGCGGTATGCGGAGCCGGGAGCAATGATGCGGACCGGCGGCGGCTGCGACTCCATCGTGCGGATCTGCACGCTGGAGGTGTGGGTGCGCAGCAGTTTTCCGGAGTCGAAATAGAACGTGTCCTTCTCGTTGCGCGCCGGGTGGTCGGCGGGCGTGTTGAGGGCGTCGAAACAGTGGAACTCGTCCTCGATTTCCGGCCCGTCGGCGAGCGCGAAGCCCATCCGGCGGAGGATCCAAATCGCCTCGTCGCGGATCTGGGTGAGCGGGTGCAGCGAACCGGCGGCCGGCGGGCGGGCGGGCAGGGTGACGTCGATGCCGGCGAGCGCGGCGCGGTCGGCGGCGGCTTCGAGTTCGGACTGTTTTTCCTCCAGCGCGGCGGTGATGGCGCTGCGGGCGGCGTTGAGGAGCTGGCCGACTTCCGCTTTTTCCTCCTTGGGCACGTCCTTCATGCCGGCGGCGGCCTGGGTGAGGGTGCCTTTTTTGCCGAGCACGGCCACGCGGACCTCGTCGAGTGAGCGTTCGTCGGTGACGCTGGCGATTTGTGCGAGGGCTTCGGACTGGATGGCGGGGATTTGCTCCTTCATGGCGGGACGCGGGGCATAGCCCGAAACCCGCCGGTGGTCAAAGCCTTGTGTGCCCGCGTTGCCTCATCCGAGGGTCGGGCATGTTGCGGGCGAGTGGGTTTTTCTGCAACCATCGCACGCATTCTGCTATTCGCACGGGTATGACGCGCGAGCACGAACGATTGACCGAAGCCCGGGACGGCGGGCACCACTGGCGGCGCTGGGGGCCGTTTCTCAGCGAACGACAGTGGGCGACCGTGCGCGAGGACCCGTCGGATCACGGCCACAGTTGGTCGGCGTTTCCGCACGATCACGCGCGGCTGCGCGCCTACCGCTGGGGCGAGGACGGCTTGCAGGGCTGGTGCGACCGAAAGGGCCGACTGTGTTTCGCGCCGGCGCTGTGGAACGGCCGCGACGACATTCTCAAGGAACGCCTGTTCGGTCTCGGCGGCCATGAGGGCAACCATGGCGAGGATGTGAAGGAGTGCTACTACTACCTCGATTCGTCACCGACGCATTCCTACACCAAGGCGCTTTACAAATATCCTCAGCGGAAATTTCCCTACGCGGAATTACTGGTGGAAAACCAGAAGCTCGGCCGCGCTGCCCCGGAGCTGGAGCTGGCGGACATGGGAATGTTCGACGACGACCGCTACTTCGACGTGACGCAGGAGGTGGCCAAGCGCTCGCCCGACGACCTGCTGTGGCGCATCACCGTGACCAACCACGGTCCGGTCGCCGCGCCGCTGCATGTGCTGCCCACGCTGTGGTTCCGCAACACCTGGGCGTGGGGCGAACACCGCGATAAGCCGCGCAGGAAACCTTCGCTCCGGGGCGATGGCCACGGCGTGGTGGCCAATGATGAAACTCTCGGGAAATATCATTTCATGACCGATTGCCCCCGCCTCTGTGAATCGCCGCGCTGGCTGTTCACGGAAAACGAGACGAATCAGCGCGCGCTCGGCGGCAAGGGGCACGCGCGGCACACCAAGGACGCGTTCCACCGCCTCATCGTGAACGGCGAGGCCGCCGCGGTGGCGAAGCGCGCCCGCGGCACCAAGGCGGCGGCGCATTTCGCTCTGCTGTTGCCGCCCGGCGCGACGATCACCATCCGCTGCCGGCTTCACGCGGCGGATGAAACCAACGGGCTGGCCGGTTTCGAGAACTTCGATGAAACCTTCGCCGAACGCATCGCCGAGTGCGATGATTTCTATCAGGCCGTGATTCCCGCCGGAATCCCCGAGGAGGAGCGCCTGGTCAGCCGCCAGGGATACGCGGGGCTGTTGTGGAGCAAACAGTTCTATCATTATGTGATCGACGAATGGCTGCGCGGCGGCGAGAGGCAGCCGCCGTCGCCGGAGCGCATGCACGGCCGCAACTCGGACTGGCATCATTTCCACGCGCGCGACATCCTCTCAATGCCGGACAAGTGGGAATACCCGTGGTTCGCCGCGTGGGACAGCGCCTTCCACATGATCCCGTTTGCGAGCATCGATCCGGATTTTGCGAAAGACCAGCTCCTGCTTCTGCTGCGCGAATGGTACATGCACCCCAATGGCCAGCTTCCCGCCTACGAGTGGAACTTTTCCGACGTCAATCCGCCGGTGCACGCGTGGGCGGTGTGGCGGGTTTACAAAATCGCTGATCGGAAAGGAAATCGCGACCTGCTGTTCCTCGAACGCGCGTTCCAGAAACTGCTGATCAACTTCACCTGGTGGGTGAACCGCAAGGACGACGAGGGGCGGCATGTCTTCGGCGGCGGCTTCCTCGGGCTCGACAACATCGGCGTCTTCGACCGTTCGCAGGCCCTTCCCGGCGGTGGCAAGCTCCATCAGGCGGACGGCACCGCATGGATGGCGTTCTACTGCCTCACCATGCTCTCGATGGCGCTGGAGCTTGCGATGGAGAAACCCGCCTATGAGGACATCGCCTCGAAATTCTTCGAGCACTTCGTCAACATCTGCGACGCCATCAACTCGCTTGGCGGCACCGGCCTGTGGGACGAGAGTGACGGCTTCTATTACGACCAGCTCATCATCGACCACGACTACCCGATCCCTCTGCGCATCCGCTCGCTGGTCGGCCTGCTGCCGCTGTGCGCGGTGACCGTGCTCAAGCAGAAGACCATCGAGGCGCTGCCCGGATTCCGCAAACGCATGGACTGGTTCCTCGTCAACCGGCCGGACCTGTTGAAATACATCGAAACCACCCGCGTGGACGGCGCGAAAAACTCCGGCCGCTGCCTGCTGGCGATTCCGTCGGAAGCCCGCCTCCGCAAGTGCCTCGCCTACATGCTCGACAGCGCGGAATTCCTATCAGGTTTCGGCATCCGCTCGCTGAGCAAGGTGCATGAGGAAAAACCGTTCGTCTTCGAACATCACGGCATGCGCAATGAGGTGAGCTACACGCCCGGCGAATCGACCAGCGACATGTTCGGCGGCAATTCAAACTGGCGGGGACCGATCTGGTTTCCCATCAACTTCATCCTGATCGAGGCGCTGGAAAGATATCATTACTTCTACGGCGAATCGTTCCGCATCGAATATCCCACCGGCTCGGGAATCATGCGGAACCTGCGCGAGATCGCCGCCGATCTGTGCGACCGGCTGCTCTCGCTGCTGCTGCCGGAAAAAGACGGACAACGCCCCTGTTTCGGCGGTGCGAGGCGCTATGCCGATTCGCCGGACTGGCACGGGCTGCTGCTTTTCCACGAGTATTTCCACGCGGAAACGGGTGAGGGGCTCGGCGCCTCGCACCAGACCGGCTGGACCGCGCTGGCCGTGCGCCTGATCCGCGAGCGTCACGGCATTCTCGCCCACGCCATCAACGGCGACACGAAGGTGGTTTGATGTGGTTTCCCCGGGGTTGTGCGCTATGGATCGTCGCGCAGCATGAACGGCGAACCATCCATTCCGAACCGCGTCTATCCGGCGATGAGCCATCCGACGGCGGATCCCGCCGCGTTCGTGGTGGCGGCGCGCTTCGCCGGATTCGATGCGCCCGATCCGGCGCGGGCGCGCGTGCTGGAAATCGGCTGCGCGACCGGCCACCACCTGCTGCCGCTGGCGATGCGCTGGCCGGAAGCGGAATTCACGGGCATCGATGTGAATCCGAACGCGATTCAATGCGCGCGAGACCTTGCGGACGAAGCGGGTCTTACCGGAAGAGTGGATTTCCATGCCTGTGCGCTGGAGGACTACGGTGCGAAGGGGGAAACCCATGACATCATCATCGCGCACGGATTTTTCTCATGGGTGCCGGACGAGGTGAAACGGGACTTGCTCGCGTTCTGCACGCGGCATCTGACACCAAACGGCTTGGCCGTCGTGAGCTTCAATGTCGAAGCCGGCTGGCGCGCGCGCATGGATGTGGTCCGCAAGGTGCGTGCGATCCAACAGGCGGGCGAGGGCATGGATCTCATTGCCTCACTCCAACTCTTGAAATCCGTCACGGAAGACACCGTGGAAACCGCGATCATCGATGACATGCTCGCCAAAGGCCAGGCCGTGCTGCCCTTCGACGACTTCGCGCCGGTCAACGATCCATGGCCGCTGGATGCCTTCGTGTCGGAGGCCGATGCCGCAGGTCTGCGCTGGCTCGGCGAATCGAATGTGGCGGACAACCGTCCGCCCGGCTGGTCGGTGGAGGACGAGGAGGCGGCTTCCGAAGTGCGCGGGCGACTCGCTCCGGTGGATTTCCATCATTGGATGGATGAGCGAGCGCGGCGCACCTTCCGTTCCGCCCTGCTGTGCCGCGGCGACGCGCCGGTGGTCGGAAAAATGTCCGCCGACACCGTGCTCGGATTCGCCTTACGGCCCGCATCGCCGGAAACTCCGGACGGTTCCGCGCTGGCCCGGCGGATCCATGCCGCCTTGATGGAAGAATGGCCGTCGGTCCCGGCGGCGGACGCTCTAACAGCCCGACTGCCGGATGTGCCGCCGCCGGAACTCGCCCGTGAAGTCTGCCACGAACTGATCCATGGCAGGCTGTGGGCACGCTGCGCACCGCTGGCGATACCGAAAAACATCCCCGAACGCCCCGCGCTCGATCCGCTGCGCCTGGCCTGCGCGCGCCGCCGCCTGCCAGTGGTGGACGCATGGCACCGCCCCTGCCTGTTCCCCGACGGTCAATGGCCGTTGCTGCAACTCATCGACGGCAGCCTCGATCTGACTGACTTGAAGTCCCAAGCCGCCCGCATCGCGCCACGTCTCGATTTCGACCGCTGGATGTCGCATCTTCACGAGCGCGGGATGTTTGTCGGGGATGCTGCATGTTTTGACAAATGACAGCCCATCAGGTGTTGGCTACTTTGATTTTTCGGACGTTGATGATTCAAGGGAACTGTTGCAATGCCATGTGTATTCGCCTCGAGGAAGCCACCAGCGCCGCTTGATCACATTTCCATCTCCATCGAGCAGTGTTCCTGAGCTGCCATCTTGCTCCTGAAAGTGGAATCTCCTATGCGATTTGATAATCAGGTGGTCACCCCACTCCAAGTGCATGCTGTTGAAGCGAATCGACTTGTCATCATCTGGCGTTAGCGCGATCCCTAGATTGCTTGACGAGTTCCGAAGATTATCACGGGTCAGTGCGACTCCGGCCTCGCCCGACGGTGAACGCAGACCTACGGTGAAGTGGTTCTTCGAACTTGTTGATGGCCGCACGGCAACCGAGGGAAGATCCTCAAAATAGCCGATCGTAGTTGCCACTGCTATCGTCACAACTACAAGGACAAGCCACGTTGTCTTTTTTTTCATCGAAATATTTCCAACTGAACAATGAACTGGTTTCTGAGTGAACAGCTTTAGTGCAATACCCAAGAATTCGGATTTCTCAAGCACCAAAGGTGCGGGATATACCAGCCCAGGGCATCGCCCTGGGAACGTGCGGTTAATTCATCCGGAGCCCTGAAAGGGCGATCCAATTCCGATTTCGTCGCCTTGTTCCGCCCCTTCAGGGCTGTGGAATCCTACGGGGCAGAGAACTCAGGCGCTACATCACCCCGCAGGCGTCTGAGTCAAGTCTGATACCGGTTCCAAAGTTATTCATCAATCGGCGGCAGGGCGCTCTTCCACCGCGCCCCAGCCGCCGCCGATTGTGAATAACTTTGCCGGGACTTCAG
>JAWLDG010000039.1:0-11400 GCA_041686775.1 Luteolibacter sp. | reverse complement strand
GATGAAGCCCTCAAGGGAAGCCTCACCAAAAAGCGCCGCCACGCCCTGCTCGACAACACTTACCGCGAAAAACTCCTCTCCCTAGCTTGATCGCCCTGACGCCGGCGCGTCCTTCGCGGTGCTGGACAAGCGCCCGCACGCGACTCAACCTGCCGCCCGGCACGGCATCTGCATCACGGAGGCGGAAATCATCAGAACCCGCCACCCGCATCAGGGCGCGCCATCACCCCACCACCCGTATCCTCATGGCTGACTCATTCCTACCCAAGCCCTTCTCCCACCACTACGAGATCAATCCCGAATATTCCAAGAGCGTCGCCTATATTTCCTGCGAGTTCGCCATCGACCAGAGCTTCAAGATCTATTCCGGCGGCCTCGGTTTCCTGGCCGGCTCGCACATGCGCTCCGCCGCGGACCTCAGGCAGAACCTTTGCGGCATCGGCATCCTGTGGACCTTCGGCTACTACACCCAGGGCCGCGGCGAGGACCGCGAGCTGGCGATCCAGTTCCGGAAAAAGGAATACGCCTTCCTGCAGGACACCGGCATCCGTTTCACCGTCCAGGTCCACGGCCATCCGGTGTGGGTGAAGGCGTTGTTCCTGCCCGGCGACATATTCGGCACGGTGCCGATGTTCTTCCTGAGCACCGACATCGAGGAAAACGATCCGCTCTCCCGCGCGATCACGCACCGGCTCTACGACAACGACCACCTGCGCCGCATCGCCCAATACATCATCCTCGGTGCCGGGGCCGCCCGACTGCTCGACGAACTCGGCGTGGACCCCGAGGTCTGGCACCTCAACGAGGCCCACGGCCTGGCCGCCGCGTTCCAGCTTTACGAAAAACACCGCAGTCTCGATGAGGTGAAAAAACGCCTCGTCTTCACCACCCACACGCCCGAGGACGCCGGCAACGAACGCCACGACTTCAACCTGCTGCGCGATTTCACCTTCTTCGGCGACCTGCCCGAGGACGAGGTGCGCCGCATCACCGGCATCGATGGCGGGGAGTTCAACCACTCGCTCGCCGCCCTGCGCCTCGCCCGCATCGCCAACGGCGTCTCCAAGCTCCATGGCGAGGTGGCCCGCGAAATGTGGTCCCACCACTCCGATATCTGCGAGATCACCCACGTCACCAACGCCCAGAACAAGAAATACTGGGCCGATCACGGGCTCGAACACGCGCGCCGCCAGGGCAGCGCCGAGGAACTCCGCCACCGCAAGCGCGAACTCAAGGAACGCCTGTTCCGCGTCGTGGCCGACCAGACCGGCAAGCTCTTCGATCCCAAGGTGCTCACCATCGTCTGGGCGCGCCGTTTCGCCGGCTACAAGCGCCCCGACCTGATCACGCGCGACATGAAGATGTTCCGCGCGATGCTCAACAATGTCTCGCATCCCGTGCAGGTCATCTGGGCCGGAAAGCCCTATCCGTTCGACTACAACGCCGTCGAGCTTTTCAACCACCTCATCCACATCACCCGCGATTTCCCCAACGCCACGGTGCTCGTCGGCTACGAACTCGAACTCTCGCGCCAGCTCAAGAACGGCGCCGACGTCTGGCTCAACAACCCGGTCGTCACCCGCGAGGCTTCCGGCACCTCGGGCATGACCGCCGCGATGAACGCCGCCGTCAACCTTTCCACCTTCGACGGCTGGGTCTGCGAGTTCGCCAGGGACGGCGAAAACTCGTTCATCATTCCGCCCGCCGCGCCGGGACTCAGCCCCGAGGATCGCGACCGCCACGACATGCTCGGCTTCTATCAGCTCCTCAACGGGAAGATCCTGCCCGCCTATTACGATCATCCCGAAGACTGGAGCCGCATCGTGCTCAACTCGATGAACGATGTCGCGACCGACTTCGACTCCGACCGCATGGCCGACGAGTATTACCGGAAAATCTACGCCTGACGCCCCGGCATGAGCGCCATGAGAAACACGCTGAAAACCAAGGACTGAAACGAATGGTTGTTAATCCGATTACTCTTACCCCATTCACTGACCCCATTCAGTAGATCCTGCAATAATTTGAAAAATCGACTTAACTTTTTTAATGCCATGAGTCCGGTATTTCCTGCCATGATCCTTCACCCATGTGAGGAACTCAAATGGGGGCACTGGTGTGTTGTCGGGTTTTCATGGGGTCATGGAGCGATGGTGTCCGTGGCTTCAGCTTCTTACTCCGCCTCGCGCGGCACTTTCGCCAGCACGATACGAAAGCCATAGTAGATATCGCGGTAGTCGGGGGGGACGGCGTTGCGCGATCCGGTGTAGAGGTTTTCCGGCTGATAGGTGTTCCAGCCGCCGCCGCGGAGCACGCCGAGCACGTTGTTGCCGAGGCGCGAGTATTCGTCGTCCACCCACTCCTGGACGTTGCCGCTGAGGTCGTGGATGCCGAGCGCGTTGGCGGCGAAGGAACCGGCCGGTGCGGTGTAGGGGAAGCCGTCGTCGTAGCCGGGAATCGCCCGGTCCACCGGGAGCGCTCCGGCGCTGGCGGCGCTGTCGTCCGCGAAGTTGCCGGGGGTGCCATAGGGCGGCCACGAAACGCCCCAGGGAAAAACCGGCCGCTTGCGCGCGTCGCGCCAGCCGGGGCTAATGCCGCCCTCGTCCTCCAGACCCGCCATCATGCTCCATTCGAGGTCGGTGGGCAGGCGGTATTGGTGGCTGGCTCCGATCCGTTCCTGCTCGCGCTCGCGGCGGGTGAGCCAGTCGCAGAACGCCCGCGCGTCCTTGCGCGAGACATTGACGGCCGGGTGGTCCGGCTCCTGTGTGAAGGCGGGAGAGGGCGGGGGACGACGGCCGGTCTCGGTGAGAAACAGCGCGAAATCGCTGACCCGGGTTTCCCACACCGAGGCCATCAGGTCGTTGTGGACGGGCACGAAGCGCATCTTGACGCCGTTTTCCCACGGCCGGCCGAAAACGACGCCTTCGTTTTTCAGCAGTTTCAGGTTTTCCTCCAGTGATGCCCCTTCGCCGAGTTTGAGCGTTTTGGCGAGCGGCTTGTATCCTTCGAGCACGAGCAGCAGCTTGAGAGTGCCGGGCTTGAGTTCCGTGAGTTCGAGCGTGCTGTCGGTGGTGCCGACATATTGGCCGTTGAGATATACCTCCGCGCCGCCCGGATCGGTGGTCAGCGAGAGGCGGCCGGGGTTGAAGCGGCGCACCATCACACGGAACGGCTTGAGCCGCCCCTCGCGCGCTCCGGGGCCGAGCGACGGGTGGTCGAAGTCCTTGTCGCGCACCGCCCGCGTCTCGAACTCCTGGGTGAGCCGTCCTTCGCGGATGGCCCCGGTGCGCAGCCACTGGCAAAAGGCGTCGGCACCCGCGGCGGTGACCAGCACCAGGTCCACCGGCATGCCCTCCTGCGAGAATGTCAGCGTTTCGGTCTCGCCCCCGGCCGCGGCGCCGCCGTCGGCGATGAATTCCTCCCACGTCGCGCGATCCAGATAACCTGCGCCGATATGGTGGTTTTCCACCGGCTGGTAGCGGTTGCCGAAATGATCCTCCCACCACTCGCCGGCCACCGGCGGCTGGAAGGGTTTCATGGAGACCGGGATTGTCATCGGCTCGTTGACCGCGGCGATGCCGATGCGCTCGCGGATCGTGGTGTCCTGGTAATCCTCCTTGCGGAGCGTGAAAACCACCTCGGTGCCGACTTCCGCGGTGAGCGTGGGGGTGGGGGTGGTACCGATGACCACGCCCTGTGGATCGATCACATCGGCTCCCTCCGGAGTACTGAAAATCCGGAACTGCCCGATCGCCGGCGGCGGATTGAAAAGAGTGGCGCGCGGGCGCTCCCGGAACCAGCCGGCATCCTCCCCCACCTGCCACATGGCCCAGCCGGAAAATCCGGTGAGCATCAGCGTGGCGGCCCACACCAGTGCGGTGCCGCGGCGGCCGCGCTGGCCCCGGCTGATGCGGCGCAAGGCCTCCGCGAGTTGGTCGGCCGTGGTGATGGTGCGGTGGGAAATCCGCGGCTCGCAGACATCGCAGACCACGCGGTTGAGTTCCAGCCACTGCCGCCGCTCCGCACCGGATGGCATGTCATCGGGCAGCTCCGGAAAATTCATCCGGTCCTTGCCGGTGGCGATTTCATACAAGACCTTGCCGAGGCTGTAGATGTCCGCCTGCGCCGAACCCGGTCCTTCCGGCGGCACGAATCCCTCGGTGCCGACGAAAGTCCGCTGGCCACGCGCCGCCACCAGCCCGATGTCCGCCAGTTTCGCGCGGCCATTGACGAAAATGATGTTGGACGGCTTCACGTCGCGGTGGGCCAGCCCGTGGTGGTGGAGGTGTCCGAGGGCCTCGGCCAGGCGCAGTCCCACGTCCAGGCACTCAGCGGTGTCCCAGCGTTCGAAGCCGGCGTGCGGATGGTCCGCGCGCAGCGTGCGCGGCTCGTATTCCACCGGGTTGATCTCGCGCCCGCCGGAGACGTCGTCGCCGAGTTCCATCACATAGTAGTAGAACGAGACGCCGTCCGCGCTGCGGCCCACGTGCAGGATGTTGACCAGCGCCGGGTGGTCGCGCGAGATCGGCTCGTATTTCAGAATCCCCTCGAACTCGCGCTCGAAGGTGCGCTCGTCCTCGAAGTCCTGCCGCCACACCACCTTCACCGCGCGCAGGGCACCGGTCACACCCCGCGCCAGCCAGACCTCGCCATAGGCTCCGCCGCCGATCTTGCGGAGAACCTCGTGGTCCGGAATGGTGGGAAAGGGACGGTTTTCAGTCGGCATCGTTCTGCTCTTCGAGTTTCGCCAACTCGCGTTTGAGCACGGCACCCACCCGGTGCTTCGCCAGATAAACCTGCGCCATGCTCACATTGAGTTTTTCGCGCACGCGGGCGGCATCCCACTGCTTGACCACGTAGCAATCGAAAATCTGGTATTGCTTGGGGGAAACCTGCGCCTTGACGCGGGCCAGCGCGGCATCGGCGAGATTCTTTTTCCACTCCACGTCCCACAACCGCGAGAGCAGGTCGCCGTCGGGGTCCTCGACGCGGTCGATCACCGAGGTCTTGCGGTCGTTGTCCCACTCGCCGCCGGCCATCGCGGTGTCTTTCTTGCGCTTGCGGAACTGGTCATTGATGCGCCACCGCGTCATGTTCATCAGCCAGGTTTTGAAGGAGCCCTGATTGGGGTCGTAGAGATTCTTTTTGCTCTGCTTGGCGATCGAAAGAATCGTCTCCTGCACGCAATCGAAGGCCTCCTCGTTGCGGAGCCCGGCCTTGATCGCCACCGAATAGATCAGCCGCCAGTAGGTCTGGTAGAATTCGTCCCAGGTCCGCTGGTCCTCCCAGTTTTCCAGGCGGGCGATCAGACTCTTGCGCGTTTTCGCAAACGCCTGCTGGAGCACTTCATCGCGGCGCTCGTCCTTTTCCTCATCGTCGATTGACATCAAGAACCCCTTAAACCATTCCGACCCGGCTGTCTTTCACGGAATCCGGAATTTCTCAACCCGCTGACGCTCAATCGTTGAAAACACCCTCAACATCCCCTGACCATCGTCCGATGCGAAGTTTCACCCTCAGGGTTTACAAGTCTGAGTCCGTGTATCAGCCTGATTGCGACTCGTTCACCCACCGTGTCCACGGCTCCCCCGGTCGTGGATTCCCCCCACGGAGCCGCGCATGTCCCCGGAATCATCACCCCTAAACCCCTCCCGGACTGTAGAAAAGATCCGGGAAATCGTCGTCGGCCGACAACTCGACCGTCTGGAGCAGAGAATTGCCCGGTTGGAAACCGGCGGGGCCGTCGCGCCGGGTCGCCCGCAGGTTCCGTCGGACGACTATCCGGCCCACACCGAAGCGAGGATGGAAGCGCTGCGCCACAACCTTGAGAGGCATGTGGAAACCGCGCGCCAGGAGGCGGAGATCCGCGACCAGCAGATCCGGGCGGAAGTGCAGCGGCTCGCGGCGCAGATCCAGCAGGTGGCCGCCGCCCGCGCCGCCGAAAGCGAAGGCAGCGCCGTGCGCCAGCTCGAAGGCCGTCTCGGCCAATGGCTCGGCCAATGGCAGGGAGCGCTGCAAAACCACCTTGCCGAGCGCGAGCAACGCCTCGCCAACCAGCTCCGCGGTGAAGTGGCCGCCATGTGGGAAAACACCGAGCAGCAATTCACCCGTCTGCAAAGCCGCGCTGCCGACCGCCAGTGGATCGAGCAACGGCTGGCACGCGTCGCCGCTGCCGCCCGCGCGTTGGCGGAAGCCGCCTCGCCGCCCGCCACCGACACCGATTTCGTTCCGCCCCGATGAACTCCGCTCCGATCCGCCCGTTTCCCATCCCCACGCCGTCCTTGTCCGGGTCGCCGGAAATGGGGCGCATGCGGGGCTTGCGGCCGCTGCCAAGCGCTGGCGATGCGATGGCGGCGGATTTTCCGCGGCCGTTCGACCCGCTGCCGGGCATTCCCGCGCCGGATTTCCCGTCGCCGGGCGTGCCGGTGCGGCCCTTCGCGGACCCGCCGCCGGCATCATTCCAGGCACCGCCGCCACCGGCTTCCGAATTGGCTCCCGATTTCACCGATGACGACCTTCGCGAGGCGCTCGAACCGATTATGGAACAAGCGGTGCGCAAGGCGGTTTACGCCAAGGAAAACGGCATCGATACCTACCTCGAACCGATGCTGCGCGCCACCATCCGCCGGGCGCTGGCCGAATACTCGCCCGCCTCGCGGCCGTTCCAGCCGCCGGGCATGCTCGATCGCCTCGTATGGCACGTCCGCGCGCTCTTCACCAGCCGTACTTACGAGGAAATATTCTTCGAAAAAACCCGCCGGTTCCAGGTCGAGGAGGTGTTCCTGTTGGACGCATCCACGCTCGCGCTGGTGTCCTTCGCGAGTTGCGATCCCGCGCGCCACGCCTCGGTGAAACGGGTGAACGGCACCGCCCAGCGGCTGGCGGCGCGCCTGCGCGATTCCTCGGGACGTTTCCATCCGGAACTGCAATTGTCCGCCGTGCACCGCGTCATCGCCCGCCGCGGCCGCCATGTCATTCTCGCCGCCCTGGTCCGCGGCCGCGCCAACGAGCTGGTGCTGTCCGATCTCGAATTCGCACTGCGCCGCATTGAGGACGGATTCCGCGACCAATTCGAACAGGAGGGATCCGCCCTGTTGCACGAACTCCAGCCGTTTCTCGAAGATTGCCTGTTGATCCAATCGCCCGCGACGAGCGCCGCGTCGTGAGGAGCGTTTTACAGACCGGTTGTTGAAATGCGAAAACCGACCCCATTCACAGACCGGTTGTTGAAATGCGAGAACCGACCCCATTCAAGCGCCGCCTCTCACTGCCTTCTCATCTAATCTTGTTCGCTTTTGGGTTTTAGCACATAGCGGGCACTCTTCCCATGGTCGTTGGTCTCAAAATAGACTTCATGAATGCGGTCGCCGTCAGTGTCAGCCATGGCAATCTGGACAGACCCATACGCCGAATCAAAGTCTTCCCAAATTAAGCTACCGTCTTCGTGTAGAATCCTGATTGCAAACCTTGAGTGGCACATGCATCGCGCAGTGGTTGGGCCGACCAGTAGGGTGCCGGCGCTCAAAAACCTGGTAACAAAAGATAGGGGCGAAGCTCCTGATTCCGAGACATCCCCAGCCAAGCTAATCCCGCTGGAAAATCATTATCGAGCTTCACGACTTGATAGTGATTCCGGTCAAAAAGCTCTGACTTCTTCAAGTCACGAGCTTCGAGTTCAACCCAAGTGGGGACCTCTCCTCCGCCTGCAGCAACCCCATCGATCGCAAAAGCCAGTGTATCGTAGGGAATCTGCACTGAAGTTCTGATGACGAGGCTGCCGTCCTTCAACTCGGCTTCCACTTCAGCGCCTTCTGGGAGCAGGTATTCGAACATACTGGCGCAGTATGAGGCTGAGTCAGCAGGGTCTTTTCCTTCGTCGAGGGCATACAAACCAGCAACTCGGTATTCGTGGTGTCCGTTGTCGATACGCTTGTGCGTGACGGATTGGGGTAGCTTAAGAACTCCGCGTTCCGGAATCACTGGCTTAGGATGCGGCTCTGCAGGCTCTGCAAACGGATCGCGTTCCTCCTGGGCACAGCAAAGCCACCCCAGTAGGGCTGTTCCGCAAAACAGGAGTGTGACGATCTTCATTTTGGAGCGAACGATGATGTGCGCCCACCGGCGCGTTTGGAGAGATGCTGAAATCAAAATGAAAAGCTTATGGCCGGGTGGTGCGTCACGACTTGTTCGGCTCATATTTAGATCAGTCGGCACCTCACAGGTCACTTAAGCGTTCAACTTTAAGGCGAAAGGACGTCAATCAACTCTCTGTTCGCCGCATGAAGCTCACCACCCAAGCCCCGAGTCCCATGACAAATAGGATAATTGAGGTCATAAAAACCATACCTTGATAAGGGACCGGGATGGAATGTGCTCCATGAAACAGATGCACTCCTGAAAAGAGCACGATTGCGGAACTGATAGATTTCATTAGCTGTGTTGTTGAGGTGATGGTTTGCCTTTTTGCCGAACGTCGAGGCCTGGCACCCGCTACCGGGAGCGCCCCTCCGATTCTGGTTGAGGTTTGTCGCCACCCTCCGACTTCGACTGGGATCGGGTAGCGGGTTGTCCAGTGCCGGGTTGTTCTCCGGTCTTTATGATTTCGGTTGGCAGCTTCGCATCGGTAAGCGATACGCCTTCAGGAGCCAGCCACTTGATCTTGATCGGCTTCTCATGCTGAGTGCCCAGAGTCTTCTCCAAGCACACAGCGGTCATCTTCATTACTTGGATGAGGGTCACACCAAGATTCTCGGGAACCTTGGCCTTCGTAAAGTCTGCGATGATCTGGTCTTCCGTTTGGCCCCATTCGGCGTGGACATCTCCACCGACGATCACAATCAGATTGCTCTCCTCCGGAAAGCCCTCCGTCGCACCTGCAATCTTGTGCGGAAGAGAAACAGCATGAACCGGCGACTCAGGAAACGCACCTCCAATGATCACCGGACGAGATACAATCGTCGCCGCGATCCACTCACCCGTTCGCAGCGGGTCGCTTTCCCCCTCGGTTCCGAGGAGGCTTGTTGGCTGATACGCGTCGATGAGTGACCTCTCCGCGCGGGACTCGGCTAGAAGGAGAACACCTGTAAAAACTGTGATGGCGAAGCGGCTCTTCATTATTTGGGAGAACGTCGAAGTGGTGGCACCCGCTACCGGGAGCGCCAGTCCGACTTAGGGTAAAGGATTCTCATCAGAGTTCAATCTCCGACTCGCGGCGGGGTAGCGGGTCATTTGCGTCAAGCTAGTGCTGTAACGCGCAGAGAGTCAGTCACATGAAACACGCGATTTCAACAAAAAAGAGTTGACATCTACACCAGCCCGGCAGGCTGGACATGCTTGAAGAACACCTTCTGCCGAAGGCCGATCAACTTGATCGGATCGCCCGCGAGTCCAGGCTCATCCAGCGCTCATCGCGAAAGTTCAACGCCGCGGGTTTCCTCATAGCCCTGCTCAAGGCGGTTATCAAAGGAGACACCTCCTTGAATCATCTGGTGATGCATCTCGCCGGGTTCGCCCCAAAACCCATGACCCGCCAGGGGATCTTCCAACGTTTCGGCCCGGCGAGTTCCGCCTTCCTGCTCGGTGTCATCCGCCACGTTCTATCCCAACGCTTTCCCGAAACCATCGCAGCCCTTCGCGCCTCGCCGTTCCGTCGCGTCATCGTCGAGGACTCCACCGTCGTTTCCATGGCCAAATCCAACGCCACGAACTTCCCCAACAATGGCAACCGTCACGAAATGACCGCCGGTTGCAAGTGCCTCCTTATCGCCGACCTGCTTTCCGGGAAACCCCTCGACTTCCAACTCCACGCCGCCCGCGAGGCCGATCAGGCGCTGGCATTCGAAGCGGTCGACCTTTGTCGCAAGGACGATCTCCTTCTCCGCGACATGGGTTTCTTCTGCCTTGCCGCCCTCGCCAGAATCGGGCAGCGCAATGCATTCTGGATCAGTCGCTTGCCCGCCAGCGTGTCGGCCGCTGACATCGATGGGAAATCTCTCGCCAAGATCCTCGCGGGCTCGGCAGGCGATCTCATCGACATCCCCGTGGTTATCGGTCGCGGCACCCTTCCATGCCGTCTCATCGCCATCCGCCTCGACCAGGAGCGAGCCAACGCCAACCGACGTCACATCCGCTCCGAATCGAAACGCCGCGGCCGCGGCACGCCGAAGAAAGAAAGCCTCGTGCGCGCCGCATGGCGCATACTCGTCACCAACCTCTCTGCGGACCAAATGCCTGCCGACAGGATCTCCGATCTCTATGCCCTGCGTTGGAGCATCGAGATCAAGTTCCGGGCCTTCAAGCAGTCCTGCAAACTCAGTCATGGACTCAAGCACAGGAGCGGCTTCCATCACATAGAGGCGATGGTTCTCGCTGCCATGCTCTATCATCTCCTCACCATGTGCGTCCACGCCGCACTTGTCAGACGCAAGGCATTCGCCGGATGGATCAGTATCGAGAAGATAAGTGATTTCGTTTCGATTCATCTCCTGGGACTCACCCGAGACTCATCCGCAGGGCTGTCGCCGCCTGATCCACGACATCTCCGATACGAGCGGCGAAAACGCATAAACCACTGGCAGTCAATCACTCACTCCTTAGCTTGACGCGATTGGGTAGCGGGTTGTCCACGCACGCCTTGTTCGCCTTGGTTTTTGTCGGACTGGCGCAGGACCTCCCAAACGTCGCCCGTGTCCGCCTTCGCGTTGGGGAACGGAGGTGCACCCTCAGGGACGAAGACTATCCCCACCGAGGTGAGATAGGAGTCCAACCCGCCCTGTCGCGCAATCTCCCTGACGAAATCAAGAAGCCGGACGTTCTCGGCAACGTAGGTCATCGTCTTCGCTTGTGCCGTGCCTTCAATCCCGATCCCGCGGTATCCATCAGGCGCTTCGTCCGGGTTGGTTCGGGACTGCCGCTCGATGATTGAAACTCCCCGAAACTCGCTGTCGCGCTCTGGATCATATCGAATCGAGCAAACTCTGGCAAAATCGACCGCCTCCTCGATCGAAGCTCCGTCAATGTCGATCTTGGGGATCACGACCTTATCGAGCTTGGCAACTATCGACGCAGAGCCGTCTTGGGCCGAATCACCCCGCGCATCCGAGGAATTAGTGCCCTTGTCGTTGCACGATCCGAGCGCAATGAGGCAACTCAAGAATACTGGGTAGAGCAGCGATCTCATTTTGTGGCGAACGTCGATGCGCTGGCACCCGCTACCGGGAGCGCCAGTCCGCTTCAGGGTAAAGGTTATCATCAGTGTTCATTCTCCGACTCGGGGCGTGGTAGCGGGTTGTCCAGCCGCGACTTGTGTGTGCCCAGCATGGGCACAGTCCTAAAGGGGTTCAAGTCCCCTGTGTGAAATCGAAATGAACAGCAATGAACAAATAAGCACCAGCAGAAGCC
>JAWLDG010000038.1:0-13024 GCA_041686775.1 Luteolibacter sp. | reverse complement strand
GTCGCTCTAGCAGATGCCGTCAATACAACATCAAACATCATCTGATTTTGTTGTAGACCAAGATAATCCAAATAGTTGATTCCGGAATTCCCCACGAATAAATAGAGATTCACTCCTCCCTCTTCCTCAATCGGATCCCTCGATGGCCATCTGCCGGTGACGGGGTCATAGTACCGGTAACCGTAATACGGCACACCCTGCCTGGGACGGCGGTTATTGGAGCGGCCCCGGGCGCGGCAGTCGCCAGTTGGTGACAAGAGTATCATCGATTGAATTATGACTGGCTTGGGACTGGCAGCAAAGGAAGATGTTTCGATTCGTTTTGTTGAAATGCGAGACCTGACTTCATTCACGGATCTGGATCAGTTTTTTGATTTGCAAAAGATGGTCTAGTTGCAATCAGATATAACAAAACAATTCCAGCATACAATTTATAACCTAATATATTGCTGGGCCAACTCAAAACCGTGATGGTTCCAATTGATGCAAGAACAAATAAAACTTTTTGCCCTATTTCATTTAGTTTCATGTGTAATGCTTATTCATTATTCGGACAAACTAATACTTTACAACGTCTTTCTGCAATGGAATCCGCCAGTGCTCCGGGAGCAAGCAATGAAGAACCTAGCCATCCGACCCCTGGCAAAATCCCACCTGACAGCAACCCAGCTGCTCCTGTCAATCCCCCTGCAACAACACTAGCAGTTTTTGCCTCATATGAATCGTTTTCCGATTTAATACATTTTTCAAGATCTCCCCCAAATTCTCTTTGGTAAAATGGTATTTTATCGACTATCTTCCCATTCAAACAGCAAGTGCTTGCGAAAGGATCTGGACCTAGTGGCTCTGTATCTTCTGGCGGCTTTGGTGGAGTAGGGCCAGGATCAAATGGGCGCCCATAATCATTTAAGTCAAAATCAGGCAGAAGAACGCCATCTCCACCGAGATTATTAAAGTCTCCCTGACTTGGTGGGGTCATTTCCAACTGCTGAAGTCCAAGGACATCTATTTTGTCAGTAGCTATATTACTGATGTATCCATAAAGGTTCACCCCTCCACTTTCCCCAATCGGATCCCTGGATGGCCATCTGCCGGTGACGGGGTCATAGTATCGGTACCCGTAGTAGTACAAGCCGTGCAACGGCGGATCATTCCGCCGCAGTTCCCGGCCGGGAACCTGGCTTGGCTTCAGGGACGGAAACGCCGCCTTCATCTGAGTCGGGGATCATGCACGGCAGCGACCCCATGGAAAGCCGGAAATCGGGACATTGCCGCCGGCCCGCGAGACGCGAGGTTTGCGCGGCACCCACGCATCGGCGGGTTTGTCGCCAAAAAGACCTACACTCCTGGAACGCCGCCGCAAAGCGCGTCATACGCGGGCTTGCCGCGTTCGTCATCGATGGAGGCAACCGGTTTGGTGAGAGACGGAGGGTGGTTCAATCGAAGCGCAGGAGCGCGTGGCCGGTGTCGAAGGCGTTCTGTCCGGGGACGCGGAAGCGGGGATCGAGGATGTAGTGGCCGCCGTAGGTGCGGCGGACGATTCCGGAGGCGTGGAGGACGGCGAAGTGCTTGCAAGGAGTGGTTCATGACGTGCAAGGCGTGGTTTCCGGCGAACACGGCAATTTCCGGAAGGAACAAATGAAGTGCATCCGCAGGCACGCAGCGGAAGTCCTTGGGCACGCAGCGGAAGTCCTTGTGACCGCAGCGGAAGTCCTTGTGACCGGAGCGGAAGTCCTTGTGACCGCAGCGGAAGTCCTTGTGACCGGAGCGGAAGTCCTTGGGCACGCAGCGGAAGTTCTTGGGCACGCAGCGGAAGTTCTTGGGCACGGAGCGGAAGTCCCTGGGACCGGTGAGGAAGTCCCTCGGACCGGAGCAGGAGTCGCTGGGACCAGAGCGGGAGTCCCTGGGAACGCTGTGGGAGTCCCTGGGAACGCTGTGGGAGTCCTTGGGAACTGTGTGGGAGTCCCTGGGAACGGTGTGGGAGTCCCTGGGAACGGTGTGGGAGTCACTCAAACCAGCAACAGCCAAGCGACTCCCGACAGGGACAGGATGCAGCCGAGATAGTAATTGCGGCCGGGCCGCGCACCTTCCAGCAAGCGGGCGGGAAGAATGCTGAGCAGGGTGGCAGTGGCGGCGACGGTCTGGACCAATCCCGGATTGGGAACCAGGCTGACAGCCCACATCAGGCAGGTGACGCCGAGCACCGGTCCGAACAAGGCATTGAGCGTCACCCAGACCGGGGCCGGCAACGGCGAGGCGGGAAACGGAGCGGTCACCGGCGAGGACGAGGATCGCAAGCGGGCAACTTGATGGGTGACGAAGTGGATGAGCAGGGCGGCGAGGCATCCGCCCAAAAGCCGCTGATAGGCGGACTCAACGGGGGTCACTGGCATGGCGGCGGCAGCCGCGAGATTGAAGCCGTGTTTCGAAAGATTGATGCTGATCGCCTGGAAACAGGCCGCCGCCACCGCGAAGGCGATCGCGCGGATGAGCACGGCGCGCGGCAGGTTTGGCAGTGGTCCCGGGGTGGCTGCGAGCAACACGCCTGAAAGGATCAGGACGACGGCGGCGATTTGGCGCCCGTCCAGGGACGCGCCAAGCATCAGCCAGCCGATGGCGGTGGCGGCAAGTGCCGCAAAGCACTCGATGACCAGCAACGCGAGGGTCGATCCGCCACGGCGCAGCGCCTGCATCGCACACCAGCCGCCGAGACCGAAGCCGACCGCGCCGGCGGCGACAAACCAGAAACTCAAACCATGGGCCAGCCCGGATCCGAAGCCGTGGACCCACAGCGCCAGGACCGCAAGGGCGATGGCGAGCCGCCAGGCATTGGCCCGACCCGCACCGAGTAGGCTCGACGCCTGCGCGGCACACACGCCGGTGAGCGCGAACAGGATGGCGGTGAGAACGGCGGCGTGCATGGAGGCGGGGATATTCACTCACCACGCATGTTCGAGGCGCAGGCTGAAGCTGCGCCCGTTGGCGGGGAGGAAGATCGAAGTGTTGGCCGGATCGGTGGCGCGGTCGAGCACGCCGGCGGTGCTGGCGATGGCCTCGCGGTCGAACAGGTTTTGAATCCCGAGGACCACACTCCAGCCATCGGCTTGGCGGCGGCCGAGTTCCAGCGAGAACCATGCGGTGCCGCCGTATGACAACTCATTGGCGTGATCGGCATAGGTCGAGCCGGATCTCAGTTGGCAGCCCGGCGTGATGAACCAGCCGTCGGCGTGCGTGACCGGCAACGCGATCGTTGCGACATGCGGCGGCACACCGCCAAGGTGATTGTCTCCGAAGGCCGGGTCGCCATCGAAGCGCACATGGTTATAGGTATAACTCGCCTCAAGCGCCGCCGCGATGTCACCGCTATCCGACCAATCCCAGCGGAAACCGGCTTCGAAGCCGCGGTGGATGGTGTCGCCTGCATTGACCGTGCCGCGCGGCGCGCCGGTTTCATCCACCAGCCGCAGCAGTTCGCCGTCCCACCAGGAATGATAGAGATATGCCGACCATGAAACCGGCCCGTGGCTTCCCTGGCAGCCGAGTTCCAAGGTGCCGGCGCGCTGCCAATCGAGGTCGGTGACGCGCAACACACGGGCATTTGGCGGGCCGGCGGTGAACAGGAGATCGCCATAAGTCGGCGGTTCATACGAACGCGAGGCGGAGGCGGTGAAGGTGATGGTTTTCGTTAGATCATACGACCACGCCACACGCGGCGCGAGGAAATGATCCGTGTGATCGAGATCCTGGGCGATGCCCTCGAAACGGAGCCGGTCGTCGATCTCGCGGCGGGCAGCCAGCCAGGAAACGCCGAGGTCGATGCGCTGGTGGTCGTCGATTTCGATCCGGTGGTCGAGCGCGGCGGTGAAGGTCAGCGGGCGCATCTGCTGGTCGCCGATTTTCAGCCCTTTGTTTCCCGAGTCGTTGCGATAGCGCAATGCGTCCCACCAGCCGGTATGCAGCATGGCGGATGCGGTGGTGAGCTGGCGTCCGCCGCCCCATGCTCGCTCCATGAGCAGGCGCATATAGGTGTCCCAGGCGTCGGTGGCCGAGATGCCATTGGGCAGGAGTTGATGGAACGTGTCATCGGTCGAAGTCACACCGGCTGAAGCGAGATATCGTGTATCGCCGATGCGGCGGTTAAAGGTGGCGTTCAGGTGGCCGTGGCGGGTGTCGCGACGCGGACGGTCGCGCCTGACGGCGGGCGAGACCGAAGTGGGATCGTCGAATGCCTGAGACTTGGTGAGAGGCCCGGGGACCTCATGCCACGGAGTGCTGCCGAGAAACGAAATGGTCAGATCGCTTTCATCGTCCAATGCAAAACGCGATGCGGCAAAGACACTTTCGCGTTCCTGCCGGGAATGATCGCGCCAACCATCTCTGCGGAACCACGCGGCGCGGCCGGCTAGTGAAGTGGAATTCGATTTCCAAGCTCCCCGCGCATGCAGGACCCACGAGTCGTCGCTGGCCATCGAGGCGGAAATGGTGGCTGCGGGACGGAAAATGTCCGGCGCGAAATCGAGCGCCCCGCCGAGTGCCGGCACCCCGGCCGCGGTGCCGCGGGCGAGCGCGGCGGATTCGAGCCACTCGCTTTCGATCAGCGAGAGATTGAACGAGCCGTCGGCCGCATTCAGCGGCAGGTCGAACCATGAGATGGCGATGCCGCGGCTGGTCGGCGCGCTTTGGATGCCTGAACCGCGCACCATGATCCGCGGCGGATCGAAGCCGCCGAAGCTGTCCTGCACGATGAGACCGGGAATCGAGGCGAGCGACTCGAACAAGCGGTTGTTGGAAGCAGGGACCGGCGTGATTGTGGCAAGAGGGCGGGAGATTTCGTCCTGCCGTTCGGTGACGAACAAGGGTGATAGCCGGGTGGGTTCTGGAGGCGATTCGGCTGCGGCGAGGGATGCCGTGGCGAGAAGCAGAACGGTATGGCGGCTGGGCATGAGAGAGACTGATCCGACAGATCCGGCGGATCTTTTTTGGGGGGCGGCGGGCAGAATGCCCGCGCCACATTGCGCACCCCTCACTTCTGATAGGCGGGGCGGGCGTGGTAATGAACGTGAAGCAGTTCGTGCGAGCGGAGGCTGAGTGGTTCACCGAGGTAATCCTGATAGAGCCGCAGAACGTCCGGGTTCTCATGGCTGAAGCGCAGGGTCATCGCGCTGTCGGCATCGTAGAGGCCGCGGGCACGGGCGGCTCGCAGGTCGTTGGTCACGCCATACGGCTGGCCGCCGCCGCCGACGCAGCCGCCGGGGCAGGCCATCACCTCGATGAAATGATAGGGCGGCTCCTCGCCGGCTTCGCGGGCGGCGCGGATTTCGAGCAGCAGTTTCTCGACATTGCCGAGGCCGTGGGCGACGGCGACGCGCACCTTGGTGCCGTCGATGTCGATGGTGGCGCCGCGGATGCCTTCCAGCCCTCGGATCGCCTTGATGCTGACGGCTTCCTTTTCCAGGTTGCGGCCGGTGACGCGGAAATACGCGGTGCGCAGCGCGGCTTCCATCACGCCGCCGGTGGCGCCAAAGATGAGCCCGCCGCCGGAGTAGGTGCCGAGGATCGAGTCCGGGTGGCCGTCTGGCAGGTCGTGGAAATACACGCCCGACTGCTTGATGAGGCGCGCCAGCTCGCGAGTGGTGATGCAGAGGTCCACGTCCGGGTAGCCGGAGGAACTCATTTCCTCGGTGCGTTCGATTTCATATTTCTTGGCGGTGCAGGGCATCACCGAGATCTGATAGATACTCGCCGGATCGATGCCGGCCTTTTCCGCGAAGTAGGTTTTTGCAAGCGCGCCGAGCATCTGCTGCGGCGACTTGGCGGTGGAAAAGTTCGGCACGAAATCCGCGAAGCGTTTTTCCATGTAATCCACCCACGCCGGGCAGCACGAAGTGATGAGCGGCAGCGTGCCACCGCTGGTGAAACGCTGCACGAATTCGGCGGCCTCTTCCATGATGGTGAGGTCCGCGGAGAAATTGGTGTCGAACACCGCCTTGAAACCGAGCCGGCGCATCGCGGTGTAGATCTTTCCTGTGAGATCAATCCCCGGCGGATAGCCGAAGGCTTCGCCGAGGGCGACGCGCACCGAGGGCGCGATCTGCACGGTGCAGAAGCGCTCGGGATCGCGCAACGCTTCCCACACCGCAGCGGTTTCGTCATTTTCCACGATCGCGCCGGTCGGGCAGTGGGCGGAGCACTGGCCGCAGCGGATGCACGGCGATTCCGCCAGCTTGATGTCGCCGGCCGGAGCCATGCGGGTGTGGATGCCGCGGTCGAGAAACGACAGCGCCCACACGTTCTGCATTTCCTGGCAGACCTGGATGCAGCGGCCGCATTTCACGCATTTGGTGAAATCGATGAGGATCGAACCGGTCGAGTCGTCGGGTTCGATGGCCGGCACGTGGCGCGGGATTTCGTCGTGGCGGATGCCGAACTCGGCGGCGAGCGTCTGCAATTCGCAGTTGGTGTTGCGACCGCAGGTGATGCAGGTGTTCGGGTGGGTTGAAAGGATCAGCTCGATGGTGGTGCGGCGAACCTCGGTGAGTTCGGGATCGTGGGTGGTGATTTCCATGCCCTCCTCGACGGCGGTGGCGCAGGCGCGCGGCATCTTGCGGCTGCCGGCGATACGCACGATGCACAGCCCGCAGGCCGAGGTGGGCAGCAAGTCGGGGTGCTTGCACAAGGTGGGAATGCGGATCTGCACGCTGCGCGCGGCGTCGAGGATCGAGGTGCCCTCGGGGACCTCGATCGGCACGCCGTTGATGGCGGCGCGGACCATGGTGCGGGTTTTCGGCGGCTCGGCTGCGATGATCATGACGGGAAAGATTTTTTTGTTAGACAGCTTCCTTGAGGTTGCGGCCCTCCTCGCGGGCCTTCTTGAGCTTGCGGGCGAAGGGGATGCCGCCCTCGATGTAGGCTTGGTATTCGTCCTCGAAGAACCGCAGTGTCGATAGCACCGGATTCGGCGCGGTCTGGCCGAGGCCGCACAGCGAAGCGCACTGCATCGAATGGCAGATGCGGCGGATCAACGCGATGTCGCCAGGCGCGCCCTTGCCCTTGGTGATCTTGAGCAGCAACTGCAGCAGTTGGTAACCACCGGCGCGGCAGGGCGCGCACTTGCCGCACGATTCATCGACGCAGAATTTCAAGTAGAACGCGGCGACATCGACCATGCAGTCGTTTTCATTCATCACCAGCATGCCGCCCGAGCCCATGATCGATCCGAGTTCGATCAGGTTCTCGTAGGTGATCGGCGTGTCGAGGTGGCGTTCCGGTATGATGCCGCCGGAGGGGCCGCCGGTCTGCACGCCCTTGATCGGTGTTTCATCCTGCACGCCCCCGCAGATGCCGAAAATGATTTCTCTAACAGGGATTCCCATCGGCACCTCGACGAGCTGCGCGTGGCGCACCTTGCCGGTGACGGCGAACACCTTGGTGCCCTTGGATTTCCCCGAGCCATGACGGGCGTAGGCCTCGCCGCCGTTGGCGACGATCCATGGCACGGCGGCCAGCGTTTCCACATTGTTGATGCTGGTCGGCTTGCCCCAGAGTCCCTGGACGGACGGATAGGGCGGGCGCGGTTCCGGGCTGCCGCGGCGGCCTTCGATCGAGGCGATCAGCGCGGTTTCCTCGCCGCAAACGAAGGCACCGGCACCGAGGCGGATGGCGGCGTCGAAATCCCAGCCGGAACCGAGGATGTTTTTTCCTAACAGGCCTTTGGCCCGGGCCTGTTCGATGGCGAGTTGCACGCGTTTGACCGCCAGCGGGTATTCGGCGCGGATGTAGAAATAACCCTTCTGCGCGCCGATGGCGTAGGCGGCGAGCATCAGTCCTTCGAGCACGGCGTGGGGGTCGCCCTCGAGCACGCTGCGGTCCATGAACGCGCCGGGGTCGCCCTCATCGGCGTTGCAAATGACAAATTTGCGGTCGGCCTGCGGTTCGCGGGTGAGCTGCCATTTCAGGCCAGTGGGAAAACCGGCGCCGCCGCGACCGCGCAGGCCGCTGGTTTTCATGGTGGCGATGACTTCCTCGGGCGTCTGCTCGGTGAGCGCGCGCACGAGGCCCTCGTAGCCGCCGTGCTGGATCGCGTCGTCGATCGACTCGGGATCGATCACGCCGCAGTTGCGCAGCACGATGCGCAACTGAGGGTCGTGACGTGTCCAGAGCAGGTGTTCGAGCGCCGCATGGCGGGCGACCGACTCGGTGACGATGCGGGTGATGTCGCGACTCAGCACGTTGGTGTAAGTGACGCCGGATGGCAGGAGTTGCACGGCGAGTCCCTCGTCGTAGATGCCGAGATCGAGGGCGCGCACCACTTGGACCTGGTTGGCCAAACCAGCATCGCTGAGTTCGAGTTCGAGCGATTCCTTGAAGAACTGGGTTTTGTCTCCGGTGGCGGTGCAGGTGTCGTGCACGAGGATTGCGGTGACCGGACCGGAAATCATCGTGCCGCGGCGGCGCGCGCCGATCACGTGATCGTCGATGAGTTTGCCGCTGGCGAGATGCTGGCTGACGATCGCCTCGGCGGCCGCCTCGTCCACTCGGCCGTAGAGCACCGGCGGGTGGTCCGCGGTCTTCACTTCCACGAGCGGATCGGCAAACGAATAACCATAGGAACCAACCCGGCGCACCGGGATGTCGAGATCGGCCTTGCCGACTGCGGTGACGAGTTGATCGAACAATCGTTCCGCACCGGCGGCGATGCCACCGGTGTCCATGCCGACGCGGATCCACGCCTGTTCGGGCGACCGGGCGCTGTCGTTGCGGAGCGTCTGCCAGGTGGTGGTGAAGTTCTTTTTCATGATTCCCCGGTGGTTTCGTCTTCGATCCGGATGCATTCGATCATCGAGGCCACGTCGGTGACGTTGACGCGGCCGTGCGTGTGCTTGTCCACGACCACCGCCGGCGCCATGCCGCAGCAGCCGATGCAGCGGACGGTTTCGAGGTGGAACTGGCGGTCGTCGGTCGTCTCGCCCTCCTTGATGCCGAGGCGGTTTTCCAACTCGCCGAGCAAGCGGGCGGATCCCTTCAGGTAGCAGGCGGTGCCGTTGCAGACGGTGATGTTGTGGCGGCCCTGGGGAACCAGTCGGAAGTAATGATAGAATGTGAGCACCTCATAGATGCGGGCCAGCGGAATACCGGTCTTCTCGGCGAGCAGCAGGCTGCTTTCGCGCGGCACGTAGCCGTGACGGTTCTGGATTTCATGGAGGATCATGATCAGGTTTCCCTCCTGGTCGCTCCAGCGTTCCACGCAATCGTCGATTTCATGGAGAACCTCGGGGTCCAGATCCCGCAGGGGTGGCAGGACTGCGGCAGTGCTCATGGCGGTTTGGAGTTGGGTTTTGAAAAAGAAATGCGTGGCCGCTCATGCAGGCGGGCGGGGAACCGGGCCGGGCCGAATCAAGACGGAACCGATGACTGGCCGCGGAATCGGTGGCAAACCGGCTGGAAAGTGTCTGTTCATCACTAACGTACGAATCTTTTTTTATGCCAACGCCCTAGCCGGAAGCAGACCGTATCGCAAGGAAAGGCGGAATGGATGAGAAACGGAGGCGTCAGAAAAGCAGGATATGCGGAGCGCAAAACAACATCCGCGCAAATGCAAAATATTGCCCGCCAGGCGGATTCATACCGCATCCACCACCGGATTAACCCGCGATCTTGACGCGTTTCCCGATCGGAAGCAGGTTGCATCCAATTCAAACGGACCGCACAAGCGCACGAATGGCATCATGTCCCTGGAACTGATCATTGTGACCGCCGACAAGCGGTATCATTACCAGCGGGTCACGCAGGTGGTTCTACCCACAGCGCAGGGCCAAGTGAGCATACTCCCCGGTCATGCCCCCATGATTTCGCTCGTGGCTTGCGGAGTCCTGCGTGTCTTCCCCGCCGCACCGGACAATGCCTCTTCCGGTCCGATCCTGTTCGCCCTTGCCAAGGGCATGGTGCGCATCTTCAACGACCGAATCATCCTTCTGATGAATGAAGCCTTCAGCCGCGATGAAATCGACCGGGATCAAGCCATCTCACGGAGGCGCGAGCTGGCGCTTGCGGGATCCAGCCACTCCATGCCTGATCCGATCGAGCGTCAGGCCATGGATGAGGATATCGGATTCATGGACGCCCAACTCGAAGTCCTTCTCAGCGGTCAGGCCAGTTGAAGTTCTTGATTCGCCTGATTTCAAAACTGCCTAATTCCGCTATTACCGCACGGTGGCGGGCTTCCGATGGTGCGCCGCATGCAGATCAAGTCCGCGGAATTCATGACCAGCGCGCGCCGGGCGGCGGAATGCCCGGACTGGGCGCATCCGGAGTCCGCGCTCATCGGACGCTCGAACGTGGGCAAGTCGTCACTCGTCTTCTCCAGGATCACGGATCCACATGGATGTTAATTGGAGAGCGCCGCCCCCACGCAATTTCTCTATCCAGGCGGTTGTTAACTTGCGGGTACTGACCCCAGAGACTTTCGACTTCACCCGCGTCATCGACCGCCGCGACAGCTCCTTTGGCCGCGACGCCGGCTTCACCCTCGGCATTGTGGGAGACACGGACTCAGACCACAGTGTCACCTACGACTATTCCGTGACCACCGGCCGCCTCGAAACCGTCGCCAACTCCACCGACGTATTCACCTACGGCTATCTCGACAGCAGCGGTCTCCTCGAAACCGTCACCAAGGCCGCCTCAGGCGGGAATCCAGCCTTCGTGGCCACCCGCGCCTACGACCCCACCCGCGACACCCTCGACTCCATCGAAAACAAGGCTGGCGCCATCACCCGATCCAAGTATGATTACGGTGTCGTGAACGGAGGAGTCAACAGTATCGGCCAGCGCATGGGCGTCCGCACCACCTTCAATCTTGGCGGTGGCCATACCTCCAACCCCGGTGATACCTCCTGGGGATATGACAATCTGGGCCAGCTCACCAGCGCAGCCGCCCCGGGAGTCGATGCCGACCGAGCCTACCAATATGACGACATCGGCAACCGTCTCTTCTCTGAGATCTCAAATGCCCAGATCTCGGATCCCCCGGAGGTCACCACCACCGCCTACACTCCCGATGCCCTCAACCAATATGACGCCATTACTCCTTACATTGATGATGGCGGAAACGTGATTGCCGGAACACCCGTCGTCCCCGTCTTCGACGACGACGGCAACATGACCCACGGCCCGCTGCCCGTCTCGCCCGGCGCAAACAGCACGCTGGTCTGGGATGGGGAAAACCGTCTCATCGAAGTCAAAAACGCCAGCAACGTCACCTTGGTCAAATACACCTACGACGCGCTTTCCCGCCGCACTTCAAGGAGTGTGGGCGTCTCGCCCGCATCAATCACCCTTTACCTCTACGACGGCTGGAATTGCATAGCCGAATGGAGCGCGGATCTTCAGTCCGCCTCTCTGACCATAGCCCGCACCTGGGGCCTCGACCTCAGCGGCACCCTGCAAGGCGCGGGCGGCGTTGGCGGACTTCTCGCCGAAAAACAGGGTGCCAACACCTACTATCCCACGTATGACGGCAACGGCAACATCAGCGAATATCTGGAGGCTGACGGCGATGTCGCGGCCCACTACGAGTATGACCCTTTCGGAAACATCGTGACAGAGAGCTATGCGTCAGGCTTCGACTCCGCCAGCTTCACCTATCAATTCAGCACGAAACCTTTGGATTCGGAAACCGGGCTCTACTACTACGGCTACCGATACTATGACCCCGTGACCGGCAGGTGGCCGTCCAGGGATCCGATTGAGGAAAAAGGCTTCATAGTTAAAAGATCATTAGGATTAAATAATTTAAAGAGACCAAATACATACTACAACTTCTCTATTTTTAAGATATTGCAATTTAGCGAATTATCCACGCAAGACATACCGCTACTTAGAGAGGCGGCTGAAAAGATCAGATCTGACAAGCAGAGTTCAATATTGAAGAAATTATTCGAAAGACCCTACCAATTTATCAACAACCAGCCCGTCAGTGATTTAGATATCCTCGGCCTGGCTTCTTTTGAATTTGGTGATTGGCTTGGCCTCATGCCTTTGGGTGGTTGGGAACGAGAAAGGAATGTTCCAGAGAGTGGTGGTGGAGACTTTCGTCATTGTTTTGAGTCTTGTCGTTTGGGGAGACGTTACCCAGGTGCTGCCGTTGCTATAATTGAAGCGTGGAATAAAATATATGAAGACCCAGAAGAGCCGGGTTCTAAAGAAGATATAGAAGCAAACTGGTGCGGCTACCGGCAATCGTTTAAGATTCATAAATCATGTGAGGAAGCGTGTAAATGTAGCTGTCTCAAACGCAAACCGGGGGACATTTGATGCAAAAAAAGTTAGTGTTCAGTATAGTGGCTGTAGCGGGAATTGTTATTATATTGATTTTCGCCACGGAAGTCTGGAGCGAATCAAAAGCGAAAGCAAGCAGGTCTTACCTTGAGTCCTTGAACCATTGTCTTCGAAAAAAACCACTTCAGAACGATGGGCTGGAAAGAAACAGTTTCCCAAATCATATCAAGAATGGGCATGTGGTGACCGATGAGATTCGAAAATTCATACTTGATACTGTTAAAAATTGTCATTTGGATGTTGCCCCCAAGGGTTTTTGGGAAGATCCGAACCGTTATGTGCTAATCGTGGATCAGAATGGTGAGATTCAAGTGAAGGATACGGTAAGAGGAGGCAAGTGAAGTGAATAGGGTCAGTGATGGGGCCGGGGCCAATACCACCATCATCGAGCAAGCCACCGGCACCATCGTCAAATCCGACTATACGGGTGCTTAATTGACTCCATTTGGAATAGGGGTTTTCTCCTACTCCGGGAGTAGTAATTCAGGGCGGGAGTGAAAAAGCGCTGGTTTTCGACAAATAGCGAAGTTCGATTCTCGCAGAGCCTTCTTTTGGCTGCACCTCAAGAATCCTAAGCCCTGGCGTGTTCGATGTAAGCGGTCAACACAACCCCACTAGCCAGCGGGCCCGGAACGCCTCCATGATGGACCACCATGTCATCCATCATCGAGCAAGCCACCCCCGACGG
>JAWLDG010000037.1:0-17918 GCA_041686775.1 Luteolibacter sp. | reverse complement strand
GGCTTCTGCTGGTGCTTATTTGTTCATTGCTGTTCATTTCGATTTCACACAGGGGACTTGAACCCCTTTAGGACTGTGCCCATGCTGGGCACACACAAGCCGGCACATCCAACGGCGGGCAACGTCCTTCTTTGAATTCGGGCTTCCCTCCCCGCCGTGGATGGCCTATACGTTCGCAAAAATAATTCTAAGAACCCTCGATCTGGAGTGTCATCCACTTGAATGAAAACACATTTCGCTTCAATTCTACTCATCGTGCTTCCGATCAGCCATTACTCAAACGCGGCAGAGGAAGCTCCAAATATCCCAAGCCTCACAGTCGTTGAGCAGGGTCTTTTGAAGATCAAGGACATCAAGTCCGATCCATTCACCATGACAGAGGTGAAAATCATCGGCGGGGTGATAAGGATCAAGGTCAGTTACGCTGGTGGCCACAAGGATCACGATTTCACCCTCTACAGAGGCAACACCGTAAAAGAGAGCAATCCACCGCAGATCGACGTTTACCTGAAGCACAATGCCAATGGAGACAAGGCCGAAGCCGGCCTAATGAAAACGCTCGAATTCAATCTCGCTGACTTGAATAAGCCGATAATTATTACCATTCATACCGACCACGGTGGCAAAGAAACGGTCAAATACGGCGAGAATAACACAAACGCCGAATCGGGTACCCGTGACTGACTCCGAGAGCCAGCCACGGGTCCCACACCACCGTGCGTACGGGTTTGACTCCGTGCCTCCGTCCATGCGGTCAGGCTTCGCGTGATTTTCCGTGCCGCCGCAGCGGCCAGGGCATTTTACACGGCGGTTCCGATCAGACACGGGACAAGCCCGCGTGAGGAGCGGGCCGAAGCCGTCCCGAGCATCCACTTGCACCCCGTTTGGTGGATTTTCAGCTGATTGCGGGGAACCGCGATCTCACTCCACGCGCGAGAGGCGGTTGATGCCGCGCTTGAGGAGTTCGGAATCGACCAGGGTGGTTGTGGTGTCGTCGAGTTGGATGGTGAGGTTCTCGTCGGCGAACTCGATGGAGTGGAGTTCCCCGGTGTGGTCCTCGAAGGCCCTGACGAGCGATGCCATGTCGCGGATTTCCACGCCGTTCACCTTTTTGACGATCAGGTTGCGCAGACTCTCGTAGCCGACAGTGGCGGGGGTGGGAATGGTGCCGCTGAGAAACACGACGCGGCGCAGGGAGTCCTGATAGTTTTCCGGATTCTGCCAGGCATCAAGCAGGTTGAGCGGCGCGCGCGAGCGCCACTCGTCGCCGAAGCTTTCCAACAGCGGCCGGGAGAGTTCCTGGAAGACGAGGCCGCCCTTGACGAGGTAGTTCGGCGAGCGGTCGAACATCTGGTCCGGAACGAGGCGGGCATCCTCCATGTCGCGCTCCAGGGTGACTTGCAGTTCGGCGGGTTCGCCATCGCGGAGGAGCGAGAGGGTGACGGCATCGCCGGCGGACTTCCCGCCGCGGATGAGGTGGCCCCACGACAGGCTGCCGTAGCTCGGATGTTCATAGTAGCCGCGGCGGTTGATGGGCTGGCCGTCCACGGCGAGCAGGACGTCGCCTTTTTGCACGCCCGCCTTGGCGGCGGCGGTGCCCTCGCGCACGGAGCGGATGTAGAGGCCGCCCTGGTCCTCGGTGAGTCCGAGCCACTGGCGGAACGACGGGTCCTCGGTGCGGGTGGTGGAGATGCCGAGTCCGGGCAGGCCGCGGTATTCGCCATCGGCGGCCTCCTGGATGAAACGCGCGAGGATGTCGGTGGAAACGACGTCGCAGAGCTGGTCCTTCGAGTTGTAGGCGAGCAGCACGCCGGCGAGTTTTTTCCCGTGGAGCACGGGCAGCGTGTAGCTGCTGGAGGCGCTGCGCATCGATGCCTTGACGAGATAGGTCAGGAAGCTGTGGCGCGGCAGCAGGTTGGAGGAAAGCGTGACGCTCTGCAGCAGTCCGGGCGTGAGGATCGGCAGGCCGTTGTCCTCGAGCTGGAGGACATCGAGCGTGTCGCCGATCTTCGGCGGCGCGGCGATTTCCAGCGGAGTCATGCCCTCGAAAAACGCCTTGCCGTCCTCTTCCGAAGCCGGTTCCAGCACGGCGAGGTTCGCCTCGTAGTCCGCCACCACCACCCTGGCGGGCGTGAAGCGGCTGCCATCGGCGGATTCGAATTCGAGGTAGGTGGAATCGGCCACCAGTTCGGCGGTGGTGACAACGCGGGTGGGCGCGATCAGGGCGGCGAGCGCGCGCCTGCGGTCCGGCGGGTTCTTTTCCCACGGCTGCCAGACGTTCCACGACTGGCGGGTGGAGTTCACGCGGACGAGCGACGAGCGGACGTCCCACGGGGTGGCGGGTTCCGGTTCCGAGGCGGCGTTTTCCTCCACCGGGGGCGGAGCGGTTTCGGCAGGTGCGGGCGCGGCGTTGTCGCGCGGCTTGCAGGCCGGCAGGAGGGCGATGAAGAGAAGTGTGAATGCGGTGCGCATGGTGTGTTGGCGGGGAGAAGATGGCGGAGATCGCTCAATCGGCAAGGCCGAGAACGTCGCGCATGTCGTAGAGGCCGGCGGGCTTGTCGCGCAGCCACAATGCGGCGTGGATGGCGCCGTTGGCGAAAGTGAGACGCGAGGACGCCTTGTGGGTGAGTTCCACGCGCTCGCCGTCGGCGGCGAAGATCACAGTGTGATCGCCCACCACATCGCCGCCGCGCAGCGTGTGCATGCCGATTTCACGCGGCTTGCGCGGGCCGATGTTGCCGACGCGGCCGTGGGCGACGTCGTGCTGATAGGATGTGCCGGTGACCTGGTGGAGCACATCGAGCAGGGTGCGCGCGGTGCCGGAGGGGGCGTCGATCTTGTGGCGGTGGTGCATTTCCACGACCTCGATGTCGAAGCGGTCCTGGCCGAGGACCTGGGCGGCCTTGCGGGTGAGCCAGAACAGGGTGTTGACGCCCACCGAGTAGTTCGATGCGAACACGACGGGCAGTGTTTCCGCGGCCTGCCGGATCATGGCGCGTTCCTCGTCACTGTGGCCGGTGGTGCCGATGACCAGCGGCTTGCCGAGCTTGAGCGCGGATTCAATGACCTGCGGGGTGAACGAATGGACCGTGAAGTCGATGACGCAGCCGGCTTGTTGCATCGCGGCGGCGAGGTCCTCGCCCGCGTCGTGGGTGGCGGTCACGTTCACGACGGGATTGGCGGCGGCGGCTTGAAGCAATGCCTGCCCCATGCGGCCGGATTTTCCGGTAATCAGTAATTCGAGCATATCAATTTCGGCGTTTCAGTTTTTCAGCATTTACCCCCTCACTCTTCCCAGATCATGTGGCTGAGCTGGAGCTGGCTGGCGCGCTCGGCGGCTTCGGCGGCGCGGGGGCCGTTGAAGGAGGCGATGCGACGGGCGCAGGCGATGGCGGCGGGCCAGCGGCCGGCTTTTTCCAACAACGCGAGCGCGCGGAAACCGCATAACTCGAAGTAATGCCATTCGGCCGGGGCCTCGTCGGTTTCCAGCACCGAGTAATAGGCGGAAAACGCCGCGCGTTGGTCGGGAATCTGCTCCAGCGTCCGGCCGCGGAGATATTGCAGGCGGTTGAAAAGCGCGCTGTGCGCCCCGGCCTCCTCCAGCAGCGAATCGTAAACCGCCAGCGCGGCGGGCAGCGATTCCGGATCGGCGGAACCGCGCGCGTAGATCGCCTCGCCTAACAGAAGGCCCGCGGGCAGGCGCATGGGATCGGATTTCTCCATCGGCTCGAACCAGCCGCGGAGAAACTCCTCCGCTTCCGCCAGCCGGTTCATGTCGATCATGAGGCGCGCGTTTTCCAGGATGGCGACCGGCGTGAGCGGGCCGTTGCCATCGATCGCCTTGCGGAACAGCGCGAGCGCCTCCTGCTGCGACTGGCTGGTGGGCACGAGCGCGGCGGACCTCGCGGCCAGCAACAATGCGGCCTCGGCGCGGGCGGGATCCAGCGTAGTGGCGGCCACCTGTTCGAGCACCAGCCGGGCCTCGTTGTAGGCCTCGGTGCGGAACAGGCCGCGGCCAAGCACGAACGCGGCATCCGCGGCGGCGGGAGTGTCGGGGAAACGCGTGCCGATGTCGCGCGCGATGGCGATGGCGGCCTCGGTGTCGCCGCCCAGATCGGCGAGGCGCAGGCGGACCATTGCAAGGCGCGAAGGGTCGAGCGCAGCGGATTTTTCCGGCTCGGCGGCCAGGGTGTCGAGCTGGGCGCGGGCGAGCGAGAGATCCGGCGGCGCGATGGCGAGCGCGGCCTCGGCGGCGGCCAGCCGTGCCTCCGGCGCGCGGGCATGCTCCGGATGCGCGATGAGAAATTCCTCGATGGCGGCGATCCGCGCGGCGGCATCGGCTTGGGCAAGCGCGCGCTCGATCCGCACGTCGGCCGCGATTTCCGGGTCGGCGGGCGCTTCCCGGGTTCCGTCTCCGGCCGGAGCCAGCACCAGGGCATTGAAGCGCGCCGCATCTGCCAGTCCATCCGGCAGATGACGCGAGGCCTCCTCGAACAATGCGCTGGCGGCGGACTCATCGCCTGCCTCGCGGACGATCCGTCCTTCCAGGAACGCGGCACGGCCGTGGAGCGGCGTTTCCCCGGAAATCTCCCGCACGGTTTCGAGGATCGCGCGCGCCGCAGCGGCCTGTCCGGCGTCCATTTCGATGAGCGCCAGTTCGACGAGCGAGCGGCCGGCGAGCGGGTGCGCGGGAAATTCGAACCGCAACCGGGTGAGCAGCCTGCGGCATTCGGCCAGTGACTCCGGGGTGCCGTTGCGCCGCAGGATGAGCGCGCGGGCGAGCATGGCATGGGCGGCGATTTCATCGCGCTGCCCGGCGGATGGCCACGCGGCCGTGGCTCCACTGCCGCTCACCGGAATGGGCCCCAGCACGGGAACATCGCTCTGCGGGGTCCAGGCGGCGAGCGCTTCGAGCACGAAGCGCCCGGTTTCCGGGTTTTGTGCCGCGGCTAGCCGGAGCAGGTGGAAGAGCGCATCGAGGCGCGGCGACGACGGGTGATCCTGCAGAAACGAGACGATGAACGCCGCCGCCTCATTCGCCTGGCCGGCCGCAAGCAGGGCCTCGCCCAGTCCCGTGGCGGCCAGATGGTAGCGCGCGCGCGCCTGCCCCTGCGGCCGCTCGATCAGATTCCGGAAAAGCGCGGCCGCATCCGCCGGGCGGTTTTCGCGCAGCAGGATCATCGCCTCAAGCAATGCCTGCAAGGGCGCATCCCACGGACCCACCGCGGTGGCGGCGGGAAGGGTCTCGCGCGCCTCGGAAACACGCCCCGCGTCCAGCAGCACTTCCACCTCGCGCAGCCGCGCTCTCGATGCCAGCGCGGCGTCATCCGCCTCTTCGAGAATTTTCAGTGTGCGCAGCGCGCCGGCTTCATCGCCGAGCGCCAATTCCAGATTCGCGATGGTGAAAACCGCCTCCGCGTGGAACGGCGCGAGCGGATCGCCCACCAGTGGCGTCAAAATCCCGATCGCCTCATCGGTCCTGCCCGCGGCGGCCAGCGCCTGGCCTTGCCAGAACGGAGCCTCGGGGTGAGCGGCGGCGGCCGGCTCCTGTAACAACTCCAGCGCCTCGTCCGGACGGCCGTCGCGCAGCCGCGCCTCGGCCAACCGGATCGTCGCGGACGCCCGCGCGGATTCGACGAGCGATGGATCGGACAATCCCGCCTCGTAGTGGCCGGCGGCGATTTCCCATAGGCCCGCGGCCAGCGCCTCGTCACCCAGCCGCAATTGTCGCGCCGCATCCCCGCCAAGCAGGGACGTGGCCAGGGCGACGAGCGGCAGCAGTGACTTGGAAATCATCCGGCGCGGCGGAGTATGGTCGCGGCCGCGGATTATGCGAGCCACATCTTGGCAACTTGGCCGGGCTCCCGGGGCGGCCATTTCGTCCGATGAAGCCAGTGCCCGAGCGCGTGACGGCGGACAACTCACGTCATCTGTAAGCGCACCCATGCCGCCACCGCTTGATCGTCCTCTCCGGCGGCCCAGACGATGCGCAGGAAATCGGCGGGGTGGAGGTTGCCGTGTTTGCGGAGGAAATTGCGGTCGCCGCCGCAGCAAAACATCAGGTCGGGATCGAGCGCGCCGCGGAGTTTGGCGCGGGCCTTGGCGATGATGCGCGGCAGGTAGGCAATGTCATCGAGCGCATCGCCGAATGATGGAACCTCATCGCGGGTGAGCAAGGGACCGTTCCACGCCACGCCAGCCTGTTCGGTGAGAAAAAAATCACGCCGCACCGCGGCCACCAACAGGGCGGTGCCGGGCGAAGGAATGCCGTCGTCGCAAAAGTCCTCCACGAAATCGAAGAACTCACGCTGCCGGCAGCCGATCGAGCGGAGAAACGCCAGGTCGTTTTCCCGGTAGTAACTGGTGAAGTCCGGATTGCCGGAGCGGTATTCGGCGGCACAGCGCTCGAACAGTTGCAGAAAGACGTCGTTCCAATGCACGCCGGGGCGTTAGCCCACATCGCAGGCCATGGCAAGCGGCACCGGGACGCAGTGCGGACCACAGCCGGTTACGAGATCAAAAAAAGACCCGGTGCGCGGGCACCGGGTCGTGGAAAATCGAAGCGATCCGCCATCGGTCTCAGAGCAGGCCCGCCTTCTTGAGCGTGGCGTAGGCGCCGTTCTTGCTGATGGTCTTGAGCGCGCGGCAGCTGAGTTTCATGCGGACGTGGGTTCCGAGCTCGGGGACCCAGATGCGCTTGGTTTGGAGATTCGGCGAAACGGTGCGTTTGACGACCTTGGTGACGTGGCGGCCGATTCCGCCCTTTTTCTTGGCCAGACCGGAGCGGTGGATTCTGCCGCCGGAGCGGACGCGGGTTCCTCGGATAATGCAAATACGGGCCATGGTGTGAATCGGTGAGAGTTGCGGGGCGCGAAGGATGGCTTTCGAAGCCATGCCGTCAAGACGAAACCCGGCGGCGGATGGATTAATTTTCAAAAGCGTTTTGAGCGCAAGCGGGTCACCCAGCGCTCGATGTCGCGGAAAATGCGGTCGCGCTTTTCGTCGTACATCAGCAGGTGATAGGCGTCCGGGTAATCGCGGTAAACCACCGGGGTGTTCTCGGGAATGCGGGCCACGAAGCCGCGCACATCGGAGTCCGAATTGAAGTAGTCGCGCCCGCCGTGGAGCACCAGCACCGGCACGTCGAAGGTGGCGGCGCAATCGTTCATGCCGGTGATCAGGCTGGTGAGCGCGCCGATCAACCGGAGCGTGTGCTGCTCGACGTGGTAGGGATTTTTCTTCGCCTGTTCGCCGTGCATGGTGCTCTGGGTCATCTGCACGTTCTGACCGCCGGACAGGGTGTTGAGCGAGACCCTGGCCAAGGGCAGCGCGGTGGCCGCCACCTGCACCAGTGCCGGAGTCCACGCCGGAATGTCGTCGCGGAACCTCACGATGGGCGAGGAAAACACCAGTGCGTCACAGGGCGGAGCGCCATCCGGAGCCTCGCGCCAGGCGTGGGCGGCGATCAGTGCGCCCATGCTTTCGCCGAACCACACCACCTTGGCGCGCGGGTGCCGCTCTCTCACCATGTCGGTGAATGCCAGCAAATCCCCATACCACTCGCCCGGATGGCCGATGTCGCCGCGGCGTTCGACGATCGGGTCGCTGCCCTGGCCGCGCAATTCGTAGGCATAGAGCGCGGTGCGCGGCTGGTGCCGCAGCAGGTGGTTGCCGAGGTTCGAATAATCGGCCGAAGCCCCGCAGAAACCATGCAATCCGATGATGACCACCTCCGGCTCGGTTTTCGCCGCGAGCCATTTCCGGTAGCCGAAGGTCTCGCCCTTGCCCTCGGCGAGGCCCGGATTCATGACCACTCCTGCGGGACCGCTGCAGCCGGCCAGCCAGATGAGACCGACCGCAACGGCGATCCGGCGGAACGGCACAAAACGTTTCATGGCGGAAAAGTCGCAGATTCCGCCACATCATGCAATCGTCGCCGCGGGGCATCGGCACCCGCGGCGATGGATCGGAAATCGAGGCCGCCGGAAGCTCAACCGAGCTTCGGCTTGGCCACCCGGCGCACGGCGCCGAAGCGCTTCTGGAACTTGTCGATGCGGCCCTCGGTGTCCACGAACTGCTTCTGCCCGGTGAAGAACGGGTGCGAGTCCGAGGTGATGCCCATCGAAATCACGCTGTGCTCCACGCCGTCGATCACTTCTTTTTTGTCGGAACTCGCCGTCGAGCGGGTCACGAAGCGGGTGCCTGTGGTCATGTCCACGAAGACCACCGGATTGTATTTCGGATGCATTTCCTTTTTCATAATTCCAGATCCGCCGCGGTTCAAACGCGCCGGGGGGCCGGAGACTGCCTCATCCGCCCGATCTGTCAAGCCACCATCGCTCCTTCTTTCGCATCATCCTTGTTGCGGAAAACGCGAAACCCCGCGGCTTGCTTGAGCCGCGCTATCGGAATGCGCCTGTTAGCGGCTGAGGAAATTGCGCAGCAGTCGGAGGCCGGCGTCCTGGCTTTTTTCCGGGTGGAACTGGCAGGCTAACAGGTGCGGCGTTTCGATGGCGGCGGCGAAGGTGTCATCGCCGTAGCTGGTGGTGGCGGCGACGAGCGAGTCGTCGTCCGGCGCCGGGAAATACGAGTGAACGAAGTAGAAGTATGGCTCGGGACCGAGGCCGGACCAGGTGGGGGACTGCGGGTGGCAGGGCACCGCGGAGTTCCATCCCATGTGCGGGATTTTCAGGCCGGGGGCCTGGCGGAAGCGGCGGACGCTTCCCTTGAATGCGCCGAGGCCTTGGACACCTGGGGTTTCCTCGCTGGATTCGAACAGGATCTGATAGCCGAGGCAGATGCCGAGGTAGGGTTTGCCGGCGGAAATCCACTCGCGGATGGGGCCGGTGAGACGGAGTTTTTCAAGCTGCGCCATGCAGTCGCCGAAGGAGCCGACACCGGGAAGAATGAGGTGGCTGGCCCCTTCGAGATCGGCCGGCGAGGTGGCGAGGCGGGGTTCGATGGAAAGTTCGCGCAGGGCATTTGCGACGCTGCGCAAATTGCCAGCGCCGTAGTCGATGAGCGCGGGGTTCACAATGCTTCCTTGGTGCTGGGGATGCCTACCACGCGGGGGTCGCGCTCGCAAGCGTCGCGCAGGGCGCGGGCAAGGCCCTTGAAAACGGCCTCGGCGATGTGGTGGCCGTCGCGGCCGTAGAGCAGCTCGACGTGGATGTTGGCGCGGAGGTTGGAGGCCACCGCGCGGCAGAATTCCTCGACCAGCGAGAACGGCATGTTGGGCGCGGACGGGGTGCCGGCCGGCGCACGGAATTCGAGGTGCGGGCGGTTGCTGAGATCGACGACGACGCGGGCGAGCGTCTCGTCCATCGGAAGATGGCAACATCCGTAGCGGCGGATGCCTTCCTTGGTGCCGAGCGCCTCGCGGAGGCACTCGCCGATGACGATGCCGGTGTCTTCGATGGTGTGGTGCGCGTCCACCTCGATGTCGCCGACGGTTTTCACGTCGAGATCGATCAACCCGTGTTTGGAAAACAGGGTAAGCATGTGATCGAAGAACGGGATGCCGGTGTCGATGGAGGAAGCGCCGGAGCCGTCGAGATCAAGGGTGGCTTCGATCGAGGTTTCCGCGGTTTTGCGGCGGCGGCTGGCGGTGCGCTTGGCGGTCATGGATGGCGGGGCGGGATCGGGGGTCATTTGGCGGCCGCCTCGAGGATGGCGAGGTATTTTTCCGGCATGCGCGCGCTGCGGGCCTTATCGATGGATGCTTTCGCATCATCGGCGCCGGATTGGATTTTCCTGAGGGTTTCGCGGAAGAGTTCGCCGAGGTCGGTGGTGGTGGCGGAGGAGGCGGCGCTGAGGCGGTCGAGTTCGCGGCGACCGTAGGTGAGGGTCTCGCTCATTGCCGGCTTGAAGTAGGGGTCCACGGTGACCCAGCCGATGCGGGCGTCCTTCTCGGCCTTGAACCTGGCCTCAAGGGCGCGGTTTTCATCGTCGATTGCGGCTTGTGTGACGCGGCGTTCGTCCCTGGGCATGCGCTGGAGGCCGGCCTCGCGCTCGGCAATGCGCCTGTCGTGGTCGGCCAGCAAGACCTCGGTCTGGGCAAGGTGGCTGCGGATGGCGCGCTGGATGAGGGGCAGCAGATCGGTGTGTGGCCGGGTGCCACGGAAGTCCGTCTCGAAGCTGTTGAACTTGCGCAGCGCGGAGAGCAGGTCGCCTTTATCGATGAGGCCGCGGATGAGGGATTCCTCGATGCGGGCGTCGATTTCGAGGCGGTTGGCGCGGTATTCCTCGGCGGGGATGATGCGCCCGCCGAGCTTGATGCCGCCGGCGTGGATCTCGTTGGCTTCGCTTTTGAGCACGCCGAGCATTTTCCTTGCCTCGTCGTACTTGCCGCTCTGGCGGTGTTCCTTGAGGAATTTTTCGATGCTGGCGATGCGGCGGCCGTAATCGGCGGCATCCAGCAGGTCGGGCGCGGGCGCGAGATCCTTGATGGCCTCGAAGGCGACGAGATCGGGCTGCGCGCGGCGGATCCGTGCCACCTGGTCCTTGGGCACGACGCGCTCTTCCTTGATGCTGCGGGAAAAGGGAACTTCGACGACATAGGAGTCATCCGTCTCGCGCAGGATGGTGCCTTCGATTTCGGTGCCGTCCTTGAGCACGAGGGTTTCGGCCATCAGGTGCGGGACGAGTGCGAGCAGCGCGATGGCAATAGGGAGCAGGCGGGTTTTCATGATGAGTCGAGAGTGCTGGCGGATGAGATCCGGATGTCAACGGTTGATGGAGGATTGGTCGGGATTGACGGCGGCGGGAAGGATGGCGCGGACCAGGATGTCCGGAGTGACGGCGGAGACACTGCGATCGTTCAGGCCGAAACGCAACTCAACCGCGCCCGGGGCAATGTTTTCATCGGCGCGGGCCGGGCGGCGGTGGACCATGCGCAGCGGCAGTCGCTCGAGGGCGAGCTTCATTTCCGGCGTGAGAGCGGTGCCATAAACGGCGGTGATGCTGTGATGGCGGGCGAGTGCCGCGTGGAACAGGTCGGTGTGCAACACCGGGCGTTCGGCGGCGTAGGTGGGCAGCGGAGTGGCAAGCTCGCTGAAACTCGGCACCAGCGGCCTGCCGAGCTGCGCGAGCCGGCATTCCGCCATCGAGATCAAGCCGGCGGTGGAATCGTCGAAAAGCATCACCAGATCGCTGACGGGCAGATCGATGAGATTGGCCGCATCGGGGCACTCCTTGAGCAGGTCGTCGCCGGTGAATAACTCGGCGGCGGTGGTGGCGAGATCTTCGGCCCAGACGAGCCAGGAATCATCGGAGGTGATGGCGGCCACATCGAGCGCGGCCTGCAGGGCGAGGGCGTAGAGGAAATTGCGGCCGGCCCCCACGGATGTGGGGGCATCGCTGGCGAAGGCACGCAGGAATTGGCCGTCGGCGAAATTCTCGCGGGCGCTGCCGAGGACGCGCACGGCTTTTTCGCGATAGGCCTGATCACCGGTGGCGTGAAAGGCGGCGGCGAAGGCGGAGACCATGCGCAGGGTGGCCGCCGGGCTGGGCGACCCGTCGCGCGCCAGCCTGCCGATGCGGGCGTTGCGGGCGGCGAGCAGTTTCTCGCGCGCGGCTTGGAAGCGGGTCTCGAATGCCTGCGGATCGAAACCATGGTCGGCGGCGATTTGTGCCGGAGTTTGCGACAGACCGAGCGTGTTGGCGCGGAAATATTCGCGGCGCGGGTCCACCTCGGAAGGCAGGTTGCCCAGCCCCTTCATGCCGGTAGCCTGGATCCACCACTCCGCGTCATCCGGTCCGAGCAGTTCGCGGACGTCCTCGACGCTCCACATCCAGACTTCCGGCGGCGTGGGCGGCATGAATCCGATCGCAAACAAGTCATCGGCCGCGGAGTAGTGGGTTTCCGCAAAGCCGATGAGGCCCAGCGCCCGCTCCAGCGCGAGCGGATCGCCCGTGGCCCGGTGGGCCTCGATCAGGGCGGTGGCCACACGCGCGTGCGTGACGCAGTCCTTGACGAAATTCGGCAGCGTCCACGACGCGCCGCGGCGGGCGGAAAACACCCCGCCGTCGAGGGGGTCGAACATCGGGCTGACTAGCAGGTCCTTGAGCAGGTTGCGGGTGGTGAAGTGGCTGGTTTCGCGCAGGTCCTCGGGCAATCCGGGATGCACACTCGCGGCGGCGAGCAGTTCCAGCGAGCTGGTTGGAAACAAGCCGCCGGTTTCATCGAAATTGCGGGTCAGCGGATCGTAGAGCGAGGCGAGTTGGCGCAGGCCGCGCAGCAGGTCCTCGGCGGGCCGCTCGCTCATCACCTTGACGTTTTTCCGGGCTTCGAGGCGCGCGCGGCGGTTCTCGTTGTCCATCCGGCTGTTGCCGATGACGTAGGCCGGGTCGTCCCGCCACATTTGCGAGACCATCGTGTGGCTCTGCATGAACATGTCCGAAATCTTCGACTCCTCATCGGGAAACACCGGGATCCAGGCCACCGGGTTCGCCTCGTGGGTCATCCAGACGAACAATGGCAACCCGACCGGCCGCCGGATTTCGGCGCACAGATCGGAGGTAAGGATGCTCAGTTCGCGCGCCGCCTCGGCATCCACAAGGATGGGGACATACTCGTCATTGAGCGCGTTGACATGCGCGGGGTCCGACTCCAGCGCCTTGAGCACATCCACGAAACCGGCGTGCTGCGGCATGGCGATCACGCAGAAGACCAGTCGGCGGGCGGTGCGCGCGCGGTCCAGGGTTTCCGCGGTCCACGGCTGCCAGCGGATCGGCGATCGCGCCTGGCTTTTGTAAACCGGTCCGGGCAACGTGCCGAGTTGGTTGGTCATCAACTCGGGAGCGATCACCGCCTGCGGCACTTCGTCGCGCGGGTCCGTGGTATCGGATTTCCGGCAGGAGCCGCAGACTGCGGCAAGGATACCGGCGAGAGTGACGGCCGCGGCCCTGTGGGAGATGATTCGGGATTTCATATACGGGGCGGGCGTGGGCGGGCGTGGGATGCGCCGATGCGTGCAACATGAAGAAAAGACTTCCGGTGTGGCAAGCCGAAGCTATTCTGCGCCAGCAATTCCTTCCGCGTGATCAACATCGCCGTTTCCAGTCAAAAAGGAGGAGTGGGGAAAACCACCGTCTCGATCAACCTGGCCCACGCCTTCGCCCGGGCAGGTGTGCGCACCTTGCTGGTGGACGCCGATCCGCAGGGTTCCGTGGGCCTCTCGCTCACCCGCCAATCGCGCCTGCTCAGCGGGTTTTACGATTTCCTCCAGGACCCGGGCATCCCGCTCGACCGGCTGATCGTGCCCACCCGCCTGGAAACCTTCGCGCTGGTGGCCAGCGGGCAGGCCAGTGATTACGAGGCGGGCGGCGGCATGGGTGCCCACCTCGCGCGGGTGCGCGCCTTCCTGCGCGGCGTCTCGGCGCGCGGCTTCGACCTGTGCATCATCGACACCGCCGCCGGCCTGTTCGGCGTGACCGGTGACGTGATCGCCTCCAGCGACGCCATCATGATCCCGCAGCAGGCCGAGCCGCTCGGCATCCGCTCGGTTCCCAAGTTGCTGGAAGGCCTCAACCGCCTGCGCATCATGAATCCGCGCCTCACCGTGCTCGGTGTGTGCCTGACGATGGTGCAGCACGAGTTGGCGGAAAGCGCCGAGGCCGCGGCCGCGTTGCGCCAGTTGTTGCCCGCCGAAATGTTGTTCCAAACCCAGATCCCGCGCGACCCTCTGTTCGTGCGTGCCAGCGCGCGCGGCCTGCCGGTGGGCGTGCTGGAAGACGGCGCGGGAGCCCAAACCGTGTTCGATTCCCTGCGCATGGAAATCGAAGCGAAACTCGAACCCGGCGCATCCTCACGCGCCCACGCCGGCTGATGGACCCGCTCCGGTCATGGGTGGATGCCGATGAAGTCCGCCGCCTCGCCGCCAGGCTGATCGAGCCGGCCCGCGATCCGGCCGCGCCGATAACCACGGGCGAGGCCGGCTTCGACGAAGGCTTCGTGGGTTTCACCGGCGAGCGGCCCGCAGCCGCCGAACCGCCCGACGTCACCGCACCATCTCCCCTACCCGCCGCACCCGAGCCGCCCGCCCCGGCATTCGAAACGCGCGAGACCGAAACCCCGGCACCCGCGCCACAATCCGCACGCGGACCGTTTCTGGAAAAAATCCGCCGTTTCCGCGATTGGCTGGGACGCGAATTCGGAGCAGCCGGTGTGTTCATTCTCGACCGCGAGGGCGCGGTGATCTTCGACGACGGGCTGCACGAGCGGTTTCACTTCCTCGCCCGCAGCCTGGCACTGGCCTCGCGCCGCCCGGGCACCAGCATGGGGAATGTGCATGTGAAAGTCAGCGCCGGCACCACGCTTGAAGTGATCCCGGTGGAAACCGCCTACGGTTGCCTGGTGCTCGGCGCGGTGGTGCCCGGCTCGCTGCCGCCGGAATCCGTGCGCGCCGTGATGGAGGCGCTGGTTTCCATCGCTTCGCCAGGCGAACGATAAGTCACACGCGGCGCTTCACGCAGGCCGTCCGGGATGCTAGACCGCCGCGTGAATAAACCCGTTTGCCCCACCTGCCCGGAACCCGGTGAAGAGCACCAATTCACCGAGGAGGAAGTCCGCCAGCAGGAACTCTTCGAGCTGGAAACGCCCGAACGCACGCTGCTCTCCGGCCCCACCTCGCGCCTGCGCGACCTGATGACGCTGCTACGTGCCGGCAAGGATTTCCTCAACGCCTTCCGCGCGCTGCATTTCGCCGGCCCCTGCGTCACCCTCTTCGGCTCGGCGCGCGTGAAACCCGGCACCGAATACTATGAAATGGCGCGCCAGATGGGCGCGGCCTGCGCGCGGCTCGGCTTCACCGTGATCACCGGTGGCGGCCCCGGCATCATGCAGGCCGGCAACCAGGGAGCCTATGAGATCGGCGGACGCTCCATCGGCGTCAACATCGAGCTGCCCTTCGAGCAGCACCTCAACCCCTACGTCCACCGCTCGGTGACCATGCGCTACTTCTTCACCCGCAAGGTGGTGTTGGTGAAGTATTCCTACGCCTTCGTCGTGATGCCGGGAGGCGCCGGCACCATGGATGAGATGTTCGAGACCATGACCCTCATTCAGACCGGCAAGCTGCGGGAATTCCCGATCATCCTGATGGGAAAGGACTATTGGCAGCCGCTCATGGACTTCGTTCACCGCATGGCCGAGAACGGCATGATCAGCCCGGACGATCCGAACCTGATCTTCTTCACCGACGACGTGGAGGAAGCCGCCGCCCACCTCCAACGCCACGCCGTGCGGCAATTCGGACTGCGCAAAAAACGCACGCCACAGCCCATCAAGGTGCTCGGCGAAAAACCGCTCGCCCGCTGACCGCCGGAACTGCTTTGCTGGCAGATCCCCGCGGGATGGAATCGGCAGGTTCGGACATGGGTTTGAAGAGGAGCGGGGAGGGCGTCGTGAGGAACCCCTAATGTGGAAAACTGACAGGAGCATCAGTGAGGAACGGACTTTGCCCGGAACTCCTCGCGGATCTCGGGAGCGATCAGCAGGGTGCCGAGGGCGAGCAGGCTGGTGGCGGCGACGGCCACGGCGACCGGGCCGAGGTGTTCGAGACAGGCGTAGGCGACGAAGGGCGCGGCCACCCCGCGGACACCGGTGAGGAAGGAATGGACGCTCTGGTATTCGCTGAGATGCTCCTCCGCGGCGAAGCGCGTGGTCCACAGCATCCACAGGATGTTTCCGCCAGAGCGGGCGATGCCGTGCAGCGCGATGCCGAGGCAAAGCGTGAGCAGGCTGCCGCCGAGGAAATAAATCAGGATACCGGCGATGAAGAACAGGTTCACCATCGCCCGCACGCGGTAGAACGGCAGCTTGTCGAAGACGATGCCCCACGGCACCACCGTGAAAATAAAAGCGGCCATCGGCACGGTGCTGGTGACAAGTCCCGACAACTTGGCGTCGAATCCGAAGCCGTATGCCGGGTTGCCGATGAACTCGACGAACAGGGCGAAGGACATGAGATTGCCGAAACCGATGAGCATCCAGATGGCGAGCAGCTTGGCGAAGGCGCGGTTGCGGCCGACGTGGGAGAAGGCGTCGAACCAACGGATGCGGTTCGAGGCGCGCAAGCGGACCGGTGCCATCGCGCGCACGCACAGCACCATCAGCAGGCTGCCGCCGGCATAAGCGGTGAAGAGCGGGGGGAATCCCTGTTTCTCCACCCACAAACCGAGCGCCAAACCGGACACGACGACGGTGCAGGCGCGTGTGAGCGAGGACAGGGAAAACAGGCGGCCGCGGTTCCCGTCGGCATAGTGCTTGCGGTAGATCTGGGCCATCAGCGGCGGGGCCGAGGCCAGTCCGACAAAGGCGACGCAGGTGCCGGCACAGTAGAGCGCGGGATGTCGCGCCGAAGCCGCCGCCACGCCGAAACCCGCGGCGGCGAGAATCCAGAACACCGCGGCGACGTTGTTGACCGTCCAGCCGCGCCGCCGGATGAGCTGGACGACAAACAGGCTCAGCAAGAGGCCGAAGCTGCCGGAGGCGATAATGGCGCTTTTCATCCACGGCGGCAGACCGAACATCCGGATCGCCACATAGACCGCGAAGGTGGTCATCGCGGTTTCCACGAAACCCTGCGGCAACGAACGCAGCAGCTCGAGCCGGAACGTCCGCCGCTGTTGCGAAAAGTCGAACTGTCCGGGCGGTGGATGAGACATGGGATAGGGCCGGTGTCAGCCGGCCCCGCCGATCAAAGCCGGGACGGAGGACGGTTCCAAACCTTTCCGCGCGGCGGGGATGGGTTGTTAGGTTTTCAGCGGTGGCCATGGCCTCACATCAGCCGCGACGCTCATAGAGAGCCGCTACAAGCGTTCCATTCGCAGCCAAAGACCCGAATGTAGCGTCACTCTATGAGTGTCGCAGCCAAGGGAACGCGGGAAACCGCTTTTGAAGATTCCAGAACCCCGATGACCTGCTCGCGCTTGACGGAAGGAAATCCTTCGAGGAAATCGTCAATCGACTCACCGTTTTCCAAATGCTCGAACAGACTCCGCAATGGAACCCGGGTTCCGGCGAATACCGGCTCGCCGCCCAGAATATCCGGATCGATCATGACTTCCTTTTGCATGTTGGGAATCTACACGTCCTTGTCAGCGACGGCAACGATGGATTAATTCGGGAATCCGGCTTATCATCATCGGTTCATTCGCTATCGACGGTCATCGATTGCCGTTACAAATCGATCGTGGAAACGCGCCACGACGAACACGGCGAAGAGCGCGCCGCACAGCGCGAGGAACATGTCCCATTGCGTGTCCCAGCCGTCGCCCTGGGTGCCGAGGAACGATTCGGCGGCTTCTTCGGAAAGAAGCGCGGCGGCCCATTCCAGCAGTTCGTAAGATGCGCTGATCGCCAGCGCGACGCAGACGACGCAGAAGCCGATCCAGCCACGGTGCGTGATCACCCGGATGCGGATGAAGATTTCCCGGCAGATCATTGCCGGCACGAAGCCCTGCAGCAGGTGGCCGAGGCGGTCGTAATGGTTGCGCTGCCAGCCGAACCAATCGGACACCCAATGTCCCGCCGGCACCCTGGCATATGTGTAATGCCCGCCCACCGTGAGCAAAGCCATGTGCAGGCCGATCAGGATGGTGACCAGCCAGGTGAATCTCCAGCCGCGTGCCTGCGCGATGAACAAGGCGGCGAAACCGAGAAACACCGGCGCGGTTTCCAGCCACCAGGTCAGGCGGTCGTATGGTTCCCATGCCGACCACGCCAGCAGCGGGGCGATGGCGGCGAGCAACAGGATATTGGGATGGGTTTTCATTCCATATCACTGGATCACCATCTAAGAGCGCCTGAGTTCATGCTGATACCGGTTCCAAAGTTATTCATCAATCGGCGGCAGGGCGCTCTTCCACCGCGCCCCAGCCGCCGCCGATTGTGAATAACTTTGCCGGGACTTCAG
>JAWLDG010000036.1:0-20151 GCA_041686775.1 Luteolibacter sp. | reverse complement strand
GCCCGCTTGATCCACCGCTCATGTGGCGTGAGCAATCTCGACTACCTTTTTCTCAAGCTCAGAGCTCAATCCCTCCAGCAAAACTGACGGAGAGCCAAACAAAAGCGGCCTCCCGCGAAGGGAGGCCGCTGAGTGTTGGGATGGTGTTGAGCCGTGGGTTACGGCGTGGCCACCTCCACGTTGAGGCGGGCGAAGAGCTTGCCGCCCACCGCGAGGGTGCGGCGGATCTTCACTTCCACCAGGTCGATACCGGCACCGGCGCCGTCGTCGGTGGGGGTGATGACGATGTCCGCTCCTGCCACCGCTTCGGTCCAGCCGACCAGGTCGCTGCCGTATTCCACCTTGATGGCGGTGTTGGCATCGGCCGCGGCGTCATCCGCCCTGCGGTAGGTGAAGATGAAGAAGTCCGGATCGGTGGTGTTGTCGAAGGTCGGCGCGATGCCGCTGTCGTCACTGCCATCGGTCGGATCGCCGCCGAGCACCCATTCGAGACCGGTTTCCAAGCCACCGGCGTCGAAGTCGAGGGTGGGGTCGGGATCGGCGAGGCCACCGAAGCCGCCGGCCCAGTCGTCATAGGGATTGCCACCGCCGACCAGCGCACCAAGAAACTCGGCCGCGATGGTGTGGGTTCCAATCGTGCTTCCTCCGGTAAAAGTGGACGTTACAATGCCCGGCGAGGTGACCGAGGTCGCCGCGGTCACGTGGCCGTTCCAGCTGCTGCCTTGATTGACTGCACTGAGTTCGACTTCGGGCGGGTCGGTGTTGACGCTGCCGACGTTGGCTGTGTTGCCATCGCCACCCATGCCGAGCGAGGCGATAACCATGCCGCCTGAGGTTGCGGCGAGCAGATCCACGGTTTTCACTTCCTGAGCCGAAATCGCCGTGGCACCGAAGCCTGGAGCGGTGCCCGATAGCCCGATTGCGGTGATGACACCGCGGGAATCGACGACGGCCCTGATGTTGCCGGTCGTCCCCAAGTCGGGGTCATTTGCATCAGCAAGTGCGGTGGCCGCGGCGGGACCGTCGAGATACCAGATGTCGTTGTAGGTCTGGTCAAACGACGCCGAAGGCGCGCTTCCGATCGGGGCCCGATCAACCGCTTGGGTCAGAGCTACTCCATCATAGGTCACACTGATGACGTTCCCAGCGAGACTACCGGGATTGCCGTTCTCACCGGTCACAATGACCACCAGCTTGTCCGAGGCGCTGGCATCGAATACGAGGTCATGGGTACTGGACTGTGAGTTTGATGTGGTGGAGCCATCGAGCGTGACGGTTTCCCGCGCCGGCTCGGTGCCTGTGTCGATGGTGAAGACCTTGGCGTCAGTCACCGGAACCACCAGCGCATTGCCCGATCCGTCCTCGATTGAGCCCTGAACCTCAAGCTGGAGAGTGCCGGTTCCTGACGGGATGAGTTCGACGGTGTAAACACTCGGCTCGAGGCCTCCCGGGCTGATGTCCGTCACGGTGCCAATCGTGGCCGCAGCGGTGCCAGCATTGGTGAAGTTGGTGGCATCCAAGGCCGTCGAAATAGGCTCGCTGAAGGTCACGGTGTAGGTGATCGTCGGAAGACCGTAGATGGTCCCGTTGGCGGTAGGGCTGTCGAATGAGGCCACCGTGGGAGGCGTCGTGTCGGGATTGACCGTGATGATGGTGTCGTCGGCGATCGCCGTGGTCGTGTCGAGTTCGTTGCCCGCAAGGTCGGCGAGCACCGCCCCGGCTTTCACCTGGAGCTGAATCGTGCCGTCGGTACCCTCGGTAGGAAGGAAGTTGACCGTGGTGACTTTACCGTAGTGGACGACACTCTCGATGGTCCCGCCGGCGGTGCCGGTAGCAATGACCTCGAAGTCGTCGGCACCGATTGTGGCAGGATCCATGAACTCGCTGTAGGTCACGGTGTAGATCACAGGATTCCCATCTGTGTCGATCGGCCCTCCGCCCCTATTGTCGACCATGTCGGCGGGGGCGAGGGTCGGGTCAACCGCGTCTGGCGCGGCGGCTTCAGTGACGACGACGGCCCCGAAACGGCCGTCGCCGGTTCCTGAAGTCCACACAAACTCGACCTCCTCGTAGACGCCATCCGTCACGAAATCAATCTCCGCCAGATAATACTCGCAGTTGTCTGCTGCGTCAGCGTTGAGGTGTGCCTCGGCAATCGTGATGTCCGGTTCGATCCCATCGGTGTCCCGCATGACCACGCTGATCGAGGGTGTTGCATTGTAATCACCGTAGTAGATGTGAATCGAGCCGGCCCCGCCCGGGATGGCGGAAACGTCGATGGTGCCGGTGCAGTCATTCAAGAATCGCCAACCGCCGTAGTTACCGGCACTGCCAGTAGTACCGTTCACAGGATCCGCTATCGAAACCTGGAGATCGCTCCCCGGATCGTTGCTAGTCCAGAGCCTCCCCTGCTGCTGCCCAAAACGGTTCATCGTGGAGTCCGTGCTCGTGAAGACGATGCTGCCGAAGTTTCCGCCTGTCGCGTCGGTGCCGTTGATATTGTCGTTTGAACCTCCGGTGAACTTGTAGGCGTAGACAGGTCCATCGTAGTTCCGGACGAAGGGCGGCGCGGGGTCGTTGGTGCCGGGGATGGTGGCCCTGTAGGCTCCCGTGCCGGGGTTGGCGGCATTCACCGAGACGTTGTAGTAGCGTCCCTCACCATCAGCAGGGTTGCCGATTGGATGCTCTTGCGACGCGATGGTGGCCTGGAAGTCCACTTCGAGACTGGCCGCGTGGGCGGATGCTGTGAATGCGGCTAGCGCGCCGAGAAATAGGCTGTCTGCAAACAGCCTTTGGATTGCTGGATTGTGGTGTCGTTTCATCGTGGTTGGGTTGTTGGTTGCATATTGGAGAGTTTTGGAGCGGTGCTTTGGGCTCCTGACACAATTAGCGCGTCAACCGGTTTTCGCAAACGGGTTGTCGAGCGAATATTCGCCTTGGAATGTGTCGTTGGAGGGAAAATCGCGCATACGCAGGGGAAACGACCTATTCAATGGGCATGGGAGCACACAGACCGGAAGAAAAATCGTTCTCGACTCCTAGCCCCCGTTGGGGTTTAGGAAATGCATGCAAAAACTCAAGGTCCTGTCGGCCGCGGAGCAGGTGGCGAAGCATCTGAGGGAAGGGATAGCGGCGGGCGCATGGCGCCGGGAGATGCCGGGAGGAGTGGCGCTGGCGGAGGAACTCGGGGTGAACCACAAGACGGTGGAGGCGGCGTTTTCCCTGCTGGAGCGGGAGGGGGTGCTGGTGGGGCAGGGAGCGCGCCGGCCACGGCGGATCAATCCTTCAGCGGGAAGTTTGACCACCGCGTCACTGCGGATCGGGATTCTGCTTGGTGATACGGAGGATGAACGGTTCGATTTCATGGTGGAGATCCGTCACCGCTTGATCGAAAGCGGGCATGTGCCGTTTGTCGCCCGGCGGACGCTTGCCGAGCTTGGGATGAACCCTGGCAAGGTGGCGGCTTTGGTGAACCGGATACCGGCCGACGCATGGCTGGTGGTGGCGGGATCGCGCCGGGTAATGGAGTGGTTCGCCGCCGGGTCGATCCCTTTTTTCGGGCTTTTCGGCCTGGTCCGGCGGCTCAACTATGCGGGTGCTGGGCCGGACAAGGCCCCGGCCTACGCAGAGGTGGTGCGGACCTTGGCCGGGCTCGGGCACCGGCGGATCGTTCTGTTGGCGCGTGAGCAGCGCCATCTGCCCATTCCGGGATATCCGGAGCGACATTTCCTGCAGGCTCTTGACGAGGCCGGTATCGACACCAACGATTATCATTTTCCGCTGTGGGAAAACAGCATCGAGGGCTTTCACCGCTGCTTGGAGGTCATTTTCCGGGTTTCTCCGCCTACGGCGCTGCTGGTCCAGCAGCCATTGCTGTTCGCGGCGGTCCAGCAGTTTCTCGCAGCCCGGGGAATCCGGGTGCCACATGACGTCTCGCTGGTCTGTGACGATCCCGACCCGACCTTTGTCTGGCAGGTGCCATCCGTCGCACACATCCGCTGGGACAGTGGGCCGTGGGTGCGGCGTGTGGTGCGTTGGGCCGACAACATCGCCCGCGGCAAGATCGATCGCCGGCGGATACTCAGTCCGGCCGAGTTCGTGCCCGGCGGGACGATCGGGCCGGTGGCGCGGCGGCTCAGGGGCGCGTGACTTGGAGTGGCTGCTTCCGGGCAGCCATGAAAGCGCACATGCGGCTGGAAAGCCGCCATTGCGTGTCATGGCGCTTTCAAAGCGCCACTCCGGCGGGGTTTTTCCGGGGTATGTAGCGGCAGCGACGGGGCGGCTTCGAGTTGGGCGGCGAGGTGTTCGGCCCGCGCTTTCATGGCCTTGGTTCGCTCCGGGTGGGTCTCGCTGAGGTCGATGGTTTCGCCGGGGTCGTCGCTGAGGTGGAAGAGAAACGGCGGATTGGGCGCGTCCTCGATGAGATTCTCGCGGTAGGGGGCGATTTTGGCGGCTTGTTGCGGGGTGGCGCGCTTGGTGCCCATGCCTTCGAGCGCGTGGCGGCGGTCGCCGAACCACTTCCAATCGCCGGAACGCAGCGCCTGCGGTCCGCCGTCCATGCCGTGCCAGAGAAGGAGTTCGCTGCGCGGATCGGTTTCCGATTTGCCGAGGAGAACGTCCCATTGGTCGATGCCGTCGATGGGCATGGCGGAGGTTTTGCCTTGCCAATCGATGCCGCAGGCGCGCGAGAGCGTGGGCAGGAGGTCGGTGGCGGAAACGAGCGCGTCGGTGGTGGTTCCGGCGGGGATGACGCCGGGCCAGGAGACGATGCAGGGCACGCGGGTGCCGCCTTCGAGCGCGCTCCACTTCTCGCCGCGGTAGGGCTTGCAATCCGCGCCCTCGTTCGGATTCGGGCCGTTGTCGGAGGTGAAGAGGACGATGGTTTTTTCTGTTAGGTCGAGTTCCCCGAGGGTGCGGAGCATGTCGCCGATGCGTGAGTCGAGTTCCTCGACGACATCGCCGTATTTGCCGAAATTGGACCGGCCCTGCCATTCGGGGTGGGGTTCCACCGGGAAGTGCGGGGCGGTGTAGGGGACGTAGAGGAAGAACGGGCGGTCCTTGTTTTTCCGAATGTAGCGGATGGCGTCGGTGGTGATGCGTTCGGTGAGAAGGCGGTTCTCGAAGGGTTTTTCGGTGATTTCATCACCGAGCCAGATTTCGTTGGTCTGGTTGTTGCTGTGGGGGATGAAGTAGGCGTGATCGAATCCCTGGCGGTGCGGGCGCGTTTCCGGGTGGTGGCCGATATGCCATTTTCCGGAGATGCCGGTGGCATAGCCCTCCGACTGATGAATTTCCGCGAGGGTGAGTGCCTCGGGGTTGAGGCCGTCGCGCATGCCCATTTTGAAACCGGCGACTCCCTGCGTCCAGCCGAGGCGGACGGGATGGATGCCGGTGAGCAGGGCCATGCGCGAGGGAGTGCAAACGGTGGCGCCGGAGTGGAAATCGGTGAGGCGCACACCGTTCGCGGCGAGGCGGTCGAGATTCGGGGTGCGGATTTCCGGATGGCCGTAGCAGCCGAGGTCGAGGTAGCCGAGGTCATCGGCCATGATGAGGATGACGTTCGGCTTGCGCGCGGCGGCGGGCAGGCCCAGCAGGGCGAGAATCGGCAGGATGCGGAAGAGAGGAGTCATGACAGGCGTTCAGGGACGTGGCAGGGAGTTGACCTTGCGGTTTTGCAGGGGATACCAGTTTTGGATCAGGGGGGTGAGTTCGCCGACGATCTGTGGCTGTTCCGCGGCGAGGTTGCGTTTCTCATGCGGATCGGCGGCGAGATCGTAGAGTTGTGGCGAAGAGTCCGCCGCATCGGTGGTGGAGTTGTGGTTTTTTCCGGGATTTCCGTCGTAGCTGAGGATGAGCTTGTGGCGGCCGCGGATCACCCAGCGGTGGAGGAGCGAGGCCTCGGGCTGCATCACGTCGGCTATGTCGTGGGCGAAGTTTTCGCCATAAATCGCATCGCGAGGAATGGTGGTGGCGTCCATCAGATGAGGCAGCAGGTTGATGCCGGGCAGGCCGGACGGCGGCTTGATACCGGCGGCGGCGAGCGCGGTGGGCATGATATCGAGGCTGCTGCACAGGTCGTCGCGCGTGGCGGGTGGGAGTTTCCCTTTCCAGCGGAACATGATGGGCGTGCGCGTGCCGCCTTCGTTGGGGCTGCGCTTCGAGCGTGGCGCGTAGCTGTTGGCTTTCGGATTCTGGATCCAGCCGTTGTCGGTGACGTAGATGACCAGGGTGTTGTCGGCGATGCCGAGACGGTCGATGCGGTCGAGCAACTGGCCGCAGGTTTCATCGAACCATTCGCACATCGCGTAATATTTCGCGACTGGCAGCGGGCGGCCGTCCTTGCGGTATTTTTCCAATAGTCGCTCCGGCGGGTTGTGCGGGGTGTGCGGCAGGAACGGGGCATACCAGACGAAGAAAGGCTTTTTGCCGCCGACCGCGGTGTCCATGAAATCGAAGATCGGCTCCATGCCCTCGCGGCCGATTTTCAGGCCGTCGTCGCCATGGCGTCCGCCGGGTTCGGGGTAGCCGCGGGTCATGCCGTGGGTGAATCCGCCGCGCTTGTAGTTGCCTTCCCACCATTTGCCGGATTGGAAGGCGAGGTAGCCGTTTTCCGTCAGGAGCCGTGGCAAAGTGGGGTGCTTGTCGATATTGGAAATGAGGATTTCGCGCGGGTCCTTGCCGCTGCGTTCGGCGTGGGCCGCGTTGACCGGGGTCTTGGCGGGGTCGTTGCCGGTGATGCCGTGCCGGTGCGCGTACAGCCCGGTGGCGATGGAGGCCAGCGCCGGCCGGCACAGGGCGGTGGGGACGTAGCCGTGGGGGAAGGTGACACTCTCCGCGGCGAGCCGGTCGAGCCGCGGGGTCTCAATGTCCGGGTGGCCCATGAAGCCGTAGTCGGTCCACGACTGGTCGTCCGAGAGGATGAGGACGATGTTGGGCGGGGATTTCTCCCCGGCATTGGCGGTGGTGAATCCGAAGAGCAGGGAAAGGAACAGGGCGGGCGTTTTCATGCGATGAGTGGATGGATTGTCGCTCAGGTTGCGATTTCAACCGATTCGATTGTAAACGACAAGCGAGCGTTTCGGTTTTCACCATTCCGCGGAATTGCCACGATTCACCGAATCCGTTAGAGCGTGACGCATGACAACGGACCTGCGTTTTGAAGAATGCCGCGGTGATGGAATCACGACGCGAATCCGTGAATTGGGACGACTGCGGATCGCCGTGTTCCGCGAGTATCCGTATCTTTACGACGGCGACGAGGATGCGGAGATGGAATACCTGCGCACCTATGCCGCGGCGGCGGGCAGTTACGTGTGTCTTGCTTTCGATGGCGGTGAGGCGGTGGGGGCGACGACCTGTCTGCCGATGATGGAAGCCGAAGCGGCGTTCCGGAGACCGTTTGCGGATGCCGGATGGGATCTGGATCGGATCTGTTATCTCGGTGAAAGCGTGCTGCTGCCCGGTTACCGCGGCCGCGGAGTGGGGCGTGAGTTTTTCCGCCGCCGCGAAGCGGAGGCGGCGCGGCTCGGCATGCCGGTCACCACATTCTGCGCGGTGGACCGCCCGGCGGACCATCCCGCGCGGCCCGGCGGCTATCGACCGCTCGACGATTTCTGGAAATCGCTGGGCTATTTGCGCCGCCCGGAATTGCAAGCGGTTTTCCCATGGAGGGAGACGGGCGACGACCGGGAAACCGACCACACGCTCACGTTCTGGACGAAGGGCGGAGACTGAGTCGATCCGGCAGCGGTGATGCCATGGACCACCGTTGGGTTTTCCATATGGATGCCATGAAATATCGGGATGGCGTCTAAACGCGTCGGCCGTCGGCGACATTTGGGTTTGGAAACCCGAATCATGAGATCCTTGTATTTCAGCCGCCTCCGGACAGCGACCGTTTGTTCCGCTCTGGTGTTTCACGCTTTCTCCAGTGTGGTGTCGGGGAACGACACCGTCCACGTCACGCGCTTCTGGCACAACCACCAGCCGACCTACTGGCCGGAGTGGAACTCCAACGGCCCGCAGAACCAGCGCGTGCAGTATGCATGGGACTCGATCGTACTCAAGGGCGGCCAGAACTACGGCGGTCTCAGCCCGTCGTACCATCCGGAGAACAATCTCACCGAGATCTTCAGCATCCAGGACCGGGTGAATTCCTATCAAAGCGGCCCGCGCAACGCGCTGGCCAACCTCGCCAACGAGGCCGGCTTCGCCTTGAGTTATTCCGGCTCGCTCATCGACGGCGTGCGCCAGCTCGGATCGGTCGGGCAGCTCGGCTACGGCTCCGGCTGGTGGGACGGCTACCGCGAGTCGCGCAACTGGACCACGCCGTCCGGCGCGCGCCGCATGGACCTGGTGGGTTTCACCTATCACCACTCGCTTGCGCCGCTTCTGCCGAAGTCCGTGCTGCGCAAGGAAATCCAGACCTTCAAACAGGCCTACTGGAAGGCATGGGGTGGAAACCCGGACCTGTCCGATCATTCGAAAGGTTTCTTTCCCACCGAAATGGGTTACTCGCGCCACATCATCGACGTGTTGGTGGATGAGGGTTACGAATGGGTGATCGTGCCGAGCCACCACATCTCCCGCACCTGTCCCACCTACAACACCAAGGCGAACCCGGAAGGGACTTATAACATATTCTCCAGTCCGCCGAACAAGGCCGACCAGATCGGCCCTTCGCCCACGGATGGTTGGTGGTATTCCGAGCCGAATCCCGGCAACGCGGCATGGAATGTTTCCCCCTATGCCTATCAGCTCCACCGCGTGAAATACGTCGATCCGGAGACCGGCGCGGAAAAGACGATGATCGCCGTGCCGTCGGACGATGTGCTGAGTTATCGCTACGGATACGCCAACGAGGGCATCGGCAAGATCCAGCAATTCATCTCGCCCTACTCGTCCGACCCGGCGCGGCCGGTGATCGTGATGCCGGCCACCGACGGCGACAACGCCTGGGGCGGGGGATCGTCGTCATGGTTCGAAGCCACGCCGCAACTTTTCAACGACTCGCACAACGCCGGCTTCCGCCGCACCGCGCCGCAGGATTTCGTCAATGCGCACGGTGCCGCCGCGCAGCCGGCCCACATCGAGGACGGCGCGTGGATTTTCCCGGAGATGTGCTATGGCTCGCCGTATTTTCTCAAGTGGATCGAGCCGCCGGTGGTCAACGCCGCGATCGGTGCCACCAACCGCTATCCCGGCACCCAGATCGACATGGAGACGCCGGGATTCGCGCTCAAGTTCTACAGCTATGCCCCGCTCATGGCCGGGGCCAACTGGTGTGAGACCGCCGAGCAGATCCTGCGCGACGAGGGCGGCAGCGTGGAGGCATGGAGGATCCAGGCACCTTACGATTGGGACGGAACCTGGACGAATCCGAACGAGGTGGAACTCGCATGGCATATCTATCTCCACGGGTTGGATTCCGGATTCAACTACTACGGCGGACTCGGCAACGACGACGAAATGAAACCCGGTCTCGCCACCCGCCGCGCGGTCGAGAAACTCCAGCCTTGGATGACCAGCGTGCGCCGCGACAACGACCGCACACCGCCCACCGTGCTCAAGCCCCAGCGTTTTCCCTACAATCCCGGCGGCTACACCTTCGGCTGGTTCAACCGCATACCGGGCGGTGACGAGCGGTTTCTCAAGAAGATGCCGTCGGAATTTTACCTGTGGACGCATGCCTATGACCTATCCGGCATCCCCGAAGGTGGCGTGGTCGCCAAGGTGCGCGTCGATGCCGACGGCGTGAATCCGCTCTCCTCGAACCAGAACGAAACCTACGCCGGAGGCGGCGAGGTCGGCGCATGGATTCCGATTCCGATGACCCGCCGCGAGCTGCCGAAAACGCGCGAGGCACTGAACGCGGCGGCCGCCAACTCGCAGATCGACTACTTCCTGCCCACCAACGAAGTGGCGGATTATTACTTCGCAAGGATCACGGAAGCCAACCTGCCGGGATTCCGCGGCAAGCTGCTGGATTATTACATCGAAGCCACCGACACCCGCGGCAATGTTCACAAGTCGGAAATCCAGCATGTTTTCGTCGAGGACGACAACGGCGAGGGGGGCGGCGGCACCGACCCGGACCCCGTGGTGTCGATTTCCCCGGCGAACCCCACCGATGCGGAGCCGGTCACCATCACCTACAATCCCTCCGGCCGCAATCTCTACGGCGCGTCGCAAGTCTATCTGCATTGCGGCCGCAATGGCTGGCAGGACCGCATCACGCCGCGCCCGGCGATGACCATGGTGGACGGCAAGTGGACCCACACGATCGCCGCATGGCCCGGCGCGACCACGCTCGACATTGTTTTCACCGACACACCCGAGGGCGGATCGGGCGGCATTTGGGACAACAACGGCGGCCAGGACTGGCACTTCGCCGTGACCTCCTCCGGCGGCGGCACAGCGCCCGCGGCACCCGCCGGGCTTGCCGCCTCGGCCACCAGCGACACCACCATCCTTTTCACATGGAGTGCCGCGGCCGGTGCGGTCGATTACCTTGTCTATCGCGACGGCCAGGAAATCGGCGCCACCGCCAGCCTCAGTTGGAACGATGCCGGCCGCGTGCCGTCCACGAGTTATACCTACACTGTGGCCGCCCGCAACGGGGCCGGCACCACGCTGGCGGAGAACTCCGTGCAAGCCACCACACCCGCCTTGCCGCCGCCATCTCCCGAGCCAGTCCCGTTCACACTGGATGGTTTGGCCGACTCGCCCGGCTATCTGTTATCAAGTCCCGGCATGACGATCCATGCCGCGTTGCGTGGAAACCTGCTCTATGTCGCGACCTGGGCACCCGGCGAGATCGGCAACGACCATTTCATCCTGATTGGCGACGGGCTCCTCGCCTCCGCCGCCAGCGCCGCGCCATGGGGCAAGGCCGGCACCACCGCATTGCCCTCAGGCGCGCCATTCCTCGCCGCGGAGAGTTCCAACGATTACATCGGCTGGTTCAATGCCAATGGCTCGACCACCCAGTCCGCCCGCGCCGCCGGCCAGCAGATGGAGGGAGTGATCCGCATCGACCAGGCCTTTGGTGATGTTCCGGAGAACCTTTATCTCGCCGCGCTCGCCTATCAGACCAGCGAAGGCGGCATCCTCGGCGCGCAGGCACCCGCCATGGCGGCCGACAACGGAAACGTCGATCCCGACGAGTTCCTGCTTGTTCCGTTGGAAGCGCTCCGCGACGAGGACGCCAACGGCATCTACGACCGCCTCGAACCCGGCAAGGGATTCGTCATCACCGGCCATGGCAAATCCGGCGATTCGTTTTCCATCACGTGGAATTGTTTTCCCGGCAGGAGTTATCGGATCGAAACCAGCACCGGCATGGCCGCCGCATCGTGGGAACCTCTGTCAGGTTCGACCATGACCGCCGGGCCGTCGCAGATTTCCGCCACCATGGAAATCGAACTCGATCCGGACGACCCGAAACGTTTCTTCCGGGTGGCGTTGGTGCCTTGATTCAAGCAGCGGCGAAAGTTCAGGAACCGGGTTCCAACAGAATGCCCACCCGGAAGAAACGGGCGGGTTTTCCATCGATGCCGTCCGGCGCCGTCACGGAAACCGCCTCGATTTCCCCGTCATCGGCGATGACAGCCGGGGTGGATGGCGAGTCATGCCAGTGGATCAGATCGGAACTGAATTGCGGGAGGTAGCTGAGCCCCACGTCCGCATGCGCCTTGCGGCGGATGAAGATGCCCTTGAACGCCTGCTGCGGACCGGCGGGCGGAATGGCGTTGGGCAATCCCCGTGAGATGGCATGGCCATTGACCTTCAACAGCGCTTCACCGGCCGCCTGCGCGGCATCGAGCCCGAAGGCGTAGGCCATGAGATGTTGCGGAGTGGGGGGGGCGGATTCCGCTTCTTCCATCATCCATGTTTCAAAGGCGAGTGGTGCCGGCGGCTCGGGCAGCGGACCGTTCACACCCACGCGGAAGAAGCGGGCGGGCATGCCATCAAGCAGCGCCGGAGCTGATATCGAGACCACCTGGATTTCGCCGTCATCGGCCTCCACCACCGGCAAGTCCGGCGCGTCGTGCCAATGGATCAGATCGGCGCTGAATTGCGGGCGGTATTCCAATCCGGCTTCGAGATGGTTTTTCCGGCGTGCGAAAAGTCCCTTGAATGCGTCATCGGGAGTGGCCGGCGGGCGCACGTTCGGCTTGCCGCGCGAGGCGATGATTCCGTCGATTACGGAAACCGCTCCGGCACCGGTTCCGTGTGGCGGAAGACCAAAGGCGTATTCCATGAGCATGGAGATCAGTTCCCGGGTTCCCTCGGTGCCGGGCGAAACGTCCGCGACGTCGTGATGTTGCAGCCACCCGACGAAATCATGGCCGGACGGTGGCGAAACCTGCGAGACCCCCACGCGGAAGAAGCGCGCCGGTTTGCCGTCAAGAATGGCCGGGGCCGTGAGCGACGCGATTTCGATCGCGCCATCATCGGCGAGGATCCCGGGCACACCCTCGGCGTCGTGCCAATGAATCAGATCGGAACTGAATTGCGGCCGGTAAATCAACCCGGTGATATCGCGGTCCTTTTTGCGGGCGAAGACACCGCGGAATCCGCCGCCGGTATTGTCTGGCGTCAACACGAGCGGCTTGCCGCGGGAGATGATCGATCCATCGGCGTATGCAAGCGTCTTGCCCGGCGCTTCGCCGGGACCGAGGCCGAACGCGAAATCCAGCAGCGGATTTCCGCCCTCCCCGCCGCCGACACCACCGTCGGGCGGAACTCCGGTTTCCTTGAGGGCCAGCCACTCGTCGTAGGAAACACTGCCTCCGGCGCGGAGATCGAAACTGTAGGCATCCTCGCGGTCGCCATCTGCCATCAGGCGCAGTTTCGCGGCGCGGGCACCGGCACGGGTCGGCTTGAATCTCACGGTGAAGCCGGCGCTGCCGCCGGCCGGCAGCGTGAGACCGCCGGTGCCGGATGATGCCGCCAGATCAATGACCCTGACGTGGTCGAGATTGAGATCCACGCCGATGGTGGTCTCGGAAACGTCTTCGTAAAGCAGCGTGGTGACCGTTGAATCGGCGGTGAACTCATAGGATTTGGGTTCCCACAGGGTCATCCCCGCGCCAACTCCACCGATCGTTCGGATTTCGCTGAGCAGCGTCTGCCCGCCACGGAGGGTGGTGCGCAGGCGCTGCGGATTCGTGTTGTAGCTCAGGATGCCGAGATCGAATTCCAGCCGGTAGGATTTTCCGGGCACGGTGGGGAAACTGGTGTGCAGCACACCGTCGTTGGGGCCGTCGCCATACGAGAAGTTCACGAGATTGCGGCCATGCGTCGCCGTGCTGCTGGCGCGCGTCCGCAATTGTCCGCTGTTCGACCATCCATGGAAATCCTTCTCAAAGCTGCTGTTGGTGTTGACGAGGGCCACCAGTGGCATGCCCTCGATGATGAAATTTTCCGCGCCGGCGTCCTCGATGAACCAGCGCAGGCCGTGCACGGTGTCGGGGCCGTGATTGGTCACGACAAATGTGCGCGCACGGCCCATCGCCCCGAGCCGGACCACACCGAGATCGAGCGCCTCGCCGTTCTTCGGAAGCAGGTTTCCTGACTCGTCGTGAATCGTGAGGCCGACGGGTGCCGGATTCTGCGTGGTGTGAACGATTTCTGCGGTCAGGTTGCTGTAGATACCCGCGGTATTGTAGGCTTGCAGTGCCAGATAGTAGGTAGTGGATGGTTCCAGTCCGCTGACTGTGGTGGACGTGACGTTCCCGGCGTCGTGAATCTGGTCGAGGTCCCCGCTGCGGGTTCCGTAGTGGACCAAGTAGCCGGAGATGTCCGGCTCGGGATTCGCATTCCATCGCAGTTTCACCTCCATTGCGGACGAGCTGCCGATGGCGAGAAAGATTGCGAGACTCGCCGGCGTAAGATGCCGGAGCACTGCATTTTTTGGGTTGGGACCGGGTTTGGATACGAACATCTGCCGACCTGTTAAGGGGCTGGAATCAATGGGGGGATGTTGAGACGCTCCAGGTCGGGGGGGAGATTCAGATCGTCAACCACGGTGCATGCAGCAACGTGCGGACCCACCAAAACGCCGATCGCCGGATTGGCAAACAAAAAAGTGCAAAAATCGACGAAATGGCGGAAAACCCACAAGTCGCTGAACTTGTTAGGCTTCTAATCGTTATTTTGAGTCCTTTTCGCTGCTTTCGCGAGTGTTCCGTGGCAGCGGTTTGAGCTTGGCGAAAACGGGGTCCGGGACGTAGCGGCGGACGGTTTCCTCCCACCCTTTCGGGCCGATGAGGCTCTTGATCATGTTCGAGGATACTTCGGCGATGTCGCGCGGCGGCATCAGGAAAACCGTGGTGATCTCCGGAGCCATGTCGGCGTTGATGTGACGCATGACCCGTTCGTATTCGTAGTCGTGGGGCGAGCGGATTCCGCGGAGCACGTATTTCGCGCCTTTTTTGCGCGCGTAATCGACCAGATAGCGGTTGTCAAAATGGGCGATGACGAGGTGGTCGGCGGCTGGGGTGGAGGCCCGGAGCATTTCGAGCCGTTCCTCGACGCTGAACGAGTAGGTTTTCGCCGGATTGTCGCCGATCGCGACGATGAGCCGGTCGAACATTTCCAAGCCGCGCTCGATCATCCAGAGGTGGCCGTTGGTCGGTGGGTCGAAGGATCCGGCGTAAACCGCGGTGCGCATGACTCTCTCTATGGGGCACGGACCGGCTCTGGAAGCCGCAATTTCAGGTGTTTGGCACACGCTGCCGCGTCGTCACCATGAAAAAAGCGGAACCGCACCGGGCGGCTCCGCTTTTTGAAATATCGTATGCGCTGTGCTTCCCCGGGGATCAGAACGGGATGTCGTCCTCTTCCTGAAAGTCCTCGGCCGGAGCGGCGCTGCCACCGCGTGGCGGACTGTCGTGGTTTTGGGGAGCCGCGCCACCGGAACGGGCCTGGCCACCACCGCCTCCGCCGCCCGCGCCACCGCGGCCGTCGGGGAGGAACTGCATCGTTTCGCCCACCACCTTGAGGCGGCTGCGTTTCTTGCCGGTTTCCTTGTCGTCCCAGGTGTCCATTTGCAGGCGTCCCTCGATGTAAACGCCGCGGCCCTTGCCGAGGTATTGCTGGGCGAGTTCCGCCTGGCGACCCCACAGGGTGACGTCCACGAAGGTCGTATCCTCCTGTTTCTGGCCCTGGTCATTCACCCACATCCGGTTGATGGCGAGCGAAATATCGGTCACCGCCTTGCCGCTGGGCGTGTAGCGCAGCTCGGGATCGCGGGTCAGGTTGCCGATCAGCATCACTTTGTTCAAATTGGCCATGGCGTGGATATGACAGGTTAGGGATTCGTAAGCAAGGAGGAACTGTTCCTGCGAACAATCAGGAAACGCGCTTGTAATGTTGAAGATGCACGTGGTCGTTGAGGTCGAGGCGGCTTTGGATGCGCTTGATGCTGTCCGGGGCGCCCTCGAACTCGTAGTTCACGTAGTGGCCGGCGTCGAGGTGGTTCGAGGCGTAGGCGAACTGGCGGCGGCCGAGCTGGGTGATGTGCTGGAGCTTGGCTCCTTCGGCTTCGATTTCCTTGGAAACCGAGGTGACGAGTTCGTCGATGCTGCCCTCATGGGCTTTCGTGTTCAGAATGATCAGGCCTTGGTATTTGCGGCTCATCGGTGTGCGTTTGGATGGATGGATTGTGGGAGTGGTATTGGTTCGCCGCGGCGGCGATTCCTTGGGAACGCGCAAGCTGAACGGCATCCAGAGCGGTGGCAAGCGTGTTTTCCAGCAGCGCCCGCTCGTCGGGCGCGAATTTCCCCAGCACGTGGCCGGTCATCTGTCCCGGCCGGCTCGATCCGATTCCGATCTTGAGCCGTGGAAACGAATCGGTGCCGAGATGCTCGATCATCGACTTCATGCCGTTGTGCCCGCCGGCCGAGCCTTTTTCGCGGAACCGCAGCCGGCCGAGCGGCAGCGAGACGTCGTCATAGATCACCAGCACCGACTCCGGCGGCCACTTGTGCCAAGCCATCACCTGGCGGACCGCGCGGCCGCTGAGGTTCATGAAGGTCTGCGGCTTGAGCAACAGGGTGCCGTCCGCGAGTTTCGCGAAATGGCTCTGCCACCTCGGAGCGGACTGGAACACCGCGCCGGACGCGGCGGCCAAACGGTCGAGCAGCATGAAACCCACGTTGTGGCGGGTTTCCTCATACTGACGCCCGGGATTTCCCAGGCCCACGATCATCGAAAACGGCATGCCACGGAGGAAACGCCAAAGCCCGGCGATAGGGAAATCCGAAATCGCACCCATGCCGCCGCCGCATGGCATGCATGCGAATCCGGCATTTGGAAATCGCGCCTGCCGCGCCATCGGTAGCATCATGCAAAAGCAAACCACCATCACCGTCCGCCGCAGCGACGAGCGCGGTCACGCCAACCACGGCTGGCTCGAAAGCCGTCACACGTTTTCCTTCGCCGATTACTATGATCCCGCGCACATGGGCTTCCGTTCGCTGCGCGTGATCAACGACGACATCATCGCACCACTCGGCGGGTTTCCCACCCATGGCCACCGCAACATGGAAATCTTCTCCTACGTGCTCGAAGGCCGGCTCGCCCACGAGGATTCCATGGGCAACAAGCGCGAGCTGAAGCCCGGTGAAATCCAGCTCATGTGCGCCGGCAGCGGCGTGAGCCACTCGGAATTCAACCCCAGCTCCACCGAGCAGGCGCGTCTCCTGCAAATCTGGATCATTCCCGCCGAGCGCGAACTCGAACCCGCCTACAGCGAGTGGAATCCAACTGCAAACGCCGAAGACATGTCAAAGCTGCCGGTCATTTCTCCCGACGGCCGCGACGGCTCGGCACGCATCGCCCAGGACGCCGTCGTTTACCGTCTGCTTACCGGGAAATCAGAAACCATCGCCCACGATCTAACCGACGGCCGCGGCGTCTGGCTGCACGTCATCCGCGGCGAGGCCAGGGTGGGGGACATCACACTCCATCCTGGCGACGCCGTCGCAATCGAGCAAGCCGGCAAGCTTGAAATCCAGACCGGCCCCGACGGCCTTGAAGCGCTGCTTTTCGATCTCGCCTGATCACACGAAACCTCTCCAAAACAAACACACAACCACCATGAAAACCAAAGCCATCCTGCTTGCCATCCCCGCCGCCGTGCTTTTCGCGTCCTGCGAAAACCCGGCCGATCAAACCACCAGCGCCACCGTCGGCGATGCCGTGGAAGTCGCCCCCGGTTCCACCGCCGAGGGCGTGAAATACACGCTCGCCCCGTCGTCCGAGATCCGCTTCGTCGGCTCCAAGGTCACCGGCAGCCACGACGGCGGCTTCAAGTCGTTCACCGGTTCGTTCACCGTCGCCGACGGCCAGCTCGTCGGCAGCGAGAACCACGTGGTCATCGACATGGCCTCGATCTGGTCCGATGACGACAAGCTCACCGGGCACCTCAAAACCGAGGATTTCTTCCACGTGGAAAAACATCCCGAGTCGAAATTCCAGCTCACGTCCGTGAAGGAAACCGGAGAGGGAAGCTACGAGGTTTCCGGCAACCTCACGCTCACCGGCACCACCAAGAACATCACCTTCCCCGCCACCGCCTCGATGGAAGGCGAAAAGGCGAAGGTGAATGCCAAGTTCGACATCAACCGCAAGGACTTCGGCATCGTTTACGCGGGCATGGCCGACGATCTGATCCGCGACGAAGTGGTCGTGGAACTCAAACTCGAAGCCGTGCCCGAAGCCTGATCCACGGAGTGGCTTCCTCCGGGAAGCCATGAAACGCAGGGGAGGCTTCAAGCCTCCTTTGCGAATCATGGCGCTTCCAAAGCGCCACTCCGGCATCGTCCTTGCCAAGACCGGCCGCGCCGATAGGCTGCGGACGATTCACGCATCCTCATCATGATTCTATCCGGATTACCCGAACGCCTCGCCGTCTGCAGTTGGTCGCTGCAACCCGCCACCCCCGCCGATCTCGCCCGCCATCTCACCGATCTCGGCATCCCGCGCGTCCAACTCGCGCTCGACCCGCTCCGCGACGAGCCCGCCGTGTGGGGCGACACCACGAAAATTCTCGCCGAGGCCGGTGTGGAAATCGTCTCCGGCATGTTCGGCACCGTCGGCGAGGACTACAGCACGCTGGAAACCATCAAGGAAACCGGCGGCATCGTTCCGGATGCGACATGGGAGCAGAACCTGCGCAACATCGAGGCCGTCGCCGCCATCGCCGCGGAGTTGAAACTGCCGCTCGTCACCTTCCATGCCGGCTTCCTGCCGCACGAACCGTCCGACCCCGGCTACGCCAAACTCAGGGAGCGCATCGTGCTCGTCGCCAATCTTTTCGCGGAGCACGGCATCGACCTCGCATTCGAAACCGGCCAGGAAACGGCGGAAACGCTCGCCCGTTTCCTCACCGACCTCGCCATGCCGAACGTCGGCGTCAATTTCGATCCCGCCAACATGATCCTCTACGCCAAGGGCGACCCGATCGCCGCACTGCGCACGCTGCGTCCGTGGCTCAAGCAATGCCATATCAAGGACGCCGTGATGACCAAGGTCCCCGGCACCTGGGGCGAGGAGGTTCCCGCCGGCACCGGCGAGGTCGATTGGAAGGCGTTCTTCGCCTGCCTCGCGGAAACCGGCTACCAGGGGATGCTCGCCATCGAACGCGAAGCCGGCGACCAACGTGCCGAAGACATCCGCAGCGCCCGCGATTTCGTCCTCGGGCTTTGAAACATCATCATCTAACATTTTCCAACATGAAACAAGTCAACGTCGGCGTGATCGGCCTCGGATTCATGGGCATGGTCCACATCAAGTCCTACCGCAAACTCCCCGGCGTGCGCATCGCCGCGCTTTCCGATGCCTTCAAGAAACCGGTGGACGGCGTGCTTCCCGGCGTGGGCGGCAACATCACCGATGGCGACGCCCTGCGGGTGGACGACGACTGCCGGTTTTACGAAAAATGGGAGGACATGATCGCCGATCCGGACATCGACCTGGTGGACATCTGCGTGCCCACCGCCGATCACGTCCGCATCTCGGTGGCCGCGCTCGCCGCCGGCAAGAACGTGGTTTGCGAAAAGCCGATGGCGCGCACCAGCGACGACTGCCGCCGCATCGTCGAGGCCGCTGCCGCGTCCACCGGCCATTTCATGCCCGCCATGTGCATCCGTTTCTGGCCCGGCTGGGACTGGCTCAAGCAGGCGATCGACGCCGGCACCTACGGCAAGGTGCTCGCCGCGCGTTTCCGCCGCGTTTCATCGCCTCCCGGCTGGAGCCGCGGCAATTACTTCAAGGGCGGCGAATCCGGCGGTGCCTTGTTCGATCTGCACATTCACGACACCGATTTCATCCAGCACTGCTTCGGCCGGCCGCAATCCGTCTTCAGCAGCGGCCGCACCCGTTTCAGCGGCGCGATCGATCACGTCGTCACGAACTATCAGGTCGAATGCGGCGCGGTCGTCACCGCGGAAGGCAGTTGGATCATGAGCGAGGGTTATCCCTTCACCATGAACTACACCGTCAACTTCGAGAACGCCACGGCCGACTTCGACATCTCCCGCGGCCCCGACGCGCTCAAGCTCTATCAGGACGGCAAGCCCGCCGAAACGGTGGATATCGGCGACGAGGACGGCTACATCCGCGAACTGCGCCACATCGTCGAATGCATCCGCGAAGGCCGCGCGCCGTCCGTCGTCACCGCCGAAGACGGCCTCTCCGCCGTGGAAATCTGCGAGGCGGAGGAAAAAAGCGCGGAGCAGGGCCAGCCGGTGAATTTGTGATGCCATACGGAGCGCGGACTTCAGTCCGCCTGAGGCGCATACGGAATCCGCCCCAACCGTTTGGCGTGTCTGGAGCGGCGCTTCCGCTTGGCAGGCTTCTGTCCGCCATCGGCAGCGAGCGCCGCTGGCAGAGCCTGCGCGAACTGGTCAAGGGCGAGGCCCTGCCGGTTTACGAGGTCGCCCGCCGCCTCCGCGCCACTCCGGCCGGCATCTCCAAGCACTTCGCCGTGCTCCACGCCTCCGGCATCGTCCGCCGCACCTACGGCGACCACTTGCTTTGTCGGTAAGCGCTCAACAGAGCACCTCTGGCATTTTTGCCAGAGATCTGGCGGCTCTGGCATCTATGCTACCCGGCTCTCGATGGTCTGGCGGGCCGCCGGGC
>JAWLDG010000035.1:0-20161 GCA_041686775.1 Luteolibacter sp. | reverse complement strand
ATCCCTGAACTAACAGAAATCAAACCGGAAAACACAAAAACAACCACCTTCAGAAAAAGCCATCAGCCACTTTTACAGAAAAAAATTTGCGCGGCCGATTGGAAACCGGTTCAAGCGAATATCAAAGAAATTCTGCATCAAATTATGCATCAATAAATACAACTTGTAGCCACTTGCCGATCTTGGTTTTTCGCAATGATCCAGCTACGGCATCCAATCCCAACGGGATTGTGAATCACAGCCCAGGGTTGGCCAGAGGGGGCCAACCCTGGGATAGACGGCCAAATGAATACCCAACTCCAACGGAGTTGTGCAGTAAGGGAGATCAGGGATCGGGCCAACGCTCTTGCTTGGCGCACCGAACCAAGACACACGCTACACAACCTCGTTGAGGTTGAATGATGTGGCGGACACTCAACCCAAGGTTGTCCCGCCATGCGGGACAACCTTGGGCTATGTTGCGGAATCCCGTCGGGATTCAAGGACTGCTGTCACCAATCGTCAGGTTGACCTTCGCTTCGAGATGAGAAGCAACAGAAGCGCTGACTTCCACCTTCCGCTTCAACAACGGGAACAACACCACATCGCGGATGGTCGGCGCGCCGGTGAGCATCATGACGAGGCGGTCGATGCCGATGCCGATGCCGCCCGCAGGCGGCATGCCGTGTTCGAGGGTTTCGATGAAGTCGTAATCGACTTTCTGCTCTTCTTCGCCGCCGGACTGGTGTTCGAGGCGCTGGCGCTGGACGTCAGGGTCGTTGAGTTCGGAATAGCCGGGGGAGATTTCCTGGCCGTTGATGATGAGTTCATAGACCTCGACGGTTTTGCCGCCGGGTGTGAGCTTGGCCAGCGGGATCAACTCGCTCGGCACGCGGACGACGAAGCAGGGATCGAAGGTGTGTTCCTCGACCTTCTTTTCGAAGACCTGCTGGACGACCTCGTAGTCCTCCATTTCCGGCGAGATCTGCACGCCGAGTTGCTCGCAGCGGGCGCGGCGCTGGTCGGGCGCGAGGTCGAAGAAATCGTCGCCGGCGGCTTGTTTCACCAGGTCGTGATAGTTCGCGCGCCGCCAGGGTCTTGTCAGGTCGATGGTGCGGGTGACGTTGCCGTCCTCGTCCTTGTGCTCGATCTTCAGGCCGCCGCAGAATTTTTCCGCGAGATGACATGTCAACTCTTCGACGAGTTCGGCCATCTGCTCGAAGTCGGAGAAGGCCCAATAGGCTTCGAGCATGGTGAACTCGGGGTTGTGCCGGCGCGAGATGCCTTCGTTGCGGAAGTTGCGGTTGAGTTCGAAGATCCGGGTGAAGCCGCCGACGAGCAGGCGCTTGAGGAACAGTTCGGGCGCGATGCGCAGGGTGAGCGGCATGCCGAGCGCGTTGTGATGGGTCTCGAACGGACGCGCGGCGGCACCGCCGGCCACGTCCTGCAGCATTGGCGTTTCCACTTCGAGGAATCCACGCTCCTGGAGGAACGCACGGATTTCCGCGAGCATGAGCGAGCGGGTGACGAACAGGGACGCGCTGTCCGTGTTGCCCATCAGGTCGAGGTGGCGCTTGCGGTATTTCGTCTCGCGGTCGGCGAGGCCGTGGAACTTGTCGGGCATCGGCCGCAGCGACTTGGAGAGCACGGTGAAATTCTCCACCTTGATGGTGGGCTCGCCGGTTTTTGTTAGGAAGGTCTCGCCCTCGATGCCGATCCAGTCGCCGCGGTCGAGGCAGCGCCAGGCGGCGAACTGGGTTTCATCGAGTCCCTTGGTGTTGAGGTATCCCTGAATGGTGCCGTGGACATCGCCGAGGTGGAAGAACACCGAGCGGCCCATGTCGCGCAGGCCGGTGATGCGGCCGGCTACCTTCACCTGGACGCCTTCGGTGAATGCCTCGCGCAACGCGCCGGGCGTGTGGCTGGTGGCGTAGCGGGAGCCGTAGGGATCGATGCCGAGTTCGCGCAGCTTGGCGAGTTTCTCGCGGCGGATGGCGATCAGTTCGGCTTCGGTCGATTGGGCGGTCTGCGGCGGGGCGGCATCGGGCATGGCCCGGATGGCTTAGGCGGCGGGACGGCGGCCCGCAAGAGTCGAAACCGGCACAATTCGTCGAAATGCCGGACTGGTTATCAAGGTTGGCGAACAATCGACCTCTCCCGATATCCAATTAATCTTTTGTAATTAATTATTGCTCAACGACTTATGGCAGTCTAACAAAGCCGGAACATGAGTTGCGGAGCATTATTCACGCTGGGTTCGATTGAGGCGATCCGGCCGGTATTCTGGATGGTGATGGGGGGTTTCATATTCCTCTACGCGTGGCGTTTGTCGCGGCGCTCGGAACGCTGGACAGCGCGCCTGCTGGTGGCCGGAGCGCTGATGCTGGCGTTCGGATACACCTTCGTGCTGCCGATGTATGAAGCCGGCGTGCTGGAGCGATTTGCCGAACAGCGCCGACACTATCACGGCAGTGCGGCCACCGCGCTGGCTTGGAATGTGGTGAAGATCACGGTGATGAATTTCGGATGGCTGGTTTTCGGGGCCGGGATGGCGCTGCACGCCGGGCTGGTCCGCCTGCCTGTCCGCAAGCCGCAGCCGGTGCCCGCCACACAGCCTAATCCGATGCAAACCCCGCGCCCCACTCATGAACTCGCTGCCTGATCTGCTTTTCCGCCAAGACCTGCTGCCCGATCTGGCGGGCGTCTGCGGGCTGGGTCTCATTGCACTGGCCGCGATCCGGCTGGCCCGTCGGCACGGCTCGTGGGGCGGCACGATGATGGCCTTCGGCGCGGTGGCGCTGATACTCGCGCGCGCATACTTCATCCTCGCGCCGCATGTGATCACCAATGACGTGTTGTATGCCATCGGGCCGGTGGGCATCAGCCTCACTTATGCGTTGCCGCCACTGCTGCTCACGCTGGGACTGGCCGGCGTCGTTTGGGGCCTGTGGGGGCACGACCGTTGGTTGAAGCAAAGAGAAGAGAAGATCGGCCTCGACTCAGGCACCGCCGGGGTGATGCAGCGCCGGAGTTCATGCTGCATGCCTCTTCCTTTCAGCGGTAAGTAAAGACCGCGCTGGTGGAGGTGTCCTCTTCCGCGACGAGTCGGAACCAGTAGGCGGCGAAGGCGGCGGGGAAATCGTGCTTCACGGTTTCGCCTGCCGGAACCTCGAAGGACCGCACCGGTTGCCAAGATCCATTGCCGGTGAAGTCGGCTTCGAGGCGAATGGTCACTGCGGACTTGCTGTTATGGGAAAGCTCCAGCGATTTATGATCATAGCCGGTGGCCAGATAGGGATCGCTCGGCTTGCCGGCTTTCACCGGAGTTTCAAACCACGGGCCGCCGGTGCCGCGGGGTTTGCCCATCGCCCAGATGTCATCGATGGCTCCGGCCCACAGCGCGGCCTTGCCGTCGCTGCTGCGGATGATGTGCGGGTTGTCTCGCGGTGCGTTGTTGGAAACGCCGGTCATGATGAAGAGCCCGCGGTAGGAACAGAAGTCGTGGATGCGCAGGTTGTGGGTGGCCACGGGGCGGAGTTTGGCGAAACCGCCGGCGTTGTTGGCGGGGAGTTCGTAGAAGGTGCCATGGGCGTGGAACAGGTCGCGCTCGGTGGCCACTTCACGCGCCGCGCGGCTGTCGCCCAGCGGACCGGGTCGGTCGAACGCCGGATCGCCCTTCGGCAGTCGCCAGCGCTTGCCGTCGTCGTCGATGAACACGACCGAAGCGGCATCCGCGCTCACCACGCCGACCGGGATGCGGGTGTGCGTTTTGGTATGTGCATGCAGACCCGGCTCGGTGGTGGGTTTGAGCGTGAGGTCGGCGTGGAGTTCGTAGCAACCGATGTCCGAGCCGTCGGCGGCGAAGGCGGCGAACGCGAGGGTGCGCTTGTTGTCGCCGCGAGCGCGGACCAGTCCGCCGGTGAATGCTTTCTCATCGCCGGCGGCGAGTCCGGCGAAGATCGGATCGAGTGTGGTGCCGCGCGTGTCATTCCTGGAGAGATGAAACATGGCGGTGGCATTTGATAGCGCCGTGGATGCCGTGAGGCGCAGCCACTCGCCCTTGACGTCTGTTAGATCGAGCCATTTGGACGGCGATGTTAGTTCGATCCCGCGGATTTTTTCCCACGAACCTTTGCCATCGGCATCGACCTCGATGGTGACGCGGCTTTCTTTTCCGCCGGGCGCTTGCGAGAGATGCAGGCTTTTCCGGTCATATCCGGCGATGAGAAACGGCTCGCTGGTGGTGCCGGCGGCGATGTCTTCATCCATCCACAAGGCTCCGCGGCCGATGGCCGGGCCGAGATGGTCGATTTGTCCGGGTTTCACGAACCACAGGTTCGATTGCGACTGCGGCGCGGCGATCCTGCCCTTGGCCTTGCGCTTGTTGAGGAACTCGTTTTTCGCGGTGTCGTCGCAACCGAAGACGACGCGGTCGTTCCAGCGGCAGAAGTCGCCGATGACCTTGAGGTAGTTCGAGCGCGGCGCGATGCCGGCGGTGTTTTCCGCGGAGAAGGTATTCGGGAACGCCCAGAACGTGCCGTGCATGGTGGCGAGCAGGCGGTCGCCCTCGCCGATCTCGCGGATGCGCGGCCACTCGGTGTTCCAGCCGTGCGCGCCGTCGTAGGAATGCGAGCCCTTGGGCAGGCGAAATGTGTGCCATTTTCCTTTATCCAACAACATCAGCAGGACCGACTTGTGATCCCATCCCATCGTCCACAACGGATCGGTGTCCGGGTTGTCATTGCCATATATGCCGCCCGGTCCGGTGACCTCGGTGAACTGGTTGCGGCGGATGATTTCCCATGTCTCCGACATGCCGTCCCATGAGGCGAGCACGCCGGATGGGGTGTCGGGCTTGGTTTTGGCCGCTTCGCCACGCTCGCCGTTGTTGGCATAAACAAGCACTCCTTGGCCGGTATAGAGGCCCTTGCCATGATAGCCCGGCAGGTCCGCCTTGCGGCCGCCATCGAGATGCTCGTCGCGGAACAGCTCGGTCACCTGCAAGGTGCGCACGTCCACTTCGTAGAGACCTTCCTCCATTGTCGCATAGTAGATCTTGCCCGCGGGATCGGTCAGATGCCGGGCGTTCGCGGTCGGGCGGCCGAACATTTCCGCATAAGGAATCGTGCGGACATTGCCTTTTTCATCGATCGCGTGCGGCCCGATGAACAACTGCCGCGACTCGCGATGGATCATCCGGTTGGCGGGCGTGCCGCCGATGCTTTCCGGGCGCACGATCAACTCCAATCCGGGAGTGATTTCATAAAGCTTGTCGGACGATCCCTTGGGCATGTGCGGCGCGTAGGTGACCACCCACAGGCGGTCGGCCCATGGCACCACGGCGCCGGTGCCGCATTCGCCCTCGTCGTTGAAAAACGCGAGATGCGGATGGATGCCGGAGAGTTGGACCGGTTCCGCCGCGACCGGGAGACAGCCGAAAAATGACAGCGTGAGCAAAAGATGCGATCGCATGGCCGCCATCCTACGCATGCCAATCCGGCGGAATAACAAAAAAGCGCCTGGGCATGCTTCGTGGTACATCGTCCGGTGAAAAGGGTTGTTGGAGCTGGTTTCGGCCCATAAACAGCCGTCTTCCAACTCATCGGGAAAAATCCTTCTCCCGCCAAACGTATGGCTTCCCCGCATCCATGAAATTCCCCAAACACAGCCGCATTCCACTTCTGATGCTCACCCTCCTTGCCAGCCATGCCACGGCGGATCTGGTTCCCGTGGACCTGCGCTGCGACGGCACGGAAAACCCGCTCGCCGCCACCGCCGCGCCGCGGTTTTCGTGGCGTGTCGAATCGGACGTCCGCGGCGCGGCGCAGACCGCGTGGCAGATTCTCGTCGCCAGCAGCGAGGAGTGTCTCGCCAAGAACGAAGGCGATCTCTGGGATTCCGGGAAAACCGCCATCGAGCGCGAGCCGCAGGTCCGTTATGCCGGCAAGGCGCTTGCCGCGGGACAGCGTGGTTTCTGGAAAGTCCGCTCTTGGGATCAGAATGACGAGCCATCCGCATGGAGCGAACCCGTGAGCTGGGAAGTCGCACCGCTGACTCCGGCCGACTGGCAGGGCGCGCGCTGGATCGACGACGGCAAGCCGCTGCCCGAAAAACCCGAGGATTTCTATAAAAACGACCCGGCACCCTTGCTGCGGAAGGAATTTACCGTGGAGAAACCCATCGCCCGCGCCCGCCTCCATGTGGCGGGACTCGGCTACGCGCTTGCCAGCCTCAACGGCGAACGCCTCGCCGACCAGGCGCTCGATCCGCCGTGGACGAATTTCGACAAGCGCATCCTCTTCCGCACCCATGACGTGACGGAAAATCTAACCGAAGGCGCCAACACCCTCGGCCTCGCGCTCGGCAACGGCTGGTACAACCTCGAACCGCTCCGCATGTGGGGGCACCGGGTTTTCCGCGACAGCCTGCCCTCCGGACGCCCGCGCGCCATCGCGCTGCTCGTGATCGACCATCCCGACGGCTCGCAAACCACGCTCGCCACCGGCGACGGCTGGCGCGTCACCGAAGGGCCGTCGCTGCGCCATTCCATTTTCCTCGGCGAAGTGCGTGATGCCCGCCGCGCCCTCCCCGGCTGGGACAAACCCGGTTTCGACGACTCCGCATGGCGTGCCGCGAACGTGACCGATCATCCGCTCGATCCGCTCAAACCGATCCTCGACATGCCGCCGGTGCGCGCGGCGGAGAGCTTCCCCGCCACCGCCGTCACCGAGCCGAAACCCGGTGTGTTCATCGTCGATTTCGGCAAAAACTTCACCGGCGTGCCGGAACTCAAACTCGACCTGCCCGCCGGCACCGAAATCACGCTGCGCTACGGCGAACTGCTCCACGCCGACGGCACGCTCAACCCGATGACCGGCGTCGCCGGCCAGATCAAGGGCACCCGCAGGAATGCCGAGGGCGAAGAACGGCCCATCGGCGGCCCCGGCGCGCCGCTCATCGCCTGGCAGCAGGATGTCTATATCGCGCGCGGCGGCGGCGAGACCTACATCCCCGATTTCACCTTCCACGGCTTCCGCTACATGGAAATCACCGGCCTGCCCGCGGCTCCGGAGGTGGAGGATTTCCGCGGCCACTTCCTCCGCTCCGATGTCCCATCCGTCGGGTCATTTTCCTCGTCGAACGGGTTGTTCAACAAGATCCAGGAAATCGTCCGCCGCACCTTCCTCGCCAACATCGTCAGCGTGCAGTCCGACTGCCCGCACCGCGAGCGCCTGGGCTACGGCGGCGACATCGTCGCCACCGACAGCGCCTACCTGATGAATTTCGACATGGCCGGTTTCTATGCCAAAACCGTGCGCGACTGGTCCGATGCGGCGCGGCCCGATGGCAGTTTCACCGATACCGCGCCCTTCGTCGGCATCCAGTATTGCGGCGTCGGCTGGGCGATGGCGCATCCGAATCTGCTGGAAAAACTCTATCAACACTACGGTGACCGCGATCTTGTCGCCGCGGAAATGCCCGCCGCGATCCGTTGGTTCGATGGCGAGGCCGCACGCCGCGAGAACGGTCTCGTCACCAAGGGGCTCGGCGACCACGAGGCGCTGATCCCCTCCCGCGGGCCGGTTTTCTCCACCCCCATGTTCATCGCCACCGCGCAGCGCATGGCCCGGCTCGCACGCATCGCCGGAATGGAGGACGACGCCAAGCGCTTCGATCAATACGCCGCGGAATCCACCGCCGCGTGGATGAAGGAATTCCTCGATCCGGAAACCGGCAAGATCGGCGAAGGCACCCAGACCAGTCAGCTCTTCGCGCTCGGCTTCGGCGGCGTGCCCGACGAGGCTGCCGACAAGGTCTTCGCCCGGCTTGTTGAAGATCTCAACTCCCCCGAAGACGCGCCCCGACTCACCACCGGCATCTACGGCACCATGCTTTTGCTGGAGGAACTCTCGAAACGCGGCCGCCACGACCTCGCCTACGGCCTCGCCGACCGCAAAACCTTCCCGTCATGGGGCTGGATGCTCGAAAACGGGGCCACCACCCTGTGGGAGGACTGGGAAGGCACCGACAACGTGAAATCCCACAGCCATCCCATGTTCGGATCGATCTCGGCATGGTTCTACCGCTGGCTCGGCGGCATCCAGCCGACCGACGGCGCAATCGGCTTCGACCGCATCGTCATTCGCCCGCAAATCATCGACGGACTCGAATGGGTGAAAACCTCGCACGACTCCATCCGCGGCCGCATCGAGTCCAATTGGAAGAAAACCGACGCCGGCATCGAATTCGCAATCGTAATCCCGCCCGACACCACCGCCCGCATCGAGCTTCCCGCAGGCCGCATCACCGAATCCGGCAAACCGATTGTTGAACAGGACGGGATCTCGATTCTCAATCCATCCGGCAATTTCATCAGCGCCGGCAGCGGCCGCTACCAATTCCTGGTTAAGCCATGACCCGTGGCGCGGGCATCCTGCCCGCCGCCAATCCGTGATTCGAAATTCCCATTCACCACAACTTGCAAACAGGCGGCGGGCAGGATGCCCGCACCACACTCCATCGCCATGAAAAAACTCACCCTGCTTCTTCTGCTTCTCCCAGAATTCGTCGTCGCCAAACCGATGAACATCCTCGTCCTCTACGCCGACGACTGGCGTCATGACACGCTCGGCGTGGCCGGCAACCCGGTGGTGAAAACTCCACGGCTCGACCGTCTCGCGGAAGATGGCGTGCGCTTCACCCACAACTGTGTCACCACCTCGATCTGCGGCGTGAGCCGCGCCAGCCTGTTCACCGGCCAGTGGATGTCGCGCCACGGCAACACCGGCTTCAAGGAATGGACCACGCCATGGAATGAAACCTACCCCGGCCTGCTGCGGGCGAATGGCTATCATGTCGGCCACATCGGCAAGTGGCACAACGGCGAGTTTCCCGAGGACAAGTTCGATTTCGGCCGCATGTATCATTCCACCCACTGGCACAAGGTCCCCGGCAAGGGTCTGGTCCACGTCACCCGCCGCAACCAGGACGACGCGCTCGACTTCCTGCGCACGCGGCCCGAGGACAAGCCGTTCTGCCTGACACTCGCGTTCTTCGCCACCCACGCGGAAGACGGTCACCCGCAACAATTCCTTCCTCAGCCCGAGAGCTTCGAGTTATATCAGAACATCACCATCCCCGTGCCGCCCAACGCCACCGAGGAATCGTGGAAACGCCTGCCGGATTTCTTCACCGATAAAAACGAAGGTCGCAACCGCTGGACCTGGCGCTTCGACACGCCCGGCAAATACCAGGAGATGATGAAAAACTACTACCGCCTCGCCAGCGAGGTGGACGCCACCTGCGGCCGCGTACTCGACGAACTCGAAACTCAGGGCCTGCTCGACAACACGCTCGTCATCTTCACCACCGACAACGGTTACTATCACGGCGAGCACGGCCTGGCCGACAAATGGTATCCGCACGAGGAAAGCATCCGCGTCCCGCTCATCGTCCGCGATCCCCGCATGAAGGAGGGCAAACGCGGCAGCACCGACGACGCGTTCACCCTCAACGTCGATCTCGCCCCCACCATCCTCAACGCCGTCGGCATCCCCGTTCCGTCCGGCATGCAGGGACGCGACATTTCGCCGCTCTACCTCGCCGCGAACCAACCGGAATGGCGCGATGAGTTTTTCTACGAACACCCCACCCTCAAAAACGCCGACTTCATCCCGGCCTCCGAGGCGCTGGTGCGCAAGGATTGGAAATACATGTATTGGCCGGAGCATGGGGTCGAGCAGCTCTTCGACCTGAAAAACGACCCGCGCGAGGAAAACGATCTCGCCAAGGACACCGCGCACGCCGGCCGGTTGGCGGCAATGCGTGCCCGCTTCAACGAACTCAAGGCCGCCGCCAAGTGACCCCGCCGGAAAGCGCCGGATCGTGATTTCCCAGAACACCGCACGCTTTCCCGGCGGAAATGCGTCCTAGTCCTCGCGCGGCGCGTGTGAACCGCATCCTCGCTTGACTCCCCCACCCGGCACGCATACTTGTTGCCGGATAATGGTGAATTGGCATGGATTCCTGTCGGCCAGGCTCATCAATCAAAAAAACCATCGCGATGAAACATCATCTGTTGCCAGCCGTGGCGCTGGCCTGCCTCGCCGTTTCCCTTCCGCACTCCCGTGCCGCCACCATGTCCGCCAGTCCGGCGGCGCCGGTCATCGACGACGAGGACATCGCCAACTACGGCGATGTCTCTGGCAACGAAAAGTGGTTCGCGGAAAACTCCGCGGCCGGCGCGGCCAAGGGCCAGGGTTTCACCACCGGCGGCGCGGCCGTGCGGCTTAAGTCGATCACCTATCAGGTATCCGACACCCAGAAGGCGGAACCCACCAAGACCTACGCGATCCGCGTCGGAAAGCTGGCGAACACCGCGTTCACCGAGGTCCACTCGGAGACGGCCACCCAGAGTTTCACCTGGAACGCCGGCGAGTTCATGACCTGGACCTTCGCTTCACCCGTCATACTCGATCCCTACACCACCTATGGCATCGACGTCGGCATGAAGACCAGCACCAGCAGCTGGCAGACCGGCATCCCCTACATCAACGTCACGGCCGACGAGTATCCGGGCGGCGAGCGCTACAATTCGGGAACCTCTGGCGTCGGCACCTCCACCGTGAGTTATGCCATCGGCTCCGACCGGATTTTCCACCTCGACATCGAGCGCCCGCTCGGGCCGTCCTTCGAACTCGTCGCCAAGAGCCCGGCGGACGACGCCACCGACGCGCTGGCCACCCGTGAGCTGATTCTCACCTTCAGCCAGAATGTCACCCCGGGCTCCGGCTTCATCACCTTCCGCGACCTGACGGATCCCATGAACCCGGCCGAGATTCAGGTCGCCGCCAACGACCCGCGGCTCACCTACGATGGAAACGTCGTCAGCATCGATCCCACCGGACTTCTTGGTTGGAGCAAAGCCCACGCCATCCGCCTCGATGCCGGGGTTTTCCTCGGCGACGGCGGCGCGCCCATCGCCGCGATCACCGACGACACCAGTTGGAATTTCACCACCGCCGCGGGCGATCCGTTGCTTGATGCCATCGCCGCCCTCAAGGATCACATCACCGGTGCCGTCACTCTTACGGGACCACAGATTGCCGCCCACAAGGCCACCATCGACGCCGCGAAGGCCCGCTTCGACGAGAGCTCTGCCACCATCAGCGCGGTGTTCGATCTCGTGAAAACCTACGATAGCGCCAAAGGACCGCTGTTCGTAAGCGGCAGCACCGTCACCGGCTTCAGCCGCAACAACACGACTCCCACCAGCACGACATCGATCAGCCCGGAGAACATCCACTGGGCAGTCTATGGCGTGATGCAATCCATCATGGACGAGATCTACAATGCCGAAAGCCTCGCCAATCCGGTGAAACGCGCACTGATCGCGAATTACAACAATCCCGGTGGTTTCAAGTTCGGCAGCCACACCGATTTCCCCGGTCCCTGCGCGCCGCCGGCCGATCCATCCAACAGCCACACGGTCGCGATCAACGGCAGTTTCCCCATCACCTTCGGCCGCGCCACCCAGGGATGGACACAGCCCGCGCGCAAGCCCACCGGCACCTATCTCGCTCCCGGCACCATCGCCACCGTCACCGTGCCACCATCGCTGGTCAACGCGGGCTACAAGGTGCGCGTCGGCGCCCACTCGTGGGACCTCTCCGGCCGCCCCCCGGTCGAGCGCCTCGAACGGGCGACCCGCCTTTACACGCTCAACGCGGAAACCATCGATCTCGCCAGCCCCTATGGCGGCGGCATCTACATCGAGGTGCCCATCGGTGCCGATGCCGGCGTCGTCGATGTCACCATCACCGGAGCGGTGCGTTCGCCGTATTTCTCCGCGAAAAGTTTCCACCAGACGACAACCGCCGAATGGAATGTCGAGCGCACGCATCTCGCGCCATGGGCGGATTTTCAATCGGAGAAATTCATGGTTCAGGTTCCCCGCAAATGGATCTACAACATGACGGGCACGCAAGCGACCCAGCTCATGGTCGATTGGGACAAGGCGATGGATGCGATCAATTCGTTGATGGGCTTCCCGCTCGATCGCGGCAAGGAAACCATGTATTGCCAGACGGATGTCATCCTGCGCTCGTCGGTCCACGCCCCCGGCTATCCGGCGGTCAATGTCAGTTCGAACGTCAACTCCGAGGTCAGCCCCGCCGGTTATGCCGGCAACTACCTCGTCCGCGGGCCCGGTGCCTCGCCCACCGCGGCCAACATCGAATTCCACGAGCAGGGCCACGCCTACTTCTTCCCGAAATTCGGCGGCGAATCCGAATCGGCCGTCAACCTGCTCCAACCGGCGATGCTGCACCGCCAGTTCGGCTACAGCCTGGATGTCGCCCACGCCGGCTCGCTTGGCTCAAGCAGCGTCCACCGCACCCTGGACAACACCGCCGTGGCCTGGATGTGCTGTTTCAGTTTCTCGCCGAACGAAGTGCCGATGTTCGAATTGGAAAAACGCTACCAGCACAAGGGCCACGCCAAGTTCCTCGACATCGTCCGCCTGTTCGGTTGGGACGGTCTCGATACCTTCTGGCGCTCATTCATGGAGGACGATGCCGCCGGCATTTCCTATGCGAATACCGACGACGAAAAGCTGCTGCGCCTGAGCCGCGCTGTCGGCAAAGACCTCCGGCCGCTGTTCCACTTCTGGGGCGTCCACCCGCAGAATCCTTCGGCACTTGCGGCTTCCATCGCCGCCGAGAACATCCCTGCCTCGCCTGAGATCCGTGATTTGCTCCTGCGTTACAAGACCCTCGTCCCCGCCGACAACGCCGCATACCAAACCTTCATGCTCAACTGGTGGGGCAAGAAACCCAGCGTCGCCGGCTATTGGGAGGAAACCGACCACGCCATGCAATGGGATGAGACCCTGGATGCCGACGGGGACAACAATCCCAATGTCCGGCCGAACGGCAGCATCTATGTCGAAGCCAGCGCCACCGAAATCCGCGCCCGCGTCGATGAACTCGTCGCACTCTATTTCCCCGGCGGCATCACTCCGAATCCCATGGCTTTCGCCGACGCGCCCCAGCCGCTTGACGCCGCCACCATCGGCATGACCGCCACCGCCGCCACCGCGCCCGTCGGCCCGGTCGAATACCGTTTCGAAAACATCACCACCGGAACCGCCCGCGACTGGAGTGACAGCCGCAATTGGAACCAGACCGGCCTCACCCCCGGGCAGACGTACTCGTTCCGCGTCAGGGCACGCAACGGTCTCGGCGAGGAAACCTCATGGTCCCCCACGCTCGACGCCACCATCACACCCACGGGAACACCCTTCGAACTCTGGGCGGAGGATTTCGCCGGACTAACCGATGCCGATCCCACCCTCGACCTCGACCGCGGCTCGCTGCCCACCGGCATCGAGTGGGTCGTCGGTGGCGATCCGACGAACGGCGCTGACGATGCCAGTGTCGCGCCGGAGTTCGAGAACTCGACGGACCCGGACTACTTCATCTTCACCTATCGCCGCAGCGATCAGGCCAACACCGACCCCAACACCAGCATCGCGGTGCAATACGGCAGCACGCTGACCGGCTGGACCACCGCGGTGGCGGGTCCCGACATCGTCATTACTCCGACCGACGACTTTTACGGAGCCAGCCCCGGCATCGACAAGGTCGAGGTGAAGATCAAGCGCAGCCTCGCCCCAGGCGGCAGGCTCTTCGCCCGCCTCAGCGTGGTGGTGACACCGTAGGCTCACTCGTCCCTTGGCAGGTGCGTTCGTGAGAACGCGCCCGACTCCCGCGTCAGGCGCCTGCGGGAGCGATCGGCGGGTTTCTTGTGGCGTTGGGAGGCGGATGTGCCATGTTGCGCCGTCAAGACCATGCGCCAACACCTCATTTATCCCACGATTTCCGCTCTTTTTCTCTCCGCCCACCTGATGGCGGAAGAACCTGCGGCCAAACCCGAATCGAAGCCCGCGGAAGCGCCCGCCAAGGCGACTGACGAACTCCAGTCCGCGCTGGAAAAACTCGAACTGCCGGGCATCAAGATCAACGTCAAGGAATGGTCCGTGGACGTGGATGCCGAAATCGCCCTCCAATCCGGCCTGCTGGAACTCATCGCATGCACCAAGGACACCAAGGAGCACGAATCCATTCTCCTGGTGAACGCGAAGCCGAGCCACATCCACACCGCGCTTCTGCTGCTCGGCGCCAAGCCGGGAAATCCGGCGTCGCAACGCGTCATCGAGGGCGACAACCCGCGCTTCATCGATCTCCCGCCGCGCGGACATCCGGTGGACGTTTATCTGATTCTCGAAAAGGACGCGCCGAAGGAGCATCCGATCAGCGAGTTCCTCATCCCCGCCGATCACCATGACGCCACGGTGGAGGAAAAGGAGCCGGATCCCGAGGACAAGTTCCCCACCCACACCTTCGTCTTCGCCGGTTCCGTGCTCTACGGCGAGGGCGACGCGCCAAAGGTCTATGTGGCCGACCAGAGCGGCAGCGTGATCTCGCTGGCCACCTTCGGCGACGAATTGCTCTGCCTGCCCGGTTTCCACGCCAATGCCAACGAGGCGCTCGCCTGGCAGGCGAATGATAGCAAACTACCCGAAATCGGCACCAAGGTGACCCTGCGCCTGCGTCCCCAGCGCAACAATCAGCCTTGAGTCGGAAATTTCCGTCCGCTTGCCAGCGTAACGCCACGGCCGGAGTGACCTCCGCCCGCCGTTTCCACATGGGCAACGGCCAAACCCAACCATCCGACATGAAACTCATAAGGCGATTCGCATCCCTGCTGCCGCATCTGGCGCTCACTCTCGCACTGCTGACCCCCAGTTCCGCCGCACCGCGCGGCAAGCAAATCGAGAACCCCGATCTCACCAAGGGCGGCACCATTCCGGAGCAGGCGAAGCACGATTGGAACCTCGGAGCCACCGGGGCCCGCGGCTGGATGTATTGCGACCGCCTCACCACCACCGACGCCCGCCAGATCGCCGTCACCCAGGTGGACAAGGGCTCCCCCGCCGATGGCGTGCTCGCAACCGGCGACGTGATTCTCGGCGTGGCCGGCAAGCCGTTTTCCTACGATCCGCGCACCGAATTCGGTAAAGCGCTCACCGCGGCCGAGTCCGTGGCCGGGGGCGGGAAACTGGCGCTCACCCTCTGGCGCGACGGAGAAACCTCGCAAGTCACGGTGAACCTGCCGGTGCTCGGCGACTACAGCGCCACCGCGCCCTACGATTGCCCGAAGTCCGCACGCATCCTGCAGGACGGCTGCAAGGCGCTTGCGGAACGCATGCAGGACCCCGGATATCCGCGCCGGCAGAATCCGATCACCCGCTCGCTCAACGCGCTCGCATTGCTCGCCAGCGGCGATCCCGCCTATCTGCCATTGGTCAAAAAAGAGGCCGCATGGGCATCGGAGTATTCCGCCGATTCGATGGCCACATGGTATTACGGCTACGTCATCATGTTGCTGGCCGAATACAAGATGGCCACCGGCGACGAGTCCGTCATGCCGGGACTGCGGCGGTTGGCGATGGAAGCCGCCGAGGGCCAGAGCATCGTCGGCTCGTGGGGACACAAGTTCGCCGGACCCGACGGCCGCCTCGTCGGCTACGGCATGATGAACGCCCCCGGCGTCCCGCTCACCACCTCGCTGGTAATGGCCCGCGCCGCTGGCGTGGACGATCCACAAATTTCCAAAGCCATCGAACGCAGCGCCAAACTCCTGCGTTTCTACATCGGCAAAGGGGCCGTCCCCTACGGCGATCACAATCCCTGGATCCAAACCCACGAGGACAACGGCAAGTGCGGCATGGCCTCGGTGCTTTTCAACCTCATGGGCGAGGAAGAGGGTGCGGAGTATTTCTCGCGCATGAGCGTCGCCTCGCACGGTGCCGAGCGCGATACCGGACACACCGGCAATTTCTGGAACATCCTGTGGTCAATGCCCGCCGTGGCGCAATCCGGCCCACATGCCACTGGTGCCTGGATGAAGGAATTTGGCGCATGGTATTTCGATTTCGCGCGGCGCTGGGACGGCGGATTTCCGCACCAGGGACCGCCCCAGCCGACACCCGACCATACCCGCGGCTGGGACGCCACCGGCAGCTATCTGCTCGCCTACGCCATGCCGCTGAAAAAGATTTATCTAACCGGCAAGCGACCGGCCACCACGCCACAACTCGATGCCGCCGCCGCCCAGGCGCTCATCGCCGACGGCCGCGGGTGGTCGAACAAAGACCGCAACAGTTATTACGACAGCCTTTCCCGCGAAGAACTCATGAAGCGCCTCGCAAGCTGGTCGCCGGTCGTCCGCGAGCGCGCCGCCATGGCACTCGCCCGCCAAAAGAACGACAAGCTGGTGGACGAATTGATTGCCATGCTCGAAGGGCCGCGTCTCGAAGCGCGCCTCGGTGCCTGCCAGGCGCTCGCCATGCTCAAAAACGATGCCGCGCCCGCAATCCCCGCACTCCGGATCAACCTCTCGCATGACGACCTGTGGCTGCGCGTCAAGGCCGCCGAGGCCATCGCCGCCACCGGCAGCCACGGCATGACCGCGCTGCCGGAATTGCTCGAACGGCTCGCCAAAGGCCCCACGCGCGACGACCCGCGCGGCATGGAGCAACGCTATCTGACCTATATCGTCTTCGGCCAGATGCTCAAAAACTCGCTCGACGCCGTGGACCGCAAGTTGCTCGCCAAGGCGGTGGCCGCCGGCCTGCGCAACCAGGACGGCCGCTCGCGCGGAGTGATCGGCGGCATCTATCAGAAATTCGCCTACGAGGAAATCCGCCCTCTACTGCCCGCCATCCACGAGGCGATCGTCAAGCCCGCGCCCAGCGGCATCATGTTCGCCGATGGCAGCCGCATCGCCGGCATCAAGGTGCTGGCGAAACACCGGATCAAGGAAGGCATCCCGCTGTGCCTCGATTTCATCGACATCGAGCGCTGGAACAAACGCTCCCGCATCACCCAATGCCTCGAAACGCTCGCCGAATACGGAGCCGCCGCGAAACCGATGCTGCCCCGCCTGCGACAGTTGGAAAAAGACCTGCTCGCCCACTCCGAAGCGCGCGGGCTGCAAGCGCAGATCGAACAAACCCGCACCCTCATCAAGAACCTCGAGAACGCCACCGGCAGCGTCGAGTTGCGAAGCATCCGCTGATGCCGCCGTTCACCGAGATCGATCGCGAGGATTTCCGCAACCTGCTGACGGAGATCGCCGTCACCCACATGCCCTTCGGAAAATTCGGCATCCAGGCCCATCCCCCGGCCGGCGTGCCGATCATGGACCTGCCGATCGAATACCTCGCCTGGTTCAAGGAGCGCGGATTTCCCAAAGGTCGTCTCGGCGAACTGATGGAACAGGTTTTCGAAATCAAGGCGGCGGGCATGGACATGGTTTTCGATCCGCTCCGCGCGGCCCGCGGCGGCCGCCACCCGCTGCGCGAAACGCGGAAGAAGCATCACCGCTTCGATTGAGCCGCGCCGGGCTCCGGTATCGACAGCGGCGCACCCCTGCCCCACCCTTGCGGCGAAATGACCCGAGCGCTCGTCCTGCTCATCGCCCTTGCCACCGCCGTGTGGAGCCAATCCGCCGCGCCGCGCGTCGCGGTCGTCAAGGTGGCGGACATCTACCGCGGCCTTGAGGCGACCACCCGGCTCGACGAACGCGTCCGCCGCGAGCGCGAGGAAATCCTCGCCGACCCGCGCGCCGCAGAAGTCCGCCGCATCATCGCCGAACTCCGCGAAATGGAGGAACGCAACCGCGATCCCTCCACCAAACCCGACGAGCAGACCGCGCGCCGGCTCGAGCGCGCGCTCGACATCAAACGCCGCGAGGCTTGGACCCTACAGCGTGAATTCGAAAATTTCCGCGAGCAGCGGCGCAGGGAAATCGACCGCGCCATGGTCACCGAAATGCGCGCCAACCTCAATCTGATCGCCGAAACCGCCCGCCGCACCGCGCGGGAACGGGGATTCGACCTCCTGCTCGACTCGTCCGGCGAGACCAACACCGGTGTGCCCTTCGTTCTCTATCAGAAAAACGCCATCGATTTGACGGACGATGTCGCCGCCGCCATCGTACGCGAAACCTCCTCACCACCCACCGACTGAACCGCCATGGATTTTCTCCTCGAAGCACTCAAACAGGAATTCGTCTGGGGCCTGCTCACCGGCCTGCTGGTCGCGGGTTTCATCTGGAAATCCGGCTATTCGCACCGCCGCCGCGACGCCCGCGAAATCAAGCGCATCGAATCCGAGATGAAGGAGCTGCAAGGGCACCTCAACACCCAACTCAAGATCAACGCCACAGGCAATGAGTCGCTGCTGGGCGAACTCGATAAACTGCGCCAGCAGAACGAGAACCTGCGCGTCCTCAACTCGACACTGCAACAGAAGCCGGGCCGCACGGAACTGCGCCAGTTGCAGGCCCACGACATCGCCGTCAGCACGCTGCGCGAACAGGCCCCCGGATTCGCCGCAGCATGGGAAAAGGCCCTCCGCCACGCCGAAGCCGAACTCGAAGCCGCCGACTCGGGGCTCAGGAAACTCGTCCGCCGCGTCATGCCCGGACTCGGCGGACCGACCACAAGCACGCCGCCCGCGATCGAGATCGAGGGTGACAAGGAAAACAAATGATATCTAACAGAAAACTCATGGAAAACTTCACCGCATTCGAATCCAAGATGCTCGCCGCCGGCATGGGCGATGCCGCGATCCGCGCGTTCCGCCGCGGTTACGAAGCCCTGCTGCGAAATGAAAGCGCGATGATTCCCGAGGACGGAATCGAGCCCGCCGCCTCGCTGCCCACGCTCGACGATCTCGAGGCCACCCCGCCAGCCGATGCCGCGCTCGTTTCGCAGGCGGTGGTCATCAAGCTCAACGGCGGTCTCGGCACCAGCATGGGCCTGCAGGGACCCAAGAGCCTGCTCGAAGTGCGCGAGGGCGTGAATTTCCTCGACCTGATGGTCCGCCAGGTCCTCGACCTGCGCCAAACCAGCGGCGCGCCGGTGCGCCTGCTCCTGATGAACAGCTTCAGCACCAGCGGCGACACGCTCGCCCACCTTGCCCTCTACGAGGCGGATGGATTCGGCGACGCGAACGAATGCGAGTTGATGCAAAACCAGATCCCGAAAATCGACGAGGCGTCGATGCTGCCGGTGACCTGGCCGGACGATCCATCACTCGAATGGTGCCCGCCCGGCCACGGCGATCTGTATCCGGCACTGGTCGGCAGCGGCTGGCTCGACCGCCTGCTCGCCGAGGGTGTGAGATATGCCTTCGTTTCCAACTCGGACAACCTCGGCGCGGTACTCGATCCGGTGATCCTCCGCCACTTCGCGGAATCCGGCGCGCCGTTCCTCATGGAGTGCACCCGCCGCACCGCCGCCGACCGCAAGGGCGGCCACCTCGCACGGCGCAAGTCGGACGGCAGACTGCTGCTGCGCGAAGTGGCGCAATGCCCGGATGACGACCTCGATGCCTTCCAGGACATCGACCGCCACCAGTATTTCAACACCAACAACCTATGGCTGCGGCTCGACCGCCTGAAGGAACAACTCGAAGCCGACCACGGCGTGCTGCCGCTGCCAACGATCCGCAACCGCAAGACCGTCGATCCGCGCGACAAGCAATCCACCCCTGTCATCCAGCTCGAAAGCGCCATGGGCGCGGCCATCGAGTGCTTCGAAGGCTCAGCCGCCATCGACGTGCCGCGCAGTCGCTTCGCACCCGTCAAAACCACCGCCGACCTGCTCGCGCTGCGCTCGGACGCTTATGAAATTCTCGAAAACGGCCAGGTCCGCCTGCACCCCGCACGCCTCGGCGCGCCGCCGGTCGTCACGCTGCCGGACGCTTACAAGTTGGTCGATTCCATCGCCGACATGATCGTCCCCTCGCTCCTCAACTGCCGCAGCCTGACCCTCACCGGCCCCGTTAGCTTCGAGGAAGGCGTGGTGATTGAAGGCGATGTCGAACTCGGCAGCGACGGTGGGGAGCTGACAGTGGCGAAATCAGGCATCTTGCGTGGGTGAAACAGTGTCTGAGTTCACGATTCAGCGTGCCTCTTCCGTAGCGAAGTCCCGCGTCGAGAAGATCGGCTGAAGATGTTCTATCGGTTGCAAATGTTTTTTTTTGGTGAGTTGTTCGCATGGCCGTTTTGGGTTATGAGGGCTTGATTTGGAGGACCCACGAGCCGTGGG
>JAWLDG010000034.1:0-21237 GCA_041686775.1 Luteolibacter sp. | reverse complement strand
CCGTCGGGGGTGGCTTGCTCGATGATGGATGACATGGTGGTCCATCATGGAGGCGTTCCGGGCCCGCTGGCTAGTGGGGTTGTGTTGACCGCTTACATCCCAATACTTCCCATTGGTCATGAAAATGCGCCGTTCCCTGGCGGGAGCGACGCATTTTTGAGTGATATTGGCTTACCGAATCATTCCATCACCGCCACCACCCGGACGAAGATCCGGGTCGGAACGGTATCGGCGATCGTGGCCGTCACGGTGGTGGTGCCGGCTGCCGGAATGTCCTGCTGAGCGGACAGCGTGACGGTGGTGCCGTCCGCGCTCGCGCCGGAAGCGTTCCACTGCGCGAGGTCGAGCGACCACTCGTAGCTGCCGGTGACGTCGGCAAGCGGTGGATCGGCCTCGGGGTGGGTGAAGGTGACGGTGTTGCCGGAACGTTCCACCTCGGCGAGACCGGGGGTGCTTGCATCCGGCGGCGTACCGAAAAAGGCCTCGATGCCGTTGGCCAGGCCGTCGCCATCCGCATCGTCGTCGAAGCCGGTCAGGCCGCCGACATCGTAGCCGGCGATCCAGTCGCCAAAGGTGTCGCCGGGAGTGACGACATCGCCTTCGAGGAGTTCGACCATGCTGCGCCCGAGCGCGTCGCCGACCAGCATGTAGGTCCCGGCGCGCTGGTTGTAGTGACCGTTCGAGGCCCCGCCCTCGCTCAGCGGATGCGCATAGACCGTCTTCACATTGCCGGAAAACTGCGGGTAATTCCCGGATTCGCCGTCCACGGCAAGTTGCGCATCGAGGATCGCCTTCTCGGCCGCATTGGTGCTGTCCAGCGGCGTCTGACCGAGCGTGGCGAGGACGAAGGGTGCGTTGACCACGACCTTGCCGGGGTAGCGGTTGGTGTAATAGTCGCGCAGCGAATTGATGAGATTGACGAGGTTCTCTTCGTAGCGGGTCGCGTGGCCCATGTCGTAGCGATCCTTGTCGCCCTGCCACCAGACGAATCCGGCGATTTCGAATCCCTGGGCGGCCCATTGCGGGTATTCGGTGGCGAAGTGATCAAGCACGTCGGTGACGTTGAAGTCCGAGCGGAGGTTCCAGAAATCTTGCCAGTTCGCTCCGACGCCCGGCTCGGAATCCGGAGTAGAGGTGTGCGCGGTTGCGGCGCGGTATGGCACGCCGTTGTGATGGATGTAGGCGTTGTTCGGATAAGCGAAACCGTCCTGCCAGCCAACCGGCGGCCCCATCTCTGCCTCGTCACGGAAAAAGGTGTCGAATTCCTTGCCGGCATACCAGCCGCCCGCCGCCGGGGGATCCTCACCCACCGGCCAGTTGCCGAAATCCCCGTAGCCGGCGTAGTTGGTGTCGTTGTAAACATACGACGTGCTGCCGGGCGGAAGGATGTCCCACCCAAGACTGCGGTTGCCGATGGATGACTTGAGCAAGAGGACGGGCTCGTCGTGATACCAGCCCATGATGTAGCCGAAACCCAGCTCGGGACCGAACGTCGATCCCAAGGCTCCGGGTGAAAGTTGAGCGTTGGCAATGTCCGAAATCACGCCGCGGTAGCGGACATCCTGCCGGGTCGTCCATCCGTCCGATCCATCGATCAGATTCGGAAACTTGTTCTGGCGGATCGTCATGGTCTCCAGCGTGTGATCCCCGGTGCCGCTTACGGTTCCGAAACCGACCATATTCGACTGCCCGGACATGATATACACCTTGACCGGCTTGTCGGAGGCACCCGGCGAACCATCGGGAGCGGGCAGCGGATAGGGAACATTGGGTTTGTCGTTCGGATCGAAGGGATCGGTGAAGGCGGCGACGATCTCATACCAATCGCCCGCGCCGTCGCCGTCGGTATCGCCGAGGTTCGGGTTGGTACCGGTGTTATTGGTGTCCACAAGGATACCGGTGTTGGTTTCCACGCCATCGGGCAGCCCGTCGCCGTCGGTGTCGGCGAGATTCGGGTTGGTCCCGGTGTCATTGGTGCCAACCCACACTCCGGTGCCGGTCTCGACGCCGTCGGGCAGGCCGTCGCCGTCGGTGTCCGGATTGGTGGGATCGGTGCCGAGTGCGGCTTCGCCACGGAAAGTGCGGTCGCCACCGTCATCGCTGAAGAGTATTCCGAGAGCGGCCCAGTCCCCATAGCGGGAATCCGCACTGGTCACCGTGATCGCGCCGCCGTCGAGAAGTCCGTCGCCATCGGTATCGGGATTGGTGGGATCGGTGCCGAGTTCGTATTGTTCCAGATTGGTGAGCCCGGTCTGGTCGGGAGACAACGCATTGGCATCGGCGGCGGTCGGGCCACCGAAATACTGCTCTTCCCACCAGTTCGGGATGCCGTCTTCATCATCGTCGTCGAAGATTCCGCCGAGCAGTTCGTCGAAAGTCACCGCCATGCGGATCTCGTCGTAGGAAGTCTCGACGTGGCGGGTGAGACTGAGGGTGTCGAGCTGGGTTTCGTCGATGTCGATCTCGATGGTGCTGGCGATCGGTGACAGTGTGCCGCCATCAATGCTGCCCGCATTGAGTTGAAGTTCGTAAAGCGTGTATTCGTCCGCGCCGCCGGTGCCGGTGTTGAAGGAAACGTGGCCGACGAGCAGGCGCACGTCGCCGGTGCCGACGCCGACCGCCAGGGCCGCGTCGCCGGCGGTCTGGCTGGTGCCGTTCCAAGCGAAGGGCGTCCAGTTGGTGCCCGCGGTGGTGGGGCCGAAACCGAAACCGACCAAGCCGGTGCTGCCGGTGTCCTTGTTGATTTGCGAGTTGTTGACCGCCTGGCTGCCGATTACCAGCCCGCCCTGGCCGTTGTTGAAGTTGTTGGCAACTTTTTCCGCGAGAATGCCGAACCACAGCTCGGTGCCCGCCGCAAGGTCGGCGGTGATCGGTCGGACCATGATGTCGTTGTTGAGCCGGTCCACCGGTGCCACGTGGTTGCCCTTCACCGGCAGGTCGCCGAATACAAGACTGCCCGCGACGATGCGGAAATCCGAGCTGGTGAGGCTGGTCTGGTCCTGCCAGGTGCCGCCGAGGCCGATGGCATCGACGTCCGAAGGAATACCCGATCCGTCGGGCTGTCCGTGCAGCGGGTCGCCTGGATTGCCGTATTCGAATCCCTCGTAAACGAGCAGTTCGGCGTGGAGCGGTAGCGCGGCGGCGAGACAGAAAATGCCGGCGAGTTTCGGAGTGGAGAGCTTGGGGTTTTTCATGATGTCAGGTTGATTTGTACTTCGTTGAAATTGGGATTGGGCAAAAAATTCCCGCATGGCCTGAGCGTGGACCGATGCGGGAATTCAAGATTTGGAATGGGAAAGTGATGTGTTCGTGAAGGTGCACCGTGCCAGATTGGAGCGCTCAGGGCTTTGCGTTCATTGTTCTCAAGGCGCGATCACCACATTGAGGCGGGCAAAGAGCTTGCCGCCCACCGCGAGGGTTTTAGGAATCGTGACCACCACCGTGCGCAATCCTTCCGCAGGCACCACACTGTCGTCGATGGTGACGCCGGCCACGCCGTCCGTGGCGGTCGTCCAGCTCGATAGATCGGAGCCATACTCGACGGTGATCGTCGTGGTGGCATCGGCCTCCGCGGCATCACTGCGGTTGAACGTGACTATGAAATCGTCTGGATCGCTGATGTCCAAAGTCGGCAGCAGCCCGATGGCATTCGCGTGCGGATCCTCCGCGCCGATTGCCCAAGCCACGGCGTTGGCCACTCCATCGCCGTTGGCATCCCCATCGGCCGCCGCACCGCCGGACCAGGTCGCGTAGTCATCGGTGGCGGGGCTTTCGATGGTGGCGATGGTGACCGAACCGGTGTGGCCCGCTCCGTCGTCTACGGTTAGTGTCAGATCGGTTCCCGCTACGGTTGGCGTGACGCTCACGCCGCTCAGCACGCCGGCCGTGAAGGAGTCCGAGGTGCCGCTGAAGCCGCCGGTGCCACCAAACGTCACTGTACCGGTGAAACCGATGGCGGTGTTGTTGGATGCGTCCCTGGCCGTGAGGGTGATGCCGGTGATCGGTTCGCCCACGATCTGCGGTGAGGAGATGGCCGAGATCAGGAAATTGTCCACCGGTCCCGGGCCGCCGCCACCGGGCGTGACATCCGCCTGGGTGGTGCCGATGCGAATTTCGTCATAGGCGGTGTTGACTTGGCGCGTCAGGCTGAGGGTGTCGAGGGTGCTTTCATCGACGTCCACCTCGATCGTACTGCCGATCTGGACGAGGAAACCGCCGGCGATGGTGCTGCCGCCGTCCAGGTCATAATAGTAAAGCGTGAATTCATCGGTCCCGCCGGTGCCGGTGTTGAACGAGACTTTTCCGACCAGCAGATTCACCTGACTGCCGTTGGTAGGAACTCCAAAGCTGGCGTCACCGACCGATTGGCTGGTGCCATTCCATGCGTAGGCGGTCCAGTTGTTGCCGGCGGAGGTGGGAGCCACCCCGAAGCCTGCGAGGCCGGTGGATCCGGTGTCATTCAGAACCCTCGAATTATTGACCGCCTGATTGCCGATCACGATGCCACCTTGGGCCGCGTTGAAGTTGTTCTGAAGCTTGTTGGCGAGGAAGCTGAACCATAGTTCGCTGCCACCGTCCAGGCTTGTGGTGATGGGTCGGCTGAATATGTCGTTATTGAGATTCGTGTCGCCGCGCACGTGGTTGCCCGAAATGACGAGATCCCCTAACAGGAGGCTTCCGGATGCCATGAACAGGTCGCTATCGCTCGTGACGTCGGTTGAATCCCCCCATGATCCTCCGAGCCCCGTGGCGTCCACATCGCCGTCTCCCTCGCTGAAGTCGGGCTGTCCATCCAGCAGGGCGTTGCCCGCCCGGGTTCCATCCTCGGCCGGTCCGTAGTTGAACGGCTCATACACGAGCAATTCCGCGGCAACCGGAAGGATGCCGAGTGCTAGTGAGGCCAATAAGGCGGCGAAGGGGGTTACAGGGTTATTTTTCATGGGGGATGGGATTGGGTTTCACGGATGCGGGGAAGAACCCGTCCGCAACGATTCAATTAGGGGACGGGCTTGAGGGTCGGGTATGCCGCACGCCGGAGATCACCTCCGGCGGCGCAGCAGGCACAGCAGGCCGAAAGAACCGAGCAGCGCGGCGGCGGGCTCGGGGACCTGGACGATGACCGAATCAAGTGTGGTGCCGATGCGGATCTCGTCGTAATTCACGTTCACTTGACGGGTCAGATTGAGGGTGTCGAGAGTTGACTCATCGACATCCGCTTCGATGGTGGCAGCCAATACGAAATCTCCGTAGTCACCTCCCGACCATGGCCCATAATCAAGCGAGCCTCCAGTAGCGTAGTAGAGGTTGAAAATATCGGCTCCATCTGTTCCCTGATTGAAGAGAATTTCGCCGACGATGAAATTCACAGCCACGTTGCTCGTGCTGGTATTGGTGGAACCATTCACCACCGAGATAGGGATAGTGCCAGCACTCACAGTGCGTGTTGCAGACGTCCCGTCGAAGGTGACCGCGCTGAGATTCGAACTGCCGACCGCGGCAACCGCGAAGCCGTGGCGGTCGGCGGCACCGGGGTTGTTGCTGCCATCGAACCGCGAGGCAGGGAGCACGCCATTCATCAGTGCGAATCCTTCGCGGTTGGCATTATTATTACTCTGCAGCACCTCGAAGAGGAAACTGAAGTAGAGCGAGCCGTTTGCAACACCGGTATCGCCAAACGACGTGGTTACGCTGGTCGAGAACTGGCGGTTGTATACGTCATTATCGAGATTGCTCGAGTAGCCGATGTGGTTTCCAGAGGTGGCCAAGTCGCCGTATTCAAGACTGCCCTCTTTGAGATACATGTCGTTGGTAGAGGACGCTGCATCCACCCAGGTTCCAGCCAAACCGCTGTCAGTTGTTCCACCTTTCCCGACAAGCTTGTCACCTACGTCTGTGTAGTCAAAGCCTTCATAAACCAGCAGCGCGCCATGGGCGCTTCCGGCGGCAAGGGCGAGGCCCGCGAGGGCGGCGAACGGGAGGATTTTTTTGCGAAGCATGATGAATGGTCGGTATGGGTTTAGGGATACGGGAGTGGCAGCGGGTCATCGGCCCGCTTCGTTGGGGAACCAGATCCGGAGACGGAACGTTACGGCATTTTTTAATTTTTTGGGGTTTTGTCGGGAGATTTCCCCGGTTTTCAGGGGAACCGCGTTCATTCCGCCGGTGGCGGCACGTCTTTCTCGACCACGGCGAAGAAGCGCTTCGGCCAGTCGTCGGGGACGGCGGTCAGAGTGTAGGTGGGCGGGGTGGCTCCCTGCGGGGTGCCATGTCGCGCACAGGCGGCTTGAAGCCGCCGTTGCGAATCATGGCGTTTTCAATACGCCACTCCAGCGAGCTTCGAAACGGCGGTGACGCGGATTTTTTCGAGATCGAGATATCCGGTGGCGGCGTCCGGGTGGGGAGAGATTTCGAGGGCCAGCGGGTCGCCGGGGGCGATGCCGTCGGGCAGATCGCTGGAATCCCATGAGAAGCCGGTGCTGGTGATTTCGTTCGGCGGGCCGGGCGGGGTGGCGGCGGCGAGTTCGGCCAGGACGAAATCGCCGGATACGAGGCGGATGCGGTAACCGGCGAAGGGGGTGGATTCGCGGGCAGCAGGGTCGCGCACGCCGATGCCGACGCTGACGCTGTGGCGGGTGTCCGGGCGGATGGTTCCGAAGCTGCGGCGGATGGCGGAGCCCGGGACGGAGGCATCGAGGCTGGCGAGGAGAGGGCCGCGTCTCCAAGTTTTGTCGCGGAAGGATTCGTTGAGATACCACCGGCCATCGCCGGCGGGGTTGAGAAGACGGGTCAGGGCGGTGGATTCCCAGCCGCCGAGGCGGCTCATCTGGATTTCTCCGTCTTTGAGTTTTGCCGGCGGGCGGATTCTCAGGAGCGAGCCATCGATGGAGAGGCGGGAATCGCCGATGGTGAAAACGGTCTCGGACCAGTCGCAGATGTTGCGCAGGCGGATGCGGCCCTGGCCCGGGCGGATGGGTTGGTCGAAGCGGATGACGAGCTGGCCGCCCGGGTTGGCATCAGTGGCTCTGGCGGCGGGGAGCAAGCCGGTGATTTGCGGCGGGGCAACTTTCCCGTCCGGGGGATTTTCGCCAGTGTCCTCGCTGGAAAGGGTCGAAGCGATGGACTGGGACGCATCGTGCGCGCCATGGCCGGGCGTGCCGAGCCGGACGCGGTCGAAGGCGGCGAAGGAGCCGGATGAGCAGGTCATGGAAATCCCGAGCGCCTGGCCGGTGGCGTGGGATTCATCGGCGGTGAAAATCAGGCATTGATCGCGCAGCCAGCCTTCGGCTGGGGATGAGATGACGGATTCCGCAAGCACGTTGGCGGGATCGCCACCAAACAGCCGCAAGGTGGCTGCGGAATCCGCAAGCCCGACATCCACGGTGAGCACAAAGGTGGTGCCGGAGTGGATGATTTCACCGGTCGTCTGTCTGAGGTAGTGCCCCGCGAACACGCGGCCGAAGAACCGTCCCTCGGTCGGGGCAAGATTGTCGCGGCGGGTGTCCACGCCCCAGCCCCAGCCCTCCAGATTATCCATACGCCAGCCGGCGATGGCGGCACCTTTGTTGATCATTCCGCCATCCTGCTCGAAGCCGGGATTGCGGATGGGGATGTTTTGCGGCGAGGCGCTGCCGGTGCGGAAAGTCCAGCCCTCGCTGTCGGTGATTCCGGGGAATGCCCTTCCCGTTTCCCCGATAATCGCGCCCGGATCGATCAGCACGGCGTATTTCCTGTCGGCGAGAAGACCCGTTGAAAAATCCTCCGTGAGGAGCGTTTCGACCTTTTCGGGCAGTTCGCGGAGGAACGAAGCGGGCGCGCTTTCGAGTTCGGCGGACACTCGGTGCCCGTCAAGCCGGACCGAGCGGCCCGTGGCGATGGTTTCGCCGCTGTCACTGCCAAGCGCATCCACCCGCACGCGGCCGTCGAAGACATGAAGATCGGTGGTGGAATCTCCATTTCGTGCGATGACACCGAAAACCGTGCCGAGATCGACGATCCGCTGCCGGGGCGTGACGACGGTGAAACCCTTGCCCGCGGCGGATGTGACCTCGAAGAACCCATGCCCGTGATCGAGGCGCAGGGTGCGTTCGTCGATCAAGGACAGCCGGGCCGGAGACACGATGACCGCGCGCACGTCGTGCGGCAGCCGCAGCTCCGCCGCGCCGTGTTCGAGCGTGAGGACAGAGCCTTCGGCGAGGTGGTTGATGGATTTTTTTCCGGATTCCGCGTGGATGACGGTGAAAACGGACTGCGGTGCCGTGCGCAGGGTGGCGAGGGCGGGCTTGGAATCGGGAGCCGCGACCATCCACAGGACGGCGGCGGTGAGCATCAACACGGCGGCGGCGGCAAGGAGCGAGATTTTCACCACCCGGCGGCGCTGGAGGGTGATGACGCGCTCGATGGGCACCACCGGCACGCGCTCGATGGCGGCTTGCGCGGCATAGCGGGATTCCAGCGCGCTGTGGATGCGGGCCAGTCTGTGCCAGACTGTGCGGGACTCCGGGTTTGTCAGCAGCTCGGCTTCAAGCGCGGCAGCTTCGTCGGCGGCAAGCTCGCCGTCGAGCATGCGCAGCATTTGCTTGTGGAGTTCCTGCGAAATCATGACGGGCGGGCGGCGAGGGTGTCTTCGATGCAGCGGCGCAGAACCTCGCGGATGCGCAGCAGGGCGATTCGCAGGCTGCCGGCGGTGCGGCCGGTACGGGCGGCGAGATCCTCCAGCGAATGGCCCGGCGTGTATCGCTCGCGGACCAACTCCTGCTGGGTATCGCTGAGTTTGTCGAGGCAATGGTCGAGCGCGGCGAGCAGTTCCTCATCGGATTCCGCGGACGTATCGACGTCGGCGAGCACCTCGATGAGTTCGTTGGAAAACAGGATCCGCCCGCTGCGGCGCTGGCGGTCGTGCTGGCGCAGCACCTCGTAGCGGGCGATCTGGAAGGCCCAGGCGAGGAAATTGGTACCGGGCTTGAAACGGTCGCGCTTCTGCCACAACGCGGCGTTGGTTTCCTGCAGGACGTCGGCCACGTCCGGGCTGCCTGGCATCAGCGAGACGATGAAGCCGCGCAGACTGCCCTGATGCTCGGTCATCAGTTTCACATAGGCGGCCAATTCGGCGGCTTGATCGGCTTTCCGGCGCATGATCCATGGGAAACCGGCCGACATGGCAGGATGTTACAGAATTTGTCCCGGAATATGGAGGACCACCCGGCCAAACATGGTGTGGCACCCGGTCACAGGCCAAGCGAGGTGAGGAGACGGAAAAAGCGATAGGGAGCGGCTGCCGCCAGACTGGCGCGAAGAAACGGGCCTTCCGGCGTAACGTTGACCGGGCCGCTCCAAGCGCCGCCGGCCGGATGGGTGGCGAGGTCGTCCCAGCCATCGAGCGATTCCGAGCCCTGGATGATTACGGTCAGATCGGATGGCACGGGATCTGCGGTTAGAAAAACGAGGGTCATGCCATCAAGGCGCGGAGCCCGGGCGGGGCCGTCGGCGGAGTCGGCGGGATCGCTGCCAAGGAGGTATTCGATGCCGTTGGGCAGTCCGTTGCCGTCGGCATCGGCGGCGAATGCGGCCACCGGGTTGTCGCGGCCGCCGGGGAGCAGGGCGAAGTGGGTTTGGGCGTAGCCCTGCCACGGTGAAAGCGGGTCGAGCTTGCCGCTGAGCCAGTCGATCAGGTTGACGGCGAAAACGGCATTGTCGAAGCGGGTGATGTTGGTGCCCGCGCCATTGAGGTTGAAGAAGGTGTTGCGGTCGAAGTGACCGGCGACGCGGCCATGGCCGGCGTCGATGGCGACCAGCGAGGCGTCGTTGGCGGTGACCGCGCGCGAGCTGCCCTGATAGTTGTTGCCGGGGTCGGTGCCGTCGTTGTTGCGGGTGTTGCCCTTGGCGACGGCGAGCTTGGTGAGGGTGGTGCCGGGCGGCCTCGGAAGCTGGTTGAGAACGAACGGGGAGACACCCTCGCCATCGAACTGGTCCACGCCGTCGAGGATCGGGTGGCCGGGCGTGGTGAAGTCGCCGTTCGCGCGGATCAGCGAGTAGGTGCCCTGATCCTGGTTGACGATCAGGCCGAAGCGGTCGAGGAACGGCTGGTCGGAATCGGGCGCGTCCTTCCATGAGCCGCCGAAGTTGGCGTCGCTGATGAACAACGCGCCGCCGCCGCGCTGGCGGATCCAGTTTTCCACCGCATCGACCGATGCGGCGGTGTAGGCCGCGTTGTTCGAGCCGAACACCAGCACGTCCCAGGCATCGAGATCGAAGGTGCTGAAATCGATCGCGATCCCCTCCGACGGGCCGCTGGCGTTTTCCGCGGTTTCGGCGATCTGCTGGACGACGTAACCGGCACCTTCCAGCGTGAGACGCAGGGTGTTCCAGCCGTGATTGCCGCCGGAGGTCGAGGCGTTGTAAATATCGGCAAGTTGTTCGGTGCGCTGGGTGTCGTTGCTCGCTTCAAGAAAGCCGCCGGAGCGGTCGGCCCCGCGGATGAAGAGCACGCGGCTGAGGTCGGGAGCCGGGGAAACGTGGACGATCCAGTCCTGCGCCGGATCGGCGGGCGGATCGCCGAGCGACACGACCCCGCCGCCGGTGACTGTGTTCACCGAACCCGTCTGCATCGCCCCGCCGTTGCGGGGATCGAACCAACGGACCTGGAACGGACCGCTGGCGTCCGTTAGATCGAGCGTGGCAATACCGCCGTTGTAGAGCTGGACGACGTATTCGGTGCCGGGATTGGCGAGGCAGCGGTTGGCGTTGTTGCCGGAACCGGAAACGAGGTCGTTGCGGTTGTTCATGGCATGGAACGCCGCGCCGCTGATTTTCCAGAAGTCGAGAAAATGGCGGCAGACATCCCAGAACGAATCGCGCGAGCGGAAGTCCTCGCAGGTGAGGTCGGAGTGCGGATAGCCGTAGCCGAAATACCATTCCACCCCGGCTCCGCCGGCCAGGGCATGACCCCAGAGGGCGTTTTTGCGGCCGTCGAGATGGCTGTTGCCGGGATTGGAGTCCGGGCGCAGCGCCGCCTGGGCGTCGCCGGGCTCGTCACAGGCGACGACCCATTTTTTTCCGGCGGCCGCGGAGTTGGAGACCCACGTCAGGGTGTCGGCGAAGACGTTGGTGAAGTTGCTGTTATTGGTCTGCAGTGAGGCACCGGTGTATTGCGAGGCGTTTCCCAGCAGCGGAGTGTAAACCGCGTTTTTGTCGCCCGGATAGGTGTGGATGACGACGTTGTGGCGGTAGGGATCATGGTCGGCGAACCACTGGGCGAAGGCCTTGCGCTGGGCGTCGGTGTTGGTGTTTTCCTCGCCGATGTTCCAGTTGAGGGCGAGGTGGTGGCCGAAGCGGGCGACGAGTTCGCGGTAGTAGAGGATGCGCTCGCGGCCGAGCGCGCCGCCGTCCATCCGCTGGTCGTTCTCGGTTTCCTGGGTCTTGAAATGGAGATACATCCCGCGGGTGCCGGCGAAGCCGAGGACGCGGTCCCACTGGGCGAGCTTCGAGACGTCGAAGCGGTCGCGGTGGACCTTGTTCCCGGCCCAGCGGGTGTCGTTGGCGGCGGACTCATAGTCGGCGATGTCGTTCGTCAGCCGATGAGGGAAGACGTTGTCGTCGTCGCCGTCGAGACTGAAGCTGAGGAACGAGACGGCGTTGAGTCCTTCCGAAGCGAGATAGTCGATGGCACCTAACAACTCGGTGCCTTTGCCGCCCTGCCAGGTGAAAGCCGACATGCGGGAGGCATCGTAGTCGGCGGCGTGCGGCGTCCACGACTTGCGGCGGTTGCCGACATTCGGGGTGGCGTCGAAATCTTCATAAGCCAGCAGGTTTTCCGGGGCATCGGTGCCGCATTTCATGAACCACTCGCCCGTCCCCGCGAAGCGCAGATGATGGGCGCCCACATATTCCAAGCGGCCTTTGGCGCGGAGATCGGGCGCGGCCTTGTCGCTGACGAGCGCCTCGAGGCTGCCGGACGCGCCGTCGAAGAATCCAGCGGAGTCGCCCGCGCCGGGATCGTTGGAAATGGCGACATCGATGCCGGTGCGGAACGAGACCGAGTAGTTCCAGGTCCCGGTCTCGTCCGGCGCGAAGTGACAGCGCCACACGTTTCCGGCATCGGCCGAGGACTCGGCGGCGTCTCCGTCGGCGGCGTAGAAACCGGGGACGAGATAGGATTTCCCGGATGCCGGATGGGAAAAGGTGACATCCATCCGGTAGTCGGAAAACGGATTGGGCGTGGCGGTTTCCGAAGTTTCGGGCCCGCTGCCGACGAGAGTGACGCGGTGCCACTGGCGCGACTCGCCAACGACCGTGACGCTCGCCAATCCGGACGGGAGCACCGTGACCGTGGCGTCGTCGGTGGCGGTGTTTTCCCCGGCGTCGGCGACGGTCAGGCGGAAGACATAAGCACCCTCGACCAGGCCGGAAACCCCGAGTGTGGCGCTGTCTTCGCCGCCGAGTGTGGCGGTCGTCGGGCCGTTGAGCTGGGACCACGCGTAAGTCAGGCCAGGCTCGCCGGTGGCGGATCCGGTCAGGGTGGTCGAGTTGACCGGAAGCACCAGCGTGCGGTCCGGCCCGGCGTCGGCACCAAGCGGGACCGGGCCGCCGACATCAGTGACCGTGAACTGGATTTCATGGAAAGCGCCGGCCGTGCCACTGCCGTTGGTGCCCGACCACGGAGTGGCGCGCAGCGTGTGGACACCGTTGTTGAACGTGCCGTTGTTGTAATTCCCGCTGCTGTCACCGAACAGCGCGTAGGGCGCGACGTTCTCGTTCTGGTTTTTCGTGGTCGCGCCGCCCAGCTCGAACACCACGCTGCCGATGCCTGTTCCGACGGTGACGTTGGCGCGGACGTTGAAGGTGGTGAAACCGAGCGCTGTGGTGTCAATGACGGCGCCCGGAGCGATCGGGTCGAAGCCCGTCACCGGTTGGTCGATCGCGGAGTTGATCAGTGTGAGCGAGTCCACGCTTTGCGCCATGGCGGACGGCGGAATCGACAGCAGGGCGAGTACGCCTGCCGCGAGGGCGAAAACGCGGGTGGTGGTGGGGTGGGGATTCGTTTTCATGGGGAAAATCAGCCGATTCCGGACAAGCTTGCATAGCACTCATTCAACGGCATCGAAACTCCCGAATTCCGATGATGTGAAAATCAGGCCTGTCATTGCATTTGCATTGCCGGTCGAATCGAAGACATATCGACGATCAATCCACGGGCAGTCGGCGGTTTTCTTCAATGATCACTTCGCCGCAGTCGCGGATCTGGAAGAGCTTGGCCTCGTCGCCATTGCCGGTGCCGCGGATCGTATTATTCGCGATGCGGAGCCCGGTGGTGCTGTGGGCTCCCACAGCGGTCTCACCGCGCAGGACAAACTCGTTTTCAATGATCCGGATGTTGCGGTGAAAGGCGGGGTTGGGTGCGGTGTTGCGCGGATGGATGGCAATGGCCGGCTCTCCGCAGCGGAGAAAGCGGTTACGGCGGATCGTCATGTCCTTCACGCCGCCGGATTCGAACCAGCTGCGGGCATCCGCGTCGACCTGGATGGCACTGTTATGGGTGGCGGTGAACTCGTTGTCCTCGACCACGACCTTGCGACGGGTGGTGAGCAGGAACCCGCGGGTGGGGATGTGCGACACCTTGCAGCCGCGGATTTCCGCCTCCGGGGTCCAGGTGACATTTTCGAGCACGTCATTCTCGCGCAACTCACCGGGAACAGGCTGTTCAAGGGTCAGCAGGAGTTCCTTCGGGTCGGTCAGCGTGGCCGCGGTCACTCGGTTGGCGCTGTAGGTGGCCATCGTGTCGGAATGAATGAACCCGACCTCGTCTCCCGGGTTGAAGGCCATGAAACCGAAGGTCTGCGGATGCATGAACCGGACCTTGATCTGGCGCTCCGAGAGCTTCTCCACCACGCGCAGGTAGGTGCCGTGAATGTTAATCGCGTCGTCGTGGGCACCGGAAAAGACACAGTTCCGCACCAGGATTTTGCCGCGGCAGCCGGAGAAGTGAAAACAGTCGGCCCAGGCGGCTGTGGTGCGGCCGCTGGCGGGGTCGGGCGCCACCGACACCGAGTCGAATGTGAGGTTTTCGGAAAACTGGCTGACCACTCCCATGCCGTGCAGGAAGTGGAATTTCACGTCCTTCCATGATATATCGCGGCTGCGGCGGGTGAAGACGCCGGCACAATCGCGGAACGGATTGCGGAGCTGATAGATGCGGCCCGCCTTGAGGCGATTCGCTCCTTCAGCGCGAACGACAAACCGCTCCATTTCCCGGAAAAACAGCCCCTTGAGCGGATCGATCACACGATGAACGCGCCCGCTTGCGGGATCGAGTTCCTGGCCGAGGCCGCCGGTTTCCGTCCAGCCCTCGCCCTGCCACACCAGCGCCCCGTCACGGACCGAGTATGCCGAGTCGCGGTGGATTTCCAGCACGGCGGAATCCGCGCCAGCCTCCCTGACCTTGAACTCGGAAACCGTGGGTCGGTCGTAATCGAAAGCGAGACCCTCAATGGCGACATGGTCGGATCCATCGATGCAGACGTGGATCATTTTCCCGCGACTGACGAGGCGGGCACCCGGCCCTGAAACGCGGACATGCGAGGCGGAGTTGATATGCAGCGCGACGGCCTTCGGCGTGTCCGGATCGGAGTTGGTATTGGAGATCTGCCATGCCTCGCGATGCAGTTCACCCGGCAGGACATCGTAACGACCGGGCGCGAAGCGGACTTCGATGGGACTTTCCGCGGTGCCCGCGCCACTGAGGGAAAGTGTCCGGGTCAGTGCGCCGGGCGCAACGATTTCCACGCGATCCCCGGGCGCAAGCCGCAGCCGGTCAAGGTGATGGAACGTGCGCCAAGCCTCCTCACGCGCGAGGCCGCTGCGGGAGTCGTCGCCGGCCGCGGGATCGATATGATAGGTGGTCTTACCGGGCGATACGCGGCGCTCGTCCGCGGCGAAAACGGAGATGGAACAGGCGAGAAGAAATAGTGCGGCGGATTTTTTCATTAAATATCTGTGTCACCTACGGCTCCGCACTTGTCATCCGTTCAACCATTCGAGCGTGTTGGCGCGGGTGAGCGCGGCAAGTTCGTCGCGGTCCATTTCCAACAAATCGGCCAATGCCTCGCCGATCGCCGGCAGGTTCGCGGGGTGGTTGACGCCGTCCGCCAGCGGCCGGGTTATGCGGGATGCGGGCGGAAGCATGTCGGGCGCGTCGGTTTCCACGAGAATGCGGTCGCGCGTCAATTCCTTGAAAACCTGCCGCACCGCCTCCTTGCGCTGGTGCAGGAAATGGCCGGAAAACGAAAACCACGCGCCGAGCGGCAACAAGCGTCGGGCGGTTTCCAGCGAGCCGTTGAAGGAATGCATCAGAAACCGCGGCGGCGGATGGGCGGATAACGCATCGATCAGCGGTCCCCACGCCTTCAGACAATGGATCACGACCGGCCTGTCCGTTTCCCGCGCAAGATCGAGCTGGGTCTCGAAGACCGGCAATTGAACTTCCACAGACGGCGAAGCGACCCAGCGGTCCAGTCCGCACTCGCCGATCACGGCACGCGGATGCTTTTGCAACATCGCCGCAAGACGCTCCCGCCAGCCGTCCGAAACGGTGTCCGCTTTCCAAGGATGGATGCCGAATGCCGGCGTGACAGTTTCCGGAAAACCGATCGCCAAAGCCTCCACCGCCGGCCAATCCGCCTCGCAAGTCGCATTCACCACGCAATGTTCCACTCCCGCCTCGCGCATGGCCGCGAGCATGATGGCGGGATCGTCCAGCCTCGCATCGTGGAGGTGGTTGTGGGCGTCGAACCAACCGGTCATCGCGTCATCCGCTCAGCGCAAGCCGCGTGGCTTGGGTTTGTTGGGCGTATCGAAGGTCACCTCGGTGATCGAGAGACGCCGACCGTTTTTGGGATCGTGCGTGGCCACCTGCATCTTGCGCAACGTCCACACATCCTTGGCCACCTGCATCACATCCTCGACCTGGAACTCCTTGATCAGCGCGCCGTTCTTGTCGTGACCGCGGATGCGCATGAAGGCGCCGAACTTGGTGTGCACCCAGACATACACCGCTTCGTAGCGACCCGGCTTGCCCTGGGGTTTGTCGATGCGGATCTTGTAACATTCCTGGCCCGCCACGTCCTCGCGCCCTTCCAGCTTCGGGTCCGGCCAGTAGAAAAACCGCATCGCGAGATCCTCGTAGGTCAGGTCCGTGTCGGCGACCGGCTCCACCATTTTCTCCGCGGAAAACGCGTGGGTCTTGCCGTCCTTGATTTCGTAGAGATTGAACGCCTCGTCCCCCATGCGCATGTGGAAGCCCTGCCACGGCCCGTTTTTTTCGGAAAACTGGAACTGGATGTTCTCACCCTTGAGGAAAAGCACCACCGGCGTGCGATCCCGCCCCTTCCGGAGGTTGCCCCGTAAACCATCGTCGAGTTGGACCAACGTCGCGGACATCCTCGCGCCTTCGAGAATCGCGCGGGCGTCGGGTTCCTGGGCGTGAAGAGGCGGTGTCGCGAGCAGCAGCGCGGTGAGAGGTATCCAGTTTCGCATGACGGTAAGATGGCTGATTCGTGGCATTGGACAAGCCCGGCCGGATTCTTATTCGATTCCGGATGCCAGCCGGCGCTTGCCTAAGCCGGGCCGCTCACCTAGGGATGCCGGCGATGAAACGACTTTTCATGCCCGTTTTGCTGGCGCTCGGCATCGCCTCGTGCTCCGAACCTCCCAAGGAAGAAACCAAGACTCCGGCCACACCCGACCCGGTGCCCGCCGCAGCGGCACCGAAAGTCCGCCTCAAGACCGACATGGGCGACATCGTGCTCGAGCTGAACCGTGAAAAAGCCCCCGTCACGGTGGAGAATTTCCTCAATTATGTGAACAAGAAACACTACGACGGCACGGTATTTCACCGGGTGATGCCCAATTTCATGATCCAGGGCGGTGGCATGACGCTGGTCAACGGCCGAATGACCGAGAAACCCACGGACAGCCCTATCAAGAACGAGAGCCAGAACGGACTCAAAAACCTGCGCGGCACCATCGCCATGGCACGCACGATGGATCTGCACAGCGCCACCTCCCAGTTTTTCATCAACGTGGTGGACAACCGCATGCTCGATTACCCCAGCAATGGCGGCTACGCGGTGTTCGGCAAAGTCGTCGAAGGCATGGATGTGGTGGACAAGATCAAGGCCGGCCAAACCGTCGCGGGCCCGACCGGGGAACCCTCCTCCCCGGTGAAACCCGTCGTCATCCAGTCGGCCAGCGTGGTCGAGTGATCCAGCACATCACCCGTTCCACCCGGTTTCACATGCAACTCTGGCTCTGCCCGCTGGCCGCATTCCTGTTGGGCTCCATTCCCTTCGGATTGTTGATGGCGCGCGCCAGGGGCATCGACATCCGCGCCCACGGCTCGGGCAACATCGGCGCCACCAACGTCTTCCGCGTGATCGGAAAAAAGGAAGGCACCGTCTGCCTGCTGCTCGATATGCTCAAGGGCTTCGTCCCGGTGGCGCTGGCCGTGAATTTCATCCAAATCGCCGGCCGTCCGGTGCAGGTGCCGCTGGGTTTGCCCGAAACCTGGTCACTGATACTTCCCGAGTCGCAGGCTCTCGCCGCACAAATCGCCCACATCGCCACGGCACTCTGCGCCGTGCTCGGCCACAATTACTCGCCATGGGTCGGTTTCAAAGGTGGCAAGGGGATTTCCACTTCAGCCGGTGTCATCATTGGCCTCATGCCCTTCGCGGTGATCATCCTGCTGGCCGTCTGGCTGCTGCTGGCTTTCACCACCCGTTACGTTTCCGTGGCCAGCATCGGAGCCGCGTTGGTGCTGCCGCTCGTCACCTTGTGGGGCTCATGGCATCACGGCCGCATCCAGGACGGCACTTGGAACAAACCGTTGTTCATTCTCACCGTCTTCATCGCCGCCAGCGCCGTCTGGAAACACCGCGCCAACATCAGGCGGCTGATCGATGGCACCGAAAACCGCTTCGGGCGCAAAAAAAACAGCCAATCCCAACCATGAAACCCTTCACCTCCGCCGCCATTCTCGGAGCCGGCTCGCTCGGCACCGCACTCGCCCGATTGCTCGCGCCGAAACTCGAATCCATCCTCCTCGTTTCCATTGAGGACGAATGCGTAACCGGCATCAACCGCGACCACCGTAATCCGAAATACCTCACCGACATCCCGCTCGGCGAAAACGTCCGCGCCACCAACGATCACCGCGAAGCACTGGCCATGCCGCTCATCATCTTCGCCGTGCCGACGGTTGGCGTGCGCTCGGAGGCACAAAAACTCGCCGGCCTCGGCCTGCCGGTGACCACTCCCCTACTCTCCTGCACCAAGGGCATCGAGCGCAACACCGGCGAGCGCATGAGCGAGATCCTCCATGAGGTGTTTCCCGAAAACCCGATCGGCGTGCTCACCGGCCCGAACCATGCCGAGGAAATCGCCACCGGTCTCGTCACCTGCGCCGTGGTCGCCTCGGAACACGCCGAGCTCGCCCTCCATCTCCAGGAGCTTTTCACTTTCCCGAACTTCCGCACCTACACCAGTGACGACCTCGCCGGCGTGGAACTCGGCGGCGCCATCAAGAACGTCTATGCCATCGCCGCCGGCATGGCCCACGGACTCGGACTCGGCGACAACGCGGTCGCCGCACTCGTCACCCGCGCGCTGGCGGAAATGACCCGCCTCGGCACCGCGCTCGGCGGTCAAAAGGACACTTTCTCCGGCCTCTCCGGCGTCGGCGACCTGATCGTCACCTGCTTCTCCGAGCACTCGCGCAATCATCGCGTCGGCCTCGCGCTCGGCCGCGGCCAGTCGCTCGACGCAGCCGTCGCCTCCCTCGGCATGGTCGCCGAAGGCGTGCCCAACACACTTTCCATCCACGAAGCCGCCCGCAAGGCCGGCGTCCGCACGCCGATCATCGATGCCGTGTATTCGATCCTCTATCAGGACAAGCCCGCCGCCGAAGCGATGCGCGAGCTGCTCGACCGCGATCCACGACCGGAAAACAGTTAACCTATCATTCGCTTGAAAAACGGCAAAAACACCGGCTGGATCCGCCGGCTTTACAACTGGACCGTCTCGTGGGCCGATCACAAGGCCGGCACCCATGCGTTGTTCTGGATCGCCTTCGCCGAATCGTCTTTTTTCCCGATCCCCCCGGACATCTTGCTGATGGCGCTGTGCTTCGGCGCGCGGCAAAAGGCGTTGTATTACGCGCTTGTCTGCACCGTTGGATCGGTGGTGGGCGGCATCGCCGGCTGGCTGATCGGCTGGGGCCTGCGCGATACCGTCGCCATGCCATTGCTCGCTTTCTTCGATCCCAGCGGCCACACCCGGGAGACGATCGAGTTATGGTATGCCACCTACGGTTTCTGGGGCATCCTGATTGCCGCCGTCACCCCCATCCCCTACAAGGTGTTCACGGTGTTTTCCGGCATGATGCATTACAGCCTGCCGCTGCTCATCATCGCCTCGATCGTCGGCCGTGGATTCCGCTTCTTCGTCGTCGCCTCAATCATCCGCGCCTTCGGCCCGAAAGTCCGTCCGTTCATCGAAAAACACCTCGAATGGTGTTTCATTGCCGGCACCGTTTTACTGATCGGCGGTTTCGTGCTGCTCAAATATCTCCGCTGAACACGGTTCACAGGAACTTGCCGGGATTCAGCCTGTCGTCCGGATCGAGCGCGCGCTTCAGCGCCTGATGCACGTCGAAGGAAACCTCGCCGATCGCCTGCCGCAGCCAGCGTTTTTTCGCCAGCCCCACGCCGTGCTCGCCGGTGATCGCACCACCCTGCTCCAGCACCCACTCGAACAACCGGTCCAAGGCCACCTCCGCCTTTTTCCTCACTGCCGGATCGCCGTAATCGCCCACCATCAAATTGGTGTGGATGTTGCCGTCACCCGCATGTCCGAAACAGGCCACCGGAATGCCCGTTTCCCGCTGCAATTGTCCTGCGAAATCCACCAGTTCCACCAGTTTCGAGCGCGGGACCACGATATCTTCGTTCAGTTTTGTCAGCCCGGTATCACGTAATGAATAGGAAAACTCGCGCCGCAACTGCCAGATCCGCTCGCATCCCTCCTCGTCCGGCGCGCGCTCGATATGGCTCGCACCCAGTTTGGCTAACAGGCTGTGGAGTTCCTCCAATTCCGCCGCCACCGCGCGCGGACGTCCGTCGATTTCCACGATCAAATGCGCGTCACCCGGCGGAAACACATCCGTTCCCAGCCGTTTGCGCGCCGCCTCCAGAGTGAACGCATCGGTGATTTCCAACGCCGATGGCAGATGCCCCGCGTTCAGAATCCCGTTCACCGCCGCCGCGGCCATCGGGAAATCCGGAAAAATCGCCGCCAGCATCGCCCGGCACGGCGGTTTTGGAATCAGCCGCAACGTCGCCTCCGTGACCACCCCCAACATCCCTTCCGAACCGGTGAAAAGCCCCACCAGATCGAAGCCCGTCTTGTTCTTGTGCAGCCGGCCGCCTGTGCGCAGCACGCGGCCGTCCGCCAACACCACCTCCAGCCCCAGCACATAACTCCGCGTCACCCCATACTTCAGGCATCGCGGTCCACCGGCATTGGTGGCGATATTGCCGCCGATCGAACATTCCTTCAGCGACGCCGGATCCGGCGGATACTCCCAGCCGGCCGCACGCGCCGCGTCCTGCAAATCGCGCGTGACCACCCCCGGCTGCACCACCGCCACCCCGTCCTCCGGATGAATGCCCAGAATCCGGTTCATCCGCATCATCGAGAGCGCGATCCCGCCGCGCGCCGGCACGCAGCCACCGACATACCCCACCCCCGCGCCACGCGTCGTCACCGGCAAGCCATGTGCATTCGCAAAACGCAGCACCGCCGCCACCGCGGCCGTGTTTTCCGCAAACACCACCGCCTCCGGCAAATGACTCGCCGTCCACTTGTCACCCGCATGCGCGGCAAGCGCCTCCCTATCCAATGAAACCCTGCCTTCGCCAAGCAAATGACACAGCTCGTCCCGCCAAGCGGATGATCTCGAATTCGCCTCGCTCATGACCTGCGGCGAAAATCGCTCCTCAACCACGATATCACAATCACAATGCGCCGTCAGGCCGCCCGTGCGTACAAAAAAAAGAGCCCCGTCCATGTTGCCATGGACGGGGCATTTACCTGGCGACGACCTACTTTCACAGGACCTGTCGTCCCACTATCATCGGCGCTGGGGCGTTTCACTTCCGGGTTCGGAATGGGACCGGGTGGTTCCAC
>JAWLDG010000033.1:0-26970 GCA_041686775.1 Luteolibacter sp. | reverse complement strand
AGGATTGCGTGGCATCCGGCCAGTTTGGTGCCACTAAATATGGTGTACAAGCCTTGATTGTCACTATTTACGGAACATCCCTAGCTTGATCACCCTGGCGCCGGCGTGCGAAAATCGAGGTTGCAAATGCCGCGGGCGCATGTTGTTCTCCGCGCCGCCGCAAGGCACCCGCGCGCGTGGCGGAATTGGTAGACGCGCTAGATTCAGGTTCTAGTGTCAGCAATGATGTGAAGGTTCGAGTCCTTTCGCGCGCACCATTTTGAAACCCAAGGGTCCCGGGCCTGAAAAGCCCCGGGATTTTTTGTTCGGAATCGGCTTGTGTGGCCGTTCCGGCTGATTCATCCGGGCGTGCCATGCCGGTCGAAACGCTCTCCATTCCGCGCGAAGCGCCGTGGCTGGCCGGGCTGCGGGCCGCCCGGGCGAATCTGGTTCCCGGCCTGATCGTGCAGGGGGTGATGCTCGGCTTGCTGCTGGCGTATTGGTTTTATCCGCCGACGACCCTGCTGCTGAACCGGCTGGCCCTGGTGAAGGAGCATTGGGGTTACGGATACTCGGCGGTTTCGGCGATCATCGCCGGGGCCTTGATTCCGGAGTTGCTGCGCATCGCGGTGTTTCAAAAAGGACGAATCCGCCGGAACAACGCGGGCAACCTGCTGTTCACCGTGCCATTCTGGTGTGGCATGGGCGTGGTGGTGGACGCGCTTTACCGGGCGCAGGCGGTTTGGTTCGGAGCCGATGCGGCGTTTCCGGTGGTGGCGAAGAAGGTGCTGGTGGATCAATTCATCTACAATCCGCTGTTCGCCGCGCCATGCACCGCGATCTTGTACGATTGGAAAAACCGCGGTTATGGCTTTCACCGACTGGGCGGTTTTTTCACCACGCGGTATTACCGCGAGGTGGTGGTTCCCACGCTTTTTGCGACATGGGGCGTATGGATTCCGATCGTGACGATTCTCTATTCGCTGCCCTCCCTGTTGCAGATCCCGTTGTTCGGGCTGGCGCTCTCGCTGTGGGTAATGCTCTACACGTGGATGAGCGAGCGCCGGGCGGATCCGGAATAACGGGGCTCTGCGGATGCCTGAAATCGTTCCATGACAAAAGTGCGCTCCCGGGTTTGGTTTGCCGCATGAGCGGAGTTTCAGCAGTTCTTATCCCGGGCGCTTTGATGGCCGGTCTTGCGGCCGCGCAGGTGGTGCCCGCACATCCGGAGGAGTTCACAAAACGGTCGATAGGCGGCGTTTCGTCCGGCGCGGTCGAAGTGCTGCCGAAGAGCGGTGAAAATCCGCAAACGTTTCGTTTCATCACCCACATCGTGCACTCGGTCGATCGGTTTTGGACCAGCACCGAGGGGAAACTCATCCAAGGCAAGCTCATCGCCTTCGAGGACATGGTCACGGAGGCCCCGAAAGGTGCCGAACCGCCGCCGAATCCCGTCCCTCCGGAAACGCCCACGGTCGTTCGCGACGGCAACATCCGGCTGCTCATCAAGAACAAGCCCGTCGTGGTTCCGCTCACACGCTTCGGGACAGGCGATCTGGAGTTCGTCGAACAGGTGCGCAAGGCCTACACCAAAAAGGCGGCGGCGAAACCATGAGGCTCTCCCTCCTGCCGCGTGGGAAAATCTTCCGGCCCTATGCGCATTTCCATCATTGTGCCCGCTTTCAACGAGGAGCGGCTGCTGGCGGCGTCGCTCACCGCGATCCATACCGCAGCCACCGTGTTTTCCGAGCGCGGCTGGGCCTGCGAACTGATCGTCTGCGACAACAACTCCACCGACCGCACGGCGGAAATCGCCCGCGCTGCCGGGGCGCGGGTGGTGTTCGAGCCCGTCAACCAGATTGCCCGCGCCCGCAACACCGGCGCGGCGGCGGCCAGCGGCGAATGGCTGGTGTTCATTGATGCCGATTCGCGCCCGGTTCCGGCTTTGTTCGAGGAAGTGGCGGAGCGGATCGAGTCGGGCCGCGTACTCGCCGGGGGAGTCACGATCCGGATGGATAACGGGAAATGGACGGCCCGCGTCATCACTGCGCTATGGAACCTGGTGAGTCGCACCGGGAAGCTCGTGGCGGGCTCCTTCATCTTCGTCGAGGCCTCCTCGTTCCGCGAAATCGGCGGTTTCAGCCACGACTGGTATGCCGGCGAGGAACTGGAACTTTGCCGGCGGTTGAAAAAACCGGCGCGGAAAACAAAGCGCCAAATCGTCATCCTTCACCGGCATCCGATCCATACCTCCGGCCGCAAGATCGATCTCTACTCGCCATGGGAAACCCTGTGCATGCTGGCCCGGGCAGTGATCACCGGCGGGAGATCACTGCGGAGCCGTGAAACGACGCATCTTTGGTATGACGGACGGCGGTAGTCGGTGAGAAGTCGCGCGGACTAAACAGGAATATCGGCACAACATTTCCGCTGTGGATTCCGTAGCGTGGCGAGTGCCATGAAATCGACCATTCCCATCATCCTCCTCAGCGCCTATCTTTTCGCCGCATCGTCTGCGGCGCGGGAATATCATGTGGCCATCACGGGCGACGATGCGGCCGCGGGTGAGGCGGGCGCACCGCTGCGCACGATCCGGGAAGCCGCAAAGCGGGCGATGCCGGGCGACATCGTCACCGTGCACGAGGGTATCTATCGCGAGCGTGTCGATCCGCCGCGCGGCGGGGAGTCCGATGACAAGCGGATCGTCTATCAGGCCGCGCCCGGGGCCAAGGTCGCCATCAAGGGGTCCGAAGTGGTGAAGGGCTGGGAAAAGGTGGCGGACGACATCTGGAAGGTGGTCCTGCCGAACTCGTTCTTCGGGGATTTCAATCCGTATGCCGATGAAATCCGTGGCGACTGGTTCCGGCCGATGGACCGCAAGCACCACACCGGCGCGGTGTATCTCGACGGCCACTGGCTGGTCGAGGCGGCGGCGTTGGACGAGGTGATGAACCATTCCGGCGGGCAGCCGCTGTGGTTCGGGTCGGTCGATGCGGAGCGCACCACGATCCACGCCAGGTTTCCCGGCGTCGATCCGAACCGGGAAGGCATCGAAATCAATGTCCGGCAGGCGGTGTTTTATCCGAGCCGGACCGGCCGCGATTTCATCACCGTGCGCGGTTTCACCATGGAGCACGCGGCGACCAACTGGGCGCCCCCGACCGCCGAACAGGTCGGCCTGATCGGCACGCATTGGAGCAAGGGTTGGATCATTGAGAACAATACGATCCGTTACTCCGTGTGCACCGGCGTGACCCTCGGCAAACACGGCGACGAGTTCGACAACACCTCCGCCAACTCGGCCGAAGGCTACGTCGAGACCATCAAGCGCGGACTTGCCGCCGGATGGTCGAAGGAAACCATCGGCCACCATGTGGTGCGCGGAAACCACATCTCGCACTGCGAGCAGGCGGGCATCGTCGGCAGCCTCGGCCCGGCATTCAGCCTGGTCGAGGACAACCATATCCATGACATCCACATCCGCCGGCTTTTCGGCGGAGCGGAAATGGCGGCCATCAAGTTCCATGCGCCGATCGATACGGTGATTCGCGCCAACCACATCCACCGCGCGTGCCGCGGCATCTGGCTCGACTGGATGACCCAGGGTACTCATGTCACCCGCAACCTGGTGCATGACATCGCTCCCTGGGAGGACGTCTTCGTCGAGGTGAACCACGGGCCGTTCCTGATCGACCACAATCTATTCCTCTCTCCGTTCTCGCTGGCGGACTGGTCCGAAGGCGGCGCCTACGCCCACAATCTGTTCGCCGGCAAGGTGGTCGCCCGGCCCGAACCGAACCGTGAAACGCCGTGGATGGAAGAGCACGGGACCGGGATCGCCGGACTTGCGAGCACCAAGGGCGGCGACAACCGTTATTACAACAACCTCTTTGTCGCGCCCGCCGGTCTTGCCGGCTACGACGAGTCCGCCACGCCCAACACGATGAAGGGCAATGTGTTTCTCCACGGAGCCAGGCCGTCGCGCCATGAGGCTTCGCCCGTGGTGCTCGCGGATTTCGATCCCGCCATCCGCCTGCGCGAGGAAAACGGCACGTGGTTTCTCGATCTGAATGTCGGCTGGGGCGGCACTGCCAGCGGACCTCCAGTGACGTCCGACCTGCTCGGCAAGACCGCGGTCAGCGGCATGGCTTTCGTGAAACCCGATGGATCGCCCTATCGACTCGACCGTGATTTCCATGGTGGCAGTCATGCGGGAAACAATCCATCGCCCGGCCCCTTCGCGGGGATTGGCGATGGCGCGCATTCCATCAAGGTCTGGCCGCCCGCGCGCCCGTGATCCGCAAGCCCGGCAATGGGGTCTGCGGCCTGTGGAGAGAACCGGGACTTGCCGGGACGCGCATCACACGGCATGTTCCCCGCCATGCAACCCGTGACCGAACGCCTTCGCAGTTTCCTGCAATACGTCGCCGTGAAGCTCATCGACGACCCCGGCCAGGCGCAGCTCAAGGTGGCCGAGCTGGGGCCGAAAAAGGTCCGCTTCAAGCTGGTGCTCGGCAAGTCGGACGTGGCGATGCTGATCGGCCGCAACGGCTTCACCGCCTCCGCGCTGCGCAACGTGCTCAAGGCGGCGGCCGAAAAGGAAGGGGTGCACGTGGCATTGCAAATCCACTCGCATGAGGAAGAGGCGGAACTGCTCGCCCGCGGCGAATGAGGCCGTGACAGCGCAGCGCTTGAGCTTGTGGATCGATGCCGCGCCCCGACCTGGACCGGAGGCGATGGCGGTGGACGAATGGCTTTGGGAAACCGCCGCAGAGCCGGTGCTGCGAATTTATCGCTGGAGTGGAAACTGGGGCAGCATCGGGTGCTTCGGGCGGCTCGACGAGGCGCGCGCCGCCCTGCCCGGCCTCGACTGGGTGCGGCGCTGGACCGGCGGCGGCACCGTGGACCACCGTCGCGACTGGACCTACACGCTGGTCGTGCCTGCCGGCGAACCGCTGGCCGCCCTACGCGGGGCGGAAAGTTACCGCGTGATCCACCGCGCGCTGGCCGCGGCCTTGATTGAGGAGGGGCGAACGGCGGAACTCGCCGGGCTCTCGCCCGCCGCAGCGGGCGGGCTGTGTTTTGTGAAACCGGTCGAGCATGACCTGCTGGACGCCGGTGGATGCAAACTCGCCGGTGCCGGCCAGCGACGCAACCGCGCGGGCCTGCTGCATCAGGGATCGGTGGCTCTGCCTGTCACGGATGCCAGCGCATCCATCCTGCGCGCCCGCCGCCTGGCCGCGGCACTGGCCGGAAGCTTCAGGGAAACGGAATTCCACCCTCCAGCGGAGGACTTGCGGGCGCGGATCGCGCGGCGTTACGGGAATCCGGAATGGACCGCGCGGCGCTGAGACTCAGCCAAGCTGTTGTTTCACGCGATCGAGCACTTCGCCATAGGCCTCCATCACGTTGCCCAGGTCGCGGCGGAAACGGTCCTTGTCCATTTTCTCACCGGTCTTGACATCCCACAGCCGGCAACCGTCGGGGCTGATTTCATCGGCCAGCACGATCTTCGACGGATCGTTGGCCAGGCGGCCGAACTCGAGTTTGAAGTCCACCAGCTTGAGACCGCACTTGGCGAAGAACGCGCCCAACAATTCGTTCACCTTGAGCGCCGATTCGCGCAGATGCACCAACTCATCCGGCGTGGCGAGTTCCATCTCGCGGATGTAGTCCTCGTTGATGAGCGGATCGCCGTGTTCGTCGCTCTTGTAGGAAAACTCGACCACCGGCTGCTTGAAGGGCGTGCCTTCCGGGACGCCAGTGCGGCGGGTGAAATTGCCGGCGGCCAGATTGCGCACGATCACCTCCACCATCAGGATATCGACCTTTTGCACCTCGACGTTCGTCTCGTCGATCTGCCGCACGAAATGGGTCGGCACGCCTTCTTTTTCCAGCATTCCGTATACCAGCGTGCTGATTGCGCAGTTCAGACGGCCCTTGCTCTCGAACACCGCCTTCTTCTTGCCGTCGAAGGCCGTGGCGTCGTCCTTGAACTCCATCCGCAGCGTGTCCGGATGCTCCGTCGCCCACATGCGCTTCGCCTTGCCCTCGTAAATCGGTGTCATGCCTCTTGCCTAGGAGCCGCCGCCCGGGCGGTCAAGAGTGCGTCACCGTTCCGCGAGCGGTATTTCATCCGCCGACACACTCTATCTTAAGAAAGCTGGAATTCAGGACTTGCAAATCAACGCCGCGGGGAAACCCTGCGTCGTCCCGTGCGGATGCCGAATCCGCCCCCGCCATGCCAGATTCCCAGTCGCCAGCGATCAAAGCGCCCCGCGCCCGCGCCGTGCCGCATGCCCGGCCCTTCAAAGTGGCGGTGTTCTTCTCCGCGCTGCATTTCCTGGGGCTCATCGCCACGCTCACCGCGATGGCCAGCGCGCTGATCCGGCCCGACCCGCTGGCTCCGCAGGTCGTCATCGCCGGGCTGCTCTTCAGCGGCGTCACCTGGCTCATCGCCTACTTCAAACGGCGCTCCACCCATTGCCCGCTCTGCAAGGGCACTCCCTTGATCAACTCCGGTGCCCTGCCCCACATCCGCGCCAAACGCATCGTGCCGTTCAACCACGGCGTCAGCGCCATCCTCACCATCCTCGCCACCCACCGCTTCCGCTGCATGTATTGCGGCTCGGACTTCGACCTCCTGAAACCGAAATCCGCCGCCCTAGGCGGCCGCAGCCGCGAAGACGGAACGCAAGGCGGCTGAACGCCGGCAAAAGAAAGCCGTCATGCAACTACAGGGATGTTGAGGGTTGCAGCAATGAAGCTCGATTGAGATCCATCTCCGAACCATGCGAAGTGTGGATCGAATTTTACGGCATGTCATCTCACGAAGTAAAAATATACACCTATTATCAGGAGTGGATGAGTGATGGAACCCGGATTTTTCAGCACGATCATCGCTGATTGCCAGCAGGACATTGCGGTGCTGGCAACCCGGCGCGTCCAGGCGGAGGCATTCAGATGAATGGGTGCGGTGTTCGCAGTATCATATCCTCTTTGGAGTCAGTCCTGGCAGACGTCCGTTTTCAGCGGGGGCGCTGAAAACCACACGCGAGGGCGCGTGTGGTCCCCTCAGAACGTGCCGTTGAGTTTGCGGCCGGTCCAGAAGATGCCGAGCAGGGTGATCAGGGCGGCGAGGGTGGCCCAGTGGGACCAGAGCGGGATGCGGGATTCGAGCGGACGCGGTTCGGGCAGGGCGTTGATTTCCTTGACGAGATCGCCGAGCTGGGCGGGCTGGACGACGCGGCCGCGGGAAACGCGGGCCATTTCCTCAAGCACTTCCGGGCGCGCGGGCTGGCCGGTTTTTTCAATCTCCACACCTTGGGCGAGCAGGGTGGTTTCGAGCGGTTTGTCCTCGGCCCCGCTGGCGGTGGCGCGGATTTTCCAGGCACCGGGCAGGTCCACCTTGAAGCGTCCGCTGTAGGCGCCCCATGCGCTTTCGTTTTTCTGGAGTTCGATGCGCTGGGTGCGTCCGTCGGGCGCTGTCAGATCGACGGCGACGGTGCCGGTTTCGAGCGGCGCGCCGTTGGCGTCGAAGGCGTTGGCATTGAGTGTGACGGTGGCGCCGGGCTCGGGTCGCTCGGGAGTGAAGAAGAGCCGCACGCGCTGGCCGGCGGCCATGTTGCGCTGATAGGACATCCACCGCGCGACCTGGCCCCAGAAGCGGTAATGATAGAGATCCTCGACGCCGCGGCGCCAGCGCCAGGCGGAGTCGATGCCCATGAAGAGCACCTTGCCGCTGCCGGCGGGCTTGGTGACGAGCAGCGGGACGGGGCCGAACTTGTCACGGCGGTTGCCGTGGACGGCGAGCACTTCGGTGCCGCCCTTGGCCTTGATGACCGGCGCATGCCAGAAGAAACCCGGAAGCCGCCGCCAGATTTCCGGGTTTTCCTGCTCGTTGTCGCCCAACATTGTTAGAAGCGAGCCGCGGCCCTCGCTGGTGAGGGTGAGCGGCGCGGCGATCGATTCGGAAAATCCTCCGGGTTTGTCCTCGTCGAGGATCACCGGGATGAGGTCGGAGAGTTCGGTGTCTAACAGAGTCATCTGGTTGCCCTGCGGTCCGGGCATGAAGATCACGCCGGACGCCTGGTTTTCGACGAGGCCGCGGATCAGCGCGCATTGCTCCTTGGTGAGCTGGTCTTCCTTCACGCCGACATCGCCGAGGAAAACGACGTCGTATTTCGCGAGGTCCTCGAGTTTTTCCGGGAAGGCGTCGATGTAATCGAGTCCGCCGCCCGGGCCGAGCTGCGGGTGGAAGAGCAGGCAGGATAGCTCGACGCCGGGGTCGCGCGAGAGCGCGTTGCGCAGGAAGCGGTATTCCCAGCGCGGCAGGCTTTCGATGACGAGCACGCGGATTTTTTCCGGGCGGCCGGCGATGGTGAACCTGCGCGAGTTGTTGGAGGCGACCAGTTCGCCATCGGCCACCGGAATGGACAGTTCCAAGGTCGAGCTGCCCTCCTTGTCGATGCGCCACAGAATCGAGTCATAGGTTTCCTCGCCGGGCGGCAATATGATATCTTTGGACTGCTCGCGGCCGGCGTCGTCGCGGACACGCACCACGGTGCGCACCTGGCGATCGAGCGAGGAGCGGATCGTGAACGGAATCTGCATGTTCTCGCCGATGATGCCATAGGTCGGGGCTGAAACTGTTAGAAGGTCGAGGTCCGGCAGGCGGGTCTGGCTGCCGACCGGAATGGCGAAGATCGGGACGCCGCGCTGGCGGAGTTTCTGGGCGGCGACCACCGGCGGCTGGCCGAGATTATCGTCGCCATCGCTCATCAGCACGACGGCGCGGAGGTTGGTCTGGTTTTCGAGGAGTTGGGACAGCGGGGCCTCGATGTCGGTGGCGGAAAGCGCGGGGTTTTCCTCGTCCGGGGTGGCGAAGGAGAGAAATTCCACGTCGTTTTTCCCGTCGGATTCGAGCGGCTGCCAGAGATCGGATTCGAGCGCCTGCTTGACCCAATCGGCGCGCGAGACGATGTCGGCGGAGTCGGCGAGCGCGGGCGGAAGTTCGGCATCGACGGTGGTCATCGACTTCGAATCGTCCCACAGGATGGCGATGCGCGGTTTGGTGTCGGGATTGAGGATGGTGCGCCACTCGGGTTGCCAGAGCAGGACAACGACGGCGGCGGCGGCGAGGAAGCGCAGGATTTCCAAAACGGCGGAGCGGCCGCGGTGGACACTTCGTTTCCAGCCGACAAACGACAGCACGCCCACGACCACCAGCACGGCGATGCCGAGCCAGAGCGTCAGGGGCGTGGGTGAGAGGTGGAGCACGGTGTTGAATACAGGATGGAAAATGACTCAAGCCGCCGCCGGACGGACGACGGGTTCGTCTGAGGGCTTGCGCGGCAGGCATAGCAGCGCTTCGGAGATCAGAAACAGCAGCGTGCCGATGAGAAAGGCGCGCCAGACGTCGCGGGAGAGTGTGGAATCGGTGGCCTGGCCGGCTTGGTCGAGCAGCGTGTAGCCGGTGCCATCGAGCACGGCGTCGAGCGTCTCGCGCGCGAGCACTTCCGGGCTGTCTTCGGCGGGCGGGCGGTTGATGGCGATGACGCGCTCGCCGAGTTGGTGGATGCCGGCCTCGAATTCGGCATTGGCGGGATCAGGCGTGCCGTAATCGTCCACCCGGCGGCGGGTTTCCCCGGCGAGAAGGCGCGCGGCGGGCGAGCCAACGGTGGCGAGGTGCGAGGCGTCGAAGCGGTCGACCGCGGTGGCAATGATCCGCTGCACCAGCGGCAACAGCACATCGGCGTCGCCGAGGTTCGACCATGTGTAATCCGGGGTCGTTCCGAGCAGCCACGCGGTGCCGTGATCGAAAATCCGGCGGATGAGCGCGGGTTCGCCATCCTCCCAGCGGGCGAGCGGCGTGGCTTCACCGAGTGGGATCTGGCGGCGGATCGCCTTGAGGCGGTCACCAGCGACAGGGGTGCCGTCGATGCCATCGCGCAACGGGCCGTCCGCGCGGTTCCAATCGCCGAGAATGAAAAATTTTCCTGGTGGAGCGTCGGCGGGATCGGACCAGGTGATATCGAAGAAGGCAGTGGTGGAGGCGGCACCGGGCGGCAGAAACAGGACATGCCCGCCCGAAGTGAGGAATTCCTGTAATTTCCCGGCCAGCTCTCCTTCCGGGAATGGCGCGGCCCAGATGATGGCGGCGAGATCCGGAGTGATCGAAGCACCGGCCGCGACGGGATCGACGCGCCGGGTTTCATAGCCGTCGTAGCCGGGCGGTGCCGCCGCCAGCGCGAGATAATCCGCGCTTTCGCCTTGCGGCGCGACAATGAGCGACTTGGCGGCACGCGCCGGACCGAAGGCGAAAAACGCCACGTTGTCGCGCGGATTGCCATCGGCGGGGATCGAGACCCAGCCGTTGCCGCTCTCGGTATCCGCTGGCAGCGGGATGCGTTTCTGGAAACGCAGCGACTGGCCCGGGACGGTCAGACTGTCGGTGGTGGTGCCGCCGTTGATGCGGGTGGTGAGCGGAATGGTGGAGGTGCCGCGGGCCTCGCCGGAGCGCTGGATTTCCAGATCGAGCAGCAACTCGCCGCCCATCCGGCGGGACGAGAGCAGGCTGACTGAGGCGTTCGCGGCGGTCGGGCCGGTGATGGAAAGCACGCGCAGGGCGGGTTTTTGCGGCAAGGCGAGCAGGGCGGCGCGCGCCGAGTGCCAGCGCTCGTCTTCGGGACGCCAGCTCGCGCGCTGGAGATCCGAGACGAGCCACACTTCCGAGCGCCCGGGTGTTTCGGTCAGAAACTCGGCGGCACGGGCAAGCATGGCGGGCAGATCCGCGCCGCTGTCGGTGGCGGCGGTGGCGGACAACTCGGTGAGCACGTCTGGCGAGGGAATTTCCTGGGGATTGCCGCTGGCGCTGTCGATGAGCACCAGCCGCGCGGGATTGAGGTCGCCGATGGCGTCCCGGACTTTTTCCAACACGATCTGGCGGCGCGATTCGAGTCCGTCACCGGGACGGATCTCCATTGAGGCCGAGCGGTCTAGCAGCAGGACCACGGTATCGATGGATCCCCCGCCCCAGCCGGTGAGGCCGGAAATGACCGGGCGGGCGGCGGCCAGCGCGAGCGCCGCGATCGCGAGCGTGCGGCAGATCAGAATGAGGATGTGGCGGAGCTTTTTCTTGCCGCGGGATTCGCGCGTCGCCTTGAGCAGAAAGCGCATGGCCGCCCACTGGATCGTCTTGTGGCGGCGGCGGTTGATCAGGTGGATCGCCACCGGCACCGAGGCGGCGGCGAGAAACCAGAGCAGCAATGGGGAGAGGAAAAGCATCAGTGTTTACTCTTCGGCAATCGGGCTGTTAGGAAGTCGCGCAGCAGCGGTTCCAGCGGCGTGTCGGTAGTGACGAGTTGATAGTCCGCGGAGGCGTCGTGGCACTTGGCGCGCACGGCGGTGAGGAATTCGCGCAGCGAGGATTTGTATTCCTCGGCGATAAGCGCGGGTTCGGCCACCAGCGCGGTGCCGTCCTCGAGGTCCACGAAGCGGTGCGGGCGGTCGAACTCGAAACCGATCTCCAGCGGATCCATCAAATGAAACACGGAGATATCATGTTTGCGGTAGCGAAGGTGCTGCAGGGCGTCGCCCAGCGCGGCGGGGTCGGTGAAGAGGTCGGACAGGATCACCACGAACGCGCGCTGGCCGATTTTCTCGGCGATGGTGTGCAGGGCGTCGAGCAGGCCGGTTTCGCCGGACGGTTCGAGTTGCGCGAGGGTCGAGAAAAACCGTTCGAGGTGCGCGGCGCGGCGGCTGGGCGGGACTTCCAGATGCAGCTTGTCGGTGCAGATCGAGAGGCCGGCGGCGTCGCCCTGATTGACTAACAGATAAGCGAGCGACGCGGCGATGCGGCGGGCGTATTGGATTTTCGATTCCCCTTTTCCGGCGAAGGCCATCGAGCCGGAAGCGTCCACCACGAAGTAGGCGCGAAGGTTGGTATCGGCCTCGAATTCCTTGATGTAAAACCGGTCCGACCGCGCAAAGGCCTTCCAATCGAGCCGGCGGGTGTCGTCGCCAGGGACATATTTCCGGTATTCCGCGAACTCGACCGACGACCCGCGGTGCGGCGAGCGGTGCTTGCCGGCCACGTTGCCCATCATCGGCACGCGCGACTCGATTGGAAGCGAGCCGAGGCGGGAGAGGAGGGCGTTGTCGAGAAAGTCGTGCACGCGAAGGAGAATCCAGAGTCCAGAGACCAGAATCCAGAGAAGGTTCAGGGGCTGGTCACGAGCCTTTCGATGAGGGAGCCGAGCATCTTGGATATTTCGCGGGTTTCTTCGATCATTTCGGAGGTTTTGCTGAAGGGCTCGATTCCAAGTTCCCGGCAAACTTCGCGATGGACCATGAGCTGGGTTCGCAGCTCCCCGCATGAGCCTTTGCTGTATTCGAGAAATCGTGCGAAATCCGCGTCCGAGCGACGCTCCGCCCCCTCCGCGATGTTAGAAGGAATGGACAGCGAAGAACGGGTGATCTGGCTTTTCAGTTCAAACTCCTTGGACCCATGCGTTGCGACGCAGACATTCACCGCGAGACGGCATCCGCGTTTCCAGACCTCCAAATTCTCAAAATTGTGAGTATGCATGTTTCTTTTTCTGGTCTCTGGTCTCTGGTCTCTATTATGCGTCCCGCATCTCCTTGATCAGCCTCTCGACGATCTTCTTCGAAGTCATCCCCTGCGACTCGGCGGCGAAGTTGGTGATGACGCGGTGGGTGAGCACGGCCGATGCGACGGCTTCGATGTCCTCGATCGAGGCCATGTAGGCCCCGCGCAGGGCGGCGCGGGATTTCGCGCCGAGAATGAGGTATTGCACGGCGCGCGGGCCGGCGCCCCAGCCGACTGTGTCCTTGATCCACTGCGGCGACTCCGGCTGGCCGGGGCGCGTCTTGCGCACCATGTTGACGGCGTATTCGTAGAGGTGTTCCGGCACGGGCACCCGGCGCACGAGTTTCTGGAAGGCCATCACTTTTTCGCCATCGAGCAGGTGGTTGAGCGTCTGCCGCCCGCTGCCGGTGGTTTCGCGGGCGATGCGTTTTTCCTCATCGGCCGAAGGGTAATCGACCTCGATGAGGAACATGAAACGGTCGAGCTGCGCCTCGGGCAGCGGGTAGGTGCCCTCCTGTTCGATCGGGTTCTGGGTGGCGAGCACGAAGAACGGCGGCTGGAGCGTGTAGGTGCGGCCGAGCACGGTCACCTTGTTTTCCTGCATCGCCTCGAGCATGGCGGACTGCGTCTTGGCCGGCGCGCGGTTGATTTCATCGGCCAGCACAATGTTGGCGAACACCGGGCCGCGGATGAATTCGAATTCGCGCCGGCCGCCGACGCCCGATTCCTGGATGATGTCGGTGCCGGTGATGTCCGCGGGCATCAGGTCGGGCGTGAACTGGATGCGGTTGAAGCTCAGGTCGAAGGTTTCCGCCACGGAGGAAACGAGCAGGGTTTTCGCCAGTCCGGGCACCCCCATGAGCAGCGCGTGGCCGCGGGCGAAGAGGGAAATGGCGAGCTTCTCGATCACGTCGTCCTGACCGATGATCACCTTGCCCAGTTCCTGACGGAAGGTCTGGTAGGTTCTGCCGAGTTCGTCGATGGCCGCCACGTCGTCGGGCGGCAACTGCTGCGCGGGATCGCCAAGGGTCGCTTCCATGATCATTGTGGAGCGAAGCTAGGGACGGCGCTTGTTTTGTCCAGTAGGGATGTGGAGCCTCCGCAACTCATGCGCCCAGGGTATCGCCGACCCCGCCGGACGGTGCGCCCGCGACCGCGCGGGGCGGAGGAATATCGGATAATTTTTACATTTTCCGGCTTGCCAGCCCCCATTCCTCTGCTAAACCACCCGCCCCCGCGGGCACCGTGGCGATATCCGTCATCGCACCACCTGCCGCCACGCGCAACACACGCATACCATGGCACGCATCCTAGGCATTGAAATCCCCAACGAGAAGCGCATCGAAGCTTCCCTGCCCTACATCTTCGGTATTGGCCGGCCCACCGCCGCCAAGATTCTCGAACATGCCGGGATCGATCCGAACATCCGCACCGGCCAGCTTTCCGAGGACCAACTCGTGCGAATCGCCCAGGTGCTCCAGACCGAAGGCATCATGGTGGAGGGCGATCTGCGCCGCGAGCGCCAGGCCCAGCTCAAGCGCCTCACCTCGATCAACTGCTACCGCGGCATCCGCCTCAAGCGCGGTCTCCCGGTCCGCGGCCAGCGCACCCGCACCAATGCCCGCACCCGCAAGGGCAAGAAGAAGACCGTGGGCGTGAAGAAATAATCTCCAGAAACACTCATGTCCGAAGAAACCACCAAAAATTCCGCCGAGGAAACTCCGGCGGTTGAGCCGAAAGAAGCTCCAGCACCCGCCAACCAGCCCGCCCCCGAGGCAACGGCTGCCGAAGAAAGCGCTCCCAAGAAGGAGCAGAAGCGCGACATTTTCGCCGAACTCGGCCTGGCCGGCGACGAGGAAGTCAAGATCCACAAGGCAAAAGGCTCCAAGAACGTCCACCGCGGCATCGTTCACGTCACCGCCACTTTCAACAACACGCTGGTCAGCGTGACCGACGTCAACGGCAACTCGATCGGCTGGTCGAGCGCCGGCAAGATGGGTTTCAAGGGATCCCGCAAAAGCACCGCCTACGCCGCGCAGGTCGTGTCGCAGGACGCCTGCCGCCAAGCCATGGGCCACGGTCTCAAGGAAGTGGATGTGCGCGTGAAAGGCCCCGGCTCCGGCCGTGAGTCCGCCGTCCGTGCCGTCCAGGGCCTCGGCTTGGAAATCCTCTCGATTCGCGACGTCACGCCGATCCCGCACAACGGCTGCCGCCCCAAGAAGGCCCGCCGCGTCTGATTTCACCAACCTTTCACACGATCCCACAATGGCACGATACACAGGCCCACGCACGAAGATCAGCCGCCGTTTCGGCGTTGCCCTCTTCGGCCCCTCCAAAGCACTCGAGCGTCGCAATTTCCCGCCCGGCCAGCACGGCGTCCGCGCCGGCCGCAAGAAGAAGAGCGAATACTCCGTCGCGCTCGGCGAGAAACAAAAACTCCGTTTCCAATACGGCATTCTCGAAAAACAATTCCGCGGATACTACGAGGAAGCCGCACGCCGCCGCGGCGTGACCGGCGAAATCCTGCTCCAACTGCTCGAAACCCGCCTCGACAACGTCTGCTACCGCGCCGGCTTCGCCAATACCCGCCAGGCCGCACGCCAGCTCGTCAACCACGGCCACGTGTCGATCAACGGTCACCGCGTCGATATTCCGAGCTTCCAAATCAAGCCCGGCGACATCGTCAAGATCGGCGCCAAGCCGTCCTCCCAGCAGCTTGCCGTGCGCATGACCGACCTCACGCAGTCGCTCCCCTCGGTGGACTGGCTCAGCGTGGACAAGGACAAGCTCGAGGCCACGGTCACCCGCATGCCGGAGCGTTCCGACATCGACCCGATCGTCAACGAGCAGCTCATCGTCGAGCTTTACTCGCGCTGATCTCCGGCGCGGCATCACGAAATCTCCAACCGAACGCCCGGGTGCCTCACCCGGGCGTTTTTTTGCGCAAGACGCGTATGGACAGCAGGACTCCGCATGGTAGGTTTTTCGGCGGATAACCCATGAAACTCCCCCTCAAGATGACTGTTGGCTGTCTGGTGGCCGGATCGCTGGTATCCTGCGCCGCGGTGAAAGACAGCATGGCCGGAGCGAAAAAGCGCACCGGCGATGTCGTGGCGAACGTCAAACTTCCCGATCTGGCTGAAACCCCGCTCGCGCGCCTGATGCCGGCCGGCGGGCTCAAAATCGTCGAGCCACGCGAGGATGTGCTTGAGAAAATGCCATCCGGCCACGAGCGGGCGCTGGCCTATCGCAACGAAAAGCGCCGCGGATTCTGGTTCTTCGGCGGTCCGGTGGATTTCGAGGAACCGCCGCTGCCCGCACCCGGCAGCGAACTGGATGGCGGATTGCTGCCGCCAAAAGCTCCGTGATACCGGCGCTCTAACGATCCCAATCGCCGCTTGATTATCGACATCCGGTGACGATCATGACGCCATGTTCGGCACGCTGCGGATTTTCCACACTCTCACCGCGCTGACGGCGTTCTTGCTGGTCGCATGCACCGTCAGCGAACCGCTCAACCGCGTTTCACGCAACGAACCCTACCGCCAACCGGTAGGAAACGTGGCACCTCCGGACCCGTTGCGCGCGTCCGCGGTCCCCCGCACAGCGCCGCCGGCCATCGTCGGCGAAAGCGCCATTGTCGTGGATCATCAAACCGGCAGAGTGCTCTACGCCAAAAACGCCGATGTCCGCCGCGCGGTGGCCAGCACCCAGAAAATCATCACCGCCCTCTGCGTGCTCGACACCGGCAACATCGACAAGCGCGTCACCATCGCCGCCAGCGACGGCCATTGCGAACCCACCAAACTCGGGCTGAAGACCGGCGAGGTTTACACCCGGCGCGAACTGGTGAAGGCGCTGATGGTCAAGAGTGGCAACGATGTCGGCCGCGCGCTGGCCCGCGATGTGGCTGGCAGCCAGGAAAATTTCGCCGCCATGATGAACCGCAAGGCCGCCTCGCTCGGCATGCGAAACTCGAATTTCCTCAACCCGCACGGCCTGACCGAACCCGGCCAGTATTCCACCGCGCGCGACATGGCGATCGCCGCGCGCTACGCCTACCGCAGTCCGTTCATCCGCTCGGTGTCATCCACCAAGGCCTATCGGTTCCAGTTCAACGACGGCCGCACGCGCCTGCTGGAAAACACCAACAAGGTGCTCAAGACACTGCCCTACTGTGATGGCATGAAAACCGGCACCACCAACGCTTCCGGACGTTGTCTCGTATCCACCGGTTCGCTCAACGGCCGCTCGGTGATCGTGGTGGTGCTCAAGTCGAACTCCTCCAACATCTGGAACGACTCATCAAAATTGCTGCGCTGGGCGCTGGAAAGCCCGTCGTCAGGTGCCTGAAACGCCAGCGTCCATGCCCGGGCCCCACGATGATCTGGAGCAGCTTGAGACGGCGGGACTTTTACGCTCGCTCAAGCCGCTCGACTCGCCCGCCGGCCCGCGAGTTGTCCGCGACGGCCACGCCATGTGGAACTTCGCGTCGAACGATTATCTCGGGCTCGCGCGCCATCCACACGTCGAAGCCGCGCTGTTGGAAGGCGTGAAAACCTACGGCGCGGGCTCCGCGGCATCGCGGCTCGTATGCGGCACCCTGCCGCCACATCGCCTGTTGGAGGAAAAACTCGCCGCCGCCAAACAGGCGGAGGCCGCGCTGGTTTTCCCGTCGGGTTTCGCCACCTCGCTCGGCGTGATCCCGGCGGTCTGCGGCAAGGGGGATTTCGTCCTGTTGGACAAACTCAGCCACGCCTGCCTCATCGACGCCGCGCGTCTTTCGGGAGCGACACTGCGAGTGTTTCCACACAACGACATGCGCAAACTGGCGAATTTGTTAGAAAACATCCGCGCCAGGCACGCGCACGCCCGCATCCTGGTGGCCACCGAGTCGGTTTTCAGCATGGATGGCGACTTGTGTCCGCTGCGCGAAATCGTGGATCTTGTCGAGTCGCATAATGCGTTGCTGCTATTGGACGAGGCGCACGGATTCGGCGTGCTCGGCAAGTACGGCATGGGGCTCGCGGAACAGGAAAACCTGCAACATCGCATCGCTTTCCAAATGGGCACGCTCAGCAAGGCCGCCGGTTTGTCCGGCGGATACGTCGCCGCCTCGCGCGCATGGATCGACCTGCTGGTGAACCGCGCGCGGAGTTTCATCTACACCACCGCCCCGCCTCCTTCACTCGCGCACGCCGCCGTCACCTCGCTGGAAATCATCCGCTCGCCGGAGGGAAATGAACTGCGCGCGAAATTGATGGCGAATATTTCCCTGCTCCGCGGCGACTCCCCCACCCCGATCGTGCCATTCGTTCTGGGAAGCAACGAAGCCGCGCTTGCCGCCGCGGAGAAACTCGTGGCTTCCGGATTCCTCGTCCCGGCGATCCGTTTTCCCACCGTGCCGCGCGGCACCGCCCGCCTGCGCGTCAGCCTCTCCTCCGCGCATCCCGTGGAGGTGGTCACAGTGCTCCGCGAGGCACTCGCGGCATTGTGATGAGAAATCCTGCTGGCATTCCGCTCCGCCACTTTCTATCAACCACGCCAGTCATTTAACCCACCTGAAACCATGGCCAAAGCCCCGAAATCCACCGACCGTTCCTATCAGACCGCCCAAGCCCGCTACGCCGATCTCGGTGTGGATACCGACGCCGTGATGACCGCTCTGGCCCGCGTGCCGATCTCGCTGCACTGCTGGCAGGGCGACGACGTCGGAGGTTTCGAGAACGCCGGCGAAGAACTCGGCGGCGGCCTCGCCGTGACCGGCAACTACCCCGGCAAGGCCCGCACGCCCGATGAACTCCGCGCCGACCTCGACATGGCGCTCTCGCTCATTCCCGGCACCCACCGCCTCAACCTGCATGCGTTTTACGGCGAGTTCGGCGGCAAGAAAGTCGATCGCGACCAGATCGAGCCGAAGCATTTCAAAGGCTGGATCGACTGGGCGAAATCGAAACGCATGGGCATGGACTTCAACCCCACCTGCTTCGCCCACCCGAAAGCCGCCGATGGCTTCACGCTTTCGCATCCGAAGAAATCGATCCGCGATTTCTGGATCGAGCACTGCATCCGCGCGCGTGAAATCGGCGCCCACATCGGCAAGGCGCTCGACACGCCCGCCGTCACCAACGTGTGGATTCCCGACGGCTACAAGGACACTCCTGTGGACCGCCTCTCGCCGCGCAAGCGCCTCGCAGACTCGCTCGACAAGGTCTTCGCCAAAACCCTCAGCGCGAAACACACCCGGGACGCCGTGGAATGCAAACTCTTCGGCATCGGCAGCGAGAGTTATGTCGTCGGCTCGCACGAGTTCTACATGGGCTATGCCATCAGGAACCAAAAACTGCTCTGCCTCGATGCCGGCCATTTCCATCCCACCGAGGGCATTGCCGACAAGATTTCCTCCGTGCTCCTATTCGTGCCGGAAATCCTCCTCCACGTCAGCCGCGGTGTGCGCTGGGATTCCGACCACGTCGTGATCCTCGACGACGCACTCCAGTCCATCGCCCACGAACTGGTCCGCAACCAGCTCCTCGCACGCACCCACATCGGCCTCGATTTCTTCGATGCCAGCATCAACCGCATCGCCGCATGGACCATCGGCACGCGCAACACGATCCGCGCGCTGCTCATCGCCATGCTCGAACCGCCCGCCCTGCGCCAGGCGGAAAAGGACGGCGACCTCACCGCCCGCCTCGCCCTCATGGAAGAAGCCAAAGGCCTGCCATGGGGAGCCGTCTGGGATGCCTACTGCGAACAACAGAACGTCCCGACAGGCGAAGCCTGGCTCGCCGAGGTGCGGAAATACGAGACCAAGGTCCTCTCCGCCCGCTGACATACCGAATTCGACGTTCACTGTTGGACGTTCGATGTTCGATGTTCCTCGGCTTGCCCCCTCGGCCCCCGCGGCTACGCTGCCCCCGCGCATGTCCGATTCCTTCGTCCACCTCCACGTCCACACCGAATTCTCCCTGCTCGACGGCATGATCCGCACCAAGGATCTGGCCAAGCGCGCGTCGGAACTCGGCATGCCGGCGGTGGCGATGACCGACCACGGCAACCTCTTCGGCGCGATCGAATTCTATCAGAACTGCAGGAAGGCCGGCGTGAAACCGATCCTCGGCTGCGAGATCTACCTCGCGCCGCTCGCCATGGCCGACAAGAAGGAACTCGCGGGTCGCAAGCGCGCCACCCACATGACCTTGTTGGCGGAAACCAACGAAGGATGGCAAAACCTCTCGAAGCTGGTTTCCAAGGGCCACCTCGAAGGACTCTTTCACGGCAAGCCGCGCGTCGATCGCGAGACCTTGCGCGAATTTTCCAAAGGCATCATCTGCCTCACCGGCTGCATTTCCGGGCCGGTGAACGAATGGCTGCTCGCCGGCGACGAGGACAAGGCGCGCGAAACGATGGCGGAACTGGTCGATATCTTCGGCCGCGAAAACACCTACGTCGAAATCCACAACCACGACCTCGAACCGCAGCGCCGCGTCACTCCCGGCCTGCTCAAGCTCGCCGCGGAATTCGGCCTCAAGCCGGTGGCCGCCAACGACGTGCATTTCCTCAACCGCGACGACCACGAGGCGCACGACGTGATGATTTGCATCGGCACCGGCAAGTTGCTCATCGACGAAAACCGCATGCGCTACACGCCGGAAGTGCATTTCAAGACACCGCAGGAAATGCGCGCCATCTTCGCCGATGTCCCCGGCGCGTGCAATGCCACGCTCGAAATCGCCGAACGCTGCAACGTCGAGATCAAGCTCGATGCCGCGTCGTCCGAAAAATACCCGCAGTTCGAGGCCCCCGACGGCTCACCGCGCGAGGAATACCTCATGCGCGTCTGCCAGGAGGGACTCGTGAAACGCTACGGCGCGGAAAAAGCCGCCGATCCCGAAATCCAGGAACGCCTGAAATACGAGGTCGATGTCATCAACGGCATGGGCTTCGCGTCCTACTTCCTCATCACCGCGGATTTCATCCAGTGGGCGCGCGACCACGACATCCCGGTCGGCCCCGGCCGCGGCTCGGCGGCGGGTTCGCTCGTCGCCTACGCCATGGGCATCACCAACATCTGCCCGCTCCAGTTCGGACTGCTCTTCGAGCGCTTCCTCAATCCCGAGCGCGTCAGCCCGCCAGACGTCGATATCGACTTCTGCCAGTCGCGCCGTCCCGAGGTGATCGATTACGTCCGCAAAAAATACGGCGAGCGCAGTGTTTCGCATATCATCACCTACGGCACGCTCGGCGCGAAAAGCGTCATCCGCGATGTCGCCCGCGTGATGGGCGTTTCCTATGGCGACGCCGACCGCATCGCCAAGATGATCGAGGCGAAACCCGGCGTCACCCTCAAGGGCGAGTGGGATTCCAAGGCCGATCTGCGCGAAATGATCGAATCCTCCGCCACTTACCGCGAGTTATGGGATTACGCGCTCAAGCTCGAAGGCATCAACCGCAACGTCGGCATCCACGCCGCCGGCGTCGTCATCGGCGACCGCGAACTCGACGAACACGTCCCGCTCACCCGCGGCAACGAGGGTGAAGTCGTCACCCAGTACGACATGGGCGCGATCACCGAGGTGGGCCTGCTGAAAATGGACTTCCTCGGCCTGAAAAACCTCACCGTCATCCAGGAAGCCGTCGGCCACATCCGCAAGCGCCAGCCGGATTTCGAAATCGAGAAGGTTCCGCTCGACGATCACAAGACCTTCGAAATCCTCAACCGCGGCGAGACGATGGGCGTGTTCCAGCTCGAATCCGGCGGCATGGTCGAAACCTGCCGTAAATACCAGATCGAGAAGATCGATGACATCATCGACCTGCTCGCGCTCTACCGCCCGGGCGCCATGCAGTTCATCGATCAGATGATCGAGGTGAAAAAGGGCCGCAAGAAGGCCACCTACGAGCACCCGCTGCTGCAAACCGTCTGCGGCAACACCTACGGCGTGATGATCTATCAGGAACAGGTGCAGAACGCCGCCAAGCTGCTCGCCGGCTACACGCTCGGCGGCGCCGACCTGTTGCGCCGCGCGATGGGCAAGAAGGACCCGGCGAAGATGGCCCAGGAACGCGGCAACTTCATCAAGGGCTGCGCCGAAACCAACAACATCGGCGACAAACTCGCCGGCCAGATTTTCGACAAGATCGAGATGTTCGCCGGCTACGGCTTCAACAAATCGCACTCCGCCTGCTACGGCCACATCTCGTATTGGACCGCATGGTTGAAGGCGAACCACCCGGTCGAGTTCATGGCCGCGCTGCTCTCCAACGAAATCCACAACACCGACAAGATCGGCGTCTTCGTTTCCGAGTGCCACCGCATGGGCATCGAAATCCTCCCGCCCGACCTCAACGCGTCGCAACTCCGCTTTGCTCCGGAAATCCTGTCCACCGGCATCAAGGCGATCCGCTACGGACTCGCCGCCATCAAGAACTGCGGCGAGGGCGCGATGGCCGCCGCCATCTCGGAACGCACTGTCAACGGACCCTTCGCCTCGCTCGACGATTTCTCCTCGCGCCTCGATTCCAAGGTCGTCAACAAACGCATCCTCGAAAACCTCGTCAAGGCAGGCGCGCTCGATTGGACCGGCGAAACCCGCGCCGGCATGTTCGATCGGCTCGAACAGGTCGTCGCCTCCGCTTCCTCCGCCCAGCGCGACAAAGCCTCCGGCCAGGTCTCGCTTTTCGATGCCATGGATTTCGCCGCGCCCGCGCCGAAGCCCGCTGCCGGTGGTGCAAGCATCCCCGAATGGGACAAGGACGAACGCCTCGCCCATGAGAAGGAACTGTTAGGCTTCTACGTCACCGGCCATCCGCTCGACAAATTCCGCGGCGTGATCGATTCGGAAAGATACCAGCGCCTCGCCCTCATCGACGAACTCGACCTCTCCAACCCGCGCGAGCGTTTCCCCTTCGCCGGCATGGTCCGCTCGATCGACGCCAAGGTCACCAAAACCGGCAAGCCCTTCGGCATCCTCATCCTCGAGGACTTCACCGGCAGCAGCGAAGTCATGTTATGGGGCGAAACCTACGTCCCCGCACGCGACAACGGGCTGCTCGAACCGGGAAAAATCGTCAAACTCAAGTGCGCCATACAAGTGGACGACCGCACCGGCGGCCGCCGCCTCACCGGCTACGAACTTTCCGAACTCAAGCCGAAGCGCGCATCATCCAACGGCAAGGGCCCGCTCGAACTCACCCTCTGGACCACCCGCCACAGCGAGATGGACCTCATGGAAATCCGCAACGCCCTCGCCAAACACCCCGGTGCCACCCCCGTCCTGCTCCACTTCCAGAACAGTGCCGGCCGCCGCGTCAGCGTCGAAGCCGGCGAAAGCTTCAAAATCAAACGCACCCCCGACCTCGAAGCCGCCCTCGACCGCTGGCTGACGGAGTAATTCCCAACAAACCAACCGATCACATCCATGGTAAACATCGATATCGCATACGAAGGCGACCTCCACTGCCTGGCGACCCACGGTCCTTCCGGCACGGTGATCGCGACCGACGCGCCGGTGGACAACAACGGCCGCGGCGAGTCGTTTTCGCCGACCGACCTGATGGCCACCGCGCTCGGGGTCTGCATGACCACCGTAATGGGCATTGCCGCGCGGCGGAAAAACATCCCGCTGGATGGCATGAAGGTCGCGGTGCGCAAGCACATGTCCACCGACACGCCGCGGCGCATTTCACGGCTGGAACTCGACCTGATCGTACCGCTGCCGCCCGACCATCCCGAGCGCGCTTTTTTCGAGGCCACCGGCCGCGGTTGTCCGGTGCATCACAGTCTCCATCCGGACATCGAGGTGGTGATGGACTGGCAGTGGACCGGCTGACCCGCCCCCGGGGTTGACGCGGCGGCCCGCGTGGCTACAGCTATGCGCCATGCAAGCCGACAACGATCCGCAAGACCCCGCCGAAGCGCCTGAGAACGTGGAAAATCCGGCCGCAGACCCGCAGCCCGCGGCCGCGGAAACGCCGGAACTCGACCCGTGGGAGGAACTCGAGGCCGACGTGGCGAAGTGGAAGGAACTCTCGCTGCGCACCGCCGCGGAAATGGACAACCTGCGCAAACGCACCGCCCGCGAGCGCGAGGAGGCGATCCGCTATGCCAACCAGCGGCTGCTCGAGGAACTGCTGCCGGTGATCGACAACTTCGAGATGGGCATGCAGGCCGCCTCGCAGGACACCTCGTCGATGATTTACATCGGCATGGACATGGTCCGCCGCCAGCTCAACGAGTTCCTCAGCGCGCAAGGCGTGGAGGAAATCGACACCAGCGGACTGTTCGATCCCAACCTGCACGAAGCCGTCGCCCAGGAGGACTGTGTGAAGGGCGATGAAGGCCGGATTTTGCGCGTCACCCGCAAGGGCTACAAAATCCGCGACCGCCTGCTGCGTCCGGCCAGCGTAGTCGTTTCCAAACTGCCAACCGAAGCCCCCGCGGAAGGAGGCGACGCGTAAGTTCCATGTCCGCCAAACGCGACTATTACGAAGTGCTCGGCGTTTCGCGCGACGCGAGTGCCGATGAAATCAAGAAGGCCTACCGCAAGCTCGCGGTGAAATTCCACCCGGACAAGAATCCGGGCGACCACACCGCCGAGGAGAAATTCAAGGAACTCGGCGAGGCCTACGAGGCGCTCAGCGATGCCGACAAGCGCGCCGCCTACGACCGCTATGGACACGCGGCATTCAGCGGTGCCGGCGGCGGTTCGCGCGGCGGGTTCCACGACCCGATGGACATCTTCTCGCAGATCTTCGGCGGCGGCTTCGAGGAGTTTTTTGGCGGCGGTGGCGGCGCGCGCCGCAGGGGCTCCGGCCAGCAACGCGGCTCCGACCTCCGCTACGATTTGGAAATCACCCTCGAAGAAGCCGCGCGCGGCGTGGAGAAGGAATTGGAAATCGAGCGCTACGTTCCCTGCGACACCTGCAATGCGCGTGGCACCAAGGGCTCCGGCGGCGTGAAAGTCTGCTCCACCTGCGGCGGACGCGGCGTCGTGGCGCGGCAGGCCGGTATTTTCATCCAGCAAACCACCTGCCCGGAATGCCGCGGCGCGGGCGAGACGATTTCCGATCCCTGCAACAGTTGCCGCGGCGAGGGCCGCGTGCAGCGCGACAGCCGCATCAAGCTGCGCATCCCCGCCGGAGTGGACACCGGCACGCGCCTGCGTTCCACCGGCAACGGCGACGCCGGCGTGCGCGGCGGCTCGGCGGGCGATTTGTATGTATTCCTCCACGTCCGCGACCACGACGTCTTCACACGCGACGATTCGGATCTCTTCTGCGAGGTTCCCCTGCCCTTCGTTACCGCCGCGCTCGGCGGCGAGTTGCGGGTGCCCACGCTCGACGGCCAGTCATCGATCAAGATCCCCGCCGGCACACAGGGCGGCACGGTTTTCCGGGTGCGCGAAAAAGGCATGCCTGTACTCGCCGGCGCCCGCCGCGGCGACCTCAACGTGCGCGTCCAGGTCGAAGTGCCCACCAAGCTCAACTCCAGCCAGCAGGAAAAACTCCGCGAGTTCGCCGAGTCCATCGGCCAGCACAACTCGCCGATGCACGAGGGATTCCTGGAGAAGGCGAAGCGGTTTTTCGATCTATAACTTCCAGAGACCAGAATCCAGAAACCAGAGACCAGGAAGAGACTGTGGGCCGCGCCTTGGCTCTTCTTCGTCTGGTATCTGGTCTCTGGTTTCTAACATCTCTCCCGCCATGCCCCGCTTCCACCTACCGCCCGCCGATTGGCAAGCCGCCGTGCTCACCGGCGACGAGGCGCGCCATCTCGCGCAGGTGCTGCGCATCAAGCCGGGTCAAATGGTCACGGTTTTCGACGGCCACGGCAAACGCGCCGACGCCGAAGTTCTAACAGCCTCGCGCAACGAGGTGGGATTGCGGCTCGGTGAGGTTCACACGCCGCCCGCACCACGCCCGGCCATCACGCTCGCCCAGGCGATTCCCAAGGGAAAGAACATGGACCTCATCGTCCAGAAGGCCGTCGAACTCGGCGTCGCGGCGATCCAGCCGCTGGTGACGAAAAACACCATCGTCCAGCCCGGCGAGGGCAAGTCGGACAAATGGCGGCGCACCGCGCTGGAAGCCTGCAAGCAATGCGGCCAGGACACGCTGCCCGCCATCGCCGATCCCCTGCCCTTCGACCGCTGGATCGCCAGTGGCGCGGACATCCTGCCCGCCGCCGATTCTCTCAAACTCATCGCCTCTCTCGCGCCCGGCGCGAAACCGATTCGCGAGGTTCTGCGCGCACATCCGGAAACCTCCGCCGCCACGCTGTTGATCGGCCCCGAAGGCGATTTCACCACGGAGGAAACCGCCGCCGCACTGGCCGCCGGGTTTCTGCCCGTCACGCTGGGCGACATCGTCCTGCGGGTGGAAACCGCCACGCTGTTTTGCCTCAGCGCGCTGCGCTATGAGTTTTCACAATAAAAAACCGCCGCACGGACGAACCGGGCGGCGGTGTTGAAGTTTCGCAATGATCGATCAGGCGCTGGCCTTGGCGGCCTTGGCTTCGAGAGCCTGTTTCGCCTGGGCGACGATGGCGGAGAAGGCGGCGGCATCGTTGACGGCGAGATCGGCGAGGATCTTGCGGTCGGCTTCGATACCGGCGGCCTTGAGGCCCTCGATGAAGCGCGAGTAGGTCATTCCTTCGGCGCGGGTGGCGGCGTTGATCCGCTGGGTCCACAGCCGGCGGAACTGGCCTTTGCGGCGCTTGCGGTCGCGGTATTCGTAGGTCAGCGCCTTGCGGACGGCGTCCTTGGCGTAACGGAAGAGTTTCGAGCGGAATCCGCGGAAACCCTTGGCGCGCAGCAGCACGCGCTTGCGACGCTTGCGGCTGGCCGGTGAGTTGGTGGCACGTGGCATGTTTCTGTTTCTGTTCTGAACCGGTCGTTTGTTATCGTTCCTCCCACAGTCTCACCGGTTCGTGGCTCCCTCGCGGGATCAGGCGGTGTGGAGGCCGTCCGATTCGCGGACGGGGGCGTTGCGGCGTGGCCGGCGCGGGATCAATGGAAGGGCAGATTCTCTTTGACGTTCTTGATGTCGGCATCGGAGACGAGGGTGGCTTGGCCCAGCCTGCGCTTGCGCTTGCTGTTCTTGCATTGAAGCAAGTGGCGTGCTCCCTGACTCCGACGGAGGACCTTGCCCGTTCCGGTGACCTTGAAACGCTTGGCGACGGCTTTCCGTGTCTTTGCTTTTCCGGAGACTCTTGGCATGGGGCGGGCAGGCTAGTCCCCGACCGACCCATGGCAAGACAAAAGTGGCAGCCAATACCCCAGGGCGATCAAGCTAGGGAGAGGAGTTTTTCGCGGTAAGTGTTGTCGAGCAGGGCGTGGCGGCGCTTTTTGGTGAGGCTTCCCTTGAGGGCTTCGTCG
>JAWLDG010000032.1:0-27885 GCA_041686775.1 Luteolibacter sp. | reverse complement strand
CCCACGGCTCGTGGGTCCTCCAAATCAAGCCCTCATAACCCAAAACGGCCATGCGAACAACTCACCAAAAAAAAACATTTGCAACCGATAGAACATCTTTAGCATGCTTCTGTCCGTGGTGGAGTCTTGTGTCGGGAAGATCAGCCTTTACTCAGACGCCGTCGGGATGGCATGCGCCGGTATTGATATATGGGTGTGCATTGGCATGGATGCGGATAATCACTGCACCGCCAGCACCTTCGGCGGGCTGGCATTGCCATAGCGGTCGAGCGCGGTCACGGCGATGGCGTCTGCGCGCGGGATGCTCGTTTGCCCGGCCCTGGCCGGGACGATGCGCACGGTGTGCCAGGAGCGGCCGTTGCGCGCCTGGATGGCGACGCGCGCGGTGTTGGTGCAGGGTTGCCAGCGGATGGAGGTTTTCCCGCCGTCCACCAACGCGCCCACTCCGGGCGATTGGGGCGCGCGTTTGCTGATCCATGGCATCGGCGGCACCGCGGCGGGCTGGGTGTAGCTGCGGGCCAGCCGCTGGACGATGCCGTCGCGGTTGGTCATCAGGCTGTTCACGCTCCAGTGGATGTGGCCGTGCCAGTTGCGGCCGATTTTTCGCGTGAGATCGATCTGGTTGGTGATCTCGGAGGCCGGGCGGCCGGGGTCGTCGGAGGACTTGATGCGCGAGGTCGCGATACCAGGCCAGACCGGCCGGCTGCCCTGGTCGCGCCACCATTCGAGCAGCTTCGGAAAACTCTGCTTCCGCGGCGAAATGCGCCAATACAACTGCGGCGCGAGGTAATCCACCCAGCCGTTTTTCAGCCACTTGCGCGAATCGCCGGCCAGGTGCTCGTAGCTGTCGAGGCTGGCCTCGATGCCGGACGGAACGCCCGGCCGCCAGATGCCGAACGGGCTGATGCCCACGCGCACCCAGGGTTTTTCCTTTTTCACCGAGGAATACAGGCTGCTGACGAATTGATCGACATACCCCCGCCTCTGGGCCGGCGATTTACCGTCGGGAAATTTCAATCCGCCCTTTGGATAAGGATAGAAATAGTCATCAAGGTGCACGCCATCGATATCATATCTGCGCACCACATCCATGATGACGCGCAGCGAGTGATCGCGCGTCTCGGGATGCGCCGGATCGAGCCATTTCATGTCGCCGTAACGCTTGGTGATATGCGGCTTGGAGCGCGTGACGTGGTTGGATGACGTCTGCTGCGAGGTGTTGGAAAGCGCGCGGTAGGGATTGAACCACGCGTGCACCTCGATGCCGCGCGCGTGCGCCTCACGGATCCAGTAGGCCAGCGGATCGTAACCCGGCGAGCGGCCCATGGTGCCGGTGAGCCACGGGCTCCACGGCTCGAGCGACGATTGATAGAGCGCATCGCACTGCGGCCGCACCTGGAACATCACGGCATTCATTTTCAGCGACACGAGCCGGTCGAGAATGGCGCGCGCCTGCGCCTGCTGGGAAGAGGCGCTCTGGCCTTTCGAGGACGGCCAGTCGATGTTGTAAATGGTGGCCACCCATGCGCCGCGGAATTCGCGGGCCAGCGCGGGAGGGCGCTCGTTGGCCGGCTTGTAGGACTGAGCGGCCGCGGGAAATATCAAAACGAGGAAAACGAACAACTGGCGCATCATCATGGTCCGGAAGATGCCGCATCACCGGCCGGGCCGCAAGCGCCCATGGCGGAATCCATTCCACGTTGCGCCGAGGCGGGTGCCGGCTACTCTGATTCCGCAAGTGATCGAAGTGCGATTCCAACGCGGCCTGTATCTGCCCGAGTGCGACCTCTGGCTCGATCCGTGGGACGCGAAACCGCGAGCCTTCGTCTCGCACGGCCATGCCGACCACTTCGCGCGTCACTCGCAGGTGCTGTGCTCGGAAACGACCGCCGCCGTGCTGCGCGCCCGTTTTGGCATCGCGGTGGAGCGGCTCGCGCCCCTGCCGTTCCAGGTGCCGCAGGCGGCCGACGGTTTCCGCATCCAACTGCTGCCGGCCGGCCATGCCCCGGGTTCGGCGATGATCCACATCACGCGCCTCGGCGACCAGGCGAGCCTGCTTTACACCGGCGACTTCAAGACGCGTCGCTCCCGGGTCGCCGAGCCGGTGGTCTTCACCGCGGCCGATACCCTGATTCTGGAGACCACTTTCGGCCTGCCGTCGTTCGTGTTTCCCGGGCAGATGGAAGTGGAGGCGGCGGTGATGGCTTTCGTGAACGATGCCATCGCCGACGGCGAAACGCCGGTGCTGCTCGGCTATTCGTTCGGCAAGGCGCAGGAGGCGCTCGCCCTGCTGGCGGAAAACGGCGTGCCCGTGCTGCTTCATCCGGTGGTGGCGGAAATGACGCGCGTCTGCCGCGAGGCCGGAGTCGCCCTGCCCGAACCGGTGTCGCTCGAAGAAGGCGCGCCCGTGCCGCCCGGCCACGCGGTCATCGCCCCGCCCCACGCGCTGCGTGCCAAACTCATCCGCGGTTTGAAAAACACCCGCAGCGCCATGCTCAGCGGCTGGGCGCTGCAACCCGGCGCCACCTACCGCTACCGCGTCGATGAGGCGATCCCGATGTCCGACCACGCCGACCACCCGGGCTTGCTCGAATGCATCCAGCGCGTGCGCCCGCGGCGCGTGCTCACGGTGCACGGCTACGCCCGCGAATTCGCCGCCGAACTCCGCGCCCGCGGCATCGACGCCTGGTCCGCCGCCGGCGGCGACCAGCTCGAACTCACCCCCGTGCTCGCCACGCCCGGAACCACCCGTTCAGGCACCGCCACTCCACGCCATGCCCGGCCATCCTGCGCATTGGCGGATTTCAGCGACGCCTGCCGCCTCGTCGGCGAAACCCGCAGCCGGCTCGCGAAAATCGACCATCTATCAGCCTATCTCGCCGGTCTTGGATCCACCGACGATCTCCGGCTGGCCGCGTTCTGGCTCAGCGGCGAGGCCCTGCCGCGCCGCGCCGGCCGGCGCAGCCTGCATGTCGGCCCGGCGATGCTACGGCGCGCCTTGCTCGCATTGCCCGGCTGCCGGGAAGATCGCTACCGCGAAATTTCCACCAGCCAGAACGACTCCGCACGCACCGCCCGGCTCGTGCTGCACGAACTCCCGCTGCAACCCGAACCGCTCGATCTCGCCGGGCTGCACGGATTTTTCCTCACCCTCGCGGAAACCTCGGGATCGATCGACCGGATGGAACTCCTCAGCCAGCGGCTGCGCACACTCCACCCGGTCGAGACCGAGACACTCGTCAAACTGCTCACCGGCGACCTCCGCATTGGCCTGCGCGAGGGACTCGTCGAGGAAGCCGTGGCCGCCGCTTTCAAGGCCGATCCCGCCGCCGTCCGCCAGGCCCACATGCTCACCGGCGACATCGGCGAAACCGCCGTGCTCGCCCGCGACCAGCGTCTTCATGAAGCCACGCTGCGTCCGCTCGTGCCAGTGAAGTGCATGCTCGCCAGTCCGCTGGAGCGCCGTGAGAAAAATGGCGACACCGGCTCCCGCTTCGCACCCCTCCCCTTCCCCGCCCCGTTCTGGATCGAGCCGAAATTCGACGGCATCCGCGCCCAGCTCCACAAGCACGGCTCGCAGGCCGCCCTGTTCTCGCGCGACCTCCGCCCGCTCGACACCGAGTTTCCCGAACTCATCCGCGCCGCACTGCGAATTCCCGGCGACTTCATCCTCGATGGCGAAATCATCGCCTATGCCGAGGGCCGCAAGCTCGGCTTCGCCGACCTCCAGAAACGCCTCGGCCGAAAAACCGCCGAGGGCGACCTGTTCCTCGCCGCCAGCGACGGCGCGGCATCCATCCCGCTGCGCTTCATCGCCTTCGACATCCTCTGGCAGGACGGCACCGACCTCACTGCAAATCCTCTAGCAGAAAGACGCGCCGCACTCGAATCGATCGGCCTGCGACCGCCCTTTGAAATCATCCCCCGCTTCCATGCCGAAGGCGCTGCCGAAACGGACGCGCATTTCAATCAAGCCATCCGCGACGGCCACGAGGGCCTCATCGCCAAGGACCCGTCCAGTCCCTACACCCCCGGCCGCCGCGGCCGCGCATGGCTCAAGCTCAAGGGCGTGATGCCCACGCTCGACTGCGTCGTCACCATCGCCGAGCAGGGCCACGGCAAGCGCTCGCATGTGCTCTCCGACTACACCTTCGCCCTGCGCGACGAGGCGACCGGCGCGCTGCGCGTCATTGGCAAGGCCTACAGCGGCCTCACCGACGACGAGATCGAGGAACTCACCGCGCACTTCAAGCGCCACACGCTGCGCAAGGAGCGCCGCAAGCACCACGTCGAGCCGAACGTCGTCCTCGAAATCGCCTTCGACGCCATCCGCCCGTCCACCCGCCACGACTCCGGCCTCGCCCTCCGCTTCCCCCGCATCAAGGCGATCCGCCACGACAAGACCGCTGCGGAAATCGACACCCTGCAAACCGCCCGCAGGCTGCTGGCATGACCCAAGCAGAATCGGGTCCCCGGGAGTAGTCAAATCCCGGGGCCCACACCAAAACGAGTATCCGGATATCTTCACGCCACGGAGAGTTTCCGGACGCTGAAAACCTCATTGGCCAGCAGGGGCTCGAGGTCGGCGGCGTTGACGGAAGTCACGGCGATGGTTTCTCCCACGGCATTGAAGACCTCGATGGAGTATGCGGATTCACCGTCGGCCAGGGGATGCGAATCCACCACCCTGACCACATCTCCTCTAAGCAGGCCATGTGCCGGGATGTCGCGGGTGAGAACGGCGTCGTTGTAGAGTTCAGTTTTCATTGGCGCTGGGGAGGAATGACCAGGCGGATGGCTGATTTGCCGTGCTTCCGGTAAATGGTGAAATCGGCATCCAGCGTGCAGATGTGATGATCGTCGAGCAATTCGGCCATTCTGACGAGACAGGCATCGGCCAGCGACATGGGCAGGTCATGATATTTGACGTGCAGTCGCCGCACCGGCTCGGCTTCAGCTTCCAACCGGAAAGGGACACGCAAGGCCCCGCTGGCGATCATGCGCAAAACGCGGTCCTGCGCGTCATGATCGCTGCGGAGCAGGAACAGCAGCTCGGTGATGACCGGCTCCACGGTCACCAACGGTCCCGCGAACTCCTTGAAGCGCTCCACCGCCCATTCGTGCCAGACATCGTCCGCATCCAGAAATGCAGCCAGCGGCCCGGTATCAACGATCACGCATCGAATCACGGCCGAGACCCTCCAGGTGCCTGGGATTGGTGCTCAAATCACCGGTTCCCGAGTGAAATTTGCCGCAGCTTTCCTTCATCATGTCGTAAGCCGAGACGGCTGGTGGCATTGGCGCTTCGTCCTGCTCCAGCCATCGCCGGTAAAGCTCGATGGTCACTTCGCGAACCGCCCGTCCCTGTAACGCGGTCTTGGCCTTCACCTTGCGGTAAAGGTCGTCCGGGACATCGATGGTTGCTTTCATGTTTTACAGGTTGCCGGGATTCGGGGAGCTGTCAAGGTCTGGAGGTCCGCTTCCGAGTATTCCACCTCGTCATCCTCACAGACCGTGCCGAGAGACCGCGAAGCCATGCCAAGAAATTCATCCCGTTCCCGATCCGAATCCTCCAGCACGGTGATGATGAGGCGCGTATTGGGACGCAACTGCACCGCCTCGTCGAGCAGGACGCGGAAGCCATCATAATGGGCGGCGATGGTTAATTGTGGCATGGGGTTGAGTATGAACTCTCTTTCAGGTGCGGAATCAAACCAGCTCCATGGTCGGTTTGACCCGGGCAGGAGGGAGTTTGCGCCGGTCTTTTCGGTAGATCCGCTCCCACTCATCGATCACCTTCTGCAACTCCCTGGCCACCTTGATGGGATAGTCACCATGGACTCCACCATGGAACAGATCCGGGCAACGGCCGATGTAGGTTTGATCTTCCTCGGACCAGCCGACCCAGCGGTGGTAAATGTCGGTTTTGCGTTTCATTGGCCTGCGAACGAGGCATCGAGTTTGTCCAGTATCGCAAGGCCTTTCTTGGCGGATCCTCGCGCAGCGAGAGCGCGAAAGCGCGATTCCGCATCGAATTCGGCGATGCTGATGGTGGCCAACTCTTCGACCAGTTTGTTCACGCTGATGTCGCGGTGCTTGGCCAACTGGCGCAAGCGGGCATGTTTGTCGTCGGGCAGGCGGATGGTGAGTGTGCTCATGGCGTGAGTTCATCGCCTGGTTGAGGTGGCACATCCGGAACCCGTTCCAGAATGCGCTCGAATTTCTGCCTGTCGCCTTTCTTGGCACGCACGGCGAGGTAAGTTCCGGCATCCAGCACAGCCACCTTCTCGGCAAGCGCCATCGCCACGAACTGATCGAAGCTGATGCCATCGCTCTGCGCCAAAGTCTCGGCACGGCGACGAATTGAGTCCGGGAGTGATACGGTCAAGGTGCTCATGGTTTTCTGGGAAGGTCAGTTCATGCGGGCACCTTGGCACCGGTACGGATGTAGCGCGCCTTGCCAATGGCCACCCGGTTTTGCGGATGAAGTTCGATACCGCAGGACTCCAGCAGGCGGGCCAGCGTGAATTCCTCGACGCCGATCAGTTCGATTCCGACCGCCTCGCCAGCGGCATCGAAGTCCACGGTGACCGTCGCTTTCCTTGAGTCCAATACCTGGGTGCGGGCCACCTTATGGCGGGAAAAACGGACGTATGCGGCCCCGGCCGCGCTATCGAGTTCCACGACCGGAGGAGTTTTGCAGGTGACGGGGATGATTCGGCGTTCGGTTTTCATGTTTGCCAGTATCCGGTAATAAGCCAGCATTCGGCAGCCTTGAGCTCGGCTACGACAAAGAGGGTGCGCTCGCCGAAGGTTTTCTCGAAAACCTCCTTGAAGCCGCCCTCCTCGCCTTTGCCTTGGCGGGTTTTCTTGTTTGGAAATGAAACACAATCCACTGCTTCCTCCAGTGTAAATCCGCGTTCTTTTGCCCTTTGGGCGAAATGATCACGCTGATGGAATATTCCAGGCGGAGGCATGTTTCCGCAAGGAATGGTGAATCATCCGCGAAGCCGACGCAACCTCATTGTCGGCACGCTCCCGGGGAGCGGTGGTTTGATTGACGATTGTGGATTGATTCGGTGCCGCCTCACGGCACCTCACCCTTGCAGGGCACGTCGCTTCGCTCCTGTCCAATCGGCCTACAAGCCTTCGGCCGATTTGTGGATTGTGGATTTTTGATCGGATTCTGGAGAGCCGTTCCGTCACTTCGGACATCCAAAATCAACCATCGGCAATCGGCAATCGAAGGGCATGTGCCGGCCGGCTCTTGCTCTTCCCTTCGACGTTCGATGTTGGACGTTCAAGCGGCAGTCAGTTCGCGGGCATGGGGAATGTCATGGGAGTCCAAGGGGCGGACTTGATGCGCTTCCAAGGTAACCAAGGCCACAGTGTGTCCATCGTAACCCACGAACTCCACTTCGCAGGCCTCGCCATTGCGATGAACGAGCACCACGGTGCCGACATCACCGCGAACCAGGCCGCAGGCAGGGAGATCGCAAGTCAGCGCCACGGCATCGAGCTCTTTGAGAGGTTTCATGATTATCTTGGAAGTGGATGGGCGGTGATGAAGCGTGGTTCGGATGTGCCATGATCGATAAACCATGCGCTGCGGATGTTCCAGCAGGTTCCATCCGGCGCAGTCAAGAGCTCCTGCCGACCAACTGGCTCAAGGTCCGCCCCGCCGCCTGCCAGACCATCGAGAGCCGCGTAGCATAGATGCCAGAGCCGCCAGATCTCTGGCAAAAATGCCAGAGGTGCTCTGTTGAGCGCTTACCGTTGATTTTATCCGCCACGTGACGCTCCAAGTAGCCCCTTCAAGCTGCCGGAACGATTTCCCTGCGGATCTGTGGTCCTCTTTCGGTAGCGGCACGGCTGAGATCATATTCAGCCTGAAGCCGGATGAGCAGGGCGGCTGGAACGCCAAGATAGCGTTCGAAACGCAGGGCGGTGTCGGCGGAGACGCCTTTTCTACCGGCGAAGATGTCGCTGAGACGACTGCGCGGAATGGCCATGTCCCTGGCCGCCTTGGCGAAAGGGATGCCACGTGCCTCCAGTTCATCGCGAATCAGACCGGAGGCTGGATTGGTGAGGAGTTTCATCGGATCAGTGGGTGTCTTCAATTTTGACGAGGGATACATCGTTGAGTTCCTGGTCGGCCCATTCGAAGGTGATTCGCCATTTGGATGCCCGCGAATTCGCGTCAATGGAATACCTGCCAGAGCCGTGCAGTTTGTGGTAGTGGAGCGATTGGAGCGTGAGCAGGTCTCTTTCCATGGAGTGATGCAGAATGAGGAGACGTTCCTGGGCTTTGTCGACACGCAAGCCACCCAATTGCCTGGCTTCCTTTTTTGTCAGATCGAGGCCGTTGAAAAGCTTCGCGGTGATGGTATTGGCGAAGCTTTTTATCATAGCCAGCGTAACTGTAATCCAAAAAGAGAACCAAGCAAGGTGAAATGAGGGTCACATGCTTGTGACGGGCCGAGCTGCCTACTCCGCCAAATCCTCCGCCAAAGGCGACGAAAGTCAGCAAGGCTACGAAGACCAAGGGGGCTCGGCGCTCCCGGGACGCGGTGGTTTGATTGACGATTGAGGATTGATTCGGTGCCGCCTCACGGCACCTCACCCTTGCAGGGCACGTCGCTTCGCTCCTGTCCAATCGGCCTACAAGCCTTCGGCCGATTTGTGGATTGTGGATTTTTGATCGGATTCTGGAGAGCCGTTCCGTCACTTCGGAAATCCAAAATCCACATCGGCAATCGGCAATCGAAGGGCATGTGCCGGCCGGTTCTTGCTCTTCCCTTCGACGTTCGATGTTGGACGTTCGATGTTCGATGTTCAAAGAGCGAGAGGCGGGCCCTTGTGGGGCCCGCCTCTGCGGTTGGAGTTAAATATGAACTCTCTTTCAGGCAACACCGGATCAGATCCGGCGGCTTGTCCTTCGTAGCCTTTGGCGAAGAAGGCCGGCGAAGGAGACCGAGGGCACCCAGCGCGCCAAGAAGCGCGGCGAAGGGCTCGGGGATGGCGGTTGAGTGAGATGTGAAATTCGGCGTTTTCATCGATTGTGTCAAAATCATGTCAGGAACGCGGCGGAAGTATCACCCGTCGCCGAGGTTGTCGCGGTGCCTCCGTTGTCGCTGGTGATTTGGTCGCAGGGTTTCCCCGGGTGTCTGAACCTGCCGTGGGCTGGGGAACCGGGCGTGGAAGAGGCGGAATCGAGCGGCGGCCGGTTTCCGCATCGGCCAAGGTCGGCGGATCGAGGTCGATCGTCCGGAATGTGAACTCCGGATCGAGTTCGCGGATGACCTCGCGGAGTTTTTCCTGAATGGCACTTGATCCATAGTATGGGCCGGCACCGGCACCGCCGATGGTGTGGGTTTCGATCAGCACCAGTTCTCCCCTGCTGAGGATGAAAGCGGGATTTCCGGAGTCGCCTTTGACCAAAGATTTCCTCCTGGTCTCAGGCAAGGTCTCGTCGAAACGCATTCCCAGCCAGTTGTCATGAACATTGGTTATACGGTGGAAGTAGAGCGCTCTCTTTTGCTCGGTGACCAGCGCGGTGGCGCCGATGAGTGCCGCCCCGCCATCCTCGCGCACCGCAGGCAGGGGATAACAGCGGATGGAACCGGGCAGCGGTTTGTCAAGCAACCCGACCGCGACGTCGCACTGCACCCCGTGGTCGCGGAGTTTGACGACTTGCTGGATCTTGCGGGCATGGGGCTTGCCGGATCGGTCGTGGAAGACGACCGGTTGTCCCACGCCGCGGATATAATGCGCGGCCATCACGACATGCCGGGGCGTTATCAAGGTCGCGGTGTTATTCCGGTCCCACGCGACTCCAGACAGGTCGAACTTCCACGGCCAATCCCGGCTCCAAAGGACCGGGCCATCGACCCGGTAGCTCTTGAAAAGTTGAGATGGTCCCATTGAGTTCGCCGCGAGTGCGTCCAAGCGCAGATCCGGACTGTGAAGCACAGGTGGAGCGCCCGAGCCGTTGGCGCAGACGAGGAACGACAGTATCAAGGATGGAACGAGCCAACGCATGAGGCAGACTGGCACCAATCTACCCAAAGGCAAAACCTGAGCAGCGCCAATAATGAATGCCTGCATGTGCGTGCCTAAAAGAAGAAATGCGAGAGGCGGGCCTTTGTGGGGCCCGCCTCTGCGGTTAGGATAGAGTTTGAATGCTCTTTCAGGCTACCGGATCAGGCCCGGCGGCGGCGAAGGAGACCGAGGGCACCCAGCGCGCCAAGAAGCGCGGCGGAGGGCTCGGGGACCGCCGCAGCCAGCTGGAACCCGCTGTTGGGAGTGCCTGCAGCAAAAACCGAAGTTCCTACTCCAAGACTATCGCCGGCGGTTGTAGGGTTAAAGATAACGGCTCCACCGGCCGGAACGTTAGCTCCGGTGTAAGCACCAATTCCACTGATGAAACCAGCATTCTCAGCCACAAGGAATAGGTAGGTTTTATTTGCAATATCGCCCATTTCTTGTGCTGCTGAAGTGCTAAGAAGGCCATTAGTAAATGCAACATTACGCACGATACCTGGACTCGTTGAGCTAGTCGGACCAATCAAACCCGCGAGCGCAGCATCAAACTGGGCAAGTGTGGAATCCGCGCTTGCGAGCAGCGTTTCCATAGAAGCTGAAACCCCTGTCAGGGTATTAGTGGTAGATATAAAGTAGGCACTGCCTGAGACTGCAGAACCACTGAGCGTGATAAGACCAACTGAGTCGTTGGTAATGCCTGCCAGAGTCACAGACACTGCATTAGAGGCACATGTTAAAGCCGCTGACACAGCCACGATTGCCGATAGTATTTTGATTTTCATATTTCTACTTTTTTGATGTTATTGTTATACTGTGTGATGATGGAGTGAGGTTAGTTTGGTAGACCAGATATAAGTCTGAATGCTGTGTCGCCAGCGGCAGTGAAAATACCACCTTTAGTGAAATCAAATGTATCAAGAGATGGATTTACGAAATCGGTAGTCACATTACCAGCACCGTCAGCGAAATACGTCCCTGTAGGCGTGAAAAACTGCCCAGGGGCATAGAGAGAAATGGCATCGGTAAAGGCCAGCATGTCGGCAAATCCGAGATTTTTAATCAAATCACTATTACCAACCAACGGATTGACCGGCCCAACGATGTTCACAACTCCAGAGCCGGCAAGCTGAACAACAGTGTCAGTGGCTTTAACTTCACCGACTATAGTCAAGTCAGCATCTGCACTAACGTCTAACACAAACCCTGTGCCCGGGGGAATCGGACGATTATTACCGTCAGGGTTGACGAAGTCGGACGACCAAGTAGAACTTCCAACAAAGAAATAAGTATTGAATGAACCGTCCGGATTGTAAAACGTCGCAGCATCCGTGAATGCAACCAAATTTGCTTCAGCACCGGCAAATACACTTGAGAGTGTAACATGCGGGCGAATCGAAATCGTTTCAGTCCCGGCAAGACTGAGAGCTGAAATGTCGGATGCCAGCGTGATCACTGTGTCGGTATTCGAATCTACATCGATTACTACGCCTTGGTTGGAACCCGCTTGGGTAATTTCGACGAAGTGGGTTGCAAAACCACCTGCAGCATTCAAAGCACTGGCAGTGAGCGAAGCTGCTGGTAATGTAAGCGTGGTCGCGGTGCTACCGGTGATCGCACCAGCAAAGACAGGGGATTCAATGAGGCCGGGCACAAATAGATTACCGCCAGTTACGGCTTGGAAATCGTAATACCCCACCGGAGTGGTGTAAGCGGTTTGCGCCTGGGCGAGGCCTGTGACGGCCGCGGCGGCGAGGAGAGTGTAGAGGTATGGTTTCATGACAGATTTTGGTTTGGTTTGTTAATCGGGGGTATTGGGGTTGTTTTTTCGGGGTTGGGGTCGGTTTCAGTCGGTATTTTCAGCGTTTGGCGGGTGGGGTGGGTGTGGAGGATTCCATACGCAATCCACCTGCTTCGCGCAGGTTTCAGGGGTAGAAAACAGGAGGATGGGGGGGGCGGCAAGGATTTTTTTCGGGGGGAGGCCGAAATTTTTCGGCCAGAGACCAGAGACCAGAAACCAGAGACCAGAGGAGAAGCGGGCGCGGGGAGCGGGTGATGGGGCGGAGTGGATTGGTAGTGAGTGGGTTGGGGATTATGAACATCGAACATCGAACGTCCAACATTGAACGTCGAAGTGGAAGAGGATGGCGGATTTGTCACGGGGAGGATGGTTTGGGGAGGTTAAGGACTGCGAACATCGAACGTCCAACATCGAACATTGAACGTCGAAATGGGGCTTCGCGCGGGGGGGAAGAGGTCTGAAAGTCGGAAAGTCGAAGGTCGGAAGGTCGGGAAAGGGTAGAGCTTCGCGCGGGGGCTTTCGCTTCTCCATGACTTTGAGACTTTTCGACTTTCGGACTTTGAGACTCTACGGCGGCTCTTCGACATGGGCTTTGACAAGCTGGGGAAGATTTCTTTATTTGGGGAGCGATATGGCACACACGGCGACCATTGAATTTCCGATTCCGGCGGGTATCCGCGGTTTCAAGCTACCGCGTGGCGTGCAAGGGAGGCTTGAAACGCTGCTGGACAAGCAGGATGGCGGAAAACCCCTGACTGCGGCAGAGCGACGCGAAGCGGAGGGCTTGGTGGAGCTGGCTGAGTTTCTCTCGCTGCTCAAGCTGCGGGCGAGTGTTTCCCGGCCCCAAGGATGAAAATTCCCGCAAGGCTGCGAAATGAGGTGGTGCGCCGCGCTGGCGGGCGATGCGAGTATTGCAGGCTTTCCCAGGATGGTCAGGAGGCGGCGTTTCATGTGGATCACATCCGTCCGCTGGCCCACGGCGGCCAGACCGATCTGGCGAATCTTGCACTGGCCTGTGTGTCGTGCTCGTTGCGCAAGGGAGCGCGTCTGACGGTGCGAGATCCCAAGTCGGGCGAAAGCGTGCCGGTTTTCCATCCGCTCGGGCAGATGTGGAAAGATCACTTCCGCTGGGCGGGCAATCGGGTGATAGGGCTTACACCTACCGGACGGGCCACCGTGGCGGCACTACGGATGAACCGTGAGATTGCGCTAGCCATCAGAGCCGAGGAAGCGCGTCTGGGGAGGCATCCAGCGGAGTAAAGGGGGGCCGGTTTTTCGGTGTTTCGGTTGCCTGCGGCTCGGAATGCGGAGGCCGCTTGTAGCGGCTTGGAAAAACTTGCGAAGCCAAGCTGGCATGGCCGGAGTGCAACGAAGGCAATTTCGGTGAGAAGAGAGCAAGGGGCGGTGGCTGCGCACTGGATCTTGCGCTTTTCACGCCGTTGGCGACAAGTGGGCGGACCGGGCCGGATCCGCCCTACCGGATTTCAATCAGGCGGTCGCCTTGGGTGATGAGGGTTTCGATTTGAGGGAGCAGTGGCTCGAACCATTGGAGCAGGGCACGGCGGCTGGTATTGCCGATGCGCAGCCAGAGTATGACGGGGCTGGATTGGGTTTGACGCATGCGCTGTGGAAAATCCTCGTCTTTGGTGATGATGATCGCCTGGTGAGCCATGGCGTAAGCCCAGATGGGAGAATCCCTGGCATGCCTGAGGCCGATATCGGCGACGTGTTCAGCAATGTGACCATGCGCCTCCAGGAGCTTTGCCAAAGCGGGTGGCAATTGGGCGTCGATGAGGAAACGCATGGCGGATCAGCGGGCGAGAAGCACCGGGTGGTCGGCCTGGGCGGCGGCGTAATCCAGGCAGGCCTGGATATCGGCGGGCTCAAGATAGGGGAAGTCTTCGAGGATTTCGGACTGAGAGACGCCGGCGGCGAGGAGGTCGAGCACGTCCTTGACGCGAATGCGCATTCCGCGAATGCAGGGGCGGCCACCGCACTGGGCAGGGTCGAAGGTGATGCGGTCTTTCATACGGGCATGGATAGCTGATGCAACCGGCGGGGTAAAGGAGGGATTCTGCCGCCACTGCGCGGTGAGCGGGGGTGTGGCGGATTTGTCACGGGGGGGATGGTTTGGGGAGGTTAAGGACTGCGAACATCGAACATCGAACATCCAACATCGAACATTGAACGTCGAAATGGGGCTTCGCGCGGGGGGGAATAGGTCTGAAAGTCTGAAAGTCGAAGGTCTGAAGGTCGAAGAGGAAGTACGCTTCGCGCGGGGGCATTTGCCTAGCATGGGCGGGGCGCTCATTTTTCGACGTTCGATGTTGGACGTTCGCGGCGCGAGCCGCGCGGTGGGGCTTCGCGCGGGGGCTGGGAGAAGTGCCGTGTGATCAGTGATCAGTGGAGCTGCGCGCGGGGGGCTTTGGCCTGGCATGGGCGGTGCCATTTTCTTTTTTCGACGTTCGATGTTGGGCGTTCGATGTTCGATGTTCGCGGCGCTAGCCGCGCGGTGGGGCTTCGCGCGGGGGGAAGAGGTCTGAAAGTCTGAAAGTCGAAGGTCTGAAGGTCGAAGAGGAAGTGCGCTTCGCGCGGGGGCATTTGCCTAGCATGGGCGGGGCGCTCATTTTTCGACGTTCGATGTTGGGCGTTCGATGTTCGACGTTCGCGGCGCGAGCCGCGCGGTGCTTTGGCGGGCGAGCGGGGGCTCGGCGTTCCCGGGGGACTACCAAAGCAGCGGCACTGCGTAGGCGGGGAAATGTGGATCACTGGAAACGAGGGTCATCCGTTCGACCTGGGCTTGGGCGATCAGCAGGCGGTCGAAAGGGTCCTTGTGGTGGAAGGGCAGGCCGACGATTCGTTGCAAATGCGGAGGGCGGATGGGGAGCGGGTGAAATCCCAATTCCAGAAGTCGGTCCGGGAAAAGCCGCTCAAACGGCAACGGGAGCCTCAATTTTCCCAGCGAGAGTTTGATTGCGGATTCCCAGGCCGTGGCATCACTGACGTGGCAAAAAATTGGCCGGATCGCCGATTGCGGAGAGAGCCCGGGCGCTGAGCTGAGGGTCGTTTTCCAGAAACCAGATCAGCGCATGGGTATCCAGAAGCAACTTCATGGCATGTATTCCTTGAAATCCTCAAGAGGCTCGTCGAAGTCGGGAGCCATCCAGAAGCCTTTGAGGCTGCCGGGCCGGGGAGTGACGCGCGGAGTGGTGGGATCCGTGCCGGAATCAACGACGAGAAGGACATGGGCAGGCCCCGGTTTGAGCCAGTCAGGGATGGGCGAGAGGAGCTTGAGTTTGCCGTCAGCAAGGATTTCGGCATCGCTTTCCAAGGTTTTCATGGAGGGATATTAGCGAGATCCGGGGAGAGGTAAAGAGGTGTTTCGGCGGGTGATGAGAGTGCCGAGTGATCAGAGAGAGGTGGGGCTTCGCGCGGGGGGGGAAGAGGTCTGAAAGTCTAAAAGTCGAAGGTCTGAAGGTCGAAGAGGAAGTGCGCTTCGCACGGGGGCATTTGCCTGGCATGGGCAGGGCGTTCTTTTTTTCGACGTTCGATGTTGGACGTTCGATGCTCGATGTTCGCGGCGCTAGCCGCGCGGTGCTTTGGCGGGCCGGGCTGCAAACAGCGATCGATATCATCGCCCGGTGGTCACTTCCTCCCAAGCTGCGAGCACCACCGCGTTGGTGACATGGAAATTGGTTTCCTGGCGCAATCGTGCGATTTCCAGCCGGTAGTCAAGCCACCCTCTCCTGCCCGCTTGCGCAAGGATGTTGAGAGTGCCAGCCACCGCAAAACCCAGCGCTTTGGCGCATTGGCGTCCGTCGCGTTCATCGATCAGAAGGAGGTCCGCAGCCAATCGCCGGGCCAGCGTGAGCGCTGCGGCTTCGCCGTCATCGAGAAACGCCAGGTCGGAGCCGATTTCCCGCACCTCGTCCACCAAGACCCATTCCGGCAAGTTTCCGGCCCAGGCCCGCAATTCGGCAGGCGCATGTGGATGCAGACACTCGCCCAGCACAAGATCGGGACAGTGGATCTTGCCAAACAGGCGGCGCAGTAGATCGATCCGGCCGAGCAGAATGAGGTATCTGAGCGGCGTGGTGTCGCTGATGACGATCATCGCCGCAGCAGTTCGCCCAATTTCCGGCTGTCTTCGGCGGCCTCTGCGGCGGTGAGGCCCGGCCAGGCACCATGGGCGGCCAGAAAGTCCACGGTTTCCCACCGTGAAAGATGCCCCAACAGCAGGCGCACCTGCTTGGTGGTCAAGGCACCGCCACGATAGCCCTCGATGGCCAAGGCCTCGAGCGCGGTGCGCGACAGCGGGCCGCCTGATCCAGCCAAGCATGCGGCGATGTCATCAGGGATCTCCAAGGTCAATTCCATGGGTTTTTACTAGCACGGGCCGCACTCGAGGGCAATGGGGAAGAGTGCCGGGTGATCAAGTGGGGCTGCGCGCGGGGGGGGAAGAGGTCTTAAGGTCGGAAAGTCGAAGGTCTGAAGGTCGAAGAGGAAGTGCGCTTCGCGCGGGGGACTTTTGCCTGGCATGGGCCGGGCGCTCTTTTTTCGACGTTCGATGTTGGACGTTCGATGTTCGATGTTCGATGTTCGCGGCGCTAGCCGCGCGGGACTTTGGCGTGCCGAGCTGCCTACTGCGCCACCTACTTCGCCAGAGGCTACGAAGGTCAGGAAGGCTACGAAGGCCGAGGGGGCTCGGCGCGCCCGGGAGGCTCAGGGTTCGAGAATGATGAGGTTGGGGAAGTTGGGGCGGAAGTCGCCGGGATTGCGGGTGATGAGACCGCGGCGGTTGGCGGCGAAGGCACCGATGAGAATGTCGGCGATGGGGCGCTTGGGAAGCGTGCCGGCGCGTCGGGCGGCAATGTGAAGCTGCCAGGCGCGGTGGGCGGCCTCGGTATCGGCGATGGTCCAGCCGAGATGGTGGTGGATGCCGGCCTGGTTGAGAAAGGTCTTCTGTGCGGCAAGATCACCCTCGAATGCGGGAGCGAGTTCGATCTGGGTGACAGGGCAAATGGCGAGCCCCTCGGAGAGCTGCGCTTCCAACAGTTGTGCGGAGCGCAGGCCGAAGTCGGGGTCGTTCTCGAAGAGGTCGATGACGACGCAGGTGTCAACGATCCAGGTCATTGGTTTTCGCCTTCGCGAATATCGCGCATCCACTCGGCGGTGCGGCGTGGCGGGGTTTTGCGAAGGCGGCGGGCATGGCCCAACATGGCAAGCGGACCCGGCGGCTTCCCGGCAGGGATGGAGACCCGGATTTCACGGTCGGAGACCTGCTCCCAGTGGAGACTCTGTCCGGGCCGCAATCCCATGGCCTTGCGGAGACTGGCGGGCACCGAGACCTGACCCCGGGTGGTGAGGACGGAATCGTTCATGGGTGGGAGGCTATCATGTGATTTTGTCATGTCAATGTGCGGTGCCGAGTGATCAGTGATCAGTGATCAGTGGGGCTTCGCGCGGGGCTTGGGCAGCACTTTGGCGTGCCGAGATGGGGCTCGGCGCTCCCGGGGGGGATTGGCCACAAAGGGCACAAGGAACACAAATGGGGGGACTTCCAAGGTTCTGTGTCTTTTGTGCTTTTTTGTGGCCGTATGTCAGCAACTGCCAGATGACGGGCCGCGGGCAGGCTGCGGTCCGCCCCGGTTTCGGGCTTCAGGTTGGGGAAGTGGCGTAGCCGATAAGTTCGAAACAGCCGAAAATGCGGTATTCGTCGGGGTTGTTGGTGATGATGCGGCGGATTCCGGCGTTGCGGAAGGCGGCAGCGAGGAGGGTATCGAGCAGGCGTTTGCGGCCGAGCCGGTGGGTCCGGAGCCATTGGAGAAAATCGGCCACGGAGCGGGAATCGGGAAAGACGCGCACCACCTCTGCAGCCTGCCACCATTGTTCAGCGCGCGAGATGGCTGCGGTCATGGTGAGGGGCTGGGGCATGCGGCGGGCGTCGGTGACGACATGGATGAATTCCGCAAGGGTTTGCGGGGCAAGGGCAAGCTCATGGCCGTCGTCCAGCAAGCGGGTGAGCAGCGCATCAGCCTGCGCGTGGAAAGGGTGGCCGGCCACTTCGACGGCGACGAGGAAATCGGTATCAATTCCGTGAATCATGGAGCATTTCGTCCAAGAGATCGTCTTCCGGGGTGAGCGGGCGGATGGGGCCACCGACATGGGCCGGTTGGCGATCGCGCAAGGTGGTCTGGCGCTGGATCCGCGCCTGGCGGTAGAGTTCCATGGCTTCGCGGATCAATTCCGAGGTTTTGCGGTCCACCCGCTTGGCAAAGGCTTGGAAGTCCTCATAGACGGGCTCGGATACATTGACTGTTATGGTTTTCATACAGTGAATGTGATGTATTACCGTGAAGGAACGGAGTCAAGAAGAAGAAGGTCGGAAGGTCGGGAAAGGTGGAGCTGCGCGCTGTGGCTTTCGCTTCTCCATGACCTTCGGACTTTGAGACTTTCAGAGTCTTTGGAGGGGCTTCGCGCATCTTCACGGAGCATCGATTCCGAGATCCTTGCATATCTTCTTCACGAGCAGGTCGTTCAGCTCCCGATGCCTTGGCACGGCGGATCGCTTGTTGGAGATCCGGTTCCTCCACCACGAGTGGTTTCCGCCCTCCCGCACCAGTTCGCAATCCATGCCGGAAAGATGGCGCAGAAAGGCTTTTCGCTTCATACCATCAGGCTTTCCTCCGTGTAATTCCCGCAGGCGGATTCCCTGGCCTCCGCACGGTTGAACTCCAGCGCCTCGGCCAGAATCTCGCGCAGGGATTTCAACAACGCTTCCTTGGTCCGTTCCTGGGCATTCACTCCGGGCACCTCCTCGATCCACCCGATCCACCATTCCCCGTCCTGTTTCGTGATCGCCGTATAGTTCGAATTCATGCTCAGCACTGTATCGAAATCCCTTCACAGGGCAAGAAACCTGTGCCGACGCATCTAAATCCGGGATTTTTCACCGCCAAGAGGCCGGCCAAGGGAGATGGGGAAAGAGGTCGGAAAGTCGAAGGTCTGAAGGTCGGGAAAGGGTGGTGCTACGCGCGGGACTTTCGCCTCTCCATGACTTTTAGACTTTCCGACCTTGAGACTTTTAAACTCTTCCGTCGGCTCAGATTTTTTCGACTTCGACCTTGATTTCGAGGTGGCAGTGGCCGGAGCCGCGGTAGCTGCCTTCGACGGGGGCCACGTCTTCGTAGTCGCGGCCGACGGCGATCTTGACGTAGCGGTCGTCGGCGAGGGTGTGGTTGGTGGGATCGTAGCCGATCCAGCCGGCACCGGGGAGCCAGACTTCGGCCCAGGCGTGGGAGGCCTGGGCGCCGACGAGGGTGTCGCGGGGGCCGTTGTAGAGGTATCCGGAGGCGTAGCGGGCGGGGATGCCGATGGCGCGGCACATGCCGAGCATGACGTGGGTGAAGTCCTGACAGACGCCCTTGCGGAGGGCGAAGGATTCCTCGAGGTGGGTTTTCACGCCGGTGGCGCCCGGGAGGTAATGGAACTCGTGGTGGATCCATTCCATGATGGCGGAGGCCTTGGCATGGATGGCGGTGAGGCCGGCGGTGACATCGAGCGCCTGACGCCAGATTTCCGGGGTGAGGGAAACGCGCGGGCTTTCGTGGAGGTAGGGCCAGACGCGCTCGCGAACCTCGTTGTCGCGATAGCCCTCGTGGCCGGCGTCGTAGCTGGCGGCGGGGATGGCGAGCGGCAGGTTGTGGACGCGGACGCGGCTCTCGATTTCGAGTTTCGCATGCGGCTCGGGCAGCTCGAAGTGGTGGGTGACGTTCTGGAAGAGGTCGGTGAAACGGCGCAGGCGGGTGGCGGGCAGCACGCGGATGAGGGCGGAGAGGGTTTTCTGGTAAGGGAAGGTGCGGGGCTCGAGGCGCAGGGTGTTGAGGCTGTCGCGAACGGGCCCGCCGTAAAGGAAGGTGGTGCGGTGGAGGACGGCGAGCCGGGTCCCCTCCCCGCTGGTGGTGACGGGGTGGGTGGTCACTGTTGCTGCTGTTGTTGTTGCTGCCATGCGGCGGCGGCGGAAAGGGAGCGCGGATCCACCGGCTGGGACAGCTCGACGGCCTCCGGCATCAACACGTAACTGCGGAAAACGGCCTCGCCGATGGCGTTGAAGCGGGCTTGCAGGTTGTCGAGGTATCCGTGAAGGCCGGCGGCGAAGGCTTCATCGGCCACGCCGTAGCTGAGGTCCGCGAGCAGGTGGCCGGCCTCGCGCTCGGCGTCGTTGGTGAATCCGCCGCGGCGGGTGCCGCAGACGCGGTGGAGGCAGACGTCCACGCGCTCGATGCAGAAGCGCACCGAGCGGGGCACGGTGTGGGAAAAGACGAGCAGTTTCACCACGCCGCGGGCGGTGATGTCGCGCTCGGCGGCGCGGTAGGCGCCGAGCGCGCCGCAGGAGCGGAGGATGGCGGACCAGTGGAGGGTGGACGAGCGCGCGCCTTGCCCGGCGTCCGGCAGGTAGCTGGCGATATCGAGGAAACGGGTGGTCTTGTCGGCGCGTTCGAGGTGGCGGCCGAGTTCCATGAAGTCCCAGTTTTCGTCGCGCGGGGTGGTGGCGGCGGCGGTGCCGTGGAAGGTGAAGGCGGCGCGGCGGATATTGCCGTAGTAGCGGGCGGGATCGCTGGCGATGAGGTGGCCGGCCTCGGGCGAGCGGGTGAAGAGGTAGAGCGAGTTGAGCTCCTCCCACAGCTCGTCGGAGAGCTGGTCGCGGATGGCGCGGGCGTTTTCCCGGGCGAGCGCGATGCAGGAGGTGATGCTGTTGAGATTGCGGGGGTCGTCGGTGAGGAAACGGATCACCTCGTTGCCGCCGGCTTCCTCGTAGAGGGAATGGAAGAGGTCCTCATCGCCGGTGCTGAGGATGATGGGCTGCCAGAAGGCGCGCATGCGGGCGCTGTCGAGCCGCTCGCTATCGAGGAGGAACTGGCGGTTGACGTCGATGAGGCGCGCGAGGTTGTCGGCCCGCTCGACATAGCGGGTCATCCAGTAGAGGGTGTTGGCGACGCGGGAGAGCATGGTTCGTTTCTCAGTGGCGGAGCACCCAGGTGTCCTTGCTGCCGCCGCCCTGGGAGGAATTGACGACGAGCGATCCCTGGTTGAGGGCGACGCGGGTGAGGCCGCCGGGGACGATGCGGACCTCCTCGCCGTAGATGATGTAGGGGCGGAGGTCCACGTGGCGGCCCTGCATCACGCCGTCGCACCAGGTGGGGGCGCGGGAGAGTGAAATGACGGGCTGGGCGATGTAGTTGCGGGGATCGGCGAGGATGCGCTCGCGGAAGGTTGCGATTTCCTCCCTGCTGGCGGTGGGGCCCATGAGCATGCCGTAGCCGCCGGACTCGTTGGCGGCCTTGACGACCAGCTCGGGCAGATGGCCGAGGATGAATTTCAGGTCCTTTTCCTCGCTGGCCAGATAGGTCGGCACGTTGGGCAGGATGGGTTCCTGGCCGAGGTAGTATTCGATCATCCGTGGGACGAAGTAATACATCACCTTGTCGTCGGCCACGCCGGTGCCGACGGCGTTGGCGAGGGCGACATTGCCGGCGCGGTAGGCGTTCATCAGGCCGGGCACGCCGAGCACCGAGTCCTTGCGGAACACGACGGGGTCGATGAAGTCGTCGTCGATGCGGCGGTAGATGACGTCCACGCGCCGGAGGCCGCGGGTGGTGCGCATCCAGACGATGTTGTCGAGCACGACGAGGTCTCCGCCCTCGACGATGTCGATGCCCATTTCGCGGGCGAGGTAGCAGTGCTCGAAGTAGGCGCTGTTGTGGCAGCCGGGGGTGAGCAGCACGCAGACGGGGATCTCGCTGCGGCGCGGCGAGATGTGGTGGAGCATGTTGAGCAGGCCGCGCGGGTAGGAATCCACCGAGCGCACGCCCATCTGCTGGAAGAGGCCGGGAAACGCGCGTTTCATCGCGTTGCGGTTTTCCAGCAGGTAGGAGGCGCCGGACGGGCAGCGGCCGTTGTCCTCGAGCACGTAGTATTCCCCGTCCGCGCCGCGGATCAGGTCGCTGCCGCAGATGTGCATGTAGATGTCGCCCGGCACATCCATGCCGCGGAACTCGGGGCGGTAGTGTTTGGCCTGCTCGACGTGGTGGGCGGGGATGACGTCGTCCTTGAGGATGCGCTGGTCGTGGTAAACGTCGTGGAGGAACAGGTTGAGCGCGGTGATGCGCTGGGTGAGGCCGGCCTCGATGTGCTCCCATTCGTCGGCCGGCATGACGCGCGGAACGGGGTCGAAGGGGAAAATCCGCTCGGTGCCCTGTTCGTCGTGATAGACGTTGAAGGTGATGCCCTGGCGCAGGAAATAGAGTTCGGAGATCGCCTTGCGGGAGAGGAAATCGTCGTCGTCCATGCCGGACAGGCGCTCCATGAGTGCGGCGCAATGCGGCCGCACCGTGCCATCGGCGGCGAACATCTCATCGTGGAATTTTCCGGGATCGTAGCCCTCGAACATTTGCATGGGTTGGGTGGCGACACAGCAGGCGGCGTGCCGGATTTTTTGCGCGCGGTGGTGACGGTCCGCTTTGCGGTTGCCTGCCGGGGACGCCGGGAGGATGGTTCCGCGCGTTCCGCAGCGGCGTGCGGGACCTTTGCAAACGGAATGAAGAAACGCTACCTGAAACTGGTGCGGCAGGCGCTGAAGTCGCTGCGGCACCCGCAGCTCCGCCACCGGCCGTGGTGGCGGGCGCTGACGCGCCGGATCGGCGATCGCGCGCTGTGGGTGCCGTGCCGCGACACGGTGGCCGCCGGGCTTGCGATCGGGTTGTTTTTCTCGATGATGCTGATGCCGTTCCAGATGATTCCGGCGGCGATCATCGCGATGCGGATGCGGGTGAACGTGCCGTTCGCGATCACCGCATGCTGGGTGAGCAACCCGCTGACGATGCCGGCGGTGCTTTACGGGCAGTTCCGGCTGGGCGACTGGATGCGCGACGTGCTGGCGGTGCCGATGCCGGGGTTTTTGGCGCGGGTGCAGTTCGACGTTTCGGGCGTGGGCCAGTTGAATGCGGCGAGCTATCTGCTGGGGATGTTCGCCTCGGGGGTGATTCTCGCCTGCTGCGCCTATCCGCTGACGCATCTGTTTTCGGCCATCCTGCCGCAGCATCTGCCGGTGAAGCGGCATCACGGGAAAAGGCGCGAGTGAGCGGCGGGGAAAACCGCCTCACGTCCCCGGCTGTGCGGGATTGGTCACCAGTGAGCGGGTCGGCAGGAACAGCCGCAACGAATCAGTTGCGATACGCCTGAAACCAAATCGTTGGTAGAACCCGACAAGATCCTCGGTCGCGGCATCCACCACCATGCCAATGCCGCCGGTCGCACCGAGCGAATCGGCCGCGATCCGGCGCGACAGCGCCAACAGACGGGTGGCGATCCCCTGCCCATGCGCCGAGGCATCCACCGCAAGCCTGCCCAACAGAACGGCACCCACCGGATTCCGTGGCAGCCCTTTCGGCACTTCAGGCCAGCCAGCGGCTTCGACCATGCAAGGCGTGAGGGTGAAGTATCCGAGGATTGGCTTGGGTGGCGTGGCATCCTCCGTCACCAGCACGCGTGTGAGGCTCACCCCCTTTTCCGTGTGACCACGGGCGGTTCGCTTCAGGTAGTCGTCCACCGATGCAAGCCCGGAAGCGAACGACTTCCGGTCATGCGAGGCATCGAGCAGCTCAAGAACGAATCGTGACATCCTGGGCCAGGGCTTCGGCTTTGCGGGCGGCCGCGTTCGGCTTCGGTGGATTGGACAGCAAGCGCAGCATTTCTCGGGTCTCGGCCTCGTCGAGCTGCCAGCGGGCTTCCTCGGCAATCACGCGCTCGGCGGCGGCGCGCGCCGCCTCAAGCACGAAGCCGGTGACCGTCAGTCCGCGCAGCGCCGATGCCCGCTCCAGCAACCCGGCGGTCGATGCCGGAAAACGCGGACTGATCCGAACGGTCGCCTCTGCCGCAGGACGACTGCGCAAGCCTTTGGTTGCCGCTTGTTTCATGGCATCCAAGCTAGTCCCGGAAGAGGACATGACAATCTTTTTTGGTGCGAAATTCGCACCAATTGGGCAGGGCAAACAAAGACGGTGCGGGCCGGAGTCCCGCACTCCTCTCGGGCGTTGTTCAAACCGGCGCCTTGTCCAACTCGAACGCGTCGTGCACCGCGCGGGCGGCGTCTTCGATGCGGGTTTCGTCCACGGTGACGGCGATCTTGATTTCCGAGGTGGAGATCATGCCGATGTTGATGCCGGCCTCGCCGAGCGCCTGGAACATGGTGGCGGCCACGCCGGAGTGGGAGCGCATGCCGATGCCGACCGCGGAGAGCTTCGCGATGCCGGCCTCGGTCTCGATTTTCGCCTGCGGCAGCTCGGCGAGCAGCGGCTTGAGCGCGGCCTGCGCCTTGCCGAGGTCGCTGCTGTGCATGGTGAACGAATGGCGCGCGTAGCCGTCGTGCGCGATGTTGGAAATGATCATGTCGATGTTGATCTCGGTGTCGGCCAGTACGCCGAGGATGCGGCCGGACATGCCGGGTTCGTCGGGGATGCCGGTGACGGTGAGGCGGGCCTGCGAGCGTTCGATCGAGACGCCGCGGATGACGACGTTTTCCATGTTGGGATGTTCTTCTAACACGAGGGTGCCGGGGTTGTCGTTGAGTGAGGAGCGGACCTCGAAAATGACGCCGAATTTCTTGGCGAATTCGACCGAGCGCGACTGCATGACCTTGGAGCCGGAGGAGGCCATTTCAAGCATCTCGTCGTAGGAAATCTCGGGCAGCTTGCGGGCGTTTTTGACGATGCGCGGGTCGCAGGTGAAGACGCCGTCCACATCGGTGAGGATCTGACAGACGTCCGCCTTGATGGCGGCGGCCACGGCGATGGCGGTGAGGTCGGAGCCGCCGCGACCGAGAGTGTGGACCATGCCGTCGGGCGTGATGCCCTGGAAGCCGGCGACGACCAGCGATTTCCCCTCGTCGAGGAAGCGGTGCATCAGCGAGGGATCGATGTGGAGGATGCGGCCACGGGTGTGCGAGCCGGTGGTCTTGATGCCCGCCTGGCGTCCGGTGATGGATGCCGCGTCCACGCCGAGATCCTGCAGGGCCATGGTGACCAGCGCGATCGACTGCTGCTCGCCGGTGGCCAGCAGCACGTCCATCTCGCGCTCGCTGGGGTTTTCGGAAAGCTCCCTGGCCATCTTGATCAGGCCGTCGGTGACGCCGGACATGGCGGAAACCACCGCCACCACCTGGTGGCCCTCGTCGCGGGTGCGCTTAATGCGCGCGGCGACGTTGCGGATGCGGTCGAGCGAGCCGACGGAGGTGCCGCCGTATTTCTGAACGATCAAAGCCATGGCTTGGGGGCGCGGAGTGAAGGCGGCGAGGGCGGGTTTGGCAAGTTTTTGGAAATGGAAAGGGTAGGGCTTCCCCAGCTTCCCGGGACTGACGCATCAAAATATGTTTTCAGCGAAACGCAGAGGCGGGGAGCGCGCAGAGGGAAACGCTGAGTTGGTGCGGAATGGCACGGGTATTTCCTAAAAATCCCCCTGTTTCATGGTCAACCATTCATATTCTCTCCGCGTAGTCCTTGGCGATCTCCGCGCCTCCACGTTTCGATCCTGTCATTCAAGGGATTTGTTGATGCGTCGGCCCTGATTAACATCCCCGGCATGGGCCTGATTCTCGACACGAATTTCATCATCACGGTGGTGGGCTACTGAAACCTTCGCAACTGCGTCCGCCTTGGATCAACGCGCTCGTTTCCGCGGCAGCGGGACGACAAGTTCCAGCCGGGTGCCGCGGCCGGGTTCACTGTCGCAGCGGAACTCCGCCTTGAGCGCCTCGGCGCGTTGGCGCAGGGCGCGCAGGGTGGCGGGGCGTTCGAGTTTCTCCGGCGCGATGCCGCGGCCGTCGTCGGTGATTTCCAGGCGGAACTGCGTGCCGGTGTTTTCCACGTGGATGTCCACTTTGGCGGCCTGTGAGTGGCGCAGAATGTTGTGCAGCGCCTCGCGGAAGAACAGAAACAGGTCGCGGTTCGATTCCTCCGGCAGCTGGGTCCCCCACCCCGCTTCGTTGGCGGTGAATTTCCACTCCAGCGATTCGAGCATGATCGAGCTGGTCTCGCGCATGTGCTCGACGGTGGCGATGCGGTGGTCGCCCTCGCTGCGCAGCAGCCAGACGATGTCGCGCACGGCGCTCACCGTTTCGGCGGCGATGCGTTGGATGCGCTTGAGTTCCTGCGAGGGACCGGCGCGGCCTTCGGCGAGGTCGGCGAGCATTTGCACGCTGCCGAGGTTGCTGCCCACCTCGTCGTGCAGGTCGCCTGCAATGCGTTCGCGCACCCGGTGCAGCTCGCGGTTGGCGTGGATGCGGTAGCGGATCGGCAGGGCGACGATGGTGAACGCACCCGCGGCCGCCAGCACGATGGCCAGCGTGAGCACCGTCCGCCGCCATGAGGCGACGATGTCATTGGCCTCCACCCGCAGTTCGTGGGCGCGCGTTTCGAGTTGAAGGCGCTTGTCCAACAAATCCAGCCACTCGCGGGTGGAAACCAGTTTGCCGTCCGGCCCGAAGCCGTCGATGAGCGCAGTGGTCGTCCAAAAGCGTCCGCCGGGCGCGATGAGATTCTGCATGCCGTCGGAAGAACGCGCCACCTTGCCGAGTGCGAGGTTGTCGTTTTCCGAAAGGACCTCGACTTCACTGAGCGCGAAGAACGCCGGGTAGGCGCTGAACTCCTTCCACAACTTTGTGGCTTCGATTTTGACATATCTTCCCTCCGCCGGCTCGAAGGCCACGCGCACCGGGTTGTGCCCGGGATTGCGGAACTCGCCCTCGAACACCGTCCGCCAGCTCCCCGCCGCGCCGCTGTCCGAAAGCGAAATCCGCAGTTCGCGCGGAAACCCGAAGCCGCTCGGCAGATCGGGCGTCGGCCGCCGCGCGGGCAACAGGCGCACCGCGTCCACCTCGTGCTTCTCTGTTAGATCGATCGTCACCCCGGCGGTCTGGTCAGCGCTGGCCCGGCCCTCGGACAACCAGCCGACGTTGCGATGCTCCGCGGCGGGGATTTCCGGCAGGCCGAGCGGCGTCTGGGAATCGGTTAGAAACCCCGGCGCCCAGTGCCACGGCGCGGGCGGCTGACCGCCGCCGATGCCCTTCGTTTCCGCGCCGCGGGCCAGATCGCGGTCGCCCGCGAAGGCGAACACCTCGGCCCAGGCGTGCACGAAACTTTCCGCATCCTCGGAATCGGGCAGCAGGCGATCGGCCACGATGCGCAGGCCCGCCGCTTCCACCGGTTCCGCGATCCGATAGACGAACGGATGGCCGTTTCTCACAGGATGCGGGCGGGTGCCGGTTTCGCGCGCGATGGTTTTCACCGCCACGCCGTTGGCATCGATGAGCTCCACGGTGAAGGCGTCGGGCAGGCCGTATTGGGCATCGAGCCCGCGGGCGTCGTAGCGGCGCGCGGGCACCAGCGCGATCCAGTCGGGCGCGGCGGCCTGCGCCCAGCGGATCTCGACCGCGTGGCGGCCGTTGGTCGCGGGAGTGGCACTGGAATGCACTCCCGCCCAGCCGCCGGTGCCGCCTTGGTCGGCGATGGGAATGACCGGCAGGCCATCGAGCTGTGGGGCGATTTCCCCAGCCTCGGCTTCGATTGCCCTGAGTTTGCCGGACAGGTTGCGGGCCAGCGTTTCATCCCAGCCGCCCTCCGCCGCCGCGAACGGCAGCAGCAGGGAAAAGAAATACGCCAATCGGGTCATGCTGGCGGGGTTTTATGCCCTTCATCGGAAAATGTGAACCTGTTTGACGGAAAATGCAGGCAGGGCAAACAAGCAGGACAAGCCTCTGGCCCGATCGGGTCACATCGGGATCGCGGAGTGGAGCCAATCCGGAGGAACGATGCATCAAGCCCCCTTACGCGCCGTCAGGCCGTCCCGCGTACAAAAAAGAGCCCCGCCCGTGTTTCCACGGGCGGGGCATATACCTGGCGACGACCTACTTTCACAGGACCTGTCGTCCCACTATCATCGGCGCTGGGGCGTTTCACTTCCGGGTTCGGAATGGGACCGGGTGGTTCCAC
>JAWLDG010000031.1:0-40740 GCA_041686775.1 Luteolibacter sp. | reverse complement strand
GATGCGCGCGGCGATGCGCGGGTGTTCGCCGCGGGTTTCCTTGAACTTGCGGGCGATGTGGGCGAGGCAGGAGACGGGGGTGATGGCGAGTTCCGGGTGTCCTGGTCGTCGGCTTCGAGGATGCGGCCATTGGGGCAAATGAACATCGAACATCGAACGCCCAACATCGAACGTCGAAGTGAAGAGAATTCAGAATGACTTGATGCGCGTTCACAGATCCAGCAAGTCGCGGAGGGAGGTTTTGACTTCGGACATTTGGTCGGGGGTGAGTTCGCCCATGCGTCGGGTGAGCTTGCGGTGATCGAAGCTGGCGAGGCCCTGCACGTTCACCGCCGAGTGTTTGGGGAGCCAACGGGGTTTGCCGAGATCGACCTCTCCTCTCATACCACGGATTTGGGAGGTCAGCGGGGCGACCACGGCTAGGGCGCGGGCATCGTCACTCCCCGGAAAGGCCAGTACCAGCACGGGTCGGCTTTTCTCGACCATGCCGAGTTCGGCGAACCAGACCTCTCCGGGTTTGGGATCAGTAGGCACCGAGAGCCTCCTGCCATTCGGCGGCTTGTTGTTCGGAGTTGAGAACCACCGGAGGGCGCGTGGTGACTTCGAAGGGAAGCCCCTCGCGGAGTTCGATCTGGGCGAGCAGCATGTTGAAGGCGTCGCCCGGCTTCATGCCGAGACGGGCGAGGATTTCCTCGGCCTTGCGCAAACGGCTGGCAGGAACCCGGGCGCGGAACAGGGATGTGGATTCGGTAGCCATGCTCAAAAGTGCTCGAAAATGCCCGATTTGTCAATGGAGGGGGTGGGTGAAGCCTGGAACATCGAACATCCGTCTTCGCCAAGGCTTCGCCGGACAAGTCGAACGCCCAACTTCGAACGTCGAAGTGGAAAGAATTCAGAAAGGCTCGTCTTCGGACCAGGGGTCTTCGTTTCCGACGTTCCACTCTTCGACGAGATGCTGCGGGTAGTCGTCGAGGAACTGGGAGGGGCGGCAGATGATGTCACGGTGAACATCGAACATCGAACGCCCAACATTGAACATCGAAGTGAAGAGAATTCAGAATGGTTCATCGTCTGACCACGGATCGGAGTTTCCGACATCCCATTCTTCGATTAGGCACTGAGGAAAGTCGTCCAGAAATTGCGAGGGGCGACAAATCACATCACCTGAATATGATTTGGGGTTCATCATCGGATACGTCAGATACAATTCGTCTTTAGCGCGGGTGAGTGCCACGTAAAACAACCTGCGCTCCTCCTCCAGCATGTCTTGGTCGTCCGCTTCGAGGATGCGGCCGTTGGGAAACTGGCCGTTGACGAGCCAGATGAGGAACACGGCCTGCCATTCGAGGCCTTTGGCTTGGTGGATGGAGGACAAGGTGACCTTGTCGTGATCAGTGATCGGTGAGCGGTGATCAGTGGAAGAGGAAGAGTCGGGTTCGCCGTCGGTGGACGACATGAGGGAGAGTTGTTGGAGGAACTCGAGGATGTCGGTGAAGTTGGCGGCGTATTCGGAGAGTTTTTCGAGGTCGGAGTGGCGGGAGTCGGCGTTGTCGTAGGTGGCGCCGAGGTAGTCGTCATAGACGCCTTCAAGGATGGAGAAGATCATGGCGGACGGCGTGGCGAATTGGCCGTCGGGGGTGAGTTCGTCGAGGGTGTAGCAGAGTTGTTCCCAGTGTTTGGCGGATTTTTTGGGGACCTTGAATTTGAGGAAGAGGTCGGACCATTTTTCTTCGGGCGGGTTTTCGTTTCCGGAGAGTCCGGTTTTGAGCCACTCGTTCCAGAGCTTGGCGGCGGTGGTGGGTCCGCAGCCAGGGAGCAGTGACACCATGCGGAGGAAGGAGACTTCGTCCTTGCGGTTGACGACGAAGCGCATGAAGGCGGCGACGTCCTTGATGTGGGCCTGCTCGAAGAAGCGCAGTCCGCTGGTGATGAGATAAGGGATGCCGCGATGGGTCAGTTCCATCTGGATTTCCAGGCTCTGGAAGTGGGCGCGGTAGAGCACGGCCATTTCGGCATAGGGGATGCCGGATTCGTGGAGTTCCTGGATGCGCTGGGCGACGAAGGCCGCCTGCGTGTTCGGGTCGGGAAGGGCGACGAGGCCGGGTTTCACGCCGAGGGCTTCGCGGGACGAGCGGAGGTCTTTCTCGAAGCGGCCGGTGTTGGCGCGGATGGCGGCGTTCGAGAGATCGAGGATCTCGGGGACGCTGCGGTAGTTGGTCTCGATGGTGTGGACGACCGCGCCGGGGTAGCGCTGCGGGAAACCGAGGATGAGCGACATGTCCGCGCCGCGCCACGAGTAGATCGACTGCGCGTCGTCGCCGACGCACATCAGGCTGTTGGTTTCCCCGGCGAGCAGGTCGATCATGCGGCCCTGGACGTGGTTGGTGTCCTGATACTCATCGACGAGGATGTGGGAAAAACGTTTCTGATAGAGAGCGAGCAGGTCGGCGCGTTCCTCGAAGAGGCGGACGGTCTGGCAGAGCAGGTCGTCGAAGTCCATCGAGTTGGTGTCGAGTTTCTTGGCGATGTAGCCGGAGCGGACGCGTTCGATTTCCTCGGTCCAGTCGTAGAAGTGGTCGTAGCGGTCGGCGATGGTTTCCTCGAGGGTGGAGCCGGTGTTTTCGATGAGCGAGAACATCGAGGCGAGCACGTCGGGCTTGGGGAAGCGGCGCTGGGTGGTGTCGATCTCGCAATCGGCGATGACGGCCTTGAGCAGGGACTTCTGATCGTCGCGGTCGAGGATGGAGAAGGAGCGGGTGAAGCCGATGTCCTCGGCGTGGCGGCGCAGGATGCGCGAGCCGATGGAGTGGAAGGTGCCGGCCCAGAGGGCGGAGGTGTCGTGGGTGGCGAGTTCGCGGACGCGGCCGGTCATTTCGCGGGCGGCCTTGTTGGTGAAGGTGAGGAGCAGGATCTGACGGGGATCGATGCCGTGGTCGAGCAGCCAGGCGACGCGGTAGGTGAGCGTGCGGGTTTTCCCGGAGCCCGCGCCGGCGATGACCAGCGCGCGGCCGGGCGGCGAGGAAACGGCGGCGTATTGCTCGGCGTTGAGCGCGGCGGGGTAGTCGATGCCGCTGGCGTGGGGCGTCGGAGCGCGGTGGATGGTGTAGTTTCTCGCCATGGAGCGGCGCCACCGTGAACGCGGGCGGGTGAGTTTGCTAGTGTTCAGTGTTCAGTTTTCAGGGAAGAGGAGCTTCGCGCGGGTTCATTCGCTTCGACGCTCGTAGAGCGACGCTACAGGGCGGTTCATTGGCGCGGCTGCAGGCGGGCTTTTGCGGGCTTGTCCGGGGGCGGCGGTGGGCTTAGATTGCGGATATGGCTGACGATGTTTCAAAGGCGAAGAAGGCGTTTGAGGAGAATCCTTTGGCGCGGGCGATTCTGGAGGAAGGATTGAAGATTCAGGACCGGTTTTCGGCGGAGCCGGTGTATGCCAGGACGGGAAAAGGGTATTTGAAGAGCGTGGGCGTTCAGGAAATCGCCGAGGCCAAGAAGCAGGCACAGAAACCCAGACCATGATTCGGAAAGCGTGGTTGGCGGAGGTGCCGTGGGCGCCCCCCCTGAACCCTGGCTTCTGCCTCTCTGGCAGGGCGATCAAGTAGGGATCGACAACTGGATTCAGACGGAATTTGAACCACGGATGGACACGGATGAGCACGGATTTTGATCGATTGAGGTGAATTGCTCCTGTGGTTTCTGACGAATACTGGATTTCGTTCCGATACCGAGTCATCCGGTGATCTTTCCTTATCCATCCGTGTGAATCCGTGTCCATCCGTGGTTCCCTCTCTCTGGCTTGATCGCCCTGGCCCCTCCGGGGAAAATCCGGGCTTGCGCGCGGGCGGGGCCGTCTATTGACTCCGCCATGGCGGATATTTCCTTGGGATTGTCATTCGACGACGTGCTTCTGCAGCCCGCGCTGAGCGAGGTTTTGCCCGGTCAGGCGGATCTTTCCACGCATCTCACCGACGGGATTCCGTTGTTCCTGCCGGTGGTATCGGCGGCGATGGACACGGTTTCCGAGCACGAGCTGGCGATCGCGCTGGCGCGCGAGGGCGGCATGGGGGTGATCCACCGGGCATGCCCGATCGACGAGCAGGCGACGATGGTTTCGCGGGTGAAGCGGTCGGAAAGCGCGGTGATCCTGAATCCGCTCACCGTGAGCAAGACGGACACCGTGGAGCAGGTGCGCGAGATCATGGCGCGGAACGGATTTTCCGGATTCCCGGTGGTGGATGGCGACGGCGTGCTCGAAGGCATGGTCACCGGTCGCGACGTGCGCTATCTCGACCGCCCGGACGCGAAGGTGTCGGACGTGATGACGCCACTCGAAAAACTCGTGACCGCGCCGCCCAACACCAGCCTGGAGGAAGCGCGGCGGATTCTCTACAAGGCCCGCATCGAGAAACTGCCGCTGGTTTATCCGGACGGCAAGCTGGCCGGACTGATCACCGGATCGGACATCGAGAAGCGCATCACCTTCACCCAAGCCGCCAAGGACGAACAAGGCCGCCTGCGCTGCGGCGCGGCGGTGGGCGTGGGCCCGGACTGCGTGGACCGCGGGCAGGCGCTGATCGAGGCCGGGGCGGACGCGTTGTTCATCGATGCGGCGACCGGCCACACGCGCATCGTGATGGAGACGATCGGCAAGCTGCGGGCGCTGTCGGACCTGCCGGTGATCGCCGGCAACGTGGTGACCGAGGAAGGCGCGCGCGACCTGATCCAGGCCGGGGCCAGCGCCATCAAGGTAGGCGTGGGACCGGGCTCGATCTGCACCACGCGCGTCATTTCCGGCGTGGGCATGCCGCAGTTCACGGCGATCCGCAACGTGGCCGACATCTGCCGGGAAAACGGCGTGAAGGTCATTGCCGACGGCGGCATCCGCTACTCGGGCGACATCGTCAAGGCGCTGGCCGCCGGGGCCGACCTGGTGATGCTCGGCTCGCTGCTGGCCGGCACCCGCGAGAGTCCGGGCCAGACGGTGCATTTCCAGGGCCGCCGCTTCAAGACCTACCGCGGCATGGGGTCAATTGGCGCGATGAAAAAAGGCTCGGGCGACCGCTATGGGCAGAACAGCTCGGGCAAACTCGTCGCCGAAGGCGTGGAAGGCCGCGTGCCCTACAAAGGGCCGCTTTCGGATGTGATTTTCCAACTGATGGGCGGCCTCAAGTCCGGCATGGGCTACGTCGGCGCATCCAACCTGAAGGAACTCCGCGAACGCGCGAACTTCACCCGCATCACCGCCGGCGGCCTGCGCGAGAGCCACGCCCACGACATCGTCATCACCGAGGAGCCGACGAACTATCAGCCTCTCGGCTGATAAAAGATTGGATATTGGAAAATGGAAATCAGGAAAGGTTTCCACTCCGAAACCCCAATATCCAATTATCCAATCCCCAATATCTTTTATTAATATGCACGATTCCAACCACGTAGCCGTCATCGATTTCGGTTCGCAATACACGCAGCTCATCGTCCGCCGCGTGCGCGAGCTGGGGTATTTCGCGAAGTTATATGCGATCGAGGATTTCCCTGACATCGGCCGGCCCGGCGCGGTCATTCTCTCGGGTGGGCCGAAGAGCACCAGCGACGCGGACGCGCCGGATCTGGATTTCAAGGCGCTGAAGGGTTTCGGCGTGCCGGTGCTCGGCGTGTGCTACGGCATGCAACTGCTCAACATCAAGTTCGGCGGCACGGTCGAGGCCAGCGACCGCCGCGAATACGGCCAGGCCAATCTGTTTCCCGCGGAATGCAAGGGGCTGTTCGAGGGCGTTTCGCCGAAGTCGCAGGTGTGGATGAGCCACTCGGACACGGTGAAAATCCTGCCCGAGGGCACCCGGGTGATCGCCACCAACCAGCACGGCACGCCGGTCTCGCTGAAATGGGACGATTGTTTCTACGGCATCCAGTTTCATCCTGAAGTCACGCACAGCCACGAGGGATTGCGCATTCTGCACAACTTCCTGCTGGAGGCGGAAAACCTGCTGCCGTTCCGCATCGACGACCTGAAGCGCGAGATCATCGACGGCATCCGCGAAAAGATCGGCAACAAGCAGGTCGTCTGCGGCGTTTCCGGCGGCGTGGACAGCACCGTGCTCGCCGTGCTGCTGCACGAGGCGGGCGCGAACATGCGCGCGATCTTCGTGGACCACGGGCTGATGCGGAAGGACGAGGGCGAGGAGGTGCGCAACAATTTCCACCGCATGGGCGTGCCGATCGAGACGGTCGATTGCGGCGAGCGCTTTCTAACAGCCCTCGCCGGCGTGGACGATCCGGAGAAGAAGCGCGTGATCATCGGCAACCTGTTCATCGACGTCTTCTGGGACTCGGTGGGCGACGCGGAAATGCTCGCGCAGGGCACGCTCTATCCGGACGTGATCGAGAGCGCGTCGAACGCGAAGTCCAAGGCATCGAAGATCAAGACCCACCACAACCGGGTGGACCGGATCCTGGAGCTTCAGGCCGAGGGCAAGGTGCTTGAGCCGCTCGCCGAGTTGTTCAAGGACGAGGTCCGCGCGCTTGGTGCCTCGCTGGGCATCCCGCACGACATTCTGCACCGCCACCCCTTCCCCGGCCCCGGCCTGGCCGTGCGCTGTCCGGGTGCGGTGAGCCAGGACCGGCTCGACATCATCCGCGAGTGCGACGCCATTTTCATCGGCAAACTCAAGGAGCACGGCTGGTATGAACGCGTCTGGCAGGCCTACGCCGGACTCGTGCCGGTGAAAACCGTGGGTGTGAAAGGCGACGAGCGATCCTACGAATGGGCGATCTCGCTGCGCGCCGTGATTTCCGAGGACGCCATGACCGCCGACTGGGTGGATCTCCCCTATCAACTCCTGCGCGAGACCAGCCACCGCATTTTGAACGAAGTGAAAGGCATCAACCGCGTGCTCTACGACATTTCGACCAAACCGCCGGCGAGCATCGAGTGGGAGTGACGCGGCGTGTCGATCATGCGCCTCAGAACGGTTTGAATCGCGAAGCCGCTCTTGACATACGCACGCTATCACGCACGTTATTCCGCATGACCACGATCACCGCCACCAAGGCACGGGGAAATCTCTACACGCTCATCAACGAAGTGCGTGAGTCCCATGAGCCGATCCAAATCACGGGCAAACACGGCAACGCCGTGCTGATTTCAGAGGAAGACTGGCGCTCCATCAGTGAGACGCTCTTTCTGCATTCGATCCCCGGCATGGTGGATTCCATCAAGCAGGCGCGCGCGGAGGGCTTGGAAAAGGCTTCAAGCCAACCTGACTGGTGAAACCGATGTATGAAATCCTCTACTCCCGCCAGGCCCGCAAGGACGCGAAGAAGCTGGCAGCCAGCCATCTGAAAAATCAGGCGCAGGCCTTGCTGGAAATCATCGCTGCGGATCCTTTCCAGTCACCTCCCCGCTATGAACCTCTCTGCGGCGATCTCGCCGGATGCTACTCCCGGCGGATCAATCTCCAACACCGCATCGTCTATGAGGTATTCGTGGAGGAGAAAAAAGTGCTGATCCTGCGGATGTGGACCCACTACGGCGACTGATATCATGTCTCCCGAATCCATCCCGCAGATCAGCCTGGGCACGGCGGCGCTTGTCATTTTCGTCGCATGCGCGGGCTTCGTGATGTTGCGTGGACTGGCGCGGATGCTGGCCGGAACGGTGGTGCTCGCACTCAGCGCGTGGATCGGATTCGCCGTGTGGCGCGAGGCTCCCGCCATCACGCTGCATTACTTCGGCAGGACCGATGCATGGCTCACCAACGGCATGCCGCTCGCCGCCTTTCTGGTTTCCTTCGTGCTGCTCCGCTGGATCGCCAAGTCGGTCGCCCGGCCGTTCGGCAAAAAGGAGGACGAAGCGGAAACATCCGGCAGCCCGGTCGTCCGCATGTCCGTCCGGCTGCTGTTGGCACTCATCCCCACCGCCATCATCTGGATCATCGGGGCGACGCTGATCCACCACACCGGCAGCATCGCCGAACTGAGCGCCTACGCCGAGGAAAAGCTCGGCATCGACGAGCCCACGCCCGCCAAGTTCAGCCAGCGCCTCAAGCAGTCCATCGACGCCGCGCTGCCGGAATCCTGGCTGAGGAAACTCGATCCGCTGGCCGACCCCGCGCGGATGGAACTGGCCAAGGAAATCACCGCCCGCGCCAGCGCGCCCCGGGCACCCGTGATCGACCCCGCCACCGGCAAGCCGATCCCGCGCGCCATCATCGTGGAGGATCCCGAGCTTCAAAACCTTGCCCGCAAGGGAAAATTCGGCACCCTGCTGCGGCACCCGCTCCTCAGCAAGTGGCTCGAAAATCCCCCCGGGCAATAATCAATATTCAATACTCAATATTCATTTTTCCATGTCCTATCTCGTCACCATCGGTCTCGAAGTCCACTGCCAGGTCAAAACGGCCACCAAGATGTTCTGCGCCTGCCGCACCTCGTTCGGCGACGAGCCGAACACGCACACCTGTCCGGTCTGTCTCGGCCTGCCCGGCGCGCTGCCGGTGCTCAACCGCGAGGCCATCGAAAAGACGCTCGTCGCCGGATTGATGATCCATTGCTCGACGCCGGAAGTCTCGAAGTGGGACCGCAAGAACTACTTCTATCCGGACATGCCGAAGAACTATCAGACGACGCAGCTCGACCTGCCGCTCTGCATCGGCGGCGAGGTCCCGCTCTACGAGCACTGCTACCCCACCGACCACCGGAAACAGATCGCCAATCCCGGCAAGAAAGTCAGCCTCACCCGCATCCATCTCGAAGAGGACGTCGCCAAGTCCACCCACCTCGGCAACTCGTCGCTGATCGACTTCAACCGCGCCGGCACGCCGCTGATGGAGATCGTTTCCGAGCCGGACATCGAGTCCGCCGAGGAGGCCTTCGCCTATCTCCGCTCGCTGCAGATGATCCTGCAACAAGGCGACGTCTCGGACGCCGACATGGAAAAAGGCCAGTTGCGCTGCGACGTGAACATCTCGCTGCGCAAGCGGCCCGAAGATCCGCTGGGGCCCAAGGTGGAATTGAAAAACCTCAACTCCATTTCCGCCGTGCGCCGTGCCATCCACTTCGAGATCGCCCGCCAATCGGAAGACCTCGACCGCGGCATCCACCAGATCCAATCGACCCGCCGCTGGGACGACGACCGCGGCGAAACCCAGCTCATGCGCACCAAGGAGGACGCGCACGACTACCGCTATTTCTCCTGCCCCGACCTGCTGCCGATCCAAACCGCGCCGCTGCTGGAAAAAGTCCGCCCGCTGGTGCCCGAGCTGCCACACGAACTCGCGGAGCGTTTCGAGAACGAACACGGCGTCACCGCCTACGACGCCTCCGTGCTCTCGTCCGACCGCCATCTCGCCGCCTACTTCGAGGCCTCGCTCGATCCCGCCGTGCCGGCCAAGAAGACCGCGAATTTCATCATCAACAATCTGTTGGGCAAACTCAACGAGGAGAGCATGTCGATCGGCGACTGCCCGGTGCCGCCGGAAAATCTCCGCGCGCTGCTGCTGCTCGTCGAGGACGGCACACTCGCCTCCAACCAGGCCAACGAGGTTTTCGCCGTTCTCTATCAGAATCCGGACAAGGCTCCCGCCGCCATCGCCGACAGTCTCGGATTCAAGAAAGCCGACGCCGGCGAACTCGAATCGCTGGTGGACCAGGCCATCGCCAACCACCCTGACGAGGTCGCCGCGGTGAAAGCCGGCAACGAGAAGCTGCTCAACTTCCTCACCGGACAGGTGATGAAATCCGCCGCCACCAAGCCGAATCCGAAACAGGTGACCGAACTGCTGCGCGGCAGGCTGCTGTGATCAATCCAGCATCCCGGCCATCGCCTTGCCCATGGCCTCGCCGATGAGGAGGTAGGATTTGGCATTGTTCGAATAATCCCACTCGCGGCCGCCGGGTGATTGGCCTTTCGGGAAAAAGAAAGGAATGGTGTCGATGGACGCGACCTGCGGCACGGTTTTACCGACCGCCATTTGCGCGTCGTGAACCTTGCGGGTCTGCGGAGTCATCTTGTCGCCGTATTGGCCGAGGGCGGCGATGACGAAGGGCAGCTCGGGTTTACCGAATTCCTTGCGCACGTCGCTGATGAAGGCAGTGAGGTTTTCCTGATAGGCCGCGGCAAATGCGGGCGACTGGCTGTCGGCGATGCCTTGGAACCAGACGAAGCCGGCAAGTTCCGGCGTTTGGCCGGCGAAGTCGGGTGCGTAGCGGTCGATGTCGGCGAGCGCGGTTTTCACCGAGTCGATCATTTCGAGATACTCCTGGCCGTTGAGAAGATATTGTTTCAGGTCCACCCATTGATCGACGAGCCCCGCGCCGGTGCCGGAGTGCTCGCCGTTGCCGGGATTCTTGGCGACGAAGGCCTTGCCATCGAGGTTGTGCTTCACTTTTTCCCAATACGAGCCGGTGATCGAATCGCCGATGAACAACACGCGCGGCAGCGGGCGCGAGGGGTTGTTGCGGTTCTTGATCGCCTCCAACACCACTTCGGTGACCTTCGGCGAGAGGTCGCCGACGTCGTGGACGTTGAGCGCCTTGGGCTTGCCCATGCGGCGGCACTCGGCGTTGAGGTCGTTGATGATCACGCCGTTTTCCTCCATGATTTTCGCGGCAATGGCATTGTATCGATCCACCATTTCACCGCCCACATAGCCGGGCGGCGTGCCTTCGAGTATGGGCGTGGTGTGCGCCCAGATGAGGGTGGCACCGGTTTGCTTGAGACGTGAGACGATGCTGCGGAGGTTTTCCTCGTAGTCTTCGATGGACGTGCGGATGCGTCCCTTGCCGGGCTCGGCGCGTTTCCTGGGATTGTCCGGATCGAGATAAGCCTGGTCCCACACGCCGTGGTTGAAGTGGATCACATCCCAGCCGCCATCGAGGTCGAGCCCGCCGCCGCTTGACGGCGAAAGGTAATCGTATCCCAGCGAGCGCGACCCGCGGCGGAACCAGGTTGGGTGCTTGGTGGCGAAACGGATCAGCAGCACCGGATCCTTGCTGGCTTCGCCGACCACATGTCCGAACATCCGCTCCACTCCCACAGCGTAGCCGCGTGCATCGTTTGGCTCCGATGGCAGCGAGAGCAATTTCGCGGGGTCGCGGGTGTTGTTCGACAAGGGGTGGGCGTCATAGAGGGCGACATCGTCGCGTGTGCTCCAGGAGAAATCGCCGGATTTGAGGAATGCGAAGCGCGGCTCGTGCTTGAGGACATCGAGCAGCGTGCCGGGCAACTTCGCCGCTTCGGTGGGATCGACGGCTTTCGCGCCGGGTCCGCGCGGGATGCCATCGATGGAACCGGTTCGAAGCATGTTTTCATCACCGGCGAGGACGAAGACCTTGAGCGGGTTCCCGGCACTGGCGGATGCCATGCACAGAAGGCAGGTGAGAATGACGTGGAGCGGACGTTTCATGAATGGATCTGCTGAATCAAGGATGATACGGAAAGCGAATCAAGCGCCGTTCCCATGGCGGGAGCGACGCTTGGATTCGTCATCGACGGCATCACTCTGTGGCCACCGCCACGTTGAGTCGGACGAAGAGCTTGCCGGCAGCCGCGAGCGACGGCGGCAGGGCGACGGTGACCTTGTCGATGCCGGTGCCGAAACCGTTGGCTTGTTCGCTGACGGTGATGTCGTCCGGCCCGGTGCCTTCATGAACCGCGGTGCTCCACCCTGCGAGGTCGCTGCCGTATTCCACGGCGATGGTGGTGTTGTCATCGCCTCCGGCCGCCACGGTGCGGCGGAAGGTGAAGAGCAACTTGCCGTCGGGGTCGGTAGTGGTGTCGATGGTTGGCAGCAGGCCCGCATCATCGGAGCCGTCGCTCGGATCGCCGCCGACAACCCACTCGATGCCGGTCGGCAGCGAGCCGCCGTCGAAATCGAGCGCGGGATTCCGGTTGGTGAGAGCCGGGTAGAGATCGGCCCAATCGTCGAATGGCGCGACCGCGGTACCGCCGGTGACGGTGAGCGTGCCGGAGCCGGAGATGAGCGGATCGCCGTTCTCGGCCAGCAGGCCGCTGGCTGCGGTGTAGTCTCCGGCGGTCTGTTGCACGCCGCCGATCCAGAGTTCCGCAACGGTGAGATTGGCGTTGAGGATCAGCTTGGTGGTTTCCGCGGCGACCTTGGTGGAGCGCGCGCCGTTGAGGTTGAGCGCGGCGTTCGCGTTCATGGCATCGGCGGCATTGACGATCAGGTTTACGGCGTTGTTGATCGTGACATCCCCGGTGCCGAGCGAGCCGGCGGCGTTGGCGACGACTTTCCAGTTGTTGGAGCCGACGACGCTGGCGGTGAGGCTGGTGAAGCCGTTGGCGGCGTTCAGGTTCGCGCTATTGCCGTTTTGGCCGTTCATGACAAGCGGATGAGCGCCGCTGATTCCGGTGGCGAAGGTGCGCGAGCTGTTCTGGCCGTTGCTCGATTCCGAAAGTGTGAGCGTGGCGGGACCTGCGAGCACGAAGGCCTGGTTGAAGGTGTAGGCACCTCCGTTGCGCATGATGATTTTCGAGCCGGTTTCCAGCGTGATGCTGCTGGTGTTGACACTGGCCCCATAGGCATTGGCGGTGCCGGTGTTGGGGCCGGCTCCGAGTGTCGAATTGGTCCGCAACGTCAGGTTGCCGGTGTAAACCGGAGTGGTGCTGGCGGTCACTGCCCAAGCGACTTTTCCGGAGGCGATTTCCACGTCGATGTCACCGGTGGGAACGCTGCCCGCGCCATCGTCCCAGTTGGCGTTGTTGTTCCAGGTGTCGCTGTTCCAAGCGCCGTTGGGTCCGGTATAGGTTCGAAGCGCGCCGGGCACGGCGGTGGTGAAGGACCAGGTGGCGTCGCCGCTGATGCCGAAGGCGTTGTCGGCGAGGTCGAGGATCGCACCACTCGCGATCTCGATGTAATAACTTTCTCCACCAACAAGCGTGAGCGAGGGATCGATGGTGACGCTGGCGCCAGTGACGACCACCGCGCCGCTGTTGACATCGATGGTTTCGAAGGCCGCTCCTCCCGCTTCGCGGATGACGATGTTGCCGGTGCCTTTTTTCACCTCCTCATCGAAACCGATGGTGAGGACAGTGTTGACTGCGACGCCGCTGGCACCATTGACCGGATTGAGGGAAACGATGGCCGGGGCTGTTAGATCCGGAGCGTCGGTGGTGGCGGCGCCCGGGGCCGAGGTGGCGGTGGTGTTTTGCGCCGGGCTCTTGTCGCGGGCCTGCACGGTGTAGGTGTATGCGGTGTCGGGCGTGAGGCCGGTCTGCTCATATGCCGGGCTGTCCTGCCAGCCGCTGTCGGTGCCGAGGGTGACGTTGTTGAAGCGGTATTCCACGCCGCCCGGATCGCTGGCGGTGGTGGCGGTCATGGCGATCGAGGTCTGCCCGGTGGCGGCGGGCGCGACGGCGAAGCTCATCGGATCGGGCGTCGGAGCCGTTAGATCGGGAGCATCGGTGGTGGCGGCAGCAGGCGCGGAAGCCGTGGTTTCATTGCCGATCGAATCGCGGGCGCGGACGACATAGGTATAGGTGGTGCCAGGGGCGAGGCCGGAGTCGGTGTATTCCGGCGAGGACTGCCATCCGCTGTCGTTGCCGCCGTCGATGGCGTCGAAGTAGTATTCCACGCCGTTGATGTCGGTGGCGGCGGTGGCGGTCATGGTGATGGTGTTCTCACCCGTGGCGGCGGGAGCCGCGGCGAAGGCCATCGGGTTTGGATTCGGCGCGGTGGTGTCGCTGCCGGCGGTGGCGCCGAGTTCGGCGGACCAATCGCCCTCGTTACCGAGCGCGTCGCGGGTTTTGACGCGATAGGTATAACTCACGCCATTGGTGAGTCCGGTGTTGTTCCATGATGCTGTGGCGATCCAGCCGCTGGTGTTGCCGTTGGTAATGTTTTCGAAGAGATACTCGACCGGTCCCGAGGGATCGGTGGCGGTGGTGGCGACCATGCCGATGGTGCCGGGAACGACCGCCTCCGGAGCGATGGCGAAGGTGGCGGGATTCGGAAAGGGCGGCGAAACGTCGTCCTGCAGGGAGACCATCGCGCGGCCGAGTGCATCGCCTACGAGCATGTAGGTCTCGGCGTTCCAGTTGTAGTGGAAATTCTCGCCGTTGGGCGACTCGGAGCTTTCACGCCAATAGCCGCGGGCCTCGATGGTTTTCACGTTGCCGGCGAATTCCGGGTAGTTGCCCGTATCGCCATCGACGTTGAGCTGGGCCTGGGCGACGGCCTGTCCGCCGGTGCCCATGCCGAATCCATCCACTGCATAGGTCGCGGCCACAAATGGCGCGTTGGGCAAGGTCTTGGTCAGATTGTTTGGCTCACCTTCCCCGTTCAGGTCGTTGTTGTAGCGGCCCTCATAATACTGCCGGAGCTGTTTGATGAGCTGGACGAGGTTCTGCTCGTAGCGGCTGGAGTATGGCATGCCGGTGTCGTTGTGACCCTGCCACCAGACGTAGCCTGCGATTTCGAAACCTTGTGCGGCCCATTCAGGATATTCGCTGGCAAAATTGTCGAGCACGTCGGTACCGTTGAACATGGAATCGCCGGCACCGGCGGGAGCCCAGTCGAGTTCGTCACGGAAGAAACGATCGAACTCCTTGCCCGCATACCAGTTGATCGGCGTGGGAGTGGTGCCGGTCGTCCACGAAGCCGGGGAATCGCCGAAGCCGGCGTAGGTTTTTCCATTGTATTCGTATTGGGTGCTGCCGGGCGGCAGGACGTCCCAGCCGAGGGCGCGGTTGCCGATGGAGGCCTTGATGAGCAGCACGGGTTCGTTGAAATACCAGCCCATGACATGACCGAAGCCGAATTCCGGACCGATCTTGCCGCCATCGGCGCCGAAGCGCGGTGCCAGCGGGGCATTGCCAAGTGCGGAGACGACACCGCGGTATTTCACATCGTTGCGTGAAAGGAAGCCGCCCTCGGGATCGACAATGTTCGGGAACTTATTGTCGGCGGTGATGGTGGCGAGGGTGCCGGGATCGGTGCCGAAAACCTGGCCGAAGCCAACCATGTTCGACTGGCCGGACATGATGAACACCTTGACCGGCTTGTCGGTCGCACCGGTGGAAGCGTCAGGTGCGGGCAGCGGATAGGGGATGTTGGAAGTTTCGCCTGCCAGAACCGGACTGGTGTAGGAGGCGGTGATTTCATACCAGTCCCCCGCCCCGTCGTTGTCGGTGTCGGCAAGAAGTGGGTTGGTGCCGGTGTCGTTGCCATCGACGAAGGTGCCGGTGTTGGTTTCCACGCCGTCGGCGAGCGCGTCGCCGTCGCTGTCCCAGTTGTTGGGATCGGTGCCGGTGTCGGAGGTGCCGACCCAGGTGCCGGTGTTGGTCTCCACGCCGTCTAACAAACCATCGCCGTCACTGTCGGTATCGAGCGGATCGGTGCCGGTATCGGTGGCGCTGACCCAGATACCGGTGTTGGTTTCGGCACCGTCTAACAGACCGTCGCCGTCGGTGTCGGGGTTGGTCGGAATGGTGCCCGCGAGATATTCGTCGAGGTTGTTGAGCCCGTCGCTGTCCGCATCGAGCGCGGGATCGAGGGCGGTGGCGGATGGCGGGTCAGTGTAGAGGAGTTCCCAGTCGTCGGGCATGCCGTCGCCGTCGCTGTCGTTCACGACGAAATGATAGATCCCGCCGGTTTTCGGAGTGCCGCCGGGCGCGCCGTCGAGGTAGGAATCGACCCGCCAATAATAAGTGCCTACTGCTGGCGCGTTGACGGAAAAGGAACTGATATTTTGCTGCTGGCTAGCGACCTGTGTGAGGTTGCCGGGGTCGGTGCCGAACCAGACATCCACCCAGACGTCGGAGCCGCTGGTGGGCGCTTCATTGGTCCAGGTGAGTTCGACGTTTCCGAGCGGCACCACCTTGCCGAATGCGGGGTCGGGGTTGAGCGGGGAAATGAGCAGCACGGTGAGCGTGCCCGGGCCGTCGAGCCAAGGTTGGCTGCTGGTGTAGGTGCCGGGTGCCTGCGGCAGGCCATCGATGACGAGGCCGCCGATGGTCGCGCTTTCGTTCATCAGCACGCGGTTGTTGCCGTTTCCGGAAGGGCCGCCGCCGTTGAGGATGAGTTTGCCGGTGATGGCCATCGCGTTGGGTGCGTTGAACTGGATCTGCGGACTGCGGTTGAACTGGGAATCGGGAACCGTGGTCACGTTACCGAGACCGAGGGAACCCGGGGCATTGGCTTCCAACGGAGCCATCTGCTGGCCGCGACCGCTGAGACCCTCGACGACAAGCGTGCGGAAGGTGTTGGTGTGGTTGAGTTCGATGCCTCCACCGTCCGCGTTGGTTTGGATGGTGAAAGTGAAATCGCCGTTGACCGGGTAGTCGAACACGCCCTGCGAGGGCACCTGGGTCGATTCGCCCATGCGCGCCGTCGCGTTGCCGGTGAGCAGAACCTCCGGCATCACGAAACTGCTGCCGGTGCGCGACCTGATGAGCGAACCTTCCGCCAGGGTGATCAGCGTGGTTCCAGGCAAGCCGAGCGAGTTGAACGAAGCCGGGCGGCCGGTGGTCCAGCCGATCTGCAGGGTGGCGTTGGCACCAAGGGAAAGATCGCCGGTGTAAACCGGAACCGCATCGTCCCAGGCCGCGGCGGTCTTGCCGGCGGGAATCACCACGCTGATCGATCCCGACGGAACGCCCGCGGGATTCCAGTTGCCGGCCGTCATCCAGGTGTTGCCGTTGGTGGTGGTGTTGGGACCTTGATAGGTGGCGGTCTGGGCAATGGCCGGAAAGACCAGACCCGCGGTGAGTGCCAGAATGGCGGATGTTCTGCGGATGGAGCGGTATGCTGGGATTTTCATATGGCGATCGGTGATAGCGGCCGGGAAACGAACGAGTCTGTGGGTTGCCCCGGCAGGGCTGAAGTGGCCGGAAATTACGCGCCATGCGCAACCGCGCAAAAGGAATCGCGGGATTGTCTGTGATCGGAACAATCACAGACAACCTGGTCACTCCGCTCCCGACACGGTGCGGCCCGACATGCCGGAATGGAATGGACTTCAATGGGCGTGTAGGACAGTGGTTTTCCCGATGAAACCCTTCCGCCCGCTGACCTCGACCGAGCAGCTTGCCGCGCACTTGCGGAGCGAGATCGAGTCCGGGGTTTTCAGCGGTGGATTGCCCGGGGTGCATCGTTTGGCCAAGGAACTCGGGGTTGGAGCGCAGACCGTGGTTTCGGCGCTGCGGCTGCTGGAACGCGAGAACCTGGTGATGCCGCAGGGAGAGCGCAAGCGGCGGCGAATCGCGATGACGGGCCTGCCAACGCCGGCGCTGCGGGTCGCGGTGCTGGATTTCGAACCGGCGACGCGTGGCGAAAACTATCTGGTCGATCTGATGCACCTGCTCAACGAGGCCGGGCATGTCGCCTTTTCCACGAAAAAGACGCTGATCGAACTGGGAATGAGGGTCCACCGCGTCCGCAAACTGGTGGAGGAGACCCAGGCGGACGCCTGGGTGGTGGTGGGCGGATCGCGCGAAGTGCTGCAATGGTTTGCCGGGCAGGCCCTCCCGGTGATGGCATTGTTCGGGCGCCGGCGCGGTCTTCCGATCGCGGGAGTGGGGCCGGACAAGCCTCCGGCCATGGAAGCCTTGACGCGGCGTTTGATCGAACTGGGCCATCGCCGTATTGTGATGCTGGCCCGTGAGGAACGACGTATGCCACGGCCGGGCGCGACCGAACGCGCATTCCTCAACACTCTCGCCGCCCACGGACTTAATCCCGGCGCTTACCATCTGCCGGAATGGAATGAGAGTCCGCAGGGTTTCCAAAACTGTCTTGAACAACTGTTCCGGCTGACACCGCCTACGGCATTGATTGTGGATGAGGCTCCGTTTTTCACGGCGGCGATGCAGTTCTGCGCGAGTCGAGGCATCCTGGTGCCAAGAGATGTCTCACTGGCTTGCTGTGACTCCGATCCCCACTTCGCGTGGTGCATGCCACCGGTCACGCATATCCGTTGGGACAGTCGTCCGGTGGTGCGGCGCATTGTGCGCTGGGCTACCAACGTGAGCCGCGGCGCGGATGACCGGCGACAAACGGAAACCAAGGCTGAGCTTTTCGAAGGCGGGACGATCGGAGCGGCAAAGTAGCTCGCTTTTTCAGCGGTTGGCGGCGGGAATGTGGGGTGGATATGTGAACTCCGAGCCTGCGGGCTTGTCACAATGCATGACATCCGGCCACCAATCACAAAGCGGCCTCCCGGGTGGGAGGCCGCTGGTGGATTGGGGTTTGAATGACGGATTCTCATTCAGTCGCCTTGAGGCGACCGAAGAGCTTGCCGCCATCGGCCTCGCCAGACCCGATGGTGGCTTCCACATCGAGCGTGCCGCTGCCGGAGACTGCGAATGTCACGCCGCTGGTGGGGCCACCGCTGGTGTCGGGCACCGCGACGGTGGTCCAGGCATCAGTGATGCCGAGGTCGCTGCTGTGCTCGACGCTGAGCGTGGCCGTGCCGCGGCTGGCGGAGTCCAGCATGTCGAAGGTCATGACCAGGCCGCCGCCAGTCTCAGTGACGGTGGGCAGGAGACCAAGGGCGCTCACATCCGGATCGGCCGCGCCGAGCAGGAAGGCGAGGCCGTTGGAAACGCCGTCGCCGTTTTCGTCCTCGTCAAACAACACGCCGGTGCCGGCCCACAGTTCATAAGGAGTTCCGCTCGGCTCTCCGACGGTCAGGATGATGTTGCCGCCGCTGGCGCCGAGGGTGATCTCAGTGCCGTCGATGTCGCCGCTCAAGTCCGCTCCATTGAGCGTGCCGGTGATGCCGCTGCTGGAAATCAGGGTGTAAACACCCTCCTCAAGGCCTCCGACGTTGGTGAAGTCGAAATCGTTGATGCCGAGCACGCCGTCGCCGATGGCCAAGCCGCCGGTGACGGCGATCCTGTCGCTTGAGGCGATGGTTCCGAGTTCGTAAAAGAGCTTGCCCGCACCGCCGGCCGGGGCGGAGATGTCGAGGCCGCCGCCGATGCCCAGCGTGCCGACCGAGGTGCCGGGAGCCAGCTTGGCTCCAGCGGCGACGATGACGGAACCGCCGAGGGTGCCGGAGCCGCCGAGAGTGCTTGTACCGTTGACGGCAACCGCGCCGGTGGCGGCACTCTGGTCGCCATTGACGATGAGCGTGCCTTCCGTGACGGTGGTGCTGCCGGTGTAGGTGTTGTCACCGCCGAGGATCCATTTGCCACCACCCCTCTTCTCGAAATTCAGGCCATTGGTATTCTGGCCGTTGCCGATCACACCGTTGAAGGCGTTGCCGCCGGTGTTCGAGCCGGACAAGACGAAGGTGCGTCCGGTTTGCAGGCTGCCGCCGAAGGCGGTGATCGCACTGCCGCCGGTGTAGAGTAGATCAGTGTTGATTGTCCAGGTGTTCGCTGCATTGCCACTGTTGTTGGCGATGATGTTGTAGCGAATTTCCCAGTTGCTGGTCAGGCGCTCCAGAATCTGGATCTGGCGGTTATCGAAGACCAGGGGACCGGAGCCATTGTAGGCGACGGTCATCAGCTGGTTTCCATCACTCGTTCCTCCTGCGAACTGAATGGCCGAACCGGCCGCGTCGTTGATGGCGGAGAACTGGATGCTGGTGTTGTTGGCGAAGTTCGCGTTGCCGGTCAATCTGGCCTGGAGATTGCCAGTGAGGCCGCTTGCGTCACCGAGGTTGAGCAGGCGGTTGTTTCCGGCGCTATAAATGACATTGCCGGCACCGGTGGTGGTGGCGAAAGCAATCTGGGTGCTGCCGTTTGAGCCGTTGCTCGTACTGGTGATGACCGCGTTCGCGCCCGCGTTGGAAGTCAGCGTGCCGCCGGAGTAACCAACGACTGTCGAAGTGAGCGCGCCGGAGCCGTTGAAAGTGACGTCGCGACCCGCGCCGCCCCATGAGGCGATAGTCGAGTAGGTGATCGAGCCGCCGTTGATGATATCACCGGCTGAAAAATTGTTGGTGCCGGTGAAGGTGAGGTTGCCCGCGTTGATCACGGTGCCGCCGGTGTAGGTGTTGTTGCCGGACAGGGTGACATTGCCGCTGCCGTTGCCGGAAGATCCGCCTTTGACGAGGGTCAGCGCACCCGCGCCATTGTCGGTGATGGGGGCGTCGATCCAGACCGAGGCGTTGCCGTTGGTCACGTAGAGGTTACCATTCACTTCGGCGACGGGCAGGGTGACGGAACCGCTGCCGCCGATGGCCAAGGGGTCGCTGGCACCGGCCAGAATGCCGTAGGTCCCGAGAGCGCTGCCGTTGAGAGTCACGCCAGCGGAGATGAATCCCGTCGCAGTCGTGGTCAAATTGACCGCCGCACCTCCGGGTGTGGTTGAGACTTGGAAGGTTCCGGCACCGGCACCATCCTTGTTGATTACATAGTAGGCGCGGCCCGGGGTCAATTGACCACCGGTGGTGTTGCGTGAGACCACGACATCTCCGTCCAGCAGGTCATTGCCCGCCATGGTGATATAATCGGTGTCAGCATCCACCACGCTGGGTGCGGTGGAGTTCGTGTTGCCGCGCAGGGTGTTGATGTTGCGATTGGCGGTGAGCCGCCCGTTTGCGGCAGCCGTCACATTGGTCATGTTCAGCGTGTAATTGCTTGTTGCCGCATGGGTGGTGGACCAGGTGGACTCGGCGCTGGCGGCGATGTTTCGGGCAAGAAAAGTGCCGTCGCCGTTGCCGTAGACGGCGTAGTCCGATTGGGCATTGATTCCATTCTGTCCTCCCGTCGTGGCCCAGGGCCCGATGATTTCATTGGCGGCGGTGTCGGTCACTACGGCGTTATTCCTGAATCGCCCGTTCGCACCGAACGACACGGTGAGGGCCGATGTGGCACCGGAGCGGGTAAAGCCGGAGAGCACCATGTTTCCACCGCTGCTGGGATTGTTCGTCCAGTTCAGGTTCAACTGCCCCGAGTTCAGTGTCACGGCACCGATCGTCTCGTTGGCACTGACTCCGCCGGCATCGGCGGATGTGGCACCAAAGGTGCCGCCGCCATTGACGGCGATGGCCGCCGAGTCGCTGATCGCATCGAGTGCGGCGTTCGTAGCCCGGTTGAACTGGAGCGCGCCGCCGTTGAGCGTGATCCCCGAGGTGCTGTTCAGTGTCTGGTTGATGTTGCCGGATGTCGATGTCGTGGCAAGCGTCAGGCCGGCGTTGACTGTGGTGGTTCCAGACCAACCGGTGGAATTGGCACCTGTGAAGGTTAGCGTGTGGTTCGCCAGCGGGTTCTGCGCGGTGAAGGTCATGTTCGCGGCGCTTGAGGCGATGTTCCCGGTGATGGTGGCGGCGGTGGCCCGGTTGTTGAGGAAAACTGTGTTGTTGGTTCCGCCGAAGGTGAGGGCATTCGCCCCGGTGCTGATGTTGTAGGTGGATGCGTTGAAAACGATGCCGCCGACGGTGATGTCACCGGTGAGCGAGACCGTGCCGGGGTTGGGGCCGGGAATGGCGGTGCCGCGGTGGAAGAAGGCGGTGTCGTTGTTGGAGTTGTTCCAGCCGACGTAGGGGACCAGACCCGCGTCCCAGTTGAGGAGGGAGATGCCCCATTCGCCGGTGAGGCCGGAGGCGGCGGAGTCGCCGTTACCGGCGATGTTTTCGGTGCCGCCGTCGTAGTAGAGGGTGGCGGCGGAGGCGGAGGAAATGGCCAGCAGCGTGCTGCCGGCGAGAAGGAGGAAGGAGCGGAGTGTGGATTTTGGTTTCATGGGATTGAGTTTGTTGGTTTTTGTTTGCGCTTTTCTGGAATGCGGGGGGGGGGGCGGCTGAAATGCCTGTAGTGACGCTCTATGAGCGTCGGTGCGAATGGGTTGTGAGGGGGCTTTTGATGGGTTTGTCTGCTATGCTGCCGCAGTGGCGGACAGCGACGGTCACAGACCGCCGCTACAGTTTTTATCTGCGGCGGCGAAGAAGAAGGAGCAGGCCGATGGCGCCGAGCAGCGCGGCGCGGGGCTCGGGGATGACGGCCAGGTTGAGATCGCCGGTGCTTTCGGTGAAGGTCCAGATGTTGTCTCCATTGGTCAGGCCCCAGACGCCGCTGTCGTTGACCAGCGTGCCGCTGTACAGGCCGGCGAGAGTCACAGAGGCAAAGCTGGCGTCTTCCGTCAGGCTGCCGAAGTCGAACAGGTTGAAGGTGTAATTGCCGGCTCCAAACAGGGTGCCAAAATCCAAGATAAGGGAACCGCCGTAGGTCATGGATCCGGTGACATCAACACCGTCGTAGTCAACGCCGCGCACCATGTTGAGACCGACGATTTCCATGGTCGTAGCGGCGCCGTTCTGCAGGGTCAGTGAGTTACCGAAGGCGAGTTCTCCGGCACTATTGCCGGGTTTGAGGGAACCGTGGATTGTGGTTGCGGCACCGACCGTTCCGCTGCCGCCCAGAGCGCCACTGGAGTTGACAGTGACCAAGCTGGTGGAGGATGTGCTGCCGTCGATGACGAGTTCCCCGCCGTTGACGGTGGTGGCCCCGGTGTAGGTGTTGTCGTTGGTGAGGGTGAGGGTGCCGTCTTCAACGAAGAGCGCGCCTGCGCCGCTGATCACACCGGCTAATGTCTGGCTGGCGCTGCTATCATAAACCAGCTTGCCGGAGTTGGTGCTGGCGATGGAGATGTTGGCCGCGTAGTTGCCGACACCGGTGGATACGTGGCCGAGGGTGCCGCCGATGGTGAGATTACCGGCGGTGACGGCGGTGACGCCGGTGTAGGTGTTTTCACCGCCGAGAATCCACTTTCCGGCACCCTCTTTATAAAGGTTTAGTCCATTGCTATTCTGGCCGTCGCCGATCACGCCGTTGAAGGCGTTGTCACCGGCATTGCTGCCGGAGAGGATGAAGCGACGCCCGGTTTGCAGGCTGCCGCCGAAGGCCGTGATCGCACTGCCGCCGGTGTATAGGAGATCGGTGTTGATGGTCCAGGTGTGGGCGGCGTTCGAACTGTTGTTGGCGATGATGTTGTCGCGAATCTCCCAGTTGCTGGTCAGGCGATCCAGCATCTGGATCTGGCGGTTGTTGAAGACGAGGGCGGAGGAGCCATTGTATGCGACGGTCATAGCCTGGTTTCCATCCGAAGTGCCACCGGCAAACTGAATGGCGGATCCCGCGGCATCGGCGATTGATGAGAACTGGATGCCAATATTGGTGCCGAAGTTCGCGTTGCCGGTCAATCTGGCCTGGAGATTGCCAGTGAGGCCGCTTGCGTCACCGAGGTTGAGCAGGCGGTTGTTTCCGGCGCTATAAATGACATTGCCGGCACCGGTGGTGGTGGCGAAAGCAATCTGGGTGCTGCCGTTTGAGCCGTTGCTCGTACTGGCGATGACCGCGTTCGCGCCCGCGTTGGACGTCAGCGTGCCGCCGACGTAACCAACGACTGTCGAAGTGAGCGTGCCGGTACCGTTGAAGGTGACGTTACGACCCGCGCCGCCCCAGGCGGCATGGGTGGAGTAGGTGATCGAGCCACCGTTGATTGTGTCGCCGGCGGAAAATGTGTTGGTGCCGGAGAAAACAAGGCTTCCGGAGTTGACGACGGTGCCGCCGGTGTAGGTGTTGTTGCCGGCGAGGAATAGATCGTTGCTTCCGTTTTTGACGAGTGTCAGCGCGCCTGTGTTGTTCTGAATGGGTGCGTTGAGGCTGATCGCACCCGCACCCGCAGTCACGAAAAGATTGCCCGCGTCGGTTTTAGGCAGGGTGATGACTCCACCGCCGCCGTTGATGATCAGGGGGGCTGCCGTGCCGTTGAGAATGCCGTATGTGCCGAGGTTGAAACCTCCCAAGGAAAAGGCCCCGGCTATCTGCCCGGCCGTGGTGTTCGTCAAGTTGACTGCGGTACCACCAGGCGAAGTGGAGAGTTGAAATGTCCCCGCGCCAGCACCATCCTTATTGATTACGTAATATTGCGTGCCCGCGGTCAGACCTGCCGTGCCGCTAGCCCCGACAATGTCGCCGTTGCTGAACGTATTGCCGGCAAGAGTTAAGTATTCGGTGCTGGAGTTTGCCGTGGCCGCTCCAGCCACACCATGCCGCAACGTGTTGATGTTGCGTGCTCCGCCCAGCGTCTGTCCGGGAGCTCCGGCGATACCCATGGTGTAGTTGCTGGTGGCGGCGTGGGTGGTGGACCAGGTGGACTGGTCGCTGGCGGCGATGTTCCGGGCCAGGAAAGTGCCGTTGCCATTTCCATGGATTGCGTAGTCGGTTTGGGCATTAATTCCATTCTGACCTCCGATCGTGGCCCAGGGGCCGATGATTTCGTTGGCCGCGGTGTCTGTGGAAATGCTGGCATCTCTGAAGCGTCCGTTGTTGCCCTGCGAGATGGTAATGGCCGAGGTGCTGCCGGAACGGTTCAAGCCCGACAAGATGATGACGCTGCCGGAGCTTGGATTGTTCGTCCAGTTGAAGTTCATTTGACCCGAATTCAAGGTCACTACACCGATCGTCTCATTGGCACTGGCACCGCCGGCATCGGCGGATGTGGTGGCGAAGGTACCGCCTCCATTGATGGTGATTGCCGCCGTGTCGCTGATCGCATCAAGTGCGGCGTTCGTGGCCCGGTTGAACTGGAGCGTGCCGCCGTTGAGCGTGATCCCGGAGGTGCTGTTCAGTGTCTGGTTGATGTTGCCGGATGTCGAAGTCGTGGCAAGCGTCAGGCCGGCGTTGACTGTGGTGGTTCCGGACCAACCGGTGGAATTGGCACCGGTGAAGGTTAGCGTGTGGTTCGCCAGCGGGTTCTGCGCGGAGAAAACCATGTTCGCGGCGCTGGCTGCGATGTTCCCGTTAATAATGGCGGCGGTGGCCCGATTGTTGAGGAAAACTGTGTTGTTGGTTCCGCCGAAGGTGAGGGCGTTCGTCCCGGTGCTGATGTTGTAGGTAGATGCGTTGAAAACGATGCCGCCGACGGTGATGTTGCTGGTAAGAGAGACCGTGCCGGGGTTGGGGCCGGGAATGGCTGTGCCCCTGTGAAAAAAGGCGATGTCGTTGTTGGAGTTGTTCCAGCCGACGTAGGGGACGGGACCGGCGTCCCAATTCAGAAGAGCGGTGCTCCAATCACCGGTGAGGCCGGAAGCGGCGGAGTCGCCGTCGCCCGCGATGTTCACCGTGCCGCCGTCCCAGTAGAGGGTAGCGGCGCTGGCGAACGAGATCGCGAGCAGGGAGTTTCCTGCGATTGACAGGAAAAGGCGGAGAGATGGTTTGGGTTTCATCGTGGGAAGTAGGCAGGGAGGAAAGGGCAATCTGGAATGGCAGATTTCACTGTGGTGATTCCGCCATGGACTGCCACGACACCAGCGTTTTTCATCTTGCCAAGTATCCTCCTTGGAATGACGGTTTTGACCCAATGACGATGTGGCAACGACCTTCGGCGGTTTCCCTGCTCGCGGCGCATTTGCGCGGCGAGTTGGAGCGCGGGCGGTGGAGCGGGCGGATGCCGGGGGTGATCCGGCTGGCGCGGGAACTGGGGGCGGCGCGCAACACGGTGGAGAAAGCCCTGGGCAAGCTGGAGCGCGACGGCTTGTTGGTGGCGCAAGGGCACGGGCGCGGGCGGATGATCGATCCGGCCGGTGTGGCCTCATTGGCCCGGGGCATGCGGCTGGGCATTCTGCCCTACGAGGTTTCGGACCGGGGGCTTTCTTATCTGATCGAGCTGCAGCACCAATTGGAGGAAGCCGGGCATGTGGTGGATTTCGCGCGGAGGACACTGCTGGGACTGCAGCGGAATGTGGAACGGGTGGCGGCGTTCGTGGAACCGAGCGAGGCGGATGCCTGGATTGTGATAAGTGGCCCGCACGACGTGCTGAAGTGGTTCGCGGCGCGGCAGGTGCCAACCTTTGCCTTGTTCGGCCGGCGGCAGGGCATCGCGATCGCGGGCGGTGGGCCGGACAAGGTGTCGGCGATGCGCGAGGTGGTGCGGCGTTTGCATGGGCTGGGGCACCGTCGGATTGTGCTGTTTGTCCGGGAAGAACGCCGCAAGCCGCAACCCGGAGCCCAGGAAAGGGCGTTTCTGGAGGAAATGGAGGAACACGGGATTTCCACCGGCCCCTATCACCTGCCGGACTGGAAAGAGACGCCAGAGGGGTTTTTGCAAAGTCTCGACCGCCTGTACGCGACCACGCCGCCGAGTGCGTTGATTTTTGACGAATCCTCTTTGTTCGTGGCCGCGCAGCAGCACCTGGCACAGCGTGGAATCCTGTCACCCGGCCATGTTTCGCTGGTCTGCTGCGATCCGCCGGGAAGCGGTCTGACCTGGCTGAGGCCGAGCATGGCCCACATCCGCTGGGATCACCAACCCGTGGTGCGCCGGATCGTGCAGTGGGCGGCCCACGTCAGCCGTGGAAAGAAGGACATCCGGCAGATCGACAGCGTGGCAAGATTCGTCGAGGGCGGAACCCTCGGGCCGGTGCCGGATCGGAAAGCGGCAGGCGGTATTCGGGAAGCGTAAAATCCGCCTGCCGCCTACCGCTTACCGAATTCCCTCAGAGCGTCATTGCGTTGAAGCCGCCATCGACGATCATTTCGATGCCGTTGATGAAGGATCCGGCGACGGGCGAGGCGAGCAGGAGGGTGGCGCCGATGAGTTCCTCGGCGTTGCCGAAACGCGAGGCGGGCGTCTGGCGGAGGATGTCGAGCACGCGCGACTCGTCGAGCACCTTGCGGTTCTGCTCGGCGGGGAAGAAGCCGGGGACGAGGGTGTTGACGCGGATGTCCTTGTCGGCCCACTCGCGGGCGAGGTTGCGGCTGAGGTTGTGCACGGCGGCCTTGGAGAGCGAGTAGGTGAAGACGCGCGAGAGCGGGTTGAGGCCGGAGATCGAGCCGAGGTTGATGATCGAGGCGGCGCGGCCTTCCTCGATGAAGTAATTGCCGAAGACCTGGCAGGCGCGGAAGACGGCGGATAGGTTGGTATCGATGATGCGGCGGTATTCGTCCTCGGAGATGTCGAGGAACGGCGTGGCGGAATTGGTGCCCGCGCCGTTGATGAGGATATCCACCTTGCCGGAGCGCTTGAGGGTTTCGTCGAGCAGTTGCTGGAGCGACTCGCGCGAGGTCACGTCCACCGGCAGGAAATAGCCCTTGCCGCCGTGGGATTCGATTTCAGCGAGGCGTTTGTCGGCCTTTTCGCGGATGCGGCCGCCGAGGACGACTTCGGCACCGGCGCGGGCGAGGCCGACGGCCATGGTGCCGCAAAGTTCACCGGTGCCGCCGATGACGACTGCGGTTTTGCCGGACAAATCGAAAAGCTCCTTGAGGTATGATGCGGTCTGCATGGCGGCGATGATGCCCGAAGCCCTCCCGCTGCCAAGCATGGAAAAGCGGCGGAATGTTCACTGCGGCCGGCGCATGGCGATCCAGTGGTTGTTGAAGGGCGTGCGACCCCAGAGCGGGGAGATTTCCAAGCTGCCGAAGGGCGAGAGGATGCGGTGGAAATCCTCCGCTGCAGGATAATGCGTGGGCGCGGCTTTCATCCAGAACGTTGCCTTGGCGAGAAGGTCGCCGGCCACCGTGATTTTGAAACGAAGCGAAGCGTCGCGCAGTCCAGAGCGGATGAGCAACAAGCCGCCGGGAGCGACCCGCTGAGCGGCCGCGCGCAGCAGCGTTTCCCGGGCGGACGGGCTGAAAAACTGGAGGATATCGAGAATGCAGACGTTGCCTTGGTGGTCCGGCAGGCCCTCGCGCGCGTCGTGGCGGGAAAACGTGACATCGTCGATACCATCGCGCGCGGCCGCCGCGTTTGCCGCCGCGATCTTGCGCGCGTCGTAATCGAGCCCGTGCACCGGCACCGCGATGCCGTGACGGCGCAGGAAAAACGCGGACAGCCCGATGCCGCAGCCGACATCGAGCAAAGGCAGTCCGCTGCCATCCAGCGCGGCGGCGAGCGCCTGGTAGAGCGGATCGCTTCGCAGTTTCGCCGCCGCGTAGTGGCGGTTCCAGTGGCTTTCATAGAGCCGCGCGATGGAAGTGACGGTCCGGGGATCGGTCATTGGATTTTTCGGAGGGGATTGCGGCCGCGCAGCAGCAGATAGGGCAGGAGGATGACGAACACGATCACCAACCGGAGGTGCATCCAGGTGAGCAGGAGGTTGTCGCGCAGATAGCGGAACTGCGACACTCCGCCTTCTTCCCGGGACGGGTAGCGGACGGGCACGGGCAGTTTGATGGCCGGTGTTCCCAGCCAGCTCAGAATCACGGCGACTTCCGGTTCGAAATCGAAGCGGCGAGCGAAAGGCGTGCAGCGCATGGCCCGCAGCAGCGCCGCCGCCGGGTAGAGTCGCATGCCGAAAAGCGAGTCGCCGATCCCCCACCCCAGCGTTTCGAGACTGGCCCAGAAATTCGACACCTTGCGGCCGTTGACACGCAGCGCGGGCGCGGAGGAATCGAAGACCGGTTGGCCGAAGACCGCCGCCGCGGGATGACGCCGCGCGATTTCCAGAAACTCGGGCACGTGCGACGCGGGATGTTGTCCGTCGGAGTCCATCGTCAGCACGTGAGTGAAGCCTTCTTGCACCGCCGCGCGCAGCCCGTGCAGGACGGCGGCCCCCTTGCCCGAGTTTTGCGCGAGCCGCAGCACGCGGAAGTCCGGTTGGGCGTCTTTTTCGAATTCCCGCAACAAGTCCGGCGAGCCATCGGTGGAGCCGTCCACCACCACCCACAGCGGCACGCCGCATTCGAGCGCCGCGGCCACAGTTTCCCGCAGGATGCGCCCGGTATTGTAACTCGGGATGAGTATGAACGGGCGGAACGCTGACATCGCTACGGGCTTTTAATCTCCCCTCCCCGCGTGCGGCAAGGACGGCGGCGGAGCGGGTGGGGTTTGGAAAGTTCTTCTTCGAAAGCGCGTTCGAGCCGTGCGGTGAACTGCCGGGATGTTTCGTATTCCTCCGGCACCAGCGGCTCGCCGGGATCGATGCGGATGTGGATGGGAAAAACCGGCCGCTTCAACAGTGGCCAGCCTTTTTCGAGATAGCGGGTGTCCGAGCGGATGAAAACCGGGATCACCGGCGCGCCGGAACGCGTGGCGATGATGCCGCAGCCGCCGCGCAGCGGATTGATCCAGCGCGCCTCCCGGCGGGTGCGGGTACCCTCGGGAAACATCAGCAGATTGCCGCCGCGGCCGAGTGCCGTGACCGCGGCACGGATCACCTGCCTGTCGCTGCGGTTCGGGATGTATCCCGCGAGCCGCGAGCCGCCGCCGAGCACCGGGTTTTTCATGATCGATTGCTTCATCACGCAGGTCATGCGTGGCAGTCGTGCGATGAGGAACACCACATCCCACAGTGAGGTGTGGTTCGGGGCAATGATCGCCGGTCCGCGGCGGCTTGCCAGGTCCTTCAGCGCGCGCGAGTCCACCCGCACCAGCCCGCTCACGCGCAGATAGACGACAAACGAACGGAACAGCCAGTGAAGCAGGGATTGCCCGGTTTTTTCACCGACCGATGATGGAAGGATGCGGTGCAGCGGACCGCCGGCAAGGGTGAGGAGGCCGCCGAAAACGAACCAGTAAAGCAATCCGCAGATCATCGCCAGCCAGTCCCACGGCAGTCGCAGCCACGAGACGAGCGGACGGCCATGGTCCGGCGGTGGAGAGTTGACGGTGCAGTCGGAGGGCACCGCGGAACGCTAATCGCGCCCCGCACTCGGTCGATGCGGAAATTGCAGCCCGGGCTTTCGGTTTGCCAGTGGGGAAATCGCGGCGAGTATCCGCGTGACGAACGCCCTGTGGGGCGCTGAAGGAAAACGATGACCAAGGAAGCCAGCGAGATCGAAGTGGAAGTGGTGGAGGTGGAAAACACCCTGCCGGCGACGCGCAGCGAGCCCGCGCGCGAGACACCGCCCGCCGGCGAGTGGCGCGAGTGGCGGCAATGGCAGGGCCGGGTGCGGCGCATCGACACCCGGTGGTGGCCGTTGTGGGTGATTCCCGGCATCATCGTCCTCGGGCTGGCCGCGGTGGCCGGCGCGGTGATCGGGCTGGTGGTGCTGACCTTCGTGCTGATCCGCGCGTTGATCCGGATGCTGCTGCGCTGACCTCACCGCGAGCGGGGATTCCACGCACCGTTCTCGTGTTCCCGACCGAACCATCCGAGAGCGTGTTCCATGCTGTCTCCGCCGTGGGGATTCGCGCCGTGTTCCTCACCGCGGTTGTCGTTTTCCAGGGAGATGCGTCCATCGCACCAGGCGACGATCGCCTTGCCGGCCGCGCGGAAATGCACGCTCGGGCTCGGCCGCATGCCGGATGGGCCGCCGCCGAAGTCCCAGAATGGCGGCTCGCAATACGGATACTCCTGCAATCCACCCGAGCGGGCGTAAGCGGTGGTGGTGAACATCACGGTGCGCCCGGGGTCCACCACGTTCGCCCTGCGTTCGGGAATCCGCAGCTTGGTCTCGCGATCCCACGGCGAGCCGGGTTTCCCGCCGATGTAGGCCGCATTGTAACCATAGCCGCCGGTGCCCGCCTCGAAGCTCTGCGGATCGGGAACCATCGCCTTGAACAAGGGACAAATCGACACCCGGCGGCTGTGGCCGAGATAGGGCGATAGCAGTCCCTGCGCGGGATCGAATTTCCCATCCGCGGAAATGCGCCGTCCGTGCCAGCGCAGGTTGTTGAACTGGTTGTCCGCCGGGCAATAACGTCCGTGATCCGCTTCGTAGCCTTGGTTGGCGATCACCAGGTTGCGCAGGTTGTTCGAACTCTCGACGATCCGCGCCCGCGTCAGCAGCCGCTGCGCCATGGCATAGACGCACGACATCAGCGTGGCGGTCACGACGACCACCACCAGAAGTTCGACCAATGTGAATCCTCGGCGTTTCATGGCTCGATTCTACTTGTCTTGAGTTGATAGAACCTCGGCTCCGGGGAATCCACCGGATTCAGGTCCCGGATGCGGTCGCGTCGGATCACCCCGATGCTGGCGATGTCTCCGGCGCTTTCCTCCTCGATCGAAACGGCATGCCCGCCCGCCGCCACGAAGGGCGCTCCGGCGATGCTGATGGCGATCGTTTCCCATGAAGACATGTCATTTGAAACCTGGATCTCGCGCGTCAGGTCGATCAGGCGTTCGTCGCGCAGGGTGGTCACTTCGACAAACATATCACCTTCGTCCGCCACCAGCTTGTGGCTCCACCCGGCCGCGGGCGCGTCCGCCTGCCATGGCAGGAGGCCGAAGGCGTATTCCAACAGGTTCGGAATGCCGTCATGGTCCGGATCGTCGTTTTCGCCGCGCTGGTCGGCAGGAAGCTGCTGCAGCGGCGGCCATTCGTCATAGGTCATGTCGATGGAAACCGCGCCCACCGCTTCAAAATCGAAGCCTCCGGAGCCGAAGGTCGGCCACGGATCATAGATCGGATTTCCCGAGCTGTCGGAAAACGAGCCGTCGCCCGGAATGTCGATCAGGCGCACGTGGGTGATCTGTTCGAGGCCGAGTTGTGCGATGTCGAACGGCGTGCCCCAGCATTCGCCGGATGAATTGACGTGCTTGCCCGCAAGGTTATGGACATCGCTCGGATCGAGCGATGAATAGCCACCCACCGGCGAGGGGGTGAGCGATGTGGACGGGAAGCGTTGGAAGGTCACGCCGTCCTCGGAAACCTCCACATGGGCGAGTTCCGCGAAGAGCGCGCCGGTGGTGGAGTTGTAGATAATCCCGTTTTCGAAGATCACGAAATCGGCGCCCGTGCGGTCGCGGATCGGCTTTGCGAAACCCAGGGTGATCCGTCCCGGCGGGTCGCCATTGGCGATCTGCGTGGCGTCCAAATCGCCGAGCGAAACCACATCGTAATTGTCACCCGTGACCGGCCCGAGCGCCCATGACGGATCGTTGTAGCCCGCATCCGCGTCCGAGCGTTCGTAGTCCTGCCAGTCATCGGCCCAGGCGAAGAACAGCGGGTTCAGATAGTTGTCCGGATTCTCGACGAAGATGCCGTCATCGAGCCGCGCCTTGCCGTCGCCATGCGGGCCGGTGAATCCCGGCACCGGCGCGTCGTGCGGGTTCGACGGATCGTTCCAGCCCCGCGAGTAGGGGCCGGCCATGGCGGGCAACGCCATCGAGATGGCGGCGGCCACACAAAGAACCATGCGATCCACACTCATGACTCTCAGCGCTTGCGTCGCAGGCAGATGCCAAGGCCCAGCAAAACCACCACGGTCGTGGTGGGTTCGGGCACCGCAGCCAGCACGTTGTCGATGGCGAAATACGAAGGCGTGTTCATGCCAAAGTCTCCATTGTCCGACGAACTCAGCGAAATACGCAGTTCATCGGCCGATCCCAGCGGGGAAAAATCCACGACCGTCCAGTCGCTCACGATGTAGTCCTGTGAGTTGTCCGCGAAACGATAGTCGGCCAGATAGAAATCGATCATGTTGCCGGTGGCGATGCCGCCGCTGTAGCCGGTGATGGTGAGCTTGAACCAATCCGCATCGTTGCCATCCGCGCCGCCGAATTTCTTGCCGAACCCGCCGCCGTTGAGCATGTCGAGGGCGGTGTAGGTGGTGTTGGTGAACGAGGCTCCCTTGCCGGCCAGACCGGTCAATGCGCCGAGCTTGATGATGGTGGATTCCTCATAGGTGGCATGATAACCGATTCCGTAGTTGGCCGAGCCACCCGCACCGCTGCCGGCATACGCGCTGTATTGGTTGCCGAAGCCCGCCGTCGTGGTGTCCGTGTGATTGGAGACCGCAAAGCCGGTCCATGATCCGAAGCCATCGGTGAAGGTGTTGCGGAACGAGAGTCCCTCGATATTGCGATCCTGCACATAGGGCGTCTCGCCGAACATGCCGGCTGAACCCGGCGTGCCGCTGAGATCCGAGCCGTTCCAGTAGCCCGCGCCGGGCAGGCTGAAGCTTTCAAAGGTCACCACACTGGCACCGGCCGTGTGGACTCCAAGGGTGAGCCATGCCGCCATCGCGACGGCACCGCTTGCAATGTGTTTCATGATGTTTCTCTTCGATATGCATGATTTCTCACGAAGAGAGGGCCGCGCGGGAAATCCCGCCGCCATCTCCCGTCGATCCTTTTTCGCGAAGGACCACTGAACCCGTTTCACCGGGGGAACCGGCGGGCGGGTGACGAGCATCGAAGACGCAAGTATTCGGACTTCCGGTTTCCACTCCTCCCGCCTTCACCGCCCGATCAGGGGCGATTGGTCCGATGGGATTCGCAACCGGTCACCGCAGCGCGACTGTTCCGGATTCTCACCGGATTCCATGCCGCCTTCGTGTAGGTCGGCGGCAGGGTTCGGAACCACCCGCTTGCCTGCAAGCCAATTCCGGCCGCGCCCCGCCCGATCGGAAAATGTGCGGACTCATTCGCAACGGGTGCGGGCTGGCGCGGATCATTTGAAATTCCCGATGGCCATTCACCTCCCATTCCCGCGACGGCGAAACCCCACCGGCGTCTGAGTAAAGGCCGATCTTCCCGTTGCACGTCAACAAGCACGCGAAACACGCGAAGCCGGACACCGCGCCGCCCCGCACTTGCCTGTGTCGCGGCCGGATTTTCGCGATGTTTTGCCCAAAAAAATTCGGGCCGCTACGCGCCGGACCGAATTTCCGGGACTCCTGCGTCGCGCATGCGCAGTGGAAATTCGGTCCCGACGCTTCCGGCCTGGATTTCAAGCACCGGAAATTCGTTCTCGAACCGTCAGGCCCGAATTTCGGGCTCCGTTTCATCGCGCATCGCCTCTCGAAATTCGATCCGCTCGCTCCAGGATCGAATTTCCGGCACTTGTGCGTCGCGCATCAGCAGTGAAAATTCGGCCCCGACGCCTGCGGACCGAATTTTTTCTCCCCGAACATCGCGCACAAGTGCCTCGACACGGCATCCTGCCGCCATCCACCGACGAACCATCCCACCCGCGCCACATGAAAAAGCTCCGGAATCAACACATCCTCGCCCGTGCCCGCGACTTCCTGCGCGGATGGCGTCACCTTGCCGTCGGTGCCGAGTTCGCCGGCATGCGTCCCGAGCAACTCGAGGCCAAAGTACGCGAAGCCGAAAAAATCCGCGGCGAAATCGCCAGCGCCCTCGCCCGGCTTTCCGCCCTGCGTCTCCAGCGCGACCAGACCGAGCGCGCCCTCGCCAATGGCGTGCGCGGCCATCCCGACTACGGCGACAATTCCCCCTTCTACAGCGCCCTCGGCTTCGTCCCCTTCAGCCAGATCCGCAGCGGCCGCCCCCGCAAACCCCGCAAACCCCGCAAACCCCGCAAACCCCGCAAACCCCGCAAACCCCGCAAACCCCGCAAACCCCGCAAACCCCGCTGATTTCCCCCGTCGAACTCCCGCTTCCCGCTACCCGCTTCCCGCTACCCGCTTCCCGCTACCCGCTTTCCGCCTACCGCCTACCGATTTCCTGCCTGACAAACCCGCCGCCTTGCGCTTGAACCCATCGTGACAGAAGCGCGCATCCCCACCGGTTTCCGGCCCTCATCCCGCCGGTGCGACCACCGGCGGCAGCGTCTCCGGCACGGAGCCCGGTTCGGAGACACCACACTCCTGTGGTGCATGGCGAATGCAAAGCGAATGAAAAAGCCGCCGGGCGTCTCGCCCATTCACCCCTCATCCGCCCGCACGACAAGAGTGTCGTGCCTCCCCCCCTCTTCACTTCGACGTTCGATGTTCGATGTTCGATGTTCGATATTCGATGTTCGATGTTCACCGCCCATCCGATCCAGCGGACTCACCACCCCCATCGCGCCCACGCCCTTGGCCACATGCGTGTAGATTTCCGTAGTCTTCACATCCGAGTGGCCTAACAGTTCCTGGATTTTCCGCAAATCCGTCCCGCCTTCAAGCAGATGCGTGGCAAACGCATGCCGCAGCGCGTGCGTCGTCGCCCGCTTGTCGATCATCGCCTCGTCCACCGCGCGCCGCACCGCCTTCGAGTAATTCTCCACATGCACGTGATGCCGCCGCACGATCCCGCTCTCCGGATCGTGCGAGGGTTTCCTGCCGGGGAAAAACCACTGCCACGGCCACTTCTCGCCGGCCCGCCTGTCCTTCAAGCCGAACGCTCCCGGCAATGCCACTCCAGGCAATCCCGACGCCCGGTCCTTCTCGTGCAGTTCCCTCAGCCGCTGCTTGCGCTCCGCCACCTCGTCCCGCAATGACTCCGGCAGCATCGTCGTGCGGTGCTTGTCGCCCTTCGTTTCACGGACCGTGATGATGCCGCGGATCTCGTCCACGTCCTTCACCCGCAGGCTCACCAGTTCCTTGAGACGCAGGCCGCCGCCATACTGGATGCGGGCCATCAGCGCGTAGCGTTTGTCGATCTTGTCCAGCACCGCCATCACTTCGGACACATCCAGCACCACCGGCAGCCGTGTCTCGGTCTTGCGCAATCTCACCCCCAGATCCACTTCCTCCATCCCGCAGACCTCCTTGAAGAAAAACACCAGTGCATTGAGCGCCTGCTTCTGCGTGGCAAACGCCACCCGCTTTTCGGAAACCAGCCAACTCAGATAATCCCGCGCCTTTTCCGGCCTGCGCACTTCCCGCGCATCCACCGCCCACCGCGCGAACTGGCCCGCGTGACGGCCATAGGTTTGCCGCGTCCGCCTGGCCAGGCCCCGCCGCGCACCGGCCTTCTCCACCGCCATTCTAACCCGCTCTTCCACGCTCCGCACCTCCCCGCCGGTTACATAGCGGTTTTCCAGCCAGCGCAGATACCAGCGGATGGCCATCGACCACTGCTCAAGCTGCCATGACTCGCGCGGCTTCGCCTTCACCGCCTCCTTCCAAAACCTCATGCAGGCCTCTCGGCCCGCCGGTATTCCCTGATTCAGCCGGTAACGTTCCAGCCAGCCCAACAACATGGCGTATGGAGCTTTTTCCCTCACCGTCACATCGCGTGAGAATTCCAAATCCTGGCTCCATGCATACAAACCGGCAGTCGATTGCGAGTTCATGCGAACATTCCTTGAGTATGTTCACCTGAACGTCAACAAAAATTTATCTATTTCGTTTCCGAAGAATATCAAGGCTCCCTGATTGCTTCGCTTTGGTGTGCTTGCATATCCAAATCCTTAAAGGATCCTGAATATACGGGAAAACAAACCGATTCCCTGTATCGCCATGCCGACCATGCGGCGATTCGGTCATTGACACTCAGCGACTTCGACGCTTTCCTATGAAGCGAAAACGCCTACAGCATATCCGCACGTGGCGATATGCAAGTGGGCGAATAAAGACTGTTCGGCAAGAAGGGAACCGGCCAACCTTCAACCCTCCGCCCTCGGCAAGGGAACCCGAAGGGTTCCCGCGCAGTGATCAGGAAAAAAGAGAGAATCGGGAAAAAAAGGGCTCCTGGGTGATTTCGGCGGTGAAAGCCCACCGAAACCCCACCCCGCCTGGAAATGCTCCCTTGGAAGCCAAGGGCAGGACGTGCGGAGCGGCCGAGGGCACGCCAACCCGAAGGGGGGGTGGAGCCCCGGACGCCCCGCCGCGGCCACCAGTGGAACACTGGACGCATGCCGGACGGCGTGCGGACTCGAAGGCACTTCACCGCCGATCCACCCTCTTCTTGACATATAACACATATTCCCCCGCAACACCCAAAACACTGTTCGATTGAATATCAAATCGGGCTAGATTTCGGGGGTAGGACCGAAGGCCTGCCCCATTCTTTTCAGGACCCCTTCCAGCTTTTCGATCCGGCCCCGCAGGTCCGAGTTTTCCTTTTTCAGCCGATCCACCTCCTGCTTCAGCTTGTCCTCCCGGGCTTTGGCCGCCGATCCCGTCTTCCACTCCCGGACGTAATCGCGGGCGATTTCGTCCAATGCCTCCAACCCCGCCGGACCGAATTTCGCGGCGATCATTTCCCGGACTGCCGCATTTAACGGCCCGTCCATCGCCACGTCGTCATAGTCCCGCTCCTCCACGACCTTTTTCCAACCACCAGGAACGCTCTCTACGGCGTTGAAGCGGCTAAGGGCTAGGTTGACATCCCCAGCCACCCTCAAACCCTTTCTACCGCGTTTCCCGTCATTTGATCGGCCCAACAGCTCCCCATCCGCGGCCGTCAAATATTGCAGGTGAAATCCAAAGGCCCCATGGCCGTCCGGGTGAAGGGCAATCCCTTCAACCCGATACCCAGTCCGTTCCTCCAAAACCCCAGCCGCAGCTTTCGCCCCCTCGAACGCCACCGCCTGGACCCATTCGACTTCCCCCGGACGGTTTTCCACAACCCCGGACAAAAACTCCGACACCCAAGGGGGAAGAGAAAAATACGTGTCCTTCAACGGATCCTTTACCGTGTAGGTTTCCACCGTCAGCGTGCCGTCCTTCTTCGGCGGACGGCCCTTTTTGGGACGTTCGCAATGGACGGGCGAACCGACATCACACAACCGGTCCACGTAGTCCTCGACCTTTTCAACCAACGAAAAACCACCCCGCCCAGACTCCCCCCCTTTAGGGGGGGACATCCGGATCGCGTTTCCAGCCACCAGCCGGGCGATTTCCTTCGACCCTCCAAACGGCTTTTTCTTCGACCCCGGCTCGATAATCTCGACCGGCATATAGCGGATCGACCGCAATTTGTTCGCCGCCGCCTCGTCAATCTCGTGCTGCTTCGAACCAAAGACGTAATGCAAAACTTGCGTTTTCCGCCTCACCGACCTTGTCTTTTTCGTGATCCGCTTCATACGATTTCTTTGGGACGGAACCCAAAGAAAGTCAATCGATTTCCTCCACTTGTCTTAAATACGATAAATGCGCTTATTCAGACAAAACACCCCAAAGGGACCCCGTTTCGTCTGAATAAGCGCATTCCGCTACGCTCCAAAAAGGCCGAAAACCGGCCCAAAAAGAAGAGCCGAACAAGGGCGTTCCGTCCGACGCCGGCCACGTCAACCCCGAGATCGGAAATCGACACCGGCGCGGACGAACAGCAACGTTCTGCTGGAAAGATGAAGAAGCGAACATCCACGTTCTATTGCATCATCCTCGGGCTAATTGGACTTTGCGTTGCGATTCCCTTGGGTGTGAATATTTACAGAGATGCAACCGATCCTCTCAGGAAGCTGGCGAGGGAGCACGGCATTACAAATTACTATGAGAAGGATGGGTTCCTGAGAGACAAGACAGAACTAGATGCGAAGTTCCGGTCCATCGAGGCGGAAGTCGATGCCGCAGCGAATACGGAGCTTGAGGCACGAGGTTTGGGAGGGATGGGCATGGGCCGATTATATACCCATGAGCAATTCAAAAAGAGGATCCTGAAGGTGCGATACGGCGTTGAGTGGCGTTCTCTCAGTGAGATGAATCCTTGGGTTTGCATCGATTAGTTCCGCCATGAAATTTCAACAGATGCAGAACAAGCCAGCTCATCCAACGGCGGGCAACGTCCTTCTTTGAATTCGGGCTTCCCTCCCCGCCGTGGATGGCCTATACGTTCGCCAGAAAAATGAAACTTTACATTGCAGCATTCTTAGCGATCTGGACCCTGTTGGCTTCTGGATGCGAACGACAACAGCCGGATGATAAGCCACCTGAGCTAATTCCGTCACCGAATGATAATAAGGAAGAATCCGCGGGAGAGGGCGAATCGACGACCTATAGAAAGCAAATGGGTGATTACAACTTCGTCCATTTGGCATGGTTTTATGATGATCTGATTGCAAAGCAGGTGCTAACGCAGCTTGAGATTACTGGTATGCGCACATACAATGAACGTGGACTCGGTGTGACATCTGTGTGGGTTCTTGAGAGCCTTGAGATGGATGGACTCCGCATCCTACAATCCAATCCAGATTGGATGGCGGCAAGAGTTAAGGGCGCTACTGGCTTCCAAGCAAAGAACGACGAAACACCAGAAGCCGAACCATCCAACCGCTAGTAGCCGTTCTGTTTCAATGATTTTTCTTAATGACAACCTCAACCCTGTTTTAGCCTTCCGCCGTCGCTACTAGCGGCGGATGTGCTTTACGTTCGCAACAATATGAAGATTCAAATAACACATCTTATCGTCTCAATTTGGGCCCTTTTACACATGAGCGTCTTGGCTCTTGAGCCTACAGAAGTGGATGGCTCTGTAACAGTAGAAGTCAATCGATCTGAGCCAATTTGGTCGATAACGGTCACAAATCACAGTGCCGAGATCCTCAAATACGAAATGATGGGTAAAGTGCCTAGGGGCTTGGGATTAGAATTATGGGACCTTGATAATGAGCACGGAGGAATTAGAATTCACGCAGAAAATTTAGCCGATTATTTAAATATCGATGGATTTCCTGCTGATATTCGGGAAATCGGAGTTGGTAAGTCAGAAACATTTCAATTCAACCCGAAATCTACATCCACCACTGACGATAGGACTCAACTCCAGTGGCAAAGAGCAAAAGATGTAGGCTATTACCAGTGTCGAGTTTTTTTCGGCGTTTATGCATCGCGCATGATGAATATTTCCCGAGCAGACAAGGCGAAAAAGAAAAAGCATCCAGAAGCTGAACTTGCATGGCTTTCAGATGTATTGAAAAAACCCCAAGAAGAGGAATTGACCGGCATATTGGTTCGGCGATTTCTTAATGAAAGAAATCGATCCATCGTCCATTGGAATACCGACACTCGAGGGAAAGATGAATATCTCATTCGATATACTACATGCGCAAAGGCTGATTTAGATCGAATGGAGCCCTGGGACGGATCAAGTCCGCTCGAAATGGCGCTGCACGATTTGGTGTCTCGCGCTCAAGTTGTAGCTCGCAAGAAGGACGATGCGTTTCGCTTTTCCTCATTAACCATCAATACGTGTAGGGATGCTTCAACCAAACACTATGTTTCCGTTTTGTTTGAGAGCGACGACGATGATGTGATTATCGAGTTCCTCTTGAACGGCGCTCCCTTACAGACGACGTATCTCCGCTTGACGCAAAAGCAATATGACGAGTTGTACAACTATGGAATACCTTGATGCAACCATCCGATTCGTGAATAAATATGAATATGATCATTGTCGTAATAGAATGCGCTTCAGAAGATAAACAGAACAAGACGCGCCGTGACAACCCCTACCAGCCGTTCTGTTTACATGATTTACCATAATTACACCACCAACCCCGTGATCGACGCGCGCCGCCACTGGTAGGGGTGCACGCGCTTTACGTTCGCCAGAAAATCATGAAGGAAAGAAGAAGAGTGCTGATTGTGGCTATTGCATTTTTATGCGTATCCGTAGGTTACCTAATTGGGCGGATGTCGCCAGGTAATGGCGATCAACCAAGGGAGGCATATCACTTCCCAATTGAGGATGACTTTCATGTCAGCCTGTCAGATAATTCAAAGCCTGAAGAAGGTTTGTATTTGATCTCCTTCAAGAGCACAGCGAGGCATATGCAATATTTTGTAACCTATTATGGGTTCACTCTTAGTGATAACGCGGAAGGCTTCGCAGGCAGCAGTTTATCAAGCCCACATGGTAGCTTTTCTGGGTTTGATTTGTTGCCGCACTCCACGGTTGAACTACAGGCTCGCCTTCTACCTAAGGAAGGCTATCTGGAGGAGCAATTCGGAATGGAGTCCAAAATTTATCCTAGTCCGAATGACACAGTTTACCTTCGAGGATTTGCGAGAGTATCGGAGTTGGAGAATGGTACCTGCCGTAAGATAGAATTCAGTTTTCCACTTAAGGATACGCCGTTGGAAAGTTTCCTAGACAAAAAGTCACTACACGAACTAAAGAGCGGGCATACGAAGCCTTTCGACTACAGCAAATTACCTCCACTCACAGATTAGAAGGCGAATCGGGTCGAGGTGACGGGATTGCGCCCGTCACCCCTCCCACACCACCGGACATGCGGGTCCGCATCCGGCGGTTCCAATCAGCCGACGGGGACAG
>JAWLDG010000030.1:0-51295 GCA_041686775.1 Luteolibacter sp. | reverse complement strand
GATACAACGCTCTGAAATTCAGGATCTTCACACCCCTGTCAGAGTCCGGAACGGCGGGTGTGTCACGCCTTCAACTCTCAGCAAAACTGACGGAGAGCCTTATTTATGATGGGACGCTGGCCGGATTCCACGACCGGTATCAGGCGGTCAAGCGCGCCCGTCATGCGGGTTCCCATCGACCGCCGCAACTTGCCGGCCGTGTGCCCGAAGTGTGGCGAGGACCTGATCCGCGCCAAGGCCCGCAAGCCGCTGGTGATCGATCTGGCACACCGGGGAGAGACGGTGTCGCAGGCGCTGGCGGAGCTGGACCAGGCGGTGAGCGAGTGTGTCTTGCACGATCACTCGTCGCTACCTGTCGACTGACTGCGGGCACCGCCCGGGAACATCATTTCCTACCGGGCACCGGTCCGATCGAGCCCCTCTCGACAAACCTCGCTTTGGAGAACCTCTGACGCCGGTCGTCCTTGCCGTTCGCGACGTTGGCGACCCAGCGGACAATGCGGCGCACCCATGGGTGACTGTCCCAGCTGACGCAGCTGACCGAAGGCTCGCACCATTCGAAGCAGAGATCATCGTCCGTGCAGATGAGCGATACATCCCGCGGTGTGAGAATTCCCTGTCGGGCAAGGTGCTGGTGGGTCGCGATATACTCGCAAGCCCGATCAAGGAACAGGGCGGTCGGCGGGCTCACCCTGAAGAGGGAATCAAGGCAACGCCTGAGCCCTTCCGGAGTCTGCTCCCAGTCCGGCAGGTTGTAATGCCCGGTCTGGATCCCGTGGGACTCCAATTCATCAAGGGTTTCACGCTGCAGCAAGCCGAGCGTCGGTTTCCACCCGTGGTCGGGTAGCAATAGCACGATGCGGCGGTGACCCAACTCCACCAAGCGCCGAACCGCAGTCCGGAACGCCGCCTCCTTGCCGGGTGCGATACCAGCCAGCGGCAAGCCCCGGTAACGCCCGAAAAGTGCGAAGGCCGGCACGGAATGGGTTACGAACCATTCCAACACTTCCTGGGTGGCCGAAACGATCACCCACGCGTCGGTCTTGGTTTGTTTCGCCATCCGGGCGATGCGCCTCACATTCATGCCCAAGCCAACCAGGGTCTGATCCGCCACGTTCACGACATATCCCTCCTCTGTCAGACGCTGTTGGATTTCGGCAACATAGCTCAATTGCAAATCATCGCGCTCATACAGCAGCAGGGTCACCCGGAACGCAGGCCTGACAAAATCTTCCGGAAGAACGATCCGGGATCGACGTCCATGGCCCTGCGGCTCCAGGAAATCCTCACTCTCGAGACGCTCGAGCGCGGCGCTTACCGTGTTGGAACTCACCCCCAGAGTGCTGGCCAGGCGCCTGATCCCCGGCATGCTGTCGCCCAGTTCGCCTCTCGCTATGGCCTCACGCAAATACGCGACCAACTGATCAACCGCGGAAAGTGGAGTGAATGGTTCCATGGACGTGACTGTCACTTTTGGAGAAACAGGGATGGAGTGGATGACGAAGGCGCGCGGACTGATGCCGCTGGTCCAATTGAGCCCTTCTCGACAAACTTCGCTTGGGTGAAACTCTGACGCCGATCGTCATTGCCGTTCGCGACGTCATCGACCCAGCGGACGACGCGGCGCACCCACGAACGGTAATCCCATCGGATACAGCTGATGGGGGGATCGAACCATGCGAAGGCCGGATCGTCGTCGCAGATCAGTGAAATGTCCCGCGGCACCAGAATTTTCTTTTGGGTAAGATGGATCTGTGCGGCAAGCAACTCGTTGGGTCGGTCAAAGATGATGGCGGTAGGCGCGTTCAATGCGAAGAGGGAATCAAGGCATCTCCGTATTCCGGCCGGACTCTGTTCCCAGTCCGGCAGGTTGTATGGGCCGGTTTTGATTCCGTTTGCCTCCATTTCTTCGAGAGATTCGCGTACGAGAAGCGCGGGAAACGGCTCTCGGTTGTGTTTGGGCTGCATCAGCACAATACGCCGGTGACCCAACTCCGCCAGACGCCGGACTGCGGCCCGGAAGGCGGAAACCTTGTCAAGTCCGGCCGCAGCCAGCGGCAGCCTCCGGAAGCGCCCGAACAAGGCAAAGGCGGGCACGGAATGGCCCGCGAACCATTCGAGCACTTCCCGAGGGGCCGATAAAACCACCCAGGCGTCGGTCTTGGTATGATTCACCACCCGTGCGATCCTGCTCACGTTCATCCCCAATTCCACCAGGCTCTTCGCCGCGACATGGACATCATGTCCTTTCTCCTTCAACTGTTGCTGGATTTCCGCCACATAACCCAACTGCAGATCTTCGCGCTCGTACAGCAACAGGGTGACCCGGTAAGCGGTCCTGACAAAATTTTTCGGCAGGACGATCCGGCTTCGGCAGCCGTGGCCTTGCGGCTCCAGGAAGCCTTCGTTTTCGAGCCGCTCGAGCGCGGCGGTGACCGAATTGGCACTCACGTCCAGGGAACTCGCCAGGCTTCTGATCCCGGGCATCGTGTCGCCAAATTCGCCCCTCGATATCGCCCCGCGCAAATGCGCGACCAGCTGATCGACCACGGAAAGCGGCGTGAAAGGCTCCATGGCCGTGACTGTCACTTTTGGAGTGACAGTTGGCAAGAGGTTTCCTTTTCGACAAGGGGAATGAAGGGGAGTAATCGTCTCCTGTCCCCACAACCTTCAAGCAGATCGAACCATGAGAGTGAAGCACAGCCTGCGTTTACGGAAATCAGATCCTGATGGTTTTGCCTTGGTGGTGACCGTCTCGCTCTTGATTCTGCTCACGGTCATCGCGATGGGGCTGCTCGGCCTCTCCGCCATCGCTCTCCGCAGCGGTTCCCGGGAGCAGGCCCGTATGGAGGCCCAGGCCAATGCCCGCCTCGCCCTCGCCATCGCGATTGGGGAGTTGCAAAACCAGCTCGGACCCGACCAGCGGATCTCCGCCAATGGAGCGATCGTCTCGACCTCCGGCGGACGCCATCCGCACTTGACCGGCGCCTGGGATTCATGGATCGCCGGACCGAAGACCGATGCACCCGTCAATGCCGATTACCCGAGCGCGGAAAGCCATCACCAGACCATTGGCGACCAACCTGACGATTCCATGCATCCGGATTACAACGGAAAAAACAAACACTTCCGCGCCTGGCTGGCCTCCCTGTATCCGCCCGAAGCCGCGGATCCCGCGACTCCCGTCTCTCTTGTTCTCGATGGCACGCCCATGCCGACGAAGGACGCAACCGCCATCCGGCTGGTCGGTCAGGGCTCCTTGGGGGGTGACGCTCCTGCCGCCGACCATGTCAGCGTCCGCCTTCTGGATGTGAAATCATCCTCCGCCGGCAGCGGCTCCCGTGGCCGCTACGCCTGGTGGGTGGGAGATGAAAGCCAGAAGGTGCGCGTCCTGAACGATTCCTACCAAGGCGAAACCCTGGCATCCGCGGACAAGATCTTCCGTTCGCAGGCTCCCGCATCCACCGGCACCAACACCATTCCCTGCCTCACGGCGCTCAACTCCGCACAACAGGCGATGCTTGAGGATTTGCCCTCGCTCAACACGCTGGATCTGGTTCCCGGCGTTCTGGAGGTGAATGACGGCGGCACATTTCTCGCATCCCAGAAGAACTTCCACTCCGTCACGCCATTCTCCCGAGCCGTCCTCGCCGACGTGCGCGAGGGCGGGCTCAAGCGGGACCTCAACACCCTGCTCGAGCGCTCCATCAATCCCGACGAGCGCTCCGACGAGTTCATGCTCTACAAGTTCGACACCAAGGACGCCTGGGCCAATGATCCCGCCAAATACCCCACTTTGCCGGATACTCCCCAGGAATGCGTCCCCATCCAGGACCTCGCCGCGTTCTATCAACTTTACGACCGGAGCCGGAAGGCCGGCATTGAATACACTTCCGACAGAATCCAGGTCACCACTCCCGATTACGGCACTCCATCCAATTACACCACGAAGTTCCAAAAGGAATACACCACGCTCTACCGCAACCCGGTGCCCATCAAGGTTCAGTTCCTTCTCTCCCTCACTGCGGAGCCGATCACCCAGGCGGATCGCGACCTGATGGTTGGCAGCCTGAGGGCAAATCAATGGATCCCGCCAACCGACACCCACAAGCTGCGCCTCGCGGTGATTCCGGCCGTGACGATGTGGAACCCCTACAACGTGCCCATCGTCATGGAGAGCGGAAACATCCGCGCCCAACAGATCACCTTCAAAGCACCACCTCTGGTGCTCAAAATCCGCAAGATCCGTTCCGACGGAACGATTTATGAGTACTCTGACGAAAAAAGACAATTCACGCATTTCGACCAGCTTGTCTCGGGCAGACACCAAGGCCGCGCGGATATCATACGCCTCAACTTCGCAAGAACCTCGCCTGTCGTTTTCCAGCCTGGCGAAGTCCGGGTGTTTTCCGCCCCTACGGACCAGGAGATTCATCGCTATGACAGCGGAGGTTCTGCCAGCCAGTCCATGAATACGCCCAGAAATCTGGTGGATGCGGTGCCTGGTTGGGATCCGACCGCCATCTTGACCCTGAGGAATTCTTTCGCCGGGCATCGAAATGCCCCGAATTCGCGGGTAGTATTCAGCGAGGATGGAGCCAACATCCTTTGGGAAAAGGATCCCGAGGATGGCGAGCGATGGTCCATCACCATGAACGCGAAAAGCACGGACGCTTTCGAATTCACCTTCTCTCCTGAAACCGAGGATGGCGAATGGCTGCGTAGCTGGCCCATGACTGAGCTCACCTCCCCCCGCGGTGCTGCCTTCAGTTTCTACATGTCCCAGCGGAACTTTTCTTCCGAGGGCCGAATCGAGAGCGTGAATGGCATCAACAACAAAGGCTACGGATATCTGAATGTGCGCCACATGGGCCTCGTGTCCCGGTTCGGGGGTTCACGGGCCAACCGCGAGAACTTACCGAGATTGTTCAACGAACAACTCTACAAACAGGGAGCCACCAATATCACGTTGGGAGCTCCCATGGAGCCCGTTCCCGCCCGCGCCATTGTCGCCGCATCAGGTGCCGGAGAGTCTCTTCCTTTCATCCAACTTTCCCTGAAGGCGGGCGCTGAAACGAGCGAGATGGCCAATGGCGGTCTCAACGGCGGCAGGAAATTTCCCAGCCGTCCGTTCCTTCACTCCAGCCCTTTCCAACCGAACGTGATTGATCAGAATGATGGCACCGCACCCTACAACCACGGGTGGAACTGGTGGATCGACGAATTGAATTCCGTGCTCGAATCCATGGTCCAGGAGTCCAAGGATGGCAATGGCTTCTATGGCGGAGGATACTCCCCGGAATCGGGGGTCACCCACGTCGTCCAACAGGAAATCCCGGTCGTGCCTCCCATCTCCATCGCCGCCCTCAGCCATGCCCGCCTCGGCGGGTTTACACTCGCCGATGAGGTTCCCGTTGCCCACGGCTTCACGGGGGAAATGATGGAGGGTCTCGATGGAGCCGAAGCTCGCACCGACAATCCTTCGCCCAGCCTCGGTTTCCAGCGTGTCACCGCCACCGGCCAGGGCGGACTATATCCTCACGTCCTGCAGGCCATCGGCAATTCCTACGCCAGTCCGAACCTCGCGGCTGGTGTTGCGTTCAACCCCGAATGGAAACGCCTTTATGATGTGGACGATGGCGAACGCAAAGTCACCTTCGCCGATCATTCCTACCTCGCCAACAAGGCGCTTTGGGATGAGTTCTTTTTTTCTTCCATCACCCCGCAGGCCGACACGATCGAGATCTTTGGCAGCACGGATCGCGATGCGAAACAGGTCGCGTCGGACTTCTTCCTCAACGGCAAGCCCCTGCCGAACCGTCGCATGGTTCCCTACACGGCAGGCATGGACAGCTCCGAATTGGACACGCTCTTCGCCGCCAAGGATACCTTCACCGGCGGCCTTGCCGACAAAATCGCCGCCCACATGATGGTCGAGGGGCCCTTCAATATCAACTCCACCTCGGTCGAGGCGTGGAAAGTCTTCTTCTCAAGCCTCAAAGGCAAACCCATCGCCTACCTCGACGGCGGCAAGACCCCCATGGAGGCCGACACCGGCGACAAGGTGCCGGTAGGCATGGGTGCTTTGCCAGCGGGGCTGCCCGCAGCCACGGCGGACACCGGGGATCCGCGCGATCCTGGGCAATGGAAAGGCATGCGCGCCATCAGCGAGGATGAAATCGATGCCCTCGCCCAAGCCATGGTCCGCGAAGTCAGAAAGCGGGGCCCTTTCCTCTCCCTCTCCGAATTCATCAACCGCAGGCTCGATTCCAACAACGCCGATGGCACCTCTCTCAAGGGCGCGCTGCAAGCTGCGTTGGACTACGATGGCTCCGACAATGCCGGCCCGGAAGTCACCATCAACAAGAACTTCCGCGACGCCACCCGCACGCTCGACAGCGAGGTGGACGGCATCGGCTTCGCTTTCCAGGACGCCGCCAAAGGCCCGGCCGCCTACGGCAGCTCGGCTTATGTCGATCAGGCCGATGTCCTGCGCCAATTCGCCGGGCAGCTCACCCCGCGCGGCGACACCTTTGTCATCCGCACCTATGGCGACTCACTCGACGCCCAAGGCAATGTGGTCGCCCGCGCCTGGTGCGAGGCCGTCGTCCAGCGCACCCCGGAATACGTGGACAGGACGGATGACAACCACGTCAAATCCTCTGAACTGCAATCCGCCGCCAACAAACGTTTCGGGCGCTCCTTCCAAATCGTTTCCTTCCGCTGGCTCAACGCCTCGGAAGTCTGACCCGCATGAATTTCCGCATGAAACCCACTGTCCTCCCGCTTGCCCTGCTCGCCCTCTTTTCGTCCGTTATTGCCCAGGAGGCGGAACAAGTCACCCTGCGATTCCTCTCGTTTCCCAAAAGTGCGAGCCCCGAACCCGTCGAACTCGTTATCGGCGGAGGCGAAACCATGGAAGTCAAAACCCCCACCAACGCCCTCTCCGCGCCCTACAAGGTCAAACGGCTCGCGGCATGGTCGGTCGGTAAATTGGGACCCGCAATCGACAAGGATGGAAAACCGGTCTTCACCTCCTACGGTTCGGCTCCATCCCTCGCCTCCGCGAATCAGCTCATCCTCCTCATCCGCGACGGCAAGGAGAACAAAGATGGCATGCGCGTCGTTCCGATTGATCTCAACACCCGCAACTTCGGTGGCGGGCAATTTTTCTTCATGAACGCCTCCAAGGTGGACATCGCCGGAATGCTTGGTGGCACCAAGTTCGCACTCAAACCCGGAACTCATACCATCATCGAACCCAAGGAAATGGGCCAACGCGAGGGCGCGAGACCCAACCTGTTTTTCACCGAGTTCTTCTTCCGCAAGGAAACCGAGGCCCGGCCATTTTTCTCCAGCACGTGGCCCGCCAACAAAAAGGCGCGCAGCATGGTGTTCTTCTATCACGACACGCACAACGAGCGCCTGCGCATGCACACCATCCGCGATTACCTGCCTTGAACCTGGCGAGACATGGCTATCATATTCAAATGAATCCACTGATCCGCGCCCTCCTCGTTTCCTCGCTGCTATCAGCCCCTCACGCCATCGCAGCCGAGCGCCCGCCCAACTTCATCTTCATCCTCAGCGACGACATCGCCCAAGGCGACCTCGGCTGCTACGGCCAGAAACTGATAGAAACTCCGCGGCTCGACCAAATGGCCGCCGAGGGCACGCGTTACATGCAGGCCTACTGCGGCACCAGCGTCTGCGCGCCGAGCCGTGCCTCGTTCTTCACCGGCCTCCACAGCGGCCACTGTCCGATCCGCGGCAACTGGGAAGTCGCCCCTGAAGGGCAATTGCCGCTCCCGGCGGAAACGGTCACCATCGCCGAAGTCGCAAAAGCCGCCGGCTACACCACCGCCACCTTCGGCAAATGGGGGATGGGATTCTTCGATACCACCGGCGATCCGCGCAAGCAGGGGGTTGATCATTTCTTCGGTTATAACTGCCAGCGCCACGCCCACTCCTATTTTCCGACCTATCTTTACGACGACGCGCAACCCTTCCTGCTGCCCGGCAACGATGGCCTGGGTGTGGGCAAGACCTACGCGCAGGAGTTGATCCAGAACGACATGCTCCGCTGGCTCAAGGCGAACGCGGATAAACCGTTCTTCCTTTTCTACGCCATCACCCTGCCGCATGCGCGCCATGAAATCGACGACTTCGGCTTCTACAAGGACAAGCCTTGGAGCGACCAGGAAAAAGCCTACGCCGCCCAGGTCACCCGCATCGATTCGGATGTCGGCGAGCTGATAGATAGCCTGCGCGAACTCGGCATCGAAAAGAACACGCTGGTTCTCTTCACCGGAGACAACGGTTCCTCGTTCCCGGCCGAGTCCCAAATCGGCAAACGCTTCAACCAGGCGTCGAATGGACTCCGAGGATACAAACGCGGTCTCTACGAGGGCGCACTGCGTCAGGCCGCCATTTCCTGGTGGCCGGGCACCGTGCCGGCCGGCCGCGTCGATGACCAACCCTGGGCCTTCTGGGACATGATGCCCACCTTCGCCGAGATGAGCGGTGCCAAACCACCACAGGGATACGAAACCGACGGACTCTCCCTGCTCACCTACCTCAAGGGCGGCAAGGCCCCGCAACGCGATTCATTCTACTGGGAACTCCACGAGTCCGGCCAACCGATCCAAGCCGCCCGCTTCGGGAAATGGAAGGTCGTCCGCAACGGAACCGACAAACCCATTGAAATCTACGACCTCGAAACCGATGCCGGCGAATCCAAGAACTTGGCTGAATCCCGCCCGGACCTCGTCGCACAGGCGGAGAAAATCTTCGCCGCATCCCACCGTATTGATCCCCACTGGCCGCTCGACCGCCTTTCCGAAGCATTGAACAAGAGCAGGGAAGAGGCATGGAAAATCACCACCGAGCGAAGAAGAACCCAATGGGTCCCGTATAACGCCAAACCCATGCACTGATCCACCGCGCCACCATCCATCCGAAACCACCATGTCATCGCCCACCCACCCTCAATCCACCCCTCCGACCCCTTCGCTGAGCCGCCGTCGCTTCCTTCGCAGCGGCGTGGGTTCCGCCATGGGCTTCACCTTCCTGCCCTCCTACCTCGCCCTGGGCAAGGAAGACAGCGCCGGCAACATCCCGCCAAGCAAACGCATCAACTACGCCATGATCGGTGCGGGTGGTCGCGGCGTTGCAGACTCCCAGAGCGCCATACGCGCCGGCGCCATGCTCGTCGCCTCCTGCGATGTCGAATTCAAAGGCCTCGATACCCCGGATGAAAACGGCAAACCCCGCTACAGCGACTTCCGCCTGATGTTCGATCGACACGAAAAAGACATCGATGCCGTCGTCATTGCCACCCCGGACCACACGCATTACTGCCTGACCATTGACGCCATGCGTCGCGGCAAGCATGTCTTTGTCGAAAAACCACTGACCCACACGTTCCGAGAGTCGGAGCTCCTCATGCGCGCCGCTGAAAAATTTGGCGTCGTCAACCAAATGGGCAACCAAGGCCACACCTCGGCCGGTGCCAACCAGTTTCAGCAACTGGTTCAAGCCGGTGTGATCCGCGACATCGTCCGCATCGATGCGTTCATGCAGGTCAACCCCAAACCGAATGACACCTATTACGGCTACATCACCGATGAAAAACGGCTCACGGCTCCCCCGGAAGCCCAGCCCATCCCGGAAAACCTCGACTGGGACGCGTGGTGTGGCCCCAAGGAACTCCTGCCCTACAACAGCCTCTACCATCCGCGGAACTGGCGTGGATTTTTCAACGTGGGCGCCGGCCTCATCGGCGATTGGGGCGCCCACCTCATCAACTTCGCCCACGATTGGCTCAAGCTCGGCTTCCCCACACGCATCGAAGTGATCGAACAATCCATGCACAACGGCATTCAATTCTGTTCCTCCAGTCACATCGCGATGAAGTTCCCGGCCCGCGGCGACGGGCTTCCGGAATGTGAGTTGCACTGGAAAGACGGTCGCGGCGCCAGACCCGATGTCGACGAGATCTATTGGGAAAAGGCCGAAAACGGCCAACCCACCATGCCAAAGATCCCCGGCGCGGGTTCCTTGCTTCACCGCAAACAACGCGACTACCTCATCGAACGCGGATCCCACGGAGCCGCCTCACGTCTGCTCCCCCGCGCCAAAATGAGCGACTTCCGCGAAAGCCTGCAAGCACACGCACCGACGCACGATCACATGAGCAACTTCATCCAGGCATGCCTTGGGAATGCCACCTGCACCTCGCCATTTTCCAAAGGCGCGCCACTCACCCAGGTCCTCATCCTCGGCGCCATCGCCCAACGCCTGAACCGCTCACTCGACTTCGATGTCACCACCAAACGCTTCCGCAACGACGACGAAGCCAACGCCCTGCTCGACGGCGGCCCCGTCCGCGACGGGTGGAAGGAATACTATAACATCTGAATCACCCTCACACGTGAACCTGCTTCAATCCCTCGCCGCCGCATTCCTCCTCATCTCGCACGCCTCCGCCGCCGATCCGGTGATGTGGTATGACAAACCCGCCGCCGATTGGCACGAGGCGCTGCCACTCGGCAACGGCCGGCTCGGAGCGATGGTCTTCGGCGGCACCGGCACCGAGCGCATCCAGCTCAACGAGGAAAGCCTGTGGGCCGGCAACCAGTTCGAATCGTCCGCGCCCGATTTCAAAAAACACCACGACGAGGTGCGGCGGTTGATGCTGGAAGGCAAGGCGTTCGAGGCACACGAATATGGCAGCAAACACCTGATATCCAGGCCGACTTCCTTCCGCTCCTACGAACCTCTTGGCGACTTGTTTCTCGACTTCGGAGAGACTGAAAACATCACCGGCTACCGCCGCGAATTGAACCTCGCGGACGCCACCGCCCGTACGACCTATCAGGCAGGCGGTGCCACCATCACCCGCGAGGTGCTGATTTCCGCTCCGGCGGATGTGCTGGCCATGCGGGTGACTACTGACCAACCCGGCGGACTCTCATTCACCGTGCGGCTCACTCGCAACGAAGACGCGGTCGTCAGCATCGGCGGCAGCAACGACCGCCTGCGCATGGACGGCCAGGTCGTCGATGTCAACCGCCCGGACGGCACTTGCTTCAAAAAGCGCGGCGGCTCCGGTCCGGCCGGCAACCACATGAAGTTCGCCGGCCGGCTGCTGGTGCGCGCCGATGGCGGCACGATCCGAGCCGAAGGCACAGACGCGTTGAAAATCTCCAACGCCAAAGAAGTCCTGCTGCTCTTCACCGCCGCCACCGATTACAATCTCGACCAACTCAACTTCGACCGCACCATCGATCCCGCCGCTATCGCCGATGGCATCCTCGAAAAAGCCGCCGCACAATCGTGGGACGACCTCCGAGCAACCCACATCCGCGATCACCGCGCCTTGTTCGACCGGTTTTCCATCCGCCTCTCTCCCGAGGATGACGAACGGGAAAAACACCCCATCGACGCCCGCCTTGAAGCGATGAAACAAGGCGGCGCCGACCCCGGTCTCTGCGCCATTCTCACCCAATACGGCCGTTACCTGCTGCTCGGCAGTTCCCGCAAACCCGGCCGCCTGCCCGCCAATCTCCAAGGTATCTGGAACGAAAAACAATGGGCACCCTGGGAGGCCGACTTCCACCTCAACATCAACCTCCAGATGAACTACTGGCCCGGGCCGGTCAGCGGACTCAGCGAGACCCTGGATCCGCTCACCGGATGGATTCTCCCGATGACGAGGCGCGGTGAAGCATCCGCCCGCAATCTCTACGACGCGCGCGGTTGGGTGCTTTTCCACGCCACCAATCCCTTCGGCCGCAGCACCCCGAGCGGATCCAACGCGGGAAGCCAGTTCGCCAACGGCGTGCTCGACCCGCTGCCCGGCGCATGGGTCGCCACACAGTTGTTCGACGCCTGGCAGTTCGATGGTGATGCCACGGCGCTCGCCCGAATTCACCCGGTGCTCACCGGGGCAAGCCAGTTCGTTCTCGACATGCTCGTCGCATGCCCCGACGGCAAACTCCGCATCATTCCCTCCACCTCGCCGGAAAACACCTACGTCGATCCCGCAAGCGGCAAAAAAATCCGCATCACCCGTGGATCGACGTATCACATGTCCATCGTCCGCGCGCTCTTCGATGCCACCCGGCGCTCCGCAGCGATCCTCAACCGCGACACCGAACTCGTCGCGGAAATCGACGCCGCCACCGCCAAACTCCCCGCCATCGGAATCGGCCCCGATGGCCGCATCCTCGAATGGGCGGAACCCCTCGAAGAAACCGAACCCGGCCATCGCCACGTCTCCCACATCATCGGCCTGCATCCGTTTGATTTGATCACCGCCGACACGCCCGAGTTGTTCGCCGCCGCCCGTAAAACCATCGACACCCGCCTCGCCAAGGGTGGTGCCGGCACCGGCTGGAGCCGCGCGTGGATCATCAACTTCTTCGCCCGCCTGCTCGACGGCGATGCCGCCGGCCACCATTGCGACGAACTGTTGCGCCGCAGCACCTTGAAAAACCTGTTCAACTCCCACCCGCCGTTCCAGATCGATGGCAACTTCGGCTTCGCCGCCGGAGTCTGCGAAATGCTCATCCAAAGCCACCGCCGCAACCCGGACGGCACCTTCATCATCGACCTCCTTCCCGCCCTGCCCAAGGCGTGGCCCGCAGGCAAAGTCACCGGCCTCCGCACCCGCGGCGGATTCATCGTGGACATCGAATGGCGCGACGGCAAAGCCACCGATTGGCACATCCGCTCCGCCACCCCGCGCGACGTTACGATCCAGCTTCATGGCGAAACGAAGAGGGTGCGTTCGAAAGCGCTTTGATCCCTGCGCCTCCCGCCAAAATCAAACTTCTTGCAGCCCGGCGATGCCTACTACGGAGCCGAGGTGGATATCTTCGAGTCAGCCTGGTTTGGCGACTACACGAAGCCCGTGGTGCTATCGACGGATAGGAAATTTCTTCCCCTCCGGAGCTGTCACTTTCCGAGACACAGTTGCCAAGTGGTTTTTCTTTCGACGGCGGGGACGAATGGATCTATGGGATTCTGATCGTGAAAACCCCTCGCGCACTCGTGATCGTCACTTCGTTCCAATCCGCCCGCCACTGGCTGTTGCTGGTGTTGCTGATGGCTTGCGCTCCCGCCGCCATGGCCGCTCCGCCCGACCTGACCGCCGGCGAGCTTCGCACCGACAGCACCGACAGCAACCTCGGTCCGACCGGGATGCGTGGCTGGATCTATGATATCAACGGCGATTGCTTTGAAAGCCGCCAGATTCTGGTCACAGACGTCGAGGCGGGTTCGCCCGCCGCCGGGATCCTCGCCGCCAATGATGTGATCCTCGGCGCGGATGGCACCGGGGCCGCACCTGTGAATTTCACCGCCGACGCGCGCAAGAGCCTGGGCTATGCCATCGGGGATGCCGAAGCCCGCAATCCAGCCATCCTCCAGCTCCTCCGCTGGCGTGCCGGCGTGACCGACACGGTGCAAATCACCCTGCAAACCCTCGGTGCCTACAGTGCCACCGCGCCTTACAACTGCCCGAAATCCGCAGCCATCCTGGAACAAGGCCTCCAATATGTAATGGCCAATGAAAGCGCGGGCTTGTTCTCGCTCGGCACACTCACGCTGCTTGCCGCCGACGATCCCTCCAATCCCAACAACGCCACCCGCCAGGCGAGGGCCTACGCCGAGATCCAAGCCATGCTGCCCACGCCACAGGAGATGGCGGCCATGAATTCCGATGTGGTGGAAATCGGCGGCAAGGCCCCGTGGACCCGCGGTCACGAATTGATCGTGTTGGCCGAATACTATCTCAAGACCAATGACCCGTCGGTTCTGCCGGCCATCGAAGCCCACGTCAATACGATCGCCAATGGCCAGAGCATCTTCGGCTCAATGGGTCACCAGTGGGCCAGTCCTTGGCCCGACGGCTCCCTGAACGGCCCGGTCGGCGGCTACGGTGCGGTCAATTCCGCCGCCGTCCCCTGTTTTTACGGTCTTCTGCTCGCCAAGGAATGCGGCATCACCCATCCGAAACTGGATGCCGGCATCGCCCGGGCCAGCCGGTTCTTTGCTTCCTATTCCGGCAAAGGCAGCATTCCCTACGGCGAACACGGCCCCGGCACCAATCATCACAGTGCCAACGGAAAGTCCGGCCTCGCCGCGCTCGCCTTCGAATTGCAGGACCACCGCGCCTATGCCCGCGATTACTTCGCGCAAATGGCGGTGGCCTCGTCAAGCGAGCGGGAATTCGGGCATACCGGCTACGGCTTCAATGTGCTGTGGTCTCCACTCGGCGCGGCCGTCGGCGGGGAGGAGGCCGCCAGTTCCTATTTCAGCCGGGCCAAGTGGAATTTCGACATCGCCCGCCGCTGGGACGGTGGCTTTGACTACGGCGCTCCGATCAGAGGCACCAGCGGTCGCCAGACGGGCTGGAAGGGGATGAAGATGTCCACACCGCTTCTGCTCACCTACGCGCTGCCATTGCGCCAACTTCAGATCACCGGGAAAAACCGGGCACCCGAAGGATGCCTGACTCCCGAACTGATAGATCGCGCCGTCCTGGCAGAAGAATACGACCCAAGCATCCGCAGCACCCACGAACTGCTGGACGACCTTCAATCCTTCTCGGCCCGCACGAGGACGACGGCGGCCGCCGAGCTGGCGAACCGCCCTGCCGAGAAGGAGCAATTGCTCGTCACTCTCACCGCGCAGGCCAACGACCTGAACGGCACCTTGCGCACCGGCGCCTGTGAGGCCTTGGGCATCATCGGCGACCCGAGATCCGCACCCGTGCTCACCGCCTTGCTGACCGATGACGACAACAATGTGCGATACTTCGCCGCCAGAGGCCTGCGGCAGTTCCCTCCATCCGTTCTCAAGCCCTTGGTCTATCCAATCCTCGCGGCTGCGGCGGCCAATGCGAAACCCACCTTCGCCTTGCCGGAGGACGATCCCGCCCAGTTCGCCAATGCCCAACTCATCGAACTGCTCTTCCGTGACAGCAACAGCCCTGGCTCGATCGGGATCCTGAAGGATTCGCTCGAAGGGATCGACCGCGACTACCTTTACCCGGCCATTCGCATGGCGGCCACCCATCCGCTGGGTGATAGCCGCGCCACGATGAAGAAAACCTTCGCGTTGCTCACGGATGAGGATGTCAACGCCTTGGCCGATGTCATCGTCGATGCCATTCATTATAAGTCCCCCGGTGGCACGATGGGTGCAGGCATCATTCGCGTTGCTGGTCTCGATGAGCTGCAACCGCGCAACATCGCCGAGGGCGTTCCCTTGGCAATGGCGCTGCATGAGAGCGACGGTCGCTATGGTGTCTCGGCCAAGGCCATCGAAATTATCGGCAAATACGCCGGTTCCGCCACCTTGGTGCAACCTGACCCCCGGGCCATCGAATTCCTCAAGGAATTCTGGGTGAGCGAAGATCAATGGGACGGCAACCTCTGGCCCGATGCCTTGGCCGCCCTCAACGCCATCGCCGCCGACACCAACCCGGTCGCGCCGACCCCATTCAAGGGCATCCAATCCGTCACGGCGGACGCGCCCACCCTGACCCTGCCCGTCAATTGGACCTCGCTGCGCGTGAAATCTTTCGATTACGCCAAGGGCGACAGCCGCTACACATGGCGCAAGGTGCATGGCGCGGGTTTGGTGTCGTTCTTCCCCAATGGCACGGCCTCGAGCAAGAACACCCATGTTCTCTTCGACGGCAGCCCCGGTCAGTATCTCTTCGAAGTGACGATGTCCGACTCGCGCGGGTTCACCGAGGTGCGCCAGACGGTTGCCGTCACGCTGCGCGACTCCGGCGGTTCGCTGCCCCCGAATGATCCTCCCACCGCCGACGCCCAGACGCTGACCATCGGGGAGGCAACTCCGACGCCGATCACCCTGACCGGTCACGATCCCGAGGGATATGCGTTGAATTACCAAGTCACCGCGCCGCCCGCTCACGGCGAGCTATCCGGCACCGCACCGTATTTGGTTTACACGTCGGATTTCAATTACACCGGCGCCGACAGTTTCACCTTCCAAGTTATGGACAGCGATGGTCAGGTGGCGACCGCCACGGTCAGCATCACGGTCGATGTCGCCGCCCCCACCGGACTGGCAATTTACGAACCCTTCGATTATCCGGCCGGTGCCCTCAACGGCCAATCGGGCACTTCCGAAGTCGGTTTTTCCGGACCATGGATCACTAGCAGCGACGCCTCGATTGTCAGCGATTCGGTCGGCTACGGCCCGCTCCCCACCAAAGGAGGCAAGTATGCACCAAGCAACTTGACGGGGAAGGCAGGGCACCGCCCAGTCAGCCCCTCGGCGCTGGCCGCGAATGGACTGCTGGCCGATGGAGCCACCCTGTGGTTCAGCGCTACGGCTGGATCTCTTGCGACCGGGAATGCCAGTGTGTATTTTGCCTTGGCAAACAGTCCCTTCGCCACCGGGAGTTATCTCCAAAACGAAGGAGCGCAGTCGGGCGCGGGCCTTGGATTTCGATTTTCGATGGGATCAGGATTCCGCGCCGCCACCTTTGGCAACACGTCTGGATCCATGGTGTTGGCGTCGTGGGACAACATGACGCAGCCTCGTTACTACAACGGCGACTCCGGCATGGTGGTGGGCAAGATCACCTGGGGCGCCACCCCAGAGGACTTTGACACCATCGAGATCTACGAGCCCTATACGGATCTGCTGCTGCCCGCCCGACCCACTACGGTGCTCACCACAAAGGTTGATCAAACGACCTTCGACACGATCGCAATTTACCGGGGTGACACGCCCTTGCTCGACGAGATACGCTTCGGTTCGAGTTATCAGAGCGTCCTGCTCGGTTCGGTTGCCATGACCGCCGATACCTCTTCGCCGGTGCCCAATCCGCTCGGTTTCCACCGCGCTCCAGCGCCTTTCGGCCCGTCCTCGATCCGCATGGAGGCGGTGCCCGCCTCTGACCCGCATGGAGTGGAATACTACTTCACCTGCACCGCGGGCGGCGGCCAGGACAGCGGCTGGCAGAGCAGCCCGGAATACATAGACACCGGCCTCACCCCCGGCGTGACCTACACTTACACCGTCAAGGCGCGCGACCTCTCTCCCGCCCGCAACGAAACCGCACCTTCCACGGCTTTTTCCGCCACCATGCCCACCAGCACCCTGGTGCCTGTCGTGCTGAATCTTTCCCAAGCCGAGGCGGAAGCCACCATCACTTCCAACGGGTTCACGGTCGGTGCCATCACCACCGCACCCAGTTCGTCCGTCGATGAGGGTGATGTGGCCGGGCAGACTCCCGCCGCTGGCACGTCCGCAGCGCTGGGAACCGCCGTGGATCTCGTGATTTCGGAAACCGTCCAACTCGCCGCCGTCCCCGATGTCGTCGGGCAAACCCAGTCCGCCGCTACTACGGCCCTCGCCACGCAAGAGCTCGTCGTCGGCACGGTTTTCACCGACTACAGCGAGAGCGTCCCCGCAGGACAAATCATCAGCACGAGCCCGGTGGCCGGGTCGCAGGTGGCCTTCGGTTCGACCGTGAACTTTCTCGTTTCGGCAGGCTCCATCAACACTCTGCTGCCCCTGACCGAATTGCTCTTTGAGAACTTCGAAAGCCCGTCCACGCCCACCGCCTACGTGCAGGGATCGCTGCCGGACAACGGCAAGTGGGTCGGCTCCGGTTCCACCTCGCGCGGCATCACCGACAAGGCGGGCGGCGATTTCACCGCCCCCGATCCGAATCACCAGGCCTTCGCCCTGCGCTACAAACAGACCGGCATCACCACCGCCGAGGGGGCGCTTGCAATTCTGAGGCTCAACACCCGCTACTCGCTCTCGTTCGACGTGATGCGGGATGGCATCCGCAGCCCCGGTACCGGCTACATCTGTGAATTGGTGGCGTTTGATCCCGGGATCACCCGGTCGAGTGCCGGGGGCAGCCGTCTTGGTGCCGTCCTTGCCTCGGCGGTTGGCAACGCTCCCTCCGACGGCAGTATTGCCAGGATCTCACTGGAGTTCACTGCGGAGGCCGCCAACCCCCACCTTGGCAAGGATATCGCCATCCGCATTGTCGCCCCATACAGCGATACCAATGCGCTCATCGACAACGTCAGCCTCTGGGCGGTAGGCGTGCCCTTGGCCGACACCGTGCCGCCGATCCTTGTCGGCACCAGCCCGGCCGATGGCGCGACCGGTTTTCCCATCAACGAGTTTCCTACCCTGACCTTCAGCGAACCGATCGCCGCAGGCACAGGTGCCGTCCTCCTGCGCAATGTGACCGATGGCATCCAGCAGTTCCTCCTCACCAACGATCCATCGGTCGCCATCATCACGGGCAACACCCTCCGTCTCCTCCCACCCGGCGGGTTGCTGGCCAACAAGGAATACACGGTTCTCGTTGACCTTACGGCCGTGACCGATGTGGCCGGCAACCGCTACGTCGGCATTTCCGATCCCACCGCTTGGAACTTCACGACCACGGACGTCGATCTTTCCCCGCCCACCATGACGATCGCGAACGAACAGACGTCGGACACGGTTTATGTTGGCGATGAGGTGACCTACACATTGGCCTTCAGTGAACGGATCGACGACACGACCCTCGGCGCGGCGGATTTCGGCAATGCCGGAACAGCGACCTTTTCCATCGGTGCCATCACCGAAACCTCAGCCGGTCTTTTCTCCGTGCTTGTCACCCCCACGTCCACGGGCACCTTGCAACTGCAAGTGAACGCAGGCGCCGTCATCACCGACCTGGCGGGCAACCCACTCGATACCGCATCGCCCATTGCCGATGAAGGGATCATCACGGTCATTCCGCCCAACCTGGCACCCGTGTGGGCGGGCAACCCGATCAACAAAACCGCAGTCAACGTAGGCGTGTCCTACTCCGCCACACTCGCCAATGATGCCAGCGACGCCGAAAGCGACCCGCTGATATTCACCAAAATCAGCGGGCCGGCATGGCTCACCGTGGCCGTCGACGGCACGCTTTCAGGCTCCCCGGACCTCAACGACGTCGGACTGAACAGCTTCACCGTGGGCGTGAGCGACGGCATCTCGCCAGCGGTGCAGGCCACCCTCCACATCTCCGTGCTCCCCCTCACCGATCCGACACCCTCCTCGCTGTTTCTTTATTTCGACGGCGGCACCGTGGACATCGCCGGAACAGGCAACGGGGCCAGCGCTGTCGCCGGCAGCACCGGCACCTGGGATACCACGATCAAAAACTGGGACGCGGGTGTCGGAAATCCCTACGTTGCATGGAACAATCTCAACGGTGACAATGCGCTCATCGCCGGTGGCGCCGCCATTACCATCGGCGAGCCCATCACGGTGGGCACGCTGACATTCGCGTCAGGAGCAGCAGGTGGCCGCGTCGTGAGTGGGTCGGAAATCACCATCAACAACGGCATGAGCTTTCCCGCCATGTCCACCTTGAGCTTCACAGCGCCCATCAAGCTGGGTGGCAGCCAAACCTGGGTTCACAATCAAACTACTGCTAACAGCTCCGGAAAAAGCATCTCCGGCGGAACGATGCTGAATTATCGTACGCTGACTTGGGACACGACCAATGTAAAGTCCAACAACCGCATCACCCATCAAAATATCACCGGTAGCGGCAGTATCATCAAAAATGGAACCGGATGGCTTGGCCTCGGTGGGACAAACACCTACACGGGCAGCACCACCATCAACGCCGGCACCATCGACGCGACCAGCTCCACGGCACTTGGCAACGCCAACAACCAGCTCACCGTCAACGCCGGCACTCTGAACATGTCAGGTGTTAGCCTGTCGGTCGGCAACCTCACCGGCACCGGCGGTGTCATCACCAGCACAAGCACATCCGGCACCCGCTTACTCACCATCGGCAGCGGCGACAACGGCGGCGGCAACTTCCACGGCGTCATTGATAACGGCGCAGTCGGCAACACCATCGCCCTCACCAAGATCGGCACCGGCACCATCACCCTCTCCGGAACCAACACCTACACCGGTGCGACAATCATCAACAACGGCACCCTCTTCCTCACCGGGGCCACCCAAGGCACCACCTCCATCGCCTTCGCCGCCGGTTCACTCGGTCTCGACACCGGCTTCCCCGTCATTGCCGCCAGCGCGGCGGTCGATCTGAGCAACGGCGCCATCACGGTCACCGGAACCCCGGTCGCAGAGAGCTACACCCTGCTCACCGCCTCCTCCATCACCGGCGATCCGGTGCTCGCCGATCCGATTCCCGGATACGCACTGCAAATCGTCAACGGTACGGAGCTCCGCTTGGTGTTCGGCGCTGTTGGCCCCAACGATCCACCCGTCTTCACCGCCAATCCGATCCTCGGCGCGGACGCCACCCAAGCCATGGCATACACCACGACGCTCGCAGGCACAGCTACTGACGCCAACGGCGACACGCTCACCTTCGCCAAGGTGAACGGCCCGGCTTGGCTCTCCGTAGCTGAGGACGGCACGCTCACCGGCACTCCAACCAACAGCGACGTGGGCGAGAACGAGTTCACCGTAAGCGTGAGCGACGGCATCGCCGCGGCGGTGGAGGCGACGATGGCCATCACGGTGATCAACATCAACGACGCCCCGGTTTGGACAAGCAACCCGGTCATCGGCCCGGATGCCGCCGCACTTCAGGGTTATAGCGCGACCCTGGCGGAATTCGCTGCCGATGTGGACCCGGATACCTTCCTTGCCTTCTCGTTGGAGGACGGTCCGTCGTGGCTGAGTGTGGACTCCGACGGCACGATCTCCGGTACGCCGGGCTTCAGCGACGCGGGCTTGAACGTCTTCACAGTGAGTGTGAGCGACGGCATCGCGGAGCCCGTGAACGCGACCCTCCACATCACCGTGATCGGCATCAGCGACGTGCAGATGTGGAAGACGAGCTTTGGCGAAGCGGACCTCAGCGACCTTGCCGCGGATTACGACGGTGACGGGTTGAGCAACGGCGAGGAACGCATCTGGGGTCTCGATCCCACCAAGGGCAGTTCCCGCAATCCCATCATCACGCCGCTGGATCCGGCGACCGGCAAGTTCCGCTACACGCGGCGCGATCCCGCCCGGACCGGGAAAACATTCACGGTATGGACCAGCGCGGATTTGGCGGACTGGACCCAGGACACCGCCGCCACCCAGTTGCCGGGGCCGATGGTGGATTTCATCGAAACAGTCGAGATCACGCTTACCGCCCCGCCGGCCAACGGCCGCTTGTTCGTCCGAGTCCACGCTTCGGATTGAGTGGCAAATCGCGATCCGCTTCTGCCCGGTGACACTTTTTGAGAAACAGTAGCTCCGGAACATTTTTGTTACATCGTGAAACACCGGCCTGTAGAGGTCCAATATCGGGTGCCGCGCGTCCGCTTTTGCATGGTCATCCACCCGCTGGTTCCAACCACTCAACTCCGATCACCACCCATGTCTTTCCGCACCCCCGAGGGCTTCACTATTACTCCAATACTCTGCATTTCATGAACACCACCCTACGCCAAATCTCCTTGGCCATCTGCCTGGCATCGTTGCCAGTCGCCTCGTTGCAGGCCGCTGGTCTCACCCTGAACCGCAGCTTCGGCAGCGACATGGTCGTCCAACGCGACAAGCCAGTCGTCGTCCGCGGCACTGCGGAGAAGGGTGCCAAAGTGAACGTCAACTTTGCCGGCCAGGCCGGGGAGGCGACAGCGGATGAGCAGGGCCTGTGGAGTGTGACCTTGGCCGCCGTTCCCGCCAACAAGACGCCGCAGGATCTGCGGGTCTCATCGGGCAGCGAAACGATCACCCTGAACAACGTTCTGGTGGGCGACGTGTTTTTGCATGCCCGCCAGAGCTCGATCGACATTTCGCTGGGTCTGAACGAGGCTGGCCGCAAAGCGGCCGCATCCCACCGGGCCAACCCGCTGCTGCGCGCGATCACCATCGGGATGATCCCATCGGCCGAACCACTCCAGGACCTTGCTGCGGAGGCCACCACGGGCTGGGCTGTGGTGGGCGGCGAAAATGCCGCGAAGATGACGGCATCGGCCTTCCATCTCGGTCTCGACCTCGCCAAGGACTCCGATGTGCCCATCGGCATCATCGACATCCGGATGGGCCCTGCCTTTGCCCAAAGTTGGCTCAGCCGCGAGGCGCTCATGGAGACGGGCAAGTTTTACATGGATGAGAAGGGCAAGCCGGATTACGCTGTGGCCAAGCAAACGGAGTTCTACGAGAAGATGTGGGAGGCCGAACAAAAAGGGGAAAAGCTCCAGCCCAAGGACGATGCTCCACCCAAGGACGTTCTCAAGCATGTGTTGTTTCCGTATGCCGGATACCGCGGAACGCTCCAACCGCTGGCGGGAACGGCGTTCAAGGCGGTCCTGCTGCAGCTCGGCAATGACTACCCATACATGCTCTACCAGGAATTGATGGAGAGTGATGATCCATTCAATGCGGACGCATTGGACAAGGCGTATGCCGAGACCTATGATCTGCGCAAATGGGGATTCCGGATGGAGGACAAGGTCGTTCCCCGCGTCCCTGGCGAATGGCGCAAAGTGTTGGGCGATGCGAATCTTCCCTTCGGGCTGATCGTCCCTCCCGGCTCCGAGCTCAACACCCTGGGTCAGCACCATCGCGAAATGCGTGAGCTCCAGCGCCTGGTGGCGCAAGACACTCCGAATGTCGGCATCATCCTGCCGGGAACCGCGCACATTCCTTTCAGCGCCCAGCCGGCCGACGATGCCCTGCTGGCCAAACGCTGCGCCGCATGGATTCAAGGCGCCGTGTATCAAAAGCAGGGCGCTCCCGCCACCGGACCCATGTTCGGGAAACTGGAGGCCGAATACAACGAGGCCACGATCTATTTCCAGCTCGGCACGGCCACCGGATTGAAGGCGGACGGTGATGCCTTGACCCATTTCGAGGTGGCGGGTGTGGGAACGGACTACGAGTCGGCGAAGGCGGTCATCGACGGCGAGGTGATCCGGTTGACCAGCGACACCGTGGCCCGGATCACACGTGTCCGCTACAACTGGAACCAGCAACCCAATCAGCAACTGGTGAATGCGGCAGGCCTGCCTGCCATCCCTTTCCGCAGTGAACGCGCTCCCTATGAGTGGTTTCTTACCAACGAGGAAAACGACCTGCCGGTGGAATACTCGTTGCCCGCCAACCAATGGCCGAAAAACGACGTCACGCTCATCAACGTGGCCATGGAGGGCAAAGGCTACGAAAACTTCACCGGCTGGATCGGCCCGGCGGGCTTCCACACAGGACCTTTCGGGCCGAACATGGGCGTCGGGGAAATCGCACCCGGATCGCCCGCCGACGGCAAGCTGCTCGTGGGTGATGTGATTTACAGCGCCAACGGCAACATGCTCGGTGACAAGGCCTGGGAAGTGATGTCCGCTGCCGTCACCGAGTCCGAGACCCGCCAGGGAAATGGCAAGCTGGTCCTCGGCGTGCGCCGTGGTGCGGAAAATATCGACGTCGAACTCACTCTCAAGGTCATGGGAGCCTACAGCCCGACCGCCCCCTACGACTGCCCTAAGACGGAAAAAGTCATCGACGGCGTCGTCAAATGGATCGTGGAGGATGGTGGAGCGAGTGGCAGGAACAAAGACTTCCTTGGCTCCGATTCCATTTTTCTGCTGGCGACCGGCAACCCCGAGCACCTCGGCCATGTCCGCCGAGCGGTCTATCAGATACTCGAGGAAAAAATCCAGCCGAGCCCGCTCGATGGCAGCAAGGTTGGTAAAAGTTGGTATAACTCGGCCGATGCCTTTCTGCTGGGCGAGTATTATCTGGCAACCGGCGACCGCAACGTGCTGCCCCACCTGAAATACGCCTGCGACAAACTCGCCGCCATGCAACAACCGGAAGGCGGCTGGAGGCACAATTACCCCGGCGGCCCGAATTATGGATACATTGCACCCGCGGGCCTGCCCGGCGTCATGGGCATGCACTTCGCCAAACTGGCGGGCTGCGACATCAACCTGGAGTCCTACGAACTCGGCATCCATCACTACAAACACCAGCGTGCGGAAACAGGCCAGATCGTCTACGGCAAAGGCCAACTGCCGCGCCCGGTGCCCAAGCCGATTGATCCTGCCGATATCGCCAACGGCACCCTGCACAGCTACAACGGCGCGGTCTCCGCGGCCGGCATCCTCCTCGGCTTCGTCAACGACCATCGCACGGCGCACTTCTGCTCGCTGATCAGCACCTATTCCTACAACACCACCCACGAAGGACACGGGGGCAACTTCTGGAACAACTTCTGGACACCGCTCGGCGCCCACCAGCACGGCAAGGAGGCTTTCATCCATTTCTGGAAAAATTACCGTTGGTATCACGAGCTGAGCCGGATGCACGATGGCAGCCTCATCGGCGGTGGCAGACCGACTGCCGGATACGCTGTGGCCCTCGTGGCACCTCGCAAACGCCTCCAAATTGTCGGCGCTCCATCATCGCCCTTTGCCACCGATGCACCCGACTTCCTCAAGCCCGCACTCGATGCCTACTGGAACAAGGACTACGCAGGCTGCCAAAAAATCGTCGCGAACCTCATGGCCGGATCCGTTGTGACCCTCGAACACCAACCCACAGTGCAATACCTCGCACAAGCCGCCGCCGATGTCATCGCCAGCATCGACGCCGACCTCGCACGCATGGATCAGCTCATCAATGCCGGTGATCCCGCGACCGCCGAGACATTTCTAGCAGGGCTGACCGGCGTCATGGCTCCGGACGACGAGCGCTTGATTGCAAAGCAAAATCGCATGCAGGAACTGGCCGGGGTCATCGCCAAAGGCAAAAAGGACGTGGCCGGCAAGTCGGGCAATCTGGACATCGATCTCGCCCTCGTCCGCAAGATGATTGACGCAGGCGAGCGCGATGCCGCCATCGCCTACATCGGGGAACTGCAGTCCGGGATGGCGGAAGAAGACGGACGCCTCCGCGCCTTGCAGGATCTGGCGAAAAAAGGCAAGGAACCTGAAACTCAGCCACAGGAGGATTCGCGCCAATGGGCATGCCTGATCATGGAGGAGGGCACCGGCGACAAACGCGGAGCTCCAAGGGGAGAGTTCATCACGGCACCCGGACAACAACCCAACTCTTGGAAAATCATGGTCATCGAGAGCATGAATCAGGCGCCCGACAGCTGGTCCGCACCCTCCTTCGACGACGCCGCCTGGCAGGAAACCACCTTGCCCACATCGTGGCGCATGTACCACACCGCACTGTTGCGCACCCGCTTCCAGGTGGACGACATCGACCGCTTCGACGCCCTGCGCCTGCATTCCTGGGTCCTGCGCCAACAGGAAATGGAGATCTACCTCAATGGCACCCTGATCTGCAAAATCAACAGCACGCTGAACTCCGTGCACATCGGAAAGGAACTCAAGGCCTCCGCACTGAAACACCTCAAGACAGGTGAGAATGTCCTCGCCATCAAAACCCGCCACAACTGGCGGTGGGGCCACGGCGGTATGAAGGTCTATAACGGCGGTTTCGATTTCAACCTCGACGCACGCCTCAAACCGTAAGCAACCATTCTTATTTACGAAAATTCATGAGACAGTTCATTCTTTCCAGCTTGTTGGCTCTGACCGCCATCGCAAACGCAGCGGACCGTAAACCCAACTTCATCTTTGTCATCGCCGACGACCAAAGATGGGACGCCATGGGCTCCGTCCAAAAGGAACACGGTGAAAAGGCGCGCTACCCGTGGTTTGAAACGCCGAACATGGACCGCCTCGCCGCCGATGGCGTCCGTTTCCGCAACGCCTTCATCACCCACTCGATCTGCTCACCCGGCCGTGCCGGTTTCCTCAGTGGCCAATACACCCACACGAACGGTGTGATGAACAACCACACTCCGTTCCCGGAAAACTCCGTCACCCACGCCACCTTGCTTCGCGATGCCGGATACCAAACCGCATACTTCGGCAAGTGGCACATGGGCGACCAGAAGGCGCGCCCCGGGTTCCAATACGTCGCCAGCTTCATCAACCAGGGAATCTATCAGAACTGTCCGTTCGAGATTAATGGCACGGTGACTCCCACAACCGGCTGGGTCGATGATGTCAGCACCGATTTCGCCATCGACTGGATCAAGCAAAACAGCACCTCTCCCTTCTCCTTGGTGCTTGGCTTCAAGAGCCCGCACAACAAACGCGGCGGCGACAACCTCCCCGAACGCCTGCGCAACCTCTATGAAGGGAAAACCACCAGACCGACGCCGAATTGCGAGACCGTCGCGATCTACATGAAGCCCCTCGTGGAAGCCGGCAAGGGCCTCGAAGTCGCCTACTCCGACAACTCCTTCCAACTCGACTACCTCCGCCACATCAAGGGCATCGATGAAAACCTCGGGCGGTTGTTGGACACGCTTGACCAACTCAAGCTCTCCGAAGACACCGTGGTCGTCTACACCAGCGACAACGGCTTCTTCCTCGGCGAACATGGACTCGGCGACAAGCGCGCGTTGTATGAAGAGGGCTTGCGCATCCCCTTCATCGTCCGCTACCCGCGTCTCTTTCCAAAAGGCAAACGGGTCGATCAAATGGTCATCAACCAGGACCTCGCCCCGACCTATCTCGACCTCGCCGGTCTTCCCGCGCACCCGGGCATGCACGGCCGCAGCTTCAAGGAACTCGCCCTCGGCAACCCACCGGCCGACTGGCGCAGGTCCTTCCTTTGTTACTACCGGAAGGACCTCGGCCCGACTCCCACCTGCCGTGGCATTCGCACCGAAGACGCCAAGCTGATCGTATATAAGGACAAACCGGAGTGGACCGAGGTCTATGACCTGAAAAACGATCCCTACGAACTGAACCGCCTTCCCGCGGACGGTCCTCTCGCCAGGCATCTCTCCGCCGAGTTGGAAAAACAGATGAAAGCGGTCGGCTTCTCGCAATGAACCTGATCCCCAATCTCCAATGTCCTCACGAATCCTGATTCTCCTTCTGATCGTCCCGTCCGTTCACGCGGCAAGGCCCGGCGACGACAGCCAATTCGGACCCACCGGCATCCATGGCATGCGGGCCAAACAGGAACTGCGGGTGACTTACGTGGCGGAAGGCTCTCCCGCCGCGGGCAAAGTAATGCCGAACGATGTGATCGTCGGTGCGAACGGAAAGAGATTCGAGTCGGATGCCATCCGTGAACTGGCTGCCGCGATTGGTGTTTCCGAATGTGCGGCCCGGGACGGCAATCTATCACTCGAATTGAAGGGAGGCCGGCAGGCCGAACTGCGGTTGAAGGTATATGGCGACTTCAGCGATACCGCACCGGCAAACTGCCCGAAGACGGACGCGATCGTCACCGCCGTCGCCGATAGGATGATCACCATGCCGAAGGAACTGGCCGAAGACCACCTCGCCGTCGGTTGGCTGGGGTTGATGGCCACAGGCGAGGACAAATATCTCGATTTCGTAAAAGCGAATTTGCCCGTCCAGGAGTGGGCCAAGCCGGATCGGGAGCAAATCATGTCCGTGGTCCGGGGGGAGTCGGATCTGGGTTACGTCGGTTGGTATTGGGGATACCGGCTGATGGCTCTCTGCGAATATCATCTGCTCACCGGGGACAAGTCCGTGCTGCCCGGAATCGAGACTTATGCGGTGGCGCTTTCGAAAGGGCAGGACGCGGCCGGAACCTGGGGGCATCGCATGGCGACTCCGAAGCGTGGCGGTCGGCTTCCCGGTTACGCCCACATCAATCAACCCAGCCTCGCTTGTTTCATCGGGCTCGCCCTCGCCAGGAAATGCGGGATCGATGATCCGGCACTGGCGAAGGCACTCACGAAGTGCCAGGGCTTCTTCAACACCTTCACCGGCAGGGGAGCGATCCCCTACGGGGTCCACAGCCCCAACAGCCGCGACTTTGACAACAACGGCATGGGTGGATTGGCAGCTCTGGCGATGTCCTTCGTCGGCGACAGGGAGGCGGCGAGGTTTTTCTCCCGCCAGGTCGCGGCTGACTACGACCGCCTCGAGACCGGCCACGCCACGCATTTCTTCAACGTCATCTGGTCGCCCCTGGGTGCGAACGTCGCAGGACCGGAGGTGGCCCGTGAATTCCACAAGCGTTCCGATTGGCTCTACACGCTCTACCGCAGCTGGGACGATCAGTTCACCTACAATGGAAGGACACAAAAAGCAATCGATACCAACGGAGCCCTGCTGCTCAACTACTGCACGCCCCGCAAGAAACTCCACATCACCGGAAAAAATGCCGATCCGAGCCTCTGGGCCAGCAAGACGGAGGCGCAGGATATCATGAATCTCACCAAGATCGACTACAAGCGGCTGAGCGTCGACGAACTGATCGCCCTGTTCGGCCACGAGGCCCCACAGGTCAGGCGGCGGGCGCAGTGGGAACTTCGCGAGCGCGAAGGCGATTTTCACGGCAAGCTCGGGAAAATGATAGGGGAGGGGAGTGATCTCCAGCAGGAGACGGCGATCGGATTTTACGGCTACAAATGCCCGCCCGAATGGGCGCAACCACGCATGCGGGTGATTGCCGGGGTTCTGAATAATGCGAATGAAAATCCGGAGGTGAGAGCCCAGGCCGCGAGTGCCTTGGCCTGGCAGCCGCCTCATGGACAGACCCACTTCGATGACATCCTCCGCCTGCTTCTCGAGGATAAGGCGGGCGATGCATACGGTCTGATCGATGAAACGCTCGGAAGCGCCCTGACCACCATCTCCACCACCCCGTTTGCGGATGGTTTGATCAAGGACAAGGAATTGTTCTACCGCGCGGTCCGGAAGCTCTCCGCCAACCCGCGCCAAGGTGCGCGTGGCGATGCGTTGAAGCTCCTCTCGGACATGCCGGCGGAGGATTTCGCGCAGGTGGCGGACGAAGTGAAAATGGTCGTGCTCAACCGGAATCCGAACTTCCACTCCTATCACAACCCAAGACAGACGCTTGTTCCCGGCGGCCAGCTCCTCGCGCGGATGGGCATCAAGGAAGGACCGGAATGGGCACTGCAAGTCCTCCGGAGCAAGGATGGCAAGGCCAGCTTCAAGAACGACGCGGTGGCCACCGTCCTCAGGGCCTACGGTGCGAATGCCAAGGAGGCCGTGGAATGGATCCAGCAGGACAAAAAAATCCTCAAAGGCATCTCAGAGGGCAGACGCCAGACGAAAAACTGGAATGCCCTGCTCAAAGCCATCGAATCCGGACAAGGTGCACGCGAAATGATCCCCTTCGAAGAAGCCAGGCAGGGCAAGCTCGCGAAGTAACCGTCTGGCGGGCTTCTGCCCATTCCCTCATTGTTCCCGACAAGTCTCAACAAACTTCTCCCGTAGGCGCGGTTGTGAAACCGCGACGATCCACCGAACAACGTCTATCCCTGTCATTCTCACGAACGAGTCCACACGCATGCAATACACCATGAAGCCCCGCCATTTCCCCATCCGCACCAACGCAGTTCTTCTATCGCTCGCCACCGCACTGACCCTCAGCATCACCTCTCACGCCGGGGATCAGCCATCCGCACTTTACGGCATGATTCCCACCCAAAACCTCGAAGCCAAAGGCGGGCAAATCCAGGAACTGCAACCTTGGCACAGTGCGGGCGAGCAGGAAATGGATCCCGCTTTCCTCACTGATGTAATGTCGTATCCAGCGCCTCGGAAGATGGAGAAAATCAATGAGGAATGGGTCTTCAATTACTTCCCCGGCGAAGCGCAGGATGCCGACTTCTCAAAAATGACTTTTAATGATTCCGAGTGGTCGATAGTTTCTATTCCGCATTCTTGGCAAAACTATGAGACCACTCGCCAAATCCACCCCTTCATCATGAATGCCGCTGAAGAGGAAAAAACCTATTTCAAGCGTTCGGGTGGAAGTATAGGCAATGTCTCATATTGGTATTATGGCTGGGGATACTATCGCAAGCGTTTCACCCTGAAAGAGCTACAAGCAAATGAACGGGTATTTATCGAGTTCGAGGGGGTGATGAAATACTGCAAAGTATATTTCAATGGTCATTATCTTGGTGACCACAAGGGCGGATTCAATGCGTTTTATTTTGATGTAACCGAATTCGTAGAACCGGGAAAGGAAAACATATTGGCCGTGGCGGTCAGCAATCGTTTGAAGGACAAACACCGCATTCCCCCGATGCACTCGGGCAACCAGACTCATTCAGGAGGGATTTACAGGGATGTGAAAGTAGTGGTGAAAAATGATGTATATCTTCCTTTCCAGGGAAGTGCGGCACATGAGGGAGGCACATTCATTACAACCCCCTACGTCTCCGGGAAAGAAGCGGCTCTACATGTCAGAAGCTGGGTGAAAAATGACAAAGACCAAGAGCAAGAAGTGGAACTGACATCCATCTTGATTTCTCCAGAAGGAAAAAAGTTGGCGAGCCAATCTTCAAGGCAAATGATTGGTTCAAGGCAAATCATGGAATTCGCCCAAAGCTTTGACCGCGTGAAAAACCCTGCCATTTGGACATTGGATAATCCTGCCCAGCACAAAATCATTTCAGAAGTCAGAGTTGATGGAGAATTGAAAGATACGCTGGAAAGCGCCTTTGGTTTCAGAACGTTTACTTGGGATTACACGGACAATTGGGGCGTGCTGAATGGTGAAAGAATTCACCTGCATGGAACAAACCGGACTCAATGTTTCCCATGGCTGAACAATGCCATTCCCGACTGGATAGACGTTCAGGATATTCGGGATATTAAATATGGCCAAAACCATAATTTTATTCGTCCGAATATCCATGCGGGGAAGCCCCTTGTTCACGACCTTTTTGACCAATGGGGCATGCTGGTCAATCTGAGTTCACCCAATATCAAAGACATTGATTTTTCAGAAGAAGTGCAAAAGCAAATGGTGGTTGAGGCGGTCCGCAGGCACAGAAATCGTCCAAGCATTGTCATGTATTCAGTAGGCAATGAAACCAACGATGGGGCAGATTCCAAATGGATTCATGAAGAGGACCCGTCACGCATCATCACGGCAAGGCATGTGCACAAAGGAGCGGGGGATTATGTGACACACACCCACAAAAACATGGATATGGAAAATTTGCTTCGATGCACTGTAAGAGGCTGGACCCATGATGACGTGTTTGGCATCAATCCAAAGGAGAACCAACACACAGGAAATGAGACATTCCAACATAAACAAGCCCGTGTAAAGGGTGGCAGCCAAAGGGGGCGGATAGACATGCATAATGGATGCATGTGGATGTATAGCGATGATGGGGCCATCCGGGTATACATGAATTGTCCATTGAAATGGGTGAATCCAAAGGGATGGGTGGACATGTACCGTGTGCCGAAATACCTCTATTTCCTTTGGCAGGCCCATTACCGCAAAGAGCCGATGATATTTATCCATCCTCATTTTTGGCAGGAAAAATACATCGGAGAACGCAAGGATATTGCCATAGACTCCAACTGTGATGTGGTTGAGTTATTCGCAAACGGCAAGTCATTGGGTAAATTGGATCTCAATGCGGATAACTTCCATACGGGAACGATTGAAGGAGTTGATATTGAGCAAGGCACCTTGAGGGCCGTAGGAAAAAAGGGAGGCGAGGTAGTTGAAACCATACTGAAAATGGCTGGGGCGCCGCATCATTTGAGCCTGGTCGCTTCACATGAAGAAATAGCTGCAAAGCAAAGCTCTGTTGTGATGGTAACGGTAGATGCACGTGACGAAAACGGCACTCAGGCACAGGCATTCAACAAACCCTTGAAATGGTCTATTTCCGGCCCGGGTAAACTCATCAGCCCTGAAAATTGGAGTACGGACATCAATAAGGATCTGGCAGATACCGGGGTATGGTATATTACCACACCTGTATCGGTGATGGTGCGTGCTACTGGTGAGGAGGGGGAAATCAAGGTAATGGTTGAATCAGAAGGGGTGAAGCATGCTGAAATTTCGATAGTGGCAATAGCTGAGGAAGTAATAGAAAGTTTCATCGACCAGCCTGAATTGGAGGCGCAGGGTAGAGGGGAAGTGGCATGGGAGGAAGCTTTCGTAAAACCAGCAAAAAGTGCCGATTTCCAAATAATGGCGTATTTGTTCAAGGATATTCAGTTGGAGGAGGGGAAGACGTATGACTACTACTTCCCGCTACTCAAAAAAGAAGTATTGAAAGAGAATGTTTTCCTTGAGAGCGACCCCAAGCTGCTCGACGCGATTGTGGAAGGATTTTCAAAACACGTCATGAAGAAGGCAGGCTTGCTGGTCAATGATGACTACAACTTTATTGTCGATATGGCCAATGAATATCTCTCATTGGGAGCTAAAGGCAGAAGCTCAACAAATTCAGTCAAGGATATTCTAAAAGAACAAGGGAAGTTGCTGGAGCAGATCAAAAAATAATTCAAACCCATACAACATGCTGAAAAATATTGTCTGCTCATTGCTTGTCCATGCTCGCATGGCACCCGTTGCGCTGCCGTGCAGGGCCTTGTTGTGTTGGCAATCATTCAAAGTATGAGGCCAACTCCGGGACAACAGCCTTCAGTTCTGAAATTAGCAGTGCGGAAATGGCTGTAGCGCCCTTCTTGCTGAAGTGGGTCTTGTCTGTTTCCTTAAAGTTATAGGCCGCACTTGCTTCAGGGCCGATCTTATTATGATGCGCAATGCTGATCGTGTTCAGGTCGACAAAAGGCACGTTTGACTCTTTCGCGACGGCTTTGGCTGATAGGGCAAACTCCGGCAGTGTCCGACCGTTGATCACTGCCGGTTTGATCCTTCCCTGTTCGTCGAAATTCCGGCGCGTAACAGAGCTCAACACGATGGGTTTGCTTCCCGATCGTATTATTCTTTCAATATAGTCCGCCAGTTTCTTGCCGTAGGCCTGGGTGTCGTAATTCTTCATGTCGTTATGCCCGAACTGAATCAGGACGTAGTCGGGTTTTGCTGCAAGAAGCTTTTCCAGCTGCTTGGATAAAGACGCAAGGGTGGCTCCATTCTTTGCATAGTTCAGAACGTTTACTGTTTCCCGGATCTCCTTGCCAAAGGCCGGCCCCCATCCATATGTGGTTGCTACGGTAGAGTCGCCTATCAGTCCGATCGTCAAGGTGTGGTCATTCGCTTTCGTAACAGATGTGGCAAGGAGACAGGAAAGCAGCACTGAAATACTTGAGAGGGATGCTGTCGACATGATTTTTCTTTCCAACGTGAGTTGTATCGTGGAGTGAAGCGCGGATCGCGTAACGGAATTGATGCTAGCGACTGGTGTGTGCCGAGCATGCGCTCGATGTAAACTGGGTTCAAGTCCCATCCCGCCCTCGGCAAGGGATACGACTCCGATTTCTGCAACGAGGAGGTGTTGTTGACCCGCCTTTCTGTCAGGGACGGGAACATCGTTTTAACCGACGGCATGAGCTACCGCCTGTTGGTGTTGCCGGAGGAAACGCGGATGCCCGCGCCGGTGGCCAGGAAGATCACGGAACTGGTGAAGGCAGGGGCCACCGTGGTGGGCCCGCGTCCGGTTTCCGATCCGGGACTGCGCGACTATCCAAAGTGCGATGAGGACGTGCGGAGCGTGGCCGCCGAGCTGAGGAGCGACATCGATGGCGTGACCATCCGCGAGCGCAAGGTCGGTGCGGGGCGCGTGGTGCAGGGTCGCAGCCTGCGCGAGATCCTGACATCGGACGGCGTGCCTCCGGACTTCGAGGTCGAGGGGAATGCCGATGCCTTCATCGACTTCATTCACCGCCGGACCGCCGATGCGGACCTGTATTTCGTCTGCAACCGCAACGACCGGACCGAAGACGTGACGCTGGCATTCCGCCAGAGCGGGAAACAACCGGAGTGGTGGGATCCGGTCACCGGCGAACAACGGGACCTGCCGGAGTTCCGCAGCGAGGACGGCCGGACGAAAGTGCCGCTGCGCTTCGGCCCGCATGAGTCGGGTTTCGTGGTGTTCCGCAAGCCGGCATCCAAACCTGCGGGAACCAACATCCGCACCTATGCACCCGTGCAGGAAATCACGGGACCATGGACCGTGCGATTCGACCGCGAATGGTTCTACCCCGTCGATGGGTTGGACGAAAAGCAGGCCGGGGGTGAATTCGTCTTCGGGAAACTCGACGACTGGAGCCAGCGGCCCGAACCCGCCATCCGTCATTTCAGCGGCACCGCACGTTATCGCAAGACCTTCGAGGTGAAGGAAAATCCCGCCGCGGATAAGGACTACCATATCGATCTCGGCAAGGTCAGCGCGTCGGCGAAGGTGTGTCTGAATGGCCGCGATCTCGGCGTCGTGTGGTGTGCACCGTGGCGGGTGAAACTCGGGGATGCCTTGCAACCGGGTGAATACAAATTGGAGATCGAAGTGGTCAATTGCTGGCCGAACCGCCTGATCGGCGATAGCCTGCTGCCGAAGGAACAACGCCGCACCCATACCAACCTCCGCGTCTATGAGGCCTTCAAACCCAATGGCGAGAAGAAGAACATGAAACTGCTGCCCTCCGGACTCCACCGACCGGTCCAGCTCCTCAGCTCGCCATGTCTTTTGATTACCGATTGATGGTTGTTAATTTTTGATTTTTGATGAAGCACCTTGGAATTCGCAATTGAAACCACGGATGACACGGATTGACACGGATAAAGAAGAGTATGGATGCATTTGAGCAGCGCGGCAGCTCCCCATCCGTGAAAATCCGTGCAATCCGTGGTTAAAATCCAACTAATAATAACACACCCCCATTCCGCATGACACACGATCCAATCCCCGCCTCCCGCCGCGACTTCCTCCGCAGCTCGCTGCTTGCCGCCGGCGCGGTGCTCACACCCTCCCTCTACGCGATCGAAGCGGGAACACACGCAACCGGAAAAACAACGTATGCTCTCACCCCCGCCGACCGGGAACTGTTCACCACCGTCCTCGCGAAACTTCGCGGGCTCATGGCCGACGCCATGGAACAATCGAAAGTCGAATACGGCGACGGTTTGCGGCTTCACACCCCCGATGTGTCAGGAAAATACCGCGGAATCTGGCCCGATGATTTCCTCTTTCCCACCCTCGTCCTTCCTAACAAACCGGCGGTGGATACCTTGAACCGCACCCTCGCGTTTCTGGGCGACAGCATGTTGGGTCTCGACTGCGTGCCGGACCGCGTCGAACTCGATGGCCTGCCCATCATGAAACCGGGTCGATCGAGTCGGCCGCCCTACGGCCATGAGATGCCAAGGCACCTGCCCGCCGCCTGGGTTCGCCTGCTTGATGAATACGCGAAAATGGGTGCCACCATTGACCGGAAAGACCAATGGGCCGCACTGATCGAGCGGAGTTTCCAAAAAATCCCCTTTGCCAACGGCATGGCCTACATCGACCCGCAAATGCCCAGCGTCGGCTTCGGTTTCCAGGATCCCAACGTCATCACCGGCCTGGCACTCTTCGTCAGCCTGATTCTGGAGCGCGGCTTCGTCCGCGCGGCGGATTTGTTCCAAACCGAACTGCCCGCCGCCACCATCGCCGGGTGGCGTCAACGAGCAGCAGGCATCCGTGCCAACCTACATCGGCTCTGGGATGAAACATCCGGCGCGTATTTCGCCGGCACCCGCGACTGCCGCCAGATCGACGTCTGGGGCAACGGCCTGGCCTACTGGCTGTCCGACGAGGCCAAACAAAAGCGCATCATCGCCTGGTATCAGACGCACCAGGACGCGATTTTCCAAAAAGGCTTCACCCGGCAGATTGCGGAAAAGGAAGGCTGGCAGCGGATCATCGGAAAGACCCCGGTCGGCAATTACACGAATGGAGGGTTCTGGCTGGTGGGCACCGGCTTCGTCCTGCCCGCGCTGGCCCACGGCGACATCGGATTGGCCCGCATGTTGGTGCGCGATCTCGCGGAAAACATCGAGGAGCAAGGCCTTCCCGAGTATATCAACGCGGCCGGCGCAGGCGCAGGTGCCAGCGGTTTCCTCATGGCCATGGCCATGCCCGCCGCCGCCATCGAATGCGTGCTCGAAGGCAAGCCGTGGTCCGGCTGTTTCTGATTCCTCCTGTAAAATTCTTCTCCCTTCAGAGTCACGATTCCTTGGCGAACTTGGCGTCTTGGCGGTGAATTTCTGAAAGCGCCCCCCCGCAAACTCCGCGTATCCGCAGTTCATCTCTTCTTCTTCTTCATCTCAGCATTACAGCTTCTCAGTATTTCAGCTTTTACCTCCCAAAACTGTCGCTTTCCGAGACACACTTGCTCGGACAAATTTTTCCACCTTTCGGGCGGCCACATGAAAAAGCTCAACCCTCCCCATCGTTTCGGATTCATGTTCCAGGTGTCTTTGCGCTCAGTTTCGAATGTTTCCGTTTGTCGTGCCGTGTGCGCGCTGTCCCTTGTCCTTTCTCCGGCGTGTGTGGCTGAGGGAAAGTTGAAAACGGAGACCGTTGAAGTCGATGCTCCGTTCGAGATGCCCGCCATCACGATTCCGGATTTTTCGGACTGCCCGCGTTTTTCAATCACTGATCTGGGCGCAAGGCCGGACGACCTGGAGGCGACGAGTGCGGCCATTGCCGGGGCCATCGACAAGGCGCACGCGGCCAAGGGCGGCGTGGTGGTCATTCCCGCCGGTGAATGGCCGACCAAGGCGATCCACTTCAAAAGCCACGTGAACCTCCATCTGGAGGAGGGCGCGACCCTGCTGTTTTCGGGAAATCCGGAGCATTACCTGCCTGCGGTGAAATCGTCTTGGGAAGGGATGGAATGCTACAATTATTCGCCGCTGATTTATGCTTACGAGTGCGGGAACATCGCCATTACCGGCAGCGGCACGCTGCGCGCCGAAATGGATGTCTGGCATGAATGGGAGGGACGCCCCGAACCCCACATGGAGGCTTTGAAGCGCTTGTACCACATGATGTCGAAAGGCGTGCCGGTCGAAGAACGCCGGATGACGGGCGACGACGCCAACCTGCGTCCCCAGTTCATCCAGTTCAATCGTTGCGAAAACGTGCTTCTCGAGGGCGTCCGGATCCGCAACAGCCCCTTCTGGACCATTCATCCGCTTCTCTCGAAGAATATCGTCATCCGCGGGATCGATGTTCTGGCCCACGGGCACAACAATGACGGCGTCGACCCGGAAATGAGTCAGAACATGTTGATAGAAGACTCGGTCTTCGACCAAGGGGACGACGCCATTGCCGTCAAGGCGGGACGGAACCACGATGGGTGGCGCCTGAACACCCCTTCCAAAAACATCGTGGTCCGTGGCTCCACGATCCGCAACGCACACCAGTTGATGGCGATCGGCAGCGAGCTTTCCGGCGGGGTGGAGAATGTCCTGGTGGAAGACTGCAAACTGGAAAAAAGCGTCGGTCATCTCCTGTTCATCAAAACCAACGAACGGCGTGGCGGTTACGTGAGAAACATCCACATGCGCAACATCACCGCTGGAGACATCCGCAGAGGTGTGCTCGGAATCGAGACGGATGTTCTCTATCAATGGCGGGATCTGGTTCCCACCCTCGAGGTGCGCCTCACCCCGATTTCCGATGTCCATCTCGCCAACATCGAGGCCGGAAATGTCAAATTCATCTCCCGGATCCAGGGGCAGGCCGATATGCCGGTGAGGAACATCAGCATGAACGGAATTTCCGTCGGCGAGGTCAAGGATGGCAAATACCTGAACCAAAACGTCGAGGGATTCAGCCCCTGAATTTTCTTCCACCGCGCGGCAAATCCGCTCCTCGGCATTTCATCCCTTCCTCATTATTTCAGCTTTTCAGCTTTTCAGCTTTTACCTCCAAAAACTGTCACTTTTCCAGACACACTCGCTCGGACACATTTTCCTTCCCCGTCTGGCACCTGCCGTGGTTTTTACACAGGGGTCGCCCCTCTCTGGATGTAATCCGGCCAGATAGGGGCAAAAAAATCCACCCGGCAAGCACATCCTCATATATGGAAAACCTTCCCGGCAACGACTTCCGCACCCGCAATTCGTTCCATCGAAAATCCCCAACCTGAAAACCAGACCAACCCGTGAAACCGAAATCCACACTCCGCAACCTCCTCGCCCTCGCCGGCAGCTCGCTGCTCGCGCTTTCCTCCTCCCACGCCGCCACGCTTTACTTTGACGGAGGTACCACGGACATCGCCGGAACCGGCAACGGAGCCAGTGCTTTCACCAGTGCCGGCGGGACGTGGGATGCCACGATCAAGAACTGGGACCAGGGTGACGGATTACCCTACGTCGCATGGAATAACGGTGACGATGCGGTCATCGCCGGCAGCGGCGGCGGCAACAAAACCCTTACCATCGGCGCACCCGTCACGGTCGGTGCCCTGACGCTCTCGTCCTCAGGAGGAACCACCTTTGTGAGTGGCGCCTCCGAAATCACCATCAACAACGGCATCGCTTTCGGCAGCCACGCCGGCATCGCTTGGTCCGCCCCGATCAAACTGGGCGGCGATCAGACCTGGAGCCTCGGTGGCACCAACAGCTCGGGAAAAAATTTCACCGGCGCAACCGATCTCAATGGCCATACGCTGACCTGGGACAGCGCCCTTACGAATAACGGCACACCCAGGCATGAGAATATCAGCGGCAGCGGCAATCTCATCAATGCTGGGACCGGAAACATCATCCTCTCCGGCACCAACACCTACGACGGTGGAACGACAATCAACAGCGGCACACTGCGCTTCACCAGCATAGCCTCCATGCCCTCTTCCGGCAACGTGCAGGTCAACAATGGCGGCATTCTTGGCATCGATCTCGGAACCGCATCCACGGTCTGGACCAATGGTGCCAGTGGTGTCGGCACTCTTGGGGGGCTTCTCTCCGGCTTAGGCGGCGCGGGAACCAGCACCGTGAGCTACAGCGGCAATGTAGGCATCGATCTGAATGTCGTCGCGAATACCTCATACATCGATGACATCGCTGACGTGGGCGACAGCCTCGCGCTCTACAAAACGGGTGGCTCCGCTCTCACACTCTCTGGCAACAATACCTACAGCGGCGGCACGACAATTAGTGCTGGCACGCTCAATATCGGCAGCGTCACGGCACTAGGCAGCGGCCCATTGGCCATCAACGGCGGCACCATCGACAACACCACGGGCAGCCCACTCACCCTGGACGCATCGACAGTGGCTGGAGCGTTTACTTTCGGTGGCACCAATGACCTCACTTTGAGCACCGCTGTCGGTAGCATCTCATCAAATACCAATACCGTCACACTGAACGGCACGAATTCCACACTGTCCATCGATGGAGTGTTCACCAATAACAACAATAACAACTCTGTCTGGAACGTGAATGGCGCGGGCAACACCCTCGTGATTGGCGGTCTCGCCCTGTCTTTCAATGCCAATGCGCGCACGGTGGCGATCGGAGGCACAGGAAACCTTACGATCACTGGAGCGGTGACCAAAGGTGTCTTGGCCGCAAACGGCGGCGGCTTGACCAAGAACGGAACCGGCACGCTCACCCTCTCGGAAGCCAACACCTACACCGGCGCGACATTGATCAACGCCGGCACACTCGCCATCACCGGAGCCACCCAAGCGACCTCCTCCATCACATTCACCGGCGGATCGCTCGGTCTCGACACTGCCTCCCCCGTCACCGCCGCCAGCGCGGCCGTCGATCTAACCAACGGCACCATCAAGGTCACCGGCAGCACCGGCGCTGCGAGCTACACCCTGCTCACCGCCGCATCCATCACCGGCACCCCGGTGCTCGCCGCTCCGGTTTCCGGATATGAACTCCAGCTTGCCAATGGCGACACCGAGCTCCGCCTCGTCAACACGGGCGGTGCCTCCCCCTACGACACCTGGTCCGGCGGCGCTGCCTTCGGTGACGATGCCAATGGTGACGGCGTCTCCAACGGGCTGGCATTCCTGCTCGGGGCCGCCAATCCGAACGTCAGTGCCCTCGACAAGCTGCCGACCGTCACTGAAACCGCCGGCGGCCTGGTGCTGACCTTCGACATGCTGGATTCCGCCAGCCGCGGCACGGCCACGCTCAGCGTCGAGCACAGCAGCGACCTCGGCATCGGCGATGCGTGGGAAGCCGCTCTGGTTCCCGATGTGGACAACACCGTCAATGACGTGGTGTTCGACATCGAGGGCAGCGGCCCGCTCGACGTCACCGCCACCATCCCGGTGGGCAAAGCCGCCGGCGGCAAGCTCTTCGGCCGCCTCAAAGCCGTGAACCCCTGATTCCCTCAACCTTTGCTCCACCGCCTGGCTTCAAGCAAGCCAGGCGGTGGCGGCAGAAGATCCAATCAAGAAGTCCGTCACTCCATTCATCAAAGATTCGTCGCAGTCACTCCTGCATCGCGCCAGCCGACCTCCGATCTACGAGCCGCGATCCACAATCCACGATCTAGGATCCCCATGAAGCCAAAAGCCACACTCCGCCACTTCCTCGTCCTCGCCGGCAGCTCGCTGCTTGCAATTTCTTCCACGCACGCCCAAACGCTCTACTTTGACGGTTCGAACACCACAACCGCCAACGGCGTCAGCAACTATGGATCAAACACTAGCGGCACTCCCCACATCTGGGATACCACGACCGCAAACTGGGACAATGGTTCCGAATACGTGGAGTGGATCAATGGTAGGGATGCCAACCTGCGGACCAGCACCGGCAGCAATAAATACATCAAATTGGACAACTCGGTCACGGTCGGCGCACTTGCATGGCCGACTTCCGGGGGGACCGCCTTCTTGCAGACCTCAAACAGCTCGTCCCTTACCGTCAACGGCGGCATCGATTTTGGCAGCCCCGCCGGCGTCCGATTGGAAGTTCCTGTGATACTGGGTGGTAGTCAGATCTGGAGCATGGGTGGGACCAACTCCACATTGAAAGTGATCTCCGGCGGAACAAACCTCAACGGGCATACGCTGACTTGGAATTCGACGGGAACAGGCACGAATGCCAACTCCTACCCACAGCATAGCACCATCACCGGCAGCGGCAACCTAATCAAAGACGGAGCCGGCTTTCTGAGGCTTCAAGGGACAAACGACTACACTGGCACGACCACCGTCTCCGCTGGCACCATCATGGCCGAGAGCTCCACGGCGCTTGGCAATGCCAACAACCAGCTCACCATCAACACGGGTGGCACCCTGAACATGGGTAGCCAGAGTCTTTCCATCGGCAATCTCACCGGCACCGGCGGTGTCATCACCAGCACGCACACATCCGGCACCCGCACCCTGACCATCGGCAGCGGCGACAACGGCGGCGGCAACTTCCAGGGCGTCATTGAGAACGGCACCACTGGCAGCACCACCGCCCTCACCAAGACCGGCACCGGCACCATCACGCTCTCCGGAACCAACACCTACACCGGTGATACCAACGTCTCCGCCGGATCCCTCATCATCAACGGCGCGACCAGTTCCACCAGCACGGTGACCGTCGAAACCAACGGCACGCTTGGCGGCGGCGGCACCATCGGCGGCACGCTCGCCGTCACGGGCAAACTCTCCCCCGGCGACGGCATCACCCCTGCCGATACCCTCACGCTGGGTTCTTCACTGACGCTGAATGCCAATTCCATCCTTGCCTTCGGCCTTGGAACGGACAGTGACCTCATCTCGTTTTCCTCCGTGGCGGACAATCTGATCGGCTCCGGCAACGCCACTCTGCAGCTCAGCCTGCTCAGCGGCTTCAGCTACGCCAACACCTACACGATTTTCCAGAACACCAGCACCAGCGCCTTCACCCTGTTGGACATCACCGGCTACGACGACGCGAACTACACCGCCAATTTCTTTGATGGCGGCGACAGCTACCTGCTGAACTTCACGCCAGTCCCCGAGCCCCGCGCCGCGCTGCTCGGCGGCCTCGGCCTGCTCGCCCTGCTTCGCCGCAGGCGCTGATCTCTGCCTCGACGCGAAAGGAAAGCTTATCCCCAATGTGGCGCTGCAATCCGGGTGATCGCAGCGCCAATTTGTGTGTGATTTGTGGGTAATGGACGGAGATTGCACCTGAGTGCGCCGGGCACGACCCAAAGTGCCATCTTTTCAGATCCAGTTGCTGCGTTGAAAATCCGATTTCATCCGAGAGTTTTTTCCGTCCGGTGATGTAAAAGAACGGGCGGCAAAAGCGCGGACAAACCAAGCCCTTCGAACCGAAGCCAAAGCCACAACAATCATGCAAACAAGAATCCACTCCCTCGGCGTCGTGCTCGTCATGGCGCTCCTTACACCGTTGTCCAGTGCCCAATCGGACCGTCAGTCCAAGCCCTTCAAGCTGCACAACATCTTCGGGAGCGGCATGGTCCTCCAGCGCGACAAGCCGATCAAGGTCTGGGGCTGGGCGAAGCCCGGTGCAAAGGTGAAGGTGGCCTTGGGCAAGGAATCCATGGAGGCCACCACGGCAGCCGCCGCACCGGTCGAGGTATTCGGCTACGAGGAAGCCTACAAGGGGCTCGGCAAATGGGAAGTCACCTTCCCGCCACGCGAGGCCAGCACCGAGCCGATCACCCTAACCGCGACCCACGGTGGGGAAACCATCACCCTCGACAACATCCTTCTCGGCGACGTCTGGGTCATGCACGGCCAGAGCAACATGGCCTTTCCCGCCGCCAAGACCGACGCTGCGGACCTGCTCCCCCAGGCGGATTTGCCCCTGCTGCGCTACTACTCGATCACGACCAACGAACAGGCCACCCTGCAGGACGACATCCGGCCCGAGGCCATCACCACGGTTTCCGGCAGTTGGGATGTCTCCTCCCCGGAGACGGCGCGCGAGTTTTCCGCCATCGGTTACATCTTCGGGTTGAATGTGCAGCGCAGCCTCGGAATCCCGATCGGCTTGATCAAGACGGCCCGCGGCGGGGCCTCGATCGAAAGCATGGTGCCAGCCCACAAGTTCGACGAGCATCCGCTGACCAAGCGTTATGCGGACCATATCCGGGCGCGCATGGCGGCATTCGACCCCGAGGCCGAGGCCGACCGGATCTGGGAAATTGACAAAGGACGTGCCAAGAAGAAAAACCAACCCGAGCCGAAACGCCCCGATCCGAATGACCTGCGGTCATGGAATGTGCCAGGCAAAAGCCCCAGCCACATGGCCAGCGTGCACAACGGCTTCCTCGGAGTCTTCAAGGGCCTCAACATCAAGGGCCTCGCCTTTCACCAGGGCTTCAACAACACGCTCGGGGACAACGCCCGCCCCAAACGCTATCGCGTGCTGATGAAACTCATGGTCGAGGGGATCCGCGAGGACTTCAATGACCCGCAGCTCCCGGTGGCCGTGATCGGTTTCTGCGCGGACGGCAAGGCGGCCCAGGGCCCCGAGAACTTCGAGGCGCAGTCCACCGCCATCGCCCCCTTCATCCGCGAATCCCAGCGGCTGGGCCTGGCCGATGTCGGCGACCCTGTGAATACGATGTTCATCCCTGCCTACGACGTGCAGTCCCAAGGCCTGCATCCGGGACGAAAGCGCGATCACGGCTGGCGTGCGGCCAAATGGGCGCTCAGCAAAGTGTATGGTGTGCAGGGCGTGCGCTGGCTGGATCCGATCAAGCTCGTGTCGGCCGAAGCCCACGGGGATGTGATGGTTCTGGGCTTCGACATGCGGGTCCAAACCAAGGACGGCAGCAGCATCCCGCGGGGCTTCTCGATCGCCGGTGAGAACGGGATCTTCTACATGGCTCACGCCCGCTATGCGGAATATGGGAAGGGGACTCATTGGACCCATGGTAACCGGTCGATCCAAGTCTGGAGCCCGATGGTCGGGAAACCGGTCGCCGTCCGCTACGGCTGGGGGGTGGCTCCGATGGGCAACCTTTACGTCGCTGGCGAACAGGACCAGCCCTTCCCGAGCTTCCGCACCGACGAGTGGGACTACCCTGAGAGCGAGATCCCTGACGAGAAGCTGGACATCGATTGGAAGAAAGCGTTGGCGGACGCCACTGCCCGGGTGCGCGAACGCCAACTCAAGGAATCCGCCATGGGCGGGGTTTTCTACGAAAGGCTCGACCAGCTTTCGGTGCCGATCGTGCCCCTGGAAAAGGCCACACAGAAAGGAAAATAGAAAACCCGGGCGCAGGCGGTCTCACGCCATAGCCAATCACTCACTTTCACGCCAATCCGTCATTTTGCCATAACTACCAACCATCAACCCAATCACCCCGATGAAACCAACACAGACCCTGCCACCCATGGTTTGATCCGCTGCCCGAAAGAGCCGATTCTCCTCCATTCTCTCCAAGCAGACAGCGGCTGCCCTCGTGGCCGCCATCATGTTCCTTCCACACGCCTCCGAAGGTGCCGATCATAACCAGGAACTGCCCCCCCAAGACAAGACTCTCGAAGCGTGACCAAGGCATTGAAGTCGCCGCTCGTTTTTCAACCGCGGGATCCAGGATCATCTGGAAAGCCTGCACAGAAGACCACGAACCGGACCGCCGGGTTTCACCACGCCTTGATCACCACCACGTCCTTCATCGGGTAGTGCTTGCGGTTCAGCGTGTGGATCTGGCCGCCTCCCGTTAGGGCGGTGGCGGCGAGGATCGCATCGTTCGGGTCGATCCCGTGGCCGGGATTCCATTTCCGGAACAACCGCCCGGCCTCGTCGATGACAGCCTGGTCAACCGCTGCCGTCCGGATGCGGGAAAGCAGCGACATCGTGGCCTCTTCCTCGTGCGGCCGCATGTAGAACAGCACTTCCGCGCGCTGCATCGCGCCGGTCCACATCTGGATGTCGGGGTCTTCCGCCAGCCCGCGCAGGTAATCCGCCGCCTTGCGCTCCCCGCGCAGGTGCCAGATCAGGATATCCGCATCGATCAATGCCTTCATCGGCGGCGTCTCTCAAATGACTCCCGGAACGCCGCTCGGGCGGCCTCGACCGTTTCCCGCGCGCTCCCGTCGCGCTGCCATGCCCCGAACGACTGATCCAGAAACCCTGCGGAACGGCTCTCGCCGAGCGTGGACTCCAGCAGCGTCACCGCCTCCTCGATGACCCGCTTCTTGCTGGTCCGAAGCCGCCGCGCCAGACCGTTGATGCGTGCCGCCACGGATTCGTCAATCCGGGTTGAGAATACCTTGTCCATCGTCGTTTTTCTTACGTAAGAAAAATTACTCTTACGTGCTGTCTTGTCAATCCTCCGAACGCCGCGCTTTCCTCCGCAATCTCCGCTCCTCCGCATTTCATCCCTTCCTCTTTATTTCAGCTTTTCAGAATTTCAGATTTTCAGCTTTTACCCCCAAAAAAACTGTCACCTTTCCAGACACACTCGCTCGGATACATTTTCCTTCCCCGTCTGCCACCCGCCGTGTTTTTTGTCATTTGACGAATCTCTCCGCCCTCCATCCGGAGTGGAAACGCACCAAAAATCCACCCGGCAAGCCCCTTCCTTCACCTGAAAATCCCCAAACCATCCACCCACAACCCAACCCATCCAACCTACTTCTCCCACCGCTTACGGACCTGTCCCGCCATAGCCCAACGGGCGACGGCGGATCACCCGGCGCCACTCACACGCCCGGCACATCTCCACCTCTTCCCTCTCGTCTCCGTGCTCTGCGCTCCAGCCTCTTCCACTGATCACCGATCACTGCTCACTGCTCACTGCTCACTGCTCACTGCTCACTGCTCACTGCTCACTGCTCACTGCTCACTGCTCACTCGGCCCGTCTGCGACCTTCGACTTGAAGACTCTCCAATCTCTTTTCTGAAAACTGAAAACTGAATGACCTGTTCGCGATAGCGAACCATCAACCCAGATTGAAGACACACCTCATAGCCCAAAGGCAAAACTAGCAAACTCATCTCCCCATGAAATCAAAATCCACACTCCGCAACCTCCTCGCGCTCATCGGCAGCTCGCTGCTGGCGATGTCCTACACCCATGCCGCCGACACACTTACCTGGGACACCGCACCCGGCACGGTCGGCGCCGGTGATAGCACCGTAACAGGCGGCGCTGGAACGTGGAGCACCGACACCGCCAACGGCAACTGGACCGCCGACGCCGGAGCCAACAACATCGCGTGGGTAAACGACATCTTGGATGCAGACACCGCCATCTTCGGCAGCACGGCGGGAGCCATCACCCTCGGCACCGACATCACCGCAGGCGGTCTCACCTTCAATACCAATGGCTACTCGATCTCCGCTGGCAACACCCTCACGCTCTCCGGGGCCACCGCGCCGGTCATCAGCGTCACCACAGGAACCACCACCATTGCCAGTGATATCGCCGGAGACGACGGCTTGGAGAAAACCGGCGCGGGCACGGTCGTTCTCTCCGGCACCAACAACACCTACTCCGGCGGCACCACCATTTCCGCAGGCACACTGCAAGGCAGAAAAGACACAGAAGGCGGTGCCAGCCCCTTCGGCACCGGCACCATCCAACTCAATGGTGGCACCCTGGGTCTCCGCACGCTCGGCGATGGGGGCAACAGCGCCCAAACAATCACGTTCGGCAATGATGTCACCGTCGGTGGCGATGCCACGATCAACTTCGCACGCATCGGTGGAACCGCCTCCAACAAAACCCACGCTCTCGGCGATCTCTCCATCGGCAGTAACACTCTGACCATTACAGGCAACAACATTGGCCACTTCCTGAGTTTCACAGGCGCCAATTTGTCAGGAGATGCGGTTATTAATACTAGCACTGGAACCTACATCATCGCAAATATGGGTGCCATCACCGAAACCGGTGGTCCACGCGACCTGACCAAGCAAGGACTGGGAACTCTCCGACTTCTCGGTACCAACAACTACACCGGCACCACCACGATTTCGGGTGGCATTTTGGAAGTCCAAGGATCGATTGCCAGCAGCTCCGGCATCATCAACAATTCCACCCTCACATTCAACAGCAGCTCCGCCCAGTCTTATGGCAATGAGATCTCCGGCAGCGGTCCTTTGACGAAGACCGGAGCTGGCACGACCACTCTATCCGGCAACAACTCCTTCACTGGTGTCACAACAGTCTCAGGCGGCATCCTCGAAGTGACGAACCTCGCCAACGGCGGCAGCAACAGCAGCATCGGCGCGTCTTCCAGCAATCCGAACAACCTGCGCCTCAGCAGCGGCACCACTCTTCGCCATACCGGCGCGACAGCCAGCAGCACGGACCGCAACCTCGCTTTGCTTGGCAGCGCCACGCTTGATTCCTCCGGCACCGGGACCTTGACTCTGGGCCAAGCGGGGGTCGCTCTTTCGCCGGATTACTCTGAAGACGCGTCGGCCGTGTGGAGCACGACGAATCAGAAAAAGATCACGGATCTCGCTGATACCTCCACCTTGGCCGTCGGCATGAGGGTCACCGGAACGGGGATCGCCAACAACACCACGATTACTTCCATCGACAGCGCGACCCAGGTGACCGTCAACAACAACTTCAGCGCCACGGGTGGTGGCGCTGTGAACTTCGGCTACCCCACCGCGCGCACACTTACCCTCACAGGCAGCAACACCGGTGCCAACACCATCGCGGGGAATTTGCAGAATTCCACCGCCACCGGTTCCGGAGTCCTCAGCCTCACCAAAACCGGTGCCGGCACCTGGGTGCTCAGCGCGGCTAACGCCTACACCGGAGCTACCACGGTCTCTGAAGGCACCCTCGCCATTACCGGGGCCAGCCAGGCCACCTCCGCCATCACCTTCACCGGCGGCTCACTTGGTCTGGACACCGGCTTCCCGGTCACCGCCTCTAGTGCGTCCGTCGATCTAACCAACGGCACCATCAAGGTTACCGGCTCCACCGGCGCTTCAAGCTACACCCTGCTCACCGCTGCTTCGATCACCGGGGTTCCGGTGCTGGCCGCTTCGGTTCCCGGATACGAACTCCAAGTCATCGACGGTGCCACAGACGAACTTCGCCTCGTCAATACGGGTGGTGCCTCCGCCTACGACACCTGGTCCGGCGGCGCGGCCTTCGGTGACGATGCCAATGGTGACGGCGTTTCCAACGGCCTGGCATTCCTGCTCGGAGCCGCCAATCCGAACGTCAGCGCCCTCGACAAGCTGCCGACCGTCACCCAATCCGCCGGCGGCCTGGTGCTGACCTTCCAGATGCTCAACGACACCGCCAATGGTGATGCCACGCTTGCCATCGAGCACAGCAACACCCTTGCGAACGGATCGTGGACGGCGGTCCAGGTGCCCTACAGCAGCGGCACGTTGGGCGATATCGGGTTCAACATCACCGGCACCGGTCCACTCGACGTCACCGCCACCATCCCTGTGGGCAAAGCAGCCGGTGGCAAACTCTTCGGCCGCCTCAAAGCCGTGAACCCCTGATTCCCTCACCCGTTGCTCCACCGCCTGGCTTCAGGCAAGCCAGGCGGTGGCGGCAGAAGATCCAATCAAGAAGTCCGTCACTCCATTCATCAAAGATTCGTCGCAGTCACTCCTGCATCGCGCCAGCCGACCTCCGATCTACGAGCCGCGATCCACAATCCACGATCTAGGATCCCCATGAAACCTAAAGCCACACTCCGCCACTTCCTCGCCCTCGCCGGCAGCTCGCTGCTCGCGATGTCCTCCGCTTCCGCGCAGACCACCTACACTTGGGCCAACTCCAACGTCACCGGAACGCCGCCGGCGAACCTCGACTGGTTCTCCGGCGGGCCGAACACCCAGGGCACCTGGATCGGCGGCAATCCGGTGAGCAGCAATCTCAATACGATCCAATTCTTTGAAAACACCTCCACCCAACTGCTGAACACGGCCAATCCTTCCTCGCAGACGGTCAACCTGAACAACAGCGGAAACGCGTTCGATCTGGGCACTCTCACCCTCTCCGGACGTGGAGCTGCGAGCACCGGCACAAACCTCACGATGGACCTTGCGGGCGACGCGCTGAAATTTTCCGCCGCCACGGGGACGGTCAACTTGAACGCGGTCACCTCCTCCCGCTCCATCACTTACAACGTCGCCAACAATATTCAACTCGGCACCGCGAGCAGCGGCTCGGTCCTCACCTTCACCGGCAACGGCAGCGGCAGCAGTAATTTCAACTTCACCGGGAACATTTCCGAACTGCAAACGGGCGGCGGCAGTCTTGTGAAAAGTGGCAACAGCACCGCCATCCTCGCCGGCACCAACAACACCTACTCCGGCGGCACCACGATCTCCGCAGGCACACTGCAGGGCAGAAAAGACACAGAAGGCGGTGCCAGCCCCTTCGGCACCGGCACCATCCAACTCAATGGTGGCACCCTGGGTCTCCGCACGCTCGGCGATGGGGGCAACAGCGCCCAAACAATCACGTTCGGCAATGATGTCACCGTCGGTGGCGATGCCACGATCAACTTCGCACGCATCGGTGGAACCGCCTCCAACAAAACCCACGCTCTCGGCGATCTCTCCATCGGCAGCAACACCCTGACCATCACAGGCAACAACATTAATCACTTCCTGAGTTTCACAGGCGCCAACTTGTCAGGAGATGCGGTGATCAATACTAGCAGTGGAACCTACATCAACACAAAGATCGGCGCGATCAGCGAAACCGGTGGTCCACGCGGGCTGACCAAGCAAGGAACGGGAACTGTCGAACTTCTCGGCGCCAACACCTACACCGGCAACACCACGGTCAGCGCCGGCACGCTGACACTTGCCGCATCATCCTCCACGCAGTTCCTAATCGGTGCCAGCGGGGTGAACAACGCCATCCTCGGCACCGGCACGGTCAATTTAGACGGCCTGTTTTTCTTTGACTTGACCAATGCCAGCATCAATTCGGGCAATTTCTGGGAGATCGTCGATGTCGGCAACCTCACCGAAAACTATGGCAGCACGTTCGATGTGAGCAGCACCTTGGGGGATTTCACAAACGTTGCCGGTGTATGGAGCTTGGTGGATGGTGGCAATACCTGGACCTTCACCGAAGGCACGGGCATACTTGGCTTGACAGTCATCCCCGAACCCCGCGCCGCCCTCCTCGGCGGCCTTGGTCTGTTGGCCCTGCTTCGCCGCAGGCGCAACTGAACTTGCCGGAATCGGGTGTGCCGCCTGAAGAGACGGTACACCCAAACTTCCGTTCATCATCCCGTCACATGAACCGAGGCTGGTGCCGCGCGAAGCTCCTCAGATCAGGATATCCGCATCGATCAATGCCTTCATCGGCGGCGTCTCTCGAAGGATTCCCGGAATGCCACCCGCGCGGCCTCGACCGTTTCATGCGCGCTCCCGTCGCGCTGCCAGGCCCCGAACGACTGGTCCAGAAACCCTCCGGCACGGCTCTTGCCGAGAGTGGGCTCGAGGAGCGTCACCGCTTCCTCGATGACCCGCTTCTTGCTCGTTGGAGAGATTCCTCCTCTTCGGGCTCCAAGTCCCCGCCTCCCACTTGCCCGCCGACCACGCGTAGCGACCGATGTTCGATGTTCGATGTTCGATGTTCGATGTTCGATGTTCGATGTTCGATGTTCGATGTCCGATGTTCGATGTCCGATGTTCGATGTCCGATGTCCGATGTTCGATGTCCGATGTTCGATGTCCGATGTTCGATGTTCGACGTTCGACGTTCGACGTTCGATGTTCGATGTTCGATGTTCGATGTTCGATGTTCGACCGCCCCCCTGCGGATCAGGGCGCGATCAATTCGACATCGGGAAAGCAGGTTTGGTATCGGCCCACATCACGCGTCAGGATGGGGATACCGAACACGGCGGCATGCGCTCCGATGAAAAAGTCCGCGAGAGGCGCGGTCCTGGTGCCGCCGCGAAGGCGATAGGTTCGGTAGGCTTTCGAGGCCAGAAAGAGCGCCTCTCTCGGTATCTCTTGGTAGATCAAGCCGAGAGTGACGAGAATCCGCTCCACATCCTCGATCTCATCCGCCTCATGGCTCAGTTCTGCGCAAATCAGCGGGTTGATCGCCATCCTGCCCACCAACTGGCTCATGCGGTCCGCCGACCAGGAAGCCCATTGGGGATCATCTTCCAAAACGTCCAGGATGACATTTGTATCGATCAGAATGAAATCGGAATCAGTCATCTCCACGCAGCTCTTTCATGATCCCGTCCGTATCGCGCCCCTTCGCCTGCTTTTTCCATGCGCCCCGCACGGCCGCCAGCCGCTCCCTCATTTCCATGGCGGTCTGCGGCGGCCCTGGCGTCTCCTCCTCGTTGACCATCCGTGCCAGAATCGCCCGGGCCTCCGCTTCCATCGAGCATTGGTTCCGGGCCGCACGCATCCGCAGCTTCTGCTTCACCGCTTCATCCAAGTTTCGAATCGTCAGCGTCGTACTCATGACAAAATGCTAGCAACGCCAGCAAAGCTGTCAATCACGGGAAGAATCACGTTTTTTCTTTGGCTCTCCGTCAGTTTTGCTGAGAGGTGAAGGCGTGACACACCCGCCGTTCCGGACTCTGACAGGGGTGTGAAGATCCTGAATTTCAGAGCGTTGTAT
>JAWLDG010000029.1:0-53051 GCA_041686775.1 Luteolibacter sp. | reverse complement strand
AGTCGGTGTCGAGCCGGGTGATTGGGTTAAGAAGTACATCCCGATTTCGAAAAATCCGAAATCTCCTGACTATTATCTTCTGACCGGGGATCAGCACATCACAAAGGATAAGCTCATGAAAGTTCTTGACTTAATGTCCAAAGAAATGCAGAAGAGATTTCCTTTGGATAAACAGTAGTTGTCAGGCGAATACCTCACTGTACAACGTTCTTTTTCACTCATCGTTGCGCTCAGGTTGCCACCTCTGTGCGAAAAAATTCCTACCTAATCTTTTCGGGGCCGGCTCACCTGCCGGCGCTTTCCCTGACCTCATTCATTCATTGCACACGAAAAGAATCATTTTCCCCAGAAGAACTAAATACATATATTTCGCCATTAGTGATTCTTTTATGTATAATAAAATAGCAGCCATTATGGCTAAAATATCCCCATAAATTTGTATCAAGATTTTTGGTAAATTCCCCTTTATATTCTTTAATAACGTCACTAATGCTTTCAGGATAATATCCGTAAGTGTCTTTGTAATTATCAATTAATCGAGTCAGGTTTATACCATCACCTATGACAATGGCTGACCTAGGTTTTTTGGTAGAATCACAACCGGGAAAAATAAATAATATTAATGCAGTTACAAATATTTTATTAACAATAAATCTTATACTTTTCATTATTGGAGTTGATAATGATGGTCAGGATATGTATAAGGAAGTTCTTTTTTCATAGCACAATTGTTTTCTAGTGGATCTCTAGCATCAGGATATGGAGCCGGGTATGGATATTTCTTGCGATTCAAATCCGGAGACACTCCATCTCCATAGCCAGACCAAGAATCAAATGCTATTGTCTCTGGCTTAGAGCCATCATTGGGTTGTGAAGTGCACTCTACCCATACATGATCACGACCATCCAATGGTATTTTAGTTTTCCATCCTCTGACTTCTTTGCATTTCCAATATTTCGGGGTTGGAGATAAAACAGAAATTGTCAAATCAGAACGATTTTTGCAGCTGTTCCTAAAATATCCACGTGGCTTCTTTCCTTTAGAATTCAAATCAGCCATCATCTTTTGATAGCGTTTTCTTAGTTCTTGTTCCCCTTTATCAATGGTATCTGCATCACAACATCTATTTTCATCGGTGACCGGAATTTCCGGCGGCGCATCAGGCCATTCCGGCGGCGCATCAGGCCATGTAGGCAGATCCTCACCGAAAGAGCCTCGTTCGCCAGGAAAGCCCGGAAATTCAGGCGGAATTAAGCCTAATCGATCCCACCGGTTCACCCCGTTATTGCCGACGAAGGCATACAGGTTCTCTCCCCCGCGTTCCTCTATCGGATCCTTGGATGGCCACCGGCCGGTGGCGGGATCATAGTATCGGTAGCCGTAGTAGTACAGCCCGGTTTTTGGCGTGTTGCGGCCGGTTGGAGGAACTCCCGCGCGGGGGCGGCGGGCATGGACTGGATTCATCACGGCGCTGCATGGATAGGAGAAGGGGCGGCGCGCGTCACGCGAAATCCGCGCGATGGCCGGGTGCCGCGCAGGCCTGTTTTCCACTGGAGTGCGTGCAAACCCGGCTTAGATTCAGGTGTCAACCGGGAGGTGGTATGGACAAGCACAGCAGAGGATGGGAGCGGGCGAGGGAGATGCGGAAGTGGCGGAAGCAAAAGGGAGGCTCCAAGGAACGTCCGCACGAGTATCTTAAGACGGCGCTGGGCGAGGCGCTCGATGACTGGCTTGCCGAGCAACGGCGATGCGGCCTGCGCAAGGCGAGCATCGAGGGACGGCGCCAGCATGTCCGGCTGTTCCTGAAATGGTGCTGGAACTGCCATGTCACAAGGCCGGAGTGGATCTCGCGAGGGCTGATGGAGGCGTGGCTCGCATGGCTGGATGAATACCGCACCCGCTTCGGCACACAGTATGCGGATACGACCAAAGAGAGCATGATCCGCTCGGTTTACGCGTTCCTGTGCCACCTGCACCAGCACCGGCGCATCGATGCCAATCCACTGTCCGGCACGCGGCTGCGGCGCTGCCGTGGCCGGACCATCCCGGCGATACTGGACGAGGCACAGGTCCTGCGGCTGCTGGAACTGCCGGACACCACCGACGTGCTGGGCCTGCGGGACCGTGCGATGCTGGAGGTCACCTACTCCTGCGGCCTGCGCCGTGGTGAGGTGGTCGGTCTGCGGACCACCGACCTCGTCCGCGGCGGGGCCTCGCTGCTGGTCCGCAATGGCAAGGGCGGGAAGGACCGGGTCGTGCCAATGGGCGGGCCCGCCCGGCAGTGGCTGGAACGCTATCTCGCCGAGGCCCGCCCCAAACTGGCGGTGCCGGATGCCCCTTGTGCGGATCTTTTCCTGACCGCCTACGGCGACGGGTTTTCCGCCTCTTCATGGGGGCAGGTGGTGCGCCGCCATCTCACTGCGGCCGGAGTGCTGGCGAAGGGCGGCCCGCACCTGCTGCGGCATGCCTGCGCCACCCACATGCTGGACCACGGCGCGGACCTGCGTACCATCCAGACGCTGCTCGGCCATTCGCGGGTGGACACGACCGAGATTTATGCCCACGTCTCAAACGAGCGGCTCAACCGGGTTTTCCACCGCACCCACCCAAGGGGCTGATCCGCATGTGGCGCACCATCGGAAACCCGCCGCCGCGCGGCAATGGCGGATTTCGCCCGTTCCGGCATCCGCCACAACCCGGTCCATTCCCGCTCAACCGTGTGAATCAGGGTTGGCCGGCGCTTTCCTTTCTCACGTATTCCTGGTCCTCCTGTGAGAGGGAGTCGATCGGCAGCTCGCGGATGCCACCATTGCGCAAGCGGACCTTCACCCGGCCGGATGCGGGATCGAAGACCACCAGACTCGCTTCGATCGACTTGCTGCGGTCGGTGTTGTGGAAGGCGCGGAGCTGGCCGGAGGCGGGTTGTGGCAGGCGGCTGCCTTGCACGCTTCGGACGTTTTCGCCGGAAGCTCCGTGAACGCGGAGCTTGGGTGTGGAGAAACCGTTATTGGTGTTTGCCTGCCATCCGGCGGTGTCCACCGGACCATTGTTGAGAGTGAACTCGCCTCCATAGGCGATGCGGCCGGCCTTGGTGGTGCCGTTTTCAAAAAAGCCGAAACCCTCCTCGTTTCCCGGGTGCTCCGGCTCGATGCCATACTCCCTGCCAAGCTGCCAGGTCATGATGGCCAGGGCGGTGGGCCACTGCATCGGGCCGTAACCGCCGCCGCCGCGGGTGACGATTTCGTGATAGGGAGCATGGCCGTAGCCGCCGGCGTAGAGCGCCTGGTGGCGGTCCAGCGTCTTCTGGTCGAGGTCCTTCTTCATCTGGCTGACTTTCCAGTGCCGGATGTCCCCCTGCCACTGGGCTCGGCGAAGCTGTTCCGTGGTGGTTCGCAGTGTTTTCAAAACCGACTTGCATGGGCATGGAAGGTCATGCCGAGAAAAAGCGTGGTGGGCAGGAATGGTCGTTTCATCGTTGCAGAGGGTTTTGGAATCGGTGGCATCCCATGTCGGGAAACAGGGTCGAACTGCTTCAACACCGCGGATACGCGGAGGTCTCGTGTTTTCTGGCGGGAAATCCTTGGTTTCCTTTCATCGATTGCAGAAGCGGCTCTCCCTGATGTAGGGGCCCTGCCCGAAATTCCTTCCCCTCGGACATTGACGTGCGGGGAATGGTGAACTTAGTTCTTCCCCATCAGTCACAACCCAATTCCATGACCCAAGCCACGCGCGGATTCCGCGAGATGAAATCAGTGGTCGTCCGCTTCGCCGGTGATTCCGGCGACGGCATGCAGATCGTCGGCGAACGCTTCACCGATACCAGCGTCACCGTCCCGAACGCGATCGCGACCTTTCCGGATTACCCGGCGGAAATCCGCGCCCCGGTCGGCACCATCGCCGGGGTTTCCGCCTTCCAGGTCCATTTCGGCAGCCAGACGGTGCTGACCCCGGGCGACGAGCCGGATGCCCTGGTGGCGATGAACCCGGCGGCGCTGGCGGTGCATCTCTATGACCTGGCGGAGGGCGGCCTGTTGATCGTCAATTCCGCGGCCTTTACGGAGGAAAATCTGAAAATGGCCGGATTCGCGACCAATCCGCTGGATGATCCGGCGCTGGCGAAAAAATACGATCTGGTGCCGATCGACATCACCGGTCTTGCGTTGGAGGCACTCAAGGACAGCCCGATCAGCCAGCGCGACAAGCTGCGCACGAAGAACTTTTTCGCGCTCGGTTTCACTTATTGGGTTTATGGCCGTCCCATCGATCCGACCATCAATTTCATCAATGAGAAGTGGGCGAAGAAACTCCCCGACTTGGCCGAAGCCAACATCCGCGTGCTCAAGGCGGGCTATTTCCTCGGCGACACCATGGAAGCCACGCGCAACCGCTACATGGTCGCCCGCGCCGAGGTGGAGCCGGGCACCTACCGCAAGATCTCAGGCAACGACGCCATCGCGCTGGGCTTGATCGCCGGTGCGAAAAAGGCGGGCCGCGAGATGCTTTTCTCGGGCTATCCGATCACTCCGGCGTCCTCGATCCTCGAGGCGCTTGCAGGCTACAAGCACTTCGGCGTGAAAACCGTACAGGCCGAGGACGAGATCGCCGCCATTGGCGTGGCGATCGGCGCGAGTTTCGCCGGCCAGATCGGCGTCACCGGCACCAGCGGCCCGGGGATGTGCCTGAAGAGCGAGTTCATCGGACTCGCCACCTCCACCGAGCTGCCGCTGATCATCGTCAACGTCCAGCGCGGCGGACCCAGCACCGGCCTGCCGACCAAGACCGAGCAGTCCGACCTCCTGCAAGCGCTCTACGGCCGCCACGGCGAGAGCCCGCTGCCGGTGGTCGCCGCGAACTCGCCGTCCGATTGCTTCCGCGCGGCCTTCGAGGCGGTGCGCATCGCGCTCGAATATTCCACGCCGGTCATCCTTCTATCGGACGGCTATCTGGCCAACGGTTCCGAGCCGTGGAAAATTCCGGATGAAAGTTCGCTGCCGGACATCCACAAGCCCTTCGCCGATCCCTCGCAGCCTTACGTCGCCTTCGCCCGCGATCCCGAAACGCTCGCCCGCACCCAGGCGATCCCCGGCCAGCCGGGCCTCGAACACCGGATCGGCGGACTCGAAAAAAACGAAAAGGGCGGCATCAGCTACGAACCGGAAAACCACGCTGAAATGACCCGCCTGCGCGCGGCGAAAGTGGAGGCCGTCGCCAAGTCGATCCCTTCGTTGAACGTCACCGGCGGGCGCACGGGCAAGCTGCTCGTCGTCGGCTGGGGCGGCACGCATGGTGCGATCACGTCGGCCGTCGCCTCGCTGCAGGCGGAAGGTTACGACGTCAGTAGTACCAACCTTCGATACCTCAACCCGCTGCCGCCGGACCTCGGCGAGCTGCTCAAGGGCTTCGACAAGGTGCTTGTGCCGGAACTCAACTCCGGCCAGCTCGCGATGATCCTGCGCGCCAGGTTCCTTGTGGATGCCGTTTCCATGAACAAGATCATGGGCCGCCCCTTCCGCGTGAACGAACTCCGCGAGCGCATCCTGCAAATCCTCAACGACTGATTTCCATGGCCACCGAAACCCAGACCCCGTCTCCCGCTCCGGAGCTTTCCCGCAAGGACTTCGTCACACCCAACGATGTCCGCTGGTGTCCCGGCTGCGGCGATTACGCCATCCTCAACTCGCTGCAGCGCACCTTGCCGGAACTCGGCGTGCCGCGCGAAAACTTCGTGATCATTTCCGGCATCGGCTGCTCCAGCCGGTTTCCGTATTACATGCAAACCTATGGTTTCCACACCATCCACGGCCGCGCGCCGACCGTGGCCACCGGCGTCAAGGTCGCCAATCCCGACCTCTCGGTGTGGATCGTCACCGGCGATGGCGACGGACTCAGCATCGGCGGCAACCACCTGCTGCACGTGCTGCGCCGCAACGTCAACGTCACCGTGCTGTTGTTCAACAACCGCATCTACGGCCTCACCAAGGGCCAATACAGCCCGACCTCGCCCGAAGGCACCAAGACCAAGACCACGCCTGGCGGCTCGGTCGATCATCCGATCAACCCGCTGCTTTTCGCGCTGGGCGCCGAGGCCACCTTCATCGCCCGCACGCTCGACAACAACCCGAAGCACATGGTCGAGACCTTCAAGGCCGCCCATGAACACCGGGGCGTGTCGTTCGTCGAGATTTTCCAAAACTGCGTGATCTTCAACGACGGCACGTGGGACGCGGTTTATTCGAAGGAAAACCGCAACGACCAGATGCTGTTCCTCGAAGCCGGCAAGCCATTGCTTTTCGGCAAGGAAAAGGAAAAGGGCATCCGTCTCAACGGCCTGACGCCGGAAATCTGCGACGCCACCGCGCCCGACGTCCTCATTCACCAACCGGATCACTCCAGCCCGCTTTACTCGCAGATGCTCGCCAACATGAGCCTGCCGGATTTCCCCACACCGGTCGGAGTCGTCCGTAGCATCCAGCGAGCGACTTACGAAGAGCAGATTCACACTCAGATGCTTGCCGCCCGGGAAAAACGCGGCGGTGGCACTTGGCAGGAGCTGCTTCACGGTGCCAGCACTTGGACCGTGGAGTGATGGTTGGCCCCGTTTTTACCTCCGAGATGCTTCGGAGTATCTGATTTTCAAGTTATTTTTTGCTTGTCGCATCGAAAACGTTTGGTTTTCTCGCAGGGTCCGAGCGGCAATTTGTGCCTTTATCCCACATTCGGCACGCATCCCGCTATCCAAACAGCGCGCCATCCCTTGAACCCTATGATCGAACCGACCGACTCTCAAATCGCCCCCCATCACCAGCAAATACTGACATCCCGTCGCGGGATTTTGGGGAGCTTGAGTCTCGCCGGTATCGGTCTGGCGGCCAGTCTTTCGCCCGCCTCCGCTTTCACATCCGCGCGCAAGAAGGCCATGCCCAAGGTTTCCGTGGCGACCGCCAACCAGGGAGCCGGCCACGCCAACCGCGCCATTCCCTATACCGTGCGCCCGGACCTGCCCGAGGAATGGGAGGTTCGCAATGGCCGCGTGGTCTACGATTACCTTCGCTATTTGAACAGCCTCGGCCTGCGCCGCGTGAACGCCAGCCAGGTGCTCGCCTCGCACGCCAAGCAGCGCGGGTCGGTCTGGAACACTTTGCCGCCCAAATCCTGGTGGCGGCGCATGGGCTACACGCTCAAGGTGGTCGAGCGCGTCGCGATGGAGTTGAATGTTTCGCAGGTGGAAGTCGTTTCCGCCTACCGCTCGCCATCCTACAATGCCCGCACCGGAGGCAAGAGCGGCTCATGGCATCAGGCCAACGCCGCGGTGGACGTGAAGTTTCCGGTGCGCGCGCGCACGGTCACCTCAACCGCCCGCGAGTTGCGCAATCTCGGTTTGTTCCGTGGCGGAGTGGGTGGCTACTGGAACTTCACCCACATCGATTGCCGCGGCAACAACGTCGATTGGTAAGCCGCCTGGCGGTGCATGTATCGCATCGTTGTCATTCTCTCGTTGCTGCCGATCATCATCGCGATGATCGCGAGTTGGTGGTATGGCCGCAGGATTCTCGCGTCTCTGGGCCGGCAGGTTTGCCGCTGTGACCTGGCGCGCTGGATGCCGCCCGCGGACGATGCCTCCAATGTGCGCCGTGCCAGCGGGCCGGTGGCCGATTTCGGGCGGGAACTGCGCGAGTCGGCATTGATTTCATGGCGCGAGGAGGAACCCAAGGCCGCCGCGGCACGCGAAAACACGCGTCGATTCGGTGCCTCCGTGCCGCCACTCGCCACGATGGTGGCGGTGTTCGCGCTGCTGGTGGGGAAACTGCCGGCGATGGGCGTGTTCGCCGCGCTTTTCGCCGCCACCGCGCTGGCCGCCGCGATGTCCCTGCTGGGATTGCCGGCGGAGCTGCGGGCGATCGCGCGGCATGCGCGGCGCGTTCGCGAGCATAGGGCGTTTCCCGATCGCGATGACGAACAGGCGGTGATCGATTGTGCCATCGCCCACGCCTGGTCCGCCGCGCTGCCGTCGGTGCTGCGCTGGTTGGGGAAATGAACCGTGTCAGGCGCTGAGCCGCGGCTTGTCGCGCATCGGCTGGATGAAGTGGCTCCAGCTTTCGTCGGCCAGGCCGTTTTCCTGCAAGCCGAAGAGCGGCCGCCAGCGCGGCGCGAACGGCCGGCTGCGCGGGTGCATGCCGACCTCGTGCGGCAGCTTGTTCGCCTTGCGCGTGTTGCAGCGGAAGCAGGACGTGACGATGTTCTCCCAGGTTGTGCGGCCGCCCTTGTCGCGCGGGGTGACGTGGTCGAGGTTGAGCTGGGTTTCCGGAAACACCTGCTCGCAATACTGGCAGGTGAACTTGTCGCGCAGGAACACATTGCGGCGGCTGAAGCGCACTTCGAGCCGCGGCAGCCGGTCGTAGAACGTGAGCACCAGGATTTTCGGCACCCGCAGGGCGATGCGCGCCCCGTGGATCATTTCCTCATCCCCGCATGCCGCCGAGTGGCCGATCCATGATTCCAGATCGTGCGTCCGGAACCGTTCCTCGCCGTCCACCTGCACGACCTGCGCATGGCCGGTGCACAGCAGATGCAGCGAGCGGCGCACACTGCACGTGTGAACCGGCTGCCAATTCCGGTTGAGCACAAGCACATGACGGTCGAGAACCCGGGACATTTTTTCCGAATAAGCGTCCGGAAACTAGCAAAGCCCGCTTCCCGGGCAACTCGAAAAGATCGCCGGACCGGCCCACTTGCAGCCGATTGCGCTGGATGGCCAGTGGGCATCGATTCATCCTCCGGGCAGTCATCATGAAAATCGGAATTCCCAAGGAGATCAAAACACAGGAACACCGGGTGAGCATGGTCCCCGGATCGGTGGCGGAACTGGTGAAGCGGGGACACGAAGTGATCGTCCAGAGCGGGGCGGGGGAGGGCGCGAGCTATTGCGACGAGCAATACAAGGCCTTCGGCGCGCGGATTGTTCCGGACGCGACGGCCGTGTTCGCGGAGGCGGAAATGATCGTCAAGGTCAAGGAACCGCAGTCGGTGGAAGTGGCCATGCTCAAGCCGCATCACATCCTCTTCACCTACCTTCATCTGGCGGCCGATCAGACGCTTACGGAAACCCTTGCCGCGTCCGGATGCACGGCCATCGCCTACGAAACGATCGAAGTGAACGGCCGCCTGCCCTTGTTGGAACCAATGAGCGAGATCGCCGGCCGGATGTCGGCCATCGTCGGCTCCTATCATCTCGCGCGCCACCGTGGCGGGCGCGGATGTCTGTTGGGCGGCGTGCCCGGCGTGGCTCCCGGCCGCGTGGTGGTGCTCGGCGGCGGAACCGCCGGCGTGAACGCCGCGCGGGTGGCCACCGGCATCGGCGCGGACGTCACCATCCTCGAGGTGGATTTCGAGCGAATGCGCTTCCTCGACATCACGATGAGCGGCACCAGCACCGTCTATTCCAACGAGGCGAACCTTTCCGAACTGCTGCCGCGCGTGGACCTGGTGATCGGCGCGGTGCTCGTTCCCGGTGCCAAGGCCCCGAAACTCATCACCCGCGACATGATGCACCTCATGCCGCAGGGCAGCGTGTTCGTGGACATCGCCGTGGACCAGGGCGGCTGCGCGGAAACCACCCGCGCGACCACCCACGACGACCCGACCTACTTCGAGGAGGGCGTGCTCCATTACTGCGTGGCCAACATGCCCGGCGCCTACTCGCGCACCGCCACCCAGGCACTCAACAACGTCACCCATCCATGGACATTGCTGATCGCCGGAAACGGCGTGAAAGGCGCGTGCGAAATCCGCAAGGAACTCCTCAAGGGCATCAGCACCTGCGGCGGCCGCGTCACCTGCAAGGCCGTCGCCGAGGCCCACGGTCTGGAATACCGCGATCCGGCGGATTGTTTGGGGAGCTGATCGACCGCCACAATCAGGGAGCCGGCACCGGCCTGGGTGTTTCCGCTTCGATGGTTTTGAACAGCCGGAACAGGTCGTTGTCGGTGGTAAGAATCGCGGTGGTTTCCTTGCCGAGCGTTTTCTGATAGGTCTCGAGGGTCTTGGTGAACTGATAGAAATCCGCGGCTGCGGCGCCGGAAGTGTAGGCTTCCGCATAGATCCCGGTGACCTCGGCGTCGGCCTTGCCGCGGATTTCCTGTTCGCGGCGGTAGGCGGCGGATTCGATGGTGAGCAGGTCGCGCTCCTTGCGGCCGATGATCTTGGCGGCCTCGCCGGCTCCTTCCGAGCGGAAGCGTTCGGCGATCTGCAGCCGCTCGGAGGACATCCGGGCGTAGATGTTGGCGATCACCTCCGGCTTGTAGTTGATGCGCTTGAAGCGCACGTCGAGCAGTTCGATGCCGAGATCGCGCACTTTCGGCTGCGCGGTCTCGAGGATTTTGCGGGTGATGAAATGGCGGCCGTGGCGGATGGGTGGCAGCAGGCCGAGGTTCGAGTCCGCGGCGACCAGCGCCTCGTCGCGTTCCGGCACGCGGTCCTTGTCGCTGCGGACCAGCTCGATGAGGTCGTGCATGGCCACCACGTCGCGGGTTTCGCTGCCGATCAGCCCATCGAGGCGCGTAAGGGCACTGCGCTCGTCGCGCAGTTTCTCGTAGTAGGTGATGGGATCGACGATGCGCCAGCGGGCGAAGGTATCCACCGCGATGTAGAGCTTGTCGCGGGTGGGCATGTCGGTGACAGGTCCGTCCCAGGCGAGGATGCGTTTCTCGATGCGGTTGACCTTCTGGATGAAGGGCATTTTGAAATGCAGCCCGGCCTCGTTCTTGCCGGGGTCGGCATTGATCGCGCGGCCGACCGGCTTGCCGAACTGGGTGATGAACACCTGCTCGGTTTCGCTGACGGTGTAGGCGCTGGTGGCGAAGAGGAACGCCGCGATCGCGAGAATGGCGAGTGAGAGGATGGATTTCATGGCTTGGCGGTTCCCTGGAGGTTCATGAGCGGCAGGAATTGCTTGGCGTCCTCATCGAGGATAAGCTTCGAACCGAGTTTGGGCAGCACCTCGTTCATCGTTTCCAGATAGATCCGGCGGCGGGTGATGGCGGGTGATTTCTCGTATTCGGCGAGCATTTCGCGGAAGCGGACGACCTCGCCCTCGGCCTCGTTGACGCGCTGGATGGCGTAGCCTTCTGCGGCGGAGATCCGCTGCTCGGCAGTGCCCCGGGCCTTGGGGATCACCCGGTTGTATTCGCCGTTGGCTTCGTTGATCATCTGCTCTCGCTCCTGCTGGGCGCGGTTCACCTCGTCGAACGAACGCTTCACGGGTCCGGGCGGGTTGACGTTGTTGAGCTGCACGTAATCGGTGGCAACGCCCATGTTGAGCGGTTCGAGCAGCTCGTTGAGGCGCAGCAGCGCGTCGCTGGCGATCTGGTTGCGGCCGATGGTGAGCACCTCATCGACGGTGCGGTCGCCGATGACTTCGCGCATCGAGCTTTCCATGAGGTCGCGCAGCGTCGAGCCGGGTTGGCGCACGTTGAAGAGGTATTGCCGGGGATCGGAGATCCGGTAGTGCAGCAGCCATTCGACCTGGGCGGCATTGAGATCGCCGGTCACCAGATCCCGTTCGCGCTCGGGCGAGTTTCCGGTCTGGACGGGGTTGGTGGCATCCGGCGTCACGAAGCCGAAGTCCATTTTCAACTGCCTGCGCACCGGCACGATGGTCGCCTTGTCGATGCCGAAGGGCAGCTTGAAGTGCAGGCCGGGCGTGTCGGTCTGGCGGTACTTGCCGAAGCGTTGCACCACGGCCACCGATTCGGGCGGCACGGTGAAAAAAGAGGAGAGCAGACCGTAGATGAGCAGCAGGGCCAAGGGCGCGAGGATCAACCAACGCGGAGTGATCCGCAGGGTGGTCCTGCCGATGCTGAAATCGCGGGAAATCGGTGGTGGTTTCATAGGGCAGGAGAAACTGCGACACGGATTCGTGCGCAGAATGGCCCGACCTTAACGGCAATTCACAGGGGTCAAACCGAAATCGTTTCGGAACGGTCTAACAGAATCCGCGCATCGCAGGTTCAGCCGCGCATCCAGGTGCCGACACCGATGATGATGGTGGACAGCACGAGCGTGCCGATGCCGGTGAGGATGAGAGTCCGGGCCTTGTGGCTGGCACCCTTCCATTCCTTGAAAACGAAGCCCCACATGGTGCTGAAGATGATGATGCTGGCCATGTGCAGGGTCCACGAGGCGAAGCCGTATTTGCCCATCTGGGTCTCGCCCATGGTGTAGAAGAAGAACTGGAGATACCAGCAGGTGCCTGCCGCGGCGGAGAACAGATAGTTTGGGAGCAGCGGGATCTTGTTGCCAAGTGTGTTGGAAGAAATGCCCGCCCGCTCGGCAACCTCCTCGGCCGGGGCGTCGGTGGCGTTCTCGATGATCGTCTCGTCGTTGCGGCCGTGGGGATTGGTTTTCTGGTGCGAGGCGAGGTACTCATAGCCGCTGCGGTTCTTGAGACTGAGGTAAAGACACCAGATGAAGTTGGTGGTGAACCCGCCGGCGAGTACCACCGGGAGTTTGGGCAGGCCGCTCCAGATGTTGCTGGTGCCCGCGGCGAGAGACGCCTCGCTGATCGGGTTTCCGGCCACCAGTGCGAAGGCGAAACAGGCGCTCATGACCCCGGAGAAGGTGGCGACCAGAATGCCCTTCTTGAAGGCGAACTCCTTGATCGCCAATTTCTTCTCCGCATCGGGCATCTCCTTCTCCTTGGTGAAGCCGGCCATCGCCGCGATGTAGATGCCGACCAGGCAGACCGCAACGCCGGCCAGAGTCACCAAGCCGGCGCCGGATGACGCGATCTGGATGATGTCCTCCTCCGCCGGGATGCGGTCGATGAAGACCTTGAAGATGGGTGGCAGCAAGGTGCCGAAGGCGGCGGTGTAGCCCAGTGCCGTGCCCATGCCCAGCGACATGCCCAGGTAGCGCATGGCGAGGCCGAAGGTCAGGCCGCCGAGGCCCCACATCGCACCGAAGAAAAACGTCCATGCCAGGGTGCCGGCCGATTGCGAGGACAGCACACCCATCAGGTCGCTGGTCATCAGCGAGGCCGCAACCCATGGGCAGATGATCCATGAGAAGAAACCGCCGGTCAGCCAGTAGGTTTCCCATGACCAGTTTTTCACTCCCTTGTAGGGGACGTAGAAGCTTCCGGAGGCAAGGCCGCCCGCCCAGTGGAAAAAAACGCCGAGGAATGGGTTCATGACGGCGCGGAGTCTGATAGGCGGGAATGCCGCTTGGGAAGGCCAAAAATACGGATACTCAAACCGCGAACAGCGTGGTGATCGACTGGCCGCTGTGGATGCGGCGGATGGCCTCGCCGAGCAGCGGGGCGATGCCGACGACATGGACCTTGGGACCGGCGGCCTGCGGGACGGAGTCGGTGGTGATCAATTCCTCGATGCCGGATTCGAGGATGCGCTTGTGGGCGAGATCGCCGAGGATGGCGTGGGAAACGCCGGCATAGACGCGCTTCGCGCCATGTTTCCTGAGGATGTCGGTGGCGGCCGTGAGGGTGCCGGCGGTTTCGGTCATGTCGTCCACCAGCAGGACGTCGCGGCCCTCGACCTCGCCGATGACGTTCATGGCTTCGACACGGGTGGCGCTGACGCGGTGTTTGGCGACGATGGCAAGATCGGCGGAAAGGGCGTCGGCATAGGCGCGGGCCATTTTCACGCCGCCGACATCCGGCGAGACGACGGTGAGATGGGTGGCATCCGGCAGGCGCTCGCGAAGGTATCCGATGAGCGCGGGCTTGGCGTAGAGATGATCGACGGGGATGTCGAAGAAGCCCTGGATCTGGGGCGCGTGGAGGTCCATGGTCAGCACGCGGTTGACGCCGGCGGAGGTGAGCAGGTTGGCGACGAGCTTGGCGGTGATGGGGACGCGCGGCTGGTCCTTGCGGTCCTGGCGGGCGTAGCCGAAGAAGGGCATCACGGCGGTGATCCGCTCGGCGCTGGCGCGGCGCGCGGCGTCCACCATGATGAGCAGTTCCATGATGTTGTGGTTGGTCGGCGGACAGCTCGGCTGGATGATGAAGACATCCTCGCCGCGGATGTTCTCGTTGATCTTGACGAAGGTCTCGCCGTCGGGAAAGGCGGTCACCTGGACGTCGGCGAGCGGCTGGCCGAGACTGTCGGCGATGCGCTCGGCGAGCGCGCGGTGGGCGGTTCCACTGATGATTTTCATGAAACAGGAGTAAGGATGGCTGCGGGCGGCGGATTGTTGACCCGTCAAGCCGGGATCGGCAACACTTTGCTCCCGAAACCTGCGGCGCGCGGTCGCAGGCTACCGCTCAAGATTCGCGCATGCCGGATTTCGCGGGCGTATTCGGCGATGCTGCGGTCGCTGGAGAACTTGCCCGAGACGACGGTTTGCGGAGCGGGTGAAAAAATGCTGGTAATGTCTCAAATGAAGCGATAATAGTTCTCTTGTGAAGGAAAAAAAGAAGATCGTTTCCTACCACGATTGCCTCGATCAAATCGCGGATGGCGAGTCGTCCATGTTGCGCGAGCCGGAAGCGCCCTACGTGTTGGACCGCGTTCGCGAGGGGCTGCCGATGGCTGAGTTTCAGACGGCGCGGTCGTTGCTGGACGTGAGCGAGGAGCGGCTCGCGGGCCTGCTGGGCATGTCGCGCGCCACCTTGCACCGCCGGAAAAAGAGCGGGCATCTGGACCGCATGGAGTCGGACCGGCTGGTGCGTTATGTGCGCCTGTTCGCGCGGGCCTGCGAGGCGCTCGGCGGCGAGGGCGGGGCACGTTCGTGGCTGGGTTCGCCGGCGGTGGCATTCCACGGTGAAAGCCCGCTTGATTTCGCGGATACGGAGATCGGCGCGCGCGAGGTGGAGGCCATGTTGCTGCGTTTGGAGCACGGCGTTTTCACATGACGCCATGGCCACGTTTTTCCGGCTGGTGCAGGCGAAGTGGGTGGACTCCGCGATGACCGGTGCCGGTGCGCGTATGGCCGGCGGGCGATGGAATTCGCCGGGATTGCCCGCCGTGTATCTGGCGGGTTCGCGGGCCTTGGCCGCGCTGGAAGTGGCGGTGCACGCGCCGCGCGAAGTGTTGGCATTGGATTGGCGGATCATCGCGGTGGAGGTGCCCGATGAAATGATCCAATCGGTGGAGAAGCGGCGGCTGCCGGAGGATTGGAGAAACCTGCCATCCTCGCCCGGCGCGCGGCGTTTCGGCGATGCCTTGCTGCGGAGTCATTCCGCTCCGGCGTTGAAGCTGCCGAGCGCGGTCATTCCCGAGGAGCCGGTGCTGCTGCTCAATCCACTGCACCGTGAAATCGCGCGCATCAAAGTTTCCAAACCGGTGGCATTCCATTTCGATCCCCGGTTGTGAGGGTGAAATCCTGTTGGCCGGCCGCGCCGGCATCGCTACACCCGCTGTGTGACGCATCCGACGCCAAGCGAGGATTTCGGCAGTCCCGGCAACCGCGAGGTCGATCTCGATCCCGCGGTGTTCTACGTTTGCCAGCGCTGCACGAACTGCTGCAAGTGGCCGGGCGACGTGCGCATCGAGGACGATGAAATCGCGCGCATCGCGGGCTTTCTCGGCATGTGCGAGGACGACTTCATCGCGCGCTTCACCCGCCTGCGCGGCAATCGCCAGGGGTTATCGCTGATAGAAAAGGAAAACCACGAGTGCATCATGCTCGATGGCAACTCGTGCCGCATCCATCCGGTGAAGCCGGCGCAATGTGCCGGTTTCCCCAACAAGTGGAATTTCCCCGGCTGGCGGCAGGTTTGCGAGGCGCTGCCGATGGCGCGGGAAGCTTCCGTCACATGCTGATATCGATCATCGCGCGCTTGCGGCGTGATTCGATCCAGCGGTCGTATTGCGCCGAGGTTTTCTTGCGACGCACGCGTTCCTCGACCATTTCGCGCACTTCCGAGAGTGGCGGTGCGGGGCCGAAGGAGATCTTGACTGGCTTGACGATGGTGAATCCGAGCGGGTCGAGGATCGGATCGATGACTTCGCCGACGGGCTTGTCGAACACGATGGCGGCGAATTCCGGAGCGAGGTCGGTGCGCGGCACGTCTTCCTGCAGGCCACCCTCGCTGGCAAAGGCGTCCTTCGAGTAGGTCTCGGCGAGTTCGGCGAAGTCCGCGCCGTTTTTGAGCTGGTTGACGAGATCCTCGGCGAGTGCGAGTTGCGTTTCCGGCGTGGCCGCGGGGTTGAGCGGATCGCTGGCGGGAATGAAGATCTTGCGGAACGAGATCACGTCCTTGGTGACGTCGCGCAGCGAGTTTTTGATCTCGTTGTATTCATCGCGGATTTCGTTCGGCAATGGCGGGGGAGCGTCGGAGAACTGCTGGGCGCGCATCGCCTGAACCACCATTTTCTCGCGGGTCATCTCGCGGTAGCCCTCCATGGTGAGACGGCTGCGTTTGAGTTCCTCGCGGAACTTCGTCTCGTCGCCGTTGTAGAGTTCGCGCATCTGGCGCTTGATTTCCTCATCGATGATATGCGGCTTGATGCTGGCACCGAGTTGTTTGAACTCATCGAGGATGATCTGCCGGTCGATGAGTTCCTGAAGCACGTTTTCCTTGGCCTTGTTGAACTCGGCCTCGAACTGGCTGCCGCGGCGGGGGTATTGGGCGTTGAGCTGCGCGAAGATCGGCGCGAGCATGAACGAGACCTGGTTTTTGGTGATGACCTGGCCGTTGACCTTGGCGGCGATGCCATTGACTTCCACCGGCCCCGTGGGGACGGGGGCGGCGCTCTGTGCGAAGCCGCTGCCGATGGCGGAGAGGGTGGCCATCACGGCGGCGATGGTGTTGCGGAAGAAACGGGGATTCATGGGATGATGCGGGGTCCGGTCTTGTGGTAAGAGGTTTTCACGTCGGACCGGGATTGCAAGTGGCGAAAAACGGCCGGCGGGTCCAGCGACTGATCGTGAACTCCGGATGCGACTCGATATTTTCCGAGTGGGGAAACGCGTGCTCGAACTCCGGGAAATGCGTGTCGCCCTGGTGATGCGAGTGGACGTGAGTGACGAGAAGTTCATCGATTCGCGGCAGGAAGGCGGCGTAGATTTCCGCGCCGCCGATGATGAAAACCGTGCCGTCGAGGCCCGGCAGGCGGATCAGATCCTCCGGCCGGTGGATGACCTCCACGCCGGGAGCGGACCACTCCGGATCACGGGTGAGCACGATGTTTCTGCGCTTGGGCAGCGGCCGGCCGATCGACTCGTAGGTCTTGCGCCCCATCACGATGGGGTGGCCGCTCGTGGTGCGCTTGAAAAACGCCAGGTCCGCCGGCAGGTGCCACGGCAGTTCGCCGTCGCGCCCGATCACGCGGTCGGGCGTCATGGCGACGATGGCGCAGAGTTTGAGACTCACGGGAATGCGGCGGTCTGGCGCTCAGCCGCGGGCCGCCAAGGGGGTGTATTCGCGCTGGACGGGACCGGTGTAAATCTGGCGCGGTCGCGAGATGCGACTTTCGGGATCCTCCATCACTTCCTTGTAGTTGGCGATCCAGCCGGGCATGCGGCCGATCGCGAACATGACGGTGAACATGTCGAGCGGGATACCGATGGCGCGCATGATGATGCCGCTGTAGAAATCCACGTTCGGGTAGAGTTTACGGGAGATGAAGTAGTCGTCCTGAAGCGCGATTTCCTCCAGCTTCTTGGCAATGTCGAGCAGCGGATCGGATTTGTGGAGTTGGTTGAGCACTTTGTCGCACTGCTCCTTGATGATGAGCGCGCGGGGATCGAAATTCTTGTAAACGCGGTGGCCGAAGCCCATCAGGCGGCGGTCGGTGGTCTTGTCCTTGACGGCGGCGAGGAACTTCGAGCCGTCGTCGCCCTCGTCGTGGATTTGTCCGAGCATCTCGAGCACCGCCTGGTTGGCACCGCCGTGGAGCGGGCCCCACAGCGCGCAGACGCCGGCGGAGGCGGAGGCGAAGAGATTGGCGCGACTGGAGGCGACCATCCGCACGGTGGAGGTGGAGCAGTTCTGCTCGTGGTCGGCATGGAGCAGGAAAATGAGGTCGAGCGCGCGGACGAGTTCCGGCTTGAGTTCGTATTCCTCGGCGGGATGCGAGAACATCATGTGGAGAAAATTCGCCGTGTATTTCAGGCTGGTCTTGGGGTAGATCACGGGCAGTCCGTGCGCCTTGCGGTGGGAAAACGCGGAGATGGTGCGCACTTGGGACATCAGGCGTGCGGCGTGATAGGGGAAGCGCTCCTCGCGCTTGTGGATGATGTTGGGATGGTAGGAGGAGGCGGCGTTGATCATCGCCGAGAGGATCGCCATCGGGTGGGCGGTGGGCGGGAAGCTCTCGAAGTGGAAACGCATGCCTTCGTGCAGCATCTGGTTCTCGGTGAGCAGGCTGGAGAACTCCTCGAGCTGTGCCTGGTCCGGCAGTTCGCCGTAGATCAGGAGGTAGGCGGTCTCGATGAAATTGCTTTTCTCGGCGAGTTCGGCGATGTCGTAGCCGCGGTAGCGCAGGATGCCTTTTTCGCCGTCGATGAAAGTAATGGCGCTCTCGCAGGAGCCGGTGTTGCCGTAGCCGGGATCGAGCGTGATGGCCCCGGTTTCCTTGCGCAGGGTGGTGATATCGATACCCACTTCGTTCTCAGAGCCCACCACGGTCGGGAGGGTGAGCGTCTTGCCATCGATTTTAAGTTCGGCGTTTCCAGTCATGCGCGGGGAGGGTATGCACCAAGTTTCAGGGTGCGCCAGTGCGGATTGAAATGAATTTCCGGCGCGTGGATCATTCGGCGGTGTCGGGGTAGGAGCCGAGAAGTTTGACCATCGAACAGTGGCGGTCGAGTTCCGCGAGTGCCTGCGCCACCTGCGGTTCCTCGTGATGTCCGGCGAGATCGACGTAGAAGATGTATTCCCAGTCGCGGCGCTTCGAAGGGCGGGACTCGATTTTGGACAGGTTGATGTGGCAATGGTCGAAGGCCTGCAAGGCTTTGACCAACGAGCCGGGACGGTCCTGGATGGCGAACAACAGCGAAGTGCGGTCGTTGCCGGTGGGTGGGCAGGTTTTTTCACCGATGACCAAAAAGCGCGTGGTATTGGTGGCGCGGTCCTGGATGGCTTCTTCAAGCGGCGTGAGGCCATAGAGTTCGGCCGCGAGCCCACCGCCGAGCGCCGCCGCGCCTTCGGCGGCGCGGTCGCGGGCGATTTGTGCCGCCTTGGTGGTGGAGGAAACCTCGACGAGATCGGCGTGCGGAAAGGATTTTTGGATCCATGCCCGGCACTGTCCGAAAACCTGCGGGTGGGAGTAGAGGGTCTTGATTTTTTCGCGGGGAATCGCGGCCATCAGGCAGTTTTCGATTCGCAGCATGATCTGCGCGCAGATGTGGAGCGGTGAATCGACGAACAGGTCCAGGGTGTGGGAAACCGCGCCTTCGGTGGAATTCTCGATCGGCACCACTCCGTAGTCGGCGAGGCGGCGGGTGACTTGATCGAAGACCTCCGCGAATCCGGGCTGCGGCGAGTAATTGACCGAGTGGCCGAATTTCTTGATCGCCGCCTGGTGCGTCCAGGTGCCTTCGGGGCCGAGATAGGCGATGGTGAGGTCGTCCTCGAGCGCGAGCGCGGCGGACATGATCTCGCGGTAGATGGCGCGGATGGATTTTTCCGGCAGCCGGCCCTGATTCATGTCGATCAGGCGGCGCAGCAGGGCTTCCTCGCGCTCGGGCGCGTATATTTGCAGGCCGTTGCTTTTCTTGACCACACCGATCTCATGCACGAGGTCGGCACGGCGGTTGAGCAGTGCGAGCAACTCGCGGTCGATGTCATCGATCTGGCGGCGGATGTCGTCGAGGCTCACGGGTTTTGGGAGTGAGTGGCGGCGGTTTCGGGTTCTGCGGCTGGCTGGTGGCCCGCGGCGGGGCTGCCGGTGGCACTGAGGGCCAGCTGCCGCTCGGGGTCGCCGGCGGGCATTTCCTGCTCGGGCTCGGGCAGTTTCACGCGCCGCAGTTCGCTGGCGTTGGGCAGTTCGTCGATCGAGCGGATGCCGAAGTGCTCGAAGAACAGCTCGGTGGTTTCATAGAGAAGAGGCCGGCCCGGCAGTTCGGCACGGCCGCCGATTCGCACCAGATCACGGTCGAGCAGCTTCTGGAGCATGCCGTCGCAGGAAACGCCGCGGACGGCTTCGATGGCCGCCTTGGTGACCGGTTGGCGGTAAGCGATAATCGCGAGGGTTTCCATCGCGGGTCCGCTCAAACGCTCGGGTTTCCTGCCGGGAAACATCTGACGGACGAATTCGCCGTATTCCGCACGCGTGTAGAGTTTCCAGCCCTTCGGGCGTTCCAGAATGGTGAAAGCACGACCGCTGGCATCGTAGTGCGCCACCAGTTCCGTGATCGCCCCCGCGGCATCATCAGCCGTCACCGCGCCAAGCGCCGTCAGCCACTCCGGCAATTCGGCCGGTTCCAGACCGTCTTCCAGCGAGGCGGCGCGCGCCTCCTCGGCTTCGGCCACCCGTGAACGGACGAGACGTGCGATTTCCTCGCAAGGAAGAGGATCCTCGGAGGCGAGCAGGATGGCTTCGACGATGGCGCTGAGCTGCATGGGGCGGCGAGTATGGGCGGCCGATGTATCATTTCAAGTCCGTCTCGGAATGATCGCCCGGGATATTTTGCCAAACGCGACTTTTCTTCTTGATGGCATGGGGGAGAGGCGCTAACCCACCGCGCCCCGGCACCCGGCGGTCATTGTATCCGGTCTTAATTTCAGACGATTTCACAACCCCGCATCGATCCCTTTCCATCATGGCCGCCAAGAAAACCATCACCAAAAAGAGCGCGACGAAGAATCCGGCCAAAAAGCCGGCCAAGGCAAAGAAAGTACCCGCCAAGGCTGTCTCAAACGCACCCAAAAAAGCGGCTGCCAAAAAGACCGCCGCCCCGGCCAAGAAGGCCAAAAAAGCGGCTCCGGCGAAACCCAAGGCCGTCGCCAAGCCCGCCGGAACCTCCGCGGCCAAGGCGACGAAGCCCGCCAAGGCCAAAGACGTGGTGAGCAAGCAGAAAACGCGGACGGAGGTTTCCGCGCCGGCTCCCGCCCGGCCCAAAATCAATGGCATTCACAGCGCAGCATTTATCAGGAAGCAACGCCAGCGCCTGCTCGATCTGCGCGACGAACTGGTGGACTCGATGTCCGGCATGACCCGCGACACCATCCGCAACGCGCCCGAAGGCTCCGAGGCATCCGGTTCCGGTCAGCACCAGGGCGATGCCGGCAGCGACGCTTACGACCGCGATTTCGCCCTTTCCGTCCTGGCCAAGGAACAGGACGCGCTCTACGAAATCGAGCAGGCCCTGCGCCGCATCCAGGCCGGCACCTACGGAGTCTGCGAGATGTCATCCAACAAGATCCCGCAAGCCCGCCTCGAGGCGATTCCTTTCGCCCGCCTCACCGTCGAGTGCCAGGCACAGTGGGAGAAAGAATACGGCAAGCGACGTTTCCGCCCCTCCAACGAAGTTGGGTTCAGCGGCGGAAACCAGATCGACGACGAGGATTCCGACGCGGTTTCGCTTGACGAGGACGAAGATTAAACCAACATCCCGCCCCCAAAGTTCCATCCATGCCACGCGAAATCATCATACTGGAATGCACCGAGGCCAAGGCCGAGGGCAAGCCGACCTCACGTTACGTCACCACGCGCAACAAAAAGAGCCTGCGCACTCCCGGGCGCCTCGAGAAAGTGAAATTCAATCACTTCCTCAAGCGCCGCACCCTGCACCGCGAACTCCGCTGACCCCATTCCCATGTCCGAGCCCAAGACCGTCCAACGCCGCATCAACTTCCGCAAGGCGAACCGGCAGATGCCGCGCCGCCGCCACGACATCCCGGCGAGCCAGTTGATCCCGACCAACTCCGAGCTGCTCAGCAAGTTCACTTCCGAGACCGGCAAGATCCTGCCGCGCCGCGTCACCGGAGTCTCCGCCAAGCTTCATCGCAAGATCACCAACGCGATCAAGCAATCGCGCCAGCTCAACCTGCTTCCCTGAGCCGGCCGCGCATACCAACATTTTCGGAAAAACCGGGCCGTGAATGCGGTCCGGTTTTTTTGCGGGTTTTGGGATGGATCGTCCGGCCGGATCGCGCGTAGCAGATGGCCATGCAAGGACACGCCGCCACGGTCGCGGAAATGGTAGGTCTCGGCCGCGCCGCCGCCGCTTCGCTGGAAGCCGGCAGCGTCATCGCGCTCGTCGGCGGACTGGGTGCGGGCAAGACCCACTGGACCAAGGGACTCGTTGCCGGCATCGGCTCGGCCGATGAAGTCACAAGTCCCACTTTCGGGCTCGTCCACGAATACCACGGCGGACGCCTGCCGGTCGCTCACATGGATTTCTACCGGCTCGATTCGCCGCAGGAACTCATCGCGCTCGGCTGGGACGAATATCTCGAAAACGGCGGAGTCGTCATCGCCGAGTGGGCGGACAAGTTCCCGGAACTGCTGCCGGAGCACACGCGCTGGCTGTCCTTTCACATCGAGCCGGACGACAGCCGCAGCGTCAGCGAGGTAAGCGCCTGAAAATCACCTTCCGAGAGCGCCCACTTTTTGCACGGTATTGCCGGCAGTGCGTCCCAGCATTTCAAGAATGCCGCAGGAAGTCATCGAAAACGCCATGATGACGAGCGCGAATCCCACAAGATATCGTTTCATGCCGCTGATCATGGCCGGGGGCAGGCCGCAGTCAAGCGGGCGCTGGATACATGCATGATGGGTTTTTCGCTTTCGCTATGAACCGGTCCCGGTGTTTCCTCGCCGCACACAACATGAAGATCGGCATCGCGCAAATCAACCCGGTGGTCGGCGATTTTCCCGGCAACGCGAAGCGCATCCTCGCCGCTTACCGCGAATGCCTCGATGCCGGCGCGGATCTGGTGCTGACGCCCGAGCTTTCGCTCGTCGGCTACCCGCCGCGCGATCTGGTTTTCAAATCGCAGTTCGTGCCGAAATGTTTGCAGGCGCTCGATTACCTTGCCGGTGAAATCGACGACGTCCCGCTGGTGGTCGGTTATGTGGACCACCATCATCCGACGCGGCCGGGCAAGCCGTTTCGCAATGCAGCCGCATGGCTCGAAAGCCGTGAAATCCGCCATCGTGTCTGGAAAACCCTGCTGCCCACCTATGATGTCTTTGACGAGCGCCGCTACTTCGAACCGGGTGAAACATGCGAACCCGTGCAGTGGAACGGCCTGCGCATCGGCCTCACGATCTGCGAGGACATCTGGACCGAGGACTACCTGCAGCGCCCGTTCTATGGTCGCGATCCGGTGGACGAACTCGCCGCCGCCGGCATCGATCTGTTAGCCAATATCAGCGCCTCGCCATTCCACCTCGGCAAGCCGGACAAGCGGCGTGCCATGATCGGCGGCATCGCCCGCCGCATCCGCAAGCCGGTGGTCTATTGCAATACCGTGGGGGCCAACGACCAATTGGTGTTCGACGGCCACTCGCTCATCGCCGGAGCCAACGGCCGGATCGTCGAGCAACTGCCGGGTTTCACTGAAACCTGCGGGGTGTTCGATCCCTTCGCGGCGGCGGATGACGACGTGCCGATCGCCGGGGATGAAGTGACCCATTTGAACGACGCCCTGGTCATCGGAGTGCGTGATTACGTCACCAAGTGTGGATTTTCCAGCGTATGCCTCGGCCTGAGCGGCGGTATCGATTCGGCGGTCACCGCGGCCATCGCCGTGGAAGCCCTCGGCCCGGAAAACGTGCACGGCATGACCATGCCCGGGCCGTATTCCTCGCGCGGCAGCGTGGAGGATTCGCTCGCGCTCGCGCGCAATCTCGGCATGCGCTGCGAGGAGGTTTCCATCGCCGCCGCGTTCGATGCCATCAAGCAAACGATGCGTCCGGTTTTCGACGGCAAACCCGAGGACGTCACCGAGGAAAACATGCAGGCCCGCATCCGCGGACTCATGCTCATGGCCCTTTCCAACAAGGAAAACCACCTGCTCCTCACCACCGGCAACAAGAGCGAACTCGCCGTGGGATACTGCACCATCTACGGCGACATGAACGGCGGCCTCGCCGTGATTTCCGACCTGCCGAAAACCCGTGTCTATCAACTCGCGCGCCACATCAACCGCGCGCGCGAAATCATCCCCTGGAACACCATCGAAAAACCGCCCAGCGCCGAACTGCGGCCCGACCAGAAGGACCAGGACACCCTGCCGCCCTACGAAATCCTCGATGCCATCCTCGAACTCTACGTCGAGCACCAGATGAGCGCCGATGAAATCACCGCCCGCGGGTTCGAGGAACACACCGTCCGCTGGGTGCAGCGGCGCGTCGATCTCAACGAATGGAAACGCCATCAGGCGGCCCCCGGCCTGCGCGTCACCTCCAAAGCCTTCGGCATCGGCCGCCGCATGCCCATCGTGCAGCGCTTTGTCGGTTAGAACGCCACACATCCCCCTCTCATGACCTTCAACGAAGCCCGCAAAGTGCTCGGCCTGGGGCCGGACGAAGATCCGCGTCCGCATCTCGCCGAATTCCAGATCGTCCGCGAAAAAATCGCCCGCATGGTGCGCGAGGCTCCGAATGAAAACCTCGCGTTGAGATATCAGGAAGGGTTGCTGGAGTTCGACCGCGCGCTCGCGGCCTGCCGCGAGTATCTCGAAGCGCTCGGTCTTTCCGTGCAGGCGCCCGCCCCGGCCGGCAAGGCGGAAGAGATTGTCGCCGATCCTCCGCCGGCCGAACCGGAGGTCATGGCGGAAACCCGCTCCGGACGTGATGCCCTGTCGTGGGCCGCATGGCTGCTGGTTTTTCTAACAGGAGCGGCCGGGGGCGGATGGCTGTATCTGAGGCAGGAATGGGAAAGCGAACGCCAGCTCTCGGAACGCATCGCGTTTCTCGATCGCCAGGGAGCGATTTTCGTCGAGAACCGCCGCTGGGAGGATGCCGGGCGGGTGTTTGGCGAAATCGGGCAGCTCGCACCCGGCTCGGAGGTGGCGCGCGATGGCCTTGCCCGCATCGAGGCCGGAATCCGTGAGGAAGAGAGCCAGTTCATCGCCTACTGGACCGGCCAGGCGATCGCCGAACTGGAAGCCGGCCGTCTCGATGAAGCCGATGCCGCGGCGCGGCGGGTGTTGGAAAATCATCCATCGGAGCGTGAAGCCGTGCAACTGCTCGAACGGATCGCGCAAGCCCGCGAAAACCTTGCGCTCCAGCGCAGCATCGATGCCGTGCGCCGCTTGATCGAAGAAGAGCAATGGGAACCCGCCATCCAGACCGCGCGCCGCATACTGGCCGAAGATCCGTCCCATTCCGATGCAAGGGAATTGCTCGCCACCGCCAACAAGGCGTTGGAAATGCGGACCACCGATCTCGCCCGGGCGGCGGAACTTTTCCGCATGTCCGCGGAACGCGATCACGGGCAATTCGACCAACAGGCGCTCGATTGGCTGCGCGAGGCCGTGGTGCTCGCGCCCGGCGACGCGAAGATCGCGGCCTTGTTGGAAAAAATGTCGTCTTACACCCGCACCTTGCGCGTGCCCGGTGATTTCGCCACACCCGCCGAGGCGGTCGCCGCCGCGCGCGACCGCGATCGCATTGTGCTGGATGGCCAATCGTGGCAAGGGCCGCTGGTGGTGAATGTCGCGGTCGATATCGAAGGTGCGGGACCGGATCAGACCATCATCCAGTGCCCGCCCGGAGTGGGCAGTCCCATCGTGATCGGTCCGGAAGCACGCGGCGCGCGGATCAGCGGCATCACCTTCCGCCACGAGACGTTTCTGGCGGATGGCAGCGAGCGTTTTGCCGCCGCAGTGGTGCGTGGCGGTGGTGCCACCTTTGTCGATTGCCATTTCATCGAAGCCAGCGGCCACGGGCTGGTGGTCATCGATGGTGGCGAACTGGTCGCCAGTCGCTGCCGGTTTTCCGGAAACGGCTGGAACGGAGCGACCGCCATCGGTGCGGGCAGCCGGTTGGAAGTACGCGATTCACAGGCGGTCGAAAACTTCGGCCACGGCATCGAATCGTGGGACGGCGCATCGGTCACGCTCGTCAACAACCGCTGCGAGGGCAACACCCGCAACGGCATCCATGCCGACAACCTGCGCGCCGCCGCCGTGATCGAGGGCAACCAACTCGCCGCCAACCGGGAATACGGCCTCGTCCTGACCAGCGCCGGCACCGGCAAGGTCGCCAACAACACCGCGCGCGGCAACCTGCTCGGCGGCTTCGTCGTCCGCCGCGCCGCCGCCGCCGTCGCGTTCGAGGGCAATGAGGCGCGCGACAACCAAGGCCCGGGGCTGGTGACCGAAAGAGGACTCAACGCCTCCGATTACGCCACGGTCCGCCTCGCAGGCAACCGCCCGCATCAATCGCTGTTCAACGTGGTGTTCCCCGGCATCGATACCGAAAACGCAAAAACAACGGACGAGTGACAATGGCTATCACCAGGTGGTGATAGCCATCGATTCAGGAGGGCGGCGGGATGCGCTTTGCCGGTTCAGGCGGTGGCACCGACGGCGCCGGGCAGCGGGCCGTCGTCTTCGGTTTCGTCTTTGCCGGATGATTTCGAAGCGGGCTTTTTCTTGAACTCCTCGGGCACCGGCGGCGGCTTGGGAGCGCTGGGCGGGTCTTTCATTTTGCCATGCTCGATGAGGTCGCGAAGGTGGTTGGCGTCGAGCGTTTCGAATTCGAGCAGCGCCTTAGCGATGAGTTCCACCTTGTCGCGACCCTCGTTGAGGATGCGCTCGGCAGTCTGATAGGCGTCGTCGATGAAGCGTTTGATTTCGGCATCGATCACGCGGGCGGTTTCCTCGGAGTAATTGCGGGATTTGGTCATGTCACGGGCCAGGAAGACGGGCGAGTCGCCCTCGCCGTATTCGACCATGCCGAGTTTGTCGCTCATGCCCCACTCGCAGACCATGTGGCGGGCGAGCGCGGTGGCTTGGCGGATGTCGCCGGACGCGCCGTTGGAAACGTCGTCGCTGTGGAACGATTCGGCGATGCGGCCGCCCATGGTGACGATGAGGTTGGCGAGCGCTTCCTTTTTCTGGGTGGAATACTTGTCGCCCTCCGGTAGGTACATGGTCGCACCGAGGTAGGGGCCGCGCGGGATGATGGTCACCTTGTGCAGCGGATTGGTGTCCGGCAGCACCATGTTGAGGTAGGCGTGGCCGGCTTCGTGCCAGGCGGTGCCGATTTTTTCCTTGTCGGACATGGCGAGGCTGCGGCGTTCGCGACCCCAGCGGACCTTGTCTCGCGCCTCCTCCATTTCATCCAATGTCACGGCGGAAAGCCCGCGGCGGGCGGCGAGCAGGGCGGATTCGTTGATAAGATTGGCGAGTTCCGCGCCGGAGAAGCCGGGGGTGCCCTTGGCGATGCGCGAGAGGTCCACGCCGGCGGCGAGTTTGATCTTCTTGACGTGGACGCGGAGGATTTCCTCGCGGCCATTCACGTCGGGCAGGCTGATGGTGACCTGGCGGTCAAAACGGCCGGGGCGCAGTAGCGCGGGGTCGAGGACATCGGGGCGGTTGGTGGCGGCGATGATGATGACGCCCTCCTGGGTGTCGAAACCGTCCATTTCGACGAGAAGCTGGTTGAGCGTCTGTTCGCGTTCGTCGTGGCCGCCGCCCATGCCGTGACCGCGGTGGCGGCCGACGGCGTCGATTTCATCGATGAAAATGAGGCACGGCGCGTGTTTTTTGCCCTGCTCGAACATGTCGCGGACGCGCGATGCGCCGACGCCGACGAACATCTCGACGAAGTCGGAACCGGAGATCGAGAAGAACGGCACGTCCGCCTCGCCGGCGATGGCGCGGGCGAGCAGGGTCTTGCCGGTGCCCGGAGGGCCGACCATCAGCACGCCTTTCGGGATCGAGCCGCCGAGTTTCTGGAACTTGCGCGGATCGCGGAGGAAATCGACGATTTCGAACAGCTCTTCCTTGGCTTCCTGAATGCCGGCGACGTCTTTGAACGTCACCTTGTTGCGGTCCATGGTGAGCAGGCGGGCCTTGCTTTTTCCGAAGGACATCGCGCCGCGGCCGGCGGATTTCATCTGCTGGCGGAACAGGAAGAACAGGATGGCAATGATCAGCAGGAAGGGCAGGAAGGTGAAGAGCGCGTTCTTCAGGTAGTCCGTGCGGCGCTCGTAAATCGCCTGGTTCTTGACGAGTTCCCGCAATTCCTCGCCCTGGATCACGGTGGAGACTTCCACGCGGAACGGCGAAGCCTCCAGCGGCTTGCCGGTCTCGTCCTTGGGCGTGACCAGATTGGTGACCACTTCGCGCGTGCCGACGACGAGCGCCTCGCTGGAGTCCGGAATCGTGAGGATACGCAAAGGGTTGTCCGAGCTCTCGAAACGCACTTGGTTGAGCGCGAGCGCGCGGCGGAGATCCGCAAGGGAAAGCACCTCGGTAGCGTCATCGAGCTTCGCGCGGTCGGTCTCGCTGATGGGGTTCATGCGGACGTCATCACCGAGCAGGTCCCGGATTTGGGAGTCCAGATTGACCCGCACCTGGAAATCGGTGGTTTTGATTTCCGGGTTGTCCGGTTTTTCAAGCGGCGGATTGACCCAGCCGGAAATGACGGCGTCGTAGGCGGTGTCGCTGGTGACCACCTTGAGCGGGCGCTTGGGGTCTGCGGTGACGACCCGATCCTGATCCCATGCCTCGCGGAATTGCGAGTAGGTGAAGGTCTTGACGTTCTTGTTGGCGGACGGCCCGAAGAACGCGAGCCCGAGAATCACGGAGGCCACGCCGAGCAACACGAGCAGGCGCCAGTTGAAACCATTCGCATCGCCGGGTGGCTTGTGCGGATGATTGGGTGGTGGATTGGATTTCGGTGATTCGGACATGATGGACGGATGAAATGACCGCCGCCGCTGGTTCCGTAGTGCGGACGCCGCGGCGGCGATTGTGGCGAGAAAGAATAGCCCCGGGGACTGAAAAGCAAACCCCTTTTTTGGAAGCGGCTGAGCGCGTTTTCGGGACGATTCCTTGGCTTGATCGGTTACGTGCGGGAAGCGAGCATGACGTCATGTTCCGCAAACGCCACGGCCCGCCCGGCTCCGCGCCCGCCACCCTCGTGCCCCACACCGTGGAAGGCCGCACCAGCAAACCGGCGATCCAGGTGACCGCCTACGACGGACAACGCCTGTCGGAGCGCGAATGCGCCGGCATCGGTGAAGTGCTGTCGGAGATTCCGCCCACGGGCGTGACCTGGATCAACATCGACGGTCTCGGCGACGTGGACCTGCTCATGCAACTCGGCGAGCGGTTCAAGCTCCACCCGCTGGCGCTCGAGGACGTGCTCAACACCGGCCAGCGGCCGAAAATCGAGCACGCGGCCGATTATGTGTTCATCGTCGCCCAGATGATCTATCAGGATGGCAACCGCGCGTTCCAGGTCGAGCAGGTGAGCCTTTTCCTGGGTGCCAATTTCCTGATCACAATCCAGGAGGAGGGCGAATACGATGTGTTCGAACCGGTGCGCCAGCGGCTGCGTGCGGGTAGGGGGATGATCCGCCGCTCGGGCGCGGATTACCTCGCTTACGCGCTGCTGGACAGCATCGTGGACCACTATTTTCCGGTGCTCGATGACATTGGCGAGGCGGTGGAGGATCTGGAGGACGCGCTGTTGGAAAAACCGTCGCGCGACATGGTGGTCTCGCTGCACGATTACCGCCGTAGCTTCACGCACATCCGCCGCTTCGTGTGGCCGCTGCGCGAGGTGATGAGCGGACTGCTGCACGACGGCGGGGGATTCGTCCGCGAGCCGACGCGCGTGTTTCTTCGCGATTGCTACGACCACACGGTGCAACTCATGGATTTGGTGGAAAGTTACAAGGAGCTGACCTCGGGCCTGACTGATCTGTATCACTCCAGCGTGGGTCTGCGGACCAACGAGATCATGCGGGTGCTCACTCTGATCACCGCGATCTTCATCCCGCTGACGTTCGTCGTGGGAATTTACGGCATGAACTTCGCGCCGCGCGCCGAGGACGGCACAAGGCTGCCGCTCAACATGCCGGAACTGCACCAACCCTACGGCTACGTGGTGGTGATGGCGGTGATGTTCCTGATCGCGGTCGGACAGTTGCTGGTTTTCCGCAAGCTGCGCTGGTTGTGATGGCCGTGAATTTCCACTTTGCCAGCGCGGCGCGGCCGTCCCATGATCCGCGTGCCCATGGCAGAGAGCACGCCCGCCGTCGATATCCGCAATCTGAGCAAGGAGTTCCGGACTTCCTTCCGCCGCAAGCCGTTGCGCGCGGTCGATGATGTGTCGATCCGCATCATGCCGGGCGAGGTCTATGGCCTGATCGGACCGAACGGCTCGGGGAAATCCACCACCATGAAGGCGCTGCTCGGGCTGGTGGCCCCGACATCGGGAAACTGCGCGATCTTCGGCAAGGACTCGCTCAAGACGGACTCGCGCAACGAGGTGGGTTTCCTGCCGGAAAATCCCTATTTCTACAAACACCTCACCGGCGCGGAAACGCTGCGTTTTTATGGCAAACTCTGCGGGCTTGGCGGCAAGGCACTGGCCGGGCGCGTCGATGAACTGCTCGAACTCGTCGACCTGACAGGCGCGCGCGACCGCCGGGTGGGCGGCTACTCGAAGGGCATGCTCCAGCGCATCGGCCTGGCCCAGGCGCTGATCCAGGAACCGCGGCTGGTGATTCTCGACGAGCCGACCGCCGGCGTCGATCCGGTGGGCTCGCGGCAGATCCGCGACCTGATTCTCAAGCTTCGCGACCGCGGAATCACCGTGTTCCTGTGCTCGCATTTGTTGGAGCAGGTGCAGGAGGTCTGCGACCACGTCGGCATCATTTTCCAAGGCCGCATGATCCGTGAAGGGCGGCTGGAGGAGTTGATTTCCATCGAGGACCAGACCGACATCGTGCTGAAGGACGCCACGCCGGAGTTGTTGGAAAAAATCAACGCGCTGGTCGCGGCCACGCCGGGTGCCGAAGTGGTGCATACCGGCAAGCCGCGGACCACGCTGGAGCGACTGTTCCTGCGCGAAATCAACGAGGAGAAACCATGACCGCCATCAACCACCAGCCGCTCAAAGGCTCGCATTTCAGCCGCATCGGGGTGATCGCCGCCAACACCTTCACGCAGCTCGTGCGGATGAAGGTGTTCTATTTCATGGGCATCTTCGCGGTGATCGCCATCGCCAGCAATTTCTTCGACCTGCCGCAGCACGAGGGGCCGGAATCCGTGGGGGCGAACGTGCTGCGATCGATCAAGAGCTGGTCGCTGGGCGCGATGACCCTGTTTTCCGTGGTGCTCTCGGTGGTGGCCACCGCGCTGCTGCTGCCGAAGGACGTCGAGGACCGGACATTATATACCATTCTCGCCAAGCCGGTGCCGCGCTTCGATTACCTCGCGGGAAAACTGTTAGGGGTTCTGATGCTTGTGTTCGTCTCGCTGCTGGCGATGGACCTGCTGATGACCGCGGTGCTGCACATCCGCACCGGCATGGTCGTCGAACAACAAATGCAAATGGCGCGGGCGATGGGTTGGACGCCGGACGCGATCGATTCGCTGCGTGAGGAAACCCTGGCGAACGGCCCCAACATGTCGCTGCAGGGCGCGGTGTTCGCGGTGTTCCTTAGGGCCTCGATCATGGCCTCGCTGGCGTTGCTGATCTCCACCTTTTCCACCAGCACCCTGTTCACCACCATCGTCAGTTTCCTGGTGTATTTCATCGGCCATTTCCAGGCGGACGCCCGCGACGTCTGGCTGCACGCCGGTCAGGAAGGGGAGGGAGCTCTCGCCCGGATCGCGGCGCTGTTGTTTTCGCTCATCCTGCCGGATTTCCAGCTATTCAACGTGATCGACGCGGTGATCGAGGGTCAGGCGATGCCGTTGATCGCACTCGGCAAGCTGACTTTGGTGGGTTTGTATTATGCGGTCTTTTTCACCTTCGCCTCATGGTTCATCTTCGCCGACAAGGAATTCTGAAGCCGTGAAAACCGTTTGGAAATCCGCGGTCCTGCTCGTCGCCCTGATGATATTCGGTGCGGCGCGCATCCCCTACGAGGCGGGCCTCGAACGGCAGCTCCGCGACGCGGGACTGTTTCCGCCCGAGTTGGAAATAGGCACCCGCGAGAGGATCGGGCAGACGAGTTCCGCGGTCGCTCTCGGCGGGCTGCGCACGCTGGTCGCCACGTTTCTCAACCTGCGCGCCTTCACGTTTTTCACCGAGCAGCGATGGGCGGATGTGGAAGATACATTCGAAACCATCGTCGATCTCGCGCCGCGCACGAGATATTACTGGGAAACCGGCTCGTGGCACCTCGCTTACAACGCCGCATCCTATTATATCAACGACTCCGAGTTGCCTCCATTGCGCCGCCGCGAGGCGTGGCGCACATCCATCGTCAAGGGCCGTAACTTCCTCGAACGCGGCATCCGCAACAACCCGGACGATTGGAGCCTGCATGCGAGCCTAGGGTTTCTGCTATCGGATTCCAACAAGTTCCACGCTTTCCGCGATCCAGACGAAGCGCTGGCCGCCTCGGCGGAGGCCTATCGCGCGGCCGCCGCCACCGGCCGGGCGCTCGGCTATGTGAAACGCGCCGAGTTGTATGCGCTGGCCCGCGTGGAGGGTCGCGAATCCGAGGCGCTGGCGCTGGCACGCCGGCTTTACGCCGAGGGACCGATCAACCACACGCCCACGCTCCTGATGCTGCTACTGGTGCTGGAGGCGCATGAGAATCCGGACATGGACTTCCCGGCGCGCGCCATCGAGATTTTCGGCGACCCGCAAAAAGCCTACGACGCGCTCTCCACCCACTGGTTCCGGACGCGCGAGCGCTTTCCCGTTTACGGTGTCGCCGAAGGGCTGCGGGCACTGGAGAAACTTCTCACCATTTCGCTGGAGGACAGCGTGCTCAACCAGCCGCCGCCCCCGCCGCGCGGGCCGGACGAGTGGTTTCGCGAATGATGGACGCGCCGGCTTGCCGTTCTTGCATGTCGCGCCGCCTGCGGCCATGGTCCGCCGTCATGCGCGTGTGGCTCAGGATGCTCGGTTTGCTGGCGGTTTGCATGCCGCCGGCCTTTGGCGCGCCGAAGCAGGAATCGGTGGCCGTGCTCTACAACTCCGCCGTGCCGGAATCCCGCAAGCTCGCCGAGTTTTACCGCGACGCCCGCGCGATCCCCGCGGAAAACCTGATAGGCCTCGAAATGCCGGCCGTGGCGGACATTTCGCGCGCGGAATACGATGAGAAAATCGCCGCCCCGCTGCGCGCGGAATTCGACCGCCGCGGGTGGTGGAAACGCGCGCGCGATTCCAATGGCGTGATCGTGCCCGTGGCCAACGACATCCGCGTGCTCGTCGCGATGCGTGGCGTGCCGCTGCGCATCAAACCGACGCCCAAGCCCGCCGCCGACGCATCCGCCAAGCCGGCGGAGGAAAGCAACCCGGTCACAGGCCGCGACGAAGCGGCGGTCGATTCGGAACTCGCGATGTTCGGCGTCGAGGGCCTGCCGGCCGAAGGCGTGCTGCGGAATTTATATCATCAGGCGACCGAAGGAATCGCCGACAGCAGGCTGCCGGCGCAGGTGCTCACCGCACGTATCGACGCCCGCTCGCACGCGACCTGCGAGCGCATGATCCGCGATGCGGTCGAATCCGAAAAAACCGGTCTCTGGGGCATGTCCTACGTGGATATCGCCAACAAGTTTCCGCAGGGCGACCAGTGGTTGGAAACCGTCGTCAAAGCCAACCTGAAAGCTGGCATTCCCACGGTGACCGACCGATTCAACGAGACGCTGCCGAAAAACTATCCCATGACCGAAGCCGCGTTCTATCACGGCTGGTATGACCGCAATGTGAACGGGCCGTTTCTCAAACCCGGCTTCAGGTTCCGCAAGGGCGCGGTGGCCATGCACCTGCACTCGTTCAGCGCCGAGCAGCTCTCGAACCCTAACAAAAACTGGTGCGCGCCGCTGCTGGAACGCGGGGCCGCCGTCACCGTCGGCAATGTCTATGAACCCTACCTGCACCTCACCCACGACTTCGGCCTGCTTCACCAGCGGCTGCTGGAGGGTTATTCATGGGTCGAAGCCTGCTGGATGGCGATGCCCGTGACTTCATGGCAGGGCGTCGTGCTTGGCGATCCGCTCTACCGGCCGTTCCTGCACTTTTCCGGCAGCGGCGAGCGTCGCAAGGAGGACCGCGATTTCCGCGCCCTGCGCGCCGCGATGCTGCAATGGCCGGCCTCGCCGGAAACGAGATATGCCAAACTGGAAGACGCCGCGCGCCGGATTGGCAGCGGGATTTTCCTCGAAGCCACCGCACTGGAAATGCTCGAAACCGGCCTCCGCAGCCGCGCGGCGGTCACTTTCCAATCGGCCAAAACCGCCTTCGTCCGCACCGAGGACAAGCTTCGTCAGGACTTCCACATCGCCGCCATCGACCGCGCCGCCGGGCATAAAGACCTCGCGTTGCGCACCCTGCGCGACGCGCAACTCCGCTACAGCGGCAATCCCGGCACCGAGGCGCTCGCCGAGTGGATCCGCATCCTCGATCCACCACCGCCACCACCGCCGCCCGCGGAAAAAGGCACCGCCCGCCAATGAACGAATTCCCACCGCGATGACCTACGAGTTTTTGTTGGAATCCGTCTGGCACCCGCCGCTCATGTTCGAGGAAGTGGCGGGCGATTCGCAGCCGTCCGAGCTCGAACTCCAGGCACTGTGGTTCTCCGGAGCCTTCGGGCGCGATTTCCGCAGCACCGACGGCCGGGCTGTTAGAATCGTCCAGTTCGGCGAGTGGAACCGCGGCGCGGGTCCCGATTTCATCCAGGCCGCGGTGGAAATCGACGGCGTCGTCCGCACCGGTCCGCTCGAACTCGATCCCTCGCCCGCCGATTGGGAGGCGCACGGCCACTCGACCAATCCCGCCTTCCGCGAGGTGATTCTGCACGTTTCCTTCAACCACGAAACGCGCGATCATTTCATCCGCACCACCGACCACCGCGAGGTCACACAGGTCGTTATCAGTGGCACCCAGCTCTCCGACGCGCTCAACCGCCCGCAGCGCGAGGTCGCCATCGCCCATCCCGGCCGCTGCGTCTATCCGCTCAAGCACATGCACCGCAACGCCGTGGCGGATCTGCTCAATCAGGCGGCGGTTTACCGTGCCAACCGCAAGACCGCGCGCTGGCTGCGCACCGAAAACGCGCACGGTCGCGATGCCGCGCTCTATCAGGCCACCGCCGAGACGCTCGGTTACCGCGGAAACTCGCTGGCCATGCGCCTGCTCGCCCAGCGCTGCCCGCTCGAAATGCTCAAGTCCGAAGGCCCCGCCGCCGAGGCCGTCCTGTTCGGCACCGCGGGATTCCTCGCGCCCGACCTTCACGATAAAGCCCCCGCCGACACCCGCGACTACCTGCGCGGGCTGTGGGGCGATTGGTGGAAAAGCCGCTTCCGCTTCGAAGTGGAGGGCAGCCGCGCCATTCCATGGAAAACCCACGGCCAGCGCCCCGCCAACCACCCGCACCGTCGCGTTGGCGCGCTCTCCGCGCTCACCGCCGTCTGGCCGCAATACCGGAAACTCGCCCTCGCCCAGCCGTTTTCAGTGAAGCCGCTCGTCGATTTCCTCCACGCGCTCGGCCATCCGTTCTGGTCGCACCGCCACACGCTCACCTCCGCCGGCAAGCCCGGCAAGGTCTCGCTCTTCGGTCGCGCGCAGGCGCTCGAACTCGTCGCCAACCACCTCGCGCCGCTCGCCATGCACGAGGAGCGCATGACCTGGCACGGTTATCACAAACTCCGCCACTCCGCACCCAACGACAAGGTGAGGCGCTGCGCCATCCGCCTCTTTGGCTCGACCAGGGCCGCCGAGCCGTGGACCCGCCGCGTTTGCCACCACCAGGCGCTGCTCCAGGTCTATCAGGATTTCTGCCTCGACGATTTCTCCGAGTGCCACGACTGTCCCTTCCCCGAACAACTCGCGCAGTGGAAATGAACGATTCCATCACCCTCAACGGAAAGCCGCACCCGCTCGCCGGACCGGTCGGGTTGCAGGAATTGTTGGGAAGCCTCGGCCTCGCCGGCAAACCCGTCGTCGTCGAACTCGACGGCCGCGCCATCCTCCCCCGCGAGCACGCCACCACCACCGTCCACCCCGGCGCAAAGCTCGAAATCGTCACCCTCGCCGCCGGCGGGTGAATGAAAGCATAAAGCATCGCGCCTTGCCAGCGCCGGAAAATTCGGTTGTTTTCCATGCCATGCGCATACTCATCACCGGCGGTGCGGGATTTCTCGGATCCCAGCTTTGCGAGCGGTTGATCAACGAAGGGCATGAGGTCATCTGCCTCGACAACTTCTTCACGGCCGCAAACGCAACGTGCTGCACCTGCGGGACCATCCGTATTTCGAGCTGGTCCGGCACGATGTCACCGAGCCGTTCAAGTTCGAGGTGGACCAGATCTACAACCTCGCCTGCCCGGCCTCGCCACCGCACTACCAGCACAACCCGATCAAGACCTCGGTGATGGGCGCGATCCACTGCCTCGGACTGGCCAAGCGGCTCAAGGCACGGTCGTCTGGGGTCAGCGTCTGGGGTCAGTGATTGGATTTTAATATCCAGAACTGATAGATCGCCCTTCCTCCGTATCAATGGGGATCTCGAATTTCAACAAATAGTTTGTGAAACGTTAAAACAGGGCGCACTCGCATTTTAGCCATGGTTCCGGCGGCTCTGGCATCATGCTGTCCGGCTTTCGATGATGTTGTTCACGGAGCGATGGGGTTGGGTGTTTTCAAGGCTTGGAAAATAGTTCGACATGATGCCGTCACAAGATCGACGTTCATGCAACGCCGCTACAATGACGTATCCGCGGGTTTTTCGGGGAAGCGTTTCCCAACCGGATCGGTGCCATGACCCGGGTCCTTGGATTTTAGTGCGGCGGCGTCATCCGCCGCGCCGGTGCGGCAGGGCTAGCAGCAGGAACAGGCAGAGCGCGATCGCCTGCATCGAGAAGAGATACCACGGCCACGGGCCGAGGTGGTCGATCAGGCTCGGATTGTCCGGCGGACGCGAGGCGAAGCCGAAGTTGGTTTGCAGCAGGCGGTTCACTCCGAACGCGAAGGCGAGATAGGCGACCGACCATCCATAGACGCGCAGCGGGTCGCTCCACAGCGGCCGGCGCGGCCGCCAGCCATCGACGAGCGGCAGGTAAAGCGCCGCGCCGACGATGGCGAAGTGCTGGATGAAGAAGGTGACGAACGGCCAGTTCGGGAAACCGACGCCGAGCGCCGGGGTGAGCAGCGCCTGCAGGGTGGCGGCGAGGCCCCAGAAATAGGTGAGCGCGCACAGCGCGGGACGCTTGGTGAGCAGCGCGAAGCCGGCGGTGATGGCGGCGATGTCGCAGAGGTGGAGCGGCAGCAGGTTTTCGAGCGCCGGGTTTCCGCCATGGGCGAGCCATGCGGCGAGATTGAGCGGGTAGGCGGCGAGGTTGGCAGACGCGAGCAGGGCGGTGGCCAGCCTGCGCCCGTTTCCGCCGCGCCGGCCGGCGAAGATCAGCGCGACGATGACCAACACCCCCGCCGCGATGGCGGTCAGGTGTTCGCGGCTGTAGGGCTGGAAGGGCATGGGCAAAACAGGTTTTCCGAACTCTTTGTATAGGTCTTGCTGAAATGCGCTGCTATCGACGCGTTCGACCGTCAGTCCGCGAAAACGATGGCGCGATGGCCGTCTATGATGGTTCGGTCGTGGACGTGGTGGCGGATGCCCTTGGCGATGGCGTTCCGTTCGCAGTTGCGACCCAGGCGGACGAGGTCGGCGGGGCTGTGGAAGTGGTGCACGCGTTCGACTTCCTGCTCGATGATGGGTCCGGCGTCGAGATCGGCGGTGACGTAGTGACAGGTGGCGCCGATGAGTTTGACTCCGCGCTCATAGGCCTGCCGGTAGGGGTTGGCGCCGATGAAGGCGGGCAGGAAACTGTGATGGATATTGATGATGCGGCCGGCGAAGTCGTTGCAGAAACCATCCGGCAGGATCTGCATGAAGCGGGCGAGTACGATGAGTTCGACATCCAGGTTCTCGACCAGGCGACGGATGGCGGCGAATCCGGCGGCACGCTTGTCCCCATCCATCTCGATCTCATGAAACGGGATGCCGGCGCGGTCCGCGATGCCGCGGCAGTGCGGGCGGTTGCCGATGATGGAGGTGATTTCCACCGGCAGCTCGCCGAGTTCGGTGCGCCAGAGGATCTCATTGAGGCAGTGGTCGGTCTTGGTGACCAGCACGGCGGTGCGCATGCGGTAGGGCAGGCGGCGGAAGTGCCAACTGGCCTGCAGCGAGCGGCCGAGCGTGCCGAAGCCATCGATGAAATCCTGCACATCCACGGCAAGTTCGGAGGTTTCGATTTCGAGACGGGCGAAAAACTTCGCGTTGAGCGGGTCGGAGAACTGGTTGAACTCGACGAGGTTGCCGCGGTGCATCGCGCAGTAGTTGGCGACCTTGGCGACGATGCCCGGTTGGTCCGGACACGAGAGTTTCAGGATGAGACCCGGGCGGGACATGCCGCACAAAGTGCGCGGAGCCGCGCACCGCGTCAATCACCGGTGAGGGGGCGTGTGCTGCCGCAGGAGGCGGTCGATGCGGCGATTGGTATGGCCAACCGGCGAGGTGTTCACTAGCCTGCGCGCGCATGTCAAAACGGCTTTATGTGGTGGCGGGCGAATTGAGCGGCGACGCTCATGGCGCGGGTCTTTTGCGCGCGCTCAAGCCGATGGTGCCGGCGCTCGAAGTTCACGGCGCGGGAGGGCCGCAAATGGCGGATGTCGCCGGCCCGGGGCTGCGCGACTGGGTGGAGGACGCCGCGGTGATGGGCGTGTGGGAGGTGCTCAAGCGCTACGGCTGGTTCAAGCAGCGCTTCGCGGAAATGCTCGCTGAGTTGAAGGCGTTCCGGCCCGACGTGCTGCTGCTGATCGATTACCCGGGTTTCAACCTGCGCTTCGCCGAGGCGGTGAAGCGCGAGTGTCCGGAGACGCGGCTGGTGTATTACATCAGCCCGCAGGTCTGGGCCTGGCACAAGGGACGCATCCCGAAAATGGCGCGCCTGCTCGATGAAATGCTCTGCCTCTTTCCCTTCGAACAGCCGATTTTCGCCAACGCCGGACTGAAAACCACATTCGTCGGCCATCCGCTGGTGGACGAACTGAAGGATCAACGTCTGTCAGATATCACGCGTGACGAAACGCTCGTCGGCCTGTTCCCCGGCAGCCGCGAGCGCGAGGTGGCCCGATTGTTCCCGATGATGGTCGAAACGGCGAAGCGGCTGAAGTCATGGCGCGGCGAGTTGAATTTCGAGGTGCCGGCCGCCTCGAAAAAAATCGCCGCACAGATCCGCGCGTTGCTGGATGAAGCGGATGCCGCAGGGCTGGTCGAAGTGGGCACGGGATCGAGTCACTCGCTGATGCAGCGCGCGTGCTGCGGCGTGATCGCCAGCGGCACGGCCACGCTGGAAGCGGCGTTTTACGGGTTGCCCTACTGCCTCGTCTATCGAGTGGCCCCGCTGACCTATGTGCTCGGCAGGCTGCTGGTGAAAATCAAACACATCGGCCTGGTGAACATTCTAGCGCAGGAGGAGGTGGTGCGCGAGTTCATCCAGGGCGAGGCCAACCCACATGCCGTCACCGCCGAACTGCGCGGCTTGCTGGAAGATCCGGGAAAACGCGGGGCGCTGACGGAGCGGCTGCTGGAAACCGCGGCCATGCTCGGCGGCTCCGGCACCCACGAACGCGCCGCGCAGGCCGTCAGCGGATGGTTGAAGACATGACACGCGTGCTCTTGATATCGGGAATGATCGGCATGGTTTCCTCATGTTCGGGTGACAAGGTCCGCGAGCCGCTTCCGCGCGAGGAAGCTGCGGCGCAGCGGGTGGGGCCGGCGCTGGAGCGCGACCTCAAGGCCGCCGGACTGCATTTCGGCGATCCGGTTTTCCTGCGCGCCTTCAAGGAGGAACGGGTGCTGGAAGTTTTCGTCCGGCGGCGGGAGACGGGGAAATTCGTATTGTTTCGCAGTTATCCGATCGCCGCGGCATCGGGCCGCCTCGGGCCGAAATTGCGCGAGGGCGACGGCCAGGTGCCGGAAGGATTCTATTACGTGCCGCCCTCGGCGATGAAGCCGGACAGCATCTATCATCTCGCGTTCAACATCGGTTTTCCGAACGCCTACGACCGCCACCACGGCCGCACCGGCAGTCACATCATGATCCATGGCAACCGGGTTTCCATCGGCTGCCTGGCGATGACCGATGCGAAGATCGAGGAGATTTACACGCTCTGTGCGGCGGCACATTCGAACGGCCAGAAGTTCTTCCGGGTGCATCTTTTCCCGTTCCGCATGACCGACGAGCGGATGGAACGTGAGGACGGCTCGGAATGGATCGGTTTCTGGCGCAATTTGAAGCAGGGATATGATTGGTTCGAAACGAATGGGCGACCTCCGGATGTGACCGTCAGGAACGGCACCTATCATTTCGGGGATTGATCCCTTCCGCGCTCCCTGCCAGTTTGCGCGATCGATTTCCGCGCCGTGAAAACCCTGCAGTCTTCCCCGCATTACAATTACCGCTATCTCTGGCTGATCTGCCTCATTGCCACGCTCGGCGGATTCCTCTTCGGCTACGACTGGGTGGTCGTGGGCGGAGCGAAGGAGTTTTACGAGGCCTACTTCGGACTCAAGAGCGATCTGGCCAAGGGCTGGGGCACCAGCTCGGCGCTGGTCGGCTGCATCATCGGCGCGCTCGGGTGTTATGCCCTGAGCGACAAACTCGGCCGCAAGCGCCCGCTGATCGTGGCCGGTATGTTGTTCACCGTTTCCGCCGTCGGCACCGCTTATGCCGACACGTTTTTCTGGTACAACTTCTACCGCATCGTCGGCGGGCTCGGCATGGGCATCGCGCTCAATCTCTCGCCGATGTACATCGCGGAAATGTCGCCGCCGCGCATCCGCGGCATGATGGTGTCGGTGAACCAGGTGACGATCATGGTGGGTGTGCTGATGGCGCAGGTGGTGAACTGGCGCATCTCGCTCATCGACACCGCGATGCCCGTGGACGCCACCGCCGAGGTGATCGCTCAACATTGGAACGGCCAGGTCGGCTGGCGCTGGATGTTCGGCGCGGAGGCGGTGCCGGCGGTGCTGTTTTTCGTATTGATGTTCTTCGTGCCGGAAAGCGTGCGCTGGCTGGTCAAGGACGGACAGACCGGCAGGGCGCGCGAAATCCTCGCCAGGCTCGAAGGCGAGGACCGTGCCGACGCGGAACTCGCCGACATCCGCGCCACCATCTCCGCCGAGGAAACCGGGCACGTCATTTTCAAGGATCTGCTGGAGCCGAGGTTGTTCCGGATTATTCTGTTAGGCGTGTTCCTGTCGTTCTTCCAGCAATGGTGCGGACTGAACGCGATCTTCTATTACGCCGCCGATATTTTCAAGGCGGCGGGCTACAACCTGAAGGCGATGATGCTCAACATCGTGGTGATCGGCACCGTGATGGTGGCCGCGAGCCTCGTCACCGTGCTGACCGTGGACCGGATCGGCCGCAAGGCGCTGCTGTTGTTCGGCGGCGGGTCGCTGTTCTTCTGTTATCTCGCGATCACCTGGTGTTTCAAAACCGGGCGGCTGGGCCTGCCGGTGGTGTTGCTCACGCTGGCCTGCGTGGCGGTCTATTCGCTGTCGCTCGCGCCACTGCTGTGGGTGGTGCTTTCGGAGATTTTCCCGAACCGGATCCGCGGCGCGGCCATGTCGATCGCCGCCACCGCGCACTGGGTGGGGAATTTCATCCTCACCTTCGGTTTTCCGGCGATGATCACCGCGCTCGGCATGTCGAACGTCTTCCTGGTCTTTGCCGGGGTCTGCGTGGTCGGCGTGCTGGTGGTGTGGCGCTTCCTGCCGGAAACGAAGGGCCGCTCGCTGGAGGAGATCGAGCGCGAGTTGGGATGAAGCAGCGCGGGTGCTTTGCCGCATGGCGTAAAAATGGCGTCCGTGTGAATGATCGGACGGTTTCCGGGTGTATGGAGTCTTTTGTAATTCCCGCCATGATCCGCCCTTCTCTCATTCTCGGAGTCCTCGCCGTATCGGCGCTCCACGCCGCACCGCTGCTCGACCCGCCGGCCGCGGGCGAACGCATCGCCATGATCGGCAACGGCCTCGGCGAGCGCTTGCTCGATCATCCCTATTTCGAGGCGAATCTCCACCTGCGTGATCCGGACGCCCGGATCGTCGTGCGCAACCTCTGCCGGCCGGGCGACACCGCGGGATTCCGCCCGCATCCATCGCGCAAATCGCAGTGGGCGTTCCCCGGCGCGGAAAAATTCCATCAGGACAAGCAACGCCACGCCGGCGCAGGCCATCACCCGACTCCCGACGAGTGGCTGTCCATCGTCAAGGCGGACACCATCGTCGCGTTTTTCGGTTACAACGAATCGTTCGCCGGTCCGGAAGGCGTTGAAAATTTCAAGCGCGAGATCGACGCGTTCATCACCCACACGCTGGCGCAGCCATACAACGGGAAGGCCGCGCCGAAGCTGGTGCTAGTCTCGCCGATCGCTTTCGAGAACCTCTCCGCCAAGCGCGACCTGCCCGACGGCGAAACGGAAAACGCCAACCTCGCGCTGTATGCCAATGCCATGCGCGATGTGGCCGCCGCGCGCGGGGTGCCGTTCGTCGATCTGTTCGAACCGACCTCCGCTATCTATCAGAAAGGCGGAACTCCGTTCACCCGCAACGGCTTCCTCCCAACCGGCGACGGCTACCGCCAGTTGGGCAAACTGCTCGCCGACGCGCTTTACGGCCCCGCGCCGGTCAAGGGCAAGGGCGATCCCGCGAAACTGCTCGCCGCCATCGTGAACAAGAACTGGCACTGGTCCAACGACTACCGGATGCTCAACGGCGTGCATGTGGACGGCCGCCGCTTCAAGCCCTTCGGTCCCCACAACTACCCGGCGGAAACCGCCAAGATCCGCGCGATGACCGAGGCGCGCGACCAGGCGGTGTGGCACGCCGCACAGGGGAAATCCTTCGACCTCGCCGCCGCCGACCGCGCCACGCCGGAATTGCCCGCGGTGCAATCGAATTACAAACCTTCCAACAAGAATGGCACGCCGGACTACCTGTATGGTGACAAGGCCGTGGAGTCGATCAAGCCGGCGGAAGGATACAAGGTGGAGATGTTCGCCGCGGAAAAGGAATTCCCCAATCTCGCGAATCCGGTGCAAATCTCGTTCGACGATCGCGGCCGTCTGTGGGTGGCGGTGATGCCGAGTTATCCTCACTACCGACCCGGCGATGCGCGGCCCGACGACAAGCTGCTGATCTATGAAGACACCAATGGCGACGGCCGCGCGGACAAGGAAACCGTCTTCGCCGACAAGCTGCATCTGCCCACCGGTTTCGAACTCGCGCCCGAGGGCGTCTATGTTTCGCAACAACCCCACCTCATGCTGCTGCGCGACACCGACGGCGACGACCGCGCCGACTCGCGCGAGGTGGTGCTCACCGGCTTCGACAGCCACGACACGCACCATGCCTTTGGCGCGTTCGCTGCCGATGGCTCGGGTGCCATCGCGATGGCGGAAGGCCTGTTCCTGCACAGCAACATCGAGACCCCGTACGGTCCAGTGCGGGGCATGAACGGCGGGTTTTTCCGCTTCAACCCGCAACGCACACAGCTCGACCGCATGGCCCAGGTGCCCATCCCGAACCCATGGGGCATCGCCTACGACCGCTGGGGCCAGGATTTCTTCCTCCACACTTCGGGCCCGGCCATGAGCTGGATGATGCCCAGTTCGATCAAACCCGGCTACGGCGACTCCACCCCGCTCACCCGCAATCTGGTCCCGCAGGGAAAGGCGGTGCGCCCCACCGCCGGCCTGGAAATCGTCTCGTCACGTCATTTTCCCGACGAGGTCCAGGGCGATCTGATGTTGGGAAACACTATCGGCTTTCTCGGCATCCGGCAACATTCCATCCGCGACGACGGCACCGGCTATCTAACCGAATTCCGCCATGACCTGATCCAATCGTCCGATTCGAATTTCCGGCCGGTCGATCTGGAGTTCGCGCCCGACGGCTCTCTTTACGTGGCGGACTGGCATAACATGCTGATCGGCCACATGCAGCACAACGCGCGCGATCCGCTGCGCGACCACGCGCACGGCCGGATCTATCGAATCACCTATCCGTCGCGACCGTTGGTGAAACCGGCGGAAATCGCCGGCGCGCCCGTCGCCACCTTGTTGGAAAACCTCAAGCTCCCCGAATACCGCAGCCGTTACCGCAGCCGCCGCGCGTTGCGCGCCCTGCCCGCCGACGAAGTGCTGCCTGCGGTGAAGTCATGGGTGGCCGCACTCGATCCCGCCGATCCGCAGCACGAGCATCACCTGCTGGAAGCGCTGTGGACCACCTGGGGCATGAACCGCGTGGACGCGTCGCTGCTGCGCCGCGTGCTCCAATCGCCGGACTTCCGCGCGCGCGCCGCCGCCGTGCGTGTGTTGCGTCATGCCAGCCATCAGATGTCGAATTACGGCGATCTTCTGATGCAGGCCGCCGCCGATCCTCACGGTCGGGTGCGCCTCGAAGCGATGATCGCCGCATCCTGGCTCGACAACGCGCTCGGCAAGAAAATCGCCGCCGCCGCCGCCAGCCAGCCGCTCGATACATGGAGCGAGCGCAGCGCCCAAATCGTGATCAACCGCCTCGCCGGAATGCCCGAGATGGAGGAGACCGAGGAAAACCCCGCGCCGCCGCCACCCACGCACCTCGATGAAATCGCAAAACAACGCTTCCGTGCCGGACATGAGATCTATTTCCGCGACGCCCACTGCGCCACCTGCCACCAGCCCGACGGCAAGGGCCTCGACCCCGCGTTCCCGCCGCTCAATGAAAGCGAGTGGGTCACCGGCGATCCCGAGCGGCTGATCAAGCTCACCCTGCATGGCATGATGGGGCCGATCGAGGTGAACGGAAAGTCATACGCCGGGCAAGTGCCCATGACGCCCTTCGGCGGCCTGCTCAACGATGAGGAAATCGCCTCCGTGCTCACCTATGTGCGCAATCAATTCGGCAACCAGGCCCCGGCCGTCGATCCCGCTCAGGTGAAACAAGTCCGCGAGGCCACCCGCGGCCGCACGATGTTCTATCAGAGCACCGAGCTGCTCAACGAGCACCCGATGGAAGGCGGGCGATGATGCGGAGGAAAGACCGGCTCACTTGATCCAGCCGCCTTGGGCATGTTGCAGCGCCTGGCAATGGATCGATCCCTGAAAACGGATCATCCGTGGGCTTTGCAAAGCCCGCCGCCCGTGCTAGCCATGCGTTTCATGGCTCGCGACACTCCCTCCCAATCCACCGGATGCCTCGGAAAAATCCTCCGCCTGTGGATTCTTTTGTTCGTCTGCGGTCTCCTGGCCGCCCTCTTTTTCATCGCCAAACCGCAGGATCTGACGGACCTCGGCGGCTACGGACCGGACGCTGCGCAGCGCAAACCCCGCGACCTCAAGGCGGTGATGCATGCCTCGCTCCGCCAAGGCCACCCGCTCGCGCTCAGCGAGGCGGAAATCAACCGCTGGCTCGGCAGCACGCTCAAAACCAAACAGGGCGGCCCGCTCGCCGGCCATGTCTCGCTCGACCGCGTCTGGGTGCGACTTGAGGACGGCGTCGCGGAAATCGTCATGGAACGCCGTGTGATGGGACGCCCGTTCACGCTTTCCATGTTCGTCATGGTCGAGCAAACCCGCAGCCCCTCCGGCCCGCGCACGATCGTTCACCGCCATGGCGGCGAATACCTCTCCGGCCTTCCCAAGCCGATGCGCGGCGGGCGCTTCGGCAGCCTCGTGGTGCCGCAGGGATTTCTCAACCTGATCGTTCCCGCCTACGGCAAACTCGCCGATCTTTACCGCGAGGAAATCAAGCTCTCCATCGAATCGATGGCCGTCGTCCGCATCGAAAAAGACCGCCTCATCCTGCAACCCCGTCCGTCCGAGGAACCCGCACCGGCATTTTGACATCATGGATTTCCGCATGCTCGTCGCCGTCATCCCGCTCGTGCTCGCCGTCCGCGCGCAGGACGCGCCGCGCGCCGTTGAAGTGGTGGAGCCGCCGGCGGCGGAAAATCCCGCCCCCGAGGCGGACACCGTGGTCAGCCGGACGGAGCAATTCCGCGTCACCGGCCGTGACAGCCTGCTGCGCGGCACCGTGGCGATGCTTGCCGAGCAGACCAAGGACGAGCTGCTCCGCCTCACCGAAGAAAAAGACGCGTGGAAAATCCCGGTCGCCATCCGACTGCACGGCCAACCCGGCGATCCGCTTCCCGCCCGCACCGTCGCCATGCGCCTGCTCGTCGTCGAGGGCGTGATGCGGCTGCAAATCGACATCCACCTCAGCCGCGGCATCGACCGCCAAAGCCTGCAACGCGCCGTCACCACCGCCCTGCTTTACGAGCGGGCCCTGCGCACCGACCCCGGAGACGTCCCGCTGCAAGTGCCACCGTGGCTGGCCGACGGGCTTTGTGAAGCCACCGCATGGCGGCTCAAGCAGAGCGACCGCCAGCTCTACGAAGCGCTCTTCCAACGCGGCGGCCTGTTCCGGCTCGACGATCTCTTCGGCATGGACGAAGCGGAGTTCGCTACCATGGACGGAGCCACTCGCGCCGCCTTCCGAGTCTCGTCCGGCGCGCTGGTCATGGCCCTGCTCGAACAGCCGCAGGGTCGCAAGGCATTCCGCGAATTCCTCACCGAGGCCGCCGCCCATCAGGGCGAGATGCCGGTCCTGCTGCGCCGCCATTTTCCCGATCTGAACTTGTCGGAAACCAGCCTCGCCAAGTGGTGGCAGCTCCAACTCGCCGTGATGGGCGGCCTCAATCCGCTCACCGACATCCTCACGATTCCGCGAACCGAAACCCAGCTCGAGGAGGCGCTGCAACTCCACTTCCGCACCCCGGAAGGCATCTTCGTCCGCCGCCCGCTCGACGCCTGGCCGGACCTCGCCGCGCTCGACGAACCGGAACGCCAGGCCGGCGTGCGCCCCGCGCAGGACGCGCTCGTGCGCCTCAGCTACCGCTGCTTCCCCTCCTACCGGCCGCTGCTCACCGAATACCAGACCGTCCTCGATTCCATCGCCAAAAACGAAACCGGAGCCGTCCCCCAACGCCTCGCCGCGCTCGACGAAACCCGCACCGTCATGACCGCCCGCGCCACCCGCGCCAGGGACTACCTCGATTGGTTCGAAATCACCCGCGCCCGTGAAACCAGCGGTGCCTTCGAGGACTACCAGCGGCTCAAGGAACGCCTCAAGGCCAATCCCCACCGCCGCAAGGATCCGCTCTCCGCCTACCTCGACCGCATGGAGCGCATTTTCCACCGCGAGATGCCCCGCAGCCCGTGGCTGAATCCGCCGGAATCCGCGTGGACCACGGACGGCTGGTAACGCTCAATAGCCGATCTCAATGACCAGGTTGATCTCCACCGCCACATTGAGCGGCAGGGAGGCGACACCGAGCGCGGTGCGCGAGTGTTTTCCCTTGTCGCCGAAAATTTCGACAAGCAATTCAGAGGCACCGTTGATCACCTGCGGATGACCGTAAAAATCCGGATCGGAATTCACGTATCCGTTCAGCGCGACGATCCGCCGCACCTTATCGAGCGATCCGAGCTCCTCACGGATGACGGCCAGCCGGTTGAGCACGATCATCGCCGCCGCCTCGCGAGCTTCCTCGACCGACACCTCGCTCGGCACCTTGCCGATGATCTTGCGCTCGCCATCGATCGGCAGGCCGCCGGAGAGGAAAAGCAGGCTACCGCTGCGCACGCAGTTGACATAGGCCGCCACCGGAGTGGGCACCTCGGGCAGCGAATGGCCCAGATCGTTCAGTTTTTGCAATGTTTGGTCCATGATCGTGTATGAATCGATATATGATATCTCAGCTTTCCGGTTTCGCCTTGGAGGGCTCCATCGCCTGCTCGCCGCCACCGGGAAAATCGTCGACCACCAGCGAAACGAGTTTTTTCCCGTTGCGGGTGAGCGAGGCGCGGTTCTGCACGCCGCTCAGCAGACCGCGAGTGAGATGGTGATGCGGAATGTCGGACGGGCGCACCGCAGTGACCACCGGCGCGTTCACCTTGCGCTCCAAGGGCGTGAAGGAAACCGGCTGGCCGGTCGCACTGAAGGCGATTTCCCAGGACGCGGCACCGCCCGGGTTTCCACGGCAGATCCACGGATGGCGCGACACGAAGTCCGGCACGCCGTTCGCCGGCACCGCCACCTTGAAATAGACCGGCGTGGACATGACCAGCTCACTGAACCGCAGTCCGGGATTTTTCCGGTGTTCCAGGAAAAAGCGCGCCACGTCCGCACCGATCAGGTTCATGCCGTTGAACAGTCCGTGATGGTTGATGCCGCCGCCGTTGTGCCGCAGCCATTCGTCGAAGCGGCTGCTGGTCATCATCGCCAGTTCGAGATGCAGGTGCGCGCGCGTGCGGTTGAGTCCCACGCCGGTGTAGCCCATGCGCCCGAGCACCGAGCCGGCCACCACCGGATTCCCCGGCGTGCAGGTGATTTCGGCCAAGTGGGCGTAGAGCGAGTAGATCCGCGAGTTTTCCCACTCATGCTCCACCACCACGTATTTCCCGTAGTTGCTGCGGCCGGAAATCGGGTTCACGTGGACCACCCGCCCGTCGGCGATGCTCGATACCAGATCGAGCGGGTTGCCGGCGCGGTCGCGGTTGATCGGCGCGATGTCGATGCCTTCATGGAACTTGGTGAGGATCACCCGGTCGTTGATGCGACGCGCCGTGCGGGTGAACCCATAGGCACCGCCCTCCCACGGCTTGCTCACCTCACCCTCGAAAATCCGGTCCACATACATGTAGAATCGCTCCGGCTCACCCGTGAAAAGATGGTGGTTTTCCGTCGGCAGCCGCAGGTCGATTTCCCCACGCACCATGCCGCAGGCCGCGGCCAGAATCATCAAATGGCGAATCATGAATATTGGTTTCTTCAGCGTTTCTTTTTCCCCTCCTCACCGGCACGGGCCAGTGTGGCGTCCAGGGACTCGATGTCGGCCAGGTTCAAACCCCTCCAAACCACCAGCACGCCATCTTCGATCTGGCTATCGACCATCACGGCATCCACCGCGCGGCCATTGACCATTGCAAGCAGGTAACGACCCTGATTGACCGCCGTGAGCGCCGAGAGCCGGTTCGCCCCGCGCGGCTTCAGCCGGAACACCGCGCCGTAATCGCCGGCCTCGTTCGGAAACGGCGTGTAAACCGCCATGTCCTTGATCGCAACCTCCGGAATGCGCCGGAAATACCGCGTCACCCCGCCCATCTCCTGCGCGAAAATCATCTTCGGATTGTCCGTGCCCTCCGTCTCGATGTGGAAACTCACCGACGCCTTGTCGTCCTTCTTTCCCATGGACATCCCCACGGACGGCCACATCACGGCCAGCAATGTCAACAGAACGGCGAAACGAATCGGCATGCGCGGAGTGAAACACACGTCCGGATTTCCAAAAGCAAAAAGACCCGCACGGAGCCTGCAGGGAGCCCGCCACACTCCTGTGGTGGGGCGCGAATGGAAGGCGAATGAAAAGCCGCCGGGCGTCTCGCGCATTCCCACATCATTCACCCGCACGGCAGGAGTGCCGTGCCTCCCCCGCTTCACACCGCCCCCTGCAAACCGCTCGCAAACCGCTGGCGTGACCACGGCTCGATGGGGAAGGCCCCCGCTGCCCCGACCACGCATGGCTGATCGAACGCCGATGAAGAATGGACCGTTCCGTTTCCAAGGAATTTCAACGCTCCCTGATTGTCTCGATTTGCCGTGCTTGCATATCCGACTCCTTCAGGAACCCGGAATATCCGGGAAAACAAACCGATTTCCCGCATCGCCATGCCGAACCAACGACGATTCCGGCATTTACAGTCAGCAACTTCGACGCTTTCCTGTCATCCGAAAACGCCCACTTGCATATCCGCACAAGGCGATATGCAAGTGGGCGAATGAAGACTGTTCGCAACAAGAAATAGAAGAATGAAGATCTTCCTGCTTGCCATCCTGACCACATTGACCGCCAGAGCCATATTGGTGGAGACGACGATTGAATGGAGACCAGCGTGTGATGGAGCTGCAATTGATGTGATCTCGGACGGAGCTAAGATCCGAAGCGTTCGTGCGTTCGCGGCGCATTCGTTGATCTTCCGGGAGTGGACGATTCACTATGTGGAAGGAATTGCCGTCTCGGCGGAATACCGGGAAAGGAAACGAGGGAAGATCAAGGAGGGCGACCGTGCTGGCGAGGATTCTGGCGATAACCCGATCAAAAGGCTGATGGTATTCAAGGCGGTCGACGGTAAGTTCAGCGTCGCCGATGAGGAATTGGCAGATGATCTGGCCGATGTCCTCTCCAAAGCAAAACCAAAAAGCGAACAAGGCGGTGGTGGACAACCAGCTACCCGATCCGCGTCGAAATGACCCTCTTCATTACAAACTTCAATCCTGTTTCGGAGTGGCGCTCCCGGTAGCCGGTGCCGCACTTCGACGTTGGGCTAAACTATCCTGTCGTCATGACTACGTTTCGAACTGCGATCGTTCTTCTATTTGCCTTAGCTGCTCCAGCTTTGAGTGATGCAGCCCGTAGATCTTCGATCGGTATCGCAGAGCTTGCGACCATCACTGGAGTGAAAGTGCACTATAGGATTGATGGAGGAGTTTGCAGGATTTCCATTCAACTTGATGCAGGTAACGAGTTCATGGGCGCGGACAATGCCACCGTGGCTCATCTGCAACTTAAGGATGAAGATGGACTGCCGGTCGGCAGTGTCGCGATCCGCAATCGAATGGATTTCCCCGATGGCGCAGTGCTGGGACCATTCGATGGCACCTCGCTTGGCCCCTCATTGTTCATAGAGTTTTCGTGTAGGACGGCGTTTCTCAAACATTCGATGATCGGATTCTCCAATAGAATCGCATTGCGCCAACCATCACAGGTCGTAACACTTCGCGATCTTCTTGATCTCAAGGAGCAGGAGCAAGGTCATCAAGAAAAGAAGAAACAAGCCGTGAATGGCAACCGGCGATAACGTCTCTAGTTGAATCGGAGCTTGATCCCGCCGGTCCCACCACTCACCGTTCAGCGCGTGTCGCATAATTTGCTTCCCACCGCCTAACGGCTCGCGCCACTGCCGGGCATGCGCGTCAAGTCAAGGGCCAAGGAGCGGCGAAATAGGTTCGCCGATGTCCATGATCTGGCAACGAGATGAGCGGATGCACCGGACATTGGCTTTCCATGGGCTTCGGCGGACATGCTCCGCCGCTCCTTGAACCGGCCGTTTGCCGGCTTTTTGAGTCATCCTCTCTTCAATTGACGCGCGGGCCAGCCGGGGCCCGGGCTCGCGGCCGTGGCGCGGGACGCAGCATTGCCGTTGACCGCGGTGCGGGGGGCTGGCATGGCTGCGGCATGTTCATCGATCACATCCGGATCTTCGCCCGGGCCGGCGACGGCGGCGACGGCGTCGTTTCATGGCGGCGCGAGAAATTCGTCCCGCGCGGCGGACCGGACGGCGGCGACGGCGGAGCCGGCGGCGACGTGGTGCTGGTGGTCGATCCCTCGACCGACAACCTCCGCCAATACCACTACGATCCCAAGCTCATCGCGGAACACGGGAAAAACGGAGCCGGGACGCGCAAGACCGGCAAGAGCGGCAAGCGCACCATCGGCAAGGTGCCGCCCGGCACGGTGGTTTACCGCGCCAACGTCGCCACCGTGCAGGAGGCCGCACAACTTGAACGCGGCGAGGAGGGTATCGACCTCGAACCGGTCGCCGACCTCACCGAGAACGGTCAGGAATTCGTGCTCTGCAAGGGTGGCGAGCCGGGGCTCGGAAACTGGAATTTCCGCACCGCCACCAACCGCGCGCCGACCGAACACACGCTCGGCACATCCGGCGAATCCGGCGTGTTCTACCTCGAACTGCGCCGGATCGCGGACGCCGGCCTGGTCGGTTTCCCGAATGCCGGCAAATCCACCCTGATCGGCAAGCTCTCCGCCGCGAAACCGAAAGTTGCGTCCTATCCGTTCACCACGCTCCAGCCGGTCGTCGGCGTGGTCGAGTTTCCCGGCTTCCGCCGCTGCACCATCGCCGACATCCCCGGCCTGATCGAGGGCGCGCACGAAAACCGCGGGCTCGGCCACGAGTTCCTGCGCCACATCACGCGCTGCCGCCTGCTCCTCTTCGTGCTCGACATGGCCGGCAGCGAGGGCCGCGACCCGCTCGCCGACCTCGAAATCCTCCGCCGCGAGATCAAGGAATACGACGAGGACCTCGCCCGCTTCCCGTGGAAGGTCGTTGCCAACAAGATGGACCTCGAAGGCTCGGCGGAATACCTCGCCGCCTTCCGCCAGCGTTTCCCGAAAATCGAAGTCTTTCCGATTTCCGCCGACACCGGCGAAGGTCTCGACGACCTCCGCCGCATGCTCGACAACGAGGTCGGCCACAAGCTCAGGGATTGAGAGACGCCATGCCAGCGTCCGTGGAAACGATCTTCGTCTATGGCACGCTGCGCCGCGGCGGGTCGAACCACCACCGGCTGCATGGAGCGGAGTTTGTCGCCACCGCCGCCGTGCGCGGGCGGCTCTACCGCATCGACTGGTATCCCGGCCTGGTCGCCGATGAAACCTCCGGCGAAGTCATCGGTGAAATCCATCAAGTCTCCGCCGACTTGCTGGCCGCGCTGGACGACTACGAGGGACCCGAATACCGCCGGGTGAAAATGGATGTCCGCTCGACACAAGGTGACGTTCCGGCATGCCGGGCGTGGGTCTGGCTGTGGGGCGGCCCGGTGGATGAAAGCCGCCGCATCGCCGGCGGCGACTGGCTGGCAGGGAAATGAAGCGCATCACGCGATCGCGTGATGCGCCGAGCTTGATGGACTCCGCCGGAATGCGATGATGCCCATGTGCCGCATGGCACGCACCCCCACATTCCCCCCCGTATGAAAAAATGGCTCTCCGTCAGTTTTGCTGGAGGGATTGAGCTCTGAGCTTGAGAAAAAGGTAGTCGAGATTGCTCACGCCACATGAGCGGTGGATCAAGCGGGCG
>JAWLDG010000028.1:0-60184 GCA_041686775.1 Luteolibacter sp. | reverse complement strand
GATGAAGCCCTCAAGGGAAGCCTCACCAAAAAGCGCCGCCACGCCCTGCTCGACAACACTTACCGCGAAAAACTCCTCTCCCTAGCTTGATCGCCCTGATCAAGAAACTGGAGCCGGAGATTGACAGGCAAGTTGTGGAAGTGCTGGACGGCTGGCCTTGTGGCGTTTCGAAAAGGCGGCTTTTGTCGGTGAGTCTGGACGATTTCGCTTTAGAAGGACAATTCGATCTGGCATTCGTAGGCGACGACTCGTGGGGGGACTTCGGCGTCAATGTCATCATTGCTGACGGTAAGATCATTGAAGCTTATGGCGGGGATTAACTGCGCCGACTGTTGGATATCAACCCGATAGCGCTCCGCTTTATTGATCCCGGCGGGATCGCTGAAATTCGCCGGTGGCGCGAGCCACCGGAACCTGGCAACAACATGATCCAGCCCCGGCAGGGGCGGCGGAATGGGGTGCGCCAATGGCATGGCCGCGGTTTCCGGACTTTCTTCCGCCACAGAACCTGCAGATGGAGCGATTCGGCGCCTGCCGGCAACCATCAATGTCTCCGCAACGGCCTTGAACCCGCGGATTTTCCCGTCTAGCTTGCGCGCCCTCACAGGAAACCATGCCCAAAGTTTACATCCGCACCTACGGCTGCCAGATGAACGAGCGCGACTCGGAGCAGGTCGCGCGCATGTTCACCGAGGGCGGCTACACGGTCACGCCGCGCGAAAGCGAGGCGGACGCGGTGCTGATCAACACCTGCTCGGTGCGGGACCAGGCGGAGCAGAAGGCGCTCGGCAAGATGGGCTCGATGATCCACGCCGGCCGCGAGCGGCGGCATGTGGTTTACGGGTTCATGGGCTGCATGGCGCAGTCGCGCGGTGACGAGTTGTTCAAGACGGTGCCCGGCGTGGATGTGGTGGTGGGCACGCAGAAATACCACAAGGTTTTCGAGTATGTGGACGGCATCCTGCGGCGGCGCATGGAAGCGCGGATGGATGATCCGTCGCATTCGTTGAACGGCGGCACGGTCTGCGACGTGGCCGAGGAGGAAGGTTCGCAAAACACCATCCGCGACCACACGCACAAGGAATACCGCGCCAGCGCGTTCGTTTCGATCATGCAGGGATGCAACATGCGCTGCTCGTTCTGCATCGTGCCGGACACGCGAGGAAAAGAGCGCGGGCGGCCGATCGATGACATCGTCGCGGAGGTCCGCCATCTCGCGGAGAACGGGGTGAAGGAAGTCACCCTGTTAGGTCAGATCGTGAACCTGTATGGCCGCACCGAGTTTCCGCGTGTGGAAAACAAGTCGCCGTTCGTGCAGTTGTTGGAGGCGGTGCACGGGGTCGATGGCATCGAGCGCATCCGCTTCACCTCGCCGCATCCCATCGGCTACCGCGACGACCTGGTCGCCGCGTTCACTTATCTGCCGAAGCTTTGCCCGCACATCCATTTCCCGATGCAGAGCGGCTCGGACCGCATCCTCAAGGCGATGCGCCGGCCGTACAAGAACGAAAAATTCGTCGAGATCTGCGAGAAAATGAAAGCCGCGCGGCCGGGGCTGGCGATCACTACCGACATCATCGTCGGTTTCCCTGGCGAGACGGATGAGGATTTCCAGGCGACCATCGACACCGTCGAGCGGCTGCAATTCGACAACGCCTTCGTCTTCCGCTACTCGAAGCGCCGCAACACGCCCGCCGCGGAAATGGACGGTCAGTTGCCCGAGTCTGAAAAGGAAAGCCGCAACCAGCGCTTGCTCGACGTGGTGAACCGCATCGCCATTTCGAAAAACGCCGCGCTCGTCGGCACCCGCCAGCAGGTGCTTTGCGAAGGGCCGTCCAAGACCAACGCCGCCCGCCTTTCCGGTCGCACGCCGCACAACAAGATCGTCATCCTCGGCGGCGACCCCGCGCGGCTCACCGGACGGCTTTTGGATTTGCATATAACAGAATCCACCGGTTTCACGCTCTACGGCGAAATGGTGGATTGAGCCGATCATGTCCGCCCTGCTCTCCGCCAATGAAATCCGTCTGACTTATGGTTATCAGACGTTGCTGGATGGTGTGACGCTGGCGATCAGTGCGGGCGAAAAGGTCGGCATGGTGGGCCGCAATGGCTGTGGCAAAACCTCGCTGTTGAAAATCCTCAGCGGCCAGAGCGCGGCGGATTCCGGTGAGATCGCCGTCCGTCGCGCGCTGCGGGTCGGTTACCTGCCGCAGGAATTCGAACTCGATGAGGAACTCAGCGTGGGCGAAAACATCGCCGCCGGGGCCGCGGATCTCGTCGAAGCGGTGCGGCGATACGAGTCCGGCGACGGCACCGAATCGGAACTCGAGGAGTTATTGCATCTGATCGACCACGCCGACGGCTGGAACCTCGAATCCCGCATCAAGGCCGCCGCCACCGCGCTGGGCGCGCCGCCGCTCGATGCGCCCGTCGCGCCGCTTTCCGGCGGGGAAAAACGCCGGGTGGCGCTGTGCCGCGCGCTGGCCTGCCAGCCGGACCTGCTTCTGTTAGACGAGCCGACCAACCACCTCGACGCCGAATCGATCTCGTGGCTGGAGGATTATCTTCGTAGTTTTCCCGGCGCGGCGATCTTCGTCACGCACGACCGCTATTTCCTCGATGTGATCGCCACGCGCATCATCGAGATCGATGAAGGGCGCGCGTTTTCCCATCCGGGAAACTACACCGCGTTTCTGGAGGCGAAGGCTGTCAGGAAACAGATCGCGGAACAAACCGAGCGCCGACGACAGCGGTTCCTGCGCGAGGAGCTGGAGTGGGTTCGCTCCGGCGTGAAGGCGCGTGGCACCAAGTCGCGTCACCGCATGGACAAGTTTTATGAAATCGAGGGCATGGAAGCGCCGCCCGAGGAGCGGGAAATGGATCTGCTCATCCCGCCGCCGCCGCAGTTGGGGGACATCGTGGTCGAACTGGAAAACGCCGGCGTGAACGTCGGCACGGCCGCACATCCGCGGTGGTTATTCCGCCATCTCACGCTCACGCTGCGCCCCGGCCAGTGCACCGGCATCGTCGGCAGGAATGGCGTCGGCAAGACCACCATGCTGAAGTTATGTCTGGGACAAATCCAGCCGTCCGAAGGCAGCGCGGTGATCGGCAAGCGCGTGAAGGTGAACTATATCGACCAGACGCGCATGCAGCTCGATGGCACGGGCTCGCTGCTCGATGAGGTTTCCGACGGCAACGAAAAGCTGATGTTCGGCGACAAGACGCTTGGCGCGCGCGGGTACCTCCGGCGCTTCCTCTTCAGCGACCAACGCATCAACGAACGCGTCGATCTTTTATCAGGTGGCGAACGGGCACGGCTGATGCTCGCCAAGGTGTTGAAGAACGGCGGCAACCTGATCGTTCTCGACGAGCCGACCAACGACCTCGATTTGCCTTCACTGCGCATGTTGGAGGAAGCGCTGGCGGATTTCGAGGGCTCGGTGATCTGCGTTTCCCACGACCGCTATTTCCTCGACCGCATCTGCGACCAGATCATCGCCTTCGAGGACAACGGCGTGATCGTCCAGCCCGGAAACTATTCCTATTATCTCGAAAAGCGCCATGCCCGCGAGGCGGCGGAGCGCGCCCGGGCCAGCGCGGCGGCTCGTGAGGCGGAAAGCCACCGCAGGACGACCGCGCCCGCCAAATCGCGCAAGCTCACGCTCAAGGAGCGCAACGAATTGGAGGGAATCGAGAGCGCCATCCTCGCCGCCGAACAGGAGGTGGAAATGCTGGAACTGCGGCTCAACGACCCGGAATTCCAAGCGGCGAACTACACCGGGATTCCCGCGCTGGTGGAAAATCTGGACGCGGCGAAAAACGAGGTCACCCGGCTTTACGAACGCTGGGAGGAACTGGAGGCGGTTCGGAATGGCACCCGTTAACCAGCCGGGTTTTCGAAGTTTCGTTTTGGCAGTCACGGCACGCTCTGCTTTGATTGCGTCATGCAAACCTATCTGATCATGACGGTGCTCGGCGCGGACCGGCCGGGCCTGGTGCGTTCGTTGGCCGATACCGTGGCGCTTCACGGTGGCAACTGGCTGGACAGCCGGATGGCGCGGCTCGCGGGACAGTTCGCCGGGATCGTGCGCATCGAGTGCCCGGCGACTTCGGTGGATGCCTTGCTGCACGAGTTGCACGACCCGGGCATCCCCGGCCTCACGGTGCAGGCGGTGCGCGAGGAGGCGGTGGAAGCGCCGCCTCGCAAGACGCTGGCCGTCGAGATCCTGGGCCACGACCGGCCGGGCATCGTGCGCGAGTTGAGCGCTGCCATCGCCGGCGCGGGCGGCAACGTCGAGGAACTAACCACCGGACTCGAAAGCGCGCCGATGAGCGGCCACGCGATGTTCCGGGCGAAAGGAATGGTTTCCCTTCCGGAAAATGCGGAGGCTTCCGTGCTCACCGCCGCCATCGAGAGCCTCGGCGGCGACCTCACGGTGGACATCACGGTTTGAATGATTTCCTGAACGGATCAATGTGCAATGGATGGCTGTAGTGAAAACGTGACCCGCATCCTCAACGCGGCATCCGAGGGCGACAAGCAAGCGGCGGAGGATCTGATTCCGCTGGTCTATGGTGAGTTGCGCAAATTGGCGGCCTGGCGCCTGGGGCAGGAAGCGGCGGCGCATACCCTGCAGGCGACCGCCTTGGTGCATGAAGCTTACTTGAAGCTCTCGCCCGGGGAACAGCAGTGGCAGGGGCGGAAGCACTTTTTCTGCGCGGCAGCCGAGGCGATGCGCCGCATTCTGATCGACCGGGCAAGGTATCGGAAAGCCGCGCGGCATGGGGGCGAATTGCAGCGGACGGAGTTGGTGGAAGACATCATCTCCGTTCCTTCCGCGCAAGATGATGAGATTATTGCCATCAACGAAATACTCGATCGCTTCGCCCGGATCGAACCTCGCAAGGCCGAGGTGGTCAAATTGCGCTATTTCGTGGGAATGACGATCGAGGAAGCCGCCGAGGCCCTCGGGATTTCGACGCCCACTGCGAAGCGCGACTGGATTTTCGCGCGGGCCTGGTTGTTCCGGGAACTGAAACGGGACGGTTGATGAGGCATCCGGCATTTCCGTTTCCATGGAGGAGACCGGATTTATTTGATCCCTTCGCCGGTGTTTTTTCGCATAGTCGATCCACCCGCCATGCCCAATCAACCCACCCCGGAAATCATTCTGCATGCGGCCTTGGAAATCCCGGGCCCGCAGGAACGCGCCGCTTATCTCGACGAGTCGTGCGGAGGTGATCAGGATTTGCGCGAGGAGGTCGAGTCGCTCATCGCCGCTCACTTTGCGGACGAGACGTTCATGTCCCTCTTGGCCGATCCGCTCTGGCGGGAAGCACCCAGTGAGCGGGAAGGCGACATGATCGGGCGCTACAAACTGATCCGGCAGATCGGCGAGGGCGGTTTCGGCACGGTCTTTCTGGCGGAACAAAGCCAGCCGGTGAAACGTCAGGTGGCGCTCAAGGTGATCAAGCCGGGAATGGACTCCAAGGAAATCATCGCTCGCTTCGAGGCGGAGCGGCAGGCACTCGCGTTGATGGACCACCCGCACATCGCAAAGGTGCATGATGCGGGGACCACGGAAGGCGGGCGTCCCTACTTCGTGATGGAACTGGTCGAGGGAGTGCCGATCACGAAATACTGCGCCGGGAAAAACCTCGATATCGGGGAACGGCTGGAGCTTTTCACCGATGTTTGCGCGGCCGTGCAGCACGCGCACCAGAAAGGCATCATCCACCGCGACCTCAAACCGTCCAACATCCTGGTCTCGCCCCACGATCAGAAACCGATGGTGAAGGTGATCGATTTCGGAATCGCGAAGGCGATCGGGATGGAACTCACCGGGAAAACGATCTTCACGCAGTTCGGTCGGATGATCGGGACGCCGCAATACATGAGCCCGGAGCAGGCGGAACACCACGCGCTGGATGTGGACACCCGCAGCGACATCTATTCGCTGGGGGTGATCCTGTATGAACTGCTGACGGGGACGACGCCACTGGACGGCGATCAGCTTCGAAGCGCGGCCTATGCCGAGATGCAGCGCCTAATCCGCGAGGTCACGCCGCCGAAGCCGAGCACCAGGCTCGCCGAGTCACATGCAAAACCCGGCGCATCGGGCCATTCCCATTCGGAAATCCCGCCCCGCGCCTTGCGTGGCGACCTCGACTGGATCGTGCTGAAGGCACTCGAAAAAGATCTCGGCCGCCGCTACGAGTCCGCCGGAGCGATGGCGGAGGATTTGTTCCGCTTTCTCCAGCACAAGCCGGTCGAGGCCCGCCCGCCGAGCATGACTTATCTCATGTTGCGCTTCACCCGCCGCCATCGCGGGCCGGTTTTCGCAAGTGCGGCACTTCTGCTGGCGCTGCTGTTAGGGGCGGTGGGAACCACGATCGGCATGAAGCGGGCGCTCTACGCCAAGGAGGAGTTAATAGGAAAAAACGAGGAGCTGGATCGGCAGAAACTCGCACTCGTCGATCACAAGGAGCGTCTGGCCGGCTTGCTTGAATCGAACCAGAGGATGCTCGGCGAGATCAGCAGGATGAGCACGAACGAAGCGCAGCTTCCCGCGGAGTTCGAAGCGCTCCGGAAAGAAAACCAGGCCCTGCTGGACCAGGTGAAAAGCGAAGTGGCGAACCAGGAACGCTACGCGGAGGAAATCGAGAGGCTTCAACTGGCAAACTCGCGGCTGGAAAAGTTGGTGATGGAATCCAAAGACACCGATGCGGCCGTCGAATGGGTGCGCACCGGACTTTTCGAAAACCGCATCACTTCCCTGAGCGCCAACGAACGCGGCGAGTTTTACTTCGATGGAAAACTGATTCCATTCCCCTCCTTGCTCAAAGCCTTCGCCGCACCGCCTGACAATGATCCCCAAGAGAAAAACCTGCCACGCTGGCTGAAAGTGACTTTGCCCGAAGGTGCGAAACCGACGGATGCCGTCTTCCATTTCCGTCTCAAACAACTCGCCGCCGCCGCCGACCGAATCGGGATCCGGCACGAACTGTTTCCGAAGTGAGACGGTTGATCCAGACTTCCTTGAGAATCCTTGTTTCGACTATGCTTCCGCCGCCGTGTTGGGAAAATAACGCTGGGGAAAACCCCCGAGACTTTTCAGAATCCGGTCGGTGTGGATCAGGACCAACCCTGATTCCGCAGCAAGCGCAGCCAGCAGCCGATCCACCAGATCACCGTGGTTCCAGTCCCAAAGCCCGGCTTGTAGGGCAGCCGTCGGCGAGGCATGGTCCAGGATGTAATTCTCCAAAGAGTGATCAATCCACGACGCAGGATCGGGAATTCCCGGCAGGCGTCCGCGTTGCCACTTGAATGCGATCTCCGCCACGCTCAAGGGGCACAGATGGAACTCGGTCACTTCCGTTTCGAGGAATTTGACCAGGGATGGCCTCAGGGGAAGCCGATGGTAACGGCGGAACCAGACACCGGTATCAAGCAGGACTTTCATCGGAGATTGGCGCGAAAGCAGGTTCGTCGAGATCGATCCCTTTGAACAATCGAGGATCTGCCGGGACTGGAGCAACCGGCGGGCGGACGGCCTTGGGTCGGACCAATTTGACCAGCACCAGCCGGTCACCCGATTCGATCACTTCGAACACGTCGCCGGGCTCGGCCGGTTTGGGTAAAACCACCCGGCGCTTCTGGTCGGCAATCAATTTCATCGTGGGACAGTCCCACCTCGTCGCATGCCTGTCAAGCCGCCGTAAGAACACGGTGGAAAACTTCCCTGATCCTTTTAACGGAGGAATTCCGCATCTACTGGCTGACGGGTGACACATTTCATCCGTCGCCAATTCCCCACTACCGATCCAACCATGAGCAACGACAACTGTTCGCAACGCACCGTCCGCAGCATCAGCCTGCCACCCCTTGCCGCCCTGGCCCTCGCGCTGGGCTTGGCGGGCTCCACCTACATCGCCGCCAGCACCTGGCGGGACGTGAGGAAACAACCGGATAAAAACAACATCCGCATCACCGGCTCCGCCAAGAAGCGAATCGTCTCCGACCTCATCCAGTGGTCGGCGATCATCGAAGGCAAGGGAAACGACCGCACCGCCGCCTATCTCTCGCTCAAGGGCGGCACCGGAAAGGTGGTGGAGTTCCTGAAAGCCCAGGGCATCAAGCCGGACGACATCAAAACGCAATCCGCCAGCATCACCGAGGAGTTCGAGATTGTGCGCGAGGAGAAGGTGCTTCCCGGCACCAACGTGCCCCTGCGGACGGAAACCCGCAAGTCGGTCGGCTTCCGCGCCTTTCAAGTGGTATCCGTGAGTTCTCAGAACGTGCCGCAGATCGAGAAGGCCTCGCGCGAGATCACCTCGCTGCTGGAGCAGGACGTTTTCGTAACTTCCCATCCGCCGAACTATTACTACACGCGCCTCGGTGAACTGAAACTGGAGATGCTGGCGGAGGCCGCCAAGGACGCCCGCAGCCGTGCGGAGAACATCCTGCGCTCGGCCGGCAATACCGACATCGGGCCGCTCGTGTATTCCTCCATGGGAATCATCAATATCAACCCGGCCAACTCCACCGAGACCTCCAGTGAGGGCAACAACGACACCACATCCTACGAGAAGGACATCATCACCATCGTCCGCGCCGAGTACAAGGTAAATTGACGGGTGGCCACACTCCGCTCCGCCTCATGGCAATCCGGTGATTGCGAGCCGGGTATGAGCCTCAAATCAAAAACCAAATCAAACCAAACCAAACCAATAATACCAATAATACCAATGAAACCAATCACACTCCTCACCGTATCACTGTTGGCCACAGCCACACTCACTCTCGCCGAGGGCATTCCGGTGGATCACGAAACCGGAAAAATCACCACCGCGCACACCGTCGTCGCGCTCACGGCGGAACAAATCGAGGAAACCCAGACGCTCGGCACTCTCACCCTCACGCCGGAGCAATGGCGGGAAGTCCGCGCGAAGTCGCCGCAGTGCCCGAAGCGTTTCAACCTTATCTTTCCCGTGACATCCAACGACTGCTCATGTGGCATCGAGGAAGAATACGTCATCGCAATGTCACGAAATCGCGTCGCCGTGCTGCTCGATGGGGAATCCGGAATGAGCGTCGAATCGTTGCGATACGAGCTTTTCAAAGACGAAGTAGTCAGGCTTCGCATGAATGAACACGGGGAGTTCCACCTCGATGGAAAGCTCGTCCCCTTCCAAACGCTGCTCAAGGCGTTAGCCACACCACCTGAAGATGCGAAGCGTGACGACGGTGGGAAACTTGCCGTCAACATCACCAACAAAGACGGACTCGAGATTACCATGCGACGCTGGCTGAATGTGTGGTTGCCCGTAGGCTCGAAGCCGACGGATGCCGTTTTCGAATCACGCCTCAGGCAAATCGCGGCTGCTGCGGACCAAATGGGACTCCATCACGGACTGTTTCCATAAACGGAGAGTTGAGCCGCAAGGATCGAACACCAATCCCGCCTGGCGCTGCTCGCGCTTGCCGCCGTGATCCACTCCTTCTTGCACTCCGCCCGGGGGTGGAACAACCCCGCAACAAACTTGCAAAAGCAAACGACCGCCGAAGGATTTCCGCAGAGGCGCATGTTCAGGTTAAAGCGGCCAGATCCACGGGATCATCGTGCAGGCAGTGACCCAGCAGATGATGTTGAGCGGGATGCCCACGCGGAGGAAGTCTGTGAACTTGTAGCCGCCGGGACCATAGACCATCAGGTGAGTCTGATAGCCCATCGGCATGGCGAAGGCGCAGGAGGCGGCGATGGTGATACCGATGATGTAGGGCCGGGGATTGACGCCGAGTTCCAATGCCAGCGTCACACCGATGGGAATCATCATCACGGCGGTGGCGTTGTTGGAGAGCATTTCGGTCAATCCGAGGGTGAGCAGGAAAATGAGCCACAACATCACGATCGGCAGGTGCTCGCGCGGGATGAAGTTTTCCGTGATGCCTACCAGTCCCTGCGCCAACCACACGGCGGTGCCGGTGAACTGCATGGCCATGCCGAGGCCGAGCAGGCCGTAGAGCATCAACAGCACCTGCCAATCGATGCTGGCATAGGCCTCGCGCGGGGTCATCACGCGCAGCCACAGGAGTGCCAGCGCACCGACCATCGCGGCGTAATGAATCGGGACTTTCGGGAAGTCCGGATTCATGCGATGGATGAAATCGGTGAGCGTGGCGGTGAGCACCACTGCGACCAGCGCCGCCCATGACAGCGTGACGTGCAGCGGGCGATGGTGACGGGCGATTTCGGGTGTCGGCTCGTCGGCCGTGTCGGTCATCACGAAGTCGCGGGTGGACTGCAGGGAGTCGAGGTTGTTGCGGGCGGTGATGACGAGCAGGGTGTCGCCGATTTCGAGCGGCAGCCCGGCGATGCTGGCGGTGATGTTGACGCCGTTGCGGTGCACGGCGAGCACCACGCAGTTGTAGCGCTGGCGGAAATCCGCCTTGGCCAGCGTCTGGCCGATGAGCGACGACTCGTCGCGCACGACGAGTTCGGAAACGATGCCATCGACGGTGGAGAGTTCCTCGGCACCGATGCTGGCCAGCAGTTCCTCCGCCTTGGTGCTGCCGCCGCGGCGGCGGTGCAGCGCGACCAGGAAGCGGTCGTTTTTTTCCACGACGATTTCCGGCAGCGGTTTCATCACGCGGGTGCCCTGGCGGCGCACTTCCATGATGTGGATGCCGGCGTCGCGGTTGCCGAGCGGGGTTTCGGTGATCGGTTTCCCGATGATCGGGGAGTGCGCGGAAATCAGGATATGGTGCAGCGGCGTGGTGCGGAAATCGATTTCCAGGCTGCCGGTGATCGACGAGCGGGCGGGGATGAGTTTCGGGCCGAAAATCACCAGATAGGCGATGCCGGCCGCAGCCATCGGAAGGCCGACGGGTGCCAGTTCAAACATGGTGAGCGCCGGGACGTCGAGGTCGCGCAGCGCGCCGCTGACGAGCAGGTTGGTGGAGGTGCCGATGAGCGTGCAGCAGCCGCCTAGGATCGAGCAGTAGGACAGCGGCATCAGCAGCCGCGAGGCCGGAATGTTCTTGTTGCGGGCGAATCCCAGCACCACCGGCAGCAGGATGGCCACGATGGCGGTGTTGTTCATCCACGCGCTGAAAAACGCCGAGACCAGAGAGAACGCGAGAATCGCCCAGCGGGTATTGCCGGAAAGGCGTTCGCGCAGCAGCCGGCCGATCTGGTCCACCGCTCCGGAGCGTTCCAGCGCGCCACCGATCACGAACAAGGCGGCAATCGTGAGCGGGGCCTCGTTTTGGAAGACCATCGTCATTTTATCCGCCGGCACCAGACCAAGACCCACCACCAGGCAGAGCAGTGACAACGCCAGCACGTCCGGTGCCGCCCACTCACGCACGAAGGCGACCAGCGTGAGGCCGATGACCAGCAGGGTAAGGGCGATATCCTGATCCATGACGTGTCCCCGCCGGCGGCGAGGTGCCTCCCATGCACCGCCCGGGCCGAAATGGCAAGACCGGGCTGTCCGCCTGCACCAGGTGCCGCAGCGGCCAGCGACGAAAGGGCGGCAGGCATGCAAGGGCCGCTTTTTTTGAAATCGATTGCTTCACGAAGTCGCGCGGAGCTGATAATCCTTGGTTGTTTTTTCCAGCCGATCCCATGAAGAAGCAGCCCATCACCGGATTTTTTGCCATCATCACGATCGCGATCACGGCCGACGTCCGCGCTGAAACGCGCGACGTTTATTTCGGCACCGGCGGGCCGGGCGCGGAGGGCGTTTACCGGGCGCACTTCGATACGGAAACCGGCAAACTCACCGCTGCCGAACTCGCCCATCGCATCAAGGCCCCCGGTTTTCTCGCGCTCCATCCGGATGGCACGAAGCTCTACGCGGTCGCCACACAGGAGAATGTGGGTGGCGTGGCCGCCTACCGCATCGCCGCCGACGGGGCGCTGGAGTTTTTCCACTTCGAGCCCACCGGCGACGGAGGTGCCGCGCATCTCGCCGTTCATCCATCGGGCGGATTCCTGCTCACCGCCCAGTATGGTGGCGGCTCGGTCTCGCTCCTGCCGCTCGATCGCGAGGGCAAACCCGGCACTGCCACCGTGACCGAACATCAAGGCGGCTCAGGCGTCGTGGCGGACCGGCAGGACGCGCCACACCCGCATTGGTGTGGCTATTCGCCCGATGGAAAATTCGCGCTCATTCCCGATCTCGGGCTCGACGGCATCGTCATCTACGCCATCGATTCCAGCAAACCATCGATCACCCGCCATGGCTTCGCCGCATCCGTCCCCGGCGGCGGCCCCCGCCACATGCGTTTCTCGAATGATGGCCGTTTCATCTATCTGCTCAACGAATTGAGCCTCTCCGTCTCGATCTTTTCATGGGACGGAGCCAATGGCTCGGCGAAGCTCCTGACCACCACCGCCGCGCTCAGCGAAGAGGCGAAGGCGCGGGAAAGCTTCAACTCGGCCGCCGAAATCCTCGTTCACCCGGCCGGCCCGTTCGTTTATTCCTCCAACCGCGGCCACGACTCGGTGACCGTCTATCGGATCCACGATGGTGGAGGTGCCCTTGAAGTCATTCAGGTGCAGCCGATCCGCGGCGCGTTCCCCCGCAACATCAACCTCGATCCCACGGGCAAGTGGCTACTCGCCGCCGGAGCCGACTCGAACACCGTCGCGGTCCACGCCGTCGATCCCGACACCGGGCTACTGACCTACCAGCGCGGTGCCGTCATCCATGTCCCGGCACCCATCTGCATTCTCTTCGGTCCGGCGAGGTGATGGCCACGCCCCGGCAGAGGATGCGCTTGCCCGCATCGCCGCGCCATACCAGCCTGCGGAGTGATCCGCCCGTGGATTTCCACTAATCTGGCCGTTTCCATCGATGGGAAAATCAGCTCCGTCGCGCTCCTGCCGTCCGGCTGGACCTCGCGCGGGGACCACGCGCGGCTGATCGATCTGCGGCGCGGTGCCTACGCGCTGATGGTGGGGCGCGGCACGCTTGAGGCGGACCGCATGACGATGAAAGTCCCCGAGCAGAAAGTCCAACCGCTGCGTTGCGTGGTTTCACGGCGTGGAATTTTCGACTCCGGGCATCCCCTGTTTCACTCGCTGGGCGGGGAAATCCACCTGCTGGTCACGGAAAATCCGGATTGCGATCCGCCATGCGGCACGGTGCATCACGCCACTCTGGCGGAATTTCTAACAACCCTTGCGGAACAACACGGCGTGGAACGCCTCCACTGCGAAGGCGGCGGCGGGCTGATCCGCTCATTGGCGGAACTGGATGCGATCGATGAATTCCACGTCACATTGGCCGGCCACACGTTGTTCGGCGGACATGACGCGCCGACGGCCACCGGATTGCCCGGGGATTTCCTGCCCCTCTCGGTGGGGTTTGAAATCACGCACTGCGAGCCGCGGCCCGAGTCCGGCGAGTGTTTCCTCAGCTACCGCCGCCGGGAGCGCTAAGCGCCCAGCTCGGCGCGGTCTTTACTCAGTGTCCGCCGGCGTCATCACCGTGATGTGCGTCGCCGTGACCGTGGTGTTCGTGCAGTTGCCTGGTACCGTCCGGCCCCTCGAATTCATGACGCTCGCAGGAAACGCCGAGCAGGAAAACGGCCAGCAGCAGCAGGGAGAAAAGTTTCATCGCGCCGCTTGATAGCCGCTGCCGCCCGGAACGCAACCCCAAGCTGGCCGGTTTTTTCCCGCGCTCTTGTCTTTTCCCGCCGTGCGGCCAGTATCGCCCGCAACACACGCCATGCTCCTCATCCGAAACGCGCGCATCGCCACCGAACACTCGCCCGAGCTGACTTCCGCCGACATCCTCATCGAGAACGGCACCATCCGCCAGGTAGGCGGAAACCTCGCCGCCCCCGAGGGCGCGCGCGTGATCGACGCCGCGGGCCGCATCGCCATGCCCGGCATGTTCGACGCCCATGTGCACTTCCGCGAACCCGGGTTCGAGAACAAGGAAACCATCGCCAGCGGCTCCGAGGCGGCCATCAACGGCGGTGTCACCGGCGTGGTCATGATGCCGAATACCAACCCGGCCATCGACTCCGGCACCGTGGCGAAACAAGTGCTCGAAATCGCCGCACGCGACGCCCGCATCCCGGTTTTCACCTCCGGTTGTGTCACCAAGGGCCGCCACGGCAAGGAACTCGCCGGCATCGACGGTCTGCGCGCCGCGGGAGTGAAAATGCTCACCGACGACGGCGACACCACCGGCGATCCGGCCGTGCTGCTGCGCGCGATGCAATACGCCACCGAGTTCGGCATGTTCTTCGCCAGCCACTGCGAGGTGCCCGAACTCGCCGGCCCGCGCGCGCTCAACTGCGGCGCGATGAGCTACCGCCTCGGCATCAAGGGTTCGCCCGCCTGCGCCGAGGAAATCATCATCGACCGCGACATCCGCCTCGCCCACGCCGCCGGCGCGCACATCCACATCCAGCACGTTTCCACCAGGCTCGGCATGGAAACCATCCGCTGGTGGAAACAACGCGGCGACGTGAAAGTCACCGCCGAAGTCGCGCCACACCACCTGCTTTTCACCGACGAGGACATCGGCGACTTCGACACCCATTACAAAATGAACCCTCCACTGCGCACCAGGGCGGACAACGAGGGGTTGTTAGAAGGATTGCTCGACGGCACCTTCGACCTCATCGGCACCGACCACGCGCCGCACACGCCGTTCGAGAAATCCCAAGACTTCGTCAGCGCGCCCAACGGCATCACCGGCCTCGATACCGCGCTCGTTTCACTCCACCACCACTTCGTCGCCACCGGGAAATTCGGCTGGGACCTCGTCGTCAAACGCTACAGTGCCGAACCCCGCCGGTTCATGGGGCTGCCTGCCGCCGCCATCGAACCCAGCCAGGCCGCCGACCTGATCCTGTTCGATCCGGAAAAGGAAACCACCTTCACCAAGGACTTCATGAAGTCCAAATCGCAGAACACGCCGTTCCTCGACCAGACCCTGAAAGGCAGTGTCGAGCTCGTGGTGCTTGGCGACGAGGTTCTGCTGGAGCGTTGAATTTCCACGAATGCTCCGGCATTCAACCATCGATGCCCAGGCACTCGCGCTGCCAGCGCATGAGCAATTCCTCCACCTCCGCCTCGCCGGCGGCCAGCGATTCCAGTGCCGCGCGTGGAGCGATGAGCGAGCCCTCGATATCGAGTTTCCTCGCGGCTTGGTCGCGGCGCTTGAGTAGCTCCTCGACGCGGCGCTCGAAGTTGCGGTCGCGCTTCCGGCGCTTGACGATGTTGCGTTCCGGCCACTCTTCCGGCGGCAGGGCTTCCAGCGCGGCCACCGCGGTGCGGAAACGCTTCACCCGGTCCTGACGGAAATGCCGGGGCAGGGAAATCGACTTGCCGGAGACCAGGTCGTTGCACCACTCGAGCAGTTCACGGTTCGGCAGCACCATGAAGGAAGGCCGGTCCCACGCCTTTGCTTCGGCGTCGCGCCATTCCCACAGCGCGCGCAGGCAGGCGAGCCCGCGGCGGTCGAGCTTGCCGGAGCCGCGGACGCGCCACATTTCCTCCTTCGTTTCATCGCGTTCCAGCACCTTCTGGCGAGCGCTCTCGCAGCTTTCCACAAACCAGTCCCAGCGCTCCATTTCGCGCAGCTTGTCGCTGATGATCCCGCCCATCTCGAGCAGGTAATCCACGTCGTTGAGCGCGTATTCGATCATCTTGGGCGAGAGCGGGCGCTTGCCCCAGTCCGCCTTTTGCGAGGACTTGGAAAGCTCCACGCCGAAGTAAACGCTGACGAGATCGCCGAGGCCGAAGCGCCGCACGCCGAGCAGCCGCGCGCCGATCTGCGTGTCGTAAACCACCGCCGGCAGTTGACCGAACTCGCGCTTGAACATCGTCATGTCGTAGTCCGCGCCGTGCATCCACACCGTCGCCTCCGTGAGATATGCGCCGAGAGGCGAGAGATCCTTGATGGCCAGCGGATCGATCAGCACCGACTCTCCGCCCGCGGCGAACTGCACCAGGCACAGCGCCTCGCGGTAGCGGTGCAGGCTGTTCGCCTCGGTGTCCACCGCACACAGCGGCGCACCGCCGGCCGGCCGGTGTTTTTCCAGATGGAGGATCAGGCTTTCCGTGGTCTCGATCATGTGGGTTGGGTTCCGAGGGAAGGGAAAATCATCGGGCTCTCAGACGACCCGCAGGGCTTCGGCCTGTGCGGCGTCGAGTTCCACGCATTGCCATGGCAGTCCGTGCGCGTTGAGGTCGGCCATAAAGCCGTCGGGATCGTGTTGTTCCATGTTCCAGACACCGGGCTTGCGCCAGCCGCCTTCGAGGATCTGTTTGGCTCCGATCATCGCCGGCACGCCGGTGGTGTAGGAAATCGCCTGCGAGCCCACTTCGGCAAAGCAGGCCTCGTGGTCGCAGATGTTATAAACATACACCGCCTTCGGCGCGCCGTTTTTCACGCCGGTGATCACGTTGCCGATGCAGGTGCGCCCGCGGGTGGTCTTGCCGAGGTCGCCGGGATCCGGCAGCACCGCCTTGAGGAATTGCAGCGGAATGATTTCCACGCCGTTGTATATCACCGGGTCGATGCGCGTCATGCCCACGTTGCCGAGCACTTCGAGGTGTTTGAGATAGTTCGGCGAAAACGACATCCAGAACCGCGCGCGGCGGATTGTCGGGATGTGCTTCACGAGCGATTCCAACTCCTCGTGATACATGCGGTAGATTTCATAAGTGCCCACGCCGTCCGGGCATTCGAACGACTGGTGCGCGGACATCGCGGGGGTTTCCACGAAGGTCCCGTCCTCGAAGTGGCGGCACGGGGCGGTGACTTCGCGGATGTTGATCTCGGGATTGAAATTCGTGGCGAAGGCCTGGCCGTGATCGCCGCCGTTCACATCGATGATGTCGAGCGTGTGGATTTCATCGAAGTGGTGCTTGAGCGCCCATGCGGTGAACACATTGGTCACGCCCGGATCGAAGCCGCTGCCGAGCAAGGCGGTGAGCCCGGCTTTCGCGAAGCGTTGCTGATAGGCCCATTGCCATGAATACTCGAACTTCGCCACGTCGCGCGGCTCGTAGTTCGCGGTGTCGAGATAGTCGCAGCCCGCTTCGAGGCATGCGTCCATGATCGTGAGATCCTGATAGGGAAGCGCCACGTTGATGACCAGCTTCGCGCCCGTGGAACGGATCAACGCCGCGGTTTCCGCCGGGTTGTCCGCGTCCACCCGCGCGGTCGCGATCTCGCGGCCGGTCCGCCGCTTGACGTCGGCGGCGATCGCCTCGCACTTCGACACTGTCCGGGATGCCAAGGTGATTTCTCCGAACACGTCCGGCACCATCGCGCACTTGTGTGCCACCACATTTCCGACGCCTCCCGCGCCGATGATCAATACTCGATTCATGGATTTGCTGCCGCAGATTGGCGCATTCCGCCCTACTGGCAAGTAGGAAGCTGAAACGGACCGCGGACGTGCAAACCCGCCTGCGACGGGACGAAAAAAAAATGCGAAATCCTGATTGACAGCGGGGCCTTCGTGAATAGCTTCCGCGCGTCGCAAGACAAAAGCGGCCTGATTGAGCGTCCCTCTGGGTTTTTGGGTTTTTCCCGGGGAAGCCGATGAGGCCGCTTTCTTTTTTTGCCCGGAAACCGCCATTCGAGCGAATTCGCGTACGGCCCTTTTCTGGAATCGCGTACGTCCGCACCAGACACCGCCGGATAGGCAAGATGCCAGCGGGTTCTATGCTGGCATAGTGCTACCCCCGCGCACCCTGCTCCCGGGTCCGCCGCCCCCACAGGCATGCACAGTCCATTTTCCCGGCAAATCTCCCCCTTTTTCCAAATCCCTGACACCTATCCCCGATGAACACTCATGTCCCTTCATTCAAGAAATTCGGCACCCGCGAGGATGCGGGGCACGCCCTCGCCAAGCGGCTTGGCGATCATTTTTCCTCACCGGACACGGTGGTGCTGGGCCTGCCCAAAGGCGGTGTGGCCGTGGGTGTGGAAATCGCCCGCATCCTGCGCCTTCCCTTCGATGTGCTGCTGGTTTCCCGCATCACCCTTCCGGGCTGCGGGAAGACTCCGCTCGGCGCGCTCACCAGCGATGGCGTGCGGGTCCTCAACTACGCGATGATCGATCGCCTGCACCTCACCGAGGAAGAAGTGCGCGGCGCGGTCTTGTCCAAATCGATCCGTCTCGCCCGCCGCGAGCGCACCTACCGGCCACGGCGGCCGTCGTTGGAAGTGGCGGACCGCAACGTGATCCTGGTGGATGACGGCACGACGGAATGCGCGGTGATCCGCGATGCGATCCACCTGCTGCGCCGCCAGCATGCGGAGCATGTGGTGGTGGCGCTGCCCGCGGCCTGTCATCACAGCGCCTGCGACATGCGGCTGGAAGCCGACGAGGTGGTCACTCTGGCGGAACCCTCCAGCGAGTTTCCCGCTTCTCGGTGGTTTGAGCACCACGCGCCTCCCAGCGCCGATGAGATCCGCCGGATTCTCGAATCGTTGCCGGAGCGGGAGGAGTCGATGATTTGAACGCCGGCCGCGCCTCCCCCCCCACCCCCTGCGCGCGCCACCGACGTGAGAGAGTCCCGGGCCACCGCTCCCCCCGGCGGGTGGCCCGGGAATATCATGACCGCGCATGTCTGGCAATCTCCCGCAACGGCAAACAAGCTCTTGCGCCGACCCCGGAACCGTGTGACTCGTTCGTGGTGCCCGTTGCCACGGAACCACTCCTCCGGTTGCCATCCACAACATGCGTGAAACTCTGATCGTCGTCGGCTTGATCGTTCTAGCCTTGGGGCTGCGCAGTGCCCGCAGCATGTTGCCGCGGAAACTTGGCGCACTCGCTTTTCTGGGAGCCAGTTTCTGTTTCTTTTATTTCATCTCCGGCAGCCTGTGCGCGGGATTTTTCGGAGTGCTGGTGTGGTTGTTCCTGCCGTGGATCGAGTTGCTGACGAGAATCCGCAGGATGCGCTTGCCGCTGAAGAACCGTCTCACACACCGCAAGCTGCCGAACCCGTCGTTTTTCCCGAATGCCACGGAAGCCGCCGCGGCGATGGACGAGGCGGGCTTCGAGCATGTTTCAGATTGCGGCTGGGAATGGGACGGGATGCATCAGTTCTTCCGCTTGTTCTGGCATCCCGAGGAACGGGCGGTGGCGGCGGTCTGCCTGTGCGAACAGAGCGATGTGGCCTTCGCCTTCATTTCCATCACATCCCACGGCCGCGACGGCCGACTGTGGCGCACCACCAATTTCCCGTTCGCACCCACACTGCGCATCGCGCCCGGCGTGTTCTGGAACCACGTCCCCTGCGGCCGCAACTGCTTCCACCAAATCCTGCGCGACCACCGCGCCTATCTGGAACGCTCCCGCGTGCCCACCGAGGAACTCATGGTTCCGGACCCGGACAAGATCGTCGAATCCATCGAGGAGGAAATGCGCCTCCAACTGGAGCATAACCAGTCGGCAGGCATCATTCGCTTCACCGGCGACGGCCACTTCCAATACTCGCCGCGCGGCCTGCTCTTCCTGTGGGGCCAGTTCATCAAGGACATGGTGCGGTTTTGTTAGAACGGCTCGCTGGCCCTCCACGGGCCGCCGGAAAGCGGCCTTCCGGGCTCACGGACGATGAAAAACTCCTCTCCGACGTGACCTCACGGGGAGAATCCAAATAATGTGAAAAATGCCTTGCCATATACCTTGCCATGCAAGATACATGGCATCGAATGAGCGAGCCGGAAAATCATGCGGAGTCATCCGCCGAACGGTTTGAGAACTGGACGGTGCAGATGCGCAAGGGCGTGCTGGATTTCTGCATTCTCAGGGCGCTCTCGATGCGTGAATGGTATGGTTATGCCTTGGTGAAGGCGCTGGTGGCGGTGCCCGGCGTGGGGGTCTCGGAGGGATCGATTTATCCGCTGCTGGCGCGCTTGAAACGCCAGGGTTTGGTGACCACGCGCTTGGAGGAATCGCGCGAGGGACCGGCCCGGAAATACTATGCGGCGACACCCGCGGGCCGGGCGCTGGCGGAGGAGATGGAGCTGTATTTCGCCGAGATGACGCGGGGAGTCACCTCGCTGGGCACAAGCGGCGATTTCACCGGGTCATCATCCAACGATCAAAGGACTTCAACACCTTGATTCAATCAACTTCCCATCATGAAACACTGGACGACACAGGCAGAGCGGCGTTTGACGGAATACCTGCGTGAGCGGGTGGCGCGCGAGGGTCTCACAGGCGCTGAGGCGGAGGAACTCAAGGGGGACTTGAGAAGTCACATTCACGAGGAGGTCGAGCGCTCGGAGGGGGAAAACATCAGCCTGATGAAACTGGAAAACATCCTCGGCCGGCTGGACGTGGGATATCAAACACGCTTGGAATCGCCACCGTCCCAGCCCGTCAGGGGCGGTGGTTTTTCACGGTTCATGGCCTGGACCTTCGGCGTGGTGATGCCGGCCCTGATTCTGGTGTTTGAAGTTCTCAGTTCGTTCTGCGGGTCGGTGTTTTTCGATCCGGTCCCGACCTGGTGGCATGTGGCGCTGGTCGCGGCGGTTCCGGCGGTGAACTTCTGCCTGCTGCGTGGTGTTCTCGATGGGCGTTCCCGGGCCGCGGGAGTGGCGGCGGGTTTCGCGCTGCTGGTGGCGGCATTTTACGGACTGTTGTTCCTGCCCTTGATTCATCTATCAGCGATCGCGCTGATTTTTTTCGGCATGGGTCTGTTGTCACTGACGCCGATTTTCACCGCCTATGTCACTTGGCGCATCGGCAGTGCGACGCGTTCGCAGACAGCCGCGCCGCCGCTTTACAAGACCGGCTGGCGAGTCGGCGTGGTGGCGGCGCTGCTGGCCATCATCATGTTGGAAGGACCCGGCATCTGGACCCGGAGCCATCTCCGCCAAGCGGTGGACGAAGGGGAAGGATCGGAATCCGCCATCGCACGCCTGCGGACTTTCCATTCGGAGCGCACCCTGTTGAGCGCCTGCTACGAAGGCAATCGCCGCAGTTTCATCAGCACCGACATTTCCGGTTGGATGCTGGGCGGATGGACCATTTTATTCACCTCCTTCGAGAGCCGGCAAATGCGGCAAGCCGATCCGGAGCGCGTCCGTGACATGTTTTTCCGGGTGACGGGAAAGCCGTTCAACTCGGTCAAGCCACCGGATTCGAATCGTGGCGGAAAACTGATCGGACGGCCGAACCCGCTGGCAGATTTCGAGTTCGACGAGCATCTCGGCGGCGACGAGGTGGCGGTGAGGGTGCGGCATCTCGATCTGGCGCAATCGCGCTTCGACGGTCATGTCGATCCCGTGTCGCAACTCGGTTACGGCGAGTGGACGATGGTTTTCCGCAACCGGTCCGGCACGGCGAAGGAGGCGCGCTGCCAGGTCCGGCTACCGCGCGGCGGTCATGTTTCACGGCTCACCTTGTGGGTGAACGGCGAGCCGCGCGAGGCGGCGTTCAATACGATTTCCAAGGTCAAGGCCGCTTACCGCGCGGTGGCCGTGGTGCAGCGACTGGATCCGGTGCTGGTCAATGTGTCCGGGCCGGACACGGTGATGGTGCAGTGTTTTCCGGTGCCTGCGCAGGGCGAAATGAAGATCCGCCTAGGGATCACGGCACCGATCGATGGCTCGCGTTGGGAGTTGCCGCACATCATCGAGCGGAATTTCGGCACGGAGAGCGGGTTGGAGCATGCGCTGTGGCTGCAATCGGATCGCGGCTTCGAACTCATGGATGGAAATTACGAATCCTACTCGGCCACAGACGGCAACGGCCACTCGCTGGCCGCCACGCTGGATGCCGGGGCCGCGATGAGCAACCGCATCGCGCTCACACTTCAGGACATGCCGGATGAAACGGTCGTGTGGTGCGAGGATCGCTTCGCCAAACCCGATGAACGTTTCCTGATCCGCGAAAAAACCGCTGTAACAAAAACCGCTGGCGGAAGACCGATCATCGTCATCGACGGATCGACTTCGATGGCCGGAGCCGCTTCATGGATCACGCAGGCCATCGCGGAAGTTGCCGGCAGTGAATTGGAGATCATTCTCGCCGATGACACGGCCCGGCAGGTGACTTTGGCGGACTTGCGCAATCACCGCTTTAGCGGCGGCCGGAACAACGAGCCGGCGCTTCGCGAAGCCATCCGCCGCTCGAAGGAAAGCGGCAAGCCGGTGGTGTGGATTCACGGCCCGCAGGTCGTCCGCCTGTCCAACTCCGAGGCATTGCTGCAACTCATCGAACGAGGCACCCGGAGGCCGCACATTATCGATGTGGAAGCCGTGCCGGGACCTAACCGGCTTGCCGAGGCGATTTACCGGACCGGTGCCCTGCATCGCGGACCGGCCTTGCTCCGGCCTACCGCGGATCTTGCCAGGCTGTTGGAAAATCCCGATCCGAAACGCGGGGCCGCCACGTGGCAATGGCGGCGTGCCGCATCCTCCGATGCATTGCCGGGCCAAAAAGTCTGGGACCACCTGGCGCGCCATTGGGCCGCGACCACCGCCGAGGATGCCTCAACCACCATGACCGACACCAGTCGGGCGGAACTTGCCGCCCGCTATCAACTCGTCACCCGTTTTTCCGGAGCGGTGGTATTGGAAACCCGGCAGCAATATGACGATCACGGACTCGAACCCGTGGACGGAGATGCCACCCCGAAGATTCCGAACATCCCCGAACCATCGACCAGCCTGCTGCTCCTGATCGCGGCCGGCTTCACGTTATTGAGAAGAAACCGCTCACACGCATCCTGAAGTGCTCACCATCCGCTGCAAGGATCGTGCCGCAACATGGCTCGCTTGCCGGTGTCACAGTTCCGCGTCGATCTCGTCCTCGCCGAGGTGGATCCAGATGGTCTTTTTCTCGGTGTATTGCTCGAAGGCTTCGAGACCGTTGTCGCGGCCGCCGAAACCGGAGAGCTTGTAACCGCCGAAAGGGGTGGTGATGTCGCCTTCGCCGTAGCAGTTGACGGTGACGGTGCCGGCCTGCAGTTCGCGGGCGCCGCGCAGTGCCTTGCGCACGTTGGAGGTGAAAATCGAGGCTTGCAGGCCGTAGCAGGTGTCGTTGCCGAGGCGCAACGCCTCCTCGTCGCTGCCGGCGGTGATCACCGCGAGCACCGGGCCGAAAATTTCCTCGCGGTAAATCGTCATCTCCGGAGTCACGTTGTCGAACACGGTCGGCGGCAGGAACAGGCCGCTGCCTTCGGCAAGCGGTTCGCCTCCGCAGATGAGTTTCGCGCCATCCTTCTTGCCGATTTCGACATACTTCATCACCTGCTCGAAGTGCGACTTCGAGACCAGCGAGCCGAGCGCGTTGGACGGCTCGAGCGGGTCGCCGGTTTTCCATTCGCGCAGCTTCACCAGCACGCGCTCCAGCAGATCGTCCTTGATCGATTTGTGGACGATCAGGCGGCTGTTGGAGGTGCAGTTCTGCCCGGCGTTCCAGAAACAGGCGCGGACCACCTGCTCGGCCACCTGGTCGAGGTGCTCGGCGTCGGAGAGCACGACCGACGGGTTCTTGCCGCCGAGTTCGAGGGTGATTTTCTTGAGGTTGCTGTCGGCCGAACATTTCAGGAATCCGCGGCCGACTTCGGTGGAGCCGGTGAACGAGGCGGCGTCGATGCCCGGGTGCATGCCGATCGCCTGGCCGACGACCCGGCCGGGGCCGGTGATGATGTTGAGCACGCCGTCGGGCAGGCCCGCCTCGCGCGAGAGTTCGGCCATCCGCAGCGCCGACATGCTGGTTTGCTCGGCCGGTTTCACGATCATCGAGCAGCCGGCGGCCAATGCCGGGCCGACTTTCCATGCGAACATCTGGAGCGGGAAATTCCATGGCAGGATGCAGGCCGCAACCGGCACCGGCTCGCGGACGATGAGCCCCATCGCGTCGTCGCCGGAGGGCGAGATGGTGTCGAACAACTTGTCGGCGGCCTCGGCATACCACTCGATGCAGTGGATCGCTTCCGGCAGGTCGATGGTGGCGCAGTCACGGATCGGCTTGCCGCTGTCGAGCGATTCGAGCACCGCGAGTTCGTGGCGGTTGCGGACCATGTGCTTGCACCACTTGATGAGGATCTTCTTGCGCTCGGACGGGTGGAGTTTCGACCACACGCCGGAATCGAAGGCCTGGCGCGCTTTTTTCACGGCGTAATCGACGTCCTCGGCACCGCAGGAGGCGATCTTGGTGATGACCTCGCCGGTGGCGGGGTTGATATCGGTGTATTCGTTGCCGGAACGGGCGGGAGTGTATTTGCCGTTGATCCACGCGTTCGCGGGATAATTCATCGAAGCGGCGATGCCGGCGTAGTCTTGGCGGGAAAGGAGATCCGTTTGCATGGAAGGAGGAGTGGGATGGGAAGTTATGCCTTCTTGGTGGACTTGCGGGCTTCCGCTTCGGCGAGGATGCGGGTCACGCTGGCGCGGGCGACGAGGATTGCGTCGCGCAACTCGCGCTTGAGTTCCTTTTTCATCGGCCGCAGCGGCAGGCGCACGGCACCGGCGGGCAGGCCGTCGAGTTCGCAGGCGTATTTCACGCACTGGACGAACTTGCCGCCGCGCTCGAGCACGGTCATCACCGGCAGCAGCGCCTTCATCAAGCGGCGGCCGGTGTTGAAATCCTCGTTCACCGCGCAGGTTCGATAGAGCGCGACGCACTCGGCGGCGAAGAAGTTGGCGGCGGCGCAGACCCACGAGCGGGCACCCCAGGCGAAGAACTCGAGCGCCTGGTCGTCCGCGCCGCAGGAAAGCTGGAGGTGCGGAAACTCGCGGGCAATCAGGTGGATGCGGTTGACGTCGCCGCTGCTCTCCTTGATCGCGGTGAAATTGGCGTTGCGCGAGACACGGCGGAGAAACTCCTCGCCGAACTCGGTGCCCGAGCGGCCGGGGTAGTTGTAGAGCATGATCGGCAGGCCGCAGGCCTTGTCCACGGTGAGCGCGTGCTGGGCGAGTTCCTTGTCATTGGGCACCGAGTAGGGCGGCACCGCCAGCAGGATGGAGCCGGCACCGGCGTCGCGCGCCGCGGCTGAATAGTAGCAGACGTCCTCGGTGCGAATGTCGTTCACCCCGGCGATCCAAGGCACGCGGCCGTTGATGAGCTTGTGGGCGAACTCGAACTGATGGACCCGTTCCTCGCGGGTGAGCGCGTAGTTTTCGCCGGTGGTGCCACCGATGACCAAGCCGTGAACGCCCTGGCCGATGAGGTGTTCGATCATTATTTCATAACCGGCCTCGTCGATGCCGTAATCGGCATGCATCGGGGTGATGACCGGGGCGTAGATTCCTTCGAAGCGCATGATGGGAGACGCGGCACGGACCGCGCGCGGAATATGCGTGGGCCGCGCGCCCGAGTGCAAGTGCGGATCGCGCGGATGACAGGCGCGATCGAATCAAGCCCGCGTTAGAAAAACACGGGCGGGGGGATCAGAAGTTCCGGATGTCGTCCTTGTTGGCTTTCAGCGACATTGACGGATTGGTGAAATTGGACGTGCCGTCCTTGCCCATCGACCAGAGGTCGAAGTCGGGGTTCTGGGCCCCGTTGCCACGACGGTAACGGTAATTATTGCCCCAGGGATCGATGATTTTCTGGTTGGCCGGCGGCGTGGTCGCGGTGGTGGGATTCACCCATCCGAGTTTGGAGTTTCTCGGATCCAGTTCCGGGACGTAAATCTTGGTGGCCTTGGTCCAGTTGCTGGGCGGGGTGTCGGGATTGGTGTAGTCGAATCCATCCTTGAACAGCGCCTGGTAGAGAAACTGCGAGGCATCCCCGGTGGAGCCGCCGACATTCGGGCCGCCGGGGTAATCCCCCATGTCCATCTTGTATTCCTCGATGGCGCGGGAAAGCAGGCTGATCTGGACGTTGGCCTTCTCGCGGGCCTGCTTTTCGTTCACGAAACCGAGGCCGGCGACGACGATGCCGGCGAGGATGACGATGATGGTGACCACCGCCATCAGCTCGATGAGGGTGAAGGCGGCGGGATGGCGGCGGGAAGGGGTTTTCATGGTGGTGGGTCAAACCTTGTTTCAGGTTAAAAAACCACGGATTACACGGATTGCACGGATAATGTGGGATGGCTCCGGGCGGGACGCCCGGGCCACGGGATCACTGGTTGCCCATCGCGGAGATCATCTTGATGAGCGGCAGGAAGAGGGCGAAGACGACGGAACCGACGATGAGCGCGAGGATGACGATCATGATCGGTTCGAGAATGGAGGTGAGCGCGGAGACGGCACCGTCCACCTCGTCGTCATAAACCTCCGCCACTTTCATGAGCATCTCGGGGAGTTGGCCGGTTTCCTCGCCGACGTCCACCATCGAGATCACCATGCTGGGGAAGACGCCTGAGGCCTGCAGCGGGGTGACGATGGATTCGCCCTCCTTGACGGCCTCGTGGACCTTCTCGATGGCGCTGGAGATGACGACGTTGCCGGCGGTATCGCGGGTGATGTTGAGCGCCTGGAGGATGGGCACGCCGGAGGTGACGAGGGTGCCGAGCGTGCGCGAGAAGCGCGAGACGGCGCTCTTGCGCTGGATATCGCCGAGGATCGGCATCCGGAGCTTGAAGGTGTCGATGACCAGGCGGCCGGGCTTGGTGCGGCCCCAGAGGTTGATGCCGAAAGCGATCAACACGCCCAACAGGAACACCCACACCACGTTGGGGAGGATGAAACTGGACGTGATGAGGAACTCGGAAGTGCCGAAGACGATCTTGGAAATGGTGGGCAGTTCCTGGTCGGTGTCGGCGAACATTTCCTTGAACTTCGGCACGATGAAAATCATCAGGAAGACGAGGATGGCGACGGCGATGAACATCACGATCACCGGATAGACCATCGCGGAGACGATCTTGTTTTTGAGTTTCTGGGCCTTTTCCTGATACTCGGCGAGGCGGGTGAGGACGATTTCGAGCACACCGCCGAGTTCGCCGGCCTTGACCATGTTGACGTAGAGCTTGTTGAAGATGCGCGGGTGCTGGGCAAGCGATTCGGAGAAGGTCGAGCCGCTCTGGACGCTTTCCGCGAGCGTGCTGACGGTGCTCTTGAGAACCGGATTGGGCTCCTGTTTCTCCAGCACGGTGAGGCTGCGCAGCAGGGGCAGGCCGGAATCGATGAGCGTGGCCAACTGGCGGGTGAAGATCATCAGGTTCTTCGGTTTCACGCCGGCACCGAAGAGGACGACGTTGCCCTTGCTCCTGCCCTTCGCCTTGCCCTTGGATTTCGCCTTCGCGGGTGCGGGGCCTTTCTTTTTCGGCCCCTTGCCTTCCTCATGGATTTGAGTCGGGTGCAGGTTGAGGGCGCGGATTTTCTGGATGGCCTCTGCTTCGTTGGCGGCGGAGACGACGCCGGTGGTTTGTTCGCCCTTGGCGTCGAGTGCGGAGTAGTGGAAGTTTGCCATGGAAAGGTAGCTGGTTTTTTTTGTGAAGAGAGAGCGGAGGGAATCCGAAAGAGGGTGGTTTGGCGATGGGAAAATGAGGGGCTCAGGTGTATTTGAGGACTTCCTCGATGGTTGTATGGCCAAGGTATATATTACGTAGTCCGTCCTCGCGCAGCGTGTTCATGCCAAGCTCGACGGCTTTTTGTTTGATGACCACCGTGGGAGCGCGGGCGGTGATGAGTTCGCGGATGGGATCGTTGATATCGAGCAGCTCGTAGAGGCCGCGGCGGCCGCGGTAGCCGGTATGGCCGCAGGCGTCGCAGCCGGCACCGGTGAAGAAGCTCTTGTCGCCCAGCTCGTGGGCGGAAATGCCGAGCTGGCTGAGGATGGCCTCGGTGGGTTCGTAGGGGGACTTGCAGTCCTTGCAGATGGTGCGCAGCAGGCGCTGGGCGAGCACGCCTTCGAGCGAGGCGGCGACCAGGAACGGCTCGCAGCCCATGTCGATGAGGCGGGTGACGGCACCGGGCGCATCGTTGGTGTGCAGGGTGGAGAGCACCAAGTGGCCGGTGAGGGCGGCCTGGATGGCGATGGTGGCGGTTTCCTTGTCGCGCATCTCGCCGATCATGATGCGGTCGGGGTCCTGACGCAGGAAGGCGCGCAGGACGCGCGGGAAATCGAGGCCGATGCCCTCGTTGATCGGGATCTGGATGATGCCGTCGATGTCGTATTCAACGGGGTCCTCGGCGGTGAGCAGCTTCGAGTCGATGGTGTTGATGCGGCGCAGCCCGGCGTAGAGGGTGGTGGTCTTGCCGGCACCGGTGGGGCCGGTGACGATGAAGATGCCGTTGGGCTTCTCGATGGTGTCGCAGATGTATTCGTAGATGTTGTCGGGCAGGCCGAGGTTTTCGAGTGAGAGATTGACCGACGAGCGGTCGAGCACGCGCAGCACGACCGACTCACCGTGCTGGGTGGGCAGGGTGGAGACGCGCATGTCCACTTGGTTTTCGCCGACCTGTTTGACGATGCGGCCGTCCTGCGGGACGCGTTTTTCGGCGATGTTCATGTTCGACATCACCTTGACGCGCGAGATGATGGGCAAGGCGAGATGGACCGGCGGCGGTGCCATTTCATAGAGCGCGCCATCGACGCGGTAGCGGATCTTGAAGTCGTTTTCGAATGGCTCGAAGTGGATGTCGGACGCCTTCTCCTTGATCGCCTGATAGAGGACGAGATCGACGTAGCGGATGATGGGCGCGGAGTTCGCCTCGGACTCGAGATCCTGGTCGGACTTGGAATCGCCGCCGATTTCGAGCTGGGAGAGGATGTCCTCCATCGCCTTGCCTTCGCCGCCGTAACATTCGTTGATCTTGGCTTCGACGAGGTAGTCCGGAGCGACGACCACCTGGATCTCGCGGCCGAGCGCGAAGCGGAGATCCTCGACGGTCTGGGGGTTGAGCGGATCGACCAGTGCGACGTGGAGACCTTCTTCATCGAACTGGACGGGCAGCGCGCCGTGGAGGCGGGCGGTGCCGGCGGGGACCAGTTCGAGCAGCGCCTCGGGTGGCGTCCAATCGCGGATGTCCACCACGCGGGTACCGAGTTCGGTGGCGATCAGCGGCCAGACGTCGTCACGGTGCTGGATGACTTGGAAGTCGGCGAGGATTTCGGCGATTTCCTTTCCGCTTTGATTGACCTCCGCAAGGATGTCCTGGGCGAGGCTCCGGTCGATGAGCCCGCGGGATTCGAAGAGTTCGATGATCTGGTTGTTGTCCATGCAGCGCGGCGGATGAGGCGGGGTTTTGGAAGGATGTTTTGGAAGGTGACGGGCGGCGATCAGTCGGCATCGGACATGGTGACGTGGACGACCTCGCTGGCGGAGGTGAGTCCTGAGAGCACCTTGCGGATGCCGTCCTCGCGGAGGGTGCGCATGCCGAGTTCGCGGGCGCGGCGGCGGAGCTGGGTGGTGGTGAGGCCGGTGTTGATCATGCCACGGACCTCGTCGTCCACGTGGAAGAGTTCGAAGATGCCCATGCGGCCCTTGTAGCCGCTGTTGCGGCATTTTTCGCAACCGACGGGCCCGAAGATGGTGGCTTCGGTGATCCGTGACGGGTCCAGCGTGAGGGCGCGCAGTTCCTTGTCGGTGAGGGCGGTGGGGGTTTTGCAGACCGGGCAGAGCTTGCGAACGAGACGCTGGGCGAGCACGGCACGCACGGCGGAGGCGATGAGGAACGGTTTCACGCCGATATCGGCGAGACGGGCGACGGCGGAGGGGGCGTCGTTGGTATGGAGGGTGGAGAAAACCAGGTGGCCGGTGAGCGAGGCGTTGATGGCGATATTGGCGGTTTCCGCATCGCGGATCTCACCGATCATGATGATGTTCGGTGCCTGGCGCAACATGGCGCGCAGGGCGGCCGCGAAAGTCATGCCGATGTCGGTCTTGACCATCACCTGGTTGATGCCCGGCATCTCGTATTCGACGGGATCCTCGACGGTGATGATCTTGCGGTCCGGGCGGTTGATGACGTTGAGGCAGGCGTAGAGCGTGGTGGTTTTGCCCGAGCCGGTGGGTCCGGTGACGAGCAGGATGCCGTCGGGCAGGCCGAGCAGTTTCTCGAAGGAGGTCTGGTCGTCCGAGAAGAATCCGAGTTCGGGCAAACCGAGCAGGAGGGCGGTCTTGTCGAGAATCCGCATGACGATGGATTCGCCGTGGTTGGATGGCACGGAGGAAACGCGCAGATCCACCTCCTTCTCACCCATCTTGAGCTGGATGCGACCGTCCTGCGGCAGGCGTTTTTCCGCGATGGACATGGTGCCGCTCATCACCTTGAGGCGGGCGATGATGGCGGGAAGGAGTTTTTTCGGGTGGGTATCCACGTGCACCAGCTTGCCGTCGAGCCGGTAGCGGATGCGCACCGAGGTTTCCATCGGCTCGATGTGGATGTCGGATGCGCGGACGCGGAAGGCTTCCGAGAGCGTCTGGAGCACGAGGCGGATGATCGGGGCGTCGTCGCCGGTGTCACCGGCCTCGGCGTCACCGGTGGTGATGGTGAGGCCGGAGCCGCCGCCGGCGGCCTCGCTGACACCATAGAACTGGTGCAGATGGTCCTGGATGTCGCGGCGGGTGGCGCAGACCAGGTTGAGTTCGCGTCCGACGATGTGAGGCAGGCTGTCGAGGGTCTCGAAGTCGAGCGGATCGGCGGTGGCGATGGTGAGGGCGATGCCATCGTCCTCGACGGGGATGACGCGGTAGCGGGTGGCGGTTTCCTCGGTGACAGCCTCGGTGATGGAGGGGTCGAAGGTGATTTCGCTCAGTTTGACGAAAGGGATGCTGGCGTTGGCCGCGAGGGTCCTGGCGACATCCTCCTCGGTGAGGGCGGTATTGTTGAGCAGGCGCTCGACGATGGTCTCGGTGCCGGTGAGGGCGCGGCGGGCCGCATCCACTTCATCGGCTGTCACCATTCCCGCTTCTGCGAGCAATTCGGCTAGGTAATCTTCGTTGGAAAACACGGGGCGCTATGTCCGGTGGGTTGTTGATGGGTAACGAAGCCACGGATCATGCCCCGCAGCATCGCAATCAGGCTGGTCAATGCCCGGCGGTCTGTCAACCGGTCACATCGTCACCCTCTTGGGGGATATGGTTTTTTGGAAAGGCGGCGACGATTTCATCGAGCGACACGCCGAGCACGGCGCGCGCCACGGGATCGAGCGCGTCGGGGCCGCCGATGAGGTGAATGGTGGTCTGGACGTGGGTGATCGATTCGCCGGGATCGAGTGGTAGCGCGGGGGAAGAGGTTTCGAGTTCGTAGAACGGCCCGAGCGGGGCTTCGTCCGGCGATGGCGGGCCATCGTTGTAGGCGTTGATCAGGTCGCCGGCATAGGGCTCCGCGTGGTCCTCCCACTGCGAGCGGACGTAGGGAAGTTCCGCGGCGTTTTCGGGCACTTCGCAGCGCACGATGGTGAGTTTCCCGTGCTGGGGATCGTAGCCGGCGGCGACGCCGGTGCTGCGGCCGGGAGGAACACCGATCTTGGAGCGGTAGGCACCATCGCCCTTGAAAAAGACGGCTTTGGCGGTGGCGACGAGCCGGTCGTTTTCAAGCGGGCCGAAGTAGTCGGCGTTGACGGAGTTTCCCGGGCCGTCCTTGAGCGGGATGACGACGGTGACCTCCGGGCCGTGCGGATACATGCCGAGCAGCCAGATGGAAACCAGGCCGTCCTCGCGCGTCCATGCGACCGGACCGCGGTTGGTGAGGGTGTTGGTGCTGCGGTAGGCGACGACCGAAGCATCGTCCGGCACCGGCGTTCCGAGCGCTCCGGCGAGGGTGTTTTTTTCCAGCAACTCGATACTGCGGACGATGCCGAATTGGAGATCGGTGCCCTTGCGATTGATGAGCGAGGCGTCTTTTTTGAAATCGATGCGGCCCGCGCCGCTCGAAGTGACTTCGAATGGCTCGGTGTCGATGAGGGCCGGGGTGGTCCAGTTTTCGAAGGTGTAGGGCATCGGGGCGGGCGGGAAAAACAGCGCGTATTGTCCGCCCTCGGGACCGAGCCAGAAGCGCTCCTCGCCCCCGAAAATATGGATGTGCCGCGCCAGGCCGGTGCGCTCGGACGGCGGCAGGATGCCGGTTTCGATGTTGGCGCGGTGGATCCAGCCGAGGCTCGGGCCGTCCTCGCCGGTGGCGCTGGAGGTCATGACACGCCCCTGCCATGCCGGGGCCACGGCGATGCGCGCGCCCTCGTCGTTGCGCAGCAGGTGGATGCCGGTGTGTTTTCCCAGGAATTCGAGGTCGTCGCGGAAGGTGGTCACGTCTGTGCTGGGTGAGGTTGATTCGTCCGATGGCTGGGAAATGGAGGTGTCGGAATTTTTTCCGCAGCCGCACATCCAAAGCGCCACCGATGCCACCGCAAGCGGTTTCACGTGTTTCATGTTGGCCGGACTCTCGGGTAATGCCTCCGCGGTAATCAAGCGGGAAAGACGCCGCGCGGATTTCGATTGGAGAGCGGCGCGGCATCGCCTAGGGTGCCGCCCCGCCGAGTGAAAAACATGCCGATCCAAGGAAAAGAACTGGCCGTGGCCTGCGCCCGTGCCGCGGAAGAAATCAAGGCGGAGAACATCCGCGTGTGGGACTTGCGCGGGATCTCCAGCGTTACCGACTACATGGTCGTCTGCTCGGGCTCGTCCATGCCGCAACTGCGCGCCATCCTGCGCGAGGTGTCCGGCAAGGTGGATGAACGCCACGGCGTGCGGCCCGTCCACATCGAAGGCAAGGCGGACAGCCGCTGGGTGGTGCTCGATTTCATCGACGTGATGGTCCACGTGATGCACGACGAGAGCCGCAGCTATTACGGCCTTGAGGAATTGTGGAAGGACGCCGGCGAAATTCCGTGGCAGGCGGCGGCCTGAGCGGGCGGGTCCGTCATTACGGATCGCCGCGTCTGGTATCCCAGCCGCGGGCGACGAGCACGGAGCCGTTGGAATCGTGCAGCAGTCGTTCGGTATTGCTGCCGAGCACCAGATCCTCGATGCGCGAGCCGGCATGCGAACCGGTGACGACCAGATCGATGTCTCCGGCTTCCAAGTGAGCGGTGATGGCTGCCGAGGGCGATACCGATTCGATAAAATGCACGGTGAAAATCACCTTGGCCAGGCGCGCCGCGTGGGGTTGCAGAAACTCGTCCATCGCCGCGCTGGCGCGTTCGCGGACACGCTGGCCGTAGTCGGTTTCCGCATCCAGCGGCTGGTCCATTACCCGCCCCCACGGGTCGTGATCCGGCGGATAGATGACGTGGATGATTTCCAGCGCCGCCTCGTGCGCCTCGGCGAGCGTGATGGCGCGGTCCAGACCGGCGGAGGAGGAGGCGGAAAAATCGACGCATGCGGCGATGCGGCGGAAATCATGTCCCTGCCAATCGCGCAGGATGAGCACGTCGGTCGGCGCGGAGCGCGCACACGCGGCGGCCACCGTACCGAGCCGGCGTTTCGTGAGATCGTGGGCACCGAGTACCAGCAGATCGGCGCGGTGGTCGGTGAGGATACGGTCCAGCGTGGCGGGCGGGCTGCCGACGCGCACATCGCACTCGTTCGGCACGCCGGAGCAGTTCTCCGCCATCATCGCTTTGAGCCGCTCGGTGATTTCCGTGACGCGCTCGTCGGTTTGTGCCTCTCGATCCGCCGCCCGTTCCCACTCGCGGATCGAGCCGGCGGCGATGACATGCGCGGCGACGACTCCCGCTCCGGTGGCCGCCGCGATTTTTGCGGCGTGACACAGCACCATTGGCGAGGATGCGGAAAAATCGATGCCGGCGACAACGGGGGGCACTCCTTTCATGGTGAAAACCTCATCCCTCGCATCACGAATCTCAATCCGATAGTGCGTGATCTTTCGCTGAAAATTCACGGGCCAGCAACGGCGGCAGAAGCAGCGCGCTCACCAGCATGCTCACCAGAATACCCGTCACCGCCACGGTTCCCAGACTGGCCGTGGCATCGTTGGACGCGAAACACAGCGAACCGAAACCGATGGCCGTGGAAACGCCGCAGAACACCACCGCCTTGCCGGTGCCGTGCCACATCGCGGCAATGTCCCCGCCGTGGCGGCGCAGCGAGAGACCGATGTGGATCCCGTAGTCGATCCCGATCCCGAGCAGGAGCGGGGCCGCCGCGATGTTGAGGAAATTCCAGCCGATCCCCAGCCACGACATCGCCGCCAGGAGGACCAGCCCGCTCAGGACCATCGTCGCCAGGCACAGCGCCACCACCCGCGCCGAGCGGAAAACCGCCGCCAGCATCGCCATCATCAGGACGGTCATGGGCAGCAGCACATGGGTGACATCGCGCCGCACCAACGGCACCACCGCCGGCTTGATCAAATCCCAACCCGCCAGACGGATGCCCGGAGCGTTCAGCGAGCGAATGCGGGAAAAATCCTCACCGGTGGCATCCACACCCTCCGCCACTTGCACGATTCCCGCCATTTTCCCGCCACCATCCGCGTTCCTCGCCACGAAGGCGCCCATGATTTCACGCGCACCATCCGACTCCGGAAAAACGACGTCCGACTCTCCGGAAATGCGCGCCATTTCCATCAACACCTCGCGCGTCGGAGCCAGGCCGTCCGCTGAAAACCCCGCCTCGTCCGCGGCGGCGAGCACCGCATCCGCACGGGCCGCGATTTCGCTCAGCAGCGGGCGGTTGTGCGACTGCCGCGCCGCGTCCGGCCACCAGGTTTCCGGCAACACGAACGCGTCCACGGCCGCTTCGTTTTCCAATCTGCCGCGCGCCTCCGCGAGCCGGGCATGCATCGCCGCATCGTCGTCCGCCTCCACCACGATGCGCAGCGCGTTGTCGCCCCAGCCGGGGAATTTTTCGCGCACGCGGTCGAATGCCGCCATCGCCCCGCTGTCGCGCGGACGCAGCAGGCGCTCGTCGAAATCCACCTCGGGAAACCCGCGCCAGATCAAAACAGACGCGGCGGCCACCGCCAGCACGGCCGCCAGCACCAGCGCCGTGCGAAGCGGGGGCACCGGCACGTGTTTCGTCCGCGTCTCGCGCCCGCCGCCGACCAGGCTCACGAACGGCAGGTAATAACCGAGCATCAACGCCGCGCCCGCCAGGATGCCGCAGGCCACCACCGTGCCGAGCTGCGCGATGCCCGGCAGTCCGCTTCCATTGAGCGCGAAAAACACCACCGCCGTGGTGGCCGCCGCCCACAACACCGATCCGCGCGTGGCCCGCCACAAGGCCGCGCGGTCGTGGCCGCAGGCCTTCGCCTCCTGACAGATCAGCACGCCGTAATCCACCGCCAGGCCGATCAGGATCGCGGCGAAAGCGGCCGCCATCACGCTCAGCTCGCCATAGATCCACCCGGCCATGCCGATGGCTGTTAGAAAAACCAGCGCCAGCACCAGCAGCAGTCCGCCCAGCAGCGCAAGCCGCCGCTGCACCCACCAGAAGAGCAGGGCGATCAGGCCCGCAGTGATGCCCGCGGTGCTCCGCATGTCGCGCTCCATCGCGCCACCGATTTCCGCGGCAAATGCGGGCTCGCCTGTTAGATGGATGTCCAGCCCGCCGTCCTGTTGGTTTTTCCACACGTCGATCACGGCGCGTATCTCCTCCAGCCACGCCTCCGCCTCGCGGTAGCCGGTGACGGGTCGCGGCGCCTCCACGAAAAGCAGATGCGCCCGGCCGTCCGGGCTTTCGTAGCCTTCCACGCCGTCGCCCGCGTTTTCAAGTAGCGGCGCCACCCCGGGATGGCGCAGGAAACCAAGCGGATCGTTGGCACGCATCGCCAGTTCCTCGCCCTCCAACGCGGTAGCCACATCGGCAAGGGCGTTTTCCAAAGTCGTTTCCAAGCGTCCCGGCGAGAGCGATGCCGCTTGTTTCCCGATCACATCCGGCGGGCCGTTGAGCCACAGGAAGGCGAGCCACTCCGCCATGCCGCCGCCATCCATCCACGCGGGACGCCAGCGCACCTGCCGCGCCACCCCGGCTTCCCCGATGGCGTCCGCAAGCGATTCCGCCAGCGCCGTCATTTCCCCTTCGCGCGATTCATCGCCCTCGATCAGGACCACCGCTTCCCCGGACGCCGCGAAGCCTTCTTGAAACGCCCGCAAGCCGCCCACCTCCGGGCTGTCCGGCGGCAGCATGCCGAGAATGTCCGGATCGAACCTCAGCCGCGCGATGCCGGAAACCGCCACCAGAACTCCAATCCCCAACAAAACCATCGCCACCGCGCGCCGCGTCATGGCCGCAGGCTAAACACCCGCCCCGCCCGCGCGCGACACCGAATGCGCGTCGGCTTCCATCGGCCGCCTCCCCACGTGATCGCGGAGTCGTTTGGAATTGTCCCCCGCGAGGATTCCGCGGCATTCTCCACCCATGCGTCCCCCCCGCATCTCCCCCCATCGTATCCTTTTCGTGTGTCTCGGAAACATCTGCCGCTCTCCCGCGGCCGAGATCATTTTCCGTCACATGGCCGCCGCCGCCGGACGCTCGCACGAGTTCCAGATCGATTCCGCCGGCATCATCGGCCATCACGACGGCTCGCCGCCGGACGGCCGCATGTCCGCCGCGCTGCGGATGCGGGGCTATGAAATCTCCGGCAACGCCCGGAAAATCCGCATCAGCGACTTCGGCGAATGTGACCTCATCGTCACCATGGACGAAACGAATCTCGACGATGTCCGCGGCCTCGATCCCGCCGGCACGCACCATCACAAGATCCGTTCGTTCGTAAGCTATTGCACCCGCCACAACGCCCCCCGTGTTCCCGATCCCTACTACGGCGGACAACGCGGTTTCGACCATGTGATCGACCTGCTGGAAGATGGCTGCCAGGGCATTCTCGACGCCATGCCGGCGCGACTGCTCGCCACCTACCAGGATATGACGTCATCGGAGCCCTGATAAGGCACTACATCCCAGAAATGCGGGGCCTTGTCGCCCTTCATGCCGTCCTTGCCATAGGACCAGAAGACATAACTTTCATCGCGCGGCTTGGTATCGCTGTATTCACCCAGCCCCCAGGTGTTGAGGCGGCGGTCGTTCTGCCCGTTGTTGAAATCGCGCAAGGTCTGGCCGGGCGCGTTGAAGGTATTCACCGCCACGATCACCTCGCGCCCCCATGGGTCGTAGAGCCTTCCGTCCTCGGCCACGCCGCCCCGCTTGTCCGGCGCGAGCGGGAAGGTCATGTAGCCTTCCTGGCGCGGATTGGTCTGGCGGGTGGAAAAACTGATGTCGCCCACGTAGGGGATGGTCTCGTCCTCGCCAGCCAAAACCGAAATGAGGAACTGGGTGCTGATCTGCCCGCCCGGATCGCCATAAATCGTGTCCCAACCCGTGGTCCGCTTGTTTTCAGGGATCGGCGGACGGCCGTAATCGCCCTCAAACAAGGCCATGCCCACCTTGAAATCGCGGAAAATCGCCATCGTTTTCACCTTGCGGCCATTCTCGATGAAGCGCCGCGAACCGGTGATGGCGAGCACGGCCAGCATGACCACGATCACGATCACCACCAACAGCTCGATCAAGGTAAAGCCGTGGATGCGGCGCGCGCGATGATTCGTCGTTTTCATGGGTTATGCGTGTGAACGCTATCGTTTGAATGTCGCCGCATCAACCCGCGGTTGTGGAAATCTCCGGATGAGCCCTCGTCACGCGAAATCGAACGGATTTCGGTGGCGCGGCCCTGGGATGCGGTTATGTTTGTTAGCAGAACGTCATACCCCCTCGCCACCATGAGCCTGCACGCCCAACTCAGCCCCGAAGCGCTGGCCCGCCTGCACCGCCAGCGCAGGAATTCCACCATCTCGTCGATCGCCATCGCCATCCTCACCGTGGCGCTCATCGCCATGATCCTGGGGATTTTCCTGTTGCCCTCGCTGATTCAGGAAACGCCGACCATCGTCACCTACAAGGCGAGCCTGGATGAGGAGATCCAGCAGGAAGACAAGAAGATGCAGAGCAAGATCCAGCGCAAGCCGACGCCGCCGGCCAGCAGCCGCACCAAGGTGATTGTGGCCAACACCGCCTCGCCCACCGCCATTCAGGTGCCCGACATTGATGTCACCACGCCCTCGCTCGAATTCGGCGACATGGACCTCGGCAGCAACTGGGGCGGCGGCGGCGGTCTCGGCGGCGGCTTCGCGAACGTCCCCGCAACCATGAAAAAACGCTGCTCACCCGAAGACCGTCTGGCACGGCTCAACGAGACCGGCGGGACTCCGGAATGCGAGGTGGCGGTGGAAAAAGCCCTGGAATGGTTCCAGGCCACCCAGAGCGCCGACGGCTCGTGGACCAACCGCGACAAGTCCGCCATGACCGGCTTGGCGTTGCTCGCCTACCTCGGTCGCTGCGAAACCCCGCTCTCCGTGAAATACGGCGACACCGTGCTGCGTGCCATCACCTACCTCGTCAACGTCGGCATGCAAAACGACGGCCGCCTCAGCCCCAACATCGCCCAAGGCAACCGCGGCGTTTACGAGCACGCCATCGCCACCTACGCGCTCGCCGAGGCCACGACCTTCTGCAAGCAGGCCCAGCCTCCCATCGACATCCCGAACCTGTTCGAAGTCACTCAAAAGGCCGGTCAATTCATCATCGACAATCAGAACGCCAAAGGCGGCTGGGCCTACACGTATGCGAAACAAGGCGGCCATGTGGACACCTCGGTGACCGCCTGGCAAATCCAGGCGCTCAAGGCCTGCGAGCACACCGGACTGCAATTCAAGGGACTTTCCCGCACCGCGGGCCGCGCCATGGATTACATGGAATCCATGGTCAACAAGGAGGGCGGCGTGGGATACAACAACCCCGGCAACACGCACGCCAAAGGCTACTTCAGCATGACCGGCGGCGGCTTGCTCAGCCTCCAGATGTTCGGCAAGGGCACTGGCTCCGCCGCGCGCCGCGCCGCCAAATACATCGAGGAAAACACCCGCCTCAATTACAACGGCCCCGAGTCCGATCTCTACGGCCACTACTACGAGGCGCAGGCAATGATGAACCGCGGCGGCGCGCAGTGGCGGAAATACAACGAGATTTTCCGCGACCCACTGCTCCAGAACCAGAACGACGACGGTTCATGGAAAGCGCCCAACGGCGGCAACAAGGCCGGCATCCGCGCGGTGGGCGCGGAATTCGTCGATAATGTCCACTACCGCACCGCGCTGGCCACGTTGACGCTGGAGGTGTATTATCGATTCCTGCCTGGCACCGCCGCGGGAATGTGATATGCGGACGCCCGCCGCGTGAAACCGCATTCCGGAACATGGCGGGCGCTCGCCGCCACCGCCCGCCTCGCCAATCTGCCGTCCGTCATCTCGAACGTCTCGCTCGGGCTGATCCTCGGCCATGCTCAGGCCATCCCAGCCGCGTTCGCATTGCTCTCCGGCGCGGCGCTCTATCTCAGCGGCGGGTTTTTCAATGACTGGGCGGACCGCGATTGGGACAAGCGCCACCGGCCTGAGCGCGCCCTGCCCGGCGGGTTGTTTCCGCCACGGGTTTATCTGCTGCTTGCCATCGCGCTTGCCGGCATCGGGCTCACGACCGCCGCCGTGACAGGCCCGGCCGCGTTGAGCATCGCCACCCTGATCGCAATATTTATCGGCCTCTACACTTGGATTCACAAGCAAACGGCGCTCGCGGTGTTGCCGATGGCCCTATGCCGCGCGTTGCTGCCGGCGCTCGGCCTGGCGGCCACCGGCGCATGGGAGATGTGGCCCGCCGCCGCGCTCGCCGGTGCCGGGTTGTTTGCGCACGTGGCCGGAATTTCATGGCTCGCCCGTAGTGAATCGCGGCCCGTGCAGGACTCCGACATCCGCCTTGCACCGTGGTTGTTTCCGATCTGCGCGCTGCTCATGGCGGCGGGCTGCGTGTTCGTTTTGAAACTGCCGCCGCTTGTCTGCCTTGTGGCGCTGTTGCCCTACGCGCTGTGGACCGGCCATGCGGCGATGCGGCGCGGGATGGACACCGGCGCGCGTGTTTCGGCGCTGTTGGCCGGAATTCCGCTGGTCGATTGGATTTTGCTGCTGCCGTTCTTTTTCGCCGTTCAGTCGCCATCCGCCGCCCTGTGGTTGCCGCCTTTGGCATTCGCCGCCGGGCGTTTCGCGCAGCGACTCACACCCGCCACCTGAGCCGCGCATTTCCGGCATTCCGGGATTGCCAAACGCCGCGCACTGACTAGCAATGCGCGCCCCGGCGCGCCGCCGGCACTCCAAACCAGACGCAATATCAGGCATGAAGGACCTCACCAAATACCGCAACATCGGCATCTTCGCCCACGTCGATGCCGGTAAAACGACCACCACCGAGCGCATTCTCAAACTCACCGGCAAGATCCACAAAATCGGCGAGGTCCACGACGGCGCGTCCACCATGGACTTCATGGAACAGGAAGCCGAGCGCGGCATCACCATCCAGTCCGCCGCCACCTCCTGCTTCTGGAAAGGCTATCAGTTCAACGTCATCGACACCCCCGGCCACGTGGACTTCACCATCGAGGTCTATCGCTCGCTCAAGGTGCTCGACGTCGGCATCGGCGTGTTCTGCGGTTCCGGCGGCGTCGAACCCCAGTCCGAGACCAACTGGCGCTACGCCAACGACTCGGAAGTCGCCCGCATCATCTATGTCAACAAGCTCGACCGCATCGGCGCCGACTTCTACCGCGTCGTCGAGCAGGTTAAAACCATCCTCGGCGCCAAGCCGCTCGTCATGGTGCTGCCGATCGGCACCGAGAGCGCCTTCACCGGCGTGGTTGATCTGCTCACCCGCAAGGCGTGGATCTGGGACGATTCCGGCCAGCCGGAAAACTACAGGATCGAGGACGCCCCCGCCGACATGGCGGAGCAGGTGGAGAAATACCGCTCCGAACTCATCGAGACCGCCGTCGAGCAGGACGACGGGTTGATGGAAAAATACCTAGATGGCGAGGAACCCACGGTGGACCAGATCAAGTCCTGCATCCGCAAGGGCACCATCAACCTCGATTTCTTCCCCACCTACTGCGGCTCGTCGTTCAAGAACAAGGGCATGCAGCTCATTCTCGACGCGGTGGTCGATTACCTCCCCTGCCCGACCGACGTGAAACCGCAGCCGGAAGTCGATGCCGAGGGCAACGAGACCGGCGAGTTCGCCATCGTCGATCCCGCCAAACCGCTGCGCGCGCTCGCCTTCAAGATCATGGACGACCGCTTCGGCGCGCTCACCTTCACCCGCATCTACTCGGGTGTCATCAAGAAGGGCGACACCGTGCTCAACACCTTCACCGGCAAGACCGAACGCATCGGCCGCATGGTGGAAATGCATGCCGACGACCGCAACGAGGTCGATCGCGCCCAAGCCGGCGACATCGTCGCCATCGTCGGCCTGAAGAACGTCCAGACCGGCCACACGCTTTGCGACGAGAAACACCCGGCCACGCTCGAGCCGATGGTGTTCCCTGATCCCGTCATTTCGCTCGCCGTCGCCGCCAAGGACAAGGCCAACGCCGAAAAACTCTCCGTCGCCATCGGCAAGATGGTCGCCGAGGACCCGTCGTTCCGCGTCGAAACCGATGAGGAAACCGGCGAAACCATCCTCAAGGGCATGGGCGAGCTTCACCTCGACATCAAGGTGGACATCCTCAAGCGCACCCACAAGGTCGAGGTGGATGTCGGCGCGCCGCAGGTCGCCTACCGCGAAACCATCACCAAGCCGGTCGCCGACAGCTACACCCACAAGAAGCAGTCCGGCGGCTCCGGCCAGTTCGCCAAGATCGACTACGCCATCGAGCCGCTCGAACCCGGCTCCGGCTTCGTTTTCGAATCTTCCGTCGTCGGCGGCAACGTGCCGAAGGAATTCATCCCCGCAGTTGAAAAGGGCTTCAAGAACTCGATCGACAAGGGACCGCTTGCCGGCTACCCCTGCCTCGATTTCAAGGTGACCCTCAAGGACGGCGGTTTCCACGCCGTGGACTCCTCGGCCATCGCCTTCGAAATCGCCGCCAAGGCCGCCTACCGCCAGTCGATGCCCAAGGCCGGCCCGCAGATCCTCGAGCCGATCATGAAGGTGGACGTCTTCGTTCCCGAAGTGAACGTCGGCGACGTCATCGGCGACCTCAACCGCCGCCGCGGCATGATCAAGGACCAGATGAGCACCCCCACCGGCGTGCGCGTCAAGGCCGATGCCCCGCTCGCGGAAATGTTCGGCTACATCGGCGACCTCCGCACCATGACTTCCGGCCGCGGACAGTTCTCGATGGAGTTCAGCCATTACTCCGCCGCGCCGCGCAACGTGGCCGACGACGTCATTGCCAAGGCCAAGGCCCGCGAGGAAGCGCTTCGCAAGTAAAGGAAGCGTGGGCGCTTTCCATGCCGCAGCCAGCGGCGAAGGAGGCCCCGCCCGCGTCTTTTTCCGCTACGATCATTCAAAAACCCGCCGGCATCACTTCCGGCGGGTTTTTGATTTCCGATGATCGACCTCGCCGACTCAGGGCTGGAGTTTGCGGAAATGGGTGAGAACGGCGCGCACGTCGCCGATGAACACCGCGGCGCGCAGTTCGAGTGGCACGCGGTCGGCGTCGTCGCTGAGCCACAGGCTCGCCTCGCGGCGCAGCTTGCGGTAGGGGCGGAGTTCGAGCGTGTCGCGGTCGATCTTTTGCATCGCCACCGCCAGGCGGATCGCCGGCCGGTCCATGTGGCGCTCGCGGGCGACCACCCGCACGCGCACCAGATAGGGCGTCTTGAACGGCTGGACCACCAGCGCGACGCGGTCGCCGGGTGCGAGCTTCTGCTGGCGCACGAACAACATGGCGGAGAAGATATCATATACCGGCTCGAAGCGGAACACGCCCTGCTCGCGCGCGGTTCCCTTTTTCTTCAGGAGTTGACTGGTTTCATCGAACTCCACCTGCCGCGGCCGGTAGCGCAAAGTGGTGGTGTTTTTCTCGCGGCGGTCGGTTTCCACCGCATGGAAAAAACGCGGGCGCAGCGTGGCGGGATGCACCTCCGACCAAAAGTGACTGCGATAGGGAAACAGCGCGCTTGCGGCACCCGTGCTGGCGGCGTTCGAGCGCACCACCAGCATGCCCGGCTTGTCCGCGTCCTTCGGCGCGAACTCGATGCGCAGCTTGCCGGCGTCCAGCAGGCCTTTCCAGCTCACCTCGAAATCGAGCACCGATGGCGGGATGACACGCACCGCCGGACGTGCGCCGGGCGCGGGAGTGGTGAGTTCCTTGCGCCACGCCGGATCCGCGGCGAGACCCGCGGCCATGGCGAGCGAGACAAGGGTGGTGAGTCTGCCGGTTCGCATGCATGGATTACTACACCCTGCGGCCGGCCCTGTCGCGGGAGGAAATTTCATCCGCCAAACCGGATTGAGGCGCGGAAACGGCGATCAGTGGACTGTGAGTCGAAGTGCCAGCCACAGATCCCGCAGATACCGCGGAGAAGTGGCAATCCCAGGCCGAGGCCGCCCGATGCGCGGGTGTCAGGGTCGCAGTCGTTCTCGATTTCCACCATCGGTGGGGAAACGTCGCGACATGTGATGTGCATGCGGCTGTCCGCATGGCGGATGGCATTTTCCATCAAGGCGGAAAGCGCATGTCGCAACAAGTCAGGATCGGCGTGGATCTCCGGGTCGCAAGAATTGTCCATGGTCAAATCAAGTCCGCACGCCTCGGCCAGCGGGCGATGGCTTTCCGCCACCTCGCGCAGCAGCTCTCCCAGTCCGAGCGGTTCCTCCGTCGGCCGCAGCGTGCCTTGCCGGGCCTTGGCAAGGAGCAGCGAGCATTCCACGAAGCGCGACAGTTTCGCCACTTCCTCGCGCAGCTCTGTCAGGAATTCCGGCGGTGTGCCCGGCGGGGCGTTGTCGATCCGCATGCGCAGCAGCGCCAGCGGCGTGCGCAGTTGATGGGCGACCCGCGAGCAAAACTCCGCCGTGTCCTGACCGTCGTCGCCGCGGGAACGGGAGTTCATGATATTTCCTCCTTATTCAGTGCAGGTTGAGAATGGTCCCGGCGGTGGAGAAATAGATCAACATGCCGGAAACATCGACGGTGGATGCCAGCGATGGCGATGAGACGACTGCGGGGTCCAGTTTCACCGCGCGGGCGCCGAGCGGCAGCATGGCGCCGAGCACGGTGGCGGAGAGCACTTGCGCGGTGATGGCAGCGGCGACCGCCATCGCGAGGTGCGCGAAATCGAAGTCCGCGCCGGTGCCGCGTTGCAAATGCGGCAGGATGAGCGTGATGAAGGCGGCGATCGAGACTCCCATCGTGAGACCGAGGAACAATCCCGTGCGCGCTTCCTTCCATGCGATGCGCAGCGCGCTGCCGGTGTCGATTTCACCGAGTGCCATCGCGCGAATGACCATGGTCGCGGCCTGCCCGCCGGAATTGCCGCCGGCGGCCACCACCATCGGCAGGAACAGAGCCAGCACGAAGGCTTTCTCAAGCGTTTCGCTGAAACGGAACATCACATAACCCGAGGCGATGGATACGAAGGCCAGGCCGACGAGCCACATCACACGGCGGCGGTATTGCAGCATCACGCTGGTGTTGATATAGGATATCTCGGACTGCTCGCCGCTGATGGCCGCGAGTTTCTCGATGTCCTCGGTGGATTCCTCCTGGAGAATCTCCATCGCGTCGTCATAAGTAAGAATACCTAACAGATGGTGCTGCTCGTCCACCACCGGCAGCACGACGAGGTCGTATTTCGAGAGCATGCGCGCGGCCTCCTCCTGGTCCTCGCTGGCGAGCACGTATTCGTCGGCGGGTTCCATGATGTCGCGCACCGGCGTGTCCCAGGTGGCGAAGGCGAGGTCGCGCAGGCGGATTTTCCCGGCGAGGCGGCCCTGCTCGTCCACCACGAAGATACGGGCGAGCGACTCGGCGTCCTCGCGGTCGCGGCGCAGGATATTGATCGCCTGCTTGACGGTCATGTCCGCGGTGATGCGGCCGATGCGCGTGGTCATGCGGCCGCCGGCGGTTTCCTCGCCGTAGCGGAGCAGGCTGCGCGTCAGCTCCTTGTCGCGCGGGCCCAGCAGGCTGAAAAAGCGCACTTGCGCCTCCTTGCCGACCACCTGGAAAACGTCCACGCGGTCGTCGTCCGAAAGATTGGCGAGCAGCACGCGGAGCTGCGCGGGCTTGAAGCGGTTGAGCGCGTCCTCGATGAGCATGTCCGGCAGCTCGGCGATGACGTCGGTGGCCAGTTCCGGGCCGATGGTGGTGAGCAGCAGCTCGCGTTTTTCGTCGTCGAGGTTCTCGTAAAACGACGCGAGGTCGGCGTAGTGGAGGTTTTCCGCGGCGGCCAGCAATGCGGAGTGGTCGGCCGCCTCCAGTGACCGGAGCAGCTCGTCCTTGGGATTCGACTCCAGCTCTTGCACCACACGCGCAGACTGGCGGCAGGCCGTGCGACCCGCAAGGAAAACGTCGGTGACGCGGAGTGGCGCTTTGAAAGCGCCATGATGCGCAGTGGCGGCTTGAAGCCGCCTGTGCGGGCATGGCCGCCGGTAGGCAGCCACTCCAATGGGAAAAGTCCTCCGTGTGATTGATCGTCGGGCGCGCCGCTGCCAACATCCGCGTCATGGCATGGACGGCACTGGGCGACCGCGCGTGGCTGCGCATGGCGGATGACGCCGGCGCGTTGGCAAAAGGCATCGCCGAGCGTCATCTCCCCGGTGTCTCCGATGTGGTGGCATCTTACGACAGTGTGACGGTGCATTGCCGCGATCCGCTCGTGGCCCTGGAAGTGCGCGAGAAGTTGGAAACCATCGGCAGCGAGCCGGAGGGCGGGGAATCATTCGTCGGCGGGCCGCTGCATGTCCCGGTGGCCTATGGCGGCGAACACGGTCCGGATCTGGGACATGTCGCCGCCACACTCAATCTCCCGCCGCAGGAAATCGTCCGGCTGCATTCGGATGCGCTCTACACCGTGGCCGCGGTGGGTTTCTCGCCGGGATTTCCCTATCTAACAGGGTTGCCGGAGCGGTTGCACCTGCCGCGCCGCGCCACCCCACGCCGGGTGGCTGCGGGCGCGGTGGCCATCGCCGGCGCACAGGCCGGGATTTATCCCAACAACTCGCATGGCGGGTGGCATGTGATCGGCCGCACGGCGCTGGAATTGTTCGATCCACATCGCGACGAGCCGGCGTTGTTGAAACCGGGCGACCGCCTGCGGTTTGTTCCGGGCGGGGGGATTGCGCCGCATTCATTCCGCGAAGAGACCGAAGTTCGTGCGGAGCGCGTCATCGAGGTGATCGAGCCGGGCATGCTGACGACGGTGCAGGACCGCGGGCGTCCGGGATTCCAGCACATCGGCGTCACGCCTGGCGGTGCCGCCGATCCGGTGATGGCGAGGGTGGCCAATCGGCTCGTCGGCAATCCGCCCGACGCGGCGCTGCTCGAATGTGCGATGCGGGGACTCGTGCTGCGGGTGCCGGCCGACGCGTGGGTCGCCTGGGTCGGGTGGGACGATCTTTCTTCGGGCCGCCCGCACGTTCTAACTGATAACCGGATGATCGACCTGCGCGCCCGCATGAGCGCGCCACATGGCTACTTCGCCATCGCCGGCGGCATCGACGTGCCGCAGGTGCTCGGCAGCCGCGCCACCGATTTGCGCGCCGGCTTCGGCGGCTGGCATGGCAGGGCGCTGCGCGCGGGAGATCGTCTGCCGCTTGGCTCCGCGGCGAATGGTCCATCTCCCGGTGCATGGCGCGTGGGCTGGCCCGCTCCAGTGAAGTCCGACACCACCATCGAGCTGAGGTTTCTAGCCGGCGTGCAGTCGGATTGGTTTAATGGCGAATCCTTGCAGGCATTCCGCAATTCCATCTATCAGACCACATCGATGACCGACCGCACCGGCGCGCGTCTCGAAGGGCTCAAATTGAAACTTCGTGAAGCGCGTGAAATGGCATCGCAGCCGGTGTGCGCGGGATCGGTGCAGGTGCCGCCGGACGGCAGACCGATCGTGCTGATGAGCGAGCGCCAGACGATCGGCGGCTATCCGCAGATCGGCCATGTCATTTCCGCCGACCTGCCAGTGCTGGCTCGCGCGTGGCCGGGAACGAACGTGCGCTTCCGCGAAGTCACGCTCGAAGATGCCCGCGCCGCATGGCGGGAAATGCAACGTGAGATCGCGATGCTGGAAACCGGCCTGCGGCTGCGTATTTGATTTCGCGGTAATTCATATCGATTTATGGAAATCATGTGACTCCACCCCGGCAGTGTCTGAGTAAAGCCTTCAGGCGATCTTCCGCTCCGTGAAAACAAAGAAACACGCTAAGATATGAACTCAGACGCAGCTGCGCAAGTCACATTGGTTTCTGAAATTCGTATCACCCATCCGTGCGGAACATTGCCTTCATGTCGCCGAAGAACGAGGCGAGGTCGTCCTCGGTGGCCTCGGCGCTCATGATGTCGTCATAACTCGTGTGATCGATGAACTCGTCGTCGAGTTCGCCGATGAAACTGCTTGGCTGGCAGCCGGTTTGCTGGCCCCATTTGATGCGTGACGAACAATAGGTCATCGTCAGCTCGTCCTGCGCTCGCGTGATGCCGACATACAACAAGCGCCGCTCCTCGTCCTTGGTGCCTTCGGAAATGCTGCGGCTGTGCGGCAGGAAACCCTCTTCCAAGCCGACGAGAAACACCACGGGAAACTCCAGTCCCTTCGAGGCATGCAGGGTGATCAGAGTGGCTCCCTGTTTTTTCTCCAGGTCGTCGTCCTCGCGGTCGGAGGCGAGCGCGCTGTCGTCGAGGAACGACTGGAGTTTTTTGCCCTTGGCGCAGTGGTCGCGCAGGCTGTCGAGCACCATCTGGATGCCCTCGCCGCGCTGCTGGCGCTCGCTCTCGGTCTTGCACGCGCGCTCGATCCATTGCCGGTATTCGATTTCGGTGAGAAGCGCGCCGAGCACGTCGGCCGGGTTTTCGCCACCGATCTCGATGCGGTTTTTCGCGCCGGCGATGAGCGCCACGAAGGCCTCGATGGCATGGCGCGTCTTGGTGCCGAGCGTGGAGGTGAATTGGGGGTCGCAGAGCGTTTGCCAGACCGATTCGTGATGTTCGCGGCTCCAATCGGTGGCCAGCACCGCGGTGGCCTGGCCGATGCCGCGGTTGGGCGCGTTGAGGATGCGGAGCAACGGAACGTCGGTGTCGGGCGCGGCGAGCAGTTGCGCGTAGGCGAGCAAGTCACGCACCTCGCGGCGGTCGTAGAAACTCTGCGCGCCGATCATGCGATAGGGGATCTTGCGCTCGCGCAGCGCCAGTTCGAGCTTGCGGCTCTGGCTGTTGGTGCGGAACAGCACCGCGAAGTCCTCCCACTGGCGGCGCGACGAGCCCTTGGCCGCGAGGATTTCCTCGGCGATGAATTCCGCCTCCTCGTCATCGCCCGGCATCGCGACGATGCGCACGTGGTCGCCGCCCATGCGGGTGCTGCGCAGCACCTTCTCGCGCCGTCCGCGGTTGTGGCGGATCAGGCTGTTGGCGGTGTGCAGCACGGCGTGCGTGGAACGGTAGTTCTCCTCCAAACGGATGATTTTCGGATTCGGGAAAAAGCGCTCGAATTCCAGAATGTTCGCGCTTTCCGCGCCGCGCCAGCCGTAGATCGACTGGTCGTCGTCGCCCACCACGCAGACGTGATATGGCTCACCGACGAGCTGCTGGAGCAGTTTCATCTGCAGCGCGTTGGTGTCCTGGAACTCGTCCACCGTCACGCGCGTGAAGCGCTGGCGGAAATGTTCGCGCACGTCGTCGTGCTCGCGCAGCACCTTCTCGCCGAGCAGCAGCAGGTCGTCGAAATCCACCGCGTTCTGCGCGCGCAGCTCGTTCTGGTAGGCCACGGCGAGATGGGCGAAGAAATCGTCCTCCAGCTCCGCGGGATCGAGCCCCTTGTTCTTCGCGCCGGAGATCGCGGAGAGCACGGTTTCCGCCTTCACCTTTTCCTCCGAGCCGCCCTTTCTAACAAGAAGTTGCTTCATCAGGCCGACCTGGTCGGAATAGGAACAGATCGAGAAATTCTTCTTGTAGCCGAGCTTGTCGATGCCGCCGCGGAGCAGCCGCACGCAGAGCGAGTGGAAGGTGCAGACGGTCATTTCGCCCGCGGCCTTCTTGCTGACCATGCCGCCGATGCGCTCGCGCATTTCGCTGGCCGCCTTGTTGGTGAAGGTCACGGCGAGGATCTGCTCGGGCGGGATTTTCCGCTCCAGCATGTGGACGATGCGGCAGGTGACGGTGCGCGTTTTGCCGGTGCCCGCGCCGGCCAGGATCAGCACCGGCCCGTCCAGCGCTCCCACCGCCTGGCGCTGCGCGGGGTTGAGGGAGTCGAAGGAAAAGCGGTTGGACATCGGCAGGCGGAATCAAGCGACCCGCCGCCCCGCTGGCCAGAAAGAATCGCGCGCGGCGGGGAAATCGCCGCGGTGCCGGGAGACCTGCGGATGATCGGTGGAAATGAAACCGCGAATGGACGCCAATCGACGCGAATCTGCATGGAGTCGCGGTGCGCGAGGCGTGACCATGCAAGCTCGCAATGCCCGGCATCGGGGAATCATGTCGGGAAGGACCGCTCATAAAACAGGGCAAATGTGAACGCGCGAGGCCGACCCTATACCCGGAGGATCGGTCCCTGCCATGTTCCCCCGAGCGAAGGCAGACGGGAGCCAAGGATAAACCCGTCATCCACTCATCTGCGGCCACCCAAAACCACAAGGCGGCGCGTCATCGGCGGGCGATTTTGAATCGGAGTGTTCCCAGCCCATTCAGCTCGCTCGTTCATCGCTAGCAAATAACTGTGATTCGATCTGACTGACGAATCGATCAGCGAGCGACACCAAATCCAACAAGTCTTGGTCAGAGAAACGATGGACACGATGCTCTTTGGTGCGTCCGTTCCGGTGGACAATGTCATGTCTGATGGCAACCGCACGGCACAATTCACCAAATTCGACAGGAAATTCGACATCAAGAACAACCTTGTACATTGGTCGGACCTTTCCCAAATTGTGCCAAGCGATTCCGTGCAGATACTCGCCGAGGCGGGTAGATATGTTCTTTTGCCAGTCAATTACTTCGGTCATGGAATACTTTTTCTCAAGAAACTCTGGTGCTGTCGTCAGCAGCTTTTCAGTGCGATCGGAGCTGGCGATTACAAGCCGGAAAAAAGTGTCGGCAAGATAGGTTTCTACCGCGGTTATTACCGATGCATAAATCATTCGATAAAACGATTGAATCAATTGAGCCGAACTCGGTTTGACTTGTCTGAGAAGATCTTTGACGGAACTGAGATGTTTATGAAAAGTTCTGAGGCTATTTGCATTCGAATGTGCCGCGTCCAACAAGGCTTGTTGCATTCTAGCTGAACCGCTTTCGAGTGCGCAATGGGGGCAACCGCTTTTGTGAATTGTGCGCGCCCTGATGATTGTATCCCATTCGTGACTCGGGTTTTTCGAGCATTTCCACCACACTCTTCTTCCGCTCGCTCGCGTTACATTGTTCGGGGTCAGATCGCCGTTGCGTTCTGTGTGCCATTCGGCAGCAACTTCAGGATGTACTGTGGCAAGACTATTGGCGTCGGAGAGCCTAGTCTTTCTACAGAACGGACACTCGCCATTTGGTTGGCGTGACGTTCGGTTGTAGATCGAAGCCTCCCATTCATGGCATGGCTCCCCTGAGCAACGCCACCAAACACGAACCGCGCTGCCTGGCAAATAATTCGCAGGATCAAGATTCCCGTTTTTTTCAGGATGCCATTGGCTCGCAAGTTTCGGGAACTTGTCAGCCAAGCTTTTCCCGACTGAGACCTTGGCGGAATGCTTTGCACAGAACGGGCACCCACGTCCCAAACGCGCCCTGTTTCGAACATCCGCTTTCCATTCATGAGAAGGATCAGACGGGCACTGCCACCAAACCTGACGATGGGTGCCAGCAGTAACTTGCGATGGGGTTAATGTTCCATTCTTGGTGGGATGCCATTGGCTTGATAGATTGATATCAAACTCTGAAAGTGGTGGCAAAGCGACCATGCCTTTCAATTTCTGGCAGTGTGGGCATCTACTACTTCCATTGACCCTACTCCGTATTTGGGACTCCCAGATGTGCTCAGGGTCGGCCTTGCAGACCCACCAGGCCTTCTGCTTGGAGTGAGCGTGAACTGACTCAGGAGTATGAGGAGCATTTTTCAGAGCATGCCATTCATTTGCGATCTCTGGCGCAATTTGAGCGAGGGACTTGGATGCAGTGCGGCAGTGAGGGCACCCTTGATCGTTGTTGGTTCTGCTTCTAATCGCACGTTTCCAAACATGAGATTCTACCTTCTGACACTTCCACCAGATTGCTTTTTTGCTTCCGGGTGGAATGGAGTTGATGTCGAGTTTCGGATTCTTTGTGAGTTCGATCTCGGCACATAGATCAGGAAAGCGCCGACCAAGTGAATCCTCAGGCAGAACAAGAAATCCAAAGCAATAGGGACATCCGCGCCCGTTTGCTCTATCCCTTATGAGACTCTGCCAACTGTGACGCGGTTCCTTCTTACAGCACCACCATGCGCGCTTCATTGCGGTTGACGGGACCGTGTCAAAATGAAGATTGAGAGCAGCATTCTTCAATGCATCCCATTCGACTCTCAAGTGAGGCGCAACATCTCTAAGTAAAGGCATTGAATGGAGTCAGTGAATGAGGTCAGAGTAATCAGTTTACGGCTCTTTCGCCTGTTTCATCACCTCAAGGTTCGCCTCGGCAAACGCCTTGCCCATGAGGGCGAAGGTTTTGGCGCAGCCTAGGTAGTGGTAGCCGGCGTTGGACGCGCCGCGGGTCCACTTGGCGGCTTCCTCGGGGCTGATGAGATCGGCCTCGAATTTCTTGAGGTATTCCTTTTGCTGGGCCTCGTCCATCGAGCCGTCCGCGTTGGGATGTCCCTTGGCCTTGACCTTGAGCAGGTGCCCCATCTGTTTCACCTTGCCGCGCTTTTCGTCGATGGCGGCGAGTTCCTCCGCCCAGAAGGGCGCGGTTTCCACGGCGGCGACGTTGCCTTTGAACTCCGGCATCGAGGCGGGCGCGGCCATGGCTTTGCGGAAGGCGATGGTGTTGCCTTTCGCATCGAGGCCGCCCACGCCGAGCACGCCGATGACGAAGGGCATCTTGGGCGCGGCCAGGTCCTTGCGCACATCGCGGATGAAATGGGCTATCAACCTGCTGTATTCCGAGTAATCCCGGATGCCATCGGGGCCGTTCGGATAGGTGCCACCGTCCACGAGGTCGTTGAAGCCCTGGAACCAGATGAAGCCGGAGATTTCATAACCGTCGGCGGGGTTGTAGTCCGGGCAGACGCGCTTGGGGTCGGCGAGCACGCTTTTCACCTGGTCGATCATGAAGCGGTAAAAGCGGCCCGTATCCTTCGCGCGTTCGGCCTTTTCCTCCTCGATGTTCTTGCCCTGCTTTTTCATCTGCGCGATTTGCGCCTCGCTGAACTCATAAGGTCCGGCGCTGGGCGGGCGGAACTGGGTGTTCAGGCTGCGGCCGCCCCATGCGGTCTTGATGAGGAGCACCGGCTCGTCGAGCGCGGCATCCATGGTGAGGCCGAAGGTGAACTCGGGGCCGATTTTGCCGCCGTCCTGGGTGGGATTGGAACCCCGGGCACCGAAGCCCGCGGTGAGTTTGCCGGTGCCCTCGCCGTTGGCGTTGCCTTCGTGATGTCCGGTCAGGTAGGAGATCCAGGCGTTCTCGGCGACGGCGGGTTTGCCATCCGCACCGCGCATCATCTTGAGCAGCGGCGCGGTGGCGGGATCGTCGCCGATGTAATCAAAAGTCTCGATGCGCGCGTGGCCTTCCATGTTCGACTGGCCGGCGAGGATGAAGACCTTGAGTGGCTTGGCTTCCGCGCAGGTGATTGCGAGAAGTGCGGATGTTAGGTAGCCGATGGTGGGTTTCATGGAAGAAGTTTGCCAGTTTTCAGTGTTCAGTTTTCAGGGAAGAGTAGGAGAAGTGCCGAGTGATCAGTGATCAGTGGGGAGAGGAAGAGATTGATGAGTGACGATTGTTGATTTTGGAATGCGGCAGGGGCGCTAGCGACGCTGGAAACCGGCGTAGCCCTGACCTGCATGGCCGGAGACAATTTTGAATGGAAGATGAAGAATGCGTTTCGTCAGTTCAAAAATCATTAATTAAGATTCATGACTGCGGTTTTCCATTCGCTCCCTGAATCCTGAGCCTCGGTTTTTCCGTCCCGAGCGCGAGCACCATGGCTGCGGTCGGATGGACGCGTGGGGACATGTAGTAGGCTTTTTCGTGGAGGTTGCGGCCGGGTTGGATGACGAAGGCGCCGTCGTGGGTGCGGGACATGTTGATGAAGGCCTTGTTGTAATCGAAGACCGCGCGGGTGGCGGCGTCGTTGCCGGAGAGTTGGATGCCGAGCAGGGCCCAGCCCCAGGCGAGGGCGTTGTCGCCGTGGCCGTCGTTGAGGCGGGTTTTCGAGGACGCCATACCGTTGGTGACGCGGCTGAGGTATGCGTCGGTGTCCGGACGTTCGGCGATCTTGTGGACGATGATGGCGAGTCCTTGTCGGCCGACCGGCGTGTAGGCTCCGGTGGCGAAGCGGTAGCCCATGTAGCCGGATTCGTGGGTGTGGGTGTGGACGCAGTCGTAGGCGATGTCGCGGTTGAAGTCTTCGATTTCGATCCCGCAGTCCTCGGCGAGTTCCCATGACAGCATGGCCATCAGGGTGGTAATGGTCATGGTGCCGTAGCCGGCGCAGCGCGCGCCGTGGCCATTGCCGCCCTTGAGGAAGTTCTTCGCCTGCGGCTGGCCGCCGTGCATCGCGTCCTTGTAGAGTTCCGGATCGATCACCTGGGAGAGGTAGAGGCGTTTGCAGTCCTCCTCGATGGTCGGGAGCACTCGCTTGTCGCCGGTCTGGAGATAATACTCGGCGAGGAAGATGGCTTGGTACGACGGATACCAGGTCCACTGCTTCTCGCCCGGCGCTTCGTTCCAGGCCATGGCCAAGGTTTCGGCCTCCTTGGTTTTCCCCGAGGCGAGCAGTGCCAGGCCGTAGAGGCCTTTTTCGTGAACGTGATCGGTGCGCTCCTCCGGATGTTGGAGCAGGTAGTCGATCGCGCGGGCGGCGAGTTTCTCCGATTTCTTGCACTGCTTCGGATAGGTGTCGCTGAAGCGGCCGATGGCTTCGAGCTGGATGTCCACCGTGGCGGGCTTGCCGTCGCGGATCACATCCAGGGCGAGTGTGCCGTCCTTGCCCTCGCTGTCCTCGATGGCCTTGCCCATGTCCATGATCGGCCCTTCGTAGCCGGCACCTGGTTCCATGCCGTAGAACTTGCCGAAGGTGTGCTTGTTGAACGGCGTGCCGTTGACGCCGGTGATCTCGTCATCGATGTGGAGCCGACCATCGGCGGGGGATTTCGGGAACACATGTTTCACCACGAAGGAGGTTTCCTTGAGGATCGCGCGGGCGCCGGTGGGGCCGAGGTTGACCAGGAAACCGGGCACCTCCTTGTCCGGGCCGGTGTTCGTGGGTTTGTCCCACTGGCCGAGATTTTCGGGATCGGTGATGGCGAGGGCGGTTCCGGGGATCGCCACGGAAAGAGCGAGGGTGAGGAGCAGTTTGGATTGCATGGGCGTAGGATAATTGGCGACACGCTAACCATGGGGCGGACGTGGAGAAGGAGAAAAAACGCGGAGCGGAAAATGCCGGCAAAGTTCGGGGCCGCCGCGGCAACACGGCCTGAAAGGGACGCATGGCGGGCAACGATCCGGCCGGACGATTGAGCCCGCCCGGTATCGCGGGATAAATCCACCGCCCGCCGGGCGTATCCACACAGGCCATTGCCGGGCTTGCTTTGGCCATGGCGACGATTAAAGTCCCACGAATTTCATGCATCATCGTCTCATCGCCACCGCGGGGTTGTTTTTCGCATCCGCCGCCACCTCGATCGCCCAGGAATCCGCGGAAGCGGACGCCAAGGCCATCGAGGAAATGGACTTCATGAAAATCGTCGAAGCCGGCGGCATCATGATGTATCCGCTCGCCCTGCTCTCGATCGTGGCGGTGGTGCTGATCTTCATTTACCTGCTCACCATCCGCCGCAACGCGGTGGTCAGCGACCGCTTCATGGACGCCGCCGAGGCGATGATCCGCAAGCGCGACTACCTCGGCCTGATCGCCTACTGCCACCGCCAGAACGGCTGCATGGCGCGCATCACCCAGAAGACGCTCGATTTCCTCACCAAATACCCGATGGCCTCGTTCGGCGGCGTGCGCGAGGTGGCCGAGGCCGAGGGTTCACGCCAGGCCGGCCTGCTCAGTTCGCGCATCACCTATCTGGCGGACATCGGCTCGATCGCGCCAATGGTTGGCCTGCTCGGCACGGTGCTGGGAATGATCAAGTCGTTCCTGCAAGTGGCCACCGGAGACATGCAGGGCGTGCGCCAGATGGAACTGGCGGAGGGGGTTTCCGAGGCGCTCATCACCACCGCGGCCGGCCTGATGATCGGCATTCCGGCGCTGGTTTTCTACTCGCTGTTCCGCGGCCGGGTGCAGAAATACATCGCCGAACTCGAAGCCGCCGCCACCCACCTGCTCACGCTGCTGCACTCGCAGGTCGAGCGGCAGACCGCCCACCCCCATCCGTCGCCGGCCCAGCGTGTGCGCGAGGAATACGCGATGCCCGTTCCACGCGACGCGGAATCCCGCGATCTTCACGGCATTTGAGGAAACACGCACGGCATGAAATTCTCCAGCCGCCAACCGGAACCCGCGGGCATCCAGCTCGCGCCGATGATCGACATCGTGTTCCTGCTGCTGATCTTCTTCATCGTCACCTGGCAGTTCAGCCGCTACGAAACCGAACTCGACGTCTCCGTTCCCACCGCCGAGGAAGGAGCCGAGTTGAACCGCCCGAAAGGCGAAATCATCATCAACGTCCTTTCCAATGGCGTCATCCGCGTCGAGGGAGCCACCGTGGATTTGCCTCAGCTCCACCAGAAACTCGCCGCCATCGCCCGCCAGTTCGAAAACCAGCCGGTGCGCATCCGCGGCGACGGATCGGTCGACTACCAGCGCATCGTCGAAGTGATCGACACCTGCTCGAAAGCCGGCATCTGGAATATCTCCTTCGCAACCCAGCAACCGCAGCCTGCGGAACGCTGATCCCGCCGCAGCCATCCGCCATCCCCATTTGAAACGCACGCTCGCCATCGCCCTGTTCCTAGCCAGCCCCGCCGCCGCGCAGATTCCGCGGGCGGAGCCGGCCGATCCCGTGCTCGCACCGGACGCCGCCAACGATTTCTTCCAGCGCGGGAAAAACCTCTACGACTCCGCGCAAAAGGCCACGGATCTGGAAAACCGCGTCGAGTGGTTCCAGCGCGCAGCCGATATTTTCAGCCAATACCTCGATCTCTACCCGAACCACCCCAACGCCGAAATGGCCTGGTGGTATCTCGGCAACAGCCACTACCAGTCCGGCCGCATCGACGAGGGCAAGCGCTGCTTCAGCACGCTCATCAACCGCTACGGCAAGGGCAAATGGGCCGCCGCCGCCGCCTACACGCTCGCCGCCGACCACTACAACAAGGGCGAATACGTCTTCGCCGCACCGATGTTCGAGCGCTACGCCGCCAATGCCGCCAAACCCGAAGAGAGCGCGCGCGGCAATTACTTCGCCGGAAACTGCTACCGCATGATGGGCCGCGACCGCGAGGCGACCGAGCGCTACCGCAAGGTGACCGAGGACCCCGCCGGCACACTCTTCGCGCCGCAGGCCAAGGTCGCGCTCGGCCACATCGCCATGAAAGCCGGCCGCACCGAGGAAGCGCTGGCGCTTTTCGAGGAAGTCGTCAACGGCCCGAACGCCCCGAAAACCCGTGGCGAGGCCGCGCTCCAGGCCGCACTCGCCGCCACCAAGCTCGATAAAACCGATGTCGCCGACCGCCACCTCGGCCTGATCCTGCGCACTCCCGGCATGGAGGACTTCCGCGCCGAGGCCCAGACCGCGCAAATGGGCAATTATTTCGCCAGGAAGGATTACCAGAAAGTCATCGAAATCTTTGGCGCATCCGGTGCCAAGGCCGCCGGCGAAAAGGAAGCCGCGCGCCTGATGATCGCCGCCCGCGCCTACCTCAAGCTCGACCGCCCGTCGGACGCGCTGGGCCTGTTCCGCGAAGTCGAGCGGATCGCCGATCCGCGCTCCGATCTCGCCTTCCACGCGTCCTACTACCGGCTGCTGTGTTTCTATCAGATCGAGGGCCGCCACGTGCCCGACCAGGTGGACGCCTTCCTACAGCTCTACCGGAAATTCCACCCCGCCGACACCCGCATCCACACCGCACTCATGATGAAGGCGGAGACGCTTTTCGCCAATCGCGAGGTCGCCGAGGCCGCCAAGGTTTACAGCGAAGTTGATGCCGCGGCAGTCAGCGAAAAAAACCGCCCCGGCCTGCTCTATCAGCGCGGTTGGTGCCTCGCCGAAGCCGGCGACCACCAAGGAGCCATCCGCTCGCTCGGCGAGTTCATCAGCCGCTACCCGGACGATTCGCGCATCCCATCCGCACTCGCCAAGCGCGCCCGCGCCTACGTCGCCGTGGCCGAACCGCAGAAGGCCATCGCTGACTTCGACCGCCTCATCAAGGCCGGCGAACCGCCCGATCTCGTCTCGCTCGCCTGGCTCGAATCCGCCCGGATGCGCCGCGCCGATGGCGAAATCGACGACATGATCACCCGTTACCGCGGGCTGCTTCAGAACATCGAGGACCTCGGCGAAGGCCACCTGGCCGAGGCCAACTACTGGATCGGCTGGGGCATGGTGAAAAACAACCAGGCCCCCGAAGCCACGCCGCACCTCGAAAAAGCCCGCGACCTGCGCCCGGACGCCTACCTCAAGCACGCCGGCATCCTCCTCGCGCTCGGCCACTTCGCCGCCCAGGACGTCGTCAAGCTCACCGCAGAAATCCACCGCGCCATCGAGGGCGATTACGTCGGCGACATCCCGGACCAGGTGCTCCAATGGACCGGCATGCAGGCCTTTAACGCCGGCAATCACGAACTCTCCGCCACCTGCCTCACCCTCGTCGCCACTCCGGACGAACCCCGCGCCACCCCCAAGGAAGTCTGGCGATACCTCGCCAAGGCCCGCCTCGAAACCGGCGACGCCGAAGGCGCACTCGAAGCCGTCAACCACGTGCTCGATGTCGAGGACAACCCCGCATGGAAAGCCGATGGCCTGCTCGACCGTGGCCGCGCGCTCTACCTGCTCGACAAGACCGAAGAGTCACGCGCCGCCACCGACGAGGCCCTCGCACTCCGCCCGCAAGGCCGCACCAGCGCCGGCCTGCGCATCCTTTCCGGCGACCTCGGCATGAAGGCCGACGACTCCCGCAAGGCCGCCGCCGAATACCTCATCGTCGTCAATTTCCACGACGACAAGGAACTCAAGCCCCTCGCCCTCTGGAAACTCATCCAGGCCCTCGAAGCCCAGGGCGACAAATCCGAAGCCGAAACCTACCGCCGCCAACTCGAATCCGGCTTCCCCGACTGGCAACCGCCCGCCAAGTAGGCTCGTTCGTGAGAACGAGTGGGTTCCAACAAGGCGGGGTGGCCCGGAAAGGGATCACGGCGAAAAGGACGCCACACGCATCGTGCGGCAACTCGCGCCGCATCTGGGATTGCCACTCACGCCCGGGGAACTCGCGGAACTGCGCAAAGGCGACCCGCGCAAGGCGCTGCTGGCCGCCGTCCTGAAAAGGCGCACGGCGGTCGGCGCCGATTGGATTGCGCAACGGCTCGCAATGGGCCACCCTGGCTCCGTGAGTCGACAAATAGGCAGGGTCAAACGCGACCGGAAACTCCACCAACAAGCCAATGAACTGGAAAAAATGTTACAATGCGGGGACCCCAGAGACGGGGACTGACCACAGAGATGCGCTGTCAAAGTGACAATGCATGCGCAGTTTACGCAAAATTACGCGCACTTAATCTGCTTGTCATAAATAAGTTGGTGAAATCCAATTCAACCGAATCAAATTTTTTTTATGAAAGTCATGCTTAAACTATCAGTAGCGTGTGTAATTGCTATTTTGGTAACATCTTGCGGTAAAAATGTTACAGGAACATATAGCAATAAAAATACACACAATAAACTAGTCCTAACTAGTGATAAGAAAGTTGCACTAAGTGGTTGGACAGGTACTTACACGTTGGAAGGCAATACAATTGTCTTGATCCTTGATTATGCAGGCTCCGTATCTGGCGAAATTCAAGGGTCAAATTTAATTTTTCCGCAGCTTCGAGAGTCAAGAATCCACAATTTTCAACCAGGCCATGCATTTGAGGGTATATGGGTTCAAGATTAAAACAAATTTTTATTGCGATAATACTTATAATCCAAATATCTTAATGCATAAAAAATTATTTTATTATACTGTTATCCATAATATATTTGGGATGCGATAATGAGCAAAATACGTTCAATACGTCCAACACGTTCAATGCAGAAAAGGATGCGAATGAAGAAAATGTTGCGGACGAATACGGAATCTCATTCTTACTGCGCATTCTGGAACGTGAGGGCGACGACGGACAGTTGATGCCCGTCACCACGGAACAGATCGAGCAGGCGATTCTGGTCATCGACAAACGCCTCAACGCCATGGGCACCACCGAGCCGATGATTGCCCGTCAGGGTGAGGATGGCATCCTTGTGCAAATGCCCGGCGTCGATCCTGAGGTGTCCGCACAAATCCGTGCGACGCTGGAAAAAGTCGCCAAGCTCGAATTACGCGAGGTCAGCCCCCGCAGCGATCAGCCCGGCCCGGCTGGCAAATCACTGGCCCAACGCGTCAAGGAAGGCGACGAACTGGTGCCCGGCTACCGCGTCTACGAATACACCCAGAAGGACGAGGACGGCATCGTGACCACCCGCCCGATCCTGCTCAACCGCCGGATGGCGCTCGGCGGCTCGGACATCGCCAATGCCGTGCCTTCGCCGCAGCAGGCCGATGTCGTGGCCATCACCCTCAACAATGACGGCATCGACAAGATGATCGCGCTGACCAGGAACATGCAGCCCGGTCGGGACCGCATCGCGATCGTTCTCGACGGCGAGGTGATCAGCGCGCCGGTGGTCAACCAGGTGCCGCTGGGCAATCAGTTCATCATCGAGGGTCTGCGCGAGCCTGGCGAGGTCCAGAGCCTCGCCAACGCGTTGATGAACCCGCTCGAAAACCCGCTGGTGGTCGAGGAAGTACGTAGCATCTCACCGATGATTAGTAAGCGGTCAACACAACCCCACTAGCCAGCGGGCCCGGAACGCCTCCATGATGGACCACCATGTCATCCATCATCGAGCAAGCCACCCCCGACGGT
>JAWLDG010000027.1:0-60999 GCA_041686775.1 Luteolibacter sp. | reverse complement strand
GCCCGGCGGCCCGCCAGACCATCGAGAGCCGGGTAGCATAGATGCCAGAGCCGCCAGACCTCTGGCAAAAATGCCAGAGGTGCTCTGTTGAGCGCTTACCTGCAAGCCGGCATCCCTGCGCCAAGTCGTCAAAAAACTTGAAAAATTCCACGCCCAATCTAGCCCTGTGTCATGCGAATTGAAGTCGAGAAGGAAAATGATGGTCGATACATCGCCGAGGTTCCGGCAATACCCGGCGCAATGGTTTATGGAGATACTGCGGAAGGCGCAATCCGAAAGGTTGAGGCTTTGGTCTTGCGGATTCTCGCGGACCGCATCGATTCCGGTGAGGATTCGGCTGAACTTGCGGAGGTATTCACCGTGTCAGCATGAGTGCATGGGGCTCTACCAAGGCGAGGAAGGTATTCAAGGCGCTTCTGAAGATCGGATGGTCGGTCAAGCGAGAGACTGGTGGCTCGCACAGGGTTTTGGAGCGGGATGGCTGGCCCGATTTTGTCTTTTCGTTCCATGACGGCATCGAGATAGGACCCAAAATGCTCTCACGCATCGCCAAGCATACAGGTCTTTCACCATCAGATCTTTGAAGTGGGTTTGTCCCTCACGTTTGCGAGGACAGCCCAGGATGCAGTCTCCTCCGCCCAGGCCGGATTTTTTTCGTGTTTTCCGCGAACGCCCTGATTGACTCCGCCTCGCGCGCGATGCCCGACAAACCCGCTGATGACACGTTGTTGCTGGTGGATCCCGACCTGGATTTCCTGGACTGGGCCACGCGCCATTTGGCCGCGGACAAGCTGCGGATCCTGCGTTGCGACAACGCCGCCAACGCGCTCAAGGTGGTGGAAAAGACCGAGATCGGCGTGATCGTGGCGGCAATGGACATGGAGCCCTTCGGCGGGATGGACCTGCTCGACCGGGTGATGCGCCAGAGCCCACAAACGCTGGTGGTGCTGACCACCGGCTTCCCCACCACCGGCCAGATCATCGAGGCCACCCAGCGCGGCGCGCACGATGTGCTGCGCAAGGAATCGCTCGCCTTCGAATTGCGGTCGGTGGTGGAAAACGCGCTGCAGACGCGCGAGGAGCGCCGCAGCGCCGGGCAGACCGATGCCGAGCTGCCCAATCACGACGGCCGGGTGAAAATGATCGGCGTTTCCCGCGCCTTGCAGGGCGTTTTCAAGCTGGTGGGGCGGGTGGCGCGGTCGGACGCGCCGGTGCTCATCGCCGGCGAGAGCGGCACCGGCAAGGAACTCGTCGCCAAGGCGGTGCACGAATACAGCCCGCGCCGCCAGCGCGAGATGATCACCATCAACTGCGGGGCGATTCCGGAAAACCTGCTGGAGAGCGAGCTTTTCGGGCACGAGAAGGGGTCATTCACCGGAGCGATCGCGCGCCGCGCCGGGCGCTTCGAGCAGGCGGACGGCGGCACCTTGTTTCTCGATGAGATCGGCGACATGCCGCTGGCCATCCAAGTGAAGCTGCTGCGCGTGCTGCAGGACGGATCGTTCTCGCGGGTGGGTGCCAACGAGACGCTCACCACCGACGTCCGCATCATCGCCGCCACCCATAAGAACCTCGCCGAGGAAGTGTCCGCCAGCCGATTCCGCGAGGATCTCTACTACCGGCTCAACGTGGTGGAAATCCGCATCCCGCCGCTGCGCGAGCGCCCCGAGGACATCCCGTTGCTGGCCGAGTTTTTCCTGCAGCGCATCACCCGCAAGAACGGCATGGCGCGCATCCGCCTCACCGCCGAGGCGATCAGCGCGCTGCAATCGCACAAATGGCCCGGCAACGTGCGCGAGTTGGAAAACACCATCGCCCGCGCCTGCGCGCTCGCCACCTCCAACATCCTGCTGCCCGCCGACATTCCGCTCGCCTCGGCTCCGGTGAAATCGCCCGCCGCGCTCAGCGCCGCGCTCGATGAGATCATCAATCTCGCCCCCACCGGTGAGACCGGCTTGCTCGATTGGCTCGCCCGCGAGGCGGCGGGCCGCGCCGTCGAGCGCGCCGATGGCGAACTCAAGGAGGCCGCGGCCATGCTCGGTGTCACCACCACCGAACTGCGCAAACTGCTCAAGCGATGAAGCATCCGGAAAATTTCCAACTCGTGGAACACCCGCTCGTCGCCGCGGAAATGACCCGGCTGCGCGAGGCGTCGTGCCCTTCGTCGGAATTCCGCCAGCGCATCCGCCGCGTCGCCTCGCTGATGGTGCCCGCCGTGACCGGAGATCTTGCCACCGAGGTGGTCGCCTGCCAGACGCCGCTGGAAATCACCTCCGGAAAAGAACTCGCCCGCGGCATCATCCTGGTGCCCGTGCTGCGCGCCGGACTCGCGTTTCTCGACGGCTTCCTCGACCTCATCCCGCACGCGTCGGTGGCCCACATCGGCCTCGCCCGCAACGAGGAGACGCTGTTGCCGGAATCCTATTACCTGAAACACCCGCAGCGGCTTGAGGAACACGATGTGATCGTACTCGATCCGATGCTCGCCACCGGCGGATCCGCCGCGGAGGCCGTGCGACGGCTGCGCGAGGCCGGCGCGGAATCGCTGCGCTTCGCCTGCCTGGTCGCCGCGCCCGAAGGCCTCGCCAAACTCGCCGGCAGCTTCCCCGACCTGCCGATCTTCGCCGCGGCGCTCGACCGCTGCCTCGACGAACGCGGCTACATCCTCCCCGGCCTCGGCGACGCCGGCGACCGCATGTTCGGCACGGTTTGAATACGGGTTCAAGCGGCCTGCTCGACCATCCGCCGCAAGGCCTCGATGAGCCGCTGACGCAGTGGCGCGGCGGCTTCCGCCAGACGACGTTGTTCGTTTTCGTAAACGGCGCGGCCGACGGCGGTCTCGATGGGCACCGGAGCGTAGCCCCATTCCGTTAGATCGTAGGGGCTGGCGCGCATGTCGAGCGCGCGCAATTCCATCGCCAGCTCGAAACAATCCAGCAACAACTCCGAACCGATCCATGGCATCGACTTGGCGGCCCATTTGTACAAATCCATGTTGGCATGCAGGCAGGCCGGTTGTTCGTGGCGGTGGCGGCTGTCGATATCCGGTTGCAGCCGGTTGAACGGCCGCGCCTCGGGTGCGAAAAACCGGAACGCGTCGTGGTGCGAGCAACAGATCGCGCGGCTTTCCACCAGCGCGTCGATCTCCGCCTGCGGCAGTCGCAGCCGCAGCGTTTTCTCATGTCTGATCTCGCGGCCGCGATAGACCATCGCCCATTCGTGCAGGCCGTGGCAGGCGAAGTTCGGCGCGCGGTCGCGGGTGGCTTCGAGCAGTTCCAGCGTCCACACCATGCGCTGGCGCGCCTTTTCCGGCAGCCTGCCCGGATCGAGCGCGATGCGGCCGTCATCCAGCGCATACCATTTTTCAGGAAACTCCTGCGGCAGGGCGGCGGAGGGCCATTCGAGCGCTTCGCCTATCGCCGGATGCCAACTCTCCAGCAACGAGAACGGAAACGGATAGTATTGGAACAGAAAATCGTGCACCGGATGCGGCAACCCGCGCGCGCGCCGCATGCGGGCGGGCAGCGTGTGCTTTTCCGCCCGCGCACGGTGCGACGACGCCCGTTCCTTCCATGCGGAAAGACTCGTAACACAGGGGGCGGTGACAAGGTTCACGCGGCGAGCGAATCAAGGCCGCTTGCGGAATGCAATCATCCCGCGGCTTGATTTTGTGACGAGGGCTGCGAGGATGGTTTCCAACAAGACGCCATGAAAAAGAAAACAAACGACACCGCCACACCCGCCGCCCTGACGAAAACCCTCAACCAGGTGCTCGCCGATTCCTACGCGCTGATGGCGCTCACCCATCAGGCGCACTGGAATGTGGAAGGACCCGGGTTTTTCGCGCTGCACACCGCGTTCCAAACCCAATACGAGGAACTTTTCACCGCCATCGACGAGGTCGCCGAACGCATCCGCGCGCTGGGCGATTATGCCATCGGCGGCGTGGGCACCTTCGCCGAAGTGGCGAAGATCCGCGAATTGTCATCGCCCCAATCGCAGGAGGACTACGTCAAGGCGGTGTTGGCCGGCAACGAGAAGGTGGTGACGGACGCGGTCAAGGCGCGCGACCTCGCCGAAGAGGTCAACGACCTCGAAACGCAGGACCTGATGATCGGCCGCATCACTCTCCACCAGAAAACCATCTGGATGCTGAAGAGTTTCCTGAAGTAGGCAGTCAGCATTTTCGCGGCCGCCGTTCCATGATCGTCCGGATCAGGACGATCGGGATGGTGGAAATCACCAGCGCCGCAGCCGCGATCCTGAGGCCGGGGAAAACCCGCGCCCGTCCGGATGCCAGGGCCCGCAACGATTCGGCGACGACCTGCTCACTCGGGACATAAAACCACGGGTGCGTCCGCATGCCGGGCATCGTTTCGTCGCGCCGCGCCACGTTGCCGAACTCGGTGTGCACCGGTCCCGGGCAGACCGCGAGCACGCGGATGCCACTCTCGCGCAACTCGATGCGCAGGGCTTCCGAGAAACTCGTCACGTAGGCCTTGGTCGCGGCATAGACCGCGAAGTCGGGGATCGGCAGCAGGCTGGCCAGCGAGCTGACATTCAGCACCGCGCCGCCATACGGCATGGCCGGCAGCAACAGATGCGTCAGATGGGTGAGCGCCTCGATGTTGACGCGCAGCATCGACTCGATGCGCGGCCACTCGGCGCTGGCGAATTCGCCGTAGTCGCCGAGACCCGCGTTGTTCACCAGCAGGTCCGGCCGCAGTCCGGCTTCGTGCAGCGTGGCCGCCACCTTCTGCCGCTCCGCCGCGTCCGCCAGATCCGCGGCGATCACCGAGACCGCGGTTTTCGGAAACTCCGCACGGATGCGGTCGGCCAGGTTTTCCAACAACCCGGCGCGCCGCGCGACGAGCACCAGGTGATTGCTGACGGGAGCGAGTTGCAGGGCGTATTCCTCACCGAGCCCGGCGGAGGCTCCGGTGATGACGGCGCAGGAAAAGTAATCCGGTGTGGGCATGCCGTCCCCGATACACGCCATCCGCGTACCCCGCCAGCCACAATCGGGAATTCGGGTTTGTGAAAATGGAGGCCGTTGCCGATGCTGCGCCCATGAATCCCGCCAATGTGACGGAGCTGCTGCAGGAACTGATCCGCATCCCATCGGTGAATCCCGACAACGCTCCCGGCACCGACCAATGCGGCGAGGGGGAAATCGCCCGTGTGCTCGCCGACTGGCTTTCCTCGCTCGGCGCGGAGGTGGAACTGGAGGAAATCCGCCCTGGACGGCCGAACCTGATCGCCCGCTTCGCGCCGCGCGACGGCCGCCCGCGTGTTCTGTTAGGTCCGCACCTCGACACCGTGGGCGTGGGTGGCATGGCGATCGATCCCTTCGCCGCGGAAATCCGCGACGGCCGCGTCTGGGGCCGCGGCGCATGCGACACCAAGGGCCCGATGGCCGCGATGCTGTGGGCGCTGCGCGAATACCGCGAAATGTTGCGCGACATGCCCGTGGCGGTCGATTTCGTCGCCTTCATGGGTGAGGAATCCGGCCAGTGGGGATCGCGCGATTTCGCGGCGAAGCATGCGGCGGACTATCGATTCGCGGTGATCGGCGAGCCGACCTCGCTCGACGTGGTGCATGTGACCAAGGGCTCGCTATGGGCCACCTTGCGGGCGACCGGTCGTGCCGCGCACAGCTCGATGCCCGAGCGCGGCGACAATGCGATTCTCAAGCTCACCCGCGCGCTAGACACGCTCGACCGCGAATTGCGCCCGGCGCTTGCCAGCTATCAACACCCAGTGCTCGGCGGCTCCACGCTCAATATCGGCGTGATCCGCGGCGGCTCGCGGCCGAACATCGTTCCCGACCTCGCCGAGGCACAGATCGACATCCGCCTCACCCCCGCGCTCGCCGCATCCGGCGGCGCGTTGCGGCTGCTGGAACAAACGATTCACGATCACCGCCTGCCGGTGGAAATCGTCAATCCGCACGAAAACCCGCCGATGGAAACCCCGGCGGAGCACCCGATGATCCGGCGTCTGTTGGAAGCCGGCGAAGGCAATTCGACCACTGGCGCGCCATGGTTTTCCGATGCCGCCCACCTTGCCGCCGCCGGCGTGCCCGCCATTTGCATTGGTCCGGGGTCCATCGACCAGGCGCACACTGCCGACGAGTTCATCGAAATCGCCGCACTCGAAGCCGGCGCGGAATTTTTCGGCAGATGGATCGGCGGGTTGGAACACATGGCGGGCTGAGGCACTGAGCAGAAAATGCGAAACATGGCTTGATCGCCGGGATGGGGGGGCTTAAACGCCGCCTCCCGATGTCTGACCCGTCCCGCACACTCCGATTCGCCATTCCCAAGGGAAGTTTGGAAAAACCAACCGTCGATCTGCTCGCGAAGGCAGGTTACGAGGTTTATGTTTCCTCACGCGGCCTGCGGCCGAGTTCGAACGATCCGGAGCTGGATCTCTACCTGATCCGCGCACAGGAAATCGGCCGCTATCTGGGGCAGGGATTCATCGATTGCGGGATCACCGGTCTCGATTGGGCCTACGAAAACGAGGTCGAGTTGGTGGATTTGGGGGAACTGCCGTATTCCCGTGCGACATCGCGTCCGACGCGCTGGGTGTTGGTGGTTCCGGAGGATTCACCGATCAAGAAGGCGGAGGATTTGCAGGGCAAACGGATCGCCACCGAGGGCGTGGGCATCACCAAACGCTGGCTCAAGGAGCGCGGGATCGAGGCCGAGGTCGAGTTTTCCTGGGGCGCCACCGAGGTGAAGGTGCCGGATCTGGTGGATGCGATCGTGGACGTCACCGAGACCGGTTCCTCGATCAAGGCGAACCGTCTGCGCATCGTGGACACGCTGCTAACCTCGTTTCCGCACTTTTACGCCAATCCCGCCGCCGCCACGGATCCCTGGAAAAAGGAAAAAATGGATCGCATCGCCCTGCTGCTCAAGGCGGCGCTCGGCGCGCGCGGCAAGGTCGGCCTGAAGATGAATCTCCCGGCCGAAAAATTGCCGGAATTGCTCGAAAATCTCCCGTCGCTGCGCCGCCCGACCGTCGCCAATTTGTCCGAAGGCGAGTGGGTGGCGGTCGAGACAGTGATTGACGAAATCGTCGTCCGAGACATCATTCCTGAACTCAAGCGCCTCGGGGCCGAGGGGATCATCGAGTATCCGCTCAACAAAATCGTCCCCTGAGACCGCTGGATTTCACCGAACACCAACCCCGCAAGCAACCGCCATGGGCTCCATCAAGAAACGCCGCAAAACCAAGATCAACAAGCACAAGCGCAAGAAGCGCATGAAGCAGAACCGCCACAAGAAGCGTCTGCGCTACAAGTCCTGAGCGCAGGGCCGCATCGAGGTTTTTTCAAAGCGCCAGAGGCTCGCTTGACGCGGGTCTCTGGCTTTTCTGCGTGAACGCGCATGAGCCTGCAAGTTGTCGTCAATTTCACGGTCATCGACGAATCCGCCGACTGGCTGGTGGTGGACAAGCCCGCGCCGCTGATCGTGCATCCGGCGAACCGCAAGCCGGAGCCCACGCTGCTCGGCGGCATCGAGCACCTGCTCGCCTACGAAATGGAAAACGGGGCCTGCCCGGCTATCGTCAACCGGCTCGACCGCGACACCAGCGGGATCGTGCTGGTGGCCAAGCACACCGCCGCCGCGCGCGAGCTGGGCATGATTTTCGAGCGCCGCGAGGTGGAAAAGGAATACCTCACCCTCGTTTCCGGCTGGCCGGAGGTGGATGAGTGGACCTGCGACGCGCCGATCCTCCGCGCGGGGGAAATCAGCCCCTCGCCGATCTGGGTGCGGCAGATCGTGCATCCCACCGGCCGCGAATGCCGCACGCGATTCCGTGTCGAAAGCCGCTTCGAGCGCGGGGAGGGGAGGTTTTCGCTGGTCCGTTGTTTTCCGGAAACCGGCCGTATGCACCAGCTCCGCGTGCATCTCGCCCATGCCGGCCATCCGATTGTCGGCGACAAACTCTACTCTGGCGACGGTTCGGAATACATGGAGTGGATGCGGACCGGGTGGACACCGGATCTGGCGGCGAAACTGCTGCTGCCGCGCCATGCCTTGCACGCTGCTCGCCTGCGGCTCACGGTCGCCGGCCGAGTTTTCGATTGGCGCGCGGTGCTTGCCGACGAACTTGCGGATTTCATGGCGGGAAAGCCGGCCGCGGAGATGCCCGGGGTTGTCATCTGGAGCCGTCATGACTAGCCTGACGCATGGTCCAACTCGCCGACGTGGTCGATTTTCTCGACTCTGAACTCCGCATCGCCGAAATCCCGGATTACCCCGGCGCGCTCAACGGTTTGCAACTTGCCAACGCCTGTGGCGAGATCGGGCGCGTGATCGCCGCGGTGGATGCCACCTTGCCGGTGATCGAGGAGGCGGCGGCCGGCGGTCCGGGCTTGCTGATCGTCCATCACGGGATTTTCTGGCAGGGAGCGCAGCCGGTCACCGGCCCGTTTTTCCGCAAACTCAAAACCGCGATGGATGCCGGCCTGGCCATCTATTCCGCCCACCTGCCGCTCGATATCCATCCCGAGTGGGGCAACAACATCCGGCTCGCCCGCGCCATCGGCATGATCGATCCGCGACCGTTTTTCGACTGGAAGGGAATTTCCCTCGGTTTGCGCGGTGGGTGGAGCGGGACGCGCGGAAAACTGGCCGATACATTGGGCCGCGCCGTCGGCGGGACTGTCCACACGGCCGCCGCCGGCCCCCCGGATATCCGCGAAATCGCCCTGATCACCGGCGGTGCCGGCTCGCAGATCGCCGAAATCGCCGCTGCAGGAATCGATACCTTCGTCACCGGCGAAGGGCCGCACTGGAGCCACACGTTCGCACTGGAAAACGGCATCAATCTGATGCTCGCTGGGCACTACGCCACCGAAACCTTCGGAGTCCGCGCCTTGGCGGAGGAACTGGCCCGCCGACAGGGTCTCGAGTGCTCGTTCATCGACCATCCCACAGGCCTCTGAACAAGCCACCGCGATCCGTGAGCGGGTGATGGGAATCGAACCCACGCCTCAAGCTTGGGAAGCTCGCGTTCTACCATTGAACTACACCCGCGATGAGTCCGGAAACGGAAAATCATCCGCCGTCGGCAGGCTGGCAAGGCGATAGTCGCGTTGCTAAGCGTTTCCAAAATAATTTCGAGAATCGGGGAAAAAAGTCTTGCTAGATTCAGGCACCGGCGGTTTGATTTCTCCCGATTGCGCGGGCATAGCTTAATGGTAAAGCCCTAGCCTTCCAAGCTAGACACGCGGGTTCGATTCCCGCTGCCCGCTCCACACCGCCAGATCCGCCACCAAAAACACTGCCTCGACATGAAAAAAAGCACCATTCTCGCTGCCGCCAGCGCTATTCTGGGAATCGTCCCGGCCGCTGCAAACGTAGATTGTCTGGAACTCCACCTCGCCGTGAAAAACGAGGTGAGCGCCGAACAATCAAAAGTTCTCGAAATTGTCGAAGCCCGCATGGCCGCATCGCCGGACTGCTCGTGCGAAATCGTCAAAGCCGCCATTGAAGGCGCGGTCGCCGATTCCTCCACCGTGGCTGCCATCGTCGAGACCGCCATCGTCGCGGCGCCCGAGCACATCCGCCTGATCGCCCAGTGCGCGGTTGCTGTCGCCCCGGACGCGCTCGCCGACGTGCAGACCGTTCTCGCCAAATACGATCCCGCCAGCGGCGAAGGCTATTCCGACAAGTCCGCCAAAAGCGCCAAAGCTCCCGCAGGCGAAGTCGCCTCCATCGGCAATCCGCTCGATTTCCCGGGCAAGGGCCCGGTCGGGCCGCTCAAGGGTGGACCGTTCGGACCCATCTTCCCGGTGTTTCCTCCCATCATCATCAACCCTCCCAATGTGACCGACGTGAATCCTCCGGGCCCTAGGGAAGATGATGATTTCAATGCCTCAATTGAATGACGCCCATGTTCCCTGCAATCAATTTTCACCTAAATCTGCCCCCAATATCATGAAACGTAAAATCGCTCTCGGCTTCATTCTCGGTGCCATTGCCACCGGCTCCGCGACCGCCCAAGGTCTCTATTACATCGGTTCCGAAGATCAGGAACCCTTGCCGCTGAAATGGGTGGTCGGTCTCAGCGCGATCTACGATGACAACGTCAATGCCGGTAGCGGGGTGAGCGAGGACGATTCGTTGGCTCTCAACCCATACGTGGGTGTTTCGTTCATCACGGTGACCCCGCAGACCACCATCGACCTCTACGCGCGCCTCGGCCTGATCTACTACTTCGACGCACCGAAGGGGCTCGACGACACCTACGGCCAATCCCGAGTCGGTCTCAATGTCGTGCATCGTTTCAGCGAGCGTCTCCGTTTCGCCAGCCAGAACTTCATCTCCTACGAGTTGGAGCCTGATTATTCCTACGGCTACGCCTCTTCCCGCACCACCGGCGAGTATTTCTTTTGGCAGACCGACAATTCCCTGGGGTTCCGATGGACCGAACGTCTGGCCACCTACACCGGTCTCCGTCTCAGCGGCGTGAAATACGAGGATGTGGACAACAATGATCGTTTCACCTGGGAGCTTTACAACCAGTTCCGTTATCAACTCAGCGCCCAGACCGTGCTGACCTTGGATTACCGTTACGGACAGACCGACGGCGATGGCTTGGCCAACGACTCCACCAATCAATACCTGTTGCTGGGTGCCGAGCACCGATTCAGTCCCAACATCATCGGTATCGTCCGCGCGGGCGCCCAGTTCAGGGATGTCGACAATGGCGACAAGACCACCAGCCCATATGTCGAGTTCGCGCTCAACTCGCAGCTCACCCAAGCATTCCGCCTGCGCTCCTACGCGCGCTATGGTATCGAGGATTACGACACGGTCCAGTTCCTGCCCGGCGGGTTGGCTGAGTATTCCGACCGTCGCACGCTTCGTTTCGGTATCTCGGGTGAGTATGTGCTCAATCCCATGGTATCCATTTTCGGTGGGGTGGACTACATTCCGACCCGCTACCAGGATGGCAATTATCTCCCACCATTCGGTGGTTCCGCACCCGACAGGGATGAGGACATTCTCAACGCCTACATCGGCTTGTCCTACCGCTTCAACGACTTCCTGACCGCCACAGCCAGCTACAACTACACCAACAGCAGTTCCGATTTCGCCAACCGCGACTACGACCGCAACCGGATCAGCCTGGGTGTCAGCGCGGAATTCTGATTCCCGCCGTCCGATATCCGGCTCAGAATCAGTCTGTCACGCATTTCAGACCATATCGGACTCCCGCAAGGTTCGCCATTGCGGGAGTCTTTATTTCCTCTGGAAATCTTCCCAATCGATGAATAATTGTCCCCGCTCATGAATCCTTCCGCACCGCAACAGAACGAGGCTGCCCTCCACGCAGTGGATTATTGGCAGGTCATCAAGAACCGCTACGGCATCATCCTGCTGACCTTGCTGCTGGTCTTCATGACTGCGGCGGTCATCACCTACGTGATGCCGAAGAAATACGAGAGCACGGCCGTAATCGAGGTGAAACCGCCGTTGCCCGGCATGTCGCCGCTCGGCAGCGCCATGACCGAGACTTCCGGTGCCGGCCGCATGACCCCGCAGTTCTTCGGCACCGAATTCGAGAAGATCAAAAGCCGCAATTCGTTGGAAAAAGTCGTCGAGGGGCTCCAGTTGGTGAACCGCTGGAACGTGGACAAGGAGACGGCGCTGAACATGCTCAAGGGCATTGTCAACACCCAGAATATCCGTGGCACCGACTTGATTTCCATCCGTGTGCGCCACACCAACAAGGTGGATGCCCGTGATGTGGCCGATGAAGTTGCCCGTGCCTACAAGGCCTACCGCACCGAACTCGAAACGATAAATGCCGAGCGACAGCTCCACGAACTCAACAAGGCGGTGCGCGATCAGGAGGACAAGGTCGAGGAGCGCCGTAAAGTCCTCGCCACCATCGTCCGCACCAAGGGGATCATCTACAAGGGGCAGGATTCGTTCTACAATCATCAGGGCGGTGTGGACGAAGACCTGGGCGCTCGCAGCGCGTTGCAGGTTTTCCACGAACTGGAGCAGGAAAAACTCCAGTTGGAGAGCCAGATCAACAGCTTGTTGAAATACGACAGCGACCAACTCATGGTTTATGCGGCGGGCCTGAATCTCCCGGACAATCTCATCCGGACACTTCACCCGCAGTATCTGGAGGCCAAGCGCCAGCTTGACGGACTCAAGGTCAATGGACTGGGCGACAAACACCCGACCGTGCTGGTCGCGCAGGACCAGATCGAAAAACTCAAGCGCCAGTTGGATGAAGGAGTGGTGAATCTCAGAGCCACTCTGCAGGCCCAGTTGGACCTTGCCACCAACCGCCTCAAGGATGTCACGGTGCTCAAGGATGAGAGCCGTGAGGAAGCCATCAAGCGCGGTCTCGACGCCCACGACTACGTGGATGCCAAACGCGAGTTCGAGCGCGATCAGGAACTGCTCAATCAAATGAAAATCAAGCAGATGGGCGAAACCATCTCGCGCAAGATCCCAGGTGAAAGCGTGATCGTCCACGACCCGCCGGTGATTTCAAACAGCCCGGTGAGTCCGAACGTCACACTCAATCTGGTCCTCGGCGCCGTGGTGGGGCTGATCTTCGGCGTGGGCATCGCGTTTTTCCTCGAATACCTCGACACCTCGGTCAAAACGCTCGAAGACGTCGAGCGCTACCTTCAAGTGCCGGTTCTTGCCGTCATTCCGAAGGAAGTGGGTGTGCTGCACCGCCAGAGTGGCAGCAGCCCGGACGCGGAGGCTTACCGGATTCTGCGCACCAACATCGAGTTCAACCGCAAGAACCCCGAGGACAATGCCATCACCGTGGTATCCGGCGGCGCGGGCGAAGGCAAATCGACCACTTTGGTCAATCTCGCCTACATCTGCGCCCAAGGCGGCTACACCACGCTGATGATTGACGCCGACCTTCGTCGTCCGCGTCTGCACACGTTCTTCGATATCAACAACTCCGTGGGTCTCACGAACTACCTGACCACCGAGCTGATGCTGGAGGATGTGATTCTTCAGACTCCGGTGGACAACCTTTATTTCATGCCCTCCGGCATTCTGCCGGCGGACGCGGCCGGCATTCTCAACTCGCGCCGCATGTCCGAGCTGATTCAGGATGTGAAACAGCGCTTCGACCTCGTGCTGGTGGACAGCCCGCCGATCCTGGGAGTGAGCGACGCCTCGGTGCTGGCCAGTGAGGTGGACCTCACGATGCTGGTGGTGCAGCACCGCAAGCTGCCGCGAAACATGCTGCTGCGCGTCAAGCAGGCGGTGGAAAACGTCGGCGGCCACGTGATCGGCGTGGTGCTCAACAACGTGGACGTCCGCAGCGACAGCCAATATCAATATTACACCAGCTACTATACCTACTACGCTCCCGCAGAGTCGCAGCCCGCGCCGGTCCCGCAACCGGCATCCGCCGCCGCGCAGGGCAAACCGAAGGAAACGGCGGCATCCGCCCGCAACCAGGACACTGACTTGTATTGAGCCATGAAAACAATCCCCTCCCATCTCAAAGCCCTGTTCGCCATCTTCACCGTGACCCTCTGCCTGTTCGGGCATGCTTTCGGCCAGATTCAGGTGGGCAAAGCGATCACCGTCGAAATCCGCGGAGTTCCGCCCGAGGAACAGGGCCGCATCAACGGTGCGTACTTCGTGGGTGACAACGGCACCATCAGCATGCCTTACGTCGGTGCGATCCGCGCGGCCGGTCTCAAACCGGAGGCACTCGCCGCAACGCTGGAAGCCCGCTACCGCGCCGCCGAGATCTACCGCAACCCCTCCTTCCAAGTGGTGGCGGACGAAGAGGGTGCCAAACTCGACCAGAACGTCGTCCACATCGGCGGGCAAGTCGTCCGCTCGGGCCCGGTTCCCTACCAGCGTGGCATCACCTTGTGGCAGGCGATCCAAGCCGCCGGCGGGCCGACTCCCTTTGGCACGCTCCAGCGCGTGAAAGTGCTGCGCGACGGCAAACAGCGTCAGTACGACGTGACGCAGGTTGAAGCCATGCAGGTGCAGCTCCAGCCGAACGACGCCATCGACGTTCCGCAAAAACGCCCGTGGGAAACCCGGTGATTTTCAGTCCACGCGGCACTTCGTTGCGATGATTTTTCCGTGCCGGAAACCCAAAATCCGATGCACCTCCATGATGCCATGCGTGCCACGGCGAACCGCAAGCTGAACGCAGGCTGGATCACTTGGTTCACTGCCGCCATCTGGGTTTCCGTAAATGTCTGGGCCGCGGAAATTCCGGCCAAGCCGCTGGCCGATTTGGAATCCGAGGACTTCCGCACCCGCGAGCAAGCTCAGGCACGGATTCTGGAATGGGCGCGCGAGACTCCGGATGCGGCGATCGAGACGCTCTACAAGCACACCGTCCATGCGGATGAGCCCGAGGTCCGCGAGCGTTGCCTGGCGGTGCTGCGTGAACTCGTCGGTGATCAATATTCCCGGCATGGCGAGGGTTTCATCGGCGTCCGGATGGATGACGAGATGGCAGAGGTTCCGGGCGATGCCGAGCGACGGGCTGTCATCCGGGTAACCTTCGTGATGCCGAAATCGCCCGCGGAAAAAGCCGGTTTGAAAGTCAACGACCTGATCGTGGCCGTGGAAGACAGGATCTGGCGGAACATTCCGGTGATTGTTCCCTTCAGCGATGAGATCAAGAAGCACAAGCCAGGCACCAGCATCCAGCTCACGGTCCTCCGGGATGGCCAGTTGATTGAGGTGCCGGTGATTCTGGCGCGCCGTCCACTGGAGGCTGACAACCCGTTCCTCGACCGCCGCCCATTCGACATGGAAGCCGCCGAGGCCGCTGCCCGGGAGGCCCATTTCAAGCGCTGGCTCAAGGACCGGCGCGAGCGGTAAGGCTGGCGCCCGGATATTCGAAATCGACATTTTTCGAACCCGTGGCATTTTCTCGGGCCGATCCAAGGCTTTGTTTCGCTACCTCACTGTCATGTCATCCCTCAAAAACACCCTGCTGGCCGCCTCCGCTGCGGTCGCACTCAACATTCCGGCCGGTGCGCAGCAGGCCGATTTCAACGAAGTCGGCCGCCAGATGGCCATCATGCTGCAAAACAGCCACTTCGCGCGCCTGCCCTACAATGAGGATCTCAGCCGCCGGTTTCTGGAAAACTACCTCCGGAATCTCGATTTCCAGCGGCTCTACCTGACCCGGCAGGATGTGGACCGCATCGTGGCGGACTACGGCGACCGCCTCCACAATCTACTCCTGCAAGGCAACAGCCTGTCCGCGGCCACCGATATCTACCGGCTGTTCGAGTTGCGCGTGGAAGAGCGCGTGGCCCACGCCGAACGTCTGCTTCGGGACAACGATTTCGATTTCACCAAGGACGAGGAAACCACCATGAGCCGCAAGGTGGCGGCTTGGCCGAAGAACGAGCGCGAGGCCGACGAACTGTGGCGGCTCCAGATCAAGGAGGCGATTCTCTCCGAAATGCTGCGCCGCGAGATGCTCGAAAAGCTTGCCAAGGAACAGGGCAAGGAACCGCCGTCCTCCGACAATCGCACGCCGACGGAAAAAGTCTCGCTGCGCTACAAGCGCTTTCTCGCCAGCGTCAAGGATGTGGATGAGGAGGAAATCGCCAACTACTTCCTCAGTTCCGTGGCGAGTTCCTACGATCCCCACACGGACTACATGAGTTATCGTGAAATGAACCGTTTCAAGGACGGCATGAAAAACGAACTTGTCGGCATCGGGGCGCTGCTCCAGGCCGAGGAGGACGGGGCGACCAAGATCATGGGCATCGTCGTCGGCGGACCGGCCGACCGCCAGGGATCCCTGAAACTCAACGACCGTGTGGTGGGTGTGGACAGCCTCAATACCGGCAAGCCCGGCGACATGGTGGACATCATGTTCATGAAGATCGACAAGGTGGTGGATCTCATCCGCGGAAAGGAAGGCACTTCGGTGGCCCTCAAGGTGGAGCCCGCCGGCGGGCCCGCCGGTGAAACGCGCATCATCGTCATCGAGCGCGGCAAGGTCGAGATGAAGGACGAGCAGGCCAGTGGCGAGTTGATCAAGATCAAGAATGATAAAGGCGAACCGCGACGGCTCGGAATCATCACCTTGCCCTCCTTCTACGCCGATTTCGACGAAGGCAAGGTGCGCAGCTCAGTGGATGTCGAACGTATCCTGCGCCGGCTCGTCGTGGAGGGAATCGATGGATTGATTCTTGATCTCCGCAACAATGGCGGCGGGTCGCTCGAAGAAGTGCGCCGCATGACCGGATTTTTCATGGATCGCGGACCCGTGGTGCAGGTCAAGAACACGCTCAGCCAGGTGGCTGTGAAAGATTCGGAAAACGGCGATCCCATCTATGGCGGCCCGATGGTGGTGATCACCGACAAGAGCAGTGCCTCCGCCAGTGAGATTCTTGCCGGCGCCCTGCAGGACCACAACCGCGCCGTGGTGGTGGGCGAAACGTCCACCTTCGGCAAGGGAACCGTGCAGCAGCCGATGGACATCGGCCGCATGCTGCCGCTGTTCTCCGCCCGCAACCGCGCCGGATACCTCAAGGTGACCATCCAGAAATTCTACCGTCCGTCCGGCTCGTCCACACAGCTTGACGGGGTGAAGTCCGACATTGTCCTGCCGAGTCTTGTGGATGCGCTGGAAGTGGGTGAAGCCTACCTGGACCACGCGCTGCCGCACGACCGCATCCGCCGTGCTCCGGATTTCAAGCCGCTGGATGCCCAGGGTCTGTTCGTTCCGCGACTCAAGGAACTAAGCCAGCGGCGAGTCAACGAATGCAAGGATTTCAATTACATCATCGAGGATGTTCTCAGGGCCAAGGAGCGGATCGAAAAAAACCGCCTCTCGCTCGATATTGAGAAACGCCGCCAGGAGCTGGCCGAATCCGATGCGCGCCAGAAGGAGCGCAACATGGAACGCCGCGCGCGTTTCACGAAAATGGCCGCGCGCGACAAGGAAGACATGGTCTTTTACAAAATCACCCTCGACGATCTCGATGAAGGTGCCGAACTCGTGGCTTACGATCCGTCCGAGGAATCCGGTTCCTTCATGCGCCGTGCCAAGGACGAGAACGAGGATCTCGATCAAACTCCCGAGTGGCCGACCGGTCTCGATCCGGTGAAGCGCGAATCGCTCGGCATCCTTGGTGATTTGGTGGAACTCTCGGAGAACGCCCGGCTCGCCGGCATGATCAAATAGCATGTCCGAGGCGGACCCGAGCAATACCATCGCGGCGAACCTTGCGTGGGTGAAAACCCGCATCGTCGACGCCAGCCGCCGTAGCGGCCGGGATCCCTCCGATGTGGAATTGATCGCCGTTTCCAAAACCTTCCCCGCCGATGCGGTGCGCGAAGCAGCCGAGGCCGGGCAGGCGCTTTTCGGCGAAAGCCGCCTGCAGGAAGCCGAGCCGAAAATCGCACTGCTGCCCGGATCGCTGCGCTGGCATTTCATCGGCCGCGTGCAGCGCAACAAGGTGCGCCGGATGCTGCCCATGTTCGAGGTGATTCATGGTGTCGATTCGTTGCGTCTTGCGACATACATGGACGGTGTGGCTGCGGATCTCGGATTGTTTCCCAAGGTGTTTTTACAGGTCAACATCGGCGGCGAACTGTCCAAAGGCGGTTTCGAACCGGATGAAATCATGCGGGAGGCGGCGGAAATTTTCGCGCTGCCGCGTCTGGAGGTAATGGGCCTGATGTGCATTCCGCCCGCCGGACGTGAGGCGGAGGATGCGCGGCCGTGGTTTGTGGCATTGCGCGAACTGAGGGACGATTTGGAAAAAAAATGCTCCACGCCGCTGCCTGCACTCAGCATGGGCATGAGCGGGGATTTCGAAGTGGCGATTGAAGAGGGTGCCACGCACGTGCGCGTGGGATCGTCGATTTTCGGCGAGCGCGCGTATCGCGTGGACGGCGAACTCGGATGAGTCCATTGATTCGGGCATGAACTTCTCCATTCAAAACATGGCCGTGGTGGGTGAGGAACTCGCGCTCGTGTTCGGCGACGGACACGAGGCATTCCTGCCGCTGCCGATGCTGCGCCGAGCCTGTCCCTGCGCCGCCTGCCAGGGTGAACCGGACGCCATGGGCCGCGTGATCCGCCCGCGGGTGGAACATGGACCGGGAGCCTTCCAATTGCGCGGTATAGATCCGGTGGGCGGCTATGCGTTGCAACTCTCCTGGGTGGACGGCCACGCGTCCGGGATTTACAGCTTCGACTATTTGAGGAAACTCGCCGCACTGCCATATCAGTGATGATTTCCTCGACCGACGAGCTTGCCGCGACCGGGTTGCTGGCACCGAAGGAGGTGATGGCGCTCCTGTCCGCCGGTTTCCGAACCGTTGGCGAATTGCTCGACCATCTGCCGAAGCGCCACGAGGATCGTCGTATTTTCGATGCCTTCCCCAACCAACCGACGCCCGCCGCCGTCTGTCTGCGCGGCACGGTGGTGGACACCGCGCGCCGGCGTTTCGGCCGTGGCGGCGGCATGTTCGAGTCGGTGGTGATGGACGGCAGCGGCGGGGTGTTCGGATCGGGAAAAATCACTTGCCGCTGGTTCAACATTTCATTCATCCACAAGCTCGTCGCCAGCGGGCAGGAGGTCGTGGTTTACGGCAGGGTGAAGGATTTCAACGGCCGTCTGGTCATCGATCACCCGGAGTTCGAAGTCTTGAGGCCGGATGAGGATGGCGGCGAATCGATCCACTTGGAGCGGATCGTGCCGATATATAAAAATGTCTCCGGTATCGCGCAGCGGCGGTTGCGCGAAATCATTCATCTGTTGTTGCAGCACTGCGATCCGGCATCGCTGGCGACACCCTTCGATGTGGATCCGTCCGAGTCGCGCGCGACCGCAATGCGGAAAGCCCATTTTCCCGGTGAAGCCGCCGCAGCGGAGGCGGCGCGCAGGCGATTCGCTCTCGAGGAGTTTTTCGCGATCCAGCTCAACGTCGTGTGGCGGCGCGCGCGTCATCACGGGAAACCCGGCCGCGTGCTCGGCAAGCGCGCGGCCCTGCTGACGGAATTCTATCAGAGCCTGCCATTCGATCTCACCAACGCGCAAAAGCGCTCGATCCGCGAGATCGTGGCGGACATGCGGCAGCCGGTTCCGATGAACCGCCTGCTGCAAGGCGATGTCGGCGCGGGCAAGACCTTCGTGGCGATGGCCGCCATGCTGATGGCGGTGGACTCCGGCTGCCAGGCGGCGCTGATGGCTCCCACCCAGATTCTCGCGGAACAGCATTTCCTAACCTTCCGGCGCTGGTTGAAACCGCTGCCGGTGCGCATCGCATTGCGCACTGGCAGCCGCGACGAGACGAATCACCTCGAGCTCGCAGGCGCGCCGCAAATCGTCATCGGCACCCACGCATTGTTGTTCGATGATGAACTTTTCGACGATCTCGGCTTGGTGGTCATCGACGAGCAGCACAAGTTCGGTGTCACACAGCGCTCGAAACTGATCGACCGCGGCGTGGTGCCCGACGTGCTGGTAATGACCGCCACGCCGATTCCGCGCACGCTGACGATGACGGTTTACGGCGACCTCGACGTTTCCCTGCTCGACGAAAAACCGCCTGGACGCGGCAAGGTGGTCACCGCGCTGCGCGAGGGAGCAAACCAGAAGGATGTGACGAAGTTCGTGAAAGACCAACTCGCCTCCGGACATCAGGCGTATCTGGTCTATCCGCTGGTGGAGGAGAGCGAATCTTTGAAGGTGGAGTCCGCCACGGAGGCTTATGAAAAATGGTGCAAGCGCCTGCGCGGATACCAAGTGGGACTCATGCACGGCAGGCTCGCGTCCGAGGAAAAAGAGGAAGTCATGCACCGGTTCCGCGAAGGTGAAATCCACGCGCTGGTGGCGACCACCGTGATCGAGGTGGGCGTGGATGTCCCGAACGCCACGGTGATGATTCTCCACCACGCCGAGCGCTTCGGTCTCTCCCAACTCCACCAGCTCCGCGGCCGCATCGGCAGGGGAGGGGAGAAGAGTTATTGCGTTCTTCTGACAGACGGGAAAAACCCCGAGGCGATGGACAAGCTCCGCGTGCTGGAGAGCAGCGGCGACGGCTTTGAAATCGCCGAGGCGGATCTGCGTCTGCGCGGGCCGGGTGATGTTCTCGGAACGCGCCAAAGCGGACTGGTCGACCTGCGGTTCCCCGATTATCTCGCCGACACCGCCTTGCTGCGGGAAGCCCGCGCGTTGGCCGAGCGGGCGTTGGAGGAAGATCCGCATCTTGAGGAAAGGCATCTCGGCCTGCGCGCCTTGCTGCAGGAGCAAGAAGCCGAGTGGAGAACTCATTGAGTATTTGCCACCCGGCCGCCGACAAACAGCAGGCGCAGGCCGTTGAGACAAACCAGCACGGTGCTGCCTTCATGGCCGATCACTCCCAGCGGCAGGGCCAGCGAGAAACCGAGCGCGGCGGCCACCAGAACCACGATGACCGAAGTGGCGAAGATCAGGTTTTGCAGCAGCACCTTTCTCGCCCGCCGCGTGTGGCTCAGTAGTATCGGAATGTTTTCCAGGCGGTCGGCCATCAGGACAATGTCGGCGGTTTCCATCGCCACGTCGGTGCCGGCCGCGCCCATCGCCACGCCGACGTCCGCCACCGCCAGCGCGGGGGCGTCGTTCACGCCATCTCCCACCATCATCACGCGGCCTTCCTGCTTGAGCATGCGGATGATGCCCAGTTTGTCCTCCGGCAGCAGGCCGGCGTGGATTTCATCGATGCCTGTCTCCCGTGCGATCGCCTCGGCCACCGGCTTCTGATCGCCGGTGAGCATGACCACCTTGCGCACGCCGAGACGGTGGAGATTTTCGACCAAGCTACGGGCAGCAGGACGAACAGTATCGGCCACCGCCAGCACGGCGCGGGCGGTCACGGCATCGCCATCTCGTGTGCCGAACCACACGCAGGTCTTGCCGGCGGCTTGCAGCGGCGCTGCGTGGCGGGCCAATGCCTCGATGCCGATGGCACGGGCTTCACGGAACAGTCGCTCGCTGCCGATGACATGGCGCACGCCGCCAATGTTGGCTTCGGCCCCCTTGCCGGCGGTGGATTGAAATGCGGTGGCATCGGTCAGCTCGATACCAAGCGCGGACGCTCCGCGAACGATGGCATGGGCGAGCGGGTGCTCGGACTTGGCCTCCAGCGCGGCGGCGGCGCTTAACAGTTCCATCGCTTCAGGCGGCAACGGTTGGTTCAAAGAGTGAACGCCATTTACCGTCAGGAGATCGGTCAGTTCGGGTTTGCCATGGGTGAGGGTGCCGGTCTTGTCCAAGGCCACGATGTCGATGTGAGCCGCGCGTTCGAGGTGCGATCCTCCCTTGATCAGGATGCCGCGCCGGGCCGCTCCGCCGATGGCGGAAAGCACGGTGGCGGGAGTGCTGATGATCAGTGCGCATGGCGATGCCACGACCATCACCGTCATCGCCCGGTAAAAAGCCGTGGCGAAAATTTCCCCCATCGCCAGGAAAGGCACGAGAAACACCGCGATGGTGAATGCGATCACTCCCATGGCATAGTATTGTTCGGCGCGTTCGAGAAAACGCTGAGTGCGCGATTTTTCCGCCTGGGCCTCGGCCACCAGCTTGACCATGCGCGCGAGCGTGGAGTCATCCGCGCGCTTGGTCACCCGCAGCTCGATGCCGCCGCTTTGGTTGATGGTGCCTGCGAAGAGCAGGCTGCCGGAGGTTTTGGAAACGGGCATCGACTCGCCGGTCAGCGATGATTCATCGACCTGCGTGCTTCCTTCCACCAACATTCCGTCCACCGCGATCTGTTCGCCGGGACGAACGATCACGGTTTCTCCAATGGCAATTTCCTCCACCGGCACCCGCTCCGTGCCGCCGTTCCGGCGGACGAGCGCCTCGCTTGGGCGCAGAGTGAGCAGAGATTCGATGGCCTTCTGCGTGCGATCCATCGCGTGCCGTTGCAGCACGTTGGAAAAGCTGAACAGAAACAACAGCAGCGCGCCCTCGAACGGCGCGCCGATGGCCGCCGCTCCCAGCGCGGCCAGCACCATCAACACGTCCACATCGAGCACCTTTTCGCGCAGCGAGGCGATGGCCGACCGCACGCCCTGCTGTCCCGCAAAGATATAGGCACCGAGATATAACAAATGGGTGACCAGCGAAACGCCGGCCGACTTCTCCACCACCAGCGCCACGATGAGAAACCACAGCCCGAGTCCGCAGGAAATCTCCTCGTTGAGTTCGCCGGCGCGGATTTTCTCCCACAGCGGCCGCGCCACGCCCGCGCGGGGAAGCAAGGGATGGATGTCGGCTCCCGCATGCCGGATGTCATCGGCGATTCGTTCCTCGGGTTCCATTCCCGGATCGAAGGTGACCACCAGCACGCGCCCGAGATAGGTGGCGGTGGCGTGCCGCACCCCGGGGATGTGTTTCACCCGGCTCTCCAGCTTCTGCGCGCAGGCCTCGCAGGCATTGCCTTCGAGTCGGAAGGCGGATTTGCGTGTCGCCGTTTCGATTCGCGTGATGTGCTCGCGCAACAGCGAGCGCACCTCGCTGTCGCTGAGTTTCGAGGGGTCGAAATCCACTTCCACGCGTGTGTGTCCGGGATCGCTCTCGACACGCAGGATGCCCTCGTGCGCTACCAGCCGCTTTTCAGGTTGATTCATTCCTGCTGCCGACATCTTCATCCCATACCGGGGACGAACCAAGCTCAAAGCGAGGCATCAAACCGCCCGCGCCTGCCAGGCCGGCAACGGCCATCCCGCGTAGTCGAGCGTGCCGGCGGGTTGTGAGCGAACCGGCTCATCCTGCCAGCAGCCTCCATTCGTGCCGGCCGCCGTCAGCAGATTCAACACCGCAGCGTCCTCCACGAACCCCTCATCCGCGGCGTCCGGCCTACATGTGTCCCCGGACACTTCCATGCAAGGCAGCGGACTGATGTTGAGTCGTTTCATCGGAACTATGGCGGCGATTCTCCGCCATAGTTCCGGAGAGGTCAATATCCAAGTTTTCTTAATTAATTTTCGAAATTCATATCTCAGGACCGGGCAAAAAAAACGCCCGCGCGAGGCGGGCGTTTCGGGTTGATGATATCGATGGCAACCGGACGGGCCGGCTGCCACGGTTGCTTTCTCAGAGAGCCATGTCCTTGAGCTTCTTGAGCGGGCGCACCTTGACCACGGTGGTGGCGGGCTTGGCCTTGAACATGACTTCTTCCTTGGTGAAGGGGTTGATGCCCTTGCGCGCCTTCACGGCGGGCTTGCGGACGGTGTTGATCTTGAGGAGACCGGGGAGGACGAATTCTCCGACCGCGTTCTTCTTGACGTGCGCTTCGATGACATCGCTCAGGCTGTCGAGCACGGCCGAGACCTGCTTGCGGGTGAGTTCGGTGTCGGAAGCGATTTGATCGACGATCTGGGTCTTGGAGAACCTGTCCTTGGTAGCTGTGATTTTCTTAGCCATGCGCGTGATGCTTCTGAGGTCCGGCCGGGTTGTCAAGATCGCCGAATGGATTTTTTCGCGAAAAATCCCTTTTTTAATAGTCTCGCCGGGGTGTCGTTTCCCGTCGGGTGCATCGCTGCGGGGTCGGAGGACGGCACGGGTCGGTGCCGTGAGATTGCGCCGAAAAAACTCTTGCAATGGCCGCGGCGGTGTCGTTTCTTCCCGCCCGCACCGCGACCAACGACCCGTTCGTCTATCGGTTAGGACTCCAGATTTTCATTCTGGCAAGAAGGGTTCGATTCCCTTACGGGTCGCCATCGTTTTCCTCACACGGCCTCCGCTTCAAGCGGGGGCTTTTCAGTTTCCGGGACAGACGTATCATTCATACCGTGACCGCATCGCAGAAAACCGAAGCCCTGAAGTCCCGCAAGGGCGGCCGCCCGATCGCCGCGCTCACGGCGTATGATTATCCCACCGCGCGCCTGCTCGACGAATCCGGTCTGGACGTGCTGCTGGTGGGCGACTCACTGGGCATGGTGGTGCTGGGGTTTCCGGATACCACCCATGTGACGCTCGATCACATGCTGCACCATGTGGCGGCGGTGGCGCGGGCCCGTCCGCGGGCGCTGGTCCTCGGCGATCTGCCGATCCACAGTTATGACACGCCGCAGCAGGCATTGGAGACCGCGCGCCGTCTGGTCGCCGCAGGAGCCGAGGCGGTGAAATTGGAAGGCGGCGTCCGCCAGGCGGAAAAGGTTCGCGCCATCACCTCCGCGGGCATCCCGGTAATCGGCCACCTCGGCATGTTGCCACAGCGTGTGATCGAGGAAGGCGGCTATCGCAAAAAGGGCAAAACTCCGGAACAGGCCGGTGCGCTGCGCCAGGGAGCCGTCGCACTTGTGGACGCGGGAGTCAGTGCCATCGTGCTCGAATCCATCGTCCCGGCGACCGCACGCGAACTGACCGACGGCTTGCCGGTGCCAACCATCGGCATTGGCTGTGGTGAGGGATATTGCGACGGGGAAGTGGCCGTGGTCACCGATCTGCTGGGCTCCTACCCGTGGTTCGTGCCGCCCTTCGCGAGACCCGAGGCGAATCTGGCGGAAATCATCCGCGCCGCCGCCGCCCGTTATGTGACGAGGGTGGCTGGGAGTGGTGGGAATCGTGCATGAGCGGCACTCCCATCGATCTTTGGGGTCCGTGTGGCATTCAAGACGGCTGCGCCTCGCGCTTTCCAACTTTACTTTGATGGCCGAGGGATTTTTGATCCCCGCGATGTTGAAATCAGGCGCATGGTTCACCGCACCGCTGTTTTTTCTCCTCGTGCATGCATCCGTGGCCGAGCAAAGCCCGGAAGCGGAGATCCCGCCCACACTGGATGTGATTTCCCCGGTCCCGGCTCCGGAAATCGAGGCGGTGGAAGCCACCGCCTTCGAAATGCCAGAGGAACTCCGGATCCACAACCAGGGCGGCAGGATCGAGGGTGATATCGACTCCGGCGTGCACCTGGGTGGCCCCGTCAAAATCGAGGGTGACAATGGTCTGGAGATGTTCTCCGACACCGCCGAACTCGACCTCAAGGCCAGGACCGTCACGCTTCAGGGCAACGTCACTGTCTATCAGGGCAATCTGATGCAGCGCGGCGACCGCGCCGTTTATCATTACGAGTCCAAGCGCCTCGACAGCAGCGGCCTGCGTGCCTCGCTCGATCCGATCCTGCTCGAGGCCGGCAAGTTCACCACCATGGAATCCGGCGGCCGCCGCGTGCTCATCGGAGAAAACGCCGGTATCACCACCCAGGATGTGGAAGAGCCGGATTTCTGGGTTCGCGCTTCCAAGACCACCGTTTATCCCGGCGACAAGATCGTTTTCAACAACCTCCGCCTCTACGCCTTCGACACCCCGGTGTTCTGGCTGCCGTATCTCGCGCAACCTCTCGACGGCGAACTCGGTTATCACTTCGTACCCGGCGCAAGGTCGAACTGGGGGCCCTTCCTGCTCAATACCTACGGTATCATGCTCGGCGGCGAGACCGATCCGGTCACTGGCGAGAATCTCGACGCCTGGTTGCTCTCCCGCTGGCATCTCGACATCCGTGGCAAGCGCGGCATCGGCACCGGCGTGGATCTGGTGGACAGCCGCATCGACAACCGCGACGAAATCAGCGGGCTTTCTCTTTACTATTTGAACGACCTCGATCCGCAGGAATCCCGCTCCGGCGTGTCGCGCGGTTTCGTCAACGAGGACCGCTACAAGGTGGAACTCAAACATCGCCACGCGCTCTCCTTCGACGGTGACGACGCCGATTGGTGGCTCGATGCCAATCTCACCTGGCTCAGCGACACTTATTATCTCGAGGACTTCGAAATGGACCGTTACCGGAGCGATCCCTGGCCGGACAACACGCTCGGCATTTACCGGCGTGACGATGCCTCGCTGCTCTCATTGTTCGCCCGCTTCCGGGTGAATGATTTCTACCGCGCCGACACGCGTTATCCGGAGATCGCCTACGATCGCGCGCGCGCGCCGTTTTTCGGCCTGCCGGTCCTGCACGAAGGTCGCACTTCGCTCGGCTACATCGGCGAGAAAGCGGCGGACGTCACCCGCAGTTCGATCATCAATCCGCTGTTGGCACTGGCTCCGGGCGACCCCCAGGCCCAGCGCCTGCTGCGCCAACTCGGCGGCTACGAGCGGCGGCTTGCCGAGCGCATGATCGCGCTGCCGCCCGGCAGCCGCCAGCGCGAAGCGATCAAGACCCAGTTGCTGGATTCCGGTTACGCCCGCTTCCACACCTGGCAGGAATGGTCGCTGCCGATGACGCTCGGCGGATTCCTCAGTCTCACGCCCGAGGCCGGTTTCGGCTACACCCGCTATGGTGCGGTGGACGGGCCGGAGGACGGTTTTGGAAACACCCACCTGCATGTCGGAATCGAGAGTTCATTGAAGTTTTCCCGCGACTTGGGCGATTACCGCAATGAGGCGCTCGGGCTCGACGGGCTGCTCCATGTCATCCAACCCTACGGCACCTGGTCCGTCATCTCGACGGATGACTACACGTCGGGCGATCCCGCGGTGGACCGCCTCACGCCCACCACCCGGCCGCGGCCGATTGATCCGCTCCGTTTCACCGCCATCGATGAAATGCAGAGTTGGAACGTGCTGCGGCTGGGCGCGCGCAACCGCCTGCTCACCCGCCGCGACGGGCAGAGCTTCGAGTGGTTGTTTCTCGATACCTACATCGACACCTTCATCGACGATCCCGAAGGCGACCGGGAGCTTTCCAATCTCTACAACGACGTCCGCTGGCAGCCGCTGCCATGGCTTGGCTTGGATGTGGAGACCCAGTTTCCCATCGTCAGCGGCGGATCGGGGTTCAACGAGCTCGCCGCTTCCTTGAGCTACATGCCCACCGACAATTTCGAAATGAGATTCGGCTACCGCTGGCTCAATGGCCATCCGGTGCTGGTGGACTCCAGTCTGATCGATCTGAGCACCTACATCCGCCTTTCGGAAAACTGGGGCATCGGCACCCGCCATCAGCTGGAGCTCGACGACAGCACGCTCGAATACCAGCAGTACACCCTGCACCGGGACTTGGGCAGTTGGGTGGCCGGTGTGGGTTTCAGCAGCCGCGACAATCGGCTCGACCAGGAATACGGCGTGGTCTTCAGCCTCACGCTCAAGGAATTCCCGTCGGTCTCCTTGCCATTTGAACTCGATGCGCAATAGTCCCGCGCATCATGACAGAGATCGCATCCGATAATCTTCTCTCCGCCCTGCGCTGGCGCTACGCCACCAAGCAGTTCGATCCCTCCCGTGTCATTCCCGCCGATGCATGGAACGCGCTTGAGGAATCGCTCGTGCTCACGCCCTCGTCCTTCGGTTTGCAACCGTGGAAATTCCTCGTCGTGCGTGATCCCGCCGTGCGCGAGCGGCTCAAGCCGGAATCCTGGAACCAGCCGCAGGTCACCGATGCCTCTCATTTCATCGTACTTACCGCCCGCACCGACCTCGGCACCTCCGACATCGACGCATGGATCGATTGCCTCGCGGAAGTGCAGGGCCAGACGCCGGAAAACTTCGCCCGACTCAAGGGCATGATCGTCGGATTCGCCGAAACGATGAGCCGTGAGACGCGGCATGCTTGGAATGTACGCCAGGTTTACATCGCGCTGGGCCAGTTGATGACGGCAGCCGCCATGCTCGGCATCGACACCTGCCCGATGGAAGGCATCAGCACCGCGGCCTATGATCGTATTCTCGGCCTCGAAGGCAGCGGCTACGCGACCGCAGTGGCGTGTGCGCTGGGATACCGTGCGGCCGATGACAAATACGCGGCGATGCCCAAGGCGCGGTATCCGCGCGAGACTGTCATCCGTCACATCGGATGATCCGCGCGCCGCTCAGTCCACCAGGTTGTCCACCCGCTGGGCGAGTTCGATGTCGAGATCGGTCACGCCGCCGGCGTCGTGGGTGGTGAGCTTGAGCGTCACCTTGGTGTGGCGGATGGTGATGACGGGATGGTGCTGCGCCTCCTCCGCGATTTCGGCCAGATCGTTGACGAAATCGATCGCGTCGTTGAATTCCTCGAACTCGATGGTCCGCGTGATGGCGTTTTTTTCATATTCCCATTCAGGGCATTTTTTCAGGGCGCTTTTGAGTTCGTCGGCTTCGAGAAGATCGGACATGGAGTGTGGAAGGGGTGTGTGGAGCGAGATTGCGGCGTGGGATTTGCGCTTGGCAAGCCCGTTTCACGTGTTTTCTCCGAACTTTTTCCGGCGGCTTGCACGCGGCGCGAATGAGGATATTTTTCCGATATGAAAAAGCTCCTGTCCGTAGCCTTGCTCGGCATGCTGTTCGCCGCCTGTGCTCCTTCCACACCTCAGACCCGCATCGAGCGCGAGCCCCGGAAATTCGAATCGCTCTCCACGAAGCACCAGGAACTGGTCCAACAAGGAAGCATCGAACGTGGCATGCCGCCGGATGCCGTCTATCTTGCATGGGGCGCGCCTTCCCGCACGTTCCAGGGATCGAAAAACGGCAGGCGGACGGAGCGCTGGGACTACGCGGGCAGCCGGCCGGTTTACTACAACTCGTTTTACGGTTCCTATGGCCGATACTACGGTCCCTACCGCCGCCATGGCTACTACGGATTGGGATGGGGGCCGGAAGTCGCCTACGTGCCCTACCGGATCGGTTCGGTGTGGTTCATCGACAACCGGGTCGATGCCTGGGAGCGCGCCCGCTGACGTGCGCAGACCCGGGCTTGCATTTCGCGGGATCGCTGCGAGTCTCGTCGCAACTCACGCAGCATCATGAATTCGAAAATCCTTCCCGTCATCGTGGCTGCCGCAGCTTCCGCGGCCCTGTTCACCTCCTGTTCCACCACACCCGGCTCGAACGCCAGCCTGGCCGCCTATCATACGTATGATAGGCCGGCGAAATTGCCGACGAACCCGAACAACGTGCGGGTGAAAGTCTCGCTCAGCAAGCAGCGGACCTATGTGATGGAGGGCGATGAGATGCTGCTCGTAATGCCGGTATCCGTGGGCACGCCCGCTAAGCCCACGCCCAGTGGAAACTTCCGGATTTTCAACAAGGAGGCGAAACGCCGCGCGAACACCCATGGATTCGCCTACAACGGCAGCCAGGTGAAACGCTCGATGCTCAGTTCGCGGCCGGTCGGCTGGTCGTTCAAGGGCACGCCGATGCCATATTGGTGCGAGTTCAAGCCCGCCTACGGGTTCCACACCGGCTGGGTGAAACACCAGCCCACCACCCACGGCTGCATCCGCATGCATGAAAACCTCGCACCCAAGTTCTTCCGTCTCGTCAAGGTGGGAACGCCAGTGAACATCGCCTATTCGCAGCCCGAGGACGCCGCCCACGGCAACATTCCGCTGCCGCCGGATGCCGGACCACTGCCGGATTACGATTCATCGATGTATCTTGGCGACGGATATTTCCGCCAGCACAAGACTCCCGTTTTCCACTGATTCATCGATCCGCCGTTGCGGCGCGCGATGCCTCCAGCAGCCGGCGCACCTCATCGTCGCCGGTTTGTCCGAAGTCCCGATACCAGCGGCCCACCGCACCGAGGTTGCCGGGCTCCAGCAACGTGACGACCTCATCGGCCTCGCCGCGCAAGCGCTCCGCGCTGTCGTCGGCGGCCACCGGCACGGCCACCACGATCCGGCCGGCATTTTGTTTGCGCAGCAACGCCACCGCCGCCGACATCGTCGAGCCGGTGGCGACGCCGTCGTCCACTACGATCACCGTGCGTCCCTCGACCTGTGGAAATGCGAGCCCGCCGCGGAACATCCGCTCGCGCCTTTCCAGTTCGCGTTCCTCGCGGGCGACCACCCGTTCCAGCGCATCCAGGCTCACACCCAGCCGTGCCACCACCTCGTGGTCCAGCACCATCACGCCGCCGGCGATCGCGCCCATGGCGTATTCCTCGTGGCCGGGTACGCCAAGTTTTCTGACCACCAGCACATCGAACGGCAGCCCCAATGCGGCCGCCACCTCGGCGCCGACCGGCACACCGCCGCGCGGCAGCGCCAGCAGCAGGGGACGGGACGCGGTGGAAAATCCCGCCAGTTTTGCCGCCAAGCGTCTGCCGGCGTCCGCGCGGTCAAGAAACATGTCGATTCCCGGAGTCATACGCCATGGGCGGTTCCACCGGGCAGGTGCAGTGCGAACCAGTCCGCGGCGAGATCCGCCGCTTCATCGAGCGTGCCCGGTTCCTCGAACAAGTGGCTCGCGCCTTGCACCACCGAGAGTTTCCTCACGCCGGGCAGTAGTTCCATCGTTTCACGGTTCCAGCGCAGCACCACTTCGTCGCGCGATCCCACGATGAGCAGCACGGGCACTTTCACGCGCCTCGCATCCGCTCCAGCCAGATCTGTGCGCCCGCCGCGTGAAACCACCACCCGGATTTCCGGATCATGGGCGGCGGCCATCAGTGCGGCGGCGGCCCCGGTGCTCGCGCCGAAACACCCGATGCCCAGATGGCCGACATCCGGGTGATCGCGCAGCCAGTCGATGGAGTCGCTCAAACGCCCGGCGAGAAACGGAATATCGAAGCGCATCATCGCGCCCCGTTCCTCCGCCATGGCCTCGTCCGGCGTCAACAGATCGAACAACAGGGTGGCCAGTCCGCTTTCGTGCATCCGCGCGGCCACCCGGCGGTTGCGCGGACTCATCCGGCTGCTGCCGCTGCCGTGTGCGAACACCACCAAGCCGCCGACATGCTCCGGGACGGCCAGATCACCTTCCAGCCACACCCCCGGGCAGGGGATCCGGACATGACTTTCGCGCACCGTGGACTTCATCGTTTTCATACGCCTGAACCCATTCGGGCGCTGCCAACATAGCCCGGCCGCCACCGGATCAAATAGGCGATCGCGCGCGATTCTGATAGGTGATGCGCGCAGGCTTTCGGGATTGAACCCGCCGCCGCCATCTGCCAGCCTCGCCGCATGTTCAATCTCCTTGGCCGGACAAGGATGGTCTGGGTTCTCGCGGCCGTCCTGGCGGTGGTGCCGACTTCCTGCCGGAAACCTTCCGAAGCCGGAAAATCCGATCTCAAGGAAGCCGGCTACACGCTGACCGCGGACGACTGGATGCGTGCCGCCTCGCATGACGATCTGGCCGCCCTGAAAAAATTCCTCGCCACCGGCTTCGAAATTTCCACCACCGATGCCGATGGCAACACCGCCCTGCACGCCGCGGCCGCCGCCGGCGCGCAACAAAGCGCCGACCTGCTGCTGGACCGCGGCCTCGCCATCGACACACGCGGAGCCCTCGCCCGCACGCCACTCATGTCCGCCGTGATCGGCGGACAGGCACAGATGACCGCATGGCTTCTCCGCCAGGGTGCGGACCCGCGCCTCAAGGACGAGGAAGGCTACAACGCCCTGATGCTCGCCGTGCGCGAGAACTCGAACGCCGCACTCGCCGAACTCGCGCCCCATCACCGCGACACCCTTGATGCCGCCCTCCTGCTCGCCGCGCTCAGCGGCCGCAGCGCCGCCATCGACACCCTCACCAGCTACGGCGCATCGGTTTACACGCGCATGGACGACGGCCGCACCCCGCTCATGCTGGCTGCGGAAAACGGCCACTCGGAGGCCGTCGAGCTGCTGCTGGACATCGGCAGCAGCCGGTTTTCCACCGATCAGGACGGCCGCTCTGCCGCCGATCTCGCGGACACGGCGGGCCATGCGGAAATCGCCGCCATGATTCTGGAAACCTCGTTGTCCGATGAGTTCGTCATCGAATCGCCCGGGGAAATCGCCCTGGCGATGGATGCCTACGTCGAGGCCGCGCAGGCTCCCGTTGGCAGTGTGGAAGCCGGCGTTTCCCAACAAGCCGCCACCACCACATCCGAACCCGCGCGCCCGATCGAGGGGGCCACACTCAGCGCCGCCGTCGCTCCCGCGGAGACCGTCTCCGCCACTTCATCCGATGCGATGCCGGTTCCACCGGTCGTCATGCGCCACTACCGCCAGCGCGAACTGCCGGTCGAAGTGCGCGGCGTGAGCGATGACGTCGCCACCATAGCGATCATCGGCCCCGAGACCCGCGAATTGAAAGTGCGTGCCGGTGAGACCATTCCCGGATCGAACCTCGTCGTCGTCCGCGTCCGGCAACGCGTGCTCGACAGCAAGCTCGACCTCGGCCGCCCCGGCGAGGTTTCCGTGGTCGAGGTGCGCGATGCCACCACCGGTTCCGGCCGCGCCTGGATCACCGGCCTGCCCGCCACGGCGCACGATCCCGTCGCCTTGGTCGAGGACGCCGCCACCGGCCGCCGCTACACCGCCACCGCGGGCCAGAAATTCCGCAGCGAGGACGGCTCGGAGTTCATCGTCACCGATGTCCGCCCGAACCAGCTCGTCATTGAAAACACCGCCACCGGCGCGGTCCGCACACTCAACCTGCGCGGACCGCGCGGCTGACGAAAAACCATAACTCCGCCCCACCATGGAATCCGACACCATCATCGATCACGGCGAACCCGTCAGGCAGTTCGCCATCATGCTGCCCAACCGCGTCGGCGCGCTCGCCGCCATGGTCAAGCTGCTGCGCGGCTCCGCCATCGAGGTCATCGGCCTCAGCGTGCAGGACTCGCGCGACGCCACCGTCGCCCGCCTCGTCGTTTCCGATCCGGATTCCGCCGAGCGCCTGTTCATGGAAAAAGGCATTCCGCACACCGGCTGCGAGATCGTCGTTGTCGCGCTGCGCGAGTCCGGCCCCGGCCTGCTCCAGTGCCTCGACACCCTGATGATCGCCGAGACCAACATCGATTTCGCCTACGCCCTCATGCCCGGCCCGGATAACCACTCCCTGCTCGCCATGCACGTCGAGGACTACGAATTCGCCGTCGCCATCCTCCACCAGAGCGGATTCAAGCTCATGTATCAGGACGACCTCAGCCGCTGAGTGGTGTGCCTGCGAAGCCTGTCCAACAACGCTCCAGCGGCATCAAGGGAAGGACCCCCTTCAAAGCCTTCTTGGAAGGCCGTCCCAAACCCTCCGACAATCCCCAAACCGAACCCTCTGCCGTCTAATACCTAAAAGAACCGCCGGAACGACCCAACTGTCAGGCGAATACCGTCACTGTACACGCGGGACGGAAAAAAACTATAATGTTATTTCGATTACTCTGACTCCGGTCACGGCTATGAATGCCCATAGCAAACGCCTATGCACGGCGCTTCAGACCCCGCTTGCGTTCGTTCTCCCCGGCGATCTCGCTGACGGTCTTGACCCCGCGGGCCGCCTCGATGGCGACACGGGCTTTGAATTCGGCGCTGAAACGCCTTCTGGTTCTCTTCTTTGACATGGTTCTGGTTGGCTAGTTTCGCCAACCCGAAAACCGCCTCAACCTGATTTAGCCCCTGGTGACCCGGAACAAGAGCAAATATGAACGCGCGGGCCATTTCCGTTTGCATGGTGCATTGTTTCAGCCGGCGCATGGCTTTTCGAGTTGGATTCTTAGTGCTTTTCGAACATGATGCGACGCTGGGCAGGCGATCGATGGGGGGATTCCCTCCCGTCTTGCCTTCATCACCGGAATCCGCTTCTCTCTTGCCATGCGCATACTCATTACCGGCGGCGCGGGTTTTCTCGGGTCCCATCTTTGCGAGCGGTTGCTCAACGAGGGACATGAGGTCATCTGCCTCGACAACTTCTTCACCGGCCGCAAGCGCAACGTGCCGCACCTGCGGGACCATCCGTATTTCGAGCTGGTCCGGCACGATGTCACCGAGCCGTTCAAGTTCGAGGTGGACCAGATTTACAACCTCGCCTGCCCGGCCTCGCCGCCGCACTACCAGCACAATCCGATCAAGACGATCAAGACCTCGGTGATGGGCTCGATCCATTGTCTTGGGCTTGCCAAGCGCGTCGGCGCGCGGGTCTTCCAGGCATCCACCTCGGAAGTTTATGGTGATCCGGTGGTCCACCCGCAGCCGGAAACCTACTGGGGCAACGTCAATCCCGTCGGCATCCGCTCATGCTACGACGAAGGAAAACGCTGTGCGGAAACCCTGTTCTTCGATTACCACCGCCAGAACGGCGTGGACATCCGCGTGGCGCGCATCTTCAACACCTACGGCCCGCGCATGCTGCCGGACGACGGGCGCGTCGTTTCCAACTTCATCGTCCAGGCGCTGCGCGGCGAGGATCTGACGATCTATGGCGACGGCACGCAAACGCGTTCGTTCTGCTACGTGGACGACCTGATCGAGGGCTTTGTCCGGCTGATGAACCACCCGTCGCTCACTGGACCGGTGAACATCGGCAATCCGGGCGAGTTCACCATGCTCGAACTCGCCGAGCTGGTGCTGCGCAAGGTCGGCGGCCCATCGAAGATCAGCCACCTGCCGCTGCCAGGCGACGATCCCAAGCAACGCCAGCCCGACATCACGCTCGCGAAAAACGAACTCGGCTGGCAGCCGACCGTTTCGCTCGATCAAGGACTCGATGCCACCATCGACTACTTCCGCCACCTGCTCGGCGGGAAATAGACGTCTCATTGCAAGAACCCGACATCGTTCCACGTAGCGCACCGCACCGATTTCCATTCGATCCAACCCTACCGAGTCATGAACACGACCTCACTTCCGCTCAGTTCCCGCCGCCAGTTTCTCCGCACCAGTGCGTTCGGTGGTGCCGCCCTTGCCACCGGCATTGCGTCCACTGCCCGCCTGTACGCCCGCACGCCGGGAGCCAACGACCGCATTCGCGTGGGCATCGTCGGGTTTTCCGACCGTTTCAAGAGCAGTCTGGGTCCGGCATTCAACGGCTTGGCCAAGGATCACAACATCGAGTTCTGCGGAGTGTCCGACCTGTGGAACCGCCGCCGCGACGAAGCCGCCGCATGGGCGAAAAAATCCGCCGGCATTGATCTGCCGACCTACCGCAACAACGAGGAGTTGTATGAAAAGGCCAAGCCGGACGCGGTGATCATTTCCACCGCGGACTTCCAGCACGCGCTGCACCTCGCCGAGGGCATCGAGGCCGGCTGCGATGTGTATTGTGAGAAGCCGTTCGCCGAAACCATGGCCGACGCGCGCCACGCGCTCAAGGTGGCCAAGGCGTCCGACCGCGTCATCCAGATCGGCTCGCAGCGACGCAGCGGATCGAGTTATCACGCCGCTTACGATTATCTCAAATCCGGCGAGTTCGGAAACATCGTCTGTGCCGAAATGACATGGAACGTGAACCAGCCCGGCCGCTGGCGCCGCCCGGACCTGTGCGCCGCCATCCGCGAGGAGGACACGGATTGGGCCCGCTACCTGATGAACCGCCCGAAGGAGGCGTGGGATCCGCGCAAGTATCTCGAATACCGGCTTTTCTGGCCCTACTCGTCCGGCATCCCGGGACAGTGGATGTGCCACCAGATCGATACCGTCCACTGGTTCACCGGCCTGCCGTACCCGCGGTCGGTGAGCGCCAACGGCGGCATCTATCAGTGGCGCGACGGCCGCAGCAACTTCGACACGCTCAGCGCGGTCTTCGACTACGGTCCGCTCGATGACACGAGCCAGGGCTTCCAGGTGATCTACAGCTCGCGCTTCACCAACTCCGCCGGCGGCATCAAGGAGATCTATTACTCGAACGGCGGCGAGTTGAACCTCGATACGCGCAAGGTTACATCCAACGGGGGCCTCTCGAAACGCTACGCAGACGAGATGAAGATGCCGCCGAACCTGCTCAAAGCGCAGGAAATCAAGGGCGAGGCAGCCGTCGCCAGCGCCAGCACCGGCAGCGATCCGATGACCAGCGCTCACATGCTCAACTGGCTCGAATGCCTGCGCAGCCGCAAGGCGACAAACGCCCCCGTCGAGGCCGGCTATCAGCACTCGATCGCCTGCATCATGGCCAACGCCGCCGCACGCACCGGCATGAAGGCCACCTTCGACGAGAAAACGCAGGAAGTCATGGTGGGCGGCAAGGTGTTCCACATCTGATCACATTCACGCCCGGTCACATGGCTCGTAACAAAACGCCCGTGTTTGTGCTGGCGGTCCTCATTTCGGCCGCTTCGCCCGCCACTTCGACATCGCCTGCGGAAGAGCCGGGAAAACCGCGTATCTTCACCGGGATCGGCATCGCCACCAGGATGGAGAACGTCTCCATGCTCGCCGACAGCGGGCTGGATTTCATCACCCTGTCCACATCCGACTTCCTGATGCCGGACAAGGGTGATGAGGCGTTTGCGGATAAACTCGCCGAGGTGAAAAAACACCAGCCGCCGGTTCTGGCAGTCAACAGCTTCATCCGTCCCAAACATTTGAAATGCGTGGGGCCGGAGGCCAATCACGACGAAGTGATGGAATGGGCCGAAACCGTCTTCCACCGCGCGCAACAGGCCGGTGTGAAATTCGTGGTCTTCGGCAGCAACGGCACCCGCCGCGTGCCCGAGGGCTGGCCGCTCGAAAAGGCGCGCGAACAATTCGTGGAAGTGCTCAAGCGCATGGGTCCCGCAGCGCAGAAACACGGCGTGATCGTGGCGCTGGAACAACTGCGGCCCGCCGAATGCAATTTCCTCAACCGCATCCGGGACGGAGCGAAGATCGTCCGCAAGGTCGACCACCCGAACGTGCGGCTGCTGGCCGATCTCTATCACATGAAACAATCCGGCGACACGCCGGAGGACCTGCGCGCCGCGATGGATGTGGTCGTGCACGTGGAGATCGCCGAATTCGAAAAACGCACCATCCCCGGCACGGCGGATTCCGATTTCCGACCGTTCTTCCGGGTCCTGCGCGAGGCTGGCTATTCCGGCCTCGTCAACATCGAGGCGGGAGGTTGGAAGATCGGGCAAATCCCCGCCGCCATTGCGGTGATTCGGGAGCACGAAGACGATTGATTCCCGCCGTCGCGCGATGTTAAGCCGCCGTGGGTTTTTCCTGTTCCGGGGTTTTCGATGATTGACCGCGTTATGAAGAATTGATAGGGCGGACGTCCGATGGTTTTCCGCCCTCCGACGTCATGTCGGTGTTCTCCATATGTCTGTCACCTGTTCCTTTTTGATGCGATCCCCAAACGCTCTTTCAATGGCTTCAATGGCGGGCGCCGTGGCCGCGTGGTCGGCGCTGCCGCTTGCGGGCGGTGAAAAGCCGGGCGAGGTGGATGAACAGGGGCATGCCGGCTTGCGCATCGGTCCGCTGGAAATCGGCGGTGCGATGAGAGTGAACTACATCAACGGCGATTATCCCGGTATGAACGAAGACGGGGAGATCAAACTGGATACATGCCGCATCAACCTCGATTACGAACAGGGTCCCTGGCTGGGGGCTGCGGAATATCGGTTTTATGATGGATACAACATGCTGCATACCGGTTGGCTGGGATACAAATCCGGCGATGGCGCAGTGCTGAGGTTGGGCGTGAACCGCGCGCCATTCGGTGCCGGCCCGTATGGTGTCTCGCAGAGCTGGTTTTTCGATCAGCATTACTATCTCGGCCTCGCCGACAACATGGACCTCGGGTTGAGCTATTCGCGGACGTTCGGCGATCTTGCGCTCGATCTGGCATATTATCTTCGCGACGAGGGAAGCTGGAACGGCGGCACACGGCAAAGCTCGCGCTACTCCTATGATGTGGTCGATGAAACCGGGCAGGGCTACCGGCAGCGGCACCAGGCGAATTTCAGGGCGGTTTACCCGATGCCGGATGCGGCCATTCCCACCGATCTTGGCTTTTCCGCGCGCGCCGGCGGCCTGAAAAGCTCCGGTCCCCATGATGACGGATGGCATCATTCCGCCGCGCTGCACATGATCAACCGCATCGGGAACCTCACGCTCGCCTCGCAGATCAGCCATTACCGGTTTCGCATCGATGACCATCCGCTGGCCGACGGGCGTGTGACCGACAAACTGATCGATCTCGGGGCTTACGACTTTCCCAACGCGGTGGCGGCGGAGGGGGTGATTCCGGCTGTCTCACTGAGCTACCGCATCGATACTCCGGACATCGACTGGCTCGACCATGTGCGGCCTTATGTGGAGTGGAGCGCGCTTCTCAAGCGGGAAGCCTCGTTCAACGACAGCCATTTGGTGACATTGGGCGCGGCCTGGTCAAGCGGCGGATGGTATGTCTATTCGGAAGTCGCGCTTTCCAACGGCAACGAGTTTGTCGGGGCGGAATCGGCATCGGGTGACCGCCTGGGGGTGAATGCCGACGACAGGTGGCAGACACGTTTCAACATCAACTTCGGATATTATTTCTGACTCGCGGACAGCAGCCTGCCGCCGAGCGCGAACCGCCCGAACTGACATCACACCATGGAAATCCCCGAGAAAAAGATCCTTGGCATCCGCTGCCGAATCAATCCGCCGGTGTTCTTTTCGTCCGCGCTGCTGGTCTTTCTGATCGTGACATTCACCGCGTCGATGCCCGGACGTGCTGCCGGGGTTTTCACCGCGCTGCAAGGATGGGTGATCGCGAAGGCGGGCTGGTTTTATGTGATGGCCGTGGCCGGGTTCCTCATCTTCGTGGTGTTTCTCGGGTGTTCCGGTTTCGGTCGCGTGAAACTCGGCCCCGACCACAGCGAGCCGGACTACAGTTATCTTTCATGGTTTGCGATGCTGTTTTCGGCGGGCATGGGCATCGGCCTGTTGTTTTTCGGGGTGGCGGAGCCGGTGATGCATTATATTTCCCCACCCAAGGGCGAGGCGGCCACGGCGGATGCCGCCCGCGAGGCGATGAGGATCACGTTTTTCCACTGGGGAGTGCATGCCTGGGCGATCTATGCGGTGGTCGCGCTCTCGCTGGCCTACTTCGCCTTTCGCCATCAACTGCCGCTGACCATCCGATCGGCCTTCTATCCGCTGATCGGCAAGCGGATCTACGGGCCGATCGGTCACATGGTCGATACATTCGCGGTGCTCGGCACGCTTTTCGGTGTGGCTACCTCGCTTGGACTGGGCGTGGTGCAGATCAATTCCGGGCTGAATTATCTTTTCGACATACCTGTCGGCACCGGAGTGCAGATCAGCTTGATTGCGGGCATCACCGCGCTGGCCACGCTCTCGGTTTCGCTCGGCCTGGACACCGGCATCAGGAGGATTTCGGAATTGAACATCATCATGGCCGTCATGCTGCTGTTGTTCGTGCTGTTCGCCGGCCCCACGGTATTCCAGCTGCAAACCCTGGCCCAGAACACCGGGGCTTATCTCTCCGGCATCGTCAACACCACATTCAATTTGTATGCCTATGAGCCAAACCAGTGGATCGGAGGCTGGACGCTGTTTTACTGGGGCTGGTGGATCGCCTGGGCGCCGTTCGTCGGAATGTTCATCGCCCGTGTGTCCCGCGGCCGCACGATCCGCGAATTTGTCGGCGGGGTGTTGTTCGTGCCGGTCGGCTTCACCTTCATGTGGATGACTTTTTTCGGTGACACCGCGCTGCATATGATCATCGTCCGCGGGATCGACTCGCTTGCAGTGGCGGTTGCGGAGGATTATTCGGTGGCGATTTTCCAATTCTTCGAGCATCTGCCGCTTTCGACGGTCACATCGTTTCTGGCCACCTTGCTGATCGTGACATTCTTTGTGACTTCATCGGATTCGGGTTCGCTGGTGGTGGACATGCTGACATCGGGCGGACAAAGCGAGTCCCCGCTGTGGCAGCGGATATTCTGGTCGGTGGTCGAGGGGGCCGTGGCCTCGGTGCTTTTGTTGGCAGGGGGGCTGTCCGCCTTGCAGACGGCGACGATCGCCAGCGCGCTGCCGTTCACGATCGTGATGGTGTTGATGTGCGTTGGCTTGTTCCGGGCCTTGCGGGCGGAGACGGTGAGACGGACCGCCCGCTTGGAGGCGAGAACGGTGCCGACAGTGGGCAATGAGTCGTGGAAACAACGATTGCGTTCGATCCTCGAACACCCGGGGCGGGAAACGGTGTGTCGGTTTATCTCAAACACCGTGCATCCCGCGCTGGAGAAGGTCGCGGAAGGCATGCGTGAACGCGGCATCGACGCCAGGGTGGCCACTGGCGATGAAGACGGGCGTGTCTGGCTTGAAATCGGCCACGGCAACGATCCGGACTTTTATTATCTCGTCCGGCCGCGCTCCTATGATCCGCCGGCCTTCGTGCTGGACGACACACGCGAGAGGCGCATGGAGGAATTGAGATATTTCCGCCCCGAAGTGCACTTCAAGGAAGGCGGGCAGGGTTATGAAATCATGAACTGGTCGGAAGAAGCGATCATCACGGATGTGCTGGATCAGTACGTAAGGCACCTCGGTGCCCTTGAGGCCGTCCGTTGAGGAGCGGAAAGGCGCAATGCGACGAAAACGGGAAATATCCTCGACCCGGTGTGGACGGAGCGGAATTCACTCAATCCATGACATTATCCGCGCCGCGCGATTCCGCAGTGTTCATGCATGCTCCGCATCGAGTCGCAGGGCGGCTTTTTGCGCGGCGTTTCCGGGCTCCTTCGACGCTTTGTTTTCTTCGGCGGCGGTGAGGCGCATTCCGACGGGTTTGGAAACGCCGAACTCCTCCATGGTCACGCCATACATCACGTCGGCGCGCGCCATGGTGCGCTTCGAGTGGGTGACGATGATGAACTGCGAGCGGTCGATGAAGCGGTCGAGCACCTTCACGAAGCGGCCGATGTTGGCTTCGTCGAGCGGGGCGTCGAGTTCGTCGAGCACGCAGAACGGGCTGGGCTTGATCATGTAGATCGAGAACAGCAGCGCGACAGCGGTCATCGAACGCTCGCCGCCCGAGAGCAGCGTGATCGATTGCAGTTTTTTCCCGGGCGGCTTGGCGATGACCTCGATACCGGATTCGAGCGGGTCACCCTCGTCTAACAGCGTGAGGTCGGCCTGGCCTTTCTCGCCGAAGAGTTCCTTGAACATCGATTGGAAGTTGATGCGCACCTGGGCGAAGGTTTCGGCGAACAGCCGCTGGGTTTCCTCGTTGATGCGGTCGATGACTTCGAGCAGCTCGGTTTTCGAGGCGACGAGGTCGTCGTGCTGGTTGCGGAGGAAATTGTGGCGTTCCTCGAGTTCCTCGTATTCCTCGATGGCGTCGAGGTTGACCGGGCCCATGGCGTCGAGGCGGCGCTTGATGTCGGTGACGATCAGTTCCACGAAATTCCAGTCCGGCTCGCCGATGGTTTCGCCGGGGATCTGGATGTCGTCATCGGCGGTGCCATCGACCACGACGGTGGGCATGTCGTCGTCCGACTCGTCGGACTGGTCCGACGAGTCGGACTCGACGATGATCTGGCGACCGCTGCGCGCCTGCATGGCTTTCTGCGAGGCAATGCTGGCCAACAACGCGTGGGCGTCGGGTTCGAAGGTGGATAGATCGATCTGATAGCGCTCCTGGATCATGTTGGCCAAGTTCTCCAGACGCAGGTCGAGTTTGGTGGCGGCGACTTCCTCGCGGCCTTTCTGTTCGAGCACCTTGGCGTGTTCGCGGCGGACGGCGGCGAGCTGGGTTTCGGCGATCTCGATCGCTTCGAGCAACTCATTGCGGCCGGTGGCACGGGATTGGATTTCCTTGTCGAGATCCTCCGCTTCGAGGCGGTGCGTTTCGCATTCCTCGGTGAGGCGGGCGTTTTCACCGGCGGCGGCTTCGATGCGTTGCGTGAAGGATTCGATCTCGGCCTCGCGGCGGATGGAAATCTCGCGCAATTCGGAGAGCCGGGCTTCCATTGGTTTTTGCTGCTCTTCGGCGGCGAGTTTGGCGCGGCGCTCGACGGCGAGTTCGGTGCGCAGCTCGTTGAGCATGGCATTCAACTCCTGCTCGCGGCTGGCGGTGGAATCGGCTTCGGATTGCAGGCGTCGGACTTCGGTTTCGAGGGCTTCGAGGCGCTCGCGGGAACCGTTCAGTTCGCCCTCCATGTGCTGGCGGCCTTCGGCAGCGGCGCGCTCGCGGCTTTCCAGTTCGCCGCGTTCCCAGAGGACGTTCTGGATCTTGGTTTCGAAATTCTCGACCTCGCGCTTTGCCAGGCTGAGCTGGCCTTGCAGCGTGGACAGCTCGACACGTTGGCGTTGCTGTCGTTCGCGCCCGGCTTCCATCTGTTCGCGCTGGGTTTCGAGGCGCAGTTCCAATTCCGCCACACGGTCGCGCGCGGCTTGATCCGCGGCCGTGAGGGTTTCCACTTCCGCTTCGAGGTTGCGCATTTCGTTGCGCAGTTCGAGCACGGAGGTAGCGGCTCCGGCGGCGGCTCCACCGCGCAGCATGCCCTCGCCGCCTAACAGCTCGCCGTTGAGCGTGACGAAGGTCGTGCCGAGATGGCTCGAACGGAGTTTCAACGCGGTGGTTAGATCAGGAACGATGAGCACGCGGTCGAGCAGGCGCTCGATCACGCCGGCGATGCGGCGGTCGGATTTCACCCGGTCCAGCGCCCATGCGATCGCGCCTTCGGGCAGCGACTCCATCTGGGTGCCCTTGGCGTGAGGGACGAAACTCTCCGGCAGAACGGCGGCCACGCCGAGTTTCTTCTCGGTAAGGCGGGCGATGACCGCCTCGGCGGCGGCCTGGTCGTGGACGAGCACGGCGTGGAGATGGACGCCAAGCGCGGCCTCGATGGCGCGGGCGCAGGCATTGTCGGCTTCGATGAACGAGGCGAGCGCGCCGTGGATGCCGGGTTTGAAATGCTCCGGTTCGTCGAGTCCTTGCAGCACGCTGCGGGTGCCTTTTTCGAAGCCTTCGCCGCTTTCGACGAGCTGGCGGACGGCATCGAAGCGTGCGGATTTTTTGGCGAGGACCTGGTTCGACTCGATGGCGGCGGCGCGGGCCGCGTCGAGATCGCCACGGGTGTGTTGCCACGCGCGCTCGGCGGCATGGAAGGCCTCTTCCAGGTTGGTGAGTTGCGAGCCGGCTTTTTCCACCTCGTCGGCGATGCGGGTTTGTTCGGAGCGGTGTTCCTCGATTTCGAGTGTGAGCCGCTGTTCCTCGTCGGCGAGCTGGCGGGCGCGCTCGCGGGTGCCTTCGAGCTGCGACAGAGCGCTTTCGATTTTCGCCTGGAGCGATGCGATGAGCGTCTGCGTGCGGTTCGCCTCACCGCGGGTTTCGCGCAGGGTGGTCTCGATCTGTTCGCGTTGTTCGCGGCTGGCGCGGGTGCGGTTTTCCTGCTCGGCGAGCTTGAGTTCCTTGTCCGCGATCTGCCGGTTCAACTGATCGAGCGCCTCGTTGGCGGCGATGAAGTCGAACTCCTGCTGCTGGAGTTTTTCGCGGGTGGAGAAAATGTCCTCGTGGTTCTGGCGGATGCGCGATTCGAGTTCCGCCTTGCGCTCCTCGTTGAACGCGATGCGGCCCTCGGCGGAGTTCAGGGCGTTGCGGTGCTCGTTGAGGCGGGCGCGCAGCTCGGCGAGCTCGCCCTCGAAGGCGCGGGCGGCGGAGCGGGCTTCCGACACCGCTTCCTCCTTCATCGGGAGCTTGCGCTCAAGATCGCACTCGGTCGCTTCGAGGCCGCGCATGGAAGTGGTCAGCTCGGCGCGCTCGGCGGTGAGTTCCACGAACTTGCGGTGGCTCAGGTGGGTGTCGAGCACGCGGGTGTCCGCGGCGAGCGCCTGATAGCGGCGCGCCTTGGCGACCTGGCGCTTGAGCGAATTCATGCGGCGCTCCTGTTCGGCCAGCACGTCGGAGACGCGCAGCAGGTTGGCCTCGGTGTATTCGAGCTTCCGCAACGCCTCCTTTTTCTCCTTCTTGAACTTGGTGATGCCGGCCGCTTCCTCGAACACCGCGCGGCGTTCCTCGGGTTTCGAGGAAAGGATCTGGTCGATCTGGCCCTGCGCCATGATCGAGTAGGCGGTGCGGCCGATGCCGGTGTCCATGAACAGGTCATGAATGTCCTTGAGCCGGCAAAGCGTGCCGTTGATGCGGTATTCCGACTTGCCATCGCGAAACACGCGACGGGTGATCGAAACCTCGTTGAAATCCACCTTCAGCGATTCCTCGCAATCGGCCATGGTCAGAGTGACTTCCGCCATGCCGAGCGGTTTGCGTTTCTCGGTGCCGTTGAAAATGACGTCGGCCATCTCGCCGCCGCGCAGCGCCTTGGCGGAGGTTTCGCCGAGCACCCAGCGGATCGCGTCCACGACGTTCGATTTGCCGCAGCCGTTCGGGCCGACGATGCCGGTGACGCCTTCGGCGAATTCGAGCACGGTCTTGTCGGCGAAGGACTTGAAGCCGAGAATTTCGAGAGTCTTGAGATACATGGTGCGGTGTGGGTGAGTGGGTTGGGTGAACGGGTGGCGAATCGCCTTTGCGCAGACTAGACCGCACGAAATCCGGACGCAACGCGTCAGCCCTAAAACAACCACATATGGATACGGATGATGCAAAAATGCACCATATATTGTGCATCAAGGTCTTTTGGAAATCCAAAATACTTTGCAGTGGGGGAAGACTCCTCCGGGACAATTCCGACACCACAATCAGGCGCAGACCGGGCAGCTGTGGATCTGGGTGAAGAAATCGTTGCCCTTGTTGTCCACCAGGATAAAGGCCGGGAAATTCTCCACCGTGATTTTCCACACGGCTTCCATGCCGAGTTCCGGGAAGGCGACGACTTCCTGGGATTTGATGTGGTTCTGGGCGAGCAGCGCGGCGGGGCCGCCGGCCGAGCCGAGGTAGAAGCCGCCGTGTTTTTTGCAGGCTTCGGTGACCGCGTGCGAGCGGTTGCCCTTGGCGAGCATGACCATCGAGCCGCCGTGCGCCTGGAACAGATCGACGTAGCTGTCCATCCGGCCGGCGGTGGTGGGGCCGAACGAGCCGGACGGCATGCCATTCGGAGTCTTGGCCGGGCCGGCGTAGTAAACCGGGTATTTTTTGATGTAATCCGGCAGTTCGCCGCTGGATTCGAGGATTTGTTGGAGCATCGCGTGCGCCGCGTCGCGGGCGACGATGATGGTGCCGGTGAGCGAAACCGGCGTGGTGACGGGATATTTGCCCAGTGTCTTGAGTGTTTCCTCCATGCCAAGGTCAAGGTTGATCTCAACCCCCTTGAATTTCCAGTCGTGATATCTCTCAGGGATGAAGCGGCCCGGGTTTTTCTCCAGTTTCTCGATGAAAATGCCGTCCTTGGTGATCTTCGCCTTGGCCTGGCGGTCCGCCGAGCACGAGACGCCGATGCCGACGGGGCAGGAGGCACCGTGCCGTGGCATGCGGACGACGCGGACGTCGAGCGCGAAGTGCCGGCCACCGAACTGCGCGCCGATGCCCAACTCGCGGGCCATGTGCAGCAGATCCCTTTCCAACTCCAGGTCGCGGAATGCCTGGCCGTGTTCGTTGCCCTCGGTCGGCAGTTCGTCGAGATACTTGGTGGAGGCCATCTTGACCGTCTTGAGGCATGCCTCGGCGGAAGTGCCGCCGATGACGAAAACGAGGTGATACGGCGGGCACGCGGCGGTGCCGAGAGACTTCATTTTTTCGAGGCAAAAGGCTCTGATGCGCGCCGGATTCAGCAGCGCCTTGGTTTCCTGATAGAGAAACGTCTTGTTGGCCGAGCCGCCGCCCTTGCTCACGAACAGGAAATGATAGGAGTCGCCCTCGGTGGCATAAAGGTCGATCTGCGCGGGCAGGTTGGTCTTGGTGTTGACCTCGTCGTACATCGTGAGCGGCGCGGTTTGCGAGTAGCGCAGGTTTTCACGGGTGTAGGTCTGGTGGATACCCTTGGAGAGGAACTCGGCGTCATCGCAACCGGTCCACACCTGCTGGCCTTTCTTGCCGATGATGGTGGCGGTGCCGGTGTCCTGGCAGAACGGGAGGATGCCATGCGCGGCGATTTCCGCGTTTTTCAACATCATCAGGGCCACCATCCGGTCGTTGTCCGAGGCTTCCTGATCGTCGAGGATCGCGGCCACCTGCATCAGGTGGGCCGGGCGCAGGGTGAAATTGATCGCCTTGACGGCCTCGGCGGCCAGCAGCGTGAGCGCCTCGGAATCCACTTTCAGGATCGGCCGGCCATCGAATTCCGTCACCGACACATGCTCCTCGCTGATGCATTCGTATTCGGTGGTGTCGGGTCCGAGCGGGAAGGGATTTTGGTAGAAGAACGGTTTGTCGGCCATGGCGTGTCGCGCGTTTCCTAGGTTCGGACGCGGCGACGCGCAACCGGTTTCGCGGAAGTTGGCAATCCCGGCGCTGCGAATCGCAAAATCCGCGGGTTTTTCGCGCACAATGTCGCATTGTGAAATCATGTGACAGAGCTAGGTTTTGTATTGGAAAGGAGCGATTGCAACCCGTCGCCTGATATCATGAAAACTACCGCAGGAGCATGTCTCGCCATCTTTTTGCTCGGTTCCTGTGTTTTCGATCAACCCTTCGAACCGGAAGCCCGCTTGTCCATCGATCCGGCCATCGCGGGTCTATGGCGGCAAGACATGAAGGACCCGGAACGCGAGTCCAACCGCCTGCTGGTTCTGCCGCATTCGGATCGCGAGTGGCTCGTGCAATATCCGGTGGCCGAGGCGGACAAGACGATGTTTTTCCGTGCGTATCCGATCGAACTCGCCGGCGGCCGCTATGTGCAAATCCAGCTCATCGGCACCGGCGACGGTCCGGTGAAGCCCGCGGACCGGAAGTATCATCTTCTCAAAATGAATGCCGTTGGCGACACGCTGGAAATCATGACTTTGAATGCGGAAAATCTCGGCAAGGCGGCAAACGACACCCAGACGCTTGGCGAAGCCTTCGCCAGGGTGAAGGACGAGCCGGAATTGTTTGGTGGGGCGCTGCGTTTCAATCGCCAGCAGTGAACCGTGTCCGGGCGCTCAATTTCAGTGGATGGTTTTCTCCAGCAATTCTCCGAACTTCCAGCCCGCTTCTTCATAGACGGTATCCAGCGAGTAGTCCGGTGTGACTCCGGAGCCGGCCTGCGCGCGGCAGAAGGTGGCTTGGAGCGAATCCAGTGGTTTCCCCGCGGCGGCGGCGGCGATGAGCGCGGCGCCGAGAGCGGCGGAGTTGCCGACCTCCAGTCGCTCAACGGGAGTTTGGAAAACATCGGCGACGAGTTGCGCGATGCCGTCGTTTTTCGAGGCACCACCGGTGAGGCGGATGCGCTCCGGTTTGACCTTCATCCATTCGGAATGACGGCGCATGTTGATAAATTGGCCTTCCAATAAAGCGCGGATCTGCAGCCCGGGATGTTTGCCGCTTGTGAACTCCCCGCTGCCTTCCAGCACCGGTCCGGAAAAATCGTGCCGCGGGGTGATTTCGGGGCCGAAAAACGGCAGCATCAGGTTTATGCCGGCCATGTCGCGGGTTTCCGCCAACGCCGCACGGTCGAACGCGCTCCAGTCCACACCCAGCCGGTCGCGCAGCGCCTCGCGGGCCAGCGAGCCGTTGCGGAAGCAAATCAGCGACATGAATCCACCCGCCGGATTTCCAAACACGTGGCCGAAGCCGTTGGGATCGGTCTTGGGATGCGGCATGGCGGCGAAAAAGGTGTCGCTGGTTCCCAGTGAAATCACGATATTGCCCGGCTCGGTGGCTCCCATGCCGACCAGCGAGGCCGGGTTGTCGCCGGTGAACAAGGCACAGCGGCACGTGGAGGAGAGACCGAATTTTTTCACGTAATAAGCTGAAACGACGCCCTGCACGGTGGTCGCGGGAGCGGGTGAGGGGAGTTTCTCCAACAAGCCCGGCGCGGTGGCATCCAGCAGATCCTTGTCCCATGCCAGCGTTGCCAGATTCAGCAGGTTCATGCCCGCGGCATCGCCGAAATCGACGGACACGGATTTTCCGGCAAGCACCGAGGCCATGAACGAACTCACCAGATGGATGTGTCTGGTGCCTTCGTAAACATCTGGAGATTGCTTGTAAAAGCGGCGGATCTGCGGGCCGGTGAAGCGTTCGATGGCCACCGAGCCGCTGCGGCGGCAGACTTCCTCCGTTCCGCCCACTGCCGCCGCGATCTCGGCGCATTCCGCACTGGTGGATGTGTCCATCCAGATCGGTGAAGAGGCGCGGGTGAGGGCAGGGGCGAGTTGCTCCGCCAGGCCGCGCGACACATCAAGCGCGGCCAGCCGCTCCCCGAAGGTGCCGTCCAGATAGACCGAGCCGTGCTGCTGGCCGGAGCCTGCGATCATTTCCACCCTGGAGAGATCCGTGGCTCCGGAAAGTTTGGAAAACAACAAGTCCAGCGCGTCCAGCCACATCCGGGGATCCGCGTGAACTTCGCCGCCCTGACCGCCGGGGATGAACCCGCTGGGTGATCCGTATCGCGGCAGCTCCGCGCCGAAATTGACCGATTGCTGGCAAACGATTTCTCCCGTGGCGAGATCGAACAGAACAGCGGTGAGCGACTGGGTGGAGGAATCAAGGCCGAGGAACATGGGCGGGAGTGTGCCCGCCGCGTCGGATTTTCCAAGTGGAAGATGAGTCCGTGTCGGTACAAAAAAAGAGCGGCCGCTTGCGCGACCGCTCTTGAATCGTTTATGAGGTCTGAGGCTCTGATGATTAGAAGCTCACGCTCAGCATGGAGCCGGCGACGAACAAGTTCTTAGAACCATCATAGCTGGTGTCAACATCGTCACTCAGAGCGATCGACAGGGCCACGAACGGAGACAGCTTGGCATTTTCAGTAAAGGCCCAGTCAAGTCCGACCTTGGTGGTCCAAGCGGTAGCCTGACCTTGTTCGACCAAGTAACCGACATTGGTAGCCACACTCAATGCGAGGCACTGGTTGAGATCGAAGCTGCGGTCAAGAGCAAGCTCGGAGTAGCCATCGTTGTCCAACTCGATGTCCCAGAAATAAGTCAACGAAGCGTTGGCAAAACCAAGATCACGGCCCACGCTGAAGTAGATCTCTTGCGCGTCACCGTTGTCAAGTTGGGCAGGGAAAAAGCCATTGATGGACGGCTCCGAGTTCATGTAGTAGATGTAACCCACTGCGGCGGTGAGGAAGCCCAAATCCTTGGAAACTTCAGCGTAGATGTCGAGTTCGTCCAAATCGGTGGTGAGCGGACGAACCGGGCCCACGCCGTTGTTGAGATCAACGGTACCATCGAAGGAACCATACCAAGCCCCTGCGCTTAGTCCGAGACCATTCCATTCGGTGGCCACGTCGAATCCGACTTCGACGAGATCCTGGCCGAGGTTAAGGCCACGGAACAGATACTCGCTGGTGTATCCGGTGTGGAGTTCATATTCAACTTCCGCCGAAGCGTTGCCGGCCACAAGGGCGGAGGCAGCGGCCAGGGCGCCAATGGTTTTGCAGTAGTTTTGCATGATGTAGTGTTGGTTTTCGGTTGCTGCTTTGGTCCTTGCTGGTCCGGTTGGCGGAACAGGCAGGAACGGTTCGGAATCAGCATCCCGCGTGCCAAAAGCGACGCTGGAAGCTCTCCGTTGAGGTGAATACTTCACATTTCCGAAGAATCTGTCCAGCACAATTTTCGCACGGCGATCAGCCGTTCGCGGGCCGTGAATAGGGAGGCACCGGGGACTTGGCAAGGCGCAATCGGATTATTTCCCGATGTGCGGCCATGCGACGTGCAGAGACGGATCACCTCCGAAAATCACACTCTCGGGATGTTGGCACGCGGCTTGCTTTCCGACCCGGAGCCAGCCCGTCTCATCCCCTGATCCACGGGTCCGGCAAGCAAACATCCGATCAACCCCAAACACCATGACCAGTCGATACCTATTGAAAGTGCGGGCCCTCGCGGCCGCGGCGATTGCCTTTGCCGCATTCCCATTGGCAATGCCAGCTTATGCGCAGGATGAAGAAGCCCCAGCCGCCGTTGCCGCGGTGGTGGAGGCCGCTGAGGAGGCGGCCGAACCGGAAGACGGCACCGCGGAGCAATACCAAGCCTTGGTGGAAGGATACAATGCGGTCGATGACGACGGCAATGTGACGGATATCTCGCCGGCCTTCGATTTCTTCACCACCAGCATGCTGTGGACCTGCATCGCGGCGGCCATGGTGTTCATCATGCACCTCGGATTCGCCACGCTGGAATCCGGCCTGACGCAGGAAAAAAACACGGTGAACATCCTGTTCAAGAACGTGTTCATCATCAGTGCGGGCCTGCTGACCTACGCTTTGATTGGTTTCAACACCCACTACCCCGGCGCCGCAGACTCTTGGAACGGGTGGCTCAGTTTCGGCAGCCCGATTGGCGATCTCAACGATGGCAACAACAAAACCTGGGCCTACGGCGGTCTTGCTCTGGCCATGACCGGTTATGGAGATTTCATCTTTCAGGCGATGTTCGCAGCTACCGCCGCCACGATCGTCTCGGGTGCGGTCGCGGAGCGCGTCAAGTTGCCGAGTTTCATGCTGTTCGCAGCCATTTTGGTTGCCATCGGCTACCCGGTTGCGGGTTCCTGGCACTGGGGACAAGGGGTTCTCAACCGTCTTGAGATCCCCTTCAAGGACTTCGCCGGTTCGACGGTGGTGCATGCCTTCGGGGGCTTCGCCGCGCTGGCCTGCGTGATCATCCTCGGCCCGCGTGCCGGAAAATACACCTCCCATGGCATCAAGCCGATTCTCGGTCACAGCATGCCATTGGCCGCCATCGGTGTGCTGCTTCTGTGGTTCGGCTGGTTCGGATTCAACGGTGGTTCGGTTCTCTCCGCCGATCCTGGTCCGCTGGGTCTCGTTTTCACCACCACCGCCCTTGCCGCCGCGGCAGGTGCCCTCAGTTCGATCGTGGTTTCCTGGGGCGTGATCAAGAAACCCGACCTCTCGATGGCCCTCAACGGCGTGCTTGCCGGTCTGGTTTCCATTACTGCCGGTGCCGACTCGGTGGGGCCTTGGGCCGCAGTGATCATGGGTGCCATCGGCGGCGCGATCGTGGTGTTCTCGATCCTGTTCTTCGACAAGATCAAGATCGACGATCCGGTGGGTGCCATTTCCGTGCACGGCGTGGTCGGCATTTGGGGCACGCTTGCGGTGGGGCTGCCGTTCTTCAACGGTGGGAACGCTGAAATTTCCTTCATGAGCCAGATCATCGGTGTGGTCCTGGTGTGTGCATTCGCGTTCGTTTTCTCCTTCGTTCTTTTCTACCTCATCAAGTTGGTGATGGGTGTCCGGGTCAGCCCCGAGGAAGAGGCGGAAGGTCTTGACCTCGGCGAGCATGGCCAGCCGGCATACGGCAAGGATGCCAGCTGATGTCTTGAATCGAGTCGGTTGACTTGCAACCCAACGGGCGGTCCGGAGACGGGCCGCCCGTTTTTCGTTTGCAGGGGCGGGTGCATCCCGCTCCGATCCGTGCGTGTCCCGCGCGAAACTCCGCCTCGTCCTGCTCGCCGTGTTGTGTCTGCTGAGCGGCTTCGCGTCGTGGGTCTGGTTGCGGCCGTATGCCTGGAACCCCGATCCGGGCGCGCGTTGCAGGGTGGTGGCCGCCCAAGTGAAACAGGATCGCTCCTACTTCTGGCTGGATCTGCATTTGAAGCCTGTGGCCGGTGAGACCCACGATCTGATGCAACCCGTGCGCCTGCTGGCTTCCGATGGCCGAGAAATCGAACCGGCCGATACCACGCTGGGAGGAAATCCGGAAAAAGGGACCACCGACCTGTGGTTCAAATTCTGGCTGGAACCGGGGGATTTCGTGGGGCCGTTGCACCTCCGGATCAACGACGGCAAATTGAAGATCCGCGGCGGCCACGGCGTTCCGCGGCTCGGGCGCTCCGGAGTGGAAATTTTCCCGACCTCCAACTGGTGAAATCCATGACTTGGCTGCTGATCGACAACTCGAACACCCGCACCAAGTTCGCCTTGGGCGATGCCACTCGTCTCCACGATTGGCGTGCGGTGCTGAACACGGCGGATATTTCCCCGGAGAAACTCGCGGAGGCGACCGCCGGGGTGGAATTCGATGCGGTGCTGATCGGCTCGGTGGTGCCCGCCAAGGCGGCGGTTTTGGAAAACCATTTCTCGCGGCATCACCCGGTCCATCTGTTGGATCACCGCAGTCCGCTCGGCATGGGAATCGATTACCCGCTGCCGGCGCAGATTGGTGCCGACCGGCTGGCCAACGCGGTGGGCGTGCGGCACCGCCATGGCGTGCCGGCCATCGTGATCGATTTCGGCACGGCGGTGACCTTCGACGTGATTTCCGCCGCGCCGGCGTATTGCGGCGGGGTGATCGCGCCCGGCTTGGGGGCAATGTCGGCCTGGCTGCCTGGGAGAACCGCCTTGCTGCCGGTGATCGAACTGGAGGAACCGACCGCAGCCATCGGCAAATCGACCGCACAGGCGATGCTGGCGGGCACCGTCTATGGCTACCGTGGCATGATCCGGGAAATCATCGCCCGCATCCGCGCCGAGCTGGGCGGCGATCCGAAGATCGTGGCCACCGGCGGCGACGCGGCCCTGATCGCCCGCGGGCTGGAGGAAATCGGGGCGGTGGATCCGGACCTCACGCTCGACGGACTGCGGCGGGTGGCGGCGGCGGTGTTTGCCGGGGCTTGTCCGGGCGGCGCGGCCTGATAGCCTGCAGCATGTTCACGGCGGAAACCTGGTGGGGCGCTCTTGCCATCGTGTTGTTCTATGTGGTGGGCATTCTGCATGTGCTGCACGCCCTGATGCATGTGCGCACCTCGCAGGGAACCATCGCCTGGGTGATCTCGCTGGTCACCGTGCCGTTTCTCGCCATCCCGATGTACTGGCTGCTGGGACGCACGCGGTTCTCGGGTTACGTCGGCGGCAGGCGGGAAAAAGACGAGCGACTCGGCAAACTGGCGTCCTCAATGCACGACCGCCTGCGTGAGCTGGAGGTGGAAATTCCCGAGGACGACGCCTTCGAACGCGCCGCCCGCCTGCTCGGCGGCCTGCCGTTCACGCGCGGCAACCGCTTGGAGCCACTGATCGATGGCGAGGAAACCTTCGAGCGCATTTTCGAAACCATCGGGAATGCAAAGGAATACCTCTGCATCAATTTCTTCATCGTCAAAAACGACACCCTCGGGCTGCGCTTCCAGCAGGCGCTCATCGACCGCGCCCGCGCCGGAGTGCGGGTGTATTTCCTCTTCGATGAAATCGGTTCCCACAAACTTCCGCGCAAATACCTTCGCGAACTCCGCGACGCCGGTGTCGAGTGCCATTCCTTCGGCATCAACCGCTATTGGTGGTCGCGCCTGCAGCTCAATTTCCGCAACCACCGCAAGATCGTCGTCAGCGACGGCAAGCTGGCCTTCATCGGCGGCCTGAACGTCGGCGACGAATATCTGGGTCGCGATCAGCGCTTCGGGGGCTGGCGCGACACCCATCTGGAAATGCGCGGTCCGGTGGTGCAGGCGGTGCAGATGGTATTCTTGGAAGACTGGTTCTGGGCTGCCAACGAGCTGCCGGAATTGAATTGGGGCACCGAACCCGAGGAATCCGACCAAGTGGCGGCCATCATTCCCACCGGCCCGTCGGATCCTGCGGATTCCTGGCAGCTCATCGTGGCGGAGGCTGCGAATACCGCGCGCGAGCGCCTGTGGATCGCCTCACCTTACTTCGTGCCGGACGAGGGCGTGCTCACCGCGCTGCAGACCGCCGCCATCCGCGGGGTGGACGTGCGGATTCTGATTCCCGAGCGGCCGGATCACCTGATGGTGTGGCTCTCCGCGTTTTCCTATTATGAGCAATCCCTGCCTTACGGGGTGCGGATTTTCCGCTATCACCGCGGTTTCCTGCATCAGAAAGTGATGCTCATCGACCATCGCCTGGCTTCCGTGGGCACCGCGAACCTCGACAACCGCTCGTTCCGTCTGAACTTCGAAATCACCGCATTTTCCACCGACGGCGGATTCGTCCAGCAGATCGCGGACATGCTGCGTTACGATTTCGAGGGCGCGCGCGAGGCCAATACTGGCGATTTCACCGAAAGGCCGTTTCTTTTCCGGGCGGCCTGCCGGGCCGCGAGGCTGTTCGCGCCGGTCCAGTAGCCGCGCTCAGCGCATCGCGATGCGCCCCAGATCGGGACGCTGGCGGATGATGTTGGCCAGCATCTGCGCGCAATGCGCGTGCTTGGTACGCTGCCTGAGAATTTCCGCGCTGCGGGTGAATGATCCCCATTGGACGATGGTGATTTCCACGTTGCGGCGGCCCCACAGGTTCATCACGTCCTTGTTGGGCTTGTAGAGATCCACCGTGCCGGTGCCGGTCAGGGCGGAACCGTAATCGTCGATCACATACAGATACGGCAGCCCCTTGATGCGGAAGGTGGTGCCCACCGGATAAAACGACCAGTCGGCCGCCGCGCTGCGCACGCGGTTGGTGTAGCGCAGGGGGGTGCCGGTGGCGTTCTTGTTGCCGTAGATCAGATGGTCGTCCTCCGAGCACGTGTAGGCGGTGGTTCGGACCATGCGATGGCGCTCGCTGAAGGTGTAAACCGGCATCGAGTGTTTGTCCCGCGGCTTGCGAGCCGCTGCGGCCACCAACTGCTGGGACGGGGCGGGGATTCCCTTTCCGGCGTGGATCCCCTGGATTTTCGATTTGGGGAGAACGGCGAGGTCGGAGCTTCCGCAACTGCCGAGAAGGGCGGCGGCGGCGGCAAGGGATGCGAGGGAAACGAGGCGCTGGAGCATGCGGCTGGGGATCGGGATTGTCGTCGTGCATACGCGCCGTAGCGGCTGCCGAATCGAAATAAACGCGGTTTTCCTACCCGAAGCGCATCCCCCCGCCAAACCCAAAATTCCAGTGTTAGAAAATCCGCGGGCCGATGTAAATACACGAGGACGGGATCGAACCGCCGACCGACCGGGTGTAAACCGGTTGCTCTACCGCTGAGCTACTCGTGCTTTTTGTTGATTTTCAGTGATTTGTGGCGCTTTTGATCCCTTCCCAACATCCTCGCATACTGATTTTGTATACGCATGATTTCCGCGGGGAGTGTTGTGAGGACAATTCCAGCAAGCTGATCGGGTCGATCAGTGCCTGTATCGCCTCACGTCGACGGGCATGTTTACGCCGTGATCCGGCATGAAGGCAAGCTTCATCGGCGGAGCCTGGAGACGACTGTTAGGGCCACAGCGAAGCGCAAGCTGGAGGATGAGCGTCGGAAGATTGTTCGGGCTCAGAATTGGGGAGCCAGCAATGCTTGCTGGAGCGGCATCGTCGGAGTGGCAGAAGATCTCCACGGGCCGGCCGTGCTGGCAGATGTAATCCAGATTCAGCTTTCGTGTTCCCGGTGAACGGTCTGCGTGGCCGCAGGGCAAGCTCGGGCTTGGGACCGGCTTTTTCAAGCTTACTCACCCGGTGGCGGGATCAGGTTGCCGTAGCGGTGCAGAGTGTGACTGACCGATTGCTCGCGCAGCCAGGCGGGCCATTCGATGCGGGCGTTCCAAATCACCGGGCCGTCCGCCCAGCGCTGTCCGGCGGCGATGACCGCCTGTTTGAGCGCTACGTCGCCATGCGGCGCGCGGACCAAATCGAACTGCGTGGCGATCGACGGGTAGCGGGCGGCGAGGGTGGTGTCTTCCGCAATCAGCGGCTCGATGCCCAGCGCGAAAATCCACGGGCGCGACTCGTCGAGTGAAAGCATGTAGGGCGTGTCCATCGCCGTGGCGGCGAGCAAGAGGCGGGCGAGTTCCACATCGCTGACGGCGACGGTGGCGCGGATGAGGACATTCTTGAAACGGCGGTAGCGGAAGTGGTTCGACTCACAGCGCATCGCGGTCGGATCGTGCTCGATGGAAAACTCGTGTTCGTTCCAATACGCGTCGTTTTCCGCGGCGGCGGTGAGTGTTTCCGCGTAGTCGGGCAGAAGCTTGCGCAGTTGATCTAACAAACTTGCGGCTTTGCCGGTGGGAGACAGGCGCAATGACGGTGGCGCCACGTTTTCCCAATTACCGAACTGGGCGACGTAGTTCGGACCGCCGGCCTTGGCACCGGGGCCGAAGCACGAGCGTTTCCAGCCGCCGAACGGCTGGCGGCGGACGATCGCGCCGGTGATCGGGCGGTTGATGTAGGCATTGCCCGCTTCCACCGACTCGCGCCAGCGCGCGATCTCGCGGTCGTCGAGCGAGTGGATGCCGCCTGTCAGGCCGAATTCGGAGGTGTTCTGGATTCGGATCGCCTCGTCGAGGTCGCGCGCGCGGACCAAGCCGAGCACCGGGCCGAAGCACTCTGTGCGGCGATACCAACTTTCTGCTGCGACGCCGAGGCGGATGCCGGGCGTCCAGAGCTGCGGGTTGCCATCGATCATCTGCGGTTCCAACAACCATTCCTCGCCGGGGTCGAGATGGGTGAGTCCGCGCATTAGGTCGTCGCCGGGAGGCACGGTGCAGGGGGTGACGATGCTGTCAGACTCCCACGGCGTGCCCACCTTGAGCGAGGCGGCGGCGTCGCGAAGTTGGCGGCGGAACGACGGGTTGTCGTAAACCTCGGCCTCAACGATTGCGAGCGAGGCGGCCGAGCATTTCTGGCCGGAGTGACCGAAAGCACTTTTCACCAAGTCCTTGACCGCTTGGTCCGGGTCCGCCGCCGCGGTGATGATCAAGGCGTTTTTGCCACTGGTCTCGGCGAACAGCCGCATCTTCGGATGCCAATCGAGGAACATGCGCGCCGTTTCGTAAGCGCCGGTGAGGACCACGCCGCCAGTGCGCGGGTCTGTTAGGAGCTCGCGACCGATGTTTCCAGGGCAGGTGAAAAACTGGAGCACCTCGCGTGGGATGCCGGCGGCCCACAGGCAGCGGGCGAGGACCCAGCCGGTGAGTGCGGTGGCGGAGGCGGGCTTGAGGATCACCGTGTTGCCTGCGGCCAGCGCGGCGAGCACGCCGCCGCAGGGGATGGCGAACGGGAAATTCCATGGCGGCGTCACCACCACCGTGCCGAACGGTGTGAAAGCCGCGCCATCGTCAAAACCCGGTGCCCGTAAACTATCGGCGTAGTAGTTGGCGAAATCGATCGCCTCGGTCACCTCGACGTCCGCCTCGAACACCGCCTTGCCGGCGTCCAGCACCATGGTGGCGATGATTTCACCGCGCATCTTCTCGATCTCCGCGGCGGCCTGGCGCAGCAGTTTCGCGCGGCCGGCGTGGCCGAGCGCCTGCCAGCCGGCACGGGCGTCCACCGCGGTTTGCAACGCGCGTTCGAGTTGCTCCGGGACGGCCTGGGCGTAGCGGTAGGCTTCGTATTCGGGGCGCGATGGGTCGCGGCCGATGGCTTCACTCATGCCGGGTTCCTCGCGACCGGCAATGCACAGCGGCAGGGAAACCGGCGGCGCGGCACGCATGGCCGCCACTTTTTCGCGGATCCACGCCACGTTGTGCGGCAGTGCCCAATCGGTGTCGGCCGCATTGTGAAACGGAGCGATGTCGGGCAGTGGCTTCGGCTCTTGCGTGGCGCGGTTCTGGGTGCGTCGCGGACCGTGAGACACGCTGTACTTGCGCTCGCAGGCTTTCAGGAAGCGGTCTTTCTGTGACTCCCAGGCAGCATCGCCCTCGCGCATGCCGAACAGGTCGTGGAGGAAATTTTCATCGGCGGTGTTTTCATCGAGCCGGCGCACCAGATAGGCGATGGCGCTGTGGAAATCGTCGTGGTTCACCACCGGCGCATAGAGCAACAGGCCTCCGGCGACGTCGTGAACCACCCGCGCCTGGTGGTTGGCCATGCCTTCGAGCATCTCGAAATCCACCCGGTCCTCCACGCCTTCGCGGGCGCGAAGCAGAATGGCATAGGAAAGATCGAACAGGTTGTGACTGGCCACGCCGAGGCGCACGTGTTCCGCGTTTTCCTTGCGGCAGCCTTCGTGGAGCATGCGCTTGAAGTTGGCATCCACCTCCTCCTTGGTCGGATAAACCGCACATGGCCAGTTGTGGAGTTCCGCTTCCACCGATTCCATGGCGAGATTGGCACCCTTGACGATACGGATCTTGATGTCCGCGCCGCCACGCCGCGCACGGTCGCGTGCCCATTCGTTGAGTTCACACTGGGCCGGCCACGAGTCGGGCAGATAGGCCTGCAGCACGATGCCCGCTTCGAGTTGCATGAACTCCGGTTCGTCGAGCACTGTCTGAAACGCCTCGCGTGTCAGATGGAGGTCGCGGTATTCCTCCATGTCGAGGTTCACGAATTTCGGCCGGCCTTCCCACGGATTGGCCATCGCAGCGCGGTAAAGCCGGCGGAGTTTTTCGCTCACGCGAGTCAGCGTTTCATCGTGGCCGATCAGGTGGATCTGGCTGAAAATCGCCGAAAGTTTCACTGAGAGATAGTTGCAATCCGGGCTTTCGAGACGGGCGATGATGGCGCGCATGCGGTTCTCCGCCTCGCCCTCGCCGAGGATCGCCTCGCCGAGTTGGTTGAGGTTCATGCGCATGCCCGCCGCACGGCGGCGGTCGAGCAACGGTTTGAGCTTCTCATCCTCGGCCGGCAGGATCACCGCGGCACTCTGAGTGCGCATCGCGCGGGTGATCGCGGGCATCACCAGCTCCGGTGCGGCCGCCGAGGCCGCCGCCCCGGCGCGCATCGCCAGGCGCTCGGGCAGCGACAGGTATTCCGGCACGCCATAGCCGCCGAGCAAGCGGCGGAACTGCGAGGCCGAGCGCGACGGCGTGGGTGGGCGGAACACCTGGTCGGCCATCGCCAGGGTGAAGGCCTTGCCCGCGGGGTCGTGCATCATGCGCGCCATCTGCGCTCCTTGGCGCTTTTCGGCGGGTTTTTCGGCCCGCTGGCCGGCGCGCAGCAACTCGGCGGCCAGGCCCACCGCTTCGTTGGCGAGCAGGGCGTCGTCGGCAGGCGCTTGTTTCAAGCGTGCGACACGATCTGCGAGGGATGTCGGATTCATCGCTTCAATTTAACATGCTTGTCTTGACCGATCCCGTCGCCAATCGCATGCCTGATGGCACAAAATCCGATATTCACATGCCGGCCAACAGCGCGTTTTTGGATCAGGTTTCCTCGCCGAGGTTCTGCGAACGCCTGTTCGCGCATCTGCCTGACGTGGTGTTCTGTCTGAAGGACCGTGAGCGGCGTTATCAGGCGGCCAATCCGGCGTTCGCGTCACGCATCGGGCTGTGCGACCCGCGGCAGTTGCTCGGGAAACGTGCCGAGGATTTCTTTGCGCCGCATCTGGCGGAAGCCTACCGCGCGCAGGATCTCGATGTGCTGACCAGCGGGCGCGAATTGTGTGACCAACTCGAACTGGTCACCAACCGCGACGGCTCGCTCGGCTGGTACCTCGCCACCAAGGTGCCGTTGCACAATGCCAGCGGCCGGGTGATCGGGCTGGCCTCGATTTCCCGCGACCTCGACACGCCGCGCGAAGAGGAACTGGAATTTTCCGGGCTGAGCCGGGTGGTGGAACACATCCGCAACCATCTCGATCGCCAGCTGAAACCGGCCGCGCTCGCCTCGGCGGCCGGATTTTCGCCCGCCCAGCTCGAACGGCGCATGCGGAAGGTCTTTCAGTTGACCACTTCGCAGTTCGTCCGGCAGGCGCGCATCAGCCATGCCGTGCACTTGCTTGCAGGGACCTGCCGGCCGATTGCCGAGATCGCATTGGAATGTGGTTATGGAGATCAGACTTCCTTCACCCGTCAGTTCCGGTCCACCGTGGGAATGCCGCCCGCAGCCTACCGTGAAACCGCGCGCCGGTCGCGCACCGGCACTCCGGACTGATCGCGCGGGTGGCGATGGAAAACGTTCGCGTGTCTGTGGGCATCCGGACATGATTCTTCCAAATCATGGGTTTGACCGCCTTATTCATCACCTGATAATTAAACCGAAGCCACCGCATCATGAGTGAAATAACTGTGCCGCCGAACTGGAGAACCCCGCTTTTTCCGGGAAACTGCCCACTCTCGAATGCGGCATCCGTTTCCTGACGGATTACCTGCAAGGGCGACGTTTGTTTCAAAATCAAGCGTCCACAACACAACCTCGACCGCTGCCGCAACCAGTTCGCGTTTGTCGCCGCGATCGAGAAACGGCTTCCGGAGATGGAAAAGGTTGTGGCATCACACAGCGCATGAACTTCCAACCAGTCATTCCATTGCCATGAAAATCCTCGTCACCGGCGGAGCCGGCTTCATCGGTTCGCATATCGTCGAACTTTATCAAGACCGCGCGGAGGAGATCCGCGTGCTCGACAACCTGCGCACCGGCCACCGTCGAAATTTGGACGGCTTGCGCCACACCTTCATCGAGGGATCGATCACCGACCGCGAACTGGTGCGGAAGGCCGTGGAGGGCGTGGATTTCATCTTCCATCTGGCGGCTTTGGTCAGCGTGCCCGAGTCGATGGCGAAGCCCGGCGAATGTGTGGACATCAATGTGCACGGGCTGCTCAACGTGCTGGAGGAGGCTTCCGCCGCGGGTGTCGGGAAACTTGTTTTCGCGTCGTCCGCGGCGGTTTACGGCGACAACCCGGTGGTTCCGAAAACCGAATCCATGCTGCCCGAGCCGAAGAGCCCGTATGCGATCACCAAGCTCGACGGCGAATACTACCTCGCGATGTTCCAAAGCGAGGGCCGCCTGGAAACCGCGGCCATTCGCTTCTTCAATGTCTTCGGCCCGCGGCAGGATCCCAAGGGAGCTTATGCCGCCGCGGTGCCGATCTTTATCGAAAAGGCCCTGCGCGGCGAGGACCTCACCATCTTCGGCGATGGCGGGCAGACGCGGGATTTCATCTACGTGAAGGACATCGCCGGAGCGCTCTCCTTCGCGGCGGAGACGCCCGGCGTCACCGGTGTCTTCAATGCGGGCTACGGCGGTGCCATCACCATCAACGAGCTCGCGGAAGAATTGATCAAGGCGGCGGATTCCAAGTCGAAAATCGTTCATGCCGCGGAGCGCCCGGGAGATGTGAGGCATTCCCGCGCCAGCGCGGACAAGCTGCGTGCCGTCGGGTGGAGCCCTCAACACAGCCTCGAAGACGGCCTCGCCCGCACACTCGGGTTTTTCAAAGCACGCCAGTGATCCAGCGCAACGCTTGATGAAGCACGCATGCAACGCCATCATCCTGCGCGACCTGACCTCGGTATGGAAGCCGCCGACTTTCACCTCCTTGTCTGCGCGGTGGATTTCCCGCCATGAGAGCCGGTTGATGGGACCAGTGGTCGATTCGGGTATTGGCCAGGGTGATCAAGCTAGGGATGTTCCGTAAATAGTGACAATCAAGGCTTGTACACCATATTTAGTGGCACCAAACTGGCCGAATGCCACGCAATCCTAA
>JAWLDG010000026.1:0-65354 GCA_041686775.1 Luteolibacter sp. | reverse complement strand
GCCCGGCGGCCCGCCAGACCATCGAGAGCCGGGTAGCATAGATGCCAGAGCCGCCAGATCTCTGGCAAAAATGCCAGAGGTGCTCTGTTGAGCGCTTACTGAACGCCACGCTCAGCCTCGATGAAGCAGGCCGTTTGGTGCTGCCAAACACCGCGCTGCGCGTCCTTGGCATCAGGCCGGGAGATCAGGTTCGCGCCGATGTCAGCCCGAACCGCATCGATATCCGCCCTGAGCCACCGGTGATGGCCGAGGGCGTGATCGAGAATGGCGTTCTGGTGATGGCGCGGCAGGGTATCCGAATGGATGCCGCCGCTGCCGTGCGTGCCGACCGTGACTCCCAGGCCGACCGCGCTCTCCCGCGATGAGCGCTTTTCTCGAAAGCTCGGTGCTTGTCGCGGCGCTCGCTCCGGACGAGCCCAAGCACGCCGATTGCCTGGCGCTCCTGCTTCAAGGCGGCCACTGCATCTATTCCCACGCACTGCTTGAGACCTTCTCGACCCTTACGGGCGGAAAGCTCGGGGTACGGGTGACTCCCGATCTTGCGGCGAAGATGCTCTCGGAAACAATCCTCCCACGGGTGAGCGTGATCGAAGTTTCCACCGCTGAAATCGTGGATGCCCTGCGTGTCGCACAATCCCGCGGTGTGCGTGGTGGCTGCGTGTATGACTGCATGCACCTCTTGGCGGCGAAAAAAGGCAATGCCTCGGTGATCTACACCCTGAACATGGATGACTTCCAGCATCTGCGGCGTGGTGATGATCCGGAAGTTCGGTTCCCATTGGCGCGATGAAACCCGTCCTGTTCGGGCAATCCGGCTGCCTGCGGTGTGGGTGCGCCGCCCTTGCGCCGCCCGCACTGCGCATGGCGCTGAGGTTGGGGAGTCCGGGTTTGTCCGGATTTGCGGTCAACACCGCAGATCCGGTCGCTCGGCAGCAAGACCGGAATCAGGAAAGCATCTCCGCGATGCGTTTTTCGGAAACTTTTGCCACGCATGGCACGTCGGGCGCGAAAAGCGAAACGCGCAGCTCTTCCAGCGCCCAGCCGGTCGGCCACAACGACGGATCTTCGGGCGTCTCCGTCCAGCGGCGGAACCACGGCAGCCACAAGCGCCGCAGTCGTTCCATTTTCTCCAGGTCCTTGACGATGGGCAGCGAGGAAAGCCGGCCGAGCCGCGAACGGATCGCCTTCAAGCGCCGCGGGTAATCGCACAGGCCGGCGAAGCCCGCATGCCACGCGAATCGCGGACGGAACAACCACGCGAGTTGTTCGTCGATGTCCTCGGCGATTTCGCCCAGATTGCGGTCGCCGCGGTGGCGGGCCAGCCATTCCTGTATGCCGGGCAGGACTTCCAATATCTCATCGAGGCTCGCGCCGATTTCGCGTGCGGCATCGTGCCAGCGGCCGCGCGCTTTGTCTGTTAGACCGCAGAAGGTGACCGGCGATTTCGGAAACGGTCCGCCCGCCGCGCCTTCCGCAGCCAGCAGGATCAGGTCTTCAATCGAAGTCCCGCCCGTCCCGAGCCTTGGCAATTCCACCTTCGCCATCATGCCGAGCGGGAATTTCTTCCGCAGGTGATCGACCTGATCCGTGTGGGCGAGCCACAGCAGGCGCGCACCGCCGGCGCGGTGCGCCTGCGCCGCCTCGGCCGCATTGACGAAGGCGCGGACGCCGACGCTTTGGCGCTCGTCCACCAGCGCGGGAAACGCCGGGCCGCCGGGTGTTTCCACGCGATCGGGAAGCGCTTCGCCATCCCACGAGCTGATGCCGCTGCGCTCGATTTCCGCATTGGCCGCGGCCTCGAATCGCGACTTCATGCGGTCGGCAAGCTGGAGTTTCAAGACGGCCACATCCTCGCCCATCGCGAGTTCACCGCCTTCGTCGTCGCAGACCCAGACATGGGTGATCAGATGCGAAGGCAGGCGGGAGATATCATATGCGTCCGGCGGGACGATCGCGCCGTTGTGTGCCTTGACATGTTCCGATAGCGCCCGGGTGACGGGGCGGTCCTTCGGCGCGCGGCACCACAGTTCCGCGAAACCGTCCGCCATCGCGGCGATCGGCTGGCAGGCGCGGCGGTAGTCCTTGGGCAGCGAGCGCAGCAGGATTTCGGCGCGCTCGCGCAGGTGTCCGTCCACTCCCCAGCCGGGCAGCCATGGCGGGAGCACCGGCAGTTGATCGACATGCACGCCGAGCGTGACGCCGTCGTCGCGCTCGCCGGGCGCGGCATGATAATAGATGGTGTATTCCCCGCCATCATGGGCAAGCGTGTCGGGAAACAAATCGAGGCCCAGCGTTTCCAGGTTCTCGTCGAGCACGTCGCCGAGCGAAATCGTGAGTTCGTCATCGTGTTTCGCCAGCCACTTGTGGAAGGCCGCAGCAGTGTGGATGCACTCCGGCACGCGGTCCTCGCAGAACCGCAGCACCGCCTCCTCGCTCCACAGGCCGCCGGGCCGGCGCAGCTTCTGCTCGATCTCGCCGATGTGCGCGCGCATCGCGTCGAGATCGTCGAGGAAGGGGCAGCGTTTCCTCAATCCGCCGCCTAACAGACCCTCGCGCAGAAAAACGGAGTGCGCCGCCTTGGCGTCCACGCGGCCGTAATGCACGCGCCGCCCGGCCACCACCGGCAGTCCGCCGCAGATCACGGTTTCCTTGCCATAGACCGCGCCCTGTTTCTCGTCCCAATGCGCCTCGCCGTAGCGGCTGCGGCACAGGTGCGGCGCGACCTGCTCGACCCATTCCGGATCGATGCGCGCCACGCGCCGTGCCCACAGGCGGGTGGTTTCCACCAGCTCCATCGCCAGCACCCACTCGTGCCGCTTCGGGATGCCGAACAGGCCGGAGCCGGGAAACACGGCGAAAAATCCACCCGCCGCGCTGCGATACGCCTTGTTCTCGCGATCCCACAAACCGAACTGCCGCGGCGCTCCTGACAGCAGACTGCGGTGGATGGCGGTGTAGGGTGGCTCGTTTTTGTAAATTTCACCGATCTTCGCCTTCCACTCGCGCTCCAACAGTTCCTCCAGTTCATCCGCCACGTTGCTCCACTCGATCACGCGGCGCATGTTGAGGAAAGCACCGGCGCAGAACTTCCGCAGCGCGTTGCGTTTCCATTTGCCATTCTTCTCGCGAAACTTCGTCACATCGCGCCACATCCGCAGGATGGCGGTGAAATCGCTCTCGCCGTCCTTCCATCGCGCGTGCGCCGCGTCCGCCTCCCGTGTTTTCTCCGCCGGTCGCTCGCGCGGATCGTTGCTTTCCAGCGCGGCGACGATCGGAATCATCTCCGCCAGGCAATGCTCCTCGCGCGCCTCGATCAACATCCGACCCAACCGAGGATCCACCGGCAGTCGCGACATACGACGTCCATAGTCGGTGAGGCGCTTGTCGCGGTCGAGCGCGCCCACCTCGCGCAGCGTGCGGTAGCCCTCGGACACCGCCTTCGGCGCGGGCGGATCAAGGAATGGAAACTCGTCGATCTCCGGCAAGCCGAGCGCCTTCATCCGCAGAATGACTCCGGCGAGCGACGAGCGGCGGATTTCCGGATCGGTGAACTCCGGGCGGTCCGTTAGATCGGTTTCCTCGTAGAGCCGCACGCAGACGCCGTCGCGCACGCGGCCGCAGCGGCCCTTGCGCTGGCGCGCGCTGGCCTGGCTGACCGGCTCGATCTGCAAGCGCTGCACGCCGCGTCCCGGGCTCCAGCGGCTCACGCGCGCCACGCCGCTGTCGATCACGCAGGCGATGCGCGGGATGGTGAGCGAGGTTTCCGCCACGTTGGTGGCGAGGATCAGGCGGCGCTTGTTTCCCGGATTGAAGACGCGTTGCTGGTCGCCGAGACCGAGCCGCGCGAACAATGGCAGCACTTCCGTATCGCGGTGCCGCCGCCCCTCCAGCACCTCCGCGCACTCGCGGATCTCGCGCTCGCCGGGCAGGAACACCAGCACATCGCCGCGCGGATCGATCTCCGTCAGCGTTTCCACCGCGCGCGCCACATGCTGTGGCAGTTCCTCGTCATCGGCCGGCGGCAGGAAAAACTCCGCCACCGGAAACATCCGCCCCGGCGCCTCGATCACCGGCGCGGGCTTGCCGTTCATTTCGTAAAACGACGCGAACGATCCCGCATCGAGCGTGGCCGAGGAAATGACCAGCTTCAGATCGCGGCGTTTCTCCAGCAGCCGCTTGAGCCAGCCTAACAGGAAATCGATGTTCAGCGACCGCTCGTGCGCCTCGTCGAGGATGATCGCGGCGTATTGTCGCAGTGACGGATCGCCCTGGGTCTCGGCGAGCAGGATGCCGTCGGTCATGAACTTGATGCGCGTGTCCGGCGTGAGTTTTTCCTCGAAGCGCACCTGGTAGCCGACGAAGCCGCCGAGCGGCACGGACAGTTCCTCCGCCACGCGCCGCGCCACGCTGGCCGCCGCGATTCGCCGCGGCTGGGTGCAGCCGATCCGCCCGCCGTCCGGCCCCAGCGCCTCCGCCACCATCTTGGGAAGCTGCGTGGTTTTCCCCGATCCGGTGTCGCTCACCACCACGATCGCCTGGTGCTCGCGCAACGCGGCCACGATTTCCTCCCGGTGCTCGACCACCGGCAGCTCCGCGGGATAGTTCCAGTTTCCCGAAAATCCCGTCATGCCTCGCTGGTGCCGGTGTGCCGCTGCCGATTCACGCGGCGAACTTCCGCGTCCGTGCCGTGGCTGGCAACCGCCATTTCACTACCCGGGAGCGCCGAGCCCCAGCTCGGCGCGGCGATTCACTTCCGCAACGGCATCCGGCGGCGGCTCGGCGGCTGCTTGGTGCGCGGCATCAGCACCTTGTTCGAGGTGCCGCCGTAATCCAACGTGTAGAACATCCGCTCGCGCAGCGGCTTGAGCAGCGGCTTCACCTCCGGCAGCGCGCCCTTGGGCATGAAGCAGAACAGCATGTTCTTCTCCCCCGACCTGCCCTCGCCCTTCAGCAGCGTGGTGCTCAAGCCCAGCTCATGGAGACCCGTCGCCAACTCTCGCACCTCGTCACCCCCCACCGCGCGCAGCGTCAGGTTTCCCAGCGGAATCCGCTGCTCCACCACGATCCCGAGCACGTTGCCCAGGGAGAAACCGAGCGCGAAAAACAATCCCAGCCACGGGTTCTCCTGAATCATCCCCAGCGTCACCGAAATCACCGACAGCCACACCACCACTTCCACGAATCCCAACAGGAACGATGTCTTCATCCGCCCGTCGATCACCGAGATCACCCGCAGCGTGCCGATCGTCACATCGACCATTCTCGCCAGCATGATCAGCACTCCCACTCCCAGACTCGTCAGCCAATCCATGTCCACACCCTACCTGCATCCCCCAGCCGGACAAGCCGCGAGCGCCAGGGAGGAAGCGCCGAGTTGGAGCTCAGCGCTCCCGGGTGGCTAACAAACGGATGTCTGAGCTGGTGGGGGATTGGTGGATTTCGAGGCCGAAGACGCGGGCCATGGCGATGAGGTGGTCGAAGATGTCGGCTTGGATCGCCTCGTAGGCGCCCCAGCGGGTGTCGTTGGTGAAACAGTAGAACTCGATAGGCAGGCCGTGCGCGCCGGGGTCGAGGTGACGGACGAGCAGGGTCAAATTCTGGTGGATCTTCGGGTGGTGGCGCAGGTAGGCCTCGGCATAGGCGCGGTAAGTGCCCACGTTGGTGAGCTTGCGGCCGTTGATGCCGGCATCGTCGCGCGAGGCGTAACCCTGCTCGCGATACCATTGTTCCAGTTCGCGGTCCTTGGCCTCGAAATACGGTTGGAGCAGGCGGATTTCGCGCAGGCGGGCGTGGAGATCGTCGTCCAGCAGACGAATGCTCTGCGTGTCGATGTGCAGCGCGCGCTTGATGCGGCGGCCGCCGGCTTCCTGCATGCCGCGCCAGTTCTTGAACGAATCGCTGATCAGCGCGTAGGTCGGGATGGTGGTGCGGGTGCGGTCCCAATTGCGCACTTTCACGGTCGTGAGCGCGACTTCCTCGACATCGCCGTCGGCCCCGTATTTCGGCATTTCCACCCAGTCGCCCACGGCGATCATGCGATTGGCGGCGAGTTGGATGCCGGCCACAAAGCCGAGGATGGCATCCTTGAAAACCAGCAGCAGGATGGCGGTCATCGCGCCGAGGCCGCTGAAGATGATCAGCGGCGAGCGGCCGATGATCACGGAAACCCCGAGCACCAGCGCGATCATCGCGATGACCAGCTTGATGACCTGCACGAAGCTGGTGGCCGGCACCTCGCGCGCCAGCGGCCGTTGTTCGTAAAGCCGCACGAAGCCGTTGATGAGCGAGAAGAGCGCGAGCACCCCGGACAGCAGCAGGTAAATCAGTGTGAGCGTGTGCAGCACTTCGGCCAGCGCATGGCCCTGCCCGAGGAATCCCGGTGCCGCGCGATGAATGAAAATGGCGGGTGACATGTGCGCCACCCAGCGCAGCACCCCGCCATCGAGCACTGTCTCGGGGGCCTTGAATCCAAGTCTGCGCACCGCCGCGCGGACCGCGCGCACGATGATGAATTTCACCACAAAATGCAGCACCACCGCCGCGAAAATCAGCGCGGCGAAACTGGTCCACCAACCGGCGTTGCGGGCGTTTTCCTCCACCATCCCGCCATCGGCATACCATTCGACGAATCTATCAAGCATCGGCGCGACCCAAACGCAGGACGCCCTGTGGTGCAAGAATCGATGGCATGACGATTTTTCCGATTTCCGGACAGATCCTCCCTATCACGTCGCTATGGGCACGGAAACGGATATTATGAAAACGCCACGCACCCCTTCCAAATCCGTCATCATGCGCGGCCTGCGCCGCCATATCAGCACGCTTGCCACCCTGCCGGAATCAGGCGCGCCGGTGGTCAGCGCCTATCTGGATCTCAGGCAAGCGGAAGCCGCACTCCGTTCGTCGTTCGTGATGTGGGCGGCGGCCGCCCGCAACACGCTGGCGAAGGAAGCCCGCATGGTCTTCGACGAGGCGCGCGAGGAAGTGCTCGCGGTATTCCGGCAGAAATGGCCGGAGGAAATCCGCAGCGTCGCGGTTTTCGCGCGCGGCGGCGAGCATCCGTTGCTGATGGTGCTGCCGTTCCATGCCACCATGGACACGCACTTCGAAGCCGCGCCACGACCGGCGATTTTCCCGCTGGTCCAGCTCAAGGACCGTTTCCACCGTTTCGTGCTGGTGATCTGCACCGAGGAAACCGGCCGCATCATGGAACTCACACTCGGCGCGGTGACCGAGGAAATCCTCACCACCCGGCCACAGCAAAACCAGCGCATCGGCCGCCAGCTCAGCCGCGAGCACTTCCACCACCGCCGCGAGGAAGACACCCGCCGCTTCATCCGCGACCAAGTGCATGTCATCACCCGCCTGATGGAACGCCGCGGACTCAACCACCTGATCCTCGCAGGCCACCCGCGGCACGTCGCCATGCTGCGCAACCACCTGCCCAAGCCGCTCCAGGCACGCGTCGTAGGCTCGGTTTTCAGCGCGCCAAACGGCCACGACATCTCACCCTTGCTGGGACAGGCAATCGGGAAATTCATTGATGCCGAGCAAAACGAGAGCCGCGATGCCGTGGAGCGCCTGCACGAGCAAATCCGCCGCAAGGGCCTTGCCGTGGTGGGCATCCACTCATGCCGCGAGATGATTCTCGCCGGTGCCGCCTCACAACTCGTCATTTCCGAGGAACTCCCCCTGCCCGACCGCGAGGAACTCGTGCGCCTCGCCATCTCCCACGACATTCCCATCGAGGTCTGCGAAAACGACGAACTGCTCCACAGCCACGGCGGCGTGGGCTGCCTGCTGCGCTTCCGCCTCGAACACCTCGACGACGCGTTGCGCAAATCCGCTTAAATCCTGAGACTCGGTCGACTCCGCATTTTTTGAGCTTTGACCCCGCCGCCGCCGCGATTATCGCTGGGCCGTGCAGGGGATCATCTTCGATATCAAACGCTTCGCGCTGCACGACGGACCCGGACTGCGCACCACGGTTTTCCTGAAGGGATGCCCGCTGCAATGCGCGTGGTGCCACAATCCCGAGAGCCGGGAATTCGGCATCAGCCGCCACGCCGGCCGCGGCGGCCCGGTGACCGTGGGGCGGCAGGTGACCCTCGACGAAGTGATGCGGGAAATCGAACGGGACTCGGTTTTCCACGACGAATCCAGCGGCGGGGTAACCTTTTCCGGGGGCGAGCCGCTGGCACAGCCGCGGTTCCTGACGGCGCTGCTGGAGCGCTGCGGGGAACAGGGCATCCACCGGGCGATCGATACCTCCGGCCATGCGCCGACCGACGCGTTGTTGAAGGCTGCCGAACATGCCGAGCTGGTCCTCTTCGACGTCAAACTCGCGGCCGCCGTCACGCACCACCAACACACCGGGGTGGATGGAGAATTGATCCGCAAAAACCTGCTAGAGCTGTGCGGGACGGGAGTTTCCATTGAGTTGCGGTTTCCCTTCATTCCGGGAGTCACCGGAACCGATGCCAATCTCATGGCAATGAGGGATTTTGTCGCCACGCTGCCGCGTCCGCTGCCCTTGACCGTGCTGCCTTATCACCGGGCATCCAGCGACAAGTATCACCGCTTCGGCCTCGATACCTTGCTGCCGGACACGCCCGAGCCAACCGCAGAAGAGGTGGAAAACTGCCGCGCGTTCTTCCGCGATGTGACAGCCGGCAGCCGGCCGGATTCACCGCGCATCCATCACCCCGACACATCACCCGCATATGCCAACCATGACTGAACGGGTCCGCCGCCTGCGCGAAGCCAGCGCCGCGACACCCATCACGATCTCCACCGAACGCGCGGAACTGGTCACCGACTTCCACCGCGAACACATGGGGAAATTTTCCGTGCCGGTGATGCGGGCGAAGACTTTGGAATATCTCTACCGGCATCAAACGATATATATCGGGGAAGACGAGTTGATCGTCGGCGAGCGGGGACCCTCGCCGCGAGCGGTCTCGACCTATCCCGAGCTGACCTGCCACAGCGAGGAGGATCTGCGCATCCTCGACAGCCGCGAGCGAACTCGCTATGGAGTGAGCGAGGAGGCGATCGCCGCCTACCGCGAAAAGGTGATCCCGTATTGGCAAGGCCGAACCATGCGCGAGCGGATCTTCGAGGGTCTCTCCAGCGAGTGGATGGATGCCTATCAGGCGGGTGTCTTCACCGAGTTCATGGAGCAGCGCGCGCCCGGCCACACCACGCTCGACGGAAAATTCTATCACAAGGGCCTGCTGGGATTCAAAGAGGACATCGCCGAAGCGCTGGAGGCGCTGGATTTCCTCACCGATCCGGACGCCGCGGCGAAACGCGAGGAACTCAAGGCGATGGCCATCGCCTGCGACGCGGTGATTCATTTCGCCGCCCGCCACGCCGATCACGCGGAAACACTGGCGGACGCCTGCGATGACGCTGTTAGAAAAGACGAGCTGCGGATCATCGCACGCACCTGCCGCCATGTGCCGGCCCACGCGCCGCGCGATTTCCGCGAGGCGCTGCAGATGTATTGGTTCATGCACCTCGGCACGATCACCGAGCTGAACGGCTGGGATGCCATGAACCCGGGCCACCTCGATCGCTACTTTTTCACGTTCTATCAGCGGGATTGCGCCGATGGCACGCTGGACCGCGAACAGGCCCGCGAGCTGCTCGGCTGCTTCTGGATCAAGTTCAACAACCACCCCGCGCCTCCGAAGGTGGGCGTCACCGCCGAGGAAAGCGGCACCTACAACGATTTCACCAACATCAACCTGGGCGGCATCCTCCCCGACGGCGGCGACGGCGTGAACGAGTTGTCCTACCTGATGCTTGAGGTGATGGACCAGATTCACCTGCTCCAGCCGCAGGGCAACATCCAGCTCAGCCGCCGCAACCCGGACCGCTTCCTCAAGGCCGCCTGCCGCGTGATCCGCAACGGCTACGGCTATCCCTCGATTTTCAATGCCGATGGCATCGTCGAACAAATGGTGCGTTGCGGCAAACGCATCGAGGACGCGCGCGAAGGCGGAGCCAGCGGCTGTGTCGAGACCGGCGCCTTCGGCAAGGAGGCCTACATCCTCACCGGATACCTCAACACGCCCAAGATCCTGGAAATCACGCTCCACAACGGCATCGACCCGCGGACCGGCAAGCGCATCGGCATCGAGACCGGCGACCCGGCGGACTTTGCCAATTTCGACGAACTGTTCGCCGCATTCGAAAAACAGCTCGCGCATTTCGTGAGGATCAAGATGATCGGCAACCAGCACATCGAACAACAATATGCCGCGCACATGCCGGCGGTGTTCCTTTCGGTGCTGATCGATGACTGCATCAGGAGAGGCATGGACTACAATGCGGGAGGCGCGCGCTACAACACCTCCTACATCCAGTGCGTGGGCATCGGCACCATCACCGACAGCCTCTCGGCCATCCGCGAGCACGTGTTCGACAAGCGCGATGTCACCATGCGGGACTTGCTCGATGCCCTCGCGTCCAACTTCGCAGGCAAGGATGCATTACAAAACAAGCTAACAAACGAAACCCCGCGCTATGGCAACGATGACGACCGCGCCGACCGCATCATGCAGCGGGTGTTCAATGCCTTGTTCGATGCCATCGACGGCCGCCCGAACTCACGGGGCGGCAAGTATCATGTCAACATGCTGCCCACCACCTGCCATATCTACTTCGGTTCCGTGATGGCCGCCTCGCCCGACGGCCGCAATGCCGGGGAGCCGCTGTCCGAGGGGATTTCACCGGTGCAGGGAGCCGACCGGCACGGGCCCACGGCAGTGATCAAGTCCGCGGCGAAAATGGACCAGTTGCGGACCGGCGGCACGCTGCTCAACATGAAATTCCTGCCCGGCGTGCTGGCCAGCGAGGATGGCATCAGCGCGCTCGGCCACCTCGTCCGCAGCTATTTCCGGATGGACGGCCACCACGTGCAGTTCAACGTGGTGGATATCGAAACCCTGCGCGAGGCGCAGAAAAATCCGGAGCGCCACCGCGACCTGATCGTGCGCGTCGCGGGATACAGCGATTATTTCTGCGACCTGAGCCGTGAGCTGCAGGACGAAATCATGGCCCGCAGCGAATTCGCCGGGGCTTGAATAGCAAGGCCGATTCATTGATCTAACAGTATACACTTATCATGGAGATCCAACAAACCTTCCGCGTGTTTTCCGCCGCCGACGTGCGCGCGGCCTTGCCGATGAGGAAGGCGGTGGAAGTGATGAGGGAAGCGTTTCATGATGTTTCTTCCGGTGAGGTGACCGCGCCGCTGCGCACCCACATGCGTCTGGCCTCACACCACGCGGATGTCCTGGTGATGCCATCCCACACCCCGCGCCTTGACCGCGTCGGAGCCAAGGTGATCTCGCTGCATCCCGGCAATGCCGAGCGCGGCCTGCCATTCATCCAGGCCACCATGATGGTGCTGGATGCCGCCAACGGCCGGCCGCTCGCCCTGATGAACGGCAGCGCCCTGACCGCCATCCGCACCGGTGCCAGCTGCGGGGTGGCGACCGATATCCTGGCCCGCCCGGACGCCTCGCAGGTGGGGATCATCGGATCCGGTCCGCAGGCGGCAGCCCAGTTGGAAGCGATGTGCGCGGTGCGCCCCATCCGTCTGGCCATGGTCTATGATCGCGATCCCGACCGCGCCGCCGCCTTTGCCGCCAAGATGAGCAAAAAGCTCGGCATCGATGTCGAGCGGGTCGCCAGCACGCGCGCCGCCGTGGCCTCCGCGGACATTGTTTGCTGTGCCACCACCTCGAAAACCCCCGTCTTCAAGGATGGTGACATTTCTCCCGGCACCCACATCAATGCAATCGGCTCCTACAAACCCACGGAGCGGGAAATCCCGCCTGAAACCGTGGCTCGGGCACTGGTGGTGGTGGACCAGACCGAGGCCGCCTGGGAGGAGGCCGGCGACCTGATCATGGCCCGCGACGAAGGCGCGATCGAAACGTCCCACCTTCACGCCGAACTGGGCGAAATCCTGATGGGCCGCAAATGCGGGCGCACCGACCCGGAACAAATCACCTTTTTCAAATCCGTCGGCGTGGCTGCCCAGGACCTCGCCGCCGCCCACGCGGTGCTCACCCGCGGAACCAAGCTGGAGCTGGGATCCGCCGTCTCGTTGTAACCGCCCGACTTCGCAATCATGGATGGCTGACGGGGATTGCGGACAGGGCATGGGTCCGGAGCCGCGGGCGGAAAGCTATGATTTATCGTCCACCACAAGCTCCGCAGTGGGGCATGCCGCGGGGTCCAGGCGGTTTGCAAGTGCGGCGCGGATGACGCGCAGCGTGCGGACGGGACGGGTTTCCTTCACCGGGCCTTGATTGATGGAAATGCCGACGGGCTGGTCGAGGTCCAGCAGCCTGTCTGACAGGAGCACGCGGGTGCCGGCCGGGACGTCGCCATCGAGGCGGATGGTGCGCCCGATCACGCTGGCGGTGATCTTCATGCCTTTGCGGGCGGTGCCGGGCGGCAAGCGGAGCCAGTAGAAGCGGTCGTGGGTGACGTCGTCCTGGAACCAGACGATTTTTTCCGGCCATGGATTGCGGGTGAACATGAGCATCCACGGCAGGGCTTCGGCATCCTTGAGTTCCATCCAATGGCCGAGCCCCGGATAGATGCGCGAAAGGTGGATGTAGCCATCGGCATCGGCTTCGTGCAGGGCGGCGATTTCGGCGGATTTTTCCGCAGCCACCTTGCTGCGGTTGTGGGCGCGGTCGTTTTCCCCCATGAAGATGGCGAAGGGCAGGTTGCGCAGGCCGAGCAGTGACGATTCGTTGGGATGGCCTGCCATCATGGCGGCAGCCGCAAAGCGGTCGGCCATGCGCGGGGCGAGCTGCCACACACCATCACCGCCGGCCGAATAGCCCATCAGATAGATCTTGTCCGGGTCCACGCCGCGCAAGGCGACCATGTTCTCGATGAGGCGGGAAAACAACGGGTCGATGTGCTCCTGATGCCACATGTTCCATTTGTCGGTCGGCGCGCGCGGCGCGACGTAGATGCCCTGCTCCGGCTGATAGAGGCGGATCTGGTTGAACCATTGCCGCGTGTTGATTTCAGCGGGCGCCTCGCCGCCGCCGTGCATCGAGATCCACAGCGGGCGCTTGCCGGCGGGCGCGTCGCCGAAGGATTTCTCCAGCCATTTCATCGTGTGATCGCCGAGGGTGATGGCTTTCGCATCGAGTTCGGCGGCGCGTGCCTCTTTTTGCGCGGCGAGCAGTTCATCATGAACGAAGCGGACGGCGCGCGCGGCGGCCTGCTTGCCAAGCGGCGCGGAATCGTCATCGAACACGGGTGCGGGATGAAGGTCGGCAATGCGGATGTCGCGGATGTTTTGGGCATCGGGCCCGATGGTGAAGACATCGGTCTCGCGCGCCGTGCCATCGATCATGAAACGCAGGCGGTAGGATTCACCGGGAGTGACCGCGATGCGCGGCGTGTCGTTCATGTCGGAGGTGCCGGCCTTGGTTTCGAAATCGCCAAGCGGAAATCCAGCGGCGGTGGTGAGACTGCCTTTCATGACCATCCGCTCATCGCCATTGAAGAACCGCACGCCGATGGTGGTGGCGGTGGCGGTTTTCACCCGGTAGCGGCTGCTGACATTGACCCCGCCGATCTCGCGGTTTTTGGGCGACCAGACCATCGGGAAAATGCCCTGGTCTTTTTTCCATGACGTCGTGTAGATGGCGTGCAGGGGATGGTGAGGATCGGCCTTCGACGCGTTCTCGACGAACCATGCGCGATTCAGTCCCTTGTCGTTGAATTCATCGGCCCCGGTGAAATGCCAACCGCCGTCCCAGATTTCGACCCACGTGTGATTGCCGCTGCCGTCCCACCACATCGGCGTGCCCGCGGCGCGTGCGGGAATGCCGACCGAGCGGCATGCCGCAACGAGGATAATGGACAACCCGGTGCAGGTGGCCTTGCCTTGTTCGATGGATTCCTTGGGCGACTGGTTGGTGCGCAACCGCTTGGTGTGATAGTGGGTTTTGATAAGCTTGAAGAAGTCGCGGTTGAGGATCTGCGCGGCTTCGCTCGCGGTTTTGGCATCTTTTACCAAGGGCGCGGCCTTCTCGAAAAAGTCCGCCCGCCATGGGTCGCGGGGTTCGTCAAAGACCGCATAGGGCAGCACGTCGTTGAGGAAAATCTCCTCCGGCACATCCTTCGCCCACGGAAACGTGGCGCGCGCTTTGAGCGCGAGGTCGAGGTTCTCGTTCAGAAACGCCGCTGTGAGAGATTCGCGGTCGTTTGCAGGCATGTGCTCGACCAGAAATCGCGCGGCCTTCTCGCCGAACGCGCCGTGTTTTTCGGTGGCCTGCGCGATGAATTCATCGGTCGCTGTCGCGAAAACGGAAACCGCGGCGGCGAGCCAGAGGACGATGGTTTTCATGGGCCATTCACCAGGCCTGCCAGTCCGGTTTGTTGGAATAAACCCAGCGGTAGTAATCGGCGCGCTTGAGTTGCGCGGCGGCGGGTGCATCGAGGCAGACTTTGCAGGACGGGTGGAACTGGAGCACCGAGGCCGGGTTGTCCGCGGTGACGGGGCCTTCGACGGCTCCGGCGATGGCGGCGGCCTTGTTTTCGCCGAAGGCGAGCATGAGATTGGTGCGGGCCTCCATGATGGTGCCGATGCCCATCGTGACGACGTGGTGCGGCACCAGTTCCTCGCCGCCGAAGAAGCGGGCGTTGTCGCGGCGGGTGCGCTCGGTGAGCGTCTTGATGCGGGTGCGCGAGGCGAGCGAGGAACTCGGTTCGTTGAAACCGATGTGGCCGTCGCTGCCGATGCCCAACAACTGAAGGTCGATTCCGCCGGCGGCGCGGATGGCCGTTTCATAAGCCGCGCACATCGCGGGGATGTCGGCGGCGTTGCCATCCGGGATGTGGATGTTCTCCGGCTTGATGTTGATATGTCGGAACAGGTTTTCCCACATGAAGCTGTGGTATGACTGCGGGTGCTCGCGCGGCAGGCCGATGTATTCGTCGAGGTTGAAGGTGGTGACGCGGCTCCAGTCGAGTTTCATGTCCACCAGTGTCCGATAGAGCCTCAGCGGCGTGCTGCCGGTGGCCAGGCCGAGCACGGCGTCGGGCTTTTCACGCAGCAGCTTCGCGATGATGCGCGCGGCGATTTCGGTGGCCGCTTCGGCGGTGGGTTGGATGATGATTTCCATCAGGAGATGCCAAGCTGGCGGCTGAGTTTCTGGCGGACGTCGGCGTTGAAGCGCTCGATGAAACCGCAGACGTATTCGGCGATGTCGCGGGTTTCGTCTTCGACGAGCGGGGTGAGGTCGAGGCCGTAGATGAGCTGGGTGGCGGCGTCAGTGGCGTGGGAATCGAAGAAAGTGGCGTTGGCGGCGCGGCGGCCGAGGGTGGCGAGGTCGTAGCGCTTGCCGCCGGCGATCTGCGAATCGAACACGCCGTTGAGCGCGGCGGCGAGGTTGTCGCGGCCGGTGACATCCATCAGGACTTTTTCGTCGTCGGCCAGCCAGTCGAGCGCGCGCCAGACTTCGCAGCCGATGACTTGTTTCGGACGTTCATCGCCCGGCATGGCACGCATGGCTTTCAGCGCGGCGATGGTCACGCCGATGTGCGTGTCGTGCTTGTCGGCGGGATTGTGGGTGTAAACGACATCCGGGCGGGTGGCGCGGAGAATTTCCGTCAGATCGGAAACGAGCGCGGTTTCTTCCGGGTCTTTGACCATCGAACTCGGGTGGTCGAGCTGGATCATGGCGGCGTAATGGCCGATGACGGCGGCGGTGTTCTGTTCCTCGCGGCGGATGGCCATCATGCGTTCGTTGCTGCAATCGGCATAAGGACCAGTGCGCGAGCTGCCCGCGCCGTTGGTGCAGGTGACGCCGCCGAACCAGCGGTCGTCGCGCGCGAAACATTGCAGGATGCCGTGGAAGGCCATGAACTCGAGGTCGTCCTGGTGCGCGCCGATGCCGAGATGGGTGACGCGGGCGAGCGCCTCGGCGGCGGGCATGCCGTCGGGAACAAAGACCGTGGCGGTGGAATGGTGAAGTTTCATTTGCGGCGGGATTTGCGGATCTGCGGCAGGCTGGCGGCGGCCACGGCCTGGCCGACACGGCGGGTTTTCTCGTCGGGCACGTGGATGGCCACGCGCTTCGCGACCTCGGGGAATTCGGATTCCATCACCTCGCGGGCTTTCGAAATCACAATGTCGCCTCCGGTGCCGGTGGTCACGCGGCCGAGCACGAGCATGTGGCCGAATTGATAGAAATCGAGGTAGTGCGGAATGCTATAGCCGAGATAGACGCCGATGGTCTGGTAGATCTTCGCGGCGCGTTCGTCGCCGGCGGCCATGAGCTTCTGTACTTCCACGAGTCGTTCGGGCAGGCCCATTTTCGCCGGCAGTTTGATCTTCGCGGCGGGCAGCAGTTTGTTGACGGCTTGTTGCGAGAAATACAGCGCGCCCACGCCGCTATCGCCCGACCATTCATCGGCGGGAGCGTCCGGGTTGTAATCGACGGGCGCGAAGGCAAGTTCATTGAGCCAGCCGAGGATGCGGCCCTGCGGGTCCATGAAGCCGACCGCCTCGCTGGATCCCATGGCGAGCCCGAGCATGCCGTTTTTCCCAAGTGAAAGCGCGCCGGCGAGCGCGGTGACGTCGCCGTCGTTCATCACCGTGAGCGGCACGTCCCACTCGCGGGCGATGCGCTTGAAGACACCGGCGGCGGTGGCGAAGTGTTTTTTCGGAATCGACCGCAGCAGCGAGGCGACGCGGATTTCATTGTCCACGATGATGCCGGCGGAACTGCCGCCGATGGCGTCCACCCGCGGCAGGTTGGCGGCGGCGAGATGCAGTGCGGACGACAGATGATGATAGATGTAGTCGGGATGCGTCTGGTTTTTCGGATCCCACGGGGTTTCCTTGGTGAAGACCGGATTGCCATCAATGACCGCGGAGACCTTGTAATCGCTCGCGCCGAGGTCGAAACCGATCCGGCAGCCCTTGAGGAACCCGCCGGCGGAAACTTCCGAGTCTTTCGCGGCCGGAACCTTGTCCGGTGTGGTGGCGGCGACTTCGAAATTTTTCCCGTAGGCGATCTGCATCATCCGCACGTCGAAGGCGCGCGCGCCGCGCGGCGAGTAGGTCTTGCGAATGGCATCGGCGATGGGGCGCGGTCCGCCGATGTGGAGTTTCCAGCCGCCGCGCGCCCAGAGCAGGAATTTCACCAAGCGCTCGACGTGCCGCAGCGTGGTGGCGTCGCAGGCCGGATCGACCAGCGTTTCGTGGCGCGAGACCAGGACGTTTTCGCGCTCGAGGCCGAGCACGAGCGGGACGCCGCGGCCGGAGGCACGGAGTTCGCGCTGGTATTCGCGGGTGAACAAGGCCGCCGGCAGGAACTTGGGATCCAGCGGCGCGGTGATGGCGGTTTTGACACCGGGGCGCACGGAACGGCTCCCCCGGTGGGGATCGGTTTTCTCAGACATACCCATACAAAAGGAACGCCGACTGGGTAAAACCGCGACTCCGTGCTGTAAAGGCGAATAGCCGCATCCGCGCACGTCCGCCTGCGAGATTTTCGCATGACCATTCCGGAAAAAACACCATAGACTCCCTCCATGCCCGCCGCGCCAGAGCCCGATCCGCGATTCAACGACTTCGTCATCCTCCAGGCCCAGAACGCCGGATTGTTCCTCGGCCAGATCCCGAATCCCGCCACCGGCGAAAAATCCGTGAATTTGCGCGCCGCGAAATCGGTGATCGATTCGCTCGAAATGCTCGCGGTAAAAACCCGTGGCAACCTCACCGCCACCGAATCCAAACTACTCGACGCCGCCCTGAAAAATCTCACCCCACTCTACGAAACCGCCTCCGACTCCTGACGCGCCCGGCGGCCTCTTTTCTTGTTTCTTGCGTCTTCAAGTCTTCCGTCTCAAGCCATGTCCTTCGAACCCTTCAACATCGGCAATGTCCCGGTCGGCGGACCGATGCCGTTTTTCATCCTCGGCCCCTGCGCGCTCGAATCCGAAGCCTTCGCCTGGGAAATGGCGCGCTCGCTCAAGGAAATCGCCGACCGCACCGGCATCCACTTCCTTTTCAAGGCCTCCTACGACAAGGCGAACCGCACGTCCGCCGGCTCCTTCCGCGGCCCCGGCGTGAAAGATGGCTGCCGCATCCTCGGCGAGATCGCCCGCGAGTTGGACGTGCCCGTCACCACCGACGTCCACACCGCCGAGCAGGCGGAAATCGCCGCCGAGCATGTCGATTTGTTGCAAATCCCCGCCTTCCTCTGCCGCCAGACCGATTTGCTGGAAGCCGCCGCCAGGACCGGCCGCGCGGTGAACGTGAAAAAAGGCCAGTTCCTCGCGCCATGGGACACCGTCAACATCGCCGACAAGATGCGCGTCTTCGGTTGCGAGCGCTTCCTCATCACCGAGCGCGGCACCACCTTCGGCTACAACAATCTCGTCGCCGACATGCGCTCGCTCTACTGGATCCGCAAGGAGGGCCTGCCCATCATCTTCGACGCCACCCACTCAGTGCAGCGCCCGGGCGGACTCGGAGGCTCGACCGGCGGCGACGGCGAACTCGCGCCCGTGCTCGCCCGCGCCGCCATCGCCACCGGCCTGGACGGCCTCTTCATGGAAGTCCACTCGGATCCCGCCAACGCGCTCTCCGACGGGCCGAACCAGATCCCGCTCGAATTCATCGAAGACCTGCTCATCAAGCTCATCGCCATTCACCACGCGGCGCATTGAGTGCTAAAATTGTTAGATAAACCATGCGTGCCATTCTTCCGGCCCTGTTGCTCCTGTCCCCCGCGCTGCATGCGGAGGAGGCACCGGTCGAACCGCGCAAGAAAATCCCCGCCGTTTCCCTACTTCCGAACGGCAGCAAGCTCCACGGAGTGATGCTCCCGCGCTACGATGAAAACCAGCGCCTCTCCGCCGTGCTCAAGGCCGATGTGATGACACTCGTCACCGACCAGCAGATCGCCGGCGACCAGGTGACCATCGCGTTTTACAGCCCGGACCAAAGTCCGCGCGCCCGTGTGGAGATGAAAAACGCGCTGCTCGACCAAGCCACCGGCCTGCTCGAGGCCGGCGGCGGCGTCACGCTACGCGGCGACCGCATCGAGGCCGATGGCAGCGGCTTGATCTATCACATGGAAAAAGCCCGGGGCTTTCTAACAGGCCCGGCCGAAACCCGCATCCGTGCCAACACCGAGACCACCATGAATCATTCCAATTCGCTTGTTCGCCCCGCCGTGGCCCTCGCCGGCGCGGCCTTGCTCACCGCCGCCAGCGCCGAGCCACCCGCCGCGCTGACCGAGGCCGAAAAATCCGCCATCGCCGCCGATGCCGCGCCCGCAGCACCCGCGCATGCGAAGGCCACCGAAGCCGCGCGCACCAGCCTGCGCGCCGAGCTTGCCACCGCCGCCGAGGCCACCGAAGCCGCCGCCGGTTTCCTCGACGAAGCCGGCATCGCCGGCAATGGATCGGACGAACCCGCCACCCAACCGTCCGAGCCGCTCAAGATCGAGCCCGGTCCGGAAGACACCGTCGTCAACTGCGACGGCGGCATGTATTTCGACGCCGATGCCGGACTTTTCGTCTATCTCAAGAACGTCCGCGTCAATGACCCGCGCTTCGCCCTCAGCGGAGCCAATGAATTGAAAATCTTCCTCGCGAAAAAACCGGAGTCCACCGACAAAACGAACGGGAAGGAAAAATCCGCTTTCGGTTCGGGCTTTGGCGATGTCGAACGCGTCGTCGCCACCGGCGCGGTGCGCATCCTTCAAAAACAACCGCAACCGGGCAAGGAACCGATCGAGGCCAGCGGCGCGATTTTCACCTATCATCCTGGAACCGGCGAGATCGTCCTCACCGGCGGCTATCCGTGGGTGAAACAAGGTGCCAACTTCATGCGCGCCAGGGAACCCCAGCTCAGCCTGCGCATTCAGAAAAACGGCTCCTTCGTCACCGAAGGCAACTGGGACATGGGCGGCCGCCTCAACCAGGAACGCTGAAGTTAAGTATCGCCTACCGCCTACCACATCCCGACCCCATGCACGACCCCGGCTCCACCGTTTGCCACACCGAAACCGCCGTCCTTTTCGCCAACGGCCTGCGCAAGACCTACGGCGGGCGCGCGGTGGTCGATGGCGTGTCGATGACCGTTCAACCGCGGGAAATCGTCGGGCTGTTAGGCCCCAACGGCGCGGGAAAGACGACCTCGTTCTACATGATCGCCGGCATCATCCCGTCCGACGCCGGCTCGGTCTGCTTCCAGGGACATGATATCTCGAAGATGCCGATGCACCGCCGCGCGCGCCTCGGCCTCGGCTACCTGCCGCAGGAGGAAAGCGTCTTCCGCAAGCTCAGCGTGCTCGACAACCTGCTCGCCATTCTCGAAACGCGCCCGCACCTCAGCCGCAAGGACCGGCTCGACCGCGCCCACCACCTGATGGAGCGCTTCGGCATCGCCAAGCTCGCCAAGTCGCTCGCCATCACGCTTTCCGGCGGCGAAAAACGCCGCCTCGCCATCGCCCGCTCGCTCTGCTCCGACCCCAAGCTGCTGATGCTCGACGAACCGTTCGCCGGCATCGACCCCAAGGCGGTCGAGGACATCCAGCGCATCGTCCGCGAACTGCGCGAACGCGACGGCCTCGCCATTCTCATCACCGATCATTCCGTTAGAGAGACACTCACCATCACCGACCGCGCGTTCCTAATCCACGACGGCCGCGTCATCCTCGAAGGCGCCTCCGACGAACTCGTGGACGACCCCATCGCCCGCAAATACTACCTCGGCGACGACTTCCGGATGTGAGGTATCAAATTCGGAATTGCCAAGCTGCAATCCCGGCAATTTTTTCCTATCATGACAACGATCTCGCTGAAGGTTCCCGATGAGCTGATTGCCCGGATGGACGCGGTTGCGCGCGCCAGACGGACCAACCGGTCCGCATTGCTGCGCGAGGCACTGGAGGAAAAGCTCAATGCAGCCTCGCGCAAGACTCCGCCGAGTCTTTTTGACCGCAGCGCGGACCTGTGTGGCAAGGGATGCAGCGGGCTGGGTGATCTGGCCTCAAATCCAAAACACCTCGAAGGATTCGGCTCATGAGCGAAATCCTGGTCGATACCGGCCCCTTGGTGGCGTATCTGGATCGGGGCGACCGGGACCACGAGCAGGCAAAGAAATGAAAGCCTCCCCGACGGTTCATTCGAAATCGCTCAATCACGAAGGTTCCCCATGTCCACCCCATCGCGCATTCCCGGCATCCGCCACATGAGCGGCTGGGTGCTCGGTCCCTTGTGCCTGATCGCCACGTTGATGTTTCCACCGCCGGACGGGTTGAGTGTCGATGGTTGGCACACGGCGGGCGCGGCGATGTTGATGGCGGTGTTCTGGATCACCGAGCCGATCCCAATTCCCGCCACCGCGCTGCTGCCGCTGGTGTTGTTTCCACTGTTGGGGCTGGCCGGTGGAGGCGAAGCGGCGGCACCTTACGCGAGCCCGATCATCTATCTGTTTCTCGGCGGCTTCTTCATCGCCGCGGCGATGCAGCGCTGGGACCTGCATCGGCGGCTCGCGTTGAAACTCATCTCCGCCATCGGCACCAAGCCGACGCGTCTGGTCGCCGGCTTTTTGCTCAGCTCCGCGCTGTTGAGCATGTGGGTCAGCAACACCGCCACGGCGATGATGATGCTGCCGATCGCAATCTCCGTCACGCAGCTCGCCAACGGTTCCGGTCATCGCGAATATGATAGCTTCGCCACCGTGCTATTGCTCGCCGTGGCCTACGGCGCGACCACCGGCGGCATGGCCACGCTGATCGGCACGCCGCCGAACGCGTTGCTCGCCGGTTACATGGAAAAAGTCCACGGCATCACCATCGGCTTCGGCCAGTGGATGCTGTTGGGCGTGCCGCTCACGTTGATCACGCTGCCGGTCGTTTATCTGGTGCTCACGCGCGTTTCGTTCCGGCTGAAAAACACCTCCATCGCGGGCATGGACGGGTTGATACAAACCGAACGCGTGAAACTCGGGCCGGTGTCGCGCGGCGAGGCGGTGACGGCCATCGTGTTTTCACTCACCGCACTCGCCTGGATCACCCAGCCGCTGATCGCCAAGGTGCTGCCCGGCGTTTCCGACACATTGATCGCCATCGCCGGCGCGCTGTGTCTGTTCATCATCCCGGTGAGTTTCAGCCGCGGCGAATTCGCGCTCGATTGGGACAGCGCGAGATCCGTGCCTTGGGACGTGTTGTTGTTGTTCGGCGGCGGACTCAGCCTCGCCGGCATGATCGACCAGCACGGTCTCTCGCGGTACCTTGGCGAACTCTGCGGCGCGCTCGGCGGCATGCCGGTGATCGTCACGCTCGCGATCGTTTGTTTCGGCATCCTGATGCTCACCGAACTGACCAGCAACACCGCCACCGCCGCCACCTTCCTGCCGGTGATGGGCGCGCTCGCCGTGAGCCTCGGACAAAATCCGCTGCTGTTCCTCGTGCCCGCCGCGCTGGCGGCGAACTGCTCGTTCATGATGCCCGTGGGCACGCCGCCGAACGCCATCGTCTTCGGCAGCGGTCGCATCACGCTGCCGCAAATGGCCCGAGCCGGGCTCTGGCTCAACCTCGCCCTCGTCCCGCTGATCCTCGGCATGGTGCTGCTCTTCGGAAAATACATCTTCGGCATCGAAACCGGCGTGCTGCCCGGCTGGGCGGCTCCATGAAACGCACCCGTGCCATGCAACTTGGCGCTTGCGCCGCCCGTCTCCGAATGGCACTCATTCGCCACCTGCCGGATGGCAATGGGGCATTAGCTCAGTTGGTAGAGCGCTTCGTTCGCAATGAAGAGGTCAGGAGTTCGAATCTCCTATGCTCCACTTTTCACCGGAACTTCACACGGCAACCACAATCCCCGCGCAGCATCGCGGCGATGAAAGTGAAAATGATCCTGCCGGCGCTGACGGAGGCGCGCAGCCCGTTGTTCCGGCCCATCAAGTATTCGCTGTTTCCTCCGCTCGGCTTGGCGACCCTTGCGGCCTATCTGCCCGTGGATGCGGAAATCACGCTCCAGGACGAACACGTGGAACATCTCGACCTGACAGACGAGCCGGATCTCGTGGTGATCCAAGTGTATATCACCAATGCCTCACGGGCATACCGCTACGCGGACCATTATCGGAAAAAAGGCGCGCACGTCTGTCTCGGCGGGCTACACGTCACTTCGCTACCGGATGAAGCGGCGGCGCACGCGGACACCATTTTTCTCGGACCGGGAGAAGACACGTTTCCGGAATTCCTGCGCCACTTCGCGTCCGGCCGCGCGGAAGCACGCTACACCGCGCCGCTCGTCCGCACGCTCGACCGGCTGCCGCGCATGCGCCGCGACCTCATCAAGCGCGACCTCTATCTGGTGCCGAATTCCATCGTCGTTTCACGCGGTTGTCCGCACCATTGCGACTTCTGTTACAAGGACGCGTTCTTCGGCAAGGGCACCGGGTTCTACGTGCGCCGGGTGGACGACGCGCTTGCGGAAATAGAGAGCCTGCCGGGACGCCATGTGTATTTCCTCGACGACCATCTCTTCGGCGAGCCGCGCTTCGCGGCGATGTTGTTCGACGGAATGAAGGGCATGGGGCGGGTGTTCCAGGGAGCTGCAACGGTCAACTCCTTGCTCAAGCCGGGTCTGTTGGAGAAAGCCGCGGAAGCGGGTCTGCGTTCGATCTTCGTGGGGTTCGAAAACCTGGATGCCGCCAACCTCCGCGAACATGGCAAGGTGCAGAACCTCGGCCGCGATTACAACGAGGCCGTCCGCCGGGTGCATGGACACGGCGTGATGGTCAACGGATCGTTTGTCTTCGGCATGGATGAAGACGGTCCCGACGTGTTCGACCGCACGACGGACTGGGCGGTATCCCAAGGCATCGAAACCGCGACCTTCCATGTGATGACTCCCTACCCGGGCACCGCGTTGTTCCAGCGCATGGACGCGGAAGGTCGCCTGCTCCACCGCGACTGGGATTTGTACGACACGCGCCACACCGTGTTTCGTCCCGCGCGGATGACCGCGGAACAACTCGAAAGCGGCTACTGGCGGGCCTACGGCCTTTTTTACGAATGGGGCAACATTTTCAAAGGCGCGATGACCAAGGAAGCCGCGGGGGCCTTGCGACACATCGCCTATGCCGGCGGCTGGAAAAAATTCGAGTGGGTTTGGCACGCGCTGATCCGCATGAAACAGGTCGCGCTCGGGCTCCCGCTATTGGAGCGCGCGCTGGACCTGACCAGGTCACGGTTGGGCGCCGATGCCACCGTCCAAACGGGAACGGCGGAGGCCGATTCGAAAACCGCTCCAGCATCTTGAAATGATATTGATGGAATTGTTCAAACCCTCTAGGAGACGCGCTTCATTCCCCATGAGTCGCCTTCGCCTCGAACAGCTCCGGATAATGGCTGCGGATCATCGCCTGGTTCTCTTCCGCGAGTTCGGACAGTGACACCGGCTTGTCCTGCGGGCGGGTGCCTTTCTGGTTGATGCGGTTCATCAGGCTCCAGTTGCGTGAATGTTTGCCGGGCTCGGGATCGGCGGGTTCCTTAGCTGTTAGATCGTAGCGGGTGAAGTCGATGACTTTTTCCGGCCCGTTGTTCTTCCAATCGCGCAGCAGGGCGAGGCGGAAGTCCTGGTTCATGAACCAGCGGATCTCCTTGTCGGCCTCCGAGGCGCGGATGCCGCAGCCGCGATGGACGAAGCGGTAGTCGAGCTTGTCGTTGTTCTTGAAATGCGCGCGCCACAGTTCGCCGAACTCGCCCTGGGTGATGAGTTTCGTATCGGGCCAGCGCTCGCGGATGCCGGTGAGCCACAGATGGAGTCCTTCCATGCCGTTTCGTCCGCCGTAGCCGTAGATCTTGCGCGCTTCGACAAGACTCATTTCCCAGCCACAGGTGACCCATGCGAATTCGTTGCGCTTGAAGCCGTCGTCGAAATGGCTGGCGGTGGTGGCCATCATGGCTTCAAGGCCGCGCTCGGTGCCCATGTCGAGCAATGTCTCGATCGGTCCCACGCCCTGGCGGCTGCGCCAGCGTTCGCCATCCACCGTTTTCGCCCCGGCGATGCGGGCGCAGAGGAAATCGACCGTCCAGCCGTCGAGATTCACGATGTCGATGAAGTCGTCTTTGCCCTGCGCCGGTTTGCAGAAGTGTTCGCGCGACGGGTAGTAGGGATAACAGATCGATCCCTCGCCGTCGCCGTTGTCCACCGCATACTGGCTCCAGATGGTTCCCTGGCAGACGTGGATGTTTTCCTTTTCCGCGAGATAGCGCAGGTTGTCCGCGGAGAGGAATCCGGCGACCACGCTCTTGGGGCGATAGCCATCGCCGACGATTTCGGAAACGCGCTTCAATCCCTCGTGCAGGTCCTTGTTCACCTGTTCGCGGGTGTTATACATATTCGCGAAGTAAGCGCCGGGGATGAAGGTGATTTCGTCGCCGAATTTCTTATGATAACTCACGACAAGCTCGCGAAGTTCGCGGTATTGCTCCCTTTCGTCGTGAAGCGCGAGCCAACTGAATGCCCAGGTGATGCGCGCGCCGGGCCATGCCTTTTCGATCGCCTCGCGGAACGTCCGCGCCTCGGCGGGCGTGTGGACGCTCGATTCGTCGGGGCCGTGCGCGGTGTCGCGCGTCACCTCGATCTGGCGCACGCGGACGATGGTGTTGAGCGTGAGGAAGCGGTTGCCCATCAGCGACAGCCTTTCTTCCGCGGCCAGAGAGGACGCGCAAACGAGTGCGGCGGCCGTCACGAGGGATCTGCCTATCAGTTTCCGGAGAGTGGAATTCATGAATGGTCTTTCGTGTTATGTTTTTCTGTTCACAGCGGCCGCAAAAGATATCCGGCCACCCAGCCTTGCGCGCCGTGTTCGTTGCGGCACCAGTGCCAGCCGTGGATCTGGCGCAGCGATTCGAGCCGGTTGCCGCGACGGATGGTGAGCACAGTGGGATCGAAGGCATCGGTGGCCTTGGCCCGGTCGTCATCGATTTTTTCCAACAATTCCTGCGGCACGTAGCCTGAGCAGCCGTGATCGTCACTCGCCCAGATCCAGCCAGGCCACGCGTGGTCGGCGGGACCGGTGCGGACGATGTCGCCGCATTCCAATCGCAGCGGCTGGCTGTCCTTTTCCTCGTAATCGGCGTTGGCGGTGAAATGCGACATGCACGGAGGAAACCACAATGCGCTGCGCAATCAAGACTCCGTCATGCGACGCGCGTCGAGCGCATCGTCGAGTGCCGCTTTATCAATTCCCAGTTCGCCGATGTTTTCCAGGCACAGCTCGCGGATCGTGCGGCCGGATCGCATCGCCTCCTTGGCCAGCGCGGCGGCGCGGTCGTAGCCGATGAGCGGCACCAGCGCGGTGACCATCGCCATCGACTGCTCGATAAATTCGCGGCAGCGCGCCTCGTCGGCGGTGATGCCGGCCACGCATTGCTCCGCGAAGGCGCGGCTGGCGTTTGCCAACAGGTGGATGGATTCCAGCAGGCATTTCGCGATCAGCGGCATCGAGACGTTGAGTTCGAGAAATCCGCCGCAGCCGCAGGCGGTGACGGTGGTCTGGTTGCCGAACACGCGGGCGGCGACAATGGTGACGGACTCGGCGAGCACCGGGTTCACCTTGCCTGGCATGATCGACGATCCGGGCTGGATGGCCGGAAGCTGGATTTCCCCGATCCCGCAGCGCGGACCGGAGGCGAGCAGGCGGATGTCGCTGGCGATCTTGTGCAGTGAAACGGCGATGGTGTTGAGCTGGCCGTGCGCCTCCACCACGGCGTCGCGCGCGGCCTGGGCTTCGAACGGATTCGCGGCGCGGCGGAATGGCAGGCCGCAGATTTCCGCAAGGCGGGCGATGCATTTTCCGGCGAATTCCGGATGCGCGTTGAGTCCGGTCCCCACCGCGGTGCCGCCGAGCGGAAGTTCCATCAGCGCCTCGACCGCCGCGCGACATCGCTCCTCCGCCTTCTCCGCCTGACGCGCCCAGCCGCCGAACTCCTGGCCCAGCCGCATCGGCACCGCGTCCATCAGGTGGGTACGGCCGATTTTCAGGATGCCGTCGAACTCGCGCGCCTTCGCCGCAAGCGCTTCGTGCAGGCTGCGCAACGCGGGACGCAGCGTGTTTTCCATTTCCATCGCCGCCGCCACGTGGATGGCGGTGGGAAACGTGTCGTTGGACGATTGGCCGAGATTGACGTGATCGTTCGGATGCACCGCCGTCCCGTCCCGCGCGGCCAGGTTGGCGAGGCGGGCGATCACCTCGTTGACGTTCATGTTCGTCGAGGTGCCCGAGCCGGTCTGATAGATATCCACCGGAAACTGCCCGTCGTGCCGCCCGTCCGCCACGGCGCGCGCCGCGGCGGCAATGCGCTCCGCCCGCAAGTCGTCCAGCTCACCCAGCCCGCGATTGGATTCCGCGGCCGCGGCCTTGATTTTTCCGTAGGCGTGGATCAACGGCGCGGGCAGTCCCTCGCCGGAAATCGGGAAATTCAGCACGGCGCGTTGCGTCGAGGCACCAAACAAGGCGTCCGCCGGGACGGCCATTTTCCCCATCGAATCCTTTTCCGTGCGTCTCTTGTCCGTGTCTTTCATCGGCACAACTTAACCGAAATCCGCGGCTTGGCCACCGCGCTCAAGAATCAATGCGGAGACCTTGCAGCCTGAACCATTTCAGGGACCGTCACTCGTGGTGGTAGAACCAGAGAAGCACCAGCAAGGCGGGGCCGACGATCCACAGCAGCACGGCGTTGCCGATGAAGTAGGGATAAAGCATCAATGTCAGGCCAATGGCGCGCGGCTGCCAGAGTTCGAGTTTCCTGCCATAACTGAAAGCGCCCCAGCCAATGGTGCCGAAAACGAAACCCGCGAGAATGTTGTAGGGATTGAAATTGAGCATGGCGGGTATTGTTCCGCAGCTTTCGGCCTGCCTCGAGCTTGTTTCCGCCTGCCGATTCCGCAAGCGCGCATTCGTCGGGAATCAGCGGAGCGGTCGACATCCACTTTGTCTTCTCCCTGGCTTGATCGCCTTCGGGTCAGTAGTTTCGCATTTCAACATTCCGACCTTCTCATATGGGAACATCCAGTTTGGCTGAGCCGCCGCACCCTACCCGACTGATGTGAAGCCCCGGTTTGTCCCGGTTCTATGGCTTCAACCTTCCTGCTTGCCGCTGGAGGGGCGAACCCTATCTTCCTTTCCAACACTCCAATTCCACCAAACCCACATGAAACCAATCCACACACGTTTAACGATACTTGCGCTGTCGGCATTCGCCGGCTTCGCCGCGCATGCCGCCGAATTGGAAAGCACCACGCCTGTCGCGGCCAAAACCAACGGCGAGAATTGGTGGAACGGAAACTGCAAGAGAATCGATGCCGACATCGAGAAGATGGGGCGCAGGATCGATGTGGCCTTCGTCGGTGATTCCATCACCGCGCGCTGGAGGGGAAGCGAATCATGGGAAAAACACTGGGGCAAATACAAGGCGGTCAACATGGGCATCGGCGGCGACCAGACACAGCACGTCCTGTGGCGTCTCCAGAACGGCGACCTCGACGGTTACAAGGCGAAGCTGTTTGTCGTGATGATCGGCACCAACAACCTGTGGGGCAGGGACGCCGACCCGGCCGACGCCGCGGCCGGTGTCAAGGCGGTGCTCGATTTGATCCAGAGCAAACAACCACAGGCCAGGATCCTGCTGATGAGCATCCTGCCCACCGGTGAAAAACCCAATCCCGGCCGCGAGAAAAGAGCCGCGCTCAACAAACGGATTTCGAAGTTCGCGGGAGGTTCCGTGGAATACATGGACATCTGGGACAAATATCTCGAACGCGACGACACCATCAGCAAGGAGGTCATGCACGACTTCCTTCATCTCGCACCCAAGGGCTATGACATCTGGGCGGAAGCCATCGCCGACAAAGTGAAGGAAATCGTGAAAGCTCCGTCCGGCAGGAGGTAGCCGGCGGGACACGGTTGCGCTGAAGCTTCGACGGAGTAGGCCGCAGGCTGCCAAGCGGTCAGCGCATGGGTGAGGGAGCGATCACTCTTTTTCCAGCCGGATCGCGGTCGAGCGGCCGTGGGCGTCGAGGCCTTCGATGCGGGCGAACTCGGCGACGACCGGCAGCGAGGCCTGCACCGCCTTGCGGTCGAGTTTCACGATGCTGGTGCGGCGCTGGAACTGGTCGGCGCGCAGGCCGGAGAACGAGCGGCCGGCGCCGCCGGTGGGCAGGGTGTGGCTGGGGCCGGCGAGGAAATCGCCGACCGCGACCGGCGACAGGTTGCCGAGGTAGATCGCGCCGGCGGTGCGGATTTGGGCGAGGCGTTTTTTCTCGTCGGCGCAGATCAGCGACAAGTGTTCGGGCGCGAAGGCGTTGGCGATGGCGACGCCTTCGTCGAACGATTTCACGTGCAGCAGGAAGGTGCCGGATTTCAGCACCTCGCGGATGATGCGGGCGCGGGAAAGCGTGGCGGTCTGGCGCTCGATGGCGCGTTTCACCTTGCCGAGCAGTGCCTTCGAATCGGTGACGAATCCGACCACGCTGTCGCCGCCGTGCTCGGCTTGGGCGAGCATGTCGGCGGCGATGAAGTCGGCGTTGCCGGTCTTGTCGGCGAGGATGAGGATTTCGCTGGGACCGGGAAGGAGGTCGATGGACACCGCGCCGACGAGCTGGCGTTTCGCCTCGACGACGAAGCGGTTGCCGGGGCCGAAGATGCGGTCCACCGGGCGCACCGACTTGGTGCCGATGGCGAGGGCGGCGACGGCTTGCGCGCCGCCGATTTTGAGCACTTCGGTGGCCCCTGCGGCCTTGAGCGCATAGAGCAGCGCCGGGTTCACCGAGCCATCCGGCCCGCACGGGGTGGCGGCGATGATTTCCGGCACGCCGGCGGCCTTGGCGAAGCCGGCGGTCATCAGCGCGGTGGAAACCAGCGGGGCCTTGCCGCCGGGGACATAGACGCCGACGCGGTCGAAGGGCGTGAAGCGCTCGCCGACGATCGCGCCTTCGGAATTGCGGTCGGACCAATCCTTGCGCAGGCCGCGTTTCGCAAAGGCGTGGATGTTTTTCAGGCTGCGGCGCACCGCCTCGCGGGTGGCCGGGGTGACCGCCTTGCGCGCGGCGGCGAATTCCTCATCGGAAACGAACAGACCCTTGGGTTCGAGCACCGCGCCATCGAAGCGCCGGGTGTAGGCGATCAGCGCCTCGTCGCCCTTGAGCGCCACCTGCGCGATGATCTCGGCGACCAGATCGCGCACACCGGCCTCGGGCAGTGCGCGGCGGTTGAGACGACGGACGAACGACGCGTATCCCGGATCGGTGTGACTGAGGAGTTTCATGATGGTTCCGCGGGCCGAAGATGCACGCACAGGCCGCGATGAAAAGCGGATGATTTCCTACGCGCCGCGCATCAGCGAGATTTCCGCGAGGGAAACCATCGCCTTGAGCAGGTCTTCGCGCGGCGCGTTCTTGAGGTCGGCCACGCTCACGGCGCGGTCGAGCGTGAACTTGCCGGAGCGGGTGCGGCGCAGCGCGCTGAGGTGGCCGCCGCAGCCGAGCCTGGTGCCAATGTCGTGGGCGTAGGTGCGGACGTAGAAGCCCTTCGAGCAGTTCACGGTGAAATCGATTTCCGGCAGGGCGATGCGCGTGACCTGCCAGCCGGTGACGCGCACCGGGCGTGTTTTGCGTTCCACTTCCTGGCCCTTGCGGGCGAGTTTGTAGAGCGGCACGCCGTCTTTCTTGATCGCGGAAACCATCGGCGGCATCTGCTCGAACTCGCCGGTGAAGGCATCGAAGGCGGCGTGGATTTCCTGTTCGGAAAACTCCGGCACGGGATGCTCTTCAAGAACCTCGCCCTGGCGGTCCTGCGTGCTGGTGACGGCACCCAGCGTGAGCGTGCCGACGTATTCCTTGTCCTCGCTCATCAGCAGGTCCTGGATCTTGGTCGCACGGCCGACCACCAGCATCAGCAGGCCGGTGGCCATCGGGTCGAGCGTGCCGCAGTGGCCGATCTTTTTCGTGCCGAGCGCGCGGCGGGCGATCGCCACCACGTCGTGCGAGGTCATGTCGGGGGCCTTGTCGATGAGCAGCACGCCGCTCGGGCCTTGGGCTTGCAGGGGATTCTGGGTCATTGGAAATATTATCTAACAGATCAGGAGGGTTGAACGGATCAGACGGATTTTTTCGCCTCATCCACCGTTATGCGCACGGCATCGAGCACCTTGGCCTTGGCTTCCTCGAGCGGTCCCGGCATGCGGATGCCGGCCGCCAGCGCGTGGCCACCGCCGCCGAATTGGGTGGCGATTTTGCAAACGTCCAGCGCGCGTTCCTTCGAGCGCATCGAGACGCGGACTTTGCCGTCCGGCAGTTCCTCGAAAAAGAGCGCCAGTTTCACGCCGCGGATCGCGCGGATCACATCGATGAGCCCCTCGCTGTCCTCCGGACGCAAGGCCAGATCGACGCGTGTTGTTTCCCGCATCTCCCAATGCGCGACGATGCCGTCGGGTGTGCGTTCGAGCGTGTTGAGCAGCGCGCGCATCAGCTCAAGGCGACGGAACGGGTGTTCGTCGTAGGTAAGCGAGTTGATGGTGCCCACGTCGAGCCCGCGGCGCACCAGGTCGGCTGCCATTTCATAGGTCCGCGCGGTGGTGGACGGGTATTGGAACGAGCCGGTATCGGTGGAAACCGCCACATAGATCGCATCGCGAGTTTCCTCGGGCAGCGGCAGATCGAGAGCGATGATGAGATCATAGAGAATCTCGCCGGTCGCCGGACTGGTGGCGTCGATCAGGTTGAGATCGCCGTATTTGGGGTTGGAAATGTGGTGGTCGATGTTGAGCCAGAGTTTTGCCTTCGATGCGGCGTGCAGCGCACGGTCGCCGAGGCGTGGTTTGGTGGCGGTGTCGAGCGCGATGGCCACCTCCACATCGAGCGGCTCGGCCGGCGGGGACTCGATTCGTTCGGAACCTTTCAGGAACGCCAGGTTTTCCGGCAGGCCGTCCTCGTTGATCAGGCGCACCGATTTTCCCATCGCCATCAGCGAAAATCCGAGTGCGATCTGGGAACCGATGGCATCTCCGTCCGGCCGGACATGGCTCAGCAGGAGGAACGACTGGTGGTTGCGCAATGCCTCGCCGATCTGGTCGAGGCTGGAAATGGTTTCGGTGGATTCGCTCATGGGGTGGAACCGCGGCGCGGGGCGCGGATTCTTCCCGCGAGTCCGGCCGGCGCAAGGTAAATCCACGCTTGGTCATGCGTTGTTGGAGGGTGCATGCTAATTGGTTGACCTTGCGGTGAATTCCTAGATTAATCCCGTTGCGCATGCGAACAAACTCCTATTCCGCAGCGGCCATCATCTTGCTGGCATGCACCGCCCTTGTTTCCGCCCAAGAGGAAATCGCAGACGTTTTAGCAGATCCCGCACTGAGCCTGTCCCGACCGGACGACCGCGCGAGGATCGCCGCGCGGATCATGGAAATCGAAAACCGGCGACTTGCCGCGGCTCGCGCCAAAGGGCGCGCCATGGGTCTGCCGCTGCGATTCAAGAAGCCGGACGGTGGGACGCAGGAATTGGTCGATTTCAAGGGTGAGGAGCCGGTTTATCTCACCACCTTCAACGCCAATGCGGCCATCAGCACCGGAGCGAACCTGTTGCGTCCCTCGCCTTATGCGCTCGATGGCGCCGGGATCACCGTCGGCGTGTGGGATGCCGCCGGCGGCCGCCCGACCCACCAGGAATTCTCCGTCGCCGGTATTTCGCGGCTGACCAACAAGAACGGCCCCGCTACCGACGAACACGCGATGCATGTGGCCGGCACCATCGCCGCCTCAGGATTCAACGTATCGGCCCGCGGCATGGCGAACGCCGCACGCATCGATTCCTACGACTGGAACAACGACACCGGTGAAATGTCATTGCGCGCCGCCAGCGCTCCCGGCCAGCAGGCCACGAAAATCTACCTATCCAACCACAGCTACGGCATTGTCAGCGGCTGGGAGGGCGGTACCTGGTGGGGCAACGGCACGAATGCCGCCGGCGTCGAGCAGGACTTCGGCCGCTACGACTCGAACGCCCGGAGCATCGACGCGCTCACCTATGACGCACCGTATTTCCTCCCGTTCTGGGCGGCGGGGAACGATCGGAATGACAACCCGTCCGCCGGCGACATCGTCAGGCTGAATCCGTCCAACTCGTCCACGGTCACTTACAATCCCTCGCTCCATCCCAAGGGAGACGGCGTGTATCGCAACGGCTTCGAAACCATCTCTTTCAAGGGGCTGGCGAAAAACATCGTGACCATCGGTGCGGTGGAAGACGCCGTCACAGGAAGCACCCGCGACATCACCAAGGCCACACTCACCTCCTTCTCCTCCACCGGCCCCTGCGATGACGGCCGCATCAAGCCGGACCTCGTCGCCAATGGAGCCAGCGTCACCTCCTGCGTCGATTGGAGCAATTCCGCTTACACCAGCATGAGCGGCACCAGTATGGCCTCACCCAACGCCTGCGGTTCGGCGGCCTTGCTCGTCCAGCATTACGGCCGGCTCTTCCCCGGCGGCGCGATGCGCTCGAGCACCCTCAAGGGATTGCTGATCCACGCCGCCGACGACCTCGGCAACCCCGGGCCGGACTACAAGACCGGCTGGGGACTCATCAACGTCAAGGAAGCGGCCGACCTGCTCACGGATCATCAGGCATTCCCCACCAAGAGGCGCCTCATCGAGGACGAAGTGACTTCGTTCATTGCCACAAGGACCTATGAGTTCGAGTGGGACGGATCTTCGCCCATCCGGGCGACACTGTGCTGGACCGACCCCGAAGGCACGGCCATCACGCAACACGATTCGCGCTCCAGCAACCTGGTGAACAACCTCAACCTCAGGCTGGTCGCTCCGAACGGCATTAGCTTCTATCCGTTCGTGATGCCCTTCGTCGGCACCTGGACCACCGCCTCGATGGATCTTCCCGCGACCACCGGAATCAACAACACCGACAACGTCGAGCAGGTGCTCGTCAAAACGCCCGGGCAGACCGGCACCTGGCGGGCGGAGGTCTCCTATTCCGGATTCCTCACCAACTTCGGGCAGAAGTTCGGCCTGCTGATCTCGGGCAGCAAGGAAAGCTCCGTGCCGGACATCGACATCTTTCCTCCGGAGCCCAACCCCATGACATGGGCGGTTCCGCCCGCCGCGGGCGGGGTGCCCGTCCCCGGGCCGCTGGCCGCCACCGATTTCACCGGCCGCACGGTGAACGGAGCCACCGCCTCCAACATCACCTGGCAAACCGACGGCCTGGCCGATCCCGGCGACCTCACCACCGACGCGCCCGACGGGTTGTTCGATACCTTCAACACCCAGGACCACTTCGCTCCGAACCGTAATCTGCTAGGCGAGGGTTCCTGGTCCGTCAGCGTGCCGCTCAATCTGACGGAATCCTTCGTCACCCTCACCGACGTGGTGTTCAATTACCGGCATTTCACCGACGCAGGCGCGGCTTACACGGCCGCCCGCCAGGCGAACTGGAATGTGACGGTGAGCGGATCCACATCCGGTGAGATCGCCAGTGTGGAGATCATCGGCACACGCGGATCCATTGGAACCGGAACCGCCGTCTTCGACCCCCCGCTGTTGTTGGAAACGGGCGAGAGCTACACCCTGACGATCACCGCCACTGTCGTCAGCGATGTATACTTCAACACCAACCCCGGACTGAACACGCTGTCCATCAACGGTGTGGCCGGCATTGGCGGCGATCCCACCACCGAGATCACCATGACGGCCGTCACCGCCACCGACGAGGATCTCTTGGGCGTGGAGTATTATTTCACCGAAACCTCGGGCAATCCGGGCGGCAGCGACAGCGGCTGGCAGGACAGCACGGTTTACACCGACAGCGGCCTCACGCCCGGTCTGCAATACTCCTACACCGTCACGGCCCGCGACAAGAGCATCCTCTACAACACCGGCATCCCTTCCGCGCCCGCCTCGGCCACGACCCATGCCTCCGCCGCCGCCTACGATATGTGGTCCGAGGGTTCCGCATTCGAGGAAGATGACAACGGCGACGGTCTCGCCAATGGCCTGGCTTGGTTCCTCGGTGCCGCCCACTCCGCCGAAAACTCCATTCCCCGGCTGCCGACCTTCGACAACGTCTCCGACCCGGACTTCTTCATTTTCACCCATCGACGCAACGACTCCGCGACAGCCGCAGGCGCCATCGGCACCGTGCACTATGGCAGCGACCTCGACGGCTGGACCGTTGCGGTGCACGACGGCGAAAACGTCATCATCCAGGTCAGCGACGAAAGCCCGGACGACTTCGTGGAAGTGAGAATCCGCCGCTCGCTCGCTCCCTCAGGACGGCTCTTCGCGCGGCTCGAAGTGGTCTTCCCGTCGCCTTGAGATCCCCTGCGCGGGGAATTGGAAAACGCTCGCCAAGCGGTTTCTGTCGAATAGATTACAGGGGCTATTGTGAAAAAACCCCTGTCGTACGCTCGTCCCACGCGTGTGATTTGAATCTCTCCCCGAGCCATGCTCCCCCGCCGTCACAGCTTGTCGTGTGCCTGCGTCGCTCTCGCGGCGATGGTCGGGTGGATCTGGGTGTCGGAAGAACGCCGGAGCGATTCGCCGGCCGCCAGCCGCCTGCCGGAAACTGACGGCATGGCGCGCGCCGCGGGACCGCGGGAGGCAGCGATGGAATCCCCCGCCCGCATGCCGGTGCGGGCGACGGGCCGCAAACCCGCCGGGCGGACGCTTGCCATGCCGCTGGGGGAGGATTTCACCCACCGCATCCTCTCGGCGGACCGCAGCGCGGTTTCGATCCCGGTGCCGGGCGGCGGGACCTTGAAGGGCACGGTGAGGAAGTTGGAAATGGAAGATGGAACCCCGTTGCTGGTCGAGGGAACCATCACTCATCCCGAGCCGGGGCGCTTTCATTTCCGCCGCCAGAAACTCCCCGGCAAGGCGGGGCCGTTGTTCGGATTCATCCACTTCGACGAAAGCCCGCTGGCGTGGCAGGTGCGCCCGACCGGCGCGGACGGCACGCCGGAGCTGGTGCGCGTGACGGTGGATGAGGTGATCTGCCGCTCGTTCCCGGCAGCGTCGGCGGCCATTCCGGCGGCGCATCCGGTGGATGATCCCATACCGGTTTACGAAAACGAGATCATCCAGCTCCAGAGCCTGCCCGGTGCCGAAGCGGTGGTCTATCTCGACTTCGATGGCGAGCAGGGGAATTTCGAGGGGTGGGAATATATCGGATATACCAACGCGCTGCCCTCAGGTGCCACCAACCAGCAGATCTTTGAGGTCTGGCAGGGCGTTTGTGAGGATTTCCAACCATTCAACATCAACATCACCACTATCCGTTCGGTCTTCGAGGCGGCTCCGCGAAACCAGCGCATGCAGGTCATTGTGACGCCCACCGACGACGCCTCGCCGGGTGATGGCGGCAGGGCCATCATCGGCTCGTTCAATTCCGACGGAGATATCGTGTGCTGGGCGTTCCATACCACCGGCAAGAACGCCATCGAGGTGATTTCCCACGAGGTTGGCCACACGCTCGGGCTCTCGCACGACGGTCTCTCGCCGTCCTTGCCCTCCGAGCCGAATTACTACGAGGGGCACTTCGACTGGGCTCCGATCATGGGTGTGGGTTACAGCAAGCCGCTCACCCAGTGGTCCAAGGGCGAATATACAAACGCCAACAATGACCAGGACGACCTGCTCATTATTTCAAGTAACAACAACGGCGTGGCCTACCGTGCGGACGATCACGGGTCGAACCAGTACACCGCCAGTTGGCTGGATCTCAATGAGGACGGCGACGCCTTCGCCGAGGGGATCATCGAGACCCGCACGGACCGCGATTCGTTCCGCTTCAGCACCTTCGGCGGCGACCTCTCGCTGGCCATCAATCCCGTGCCGCCGCTCGTCGGGGGCACCGTGCCGGTGGGCAATCTCGACATCAAGGCGGAGCTGCTGCAGGTCACCAGTTCGCTGACGAGCATCATCGCCACCAGCGACCCCGGTGGTTCGCTCGCCGCCTCATTCAACATCCCGGGACTGGCCGCAGGCGACTATCTGGTCCGGGTTTCGGGGACCGGCAGGAGCAATCTCGTCACCGGCTACAGCGATTACGCCAGTCTCGGCTCCTACACCATCACCGGCAATGTGGATGGCGGCGTGCACGCGGAGCGTTTCGTGCTCGCGGAAAACAGCGCCAATGGCACCGTGGTCGGCAGCGTGCCGCCGCGCGCCGATCATTCGTCCGGCGTCCTGAATTTCGAAATCTCACAGGACAATGCCGGCGGCGCGTTTCAAATCGATCCCGCCACCGGCGAGATCAGCGTGGCGGACGGCGCGTTGCTGGATTTCGAGGCGCTCTCGTCGCGCTGGGACGACCCCGCCGCGCTCGATTTCATCGTCACCATCGGCGACAGCCTCGAGTATGCGTTGGAAGCCATCCGCGTGGTCGTCGTATTGACGGATGAGAACGAGCCGCCGGTTTTAGAGAGCATCGCCCCGCTCTCGATTCCGGAAAGCGTGGCACCCGGCACGCCGGTCACACATGTGCGCGCCAACGATCCCGACCGCGCCGATTTCGTCACTTATTCCATCGTGGCCGGAAACGACGGCGGCGTATTCGACATCGATCCCGGCAGCGGGCTGATCACCGTGGCCGGCACGCTCGATTACCAGGCGGTGCCGGTCCATTATCTGATGATTCGCGCCGCCGATCAGGCCGATCCGCCAAGCGAGGCGCTGTCACCGCTGGCCATCCAACTCCTGCCGCTGGCCGCCGACATCACAGCCGGTTCGGTGACCCGCACGTTTTACAACGACATCCCCGGATCGAACCTGGCTGACCTGACCGGCTCGCCGCGTTTCCCGGAACAACCCGATGGCCAGACATTGCTGACGGCATTCGATACCGGCAGCGGCACGGGTTTTCAATATGGCAGCGTGGTTTCCGGATATGTCATCGCTCCGGCTGCCGGGAATTATACCTTCTGGATATCGGCGGGAGAGTCGGGCGAGTTATGGCTTTCACCGGACATGGAGCCGGAAAACGCCGTGCCCGTCGCGGTGATCTCCAGTCCGTCAGCGCCCGGAGAGTGGAATAAGGAAGCCGGCCAACAAAGCGCGCCCGTGGCACTCACGGCAGGCGGAGTTTATTATATCGAAGCGCGTCACAAGCAGGGCTGGGGCACGGACCACGTGCAGGTGGCATGGCAGGAGCCCGGCATGACGGAGAGGGAAATCATCCCCGGGCTGTGGCTCGCGCCGGATGATCGCCAGTTCGCCCCATGGGCGGAGGACGCCACCCTCGCCGTGCGCGACGGAGCCGCCGCCGGCACCATGGTGGGTGCCGTTCCGTTTACCGAGCCGAACCTCGGCCAGCAGGTCGCAAGTTATGCCATCATCGGCGGCAACGAGGACGGGAATTTCACCATCGATCCGGCCGACGGCACGATCCGCGTGGCGGAAGGAGCGTCATTCGCCGCAGGGGCGGTCCATCCGCTCACGATCGCCGCCACCGACGATGGCGATCCCGCGGCGGCCGGTGAGGCCATCGCCGAGGTCACGGTGCACCGTCTCGATGAGGGATTGTTCGCATGGTGGCAACTGGATGAAACCGCCGGAGCCATCGCTTTCGACAGCTCCGGCAATCAGCGCAATGCATGGCTCATTGGCAATGCCGCGTGGCTGCCGCGCGCCGCCGCCGACCAGGCGCTCCAACTCGACGGGATCGACGCGGGATTCAGCCGCTATGACGACAGTTCACCCGCAGGCCTGGTGCCGCTCACCGTGGCGGCTTGGGTCAAGGTCCCGCCGGAGCACGCCGCGGAGGCGGTGATTGTCCAGCAGGCGGCCGATCCTGTTTTTGTGGGGCCCGGGTTTTACCGTGTCTCGGTCACTGCCGACGGAAACGTGCGCTTCGTGGTTTACGGTAACAACGCGGATGCCAGCGAGGAAGGGTTCCAGTTCGATCTGGTCACCGCCGCAACGATCCATGACGGCCAGTGGCACCACGTTGCCTGCGTGCGCGATGGCGAGGACGGACGCGTGTTCATCGACGGCGTCGATAGCGCTGCCGGCACCGGCACGCCTCGGATGCTGGAAGCGGAGTCCACCATCTCGGTGGGGTACGATGCGGTTTCCTTTTCCACCTATCTGAAAGCCGCTGTGGATGATGTGCGGATTTATGAAGAAGCGCTGGCCGAGCTCCAGATCGCCCGCATCGCGGCCGCTCCCAAAATCGCCTTCACCGATCCGGTGACTGCCGGCGACATCGTCATACCGGATGGAGCCGGCCTGATGCTGGGTGCCGAGACCAGCAGTCCCTCCGGAATCCCGCCCGCCATCGCATGGTCGCTGGTGAGCGGACCGGGCGGCGTGGTGTTCGACGATCCGGCCTCGGCCGCTACCGGAGTGTCGTTTTCCGCGATCGGCACTTATGTGCTGCGGGCCACCGCCGCATCGGGAAATGACGATGTCAGCCGCGATATCAGCGTGACCTACGGCTGCACGGCGATCACACCATTCGCCGGCGGGCAGACCGGCACGGAAGGTGCTGGATTCCATACCGCCACCGGACCGGGGGCTTACCTGATCTCCGGAGACTCGCCCGGCATGCTCGTTGGCGGAACGTCCGACGGTTTCTATCTGTTAGGACAGGTCTTTGCCGGGGATTTCGACGTGAGGGTGCGAGTCGATGACGCGCTGGACGATGATTTCGGCGATCCGTTCGGCATCGCGGGTCTTGTCGTGCGTGCGGGTGACGCGGGGGCCACGGACGACGCCGGCGGTTTCATCGGACTGCGTCCCGAGAGCGTGGCCGGCACCTGGATCCGCCGCGCCACCGCCGGTGCGGCCAATGTGGTGACCGACTACCCGGGAACCGCCGTGCCTTATTGGTGCCGGATCACCCGCGGCGGTGGCGATCTTGTCGAGTTCTGGCACTCGCCGGACGGCAACGTGTGGACTTCGCGCGGCACGATGAGCTTCGCCGGCAACGTGAATGTCGGCATGTGTTGGAGTTCCAACGTGGCCGGCTTGACGGGCACCGCGTATTTCAGCGGCCTGGCTGGATTTTCCACCGGCAACCTCGGCCCGGGCGTGAATGCCGGCCCGGATTTCTCCGCGGAAACCACCCTCGGCGCGCAACTGGCCGGTGTGGTGACCGACGACGGTCTGCCCGCTCCGCCGGCCGCGACGACGATCGCATGGCAGGTGCTTTCCGGTCCGGGGCCGGTGGACATTTCGGACGCCTCCGACCCGCTTTCCGCCGTCACCTTCGGCGCGCCCGGCGAATACGTGCTGCGCCTGCTCGCCGATGATGACGAGCTGACGACCTTCAACGACGTGACGGTTACGGTGACCGATCCGCTGCCGGTTTTGTCCGTCGAGGCGACCACGCCGGACGCCGCCGAAGAGGGGCCGGTGAACGGCGTGTTCACCATCACCCGCGAGGTCTGGTTGGTCGGCGACCTGACGGTCGATTTCACACTCGGCGGCGACGCCGAAAACATCCTCGATTACGACGAGCTGCCGACCAGCGTGATCATCCCGGACGGCGAGGCGAGTGTGGAAATCGTCGTCGCACCCGTCGCCGACGGTCTGGTGGAGGGGCCGGAAACCGTGACACTCACCCTCGCTCCGGGCGATTACCTGATCTCCGGCGCGGACGCCGGAATCACCATCGCGGATTCGAACCACGCGCCGGAATGGGCGTCGCCGGTTTTCGCCGCGGGCGATGCCACACAGGATGTCCCGTATTCCGACTCCATCGTCGGAAGCGCGACCGATCCCGATGCGGGCGACGAACTCGTTTTCACCAAGGAAACCGGCCCGGCTTGGCTGGAAATCGCCACCGACGGCACGCTTTCCGGCACGCCGCTCAACGGCGACGTCGGACTTAACGAATTCACTGTCCGCGTCACCGACAGCGGGGATTTGTTCGCTGAGGCGACACTGGAAATCACCGTGCAAAACGTGAATGACCCGCCGGAGTTCGGGGCCGATCCCGTCGTTGGCAGCGATGCCACGGAGGATGTTCCGTATTCCGGCACGCTCGCCGGAACCGCCACCGATCCCGACGCGGGTGACGAACTCGTTTTCACCAAGGAAACCGGCCCTGAATGGCTGGAAATCGCGACCGACGGCACGCTCACCGGCACGCCGGGGGCAAGCGACGTCGGTCTCAACCAGTTCACCATCCGCGTCACCGACGGCGGCGATTTGTTTGCTGAGGCCACGCTGGAAATCCAGGTCGCATTCGCCAACGAGCCGCCGACCTTTGCCGTGGAAATCCCCGCGCCGCCACCGGCGGTGGCGCAGATTCCATACGGAGTTTTCACCCTGGCGGACTTCGCCGACGATCCGAACCTGCCGCAGGGCGACGAAATCGTTTTCTCCAAACTCAGCGGCCCGGAGTGGCTGGAGGTCGCCGCCGACGGCACGCTCAACGGCACTCCGGGAACCGGGGACATCGGGGCGAACCTGTTCGACGTGCGTGTCACCGACATCGCCGGCGATTTCGCCGACACCACGCTCGAAATCGCCGTGGGCCCCACCATTCTCTATCTGGATGTGAACGGAGAAACCGCCGGCTCCGGCGCGGACGGTGCGATTGCATGGGATGACTCGCCGGTCTGGTCCGCCGAGCCCGACGGCGTGACAGCCACCCACGCCTGGGTGCCGGGAGCCACCGCGGTGCTTGCCGCGGGCGATGACGCGGGAACCACTTCGATCACGTTGGACGGCACTCAATCTCTCGGCGCGCTGATTGTGGAGGAAGGCGCGCACTCTCTCACGGGCGGCACACTGGCGCTGACGGAAACCGACGCCGTGTTCGACATTGCCACGGACACCGCCATCGAGTCGCAACTCTCCGGAACGAACATGGGCAAGACCGGAACCGCCACCCTCACGCTCGCCGGCAGCGGCCACTCGCTCACCGGCGAACTGGCCGTCATTGCGGGCACCCTGCAACTCACCGGTTCATTGACCACCGCGAGCGGCGTATCGGTGGCCGCCGGTGCCACGCTCGCCGGCGATGGCACCGTGGCCGGCGGAGTTTCCGTGACCGGCACACTTTCGCCCGGCGCGGATCTCGGCACGCTGACCACCGGGCCGCTCGCCATCAATGGCGGATCGACCTTGGCGTGGCGCATCGACTCATGGACCGGTGCCGCCGGCACGGATCACGATCTGGTCATCGCCGATTCGCTGGATCTTTCCGGCACCCTCACCGTCGTGGTGGACGCCGCGGCGCTGGCGGACTTCACCGATACCGCCGCCCAGTTCACGCTCGTTTCCACCTCCGGCGGCATCACCGGATTCGGGTCGGCGGATTTCGTCATCAACACCGCCAGCCTGCCGCAGGCCACCGGCCACTGGGACATCGTGCAAGACGGCGACGATCTCGTACTTTCCTACACGCCGCTCACGCCCTTCGAGCAATGGCAGCTCGCGCAGTTTGTGGAAAAATCCACCGACCCCCTGGTGGCCGGCGAACTGGCCGATCCGGATTCCGACGGCTTGCCCAACCTGGTGGAATACGCGCTCGGCACCGACCCCCAACTGCCCGGGCCAAGCACCGTCACGCAGGACTTCGTGGAAATCGAGGGCATCTCCTACATCCGTCTCACCGCCCCGCGCAATCCGGACGCCACCGACATCGGCATGGTCGTGGAAACCACCTCCGACCTGTCCGATCCGGGCTCCTGGACGGTTCTCGACATCGTGATCGAGATCGACGAGCCGGCCCTGCTGGTCGTGCGCGACGCGCTCGGCGGCCCGCGCCGCTTCATGCGCCTGCGCGTCACCCGCTGAACCTTCAGTGCCCGAAACAGGGTGTTCAGGGGGCTTGCCATGCCCGGAAACGGCTGCTAGAAGCCCCGCAACCCACGCAAAATCCATGAGTGCCACCGCCAATCAAAAACTTGTATTCTGGGGATGCTTCATCGCCCTCGTCACCACCTCGTTCGCCTTCATCAGCCGCGCTTTTCTCGTCAATGACCCCAACCTCTGGCCGGCGGAATTCGGACTCAACCAGGTCCAGGCTCAGGAACTCTTCGGCGCGGGCATCTGGCCGTTCGCGATTTCCATCATCCTTTTCAGCCTGGTCATCGACAAAATCGGCTACCGGATCGCGATGCTCTTCAGCTTCGTTTGTTACGCGCTCTACGCCGCTCTCGCACTCAAGGCCTACGCGACCGTCAATCCGGGCGGCGGCGAACTCACCGGTGAGGCACTTGATGCCGCCCGCCAGAACGCTTACAACCTGCTCTACGCCGGCTCGATCATCCTCGGACTCGGCAACGGCACGGTGGAGGCCTTCATCAATCCGGTCGTCGCCACCATCTTCAACAAGGAAAAAACCAAATGGCTCAATATCCTGCACGCCGGCTGGCCGGGCGGTTTGGTCCTCGGCGGCGTGATCACCATCCTGCTCGGTGCACAAGCCGCGGAAGACTGGCGTGTGCTTGTTTACATCATCGCTCTTCCCGCCGTGATCTATCTGGTCATGCTCTTCAAGGCCCGTTTCCCGGTCAACGAGCGCGTTGCCTCGGGTGTCACCTACCGTGAAATGCTCGCCGAGTTCGGCATCATCGGCGCTTTCATCGCCGCTGCCCTCGTTTTCAATCAACTCGGCTTGGTCTTCGGCTGGCATCCCGCCCTGACTTGGGGCATCGTCGCGGTTTCGGTGATCGCCTACGGCCTCTACTGTCGCGCTCCCGGCCGGCCGATGATGATCCTGCTCTGCCTGGTGATGCTGCCGCTGGCCACCACCGAGCTTGGCACTGACGCCGCCATCACCGGCATCATGGAAGAGCCGCTCAAAGTCGCCGGTCACAATCCCCTCTGGGTGCTGATTTACACTTCAGCGATCATGATGGTGTTGCGGTTCTTCGCCGGTGCCATCGTCCATCGCATCAATCCGCTCGGCTTGCTCACCGTCTGCGCCGTGCTCGCGATCGCCGGCCTGTTCGCCCTGTCGGTTTCCAAGGGCCTGTTCATGATCTTCGCCGCCGCCACCCTCTACGGCATCGGCAAGACCTTCTTCTGGCCCACCACCCTCGGCGTGGTGGCCGAGCAGTTCCCGAAAGGCGGCGCACTCACTCTGAACGCCATCGCCGGCATCGGCATGCTCTCCGTCGGCATTCTCGGCGGCCCGATCATTGGGGCCATGCAGGAAAAATCCGCCCAAACCGCGCTGGAGGAAAAAATTCCGGGGGTTTACGAGCAGGTTTCCGACACCAGCACCTACGTGCTCGGCGAATACCAAGCCATCAAGGAGGACAAGGTGAAGGCGCTGCCGGAAGAACAGGCGGATCAAGTGCACACTACCGCGAAATCGGCCAAGCAAGGAGCACTTGCCAAGATCACCGTATTCCCGATGATCATGCTCATCGCCTACATTGGCCTGATCCTCTACTTCAAGTCACGCGGCGGCTACAAACCGGTGGAACTGACCGGCGGCGAGGCCGCGGGAGGCACCAAGGCCCCCGCCGAGTACTGACCGGCCCGGCGAAACCCCTACTCCCCAATCCGCGCGCCTTCCTGCCAGGGAGGCGCGCGTTTTTGTTTCCGGAATCCCGTGGTCCGATGCCTCCGATTGCCGGATAGGGCGTTGACGAACGGGTTATTTGCGTCCAGCATTCCATCCGCCTGCCGGTTGTCGGTGTGGCGTTTCCCACCCATCCATCATCATGATTCGCAGCATTTTCGCCGCCCTCGTCGCGGCAACCCTCGTTACCGGAGCCGCCGCCCAGGAAGGCAAGCTCAACATCGCCACGGTGGACATGCAGGAGTTGTTCAAGAACTACTACCGCACCGCCGAGGCCCAGAAGCAGATCAACGTCGAGCGCGCCCGCATCCAGAAGGACAACAACGAGCGCCTCGGCCGCATCCGCGACCTCGAGGAAAACCTCGGCAACCTGCGCAAGCAGCTCGAAGATCCGTCGATCAACGAATCCAAGAAGCAAACGCTCTTCAAGGAGTGGCAGATGCAGCAGCAGGAGGGCATCGCGCTCGACCGCGAGCGCCGCGAGTTCCTCCAGCGCCGCAACCAGGCGCTCAACGAGAAAATGGTCCAGCGCATGAAGGGCATCCTCGAGGAAATCCGCAAGCTCGTCGAGGAACAGGCCAAGGTGGACAACTACGACTACGTGTTCGACAAGTCCGGCCTCAGCACCTCGCAGGTGCCGTTCCTGCTCTACACCAAGGACGCCACCGACATCACCGCCAACCTGCTCAAGGACCTCAACAAGGACGCGCCCGCCGACTTCAAGCCCGGCGAGGAAATCCCGGCCGTGGAAGAACCCTGATCCGCCAACCCCAAGCTCAGCCGAGTTGGCGATCGCCCTCACGCTTTCCGAGCTCGCCCGATGGATCGATGGTGACATCATCCGGGGCGGGCTCGATTCGTCTTTCACCGGCATGGCCGCGCTCGACGCCGCCGGGCCGGGCGACGTGAGTTTCCTTGGCAACGAGAAATACCACCCGCAGTTCCAGCAAACCCAGGCCGGCGCGGTGATCGTGCCGCGCGGCGAAACCGGCGGACCGTCCGGCACCGCGCTCATCGCCGTGGACAATCCCACGCTCGCGTTCTCCACCGTGGTCCGCCACTTCGTGGAGGTGAGCCGGCAATTCGTGCCGGGCATCTCGCCGCAGGCGGCGGTCGATCCCACAGCCGTGCTCGATCCGGAAAAAATCCGCGTGCATCCCGGAGCCGTGATCATGGCCGGCGCCCGCATCGGCGACGGCACCGAGATCGGCCCGAACTGCGTGATCGGCGAAAACTCGGTGATCGGCCGCGATTGTCATCTGATGGCCAACACCAGCGTGCGCGAACGCTGCATCCTCGGCGACCGCGTCATTCTCCAGCCCGGCTGCGTCATCGGCTCGGACGGCTACGGCTACGAGCTTGCAGACGGCCGCCACGTGAAAATCGACCAGGTCGGCATCGTGGAAATCGGCGACGACGTGGAAATCGGAGCCAACACCACCATCGACCGCGCGCGTTTCGGCAAGACGATCATCGGCGAAGGCACCAAGATCGACAACCTGGTGCAGGTCGGCCACAACGCCGTGATCGGCAAACATTGCCTCGTCGTCGCGCTCACCGGCATCGCCGGCAGCAGCCGTCTCGGCGACTATGTGACCATCGCCGGCCAGGTCGGCGTGGGCGGACATGTCACGGTGGGCGACAAGGCGACGCTCGCCGCCCGCACCGGCGTCAGCGCCAGCATTCCCGGCGGCCAGGTCTATGCCGGCAATCCCGCGCAATCGTATCAGGACGAAATGAAGATGCGCGTCAACATGCGCCGACTTCCCAAACTCATCGAGCGCATCAGGGCGCTGGAGAAAAAACTCGCCGACCAGTAACCGCGTTCTCACGAACGCGCCTACGTCCTGACGAGCGCGCCCAAAGGCACCGAGAGCAACAGGCACTCGATCCGCGCTCCGGGATGGATTTTCTGCAACGCGGAACGATAGGCATTCATTTGACCGGTGTATCGCTCTGACAACTCCTCCGGCGTTTTCACCGCATCGGTTTTGAAGTCGATGATTTCCACCAGTGTGACGTTTCCCGACGTATCGCGGTGCAGATGCAGCCGGTCGATGATGCCACTGAGCAAGGCACCGTCCATGACGCAGTCGATCGGCTGCTCGCGACGCAATGTGATATCACGTCCGTTGCGTCGGAAAATTTCTGTTAGACGGGGATTTGCGAGCATGCCTGCGACCGCGCGGCCCGCGTCGTCGGCGGGGAAGCTTGGTTTGACTTCATCGATCCAGCCGACCTGTTCCAACATGGCATGCACGGCGCTGCCGAAGCGCATGCCGCCGGCGGAACGGGCGATTTTTCGGTCTTTCGATTTCGCGCCGCTGGGTGTGGCGCGGCGGCGCTTGGCGATGGCTTTGCCAAGAGTGGCGATTTCCGCGGCCGGCGGTTCGGCTTCGATTTCTGCAATCGATTGCGACCAATCGGCAGCACCGGCTTGGAAAGCGACGCCGGGTTCCGCGCCGGCATCCACCGCGCGTGCCAGCCAGTTGGAGAGCGAAGGCTTGAGCGGATCGGCCGATGCCGTCGGCGTGTCGAGCAGCGCGTAGAGCCCGCGTTTCGCCCGGGTGAGCGCCACGTAAAGCATGCAGAACCCCTCGTAGCGTTGGTCCGCCGCCCAGCGTTCCTCGGCTTCGCGCAGTTCGGGAATCACATCGCGCGCCCACTTCGGCGGCGTTTCCGCGATCCAGTCCGGCCCTTCGGCGATATCGAAGCGCTGCGTCTGCGGCAGCGGCGTGTCGGGAATCTCCGGCAGCAGCACGACATCGAATCCGAGGCCCTTCGACTTGTGGATGGTCATCACCTGCACCGCCGCCTCGCCGGGACTTTGCGCGATTTCCAGCCGTGCGATCCAATCCGCCGCTTCCGCCGGCGAAACCACGCCGCGCGCGTCGAGGTCGGCCAGCGCACCCATCAGATCGCCCGCGCGGCGGCGGCCGAAGTCGGACCACGACGGCCATAGCGGATCGATCAGCGCGCCGATCGCCTTGGCATAACCTTTGCCTGAGATCCATTGTGTCAGCGTTTCCCACATCGCGGGCCACGACTCGCCACAGGTTTCGCGCAGCACCGCGGCCACAGGCGACATTTTGATCACTTCGCGGGCGAAGTTGTCACCGGGATCGGTCAGCCATTTGAGCAGTTGGTGGAGCACCACGCCCAGCGGGTTGTCTTCGGCGGGCAGACGGCGGCCTTCCTCGATCACGTCGAAATGCCGCGTGCGCAAAAAGTCCGCCGTTTCCTTCACCGACTCGTTGTCGCGAAGCAGGACGCCGCAAGTCATGTAGCGCCTGCCCACGCCGATTTCTGTTAGAATTTCCGCCATCCGTTCAAGCCGCGCCTCCCAATCGCCGGCCACTTCCACGCGCGCCTCGCCGCGTTTCGATTCCACGGTGAGCGGCATGGCGGAAACGTGTTCGCGCCAGTCCTCCGTCCAGCGGCGCGAGGGCATGCCAAACAATTCGGCCATGGTTTCCTCATCGCCGCACACGAGGTTCACCAGTTCCAGCACCTCCGGGCACGAGCGCCAGGAAACCTCCATCGGCTCGACTCGCAAGTTCCCGCCGTAGCGTTCGATCACTTCGTCGAACAAGCGCACGTCGCCGCCGCGCCAGCCGTAGATTGCCTGCTTGCGGTCGCCTACGATGAACATCGTCCCGTCCTCGCCGGTGGCGGCTTCGTCCACGAGCGGCAGCAGGCCGGTCCAGTCGGCGCGGCTGGTGTCCTGGAATTCGTCGAGCAGCCAGTGGTCGTGGCGGGCGTCGAGCCGGAAGTCCACGGCCTCGCGGCGCAGGCGGGCGTCCTCGTCGCGCGCCCACTCGCCCATCAGCAGCTTCACGTCGTTGAACTGGAGCATGCCGTTGCGGCGCAGGCGTTTTTCGCAAAGCTCGTCGAACAAGGCCACCACCTCGCGCAGCGCGCGTGTGCGCTCGAGCGCGGCGGCGAATTCGCATTGTGAAACCAGCCACGCCATTTCGCGCAGCGCGCCGGCCGCCGCGCCGGTGACGGTGAACTCCTTGTAATGGCTTATTGTTAGAGCGCCTGAGCCGCCGGCATTGGCGAGGATGCCTTCCAACAACTTGCCGGCCTTCGACAGGCTGCCGCTGCCGATGGTGTGTTGTTCGAGCGCGAGCACCGCTTTTTCCAAAGCGGATCGCTGGCGTTTGTCGGTATAATGAATTGCATCGAGTTGATCGATCAGAATGGCGGCGAGCGCGGATTTGCGTTTTTCCCATTCCTGCGGCTCGGTCTCGGCCATGCGCGGCGGTCCCCATTCGAGTTTCCGGTCCGCGCGATAGCGGTCTTGCCACAACCGCACGTATCCGCGCAGCGCGTGCATCACCCCGCGGTTCTCGCGGCCGATGGTGGCGCGGCGGAAGGCATGGAAAAACCGCTCGCCATCGCCCGCACTCAAGGCATCGCCACCGAGCACGGAGTTGAGCAATTCATCCTGCACCGCCGCGGCGCGCGGACCTTCCAACAGATCGAATTTTCCGCCGCTGAGGCCCAGCTCGTATTGGAAACCGCGCACCACGCGCGCGAAGAAGCTGTCCATCGTGCCCAGTGTGAGCCGCGGCAGGGATTTCACCACGCGTTCGAGCGTTTCGGCGAAATCCGCGTCCGCCACGCCCGTTTCCCCCCGCAGGCGTGCGGTGGATGATTCATCGGAGGCGGCCTGTGCGAGCTTGGTGAGCACCGCGTCGGCGAACTCGCCGGCGGCCTTGCGCGTGAACGTGAGCGCGACGATCCGCTGCGGTTCGACGCCGCGCGCCACGAGGCCGATCACCCGGTTGCCGAGCTGATAGGTTTTACCCGATCCCGCCGAAGCGAGGATCAGCAGGTTTTTCCGCAGGATGTCCATGCGCGTCGTGTGGCGGGGGCATCCTTCCCGCAGCTTGTCATTTCGGAATCACCAGCCGCTGGCCCGGATGGATGAGCGAGCCGGAAATGCCATTCGCGCGCTGGAGCGCAGCCACCGTGGTGCCGTTGCGGCGGGCGATGACGTAGAGCGAGTCGCCCTTCTTGACGGTGTAGCGCACCGGCTGCGGTTTGGGCTTGGGTTTCGGCTTCGGCTTGGGAGTCACCGTGGGCGTCGGCCGGGACGGCGGCAGCGGTGTGGCATTCGCCGGCGGCTGGTCGTTGGCGGCGAAAAGCGGCGGCTCTTTTTGCGGCTTCTGACGGCTGCCGGGGCGGCGCCATTTCGTCGGATCGTCGGCCCAGTCCTCGCGGTAGTTGCCGTCGGCGTCGAAGGGCCCGGTGCCGTAAGGGTCGTTCGAGGCAAGGCCGTTCTGATTGGCGCAGGAACCCAGCAGCATCGCGGCGGCGGATGCCGGAATGAGCCAGCGGAGAGATGGAAGAGTCGTGTGAGACAACATGCTCCCGCACTCTGCAAACCCGGCCATCGGGTCGCAAATCCAAATTTACGAAAATCACCGGAATCGCCCGCGCCCGCCGCGGCTTTGCGCTTTGCCGTCCGCCGCGCGCGGCCATACTTGCCGCAATGCGCGACGACACCCGCCGCTGGATCGAGGCCGACAAGGCGCACTGCTGGCATCCGTTCACGCGGCAGGCCGAGTGGTGCGCGCCGGACCACGAGCCGATCGTGCTCACCCGCGGCGAGGGTGTCTGGCTGTGGGATTCTGAGGGGCGGCGATACCTCGACGGCAATTCCTCGATCTGGACCAACCTCCATGGCCACGCGCATCCCGCGATCCACGCCGCCATCCGCGCGCAGTTGGAAAAATCGTCGCACGTCTCGTTTCTCGGCTTCACCCACCCGCTGGCGGCGGAACTCGCTGTGCGGCTTTGCGCGTTTTTCCCGCCGGGCACGCTCGAACGCGTTTTTTATTCCGACAACGGCTCGACCGCCATCGAGTGCGCGCTGAAAATGGCTGTGCAATTCCGCATGCAAACCAGCGAGCCGCGGCGCACGCGCTTCGCCGCATTCGCCGACGGCTATCACGGTGACACGCTCGGCGCGGCTTCGCTTGGTGGTGTGGGCCGGTTTTTCGAGCGCTTCCGCGGTTTCGGTTATCCGGTCACGCATGTCCGGTCGTTGGAAGATCTGGACAAACTCGACGCCACGGAACTTGCGGGCGTGGTGATCGAACCCTTGATCCAGGGCGTCAACGAGATGCGCCCGTGGCCGTCCGGCATGCTCGCAGAATTGCGGGAATGGTGTGATCAAACCGGCGTCCACCTGATCCTCGACGAAGTGCTGACGGGCTTCGGCCGCACCGGTGCGATGTTCGCCTGCCAGCGGGAAAACGTGACGCCGGATTTCCTCTGCCTCGCCAAGGGCCTCACCGCCGGCACCCTGCCGATGGCCGCCACGCTCACCACGACGGAGGTTTACCGGGCGTTTCTCGGCCCTGCGGGAAACGCGTTTTACTACGGCCATAGTTACACCGCCAACCCGCTTGGCTGCGCCGCCGCCCTTGCCAGCCTCGACGTCTTCCGCGACGAGCGCGTGCTGGATTTTCTGCCGGAAAAAATCGAGCGCCTGTGCGCCGGTCTGGCCGCGTTGAAACGACATCCATGCGTCCACGAAGTCCGCCACTGTGGCTTGATTTCCGGCATCGAACTGCGCCAGCCGGACGGGTCGAAATTTCCCGCCGCCCGCCGCGCCGGTGAAGCCGTCTGCCATGCCGCCCGCGCCCACGGCCTGCTCACCCGCCCGATACTCGATACCATCGTTCTGATGCCGCCGCTCTGCGTCAGTGTCGACGAAATCGGGTTTGCGCTGCGTGCCATCGAAGCGGCGATTTCGGAAGCGGCTGCCGGATCGAGGTGAAAGGCCAGCCCCGTGAAAACGAAGCGGCGGATGATGAAGTGGGGGGGGGCTTCAGCATCCGCCGGCTCTGTCGGGGGGTGGGGGGAATGTCGCCGCTCGGCTTGGGGGGCTGCCTCGCTGCGACGGGAATAGTGATATCTCATTTCCGGCCGCTCCGGAATCACGCGATGGCGTGCCCGCACCCGCGTAGGTCAGCGGACCCGGCGTCTTCTGTTTCAATGCGGCTTGACCCACCGCCCCGCGCCGCGCAAGTTGCCCGCCCGCGCGGTCCGAACGACCGTGCGTTCCAACCATCCAACCCCATCCCGCACCACCATGGCCGCGAAGATCTACACCACCAAGGACGCCCCGATCGCTCCGCTCAAAAAGAAAACCCTCGCCGTGATCGGCTTCGGCTCGCAAGGCCACGCCCACGCGCTCAACCTCAAGGACAGCGGTCTGAAGGTCATCATCGGCCTCTACAAGAAGTCGAAGTCGCGCGAGGTCGCCAAGAAACTCGGCTTCGAGGTCATGGACACCGCCGACGCGGTGAAAGCGGCCGACGTCATCTTCGTCGCCACTCCGGACACGGTAATTCCCGCGGTTTACAACAAGGACATCCTGCCGAACCTCACGAAGGGCAAGACGTTGCTCTTCTCCCACGGCTTCGCCGTCCACTTCAAAACGATCAAACTGCCGAAGGACATCGACGTGGTGCTCGTCGCGCCGAAAGGCCCCGGCCACACCGTGCGCTCGCAGTTCCTCGCCGGCAAGGGCGTGCCCGGATTGATCGCCATCCACCAGGACGTCACCGGCAATGCCAAGAAGACCGCGCTCGCATGGGCCGGTGGCATCGGCGCCGCGCGTGCCGGTGTCTTTGAAACCAATTTCCGCGAGGAAACCGTCACCGACCTCTTCGGCGAGCAGTGCGTGCTCTGCGGCGGCGCTTCCGCGCTGGTGAAGGCCGGCTTCGAAGTGCTGGTGGAAGCCGGTTATCAACCGGAAATGGCCTACTTCGAATGCCTCCACGAATTGAAACTCATCGTGGACCTCATGAACGAGCAGGGCATCGCCGGCATGCGTTTCTCGGTTTCCGAAACCGCCGAGTGGGGCGACGTGTCCGTCGGCCCCAAGATCATCGACGCCTCGGTGAAAAAGCGCATGCAAAAGCAGCTCAAGGAGATCGAGTCCGGCAAGTTCGCCAAGGAGTGGATCGCCGAGTATGAAAGCGGTTACAAGCGCTTCAACCCGATTCGCAAGGCCGAGGCCGCGCATCAGATCGAAAAAACCGGCGCCAAGCTGCGCTCCACCATGAGCTGGATCAAGCAGAGCAAGATCAAGAAAGGCGCCAGCCAGGCCAGCCTGATCTCCAGCTCGAAGTAAGGCGGCACTGCAAGCATTCCCCAAAACACCCGGCTTCCCCGGCGGAAGTCGGGTGTTTTGTTTTTCCGGAGTGCATTCACACCACGGAATCATCCTGCAATGCATGGCTCCGCCACCCCTTGCCAGCGTGGCCATGATGGTTCATCCTGTGTCCGCAAGATCCGGAAATGTGCCTCGTATGAGACCGTTGGCCGTTTCGCGCGAAGCCTGCGGCAATTTCATTCAAGCATCATGAAGCTCCGTCCGATATCCGCCGTCCCGCTGCTTGCGGCCGTCCCGTTGCTTTTCTCCGGCTGCGGCGAGCGCCGCCACGAGGCGTCCACATCCACTGCCATGGATCGGGAAACGCCCGCTTCCGACATCGGCGATGTGCCGGTGAGCGCGCGGATGGCGATTTCCTACAACCGCGACATCCGTCCGATACTCTCGGAAAACTGCATCTTCTGCCACGGTCCCGATCCCGAGCATCGCGGCGAGGATCTGCGGCTGGATCTGTATGAGTTCGCCACCGAAGACCGCGGCGGCTATGCCGCAATCGTCCCGGGGGATCGGAAAAAAAGCGAGGTCTGGAAACGCATCATCGACAGCGAGGATCCGATGCCGCCGGTCAAAAGCCACAAATCGCTCACTGCGGAGCAAATCGAGCTGATCGGCCGCTGGATCGATGAGGGAGCTGTCTATGAAACCCACTGGGCGTATGTGAAACCCGAGCGTCCCGCGCTGCCGGAGGTTTCAGATCCCCAATGGGCGACCCATCCAATTGACCGCTTCATTCACGCCCGGCTCGACGAGCATGGCCTCAAGCCCTCGCCGCGCGCCGACCGCCGCACGCTGTTGCGCCGCGCGACCTTCGATCTCACCGGGCTGCCGCCCACGCCGGAACAAACCGCCGCATTCCTGGCCGACGAATCGCCGGACGCCTATCAACGCCTCGTCGATTCCCTGCTGGCGGATCCCGCCTACGGCGAACACCTCGCGGTGTGGTGGCTCGACTTGGTGCGCTTCGCCGACACCATCGGCCTCCACAGCGACAACCCGCGATCCGTCTGGCCATACCGCGACTGGGTGATCCGCTCGCTCAACGAAAACATGCCATTCGATCGCTTCACGATCATGCAGCTCGCCGGCGACCTGATGCAGCCGGAGCCGACGCAGGACATGCTTGTTGCAAGCGCCTACAACCGGCTCGCCCTGCAAACCGAGGAAGGCGGCGCGCAGCCCAAGGAATACGAGGCGATCTACAACACCGATCGCGTCGCCAACTACTCCGACGTCTGGCTCGCCTCCTCGGTTTCCTGCGCCGAGTGCCACGACCACAAGTTCGACCCGATCGGCGCGCGCGACTTCTACACCATGGCCGCGTTTTTCGCCGACATCGACCAGGCCATCATCGGCATGGAACGCGGCTACCCCGGCCTCAAGCACCCCATCCTCTTCCTGCCGGAAAACGACGGGCAGGCCGCCAAAGTCGCTGAAGTCGAAGAAGCCTACCAGGCGATCCTCCGCACCCACCCCGACGCCATCCGCGTCGAGGAACATCTCGCCAGCCGCGATCCCCGCCCGCCATTGCCCGGTGGCAAAATGCCCGAATACGGCGAGGAGTTCAAAAAAATCCTCGAACAGCGCGCTGAAATGGCGAAATCCGTCCCCTACGTCGTCATCACCCGCCAGCGCCATGTCCCCCGCACCGTGCGCGTGCTTGCCCGCGGCAATTGGCAGGACGAAAGCGGCGAGGTGGTGCTGCCTGCGGTGCTGGAATTTCTCAAGGGACCGGCATCCACGGAGGAAAATCGTCTCACCCGGCTCGATCTCGCCAAGTGGACGATGTCGGAGGACAACCCACTCACCGCCCGGGCAATGGTCAATCGCCTGTGGGGCCGCTTCCTCGGCACGCCAATCTCCGCCAATGCCATCGAACTCGGCAGCCAGGGCGTACCGCCCACCCACCCGGAGTTGCTCGACTGGCTCGCCGTCGAATTCCGCGAGAGCGGCTGGGACCTCAAGCATCTCATCCGTCTCATCGTCACCAGCGAAACCTACCGCCAGTCCGCCGATACCCGCGAGGATCTCGCCATCATCGATCCCGCCAACGAGAAGCTTTTCGCCCGCCAGTCCGCCCTGCGACTGCCGGCCGAAGCGGTGCGCGACCAGGCGCTGGCGGTTTCCGGCCTGCTCGACGACCGCATCGGCGGTCCCAGCGTTTTCCCCTACCAGCCCGACGGCCACTGGGAGCCGCTGAATTTCCCCCGCCGCGACTGGCCCACCAGCACCGGGGCCGACCTCTACCGCCGCAGCCTCTACACCTGGGCACAGCGCATGTTTCCGCATCCGCTCATGGTCAGCTTCGACGCGCCCTCGCGCGAAACCTGCACCGGTCAGCGCATGATCTCGGTCACCCCGCTGCAGGCGCTCGCCACGCTCAATGCACCCGATTTCGTCGAAGCCGCCCGCGTGCTCGCCGCCCGCCTCCTCCGCGGGGAGGAAACCGACGCCGCCCGCCTCGACCATCTCTATTCCGTGGTTCTCGCCCGCGCGCCCCGCGCCAGCGAACGGGCGACGCTCCAGGAGCTGCTGGAAAACCAGCGCACCCGCTTCAAGTCCGCGCCCGACGAGGCCGGACAACTCGCCGCCGTCGGCGAGGCCCTGCCCGCCACTGATCTCGACGCCACCGAAGTCGCCGCATGGACCGCCGTTTGCCGCGCCGTCCTCAACCTGCACGAAACGCTCACCCGCAACTGATCTCCGCCATGACTCCGCCACCCCGCCTCGAACCAGTGTTGCTCGACCGCGCCCATGCCGAGCGCTGCCTGCTCAGCCAGACGCGCCGCAAGTTCCTCACCAGCGCCTTCGGCTCGCTCGGCTCGCTCGCCCTCGGCACCATGGCCGGCCCCCGTCTGCTCGCCGCCAACTCGCGGCAAGCCGGCGGCATGCCAACCCATTTCCTGACCCACGCCGCCCGTGCGAAGCGGGTGATCCACCTGTGCATGGCCGGCGGCCCGAGCCACCTCGAATCGTTCGATTACAAACCGGAACTCGAACGCCAGCACGGCAAGACCATGCCCGAGTCGCTCACCGCCGGTCAACCGGTCGCCCAACTCCAAGGCAAGGCGCTCACCGCCTTCAGGCCGCAAACGGCGTTCAGGAAATGCGGCGATAGCGGCATCGAAATCAGTGACTTCTTTCCGCACATCCAAGGCATCGCCGATGAAATCTGCGTCATCCGCTCGATGGTCACCGAGCAGATCAACCACGACCCCGCCCACACCTATTTCAACACCGGCACCATCCGCCCGAACTACCCCAGCATCGGTTCGTGGCTGCTCTACGGTCTCGGATCGAACAACGAAAACCTTCCCGGCTTCGTCGTCCTCACCAGCGTCGGCGGAGGCCAGGCCCAGCCAATCTCCGCCCGCCAGTGGTCCAGCGGGTTCCTCGCCGGAAAATACCAGGGCGTCAAACTCAACAGCATCGGCGATCCCGTCTATTACGTCGGCTCGCCCGACGGTGTCTCAACGCCTTGCCAAACCGAACTCGTCGAGGCCATCAACCAGCTCAACCAGGACCACGCCAAGGTCGTGGACGACCCCGACATCTCCGACCGCATCGCCCAATACGAGCTCGCCTTCCGCATGCAGATGGCCACCCCGGAACTCACCGATTTCTCGCAGGAGGATCCGCGCATCATCGCCGAATACGGCTGCACTCCCGGCGACGGATCGTTTGCCAGCAACTGCCTGATGGCCCGCCGCCTCGCCGAACGCGGCGTGCGCTTCATCCAGCTCTACCATCGCGGCTGGGACCATCACGGCGACTTGAAAAAAGGCATGACGACCGCCTCCCGGCTCGTCGATCAGGCCACCGCCGCGCTCATCCGCGACCTCAAGCGCCGCGGCCTGCTCGAGGACACCCTCGTCATTTGGGGCGGCGAATTCGGCCGCACCCCGATGGCCCAGGGCACCGGCCGCGACCACCACATCAAGGGCTACTCGATGTTCCTCGCCGGCGGCGGCGTTCACAACGGCATGGTCCATGGAGCCACCGACGAATTCGGCTACAACGCCGTCGAAAACCCGGTCCATGTCCGCGACCTCCACGCCACCATGCTCCACCAGCTCGGCATCAACCACGAGCGCCTCACCTTCAAGCACCAGGGCCTCGACGCCAAACTCACCGGCGTCGAACCCGCCAAGGTAGTCCATGCACTGATCGCATGACTGCGATAGGAGCCTCGGGATGGACACACATCCGGCCACCCCCATTTCTCCTTGGAAACCGGCGACCGCCGGAGGATGCTGACGCCGATGGCCGACCTTGTGAGAGTGGAACCGATCGCGCTGATGCCGACCCAGGCGGGCTGCGCGGTGTTTCTCGGCGACGGAGAGAAGGTGATCGTGTTTTTCATCGACCCCGGCGTGGGAGCCTCGATCAATGCGGCGCTGGCCGGCCAGATGCCCGCCCGGCCGCTCACCCACGATCTCTATCTGCACACGCTTGAGGCTTTCGGCGCGAAGGTCACGCGCGCGGTGATCGTGCGCATGGAGGACGAGGTCTATTACGCCCGCCTCATCATCGAGGCGGAAAATGAAATCATGGAACGCAAGATCATCGAACTCGACGCGCGGCCGTCCGACTGCCTCGCGGTGGCGGTGCGCTGCGACGCGCCGGTCTATGTGGTGCGCGAGTTGTGGGATTCGCTCGAAGACATGTCCGCGACGCTCGCCGAGATGCGCAAGCAGGCCGAGGGCGGCGACGATTGAAACCGCCGTGCGGGCAGGTTTTTTTGTCCAAAACGCCCCTTGCGGCGTCATCGATCCGGCATAATCTCGAAAACCATGAGCGCTACAGCCATTGCCACCCTGCCCGATTATCTGTCTGAAGATATACTGCTCCATCCGGAAAAGCGCGAGTTTACTCCCTTCGATCTCGTGCGTTTGCTCGGCACCGTGTTTGACCCCACCGAAGGCTGCCGCGTCTGCATCCTGGTGGATTTCGACGAGCCCTGGGATCTCATCAAGGACTTCGCCTTCCTCAACCGCGACGGCTTCCCCGTCCAGAAAAACGCCCACCTCCATTTCTATCAGGGCCTGCACCGGGGAGCGATGGAGGAACTCGGCATGACGGGCGGGGAAATGTTCGCCTACCGCCGCACCCACGGCTCGAACCTCGACCTTGCCGACGACGTCTGGGACACCGCCGGAAACCACCTCTCGCTCGATCGTGATATCTATCCGAACTACGACCTCATCCTCTGCATCTCCACCTTCTCCGCCACCGCGCCTCTAACAGCCAAGGCGAAACAGTTCGGCTTCCGCGGAGCGACCATGCACGGTCTCAACGACGTGATCCTCAACTCCGGCCTCGCCGTGGACTATCATGAAGTATCCGCTGACGCCGAGCGCCTGCGCCTCGCCATGACCCGGGCGGACTCGGTCGAGATCGACTTCGAACTCGAAGACGGCCGCATCCTCACCGCCTGGCTCGGACTCAACGGCCAGGAAGCACAGAAGTCGCACGGCCTGTGCCTCGGCAAGACGCCCGACATCGCCAACCTGCCCGCCGGCGAGGTCTATTTCGTCCCCACCGACGCCCGCGGGCAGTTTCCCATGAAATACGAGGACGGCACGCTCGGCGTGCTCGATGTCGCCGACCGCTGCATATTCCGCTCCACCCTCATCGAGGGCAACCAGGCGACCATCGACGCCCACAACGCCCGCCTCGCTGACGATCCGATGACCGGCACGCTCGGCGAACTCGGCTTCGGCACCCAGGTCCTGCCGGTATCCGGTGCGGACATTCAGGACGAGAAGGTGCTCGGCACCTGCCACCTCGCCACCGGCCGCGACGATCATCTCGGCGGCGACATCCTGCCATCGATGTTCAAGAAGCACGAGAACTCGACCCACGACGACATTCTCTTCGCACCGCACAAGACGCCGAATTTCAACATCCGCCAAGTGCGCATGAAACGCGGCGCGCAGGAGGAAATCCTCATCGAGAACTTCCGCCCGTCGCGCTACCTCATGGACGCGCTGGCCGGCGAACGCTGAGGGCGTTTCTCCGACCGCTCAGTCCGGGTCGCTCAATGAGCCACCCGGGTGCGACCGCTGCCGCCGGTGATCACGCGCACGCGGTCGCCGACATTGAAGGTCTCGCGCGGGTTGTCTTCCTGCACCACCGAGAGGCGGCCGCCGCCTTCGAGCCGGACCTCGATTTCGAGTCCCGGGCGCGAGGTGAGGTTCTGACCGGCATGCGAGCCCAGCGCGCCTCCGGCGAGTGCGCCGCCGACGGTGGCCGCCGTGCGGCCCGAGCCGCTGCCGATTTGATTGCCAAGCAACCCGCCCACACCGGCACCGACGAGCGTGCCGCCAGTGGTGCCGCCTTCGATTTTCACCGGGCGGATCGAGGTGATGGTGCCGAAACGGACATCCTGCGCCCGGCCCGCCTCGTGACGCGAGACGGTATCACCGGTAAGTGTGTCCTGGGCACAGGAGGCGAGGAGAAGCGGCAGCAGGGAAATGACGAACAGTTTTTTCATGGTTCGCATTTCTCCGCACACCGCATTCGGAAGTAAAGGCGGAATTCGAACCCGCGCTTCCATGCCATGGGCTTTCCGGGCTTCCGCCACCTGCATCTTCCGCTATGATGCCGCCACATGACGCTTGAGGATCTCGGCTGGAGCCCGTGTTTCGAAAATGCCTTCGCGCCCTTCCGCGCCAAAGGCTGGGTGCCCGCACGTCTCATCCGCGAGACGCCCATCAACTTCGGCGCGTTCCTCGAAGGCGGCGAGGAAATCGACGTCGTCCTCTCCGGCCGAGTCTGGCACGAGGCCGCCACCGATGCCGACCTGCCCGCCGTCGGCGACTGGGTCGCCGTAGAGCCTGGCGGCGAAAACCAGGACCATGTCATCCGCGCCATGCTACCGCGCCGCACCTGCTTCGCCCGCAAAATGCCCGGCAACAGCAGCCAGGCTCAGGTCATCGGCGCGAACATCGACATCGTCGCCGTCGTCACCGACGCCGGCCCGGACTTCAACCTCCGCCGCATGGAGCGCTACTTCACACTCATCAGCCGCAGCGGCGCGCGCGCGCTCGTGCTCGTCAACAAGTCCGACCTGTTTCCAAAGGAACAAAACCAACAGGCCGCCGCGCAAATCGCCGCGCTCTGGGACCAGGCCGCAGTCCACGTCACCAGCGCGCTCAGGGGCGGGGGACTCAAGGTCCTGAAACAACATCTCAAGCCCGGAATTACGATGTGCGTCGTAGGTTCCAGCGGCGTCGGCAAGTCCACCCTCGTCAACCAGCTCTACGGAGAGGAATGGCAGTGGACCGGCGAGGTCAACGAAACCACCGGCAAGGGCCGCCACACCACCACCTCGCGCGAACTTGTCCCGCTCCCCGGCGGTGGCATGCTCATCGACAACCCGGGCATGCGCGAAATCCAGATGTGGACCGACGAGGCCACCCTGCGCGAAAGCTTCGCCGACCTCGAGGAACTCGCCGCCGCCTGCCGCTTCGCCGATTGCGGCCACCGCTCCGACTCCGGCTGCGCCATTCGCGAGGCCGTCGAATCCGGCGCGCTCGATCCCGCCCGCCACGAAAGTTTCCTCAACCTGGAAAACGAGATCGCCGCCCTGAAAAAACGCGCCGAAAAACGCCGCATGGCCGTCGAGCGCTGGGCCAAGCGCCAACACCGCGTCAAGGCCCGCAACCTCGAGGACCGCATCCAGCTCGAACGAGACGAACGCGGCGAAATCTGAGCCGCCCGCCCCGATTTCCCCCCAAACCGGGCATTGACACGGCCTCGCCCGGCGCGTAATCAATCGCCCCCGCGCGGTCCCTCACAACCCGCAACGGCGGAGTAGCCAAGTGGTAAGGCAATGGTTTGCAAAACCGTCATTCGCGGGTTCGATTCCCGCCTCCGCCTCCAGTCAAATCAGCCGCAAATCCTTGATAAATAAAGTTTTGCGGCCTATTCACGTCTGACGGGCATTCTTGGGAGTTGCGCTGAAACGCGTCCGATTGCTCTCCAAACGGGCAATGAATTCTGGTCTCTCAAGCTGCACCTCCGTCTGGGCGGCATGTCCCCCAGACATTGGGAAAACCCGGTGCCGAAGGAAATGATCCTATCAAGCTGCTTTGCTCCCAGAGGAGCGCTCGTGCGCATTGCAGATCTGCGAACACTACAGCGGCAAGACCGTGGACCTCACGCCCACCTCGATGATCGTCATGATCAACGGCGACAGCCCGAAGATCTACGCCGCGGTGACGATGTTTTCGCAGTTCAACATCATCGAGAGCGTGCGTACCGGCAAGGTCGCCATGGCCCGCGGCGAAGAGCCGGCCTGTCGGGTCCGGGTCACCCGTACTCGGATGAGTCCGTCCCGCGAATAAGAGTCAGTGCCGAAAAATTTCTCATGCCGATGGAGCGATTGGCTGCTCTGTGGAGGCAACCAAAAGCCCCGCTCGGAATCGTTGCGGATAGTTCATCTTCTGCGTGACGCTGAGCGACTAAAGTTATCGCCTCCGCCGGAAACACAGACCGCCAGCGACCAACAGCAGCATGGCCGCGCTCGGCTCGGGTACGGCCAAGAATGAGGAAACATTCTGGGCAAGCAACAGGTTGTTGCCCGTGATGCGCACGTTATCGAACATGTTGACATCACCAAGCAGGATGACATTGCTTTCAGGCCCCCGGAGTGTGAGCACCGACCCCACCACTTGTTCTCCGCCGGAAATTTGCCCCGCAGCAGCTGTGTTGATCGAGCCGGTGATCCCCGTGCTTAAAGCGGAGGATCCAATGATAGAGACAAGACCCGTAATCTGCCCGAGGTAAGATCCGCCCAGAAGCCCGGCAAGGACATTATTGGTCCCGGTCCAGTAGTCGTTCTCGAAAAAAACCAGGGCTCGCGTCGTCCCGGAAAAAATCCCGGTCAATGTCGCGATTTCAACCGCCGAGAAGGAACCTCCAGCATTATCGATATCGACCAAATTGACGATGAGGGCATCGGCACCGGAGAGGTATGACGGATCTCCAAGACTCCCTGAGACAATCGTATCGAAATCATTGCCAAGGATGCTGGCAAAAGTCGAGACATCCCCGTTAGAAGGTAAATTCAATCCATTATATCCGTCTGCCGGATTCAGTATTTTCAAGGTGGCCGCACTGAGATTTGGCAGGAGCAAAAAGCTGGCGGCGAAGAGCATTGCGCTCCAATTGGGTGATTTCATGACTTTGATGGTTTCAGATGCGTCAATTTGCACCTCGCGCAAGCATAAGGCCAGGAGCCCTGAATTTGACATCGGGGGCCTTCACTTATTTTCGGTTAGGTGAATCACCTATTTTTAATCCATGTTCGGCTTACCTGCTTTGACCAACTGGCTGTTTTGCCATTCCGCGACAGGGTCGAAGGTTGAAATCAAGAGATTCATTCCGCCCCGGGTCGGGTGGCCGGCTGTCCGCCACCGCCTGATTCGGCCTGTTCGCGGTTTGCCTTGGTCTGCGCCTTCAATACTTCCGCCTGGATGGCGGGCATCACCTCGGACATGTAGGTTCCGAATTTTTTCATTGCGGATTTCCCGACCTCGGACCCGTAAAAGTCCGCGAGCGCTTTCAGTTCCTCGGCTGTGAAGTGTTTGACCATGGCTTCCTTCATGGCCTCGGTCAGCTTGGGAACGTCAAGATGCTTCGTCATCATTGTCCTGAATGCTTCCCGCTCCGGCTCGGCCATGTTCTTTGCCATTTGCTCCGCCATGTCCGAAAACATTTCCTGCGGCGGAGTGGCCAACAAATAGCGTTCGGCCTCAAGGAGGCGGTTGTTGGGTGTGTCTTCGATGCCGAACGCGGTTGATATCGCACTCAGGGCTGCGAATAGCACCGCGATTGGCAAGTGGGGTATTCTCGGGGTATTCATGATTTCGGGCAGGACGATGTATTGGTTCAGTGGCGGGGATTACAGGCCGAATGACGAATGACGATTGTGGATTTCGGATTTTTGATTTGGTTGGCGAAGTCACCCCTCACCGGGCGGGGCGACGACGATGACGCGCTCGACGCCGTTTTTGCTGAACTCGTCCCAGTAGCGTTTTTCCAGCGAGGCGGTGCGGGCGCGGCGTTCCTCCTCGGTGAGTTTTTCCCACGCGTGATGGCCGATGGCGCGGGCGAGGTCGCGGTCGGCGAGGCGGATGGCGAGTTCATCCCAGAAGCTTTCGTTGCGGAATTCCTCGTAGCACTCGCTGTAGAAGAGGCGCTGCTCGATTTCCTCGCGGATGCGGAAGCGGCGGGATTCCTCGTCGAACTCGACCCAATCAGCGAGGCCGGAGTGGCCGGCTTTTTCGAGGATCTTGCTTTCGAGGTCCTCGAATTCGGCGATTTTCTCGGAGGCGTTGTCCTTGTGGTTCCACGAGGCCACGTTGGCGGCGAGGCTGACCATTTCCACGAGGGTGGCGAGTTCCTGATCCGTGAGACGTAGGTGCATCGTGGGTGTGGAGGAAGACCGGAGGTAGAGGCGGCGGGCAGGATGCCCGCGCCACTTCAGAGGCGGTGACCCATGCGGGTGCGCTTGGTTTCGAGGTATTTCTCGTTGTGGGGATTGGCGGGCAGGGCGATGGGGAGCTGCTCGGTGATCTCGAGGCCGTAGCCGTCGAGGCCGATGACTTTCTTCGGGTTGTTGGTCAGCAGGCGGATGCGGCGCACGCCGAGGTCGAAGAGGATCTGCGCGCCCATGCCGTAGTCGCGGAGGTCGGAGGCGAAGCCGAGTTTTTCGTTGGCCTCGATGGTGTCGAGTCCCTGCTCCTGGAGCTTGTAGGCGTGGATCTTGGCGGGCAGGCCGATGCCGCGGCCTTCCTGGCGGAGATACAACAACACTCCGCCATCCTTGGAGATATGTTCGAGCGCGGCGGCGAGCTGGCCGCCGCAATCGCAGCGTTGCGAGTGGAAGACATCGCCGGTGAGGCACTCGGAGTGGACGCGGACGAGCGTGGGTTTTTCCGGATCGATGGGGCCGCGGCTGAGGGCGAGGTGGTGGCTGCCGTCGGTGCTGACGCGGTAGAGGTGGCAATCGAATTCGCCGAAGTCGGTGGGCATCCTGATGGTTTCCTCGCGGACGACGAGTTTCTCGGAGCGCCGGCGGTATTCGATGAGCTGTGCGATAGTGCAGGCCTTGAGGCCGTGGCGCTTCCGATAGGCGGCGAGGTCGCTCACGCGGGCCATGGTGCCGTCGTCGTTGATGATTTCGCAAATCACGGCGGCTTCGGGCAGCCCGGCGAGACGGGTGAGGTCGAGCGCGGCCTCGGTGTGGCCGGCGCGGCGCAACACGCCATCGGGCATGCCGCGGAGTGGAAACACGTGACCGGGGCGGACGAAGGCGTCGGCACCGGCGGCGGGATCGGCGAGCAGGCGGATTGTGTGGGCGCGGTCGGCCGCGGAAATGCCGGTGCTGATGCCATGCGCGGCATCGACGCTGACGGTGAAGGCGGTTTTCTGGCCCTCGAAATTGCGGCGCGTCATCTGCGGCAAGTCGAGTTCCTCGGTGCGGGCAGCGGTGAGCGGCGCGCAGATCAGGCCGCGGCCGTGCACGGCCATGAAGTTGACGGTTTCCGCGGTGCACAGCGAGGCGGCGCAGATGAGGTCGAGTTCGTTTTCGCGCGAGGGGTCGTCGGCGCAGATCACCATGCGGCCGGCGGCGATCTCGGTGATGATTTCATCAATCGGGCTGAACAGGCTCTCGGACATGGTCGCATGACCCGCACGGCGGGCGGGGGGAAGTGAAAGCCCGGACAGGGCGCGCCGCAACCCTGCATTCCGTTGGCGTGCATTCTGGCGATGCCTTCCGCCATCAGTCATCGTAGTGACCTGGCTTGGGCAACGATCACCCTCTCGCCTTCCACTTGATAGATGGCAGGAATGGAGTGGAGCGACATGGACAGGAGCACACGCGACGTGCCCCGCAGGGGTGCGACCGGCGGGGAGCATCAAAACCCGGACTCCCCAACCTCAGCGCCATGTGCGGACGCCGCAAGGGCGGCGCAGCCACACCGCAGGCACGCACGCCCCAAGGCATCGCCACCCACGCCGACGCCTTTCTCGCTTACCTCACCGCCCGTGCCTACTCGCAGGCCTCCATCGAGGCCCACCGCTGGGCGCTGCGCCAGTTCACCGCATGGGCGGACGGGCGAGGCACGGACGATCCCGCCGCCTTCACCCGTGCCGATCTGGAAGCCTACCAGCTCTTCCTCCACCACTACCGCAGCCCGCGCGGCGGCAAGCCGCTGGTCACCAACACCCAGCTCGCCGGGCTCGGCTGCGTCCGACGCTTCTTCGCCTGCTGTGCCGCTCCGGAGCCATCCCCGCCAACCCGGCTGCAGACCTCGACCTGCCACGCAAGCAGGCCCGCTCGCTTCCGAAAGCACTCAACGGGCAGGAAATCCAGATCCTCCTCGCCATCCCCAACCCAGCCGATCCCTTCGGCCTGCGCGACCATTCTTCGCTTCCGGACCAGCCCTACGTGGACCATGCAACGGCACAAGACCGGAAGCTACGAATGGCAGGCCGCTGAGAATGCTTGATTCAGGCCGTCTTCCCACCCTCTGCTCATTCCATGTATTACAC
>JAWLDG010000025.1:0-69975 GCA_041686775.1 Luteolibacter sp. | reverse complement strand
CGATGAAGCCCTCAAGGGAAGCCTCACCAAAAAGCGCCGCCACGCCCTGCTCGACAACACTTACCGCGAAAAACTCCTCTCCCTAGCTTGATCGCCCTGCGGCCCCAGCCGCTTAAAAATGGATCGCGTGGCCATCGGCGGCGAGGGTGGCCTCGTGGATCACCTCGCTCATCGTGGGATGGGCATGGATGGTGGCGTGGATTTCCTCGGCGGTGAGTTCCTGGTCGAGCGCAAGGCCCATCTCGGCGATCAGTTCGGTGGCGTTGTCGCCGATGATGTGCGCGCCGAGCAGCTCGCCGTGTTTCTTGCCGTAGAGGAGTTTTGCAAAGCCGTCCGACTCGCCGGCGGCGATCGCCTTGCCGATGGCGACGAAGGGTATTTTGCCGACCTTGTATTCGACGCCCGCCTCCTTGAGTGCGCGCTCGGTTTTGCCGACCGAAGCGACCTGCGGGTGACAGTAGGTGCAGCCGGGAAAATTGGTCACCTTGCGCGGCTTGTGGCCTTCCACATAGAGACCGTCCACGCACTGGATCGCCTCGAACGAGGCGGTGTGCGCCAGCCACGGCGGGCCGGTGATGTCGCCCACGGCATACACGCCATCGATCGATGTCTGATAGCGGTCGCCCACCTCGATATAGCCGCGTTCGGAGAGCTTCGGTTGCTCGCCGCCGGGCAAGACCGGCTGCACGCCGATTGCGATCAGGCAGACGTCCGCGGAAATCGTGCCGTTTTCCTTGGGCCCTTCGACGGTCACTTCCACGCGGTCGCCGTGGTCCTTGGTGGCGGTGACCTTGTGGCCGGCCAGGCAGCGGATGCCCTGCTTGATGAACGATTTCTCCAGCGCCTCACCGATTTCGTCGTCCTCCACCGGCACCAGGCGGTCCATCATTTCGACCAAGGTCACCTTGGTGCCATAGGCGTTGTAGATGTAGGCGAACTCGACGCCGATGGCCCCGGCACCGATGATGATCATGCTCTTCGGCTGCTTTTCGAGCACCATCGCCTCCTTCGAACCGATCACCGATTTGCCGTTGAACGGCAGGCCGGGCATCTCGCGCGTCTTGCAGCCGGTGGCGATGATGATGTGCCTGGCCTCGGCGGACGACTTGCTGCCATCGGCCGCGGTCACCTCCACCTTGCCCGGCGCGACGACCGAGCCGTGGCCGCGCACGTAATCCACCTTGTTCTTCTTGAACAGGAACTCGATGCCGCCGGCGAGGCGGTCGGAGACCTTGCGCGAGCGGCCGATCACCGCCGACCAGTCGTATTGCAGGTTGTCGAAGGAAAACCCGAACTCCTTGGCGCGGTGCGAGAGCGTGTGGAACAGCTCGGCGTTCTTGAGCAGCGCCTTGGTTGGGATGCAGCCCCAGTTCAGGCAGGTGCCGCCGGCGCGGTCGGCCTCGACACAGGCGACTTTTTTACCGAGCTGCGAAGCGCGGATGGCGGCCACGTAGCCGGCCGGTCCGCCACCAATGACAATGAGATCGTAGGCCATGATTCGAAATTGGGGTGGGGTTGCGGCGCGAAACTGTCGGCCGGGGTGCGGATTGTCAAAGATGGATGGCGGAAAACCGTTCGCTTGCCGTCGCATGCCGCCCTCTTCACTTTCCCCGCATGCGCGACTCCACCTCGAACCTGCTGATTCTTGCGACGCTGGCCGTCGCGGCGGGAATGGTGGGATACGTGTTGTGGCACGAAACCGAGGAAGCGCCGCGCGAGAAGATCGGCTTCCAGGATGCGGACACGCCATTGGCCATGCCGGGAAATGGCGCGCCCGATCATCGTTTCCACATGCTTTCCGCCTGGCAGGCGGCTCGCATTCCCGCAGCGTTTCGTTTCGACCCGCCGCTCGGCTCCGAGCACGGCGCGCTCACCTACAACGCCCAGAAATTCTGGGAGATGAACGACAAGCGCGGCGGCCGCCACACCGGCGACGACCTCAACGGCATCGGCGGCATGGACAGCGATCTCGGCGACCCGGTTTTCTCGGTGGCCGACGGACTGGTCATCTACGCCGGCGAACCATCCAGCGGTTGGGGCAACACCGTGATCATCGCCCATCGCGCCATGGACGATCGGATGCTGCACGCGATGTATTCGCATCTCGACCGCATCGATGTCGCGCGCGACCAACTCGTTTCCCGCGGCGCGCGGATCGGCACGGTGGGCACCGGCAATGGCAACTACCCGGCGCACCTGCATTTCGAAATACGTGAGAGCGATGGCGCGGACATCGGTGCGGGCTACACGATGTATCCGCTCAACCGTCTCGATCCCACCGCCACGATCGACGCGCTGCGCGGGGCGGATGCGGATGATCTTTCTCCTTCGCCGATGGCCGTCGCGCTCTCGTCCATCATGCCATGGACCTCGCTGGAAATCCGTGGAGCGGAAAAATTCACCGAGCTGCCTGCCGGAACCGACGGCTTCGACTGACCGCGCGGGCAATGGCGGGGCGGGGCAAATTCCGTGTTGCGCGGGACCGGGCGCTCGCGTAACTAGCATGTAAACACAGCGTCCGGCGCATCGCCATTCACCACCAAAACCCCACACACCTAACCATCATGAAATCATCGGTTTTCCGCCATCCACGAGGCTTCACCCTGGTCGAACTGCTCGTCGTCATTGCCATCATCGCGGTGCTGGCCTCGGCTGGATTCGCCGCCGCGAACGCCGCGATCCAGAAAGCGCGCAAGACGACCGCCCTGGCCACCGCCACCGCGCTCGAATCCGCCGTGAACAATTTCTACAACGACTACGGCACGATGCCCAAGGAGGGATCGAGCGATGGTGCTCCCATCCAAACCGACAACGACACCGGTTTCCTCAACGTGTTGCTGGGCAATGACGACACGCTCAACCCGCGCGGCATCCGTTTCCTCTCGGTCAAGGAAGGCAAGAACGACAAAAACGGCCTGATTTACGCTCAGGGCGGCAACTCCATCGAAGGACTCTATGATCCATGGGGCGGACCGTATTTCGTACTGCTTGATCTGGATCTCGACGAAAAAATCGAGATTCCCAGTGGTGTGATGAGCGGGGGCAGAACACTGAATGGCCGCCGGGTCGCGGTTTGGAGCCGTGGTGCCGATTATCAAGACAACAACAAGCCTACCGACGATGTGATCACCTGGGGCCAATGACCGCGCATGTCGGCAATCGATCTCCAACACCAACCCCACCCCGCGCGGACGCGATCCGCGGCGGGGTTTTTGCTGCGCGGGGCCTGGTGGATTCTGCCGCTCCTGTGGTTGCCGGTATCCTGCGAAAAAAAGCACGATGAACGCGCGGATGGCCCGGCGGCGACGCGGTCGAGCCAGCCGCGCGAAAGCGAAAACGATGACCGGCAGGATCTGCCGGAGGTGGATTTGCGCACCGCCTTGCTCGAAGCGCTGGCGATGGAAAACACGGGCGCGCGTCATAAAGCGGTCGCCGCGCTCGCCTGGCGTGCGGTTTCCGAGGACTTGGCGGTGGCGCGCGAGGCGCTCGGGCATTTGCCGGCGGATGCCACGGAACAACGGACGCCACTGGTAAGGCATCTCGCGATGCAACTGGCCCATGACGATCCCGAGGCGGCTCTGGCATGGGCCGCGAGCCTGGGCGGCGGGCGCGAAACCGCACTCGCACAGGCACGCATCGCGCTGGTGATCGCCGACAGCGACCCGCGCCGCGCCGCCACGATGCTGGCGGATAGCGGCGATGCGGGCCGCGAGCGCGACGTGGCGATCGTGCAGGTTCTGCAACACTGGACCGCAAGCGAGCCGGCTGCTGCGGCCGATTGGCTGACGATGTTTCCCGCCGGAAATTTCCGCAAGGCGGGCATGCAAACCGTGATTTCCAGATGGCTGGCGGCGGATGCACCGACCGCGATGGGCTGGCTCGGCTCGTTGCAGGATCCGGGCCTCCGCAGCGAAGCACTTGCCACTGCGGCCGGCGTGCTCGCAAGCCAGCCGGCGGAAACCCGCGAGGCATGGTTGGACGCCGCCGATGACGCCACCCGCGCGGCCATCGAGGGCGCGATCGAACGCTGAGAACGGATCAAGCGAGCTTGCCCAGCTCGCGCGCCACGATCATCAGCGTCTCGCGCACGCCGGGGGCGAAGCCGCGGTCGGTCTGCACGGCGAGCAGCACGGAGCCCTCGCGGACGAATTCCACGAAGGAATTGCCGGCGTAAAGTTTCAGCGGGCCGGCGAGGCCGAGCATCGGAACGAGGTTCTTGAGGCTCTCGATGGCGGCCGTTTCCGCCTGGCCCACGCGCACGATGCCGCGGACGCCGGGCAGCGAGCGTGCGCGTTGCAGGATTTCCTCCGCGCTCAGTTCGCGGTCCACGCCGAAGATCGCGCGCAGCTCGAGCTGGCGGATCGACGAGGAATCGGAAACGAAATCCGCGGACGAGGCGGCGGGTGCCGCTTCTTGCGGACGCGCCGCGCCGGATGACGCGAGCGGCGACGCCTGCGCGGGCGGTGTGGGCTGCCCCCACTGCGGAAACGGACTGGGTGCCGGTGCCGGGGACTGCGCCGCGAACGACGGTGTGGCGGCGGGTTTCGTAACCGGTTCGGCGGGCGTGAACGGGCTCGGGCCACCAGCCGGGGCGTCGAAGCCGAACCCCTCAGAGGGCTCGGCCATGGTGAATGGCGACTCCGGGTTGCGCCGCTCCGGAAGTTTTGCGGGTTTGCCGGGCTCGGGTTGTTTGTAAGGAGCCGCGGCTTCGCCCACCTTGGCGAACGGCGAGGACTCGGACGGTGCGGTGGCGAACGGGCTGGAAGGCGCGCTGTGTGTCGTTTCCGCAGGTGTGAACGGCGAATCCGCCTGTTTGTCCGTTTCCCCCGGAAACGCTTCGAATATGCCTCGGTTGCTGTTCATGTCTGGAATGCTGGGTTGAAGATGGATGCGGAACCGTCCTGCCGCCGCCCGCGATCCAACTCCCGGAGCGACGCCAAGTCGAGCACGCACTGGGGAAATTCTCAGTCGACGGGCGCTTCCTCCAGCAGCCGGCGCAGCCGTTTTTTCACCGACACCTTGGCCACCGCGCTGATGCGGTCCACGAACAGCACGCCGTTGAGGTGATCCGTCTCATGCTGGATGGCGCGCGCCAGCAGGCCATCGGTCTCGATTTCCAGCATCGAACCGTCGAGCTGTGGCAGCCGCGCGATCACCGCCGCCGGCCTCCGCACCTCGGCGCGAATGTCGTGGATGCTCAGGCAGCCCTCGATCTCGCTCTCCTTTTCGCGGCTGTAGGTGAGGTCCGGATTGATGAAAACGAGCGGCATGATCGAGGCCAGTTCCGCATCCTGGCCGTTCACCTTGAGGAGCGAGACGCATTGCGGGTCGTGCGACACATCCACCACCGCGAGCCGGAGGTCCTCGCCCACCTGTGGCGCGGCGAGCCCCACGCCATTGGCGTCCGCCATGGTCTCGAGCATGTCGGCCACCAGTTCGTGCAGCGCCTCGTCCACCACCGTGACGGGTCGGCATTTCTGGCGCAGGACGGGATGGCCGTATTGGACGATTTCGCGGATCATGGGCGGGATTCCTTAGCAACGGGCGTGGCACCGGTCAAATCCGGCGAATGATCGTTCGTCGTCCGTGCTTGCGGGGCCGGGGTTCGGTGTTTAGGAAATCCCGCAAGTGAAAGATCATGGCATTCATCGCTCCGTGCGGGCCGCAAAGATCTCCCGGGCGGCGGGCGATGCGCCGAACATCGGCCGTGTCGCGCGGGTTCCCGGCACAGGCATACCCAAAGGCGAACGCCGCAGCCGCAAGCGCGGCGAGCGCCACGGCAGGGCCGTCAGTGTGCACCGCCGCAATGCCATCATGGCCTGGTCCATCCTGATTTTCGTTTTTTCATTCCTGGTGCTCGGGTTTTTCATGTGGAGTTGGCTCAGCGGCCAGATGGGCCGCAAGGCGAACGCCGGAACCTTGGAACCGTCGATCCAACGCCACAAGGTCTCGGAATTCAAATCCCCCTCCCAGGAGGAAGCGATCGCGCTGGTGAAAACGGCGCTGCAAGCGCGCGATCCGCTGCAAGTCATGGCCTATTTCCGCCGTGGCGAAACGGTGCCCGACACGATCATCCGTTTCCTGGCAGGCATGGAGCAGAACGACGGCCCGATCCGCGATTACCAATGGCTCAGCAGCATGGACGCCAACGGACTGCTCCTCGAGGGCGTGCTTGTGGTCAGCGAACTCGACGGCAAGCCGCGCAACAGACTCGCGTTTCTCACGCCGGACGATTCCGGTATTTGGAAAATCGACTACGAGGCCTTCGCCCGGGTCACCCGTCCGCCGTGGGACAAGATCCTCGCCGAGGACGGCGGGCAGGGAGTGGTGCGCGTGATCCTCGCAAAGGACACCTATTACAACGGCCCGTTCCGGGATGACACCCGCTGGTCTTGCTACGGCATGGCTTCGCCGGACATCGACCAGATTCTCATCGGCTATTCCCGCAAGGGCTCGCCGCAGGACGAGGCGATGCAGCGCATGTTCCCCGAGCAGCAAGATGAGGGCATGCCGGCAACTACGCGGCAGAACAAGATCATCCGCGCCACCCTGCAACTCGTGCGGCCGTCCGCCGCCGAAGACCGACAGTTCGAAATCACCCGCGTGCTCGCCGAGGACTGGGTGGTTTCCAACGAGCCGTTCGATCGCTCGGACGATTGACTTCTCCGCGCTTGCCGCGCCGCGGCGTGTCCGCCAATTTTCCGCCATGTCCGCGCCGCTTTGGAAAACCTCCCTGCTCGCACCGCTCTGTGCGCTGCTCTGCCAATGCGGAAACATGTCCGGGCCCGGCAACCTCGGCGGACCCACCGTGGAGGAGCGCAACGCGAAAATCGCCTCCGAGCCCACCGGCAACTTCTACTACGGACGTCGTTACTACGTCGAAAAAACCCGCTTCTGGGGATACCTGCGCGAGCCGCGCCAGCCGGCCAGCCGGGCCAAGCTCGTGATGATGCGCGAGGACCGCAAGCGCGTTCCCGACCGCCTGCCGGAAGACGGCCCGCCGGGCGCGCGCTACGGCCACGACAACAACTACGAGTATCGTATCTACGGCCAATACACCGGCCGCGATGCCTACGATCCGAACAGCAACCAGTTTCTCCCCGAGTTCATGCTCACCGGCTACGAGCTGCTCGACCGCCAGCCCGGCTGGCTGTTCAGCCCCAGCGACCGCTACGACCGCCTGCGCATCACGATGACGCCGCGCTGAGCCGCGCTCACGGGCGCATGCGGTCCCAATCGCGCCAGAACGCCGCCGTCTGCCGTGAGTCGGGCGCGAGTTCCACCAGCAGCGTGCCCTCGCGCCCGGCGGCCAGCGCGTCGAAATCGTCCGCCGTGCGCACCCGCAGGTGGGCGATGCCCCACAATTTCGCGAGCCCCGCCAGATCGGCGTCGTGCGGGTTCGTCAGGCACTCCGCCGCGCGCGGACTCATCGCGGCGAGCCGCGGCAGGCGTTCGAAAATGCGCCCGCCGTGATTATGGATCACCGCGAGCGTGCGTTTGGCGGCCGGAAGCTGGCCGAGCACGAAGGGAGCTGCGGCATCGTAGAGCGCGGTGAGATCGCCGAGCAGCGCCCAGCTGTCCTCCATGTCGGCCGACCACCCGAGCCAGGTGGAAACCTGACCGTCGATGCCGTTCGCCCCGCGGTTGGCGCGGACCGAAGCGATCGGGCGGCTCCATTGCGCGAACAGGTTCCACTCGCGCACCGGCAGGCTGTTGCCGAGAAACACCCCGTCGCCGAGCGCGGCGAAATTCGAGACGGCGCGCACCATCGCCGGTTCGCTGTCGGGATAACATTCCAGCAGTTCATCGATGCGCGCCGCACGCGCGGAATTGCCGCGCAGAAGGTCGAGCGCGTCGTCCGCCTTGTCCACGCCACCGAGCGCGCGGATCATACGGTCGGGCGCGCCGTGCGTCACCATCGAATCCCGCGCCAGCCCGGGCAGGCCGTTGCGGCAGACCGACCACACGGAAACCTCCGGCAGGTTCTCCAGATCGCGCCAGAACCGCCCGCCCGGCACTTCGCCGAGGCGCAGGATTTTTCCCGGCGGCTTCGCTTTCAACACCCGGTCCGCATCGTGCAGCACCAGTCCGCCGAGCGCCTCGCGCAGGCCGCTCGCGGCATCGGCGACGACCGGCACCGCCAGATCGTGGCAGAAATGATAGACTTCCTCGCGGTCCTCGGCTTCGAGTCCGCCGATCATCACGACGAGGCCGAGATAAGCATCCTCGCGCAGCCAGCGGGCGAGGCCGGAAACGTCGAGCCGTTCTCTAACAGGAGCGAAGTCCCCGGCAGCGGCGTCGGTGAAGTCCTGCTCGTCCGGCTCGAAGTCCTCGTCGAGTTCCACGTTGAGATGCAGCGGGCGTTTTCCATCCCATGCGTCGCAACCGTCATCGCAGGCATAAACGCCGAAGATTCCCGGCTGCTCGATCGTCTGCGGCGCTCCGCTGCCACGGAAGGCGGCGGGACGGTCGGCGGTGACGGCCACCAGCGGCCGCGCCTGATAGAACGCCTCGATGACCGCCGGCAGCAGCTCGGCCACCGCGGTGCCGCTGGTGGTCACCACCGCGCAGGGCAGGCCGGTTTCCATCGTGCGGCCCAGCGCGAAAAACCCGGCGCTGCGTTCCTCGAAATGCCGCCACAACCTGACGCGGCCCGCCGTTTCCGCGCGCGCCAGCGCCTCGACCAGCGCCGCATTGCGCGCGCCGGCGCAGACCACGAATTCCCGCACGCCGGCCCGCAGGCACTCCGTCACGCAATTCACCGCTGTCTGCCATGTATCCATGCCGGGTTTGTTAGGCTCAATCCGCTTTTTCCGCCACCCGTTTCTCGTGCTCGCGGAGCAGCTCGCGCAAGTCCGCGACGGCTTGCTGAGGTTGTCCATCGAGGCGGGCGAGCGCGGTCTTGTTGAGGAAATCGCGGCTGCGTTTGGTGGCGGCGAATAGGTCGATCTCGATCAGGATGCGCGGCCCCTCGGCGGTGCGGATCACCGGGTAGAGGGGAAACGACGATTCCTCGCCGGCGACGGTGCGCGCGCCCACGGCGGTCCAGATCCCGACGCGCTGGCGGTGGATGACACGCGGCGCGGGGTCGGACATCCGGTTGCCGGCGATCTCGTAGCCGAGATTGCGAAGCACGGCTTCCGCACTGTCCTCCGCGGGCAGGCGCGCGGTGAGACGCAGTGCGGTCTCGACATCGCCGGCACGGGTGGCGTCGAGCCATTCGCGCACCACGCGCTCGGCCTCCGCCTCGTCGGGCACGGCGGATTCCGGCAGCCGTTCCAGCAGCACGCAATCGGCCAACAGCCGTTCGCGCCATTTCGCCTCGCGATCCGCGCTTTGGTCGCGCACCCACTGGCGCATGCCGGTTTCCAGATCCTCGTCGGGAATCGGCCGCCAGAACCATCCCTCTTCGGATTTCCGGAAATACATCACGCGCAGCGCGGGCCGGTCCGGATTGCGCGGCGAGAAAAACTGGCAGACCGCGGCGGCGATCTCGCCATCCATTCCCAGCGCCGGCTGGATCGCGTGGAGCGGGTCGGCCGGTTTGGCAAGCGACCACCAGATGTGCGCGGCGCGGCTCAGAGCGTCGCGCGCGTCGGCCGGATCGTCGCCGGGCGGCGGCAACATGCGGGCCACCGCGCCGGGATCGCGACCGCCAAGCGCGGCGAGCAGCGCGTCGAGCGCCGCCCGGGCATCGTCGTGCGGTTGTGGCGGATACAGCGCGGCGATTTGTTTCACGAACTCGTCCATCACCTCGTCGCCGGGCGAGTCGGAAGGAATCGCCTCGCCGGCATCGGTCGGCTGATAGAATCCCGGCGGCGGATCGCAGCGCCAGATCCCGTCGGAGGATCTGACGAAGGGAAGTTTTAGCAGCTCGATGCGCGGCGAGGGGATACCGCTGCTGCGCAAGGCGGGATCGAGAAAACCCACGGTGACGGTGGTGGTGCCGTCCGATTCCTCGCGGCCGATCACGGCGCGCAGGACGTGATTGGAGACGAGCAGGTGCCAGGGACGCGAACCAGGGTCCCCGGCGGCGGCGGCCTGGGCGGAGGAAAGTCGCCGTGGCCAGTCTTCGGGGAGATCGCGCGAGAGGCCGCCGAGCAGGGCGAGCATTTCGGGGAGTTTGCGGCTCGCGCAGGCATCGAGGAAACGCCGGGCGGCAGTCGCGGCGTCCATCGCCTGCAACTCCGCGGCTGGCAGGTTGCGGGAAATTTCCGAACGCATGCGCCCGGCCATTTGCTCCTTGAGGCGTTCGATATCGAGCGCCTGCTCGCGCAACATCCAGTCCTGCAAGGCGGCCACGCTGCGGCGGGTGGCGGGTTCGTAGCCGTGGCCGGAGTTTTCAAACGAGGCGGGCACGGGCGCGGGCAGCCAGCGGCCGTCGCGATTGACCAGCGCGATGGCGAAAACGCGGATGCTGGAGGGATCGAAGCCGCTGGTGGCGCGCACCACGGCGGCGGCAAGGCTGCCATCCACGCGGGTGCCGGCGAGTTCCAGCGTGTTGTCACCGATGTCGCGGGCGAGGCGTTCGAGACGGCCGGCGATTTCCTTGCGTTTGCGACTGGACGTCTGCGGGGCGAGTGCGGTGTCGCGGCCGGGAGCGAGGTCCAGTTCGCCGTCGCGCGCTTTTTCCATGAACTGCAAGGCGGCCTCGCCGACTTCCTGGGACATGCCCGCAGCGCAGGTCCACAGCGCCAGCCAGATGATGGAAACCCATTTCACAGGCCGAAAGCTAGCCCGGATCGACGGCTGAGAAAGCACGGATTTCATGCGTTGTTTCAGGATCGGCGGACGCCGTGGCGGCGGTGCGCCGCGCGGATGCGGAACAACGCGGCGAGCATCCGCGGGGCGTCGCGGAACAAGCGGATCTTGCCGCCTTTTTTCTCCACCCAGTTGACCGGCACCTCGGTCCATTGCGCGCCGTCGTGCTGGAGCGCGGCGAGCATTTCGGAATCGAAGGCCAGCCCGGTTTCGCAAAGTTGCGGCTCGATGCGCCGGTAGTCCTCGGCTTTCAGCACCTTCGCGCCGCATTGCGGGTCGATGGCATGGAGTCCTAACAGCAGCCGCACCGCCAGCAGGAAGCCGCGATGCGTGAGCCCGCGCAGGAAACTCTCCTCGATGCGCGTGGACTCGGTGCGCTTGCGCACGCCGAGCACGCTGTGGCCGGACGCGATGGCGCGTTTGACCAGGCCGAGGAAATCCTCCGCACCGGTGCTGCCGTCGGCATCGACGAACGCGAGCCAGCCGGCGTCCGGGGCGAGTGTCCACGCCTCGCGCACCACTCCGCCCTTGCCGACGTGGTGTTCGGCGAAATGGACTTCCACATCCGGCCAGGTTTCCGCGAAGCGGTCGCGCAGCTCATGCAGGCGCGGCGCTTCATCCGGCTCAGAGCCATCGTCGGCGATCACCCAGCGCACCGGCAACCTGGCGGCGGCGAGCGCCGCGGCGAGTTCGGGACCGAATTTCGCGAGCCGCGCCGAATCGTTCCACACGGGAACGACGAGCAGGATTTCGGCGGGAGTTTCAGGCATGCGACGCGGCGAGGGCATCGATAAAACATTGTCGGAACAAGCATTCTTTCATCGTATCCCCGCGCATGACGAGACGAGTGGCGTGGATCATTGGCTGGATCGTGGTGGCCGCCGCGGCCGCCTTCATGCGGCTGGATGACCTCGCCGAACGGCCGTTTCACGCCGACGAGGCGACCGGCGCGCGCATCACCGCGCGGCGCATGGAAAGCGGCGGTGCGAACTTCGATCCCAAGCACTACCACGGCCCGCTGCTCGCCGATCTGACGATGCCGCTGTGCCGCGCCCGCGGCGAAAACGGCTGGCTGGAAATGACCAAGGAAACGCCGCGGCTGGTCAGCGCGATCGCCGGCATCCTGCTGGTGCTGCTGCCGTTGGCCGGCGTGCGGCGCTTCGGCCACGCGCCGATGCTGGCCGCCGCCGCGCTGCTCGCCACCTCGCCGCTGCTGGTTTACTATAGCCGGATGTTCATCCACGAGCCGCTGCTCGAGCTGTTCGGGATGGCGGCGATGTTTTCGTTCGCCGGCGGCTCGCGCTGGGGCGGTGCCGGATTTCTAACAGGACTGATGTTCGCGGTGAAGGAAACCTTCGCCATCAGCGTCATCGCATGGTCGGTCGCGGCGGTGGTGCTCGTCCTGGAAAACCGGAGACATGTCACTTTCGCTTCCGTTGGAAACGCGTGGCGCAATTACCGCCGCCCGTTTTTGCTCTCGCTGGCCGCGTTTCTCGCCACCTGGATTTTCTTCTACACCGACGCGCTGCGGAACCCGCGCGGCATCATCGATTCGGTGCGCACCTTCTTCGTTTACGAGACCGTGCAAGGACACGACAAACCCTTCGGCTATTATCTGCAACTGCTCGCCTGGCCGGAGAAATCCGCCGGGCGCTGGTGGTTCGGCACGCCGGTGCTGCTGCTCGCGCTGCTTGCGTATGTTACAACTTTTCTGCGTTGTGATATGTCTTCCAACACGCGGCGCTGCATCCGATTCCTCGCCTACTCGGCGGCGGCGCATTTCCTCATCTACAGCCTCATCGCCTACAAGACGCCGTGGCTCGCCTGCCTGCCGTGGGCGCAGGTCTGCCTGCTCGCGGGTTTCGCCGTGTGCCTCATTCCGCGCAAAAACATCCCGGTCCTCGCACTGGCCGGCGTGGTGCTCGCGGGCACGCTGTTCACCCAGTTCAAACAAGCCCGCATGGCCAGCGGCCGGCTCTCGTCCGACGCCCGCAATCCCTTCGCCTACGTGCCCACCCAGCGCAACGTCGAGCGGCTTGAGGAGTGGCTGGAAGAGTTGAAAGAAACACTCCCCGCCGGTTCGCTCGAACCCGCGCTCGTCATCGGCCGCGATTACTGGCCGCTGCCGTGGTACCTGCGCGGGATCGAAAAAACCGGCTGGCTCGCCGAAGCGCCGCCCGATGTCACCACCATGCCGCTGGTCTTCGCCATGCCGGAGTCCGCCGCTGCCTTGAACGAACCACTCGCCGCCACCCACACCGCCCTGCCGCGCGGCCTGCGCGCCGACGTGCCGCTGATGATGTATCTGCGCAACGACCTGTGGGAACTCTGGATGAACTCCGACGATTGATGAATCCGACCGATCCCCTGGCCGATGCGCGCCTGTTCAAGCACGAGGCGATGCGCACCGAATTCACGTTCCGTTTTCGCGGCCTCTCCGCGGACAGCGCGCCGGGGATCGCGCGGCTGTGCATCGAACTTCTCGACACGCTCGAATCCCAGCTCAGCCGCTTCCTCGAAGGCAGCGACATCTCGCGCATCAATCACATGCGCGCCGGCGAAACCCTGTATCTCAGCGAGGCCGTCCACCAATGCCTCCTGCTCGCGCTCGACGCCTACACCCGCACCCACGGACTTTTCGACATCACGCAGGGTTCGCGCATCGAGCATGTGAAATCCGGCGCTCACCAGCCCGCCCCGGAAATTTCCGGCTCGCTCACCATCCATCCCGACGTCCCCGCCGTCACCTGCAACGAACCCGGCCGCGTGCTCGACCTCGGCGGCATCGGCAAGGGCTTCGCGCTCGACCAACTCAAGCTCCTTCTAACCGACTGGAGCGTGGACGACGCGCTGCTCGCCGCCGGTGCCAGCTCGCTGCTCGCCATCGGCCCCGGCGAGTGGCCGGTGGACCTCACCGGCGATGCGGAATCCCGCCGCATCAAGTTGTGCAACCAGGCGCTCAGCGCGTCCGGCACCGGCATCCAGGGCTCGCACATCGTCCACCCCTATGGCGACGAAGCCATGCCCGCCGCGCCATGCAAGCGCGTTTGGGTCACCGCCCAAAGCGCCGCGCTCGCCGAGGTCTGGTCCACCGCGCTGATGCTTGTCTCCGCTGAAGAAATCCCCGCCCTGATCGCCGCCGAACCGGAAATCACCGGCGTTCACGCCGATGCCGGCGGGCGGATTTTAACAATCCGTTAGCAAGGAGCGGGGGACTGCGGCCCGCATTGGGGCACCCGAAGTGCGACCCTCCTTGACTTCCTCGTACCCTTGAAGGCATGCGCCCTTAGCGGATTTCCACGCTGGCACCCGGGCGGATGAGCTTGGGCAGGCGGATGGCGTCCCAGTTGGCGAGGCGGATGCAGCCGGCGCTGCGGGCGCGGCCGATGGTTTCGGGATCGGAGGTGCCGTGCAGGCCGATGCCGCTGCGGCTGGTACCGTTCCAGATGATGCCCACCGGGCTGTTGGGGCCGGGCGGGATGTTGAGGGCGTTTTCGCTGCGCTTGCCGGTGTCGAGGAACTGCTGGTCGTAGCGCCACCACGGCATCTCGACCATGTTGCGCAGCTCGTAGGTGCCGAGTTTGATGAACTGCGGCTGGCCCGGGGTGATGGGAAACGAGGCGACCAGCGCGCTGTTGGCGCGGGTGACTTCGGCGACGGGTTCCGCTCCCGGTTCCGCGACGACGAGCGCCTGCGGCATGGCTTCGAAAATGCGGACCTGGTTCATTTTGGTGTCCACCACCACATGGCGCTTGCTGAGAGTTTCATCGGCCTCGTGTTTGGCGCCCGTGATGTCCTCGATGCGGAACGGCGTGACGTTCGGCACCACGAGCGATTGCCGCGGCTGGAGCGAGTAAATCTTCAGTCCGGGATTCAGCGCGGCGAGATAGGGCACGTCGCAATGATATCTTTCCGACATGAACTCGGCATAACTCCGGTAACTCATGCGCTTTTTCTTGGCCTGCAAGGCGCGGCTGGTGGGCAGCGAGGAATCCACCCATTCGCTGGCGGCGTCCGGCACCACGGCCACCGCGAAGGGATGGGGCACGGCCTTGCGCGCGGCACGGTTCACCGCGGTCCAGCTGTCGATCGGATGACCGTGCACCTCGTTCCATGACTGCACGGCCAGCGTGGTGAAACGGCCGGGTTTGCCATCGATCACGCCGGGGCCGAAGTGGTTTTCATCGAGGAAAATCTGCAGGCGCACCGCATCGTCGCCAGTCGGTTTCTCATCGAGTGGCGACGCGCTCTCCGCAGCCGGCAAGGGTCCCGGTTCCAGCGGGACGGCGGCGGGATTCGGGGTGGATTCCGGTTCCAACGGCAGGGCCTTGAGCACCGGCCGGTTGACGAAAACGGTGGCGGCCTCCTGCTGGGCGAAGGCGGTCGCGGTGGAGATCAGAAGCAAGGGAAGCAGGTATCGAAGCATGATGCGCAAGGGAGTGAACGCGCGGGATTGTATCACTGTTTCACGATCCGTCGAGTGGGGCTTCAAGCGCCCATCCACGCATTGAGGATTTCGACGGCGGCGGCCTGGTCGATCACCGCCTTCTGGCGGCGCGCGTTGCGGCCGGCTTCGTGCAGCTTGGCGGCGGCGCTGGTGGTGGTGAATGATTCGTCGATGAAAACCAGCGGGATACTGGGCAGGCGCTCCCTGAGTTTCGCCGTGAAACCGCGCACCCGCCGCGCGGAGTCGCCCTCGCTGCCATCCATCCGCAACGGCAAACCGACCACCAGCGTGCGGATGCCGCGGATCTCCACGAGTTTGGCGATGCGTTCGACCGGATCGCCCGCGGCGCGGTCGATGGTTTCCACGGGGTGTGCCAAAATGCCGAAATCATCGGTCGCCGCGATGCCGATGCGCGCCTCGCCGTGATCGATGCCCAGCGCAGGGTGCGGCGTGGGGGTGGTGGAGTGGGGGCCGACGGACATGATGGTGGAATCAAACTCATTCCGCCGCTTTGCCGCGGTATTGGATCACGCGCACGTCCTCCATGGTGACCAGACCACCGTCAATCATGGGGTCGAGTTCGGGCAGGAAGGCGTCGATTTTTTCCCGCAGGTCGATGATTTCGACAAGCATCGGCAGGTCCATCGAGAGGCGCAGGATCTTGGCGGTATGGAGGTGGCTGGATTTGCCGAAGCCCATCAGCCCGCGCAGCACGGTGGCTCCGGCGAGCTGCATTTCGCGCGCCTTGAGCACGATGGCTTCGTATAGCGGGCGGCCATGCCAGCGGTCGCTCTCGCCGATGTAAATGCGCAGTTGGACGGCGTCGATGGAATCCTGCATGGCTAAGATCAGTGGGAGTTCATTGCGTTTGCCAGGCTGTGGCCCAGCCACACGCCGGTGAGGCAGAGGATCACGGAGAGCAGCACGTTGCCGCCGGCGCGCAGCCAGTCGCCATCGCGCATCAGTTCGAGCGTCTGGAGGCTGAACGAGGAGAAGGTCGTGTAACCGCCGAGCAAGCCGAGCATCAGAAACTGCCGCGCGCCGGGTGAAACCAACCAGCGCCCATCCGGTGCGGTGGCCGCGGCGATGAACCCGATCGCCAGCGAGCCTGATAGATTCACCACCAGCGTGCCCCAGGGAAACGTCTCGCCGAAACGCCGCGCCACCATGCCGGAAACGGCGAAGCGGGCCGCCGATCCCAGCCCGCCGCCGATGAAGATCCAAAGATAGCTCATGCCGATTCCTGAAATGCGGAATCACGATGGCGGCCGGCCGTTTGCTGTCAATCCACAAGCCGGGCGTGGTCCGGCGATCCTCCGCGTCCGCGCACACGCGTTCACGTGATGCCGCTGCGGCCGGAATCGGGATAGTCTTCATCCGTTGCCGCGAGCTTCCCGCCCCCCGGGGAAACGAGGTGACGATTCCCCCCGGAAAAACAACCCCGGCGGAACCCGAAGGCATCCTCTCCCCCATGTGCTTCGGTTTCCGCCGGGTTCTTTTTTGGCCCTGTAGCCTTCCGGGCCGCTCGACGAAAAAATGTCTCAGGTGAGACATTTTTTCGTCAAAGGCGCTGGTGGTGTGGCGTTTGGGTGATATTCTGCATCGGAGTGGCGCTTTGGAAGCGCCATGAATCGCAGTGGCGGCTTGAAGCTACCTGTGCGTGGCATGGCTGCCAGGAGGCAGCCACTCCCCGGCATGCAGATTGGGATGGCGCGGGCGGGGGATTCGGCTTATGGCGGCGGCGCTCCGCATGACAAACGACCTCACCGTGATCAAGACCGGCACCGGCGTGCTGACGAAATCCGCCGACGGCACGCTGGACCGCGCGGCGCTGGTGCATCTCGTTTCGGCGATCGCCACGCTGGTGGATGCCGGGCACAAGTGCCTTTTCGTTTCCTCGGGCGCGGTGGGCTCGGGTGTTTCGGCGTTCGGGCTGGACGAGTATCCATCTGACACGGCGACGCGCCAGGCCTGCGCGGCGGTCGGGCAGGCGCGCTTGATGCAGACCTACAGCGGGCTGTTCGAGAATTTCGACATGACGGTGGCGCAGGTGCTTCTGACCGCCTCGGATCTGGCGACGCCGGAGCGTGCGGATTATGTTTCCTCCACGCTCGGCCGCCTGCTGGCCGAGCCGCGGATTCTACCGATCATCAACGAGAACGACTCGGTGGCGGTGGAGGAGTTGAAATTCGGCGACAACGACATGCTCTCGGCGCGCGTGGCGAAACTGGCCGGCGCGAAACGCCTGATCCTGCTCACCAGCGTGGACGGCCTGATGGACCCGGAAACCGGCGAACTGGTGACCGAGGTGCGGGACATCGATGACGCCTTCCGCCATGTGCGCGACGACAAGGGCCGCTTTTCGATGGGCGGCATGGCGTCGAAGTTGAAGGCGGTGAAATTCGCGATGGATGCCGGCATCGAGACGCACATCGCCCACGGCCGCCACCCGGACCGCATGGCGGGCATCGTGGCCGGCATGGGGATTTCCACCCGCTTCCATCCGGCGGTCGCAGGTTGATTATCGGCGGGACTGGTCTTGAATGCAGGCATGCAAACGCTGCCACCGGCCATCTTCCCAACGGGGCTGCTCTCGTTCGACTTCGATGGCACCCTGCACGACCCGGCGTCCGATCCGCCGGTGCCGCATGGGTTTTTCCAACTCGTGCGATGGTTGCGGCGTGACCGCGGCACCCTTTGGGGCATCAACACCGGACGCTCGCTGGAGCATTTGGTGGAGGGATTCATTGAAAGCGCCTTTCCCTTCCTGCCCGACTGGGTGGTGGCGCGCGAGCGCGAGATTTACTTCACCGATGGCAACGGCGGCTGGCAGCCGCACGCGGCGTGGAACCACCGCTGCGAGCGCGAGATCCATGCCTTGTTCACCGAGGCGGCGGAGTTGTTGCGCGAGATGCGCCACCGGATCGAGGAACACACTGGTGCGAAATGGTTCGAGTGCGATGGCGATCCGGCCGGCGTGATCGCGCGGACCGAGGAGGAAATCGAGTGGATCATGGGAAATGTGATCCCGCTGGCAGACGTGGAGCCGCGCCTGTCATGGGAGCGCAACACGATCTACCTGCGCTTCGGCCACCGCGATTTCCACAAGGGCAGCAGCATGGCGGAAATCGCCCGCATCCACCGGCTCTCGGCGGCGCAATGTTTCGCCATCGGCGACAGCCACAACGATTTGGGCATGCTCGATCCCACACACGCGGCGATGACCGCCTGCCCGGCCAACGCGGTGGCGGAAATCCGCGAACATGTGGAAAAAAACGGCGGCTTGGTCACCCGCGCCGCCCACGGCGATGGCGCGGTGGAGGCGTTAAGGCATTACTTCGAGCTGCCGGAGGAGGCGGGTGCTGCCAAACTGTGATATTTTCCATCCCCACCCATTTGCCGCTTGGCGCTTCGGCAGGAGCGCGCTCTTTGAGCGAGATTCTGAATAACGAAGGCGACAAGGCCGGGACACCATCGTTTCTTGTGTTTACCGCTGAAGCAGCAGAAACCCTCAGCAAAAGTCTTCTTTGGGTTGATATTGAGGTCGTGTTTTCCAATGGTGCAGTGCGTAAATTCAAGAAGGTTGGTTTTCATCTCCTGGAAAGAGGCATTGAAGCCGATGTAAGAAAACTCGATACCTTGGAATTTGATATTTTCGGAGACGAAGCCCGAGATCCGAAACCTGTCGAAATTACAAAACTGAGGATATCCAATACAGTATGCAAGTAACAACTGACAAGTCGTGGGCGGCTTTATCATCCGAATCTTACCACTTCAACTCCGATGCCGGGCGGCGGGTGGTGTTGTGGTGGGAGCTGACGATTTTCCCGTCGGAGAGGTGGAGGACGCGGTCGGCCATTTCGGCCATGGCGGCGTTGTGGGTGATGACGACGGTGAGGGTGCCGAGGTCGCGGTTGATGCGCTCGATGGCTTCGAGCACGGTGATGCCGGTGGTGACGTCGAGCGCGCCGGTGGGTTCGTCGCAGAGCAGGACTTCGGGGCGCTTGGCGATGGCGCGGGCGATGGCGACGCGTTGCTGCTCGCCGCCGGAAAGCTGGGACGGGAAGTGGTCCATGCGCGGGCCGAGGCCGACCATTTCCAGGGCTTCCCGTGGGTCCATCGGATCGCGCGAGATGCCGGTGATGAGCGCGACGTTCTCGCGCGCTGTCAGGGAGGGGATGAGGTTGTAGAATTGGAACACGAAGCCGACACAGTTGCGGCGGAATTTCGTGAGCACGTCCTCGTGCGAGCCGTCGAGCGGCCAGCCCTTGTAAACCAGCTCGCCGGAGGTGGGCAGGTCGAGTCCGCCGAGGATGTTGAGCAGGGTTGATTTCCCGCTGCCGGAAGCGCCGAGCAGACAGACGAGTTCGCTGGCCTTCAGATCCAGGTCCACGCCGTCGAGCGCGACGACGTCCACCTCGCCGGTGTGATAGACTTTCCGCAGCGCGCGGGCTTGGAAGACGATGGCGGGATCGGCGGACATCCGGCGGAAGGCTAGCAGACGAGCCGCGTTTCACAACCGCCGGCGCGCGAGTGCGGCCACGACTTTTTCCACCGGCAGGCCCATGACGTTTTCGAAGCTGCCCTCGATGCCGGCGACGATGCGTTCGCCGTGTTCCTGGATGCCGTAGGCTCCGGCCTTGTCGAGCGGGTGGGCGAGGCTGAGGTAATCGTCGATAGCCGCATCGTCGAGCGGGCGGAAAGTGACGGCGGTGGTGTCGTGAAACACCTCGCGCAGGCCGTCCGGGAAAATGACACAGACGCCGGTGCAGACCCTGTGCACGCGGCCTGCAAGGCGCCGCAACATGGCGCGGGCCTCGTCGTGATCGGCCGGTTTGCCGAGCGGCTCGCCATCGATGAACACCAGCGTGTCGGCTCCGATGACCACGGCGTCGGGACGGATGGCGGCGATGGCCTCGGCTTTCAAGGTGGCGTTCATTTCGCACAGGCGCTCGGGATCGATGGCGGCGTCGTGGATTTCCTCGGCGGGCGAGTGGACGACCTCGAAGCGGACGCCGGCACGGGCCAGCAGCTCATGGCGGCGGGGCGAGGCGGAGGCGAGAATGACGGGCGCGGACACGGCGGGACGATTGGTTCTGTGGCGCGCTCGGACAAGCCCCCAAACGGCGTCTGAGTTGATCTTCAACACGCTTTCCCCGTGGCGGAGGAAGATCAGCCTCAACCCGGACGCCGGCGGGGTGATGCGGTGCCTCGGATTTCACCCACGGGCCTGGAGGTGATGAAGAAGGATCTCGGCGGATTTTTTCGAAATGCCGGGGAGTTTGGCGATTTCATCGGCGGTGGCGGCTTTGATGCGGGCGACGTTTCCAGCGTTCCGGACCGTAAGCCGATGCCTTGGGAGGCTCGCCATGATTGAAAAAAAAGGACGCCGCCTGTAACCTCGCCCTCACCGCGGGTCAGGAAGCGGATGTTATGCAACCATCAACCCCATCCATCTGCCCCACCTGCAAGTCGCCCATCGCCGCCGATGCCCCCGGCGGACTGTGCCCCGCCTGCACCCTCGAAAAGGCGGCCTCCGTGCCTCACACCGGCATCGGCGGCAGGCATACCCCGCCGCCGTCGGTCGAGGAAATCGCCCCGCATTTCCCCGATCTCGAAATCCTCGAACTGCTCGGAGCCGGCGGCATGGGCGCGGTTTACAAGGCCCGCCAGCCGCAACTCGACCGCACCGTCGCGCTCAAAATCCTTTCGCACGATCTGTCCCAGGATCCCGCCTTCCTTGAGCGCTTCAACCGCGAGGCGAAAACGCTCGCCCGCCTGAACCACCCGAACATCGTCGCCGTCTTCGATTTCGGCACCGCCGGTCCCTACTGCTACCTGCTGATGGAGCATGTCGATGGCGTCAACCTACGCCAGGCGATGCGCACCGGCGGCTTCAAACCCGCCGAGGCCCTGACGCTCGTGCAGGATGTCTGCGCCGCGCTGCAGTTCGCCCATGAGGAGGGCATCCTCCACCGCGACATCAAGCCGGAGAACATCCTCATCGACTCCAAGGGGCGGGTGAAGATCGCCGACTTCGGCATCGCCAAGCTGGTCGGCGGCGGCGCGGCATCGGACGTCACGCTGACGATCCAGGGCTCCGTCCTCGGCAGCCCGCACTACATGGCACCCGAGCAGATCGAGACGCCCGGCGACGTGGACCAGCGGGCCGACATTTATTCGCTCGGCGTGGTGTTTTACGAAATGCTCACCGGCGAGCTGCCGATCGGGCGCTTCGCCCTGCCCTCGGAAAAAGCGGCGATGGACGAACGGATCGACGAGATCGTGCTACGCACGCTGGCAAAGGAACGTCAGGCCCGTTTCCAGACCGCGCAGGAAGTCAGCACCCGGGTGGATGCCTTGAACCAAAGCCCGGTGCCTGTTTCCCACCCAAGCACCCCGGCTGCCGTGGAATCCGGCACGGCGCGGTTCAGCCTGCTCTCGGCGATCCTCACCGGTCTCAGCCTCGTGCTGACCGCCGTGTTTGCTGTGATCAACGTGTCGGTGAACGCTTCAAGAATGCCAGGACAGGACTCCTACATCATCACAGGCACGCCTATGTTCCTTATCGGCCTGCCTGCGGCCATCGCGGGGTGCATCGGCTTTATTCTCGGCGCGTCCGCATTGGGCGCGATCCGGAAATCCGGGGGAACCAAGGACGGGCTGGGTTTCGCGATCTTCGGGGTCGTGGCGTGGCCGATTCTCGTCATGGCGGTGCTGATCCTTTTCTCACTCTCCGAGCCCATGCCAGGCAGCGGGGGAAGTGGTATCCCCACGTCGCTCGCCGTGCTGCTGGCCGGAATCCCGCTGCTTTTGGCCAGCTTCGTCCTGATCCGCGGCCTGCGCCGCTGGGCGCGGGGCGTGGAGAGAAAGGACGGCCAAAGGCAATTCCCCGGACTCACGGGCACGGTGCTGGCCACCCTCGGACTGGCCATCCTCGGACCGGTGCTGGCGGCGGTGATTCCCGGTTTTTTTTCCGGAACTGATCGCCGCGCGGATCCTGCAGACGTCGAGCTGGGAATGAACCTGGTGAAGAGCGAGACGGTGCAGTGGATGGAGCTCAGCTCCGGATTGGACACCGACGAAGAGGTGCCCTGGCGCGGGGGTAAGCCGGATCTGACATGGAAGATCACCGTGGCGTCCGGCATGAAGGCAAAGCTGCAACTGCTTCTGAAGGACCAGGATGGCAGCATCCGGAAGTTTCCCCTCGGGGACTGCGCCTCGCAGATCAACGGCTCCCCCGGCCACGGGCGGTTGGAAGTCGGCACTTTGCTCACCGATGGTGAAGAACCGGTGCCCGCCACTCATGCGATGACCGCGTCGTTCCAGTCGGGCCGCGAAAGGCAGCTCCTCACCAGCAACGAAGACTTGCGGGGATTTTATTTCTTTGGATCCCATCCGGTCGAAATCTTGCTGGAGTCGGCGGGCACCCAGGTCATCCCCTTCGCCACCCGTTTCGCCGACAAGCAGGAGGTGGCCACGGGCACCCTTTCCCTTGAAGCGCTTGTCACTCTCAAGCGCATTGGCGAGGAATAACGCCCGGAACCCGGTCTGGAAATGAACGAGCATCCACCAACCAAGCCGCGCCATCAGGCCGTGTTCTTCACCACGCGCTGGACCTTGGTGAGCCGGGCCCGCGGCGACACGCCCGAGGCCCGTGCCGCCCTCGGCGATCTTTGCGAAGCCTACTGGACTCCCGTCTTCCGCTTCCTGCGTCGGGAGGGCCGCGGCGAGGATGAGAGCCGCGAACTCACCCAGGAGTTCTTCGCCAAGCTGCTCGCGGGGGCCGGGATCGGAGAGGCCGATCCCGCCAAGGGCCGGTTCCGCTCCTATCTGTTAGGTTCACTCAAGCACTTCCTCGCCAACCAGCGGCGCGATGCGAACCGCGAAAAACGCGGCGGAGGCGCGGTCGTGGAATCGATCGACAGCGGCGGCTCAGAAACCTCCCCCGGACTGCAGCTGGCCGATCCCTGGGCCACGGCGGACGACGCATGGTTCGACCGTCACTGGGCGCTCGCCGTGATGGAGCGCGGGCTCGACCGCGTAAGGGTGTCGTTCGAAGCTTCAGGAAAAGGCGGTCAATTCGAAATCCTCAAGCCCTGGCTGATGGGCGAACCCGAGGGACTCACCCAGGCCGACGCCGCCGATCAACTTGGCATGACCCGCGCGGCGGCCAAGGTCGCGATCCATCGTCTGCGACAGAAATTCGGCGAGGCGATTCGCAGCGAGATCGCGGAGACCGTCGATACCGAGGAAGAGATCGCCGGGGAACTCCGCTACCTCATCGAGGCGCTGCGCGCGGGCAGAGGGTGACGTTTCCGCAGGGCTTCGCCAAAGCTCCCGCAACCAAGCCTTTCAATCCAAGGCCCGGACCGCCCGCCGATGCATGGGATGGGACGCGACACCCCCGGGGAAATCTTCGATGCCGGTTGCAACTCCCCCAGCCGTTTGGATGGTTCTCAACGTCGAAGTCCTCTCACACCTGCCCGAGGGCGAGGCTTCGACAGTGGGTTGAAGGTTGAACGGTCATGGCTGATTGAACTCGCGGCGGGGCAGGTGTTGAGAGCGACGCTTCGTTAGCTTAAATCAGTTTTTGGGTGAATCTATTTCTTGCGGCATCGTCACCCTGACTTTTGAAACGGTGGATACGCTGTCGAATTTCACGAGCCAGCCCGTCCAAATCCGGATAAATCGAATGGGCGTTCACTCCGAGATCATCGAGTTGAAACAGGAGGTTCTCCTTAAGGCCACTCGGGATGATGAACTTGCTCCAATCGAAGTCTCCCCGCTCTGCTGGCCCAAAGGGAACAAATGGTTCATCATTCTTCGGGAGCGGGTGAAAAGTCAGGCAACCGCCCTGCGCTGTCATCCGTTGGTCCTCGTGTCGGGGCATGAAAAAACAAACCTCGTTCATCTCGTGGAGTTCTTTGTAGGTCTTAAATGGCTGGAACCAAAATAAACTTGCTGAGTATGACCACACTACTCCGTCGGTGTCCGAAAGTGATTCGACGGCAAAATAGAGAGCCTGCAATGGACTCAACGACCAATCCAACACTCTGGTCGGAACGCCGTGATGCTGTGCGAGCGCAATCCACTCAGTGAGGCTCGCTGGCTCACGCTTCAAAGCTGGAACAGCCTCTCGCTGGAAAATGCGGATGATCGTCTGCTCATAAGATCGCCAATTCGCCTGTTTGCCTATGCATGCGTGCCCATCTCTGAAAAGCGATGGCACTAATGGGTAGTCTGCCTCCTGGCCCCGGAACGCTACCCGGCACTCCATGTCGTGGCTGCTCGGAATATGCCGAAGAAAGGTCTCGAGATTATCGACGGTGAACTCAGGCATTTTCCAGCGAACAAAGCATTGTTTCAGTGATGGAGGTTAAGAATTTGGATAGCTCCGTCGCAAGGTGGAAATCGGGGATTTCGATATTCTGGTTTTCAGCGGTTTGTGGATGTGTGTCGGGAGGGGAGATGAATCGGATGGTGCAAATTCGGGAAATCCTACGCAATCGATATCGCTGCTTTATCCATCCAAAATTTCCGGATGGGAAATTGGTCGGGAACCGGAGCCGGTAGGCTCGGGCCACTAGGGAGGGTCGCACTTCGGGCGACCCTGTGCGGGCCACAGTCCCGCACTCCTCAGGGTGCCGTGCGGCTATTGAGGAAATCGAGGATCGCTTCGGCGGATTTTTTGGAGATGCCGGGGAGTTTGGCGATCTCGTCGGGGGTGGCGGCCTTGATGCGGGCGACGCTGCCGAATTCGCGCAGGAGCCGTTGTTTGCGGGCGGTGGACATGCCGGGGGCGTCGTCGAGCAGGCTTTCGCGCATGCGGCGGCGGTAGAGCAGGGCGTTGTAGTCGTTGGCGAAGCGGTGGGCTTCGTCGCGGATGCGCTGGAGGAGTTTGAGCGCGCCGCGGTCGTGCGGGAGTCGGATGGGGTCGGGTTTTTCGGGGAGGAAGATCTCCTCGTGCTGCTTGGCGAGGCCGATGACGGGCAGGTCGTGCAGGCCGAGCTTGCGGAGTTCCCTGACCGCCATGCCGAGTTGGCCCTTGCCGCCATCGACGATGACGAGGTCGGGCAACAGGATTTTCGCGCGTCCGTCGCGGGCGAGGCGGCGGAGCGATTCGAGCGGGGATTCCTGGGAAAACTCCGCGTCGGGAGATGCGACGCGGTTCTCTAACAAAATCCGCGAATAACGGCGGCGGATCACCTCGGCCATCGAGGCGAAGTCGTCCTGGCCCTCGACGGTCTTGATGCGGTAGCGGCGGTAGTTGCGGTTGTCGGGCCGGCCGTCGGTGAAGCGAACCATCGAAGCGACGATGTGGTTGGAGGAGACGTTGGAGATATCGAAGCACTCCATGACGCGCGGCGCTCCGGCGAGGCGGAGTTCCTCGCCGAGTTCGGCGAGGTCTTCGAGCGGCTTGACGGTGCTGGGCAGTCCGCGTCCGCGGCTGAACTGGCGGGTGGGCGTGAGCGTCTTGCCGAGATTTTGCCAGACATCGCGCAGGGTGGCGGCTTTTTCGAAGTCGAGGTCGGCGGCGGCTTGTTCCATCTCCGCCTTTAGATTATCTAACAATTCACGCCGTCCCTTGCCTTCGAGGATGCGGCAGGCTTCCTCAACGCGCGCCATGTATTCCTCGCGGGAAATGCGTCCGGTGCAGGGCGCGGAGCAGTTGCGGATGATGTCGGCGTTGCAATGGCGGTAATCGTTGAGACCGGGCTGGACCGGCCGGCAGACGCGCAGGCCGAAGCTGCGGTTGAGCCAATCGAGCGTGTGCTGCAGGGCGGAGGAATGCGGGAACGGCCCGTAGTACGTCGAGCCGTCCTCGCGTCGCGTGCGCACGGTGGTGAAACGCGGCCAGGGATCGGCCATGCGGATGCGGACGAGCAGGAAGCGCTTGTCGTCGCGGAACGAGACGTTGTAGCGCGGGCGGTAGTCCTTGATGAGCTTGCCTTCTAACAGAAACGACTCCTCCTCGTTGCGGACGGTGTGGAATTCGAAATCGTGGATCGAATCGATGAGCGCGCGGGTTTTGAGATCGGCGCGCGTTTTCCGCGAGGCCATGAAATACGACGAGACGCGCCGTTTCAAATCGCGCGCCTTGCCGACATAGATGATGGAGCCGAGGCGGTCCTTCATCAGATAGACGCCGGGCTGGTGTGGCAGCTCGCGCAGTTTCGCCTTGATGTCCGGATTGCTCACCGCGCCAGACGGATTCCCCGCTCCTCGATGGAGATCAACCGTTTTTTGAAAAGCGCGCCGACGGTTTGCTTGAAGACTCGTTTGCTGACGCCGACTTCGGCGTGGATTTCGGCGGCGCTGGAGTGGTCGCCGATGCCCCAGAATCCTCCGCGGGCGCGGAGTTCGGCGAGGACGCGGTCTTCGAGGTTCTCGACCTTGGCGCGGCCGGGCGGGTGCAGTGAAATGTCGAGTTTTCCATCGTCACGCACCGCCGCGATGTAGCCGGTGGTTTTTTCGCCGGGCTGGAGCGGCTGGAAGACGCCTTCGGCGAAAAGCAATCCGCTGTGGGTGCCGTTGACGATGGCCTTGTAACCGAGCGGGGTGCGGGAAAAAACGATGAGTTCCACTTTTTCACCGGCTTTGAAGTGGTGCGGCGTGCGGTCGAGGAAACGCGCGAGCCGCGCCGAGGCGGCGATGCGGCCGGAGGCCTCGTCCACATAGACGTGCACGAGATAGGATTTTCCGGGCACCATGCGCGTCCTTTGTTCGCGGAACGGGACGAGCAGTTCCTTCGGCAGACCCCAGTCGAGGAAGGCGCCGAAGTCGGTGACGGCCACGCATTTCAAGGTGGCGAACTGGCCGGGCATGGCCTTGGGTTTTTTCAAGGTGGCGACCGGGCGGTCTTCGGAGTCGGTGTAAAGGAACACGTTCAACGTGCCGCCGATGACGTTGTCGCGCGGCACTTCGCGGTGGGGCAGCAGGATTTCACCGAGTTCGCCGCCATCGAGGTAGAGCCCGAAGGATTTTTCGCGCAGGATTCTCAACTCCGCCCGCTCGCCGATCTTCGCCATGCCGCGGAGGGTGGCGGAGCGGGGCGGGGGAGTCGATGGAGTTTTCCGCTTTTCCGCGGTCGGGGCGGTGCCTAGGCTGCGGGCGTGTTGCAGATTGTTTTCAACGAGATCAGCGCGGCCGAACTCTCGGCGCTCGACACCCTGGAGCAGCTCGAACTGCTGGAGGAATTCAAGGTGACGCGCGAGGACTTGCAGAAGCTCAACGGCGAGCGCTTCGGCCGGATCGAGCGCGACGGGCTGGTGCTCTACCGCTTCCGGGCGGACGAATACCGGTTTTACTTCGAGGTGAAGGACGAGCTGGTGATCGTGCATCGGGTGCTGCACAAGGGGACGTTTTCGGATTTCCTGTTCCGCTCGAAGATGCCGCTCGCGGAGGACGAGGCACTGGCGGGGTCGAAGCACTTCTGGAAGCTCATCGATGAAGGCCGCAACGCGCGGCGGATGTGAGCGGGCGGCGGATTTTTTCCTTCCTCCCGATCGCCGGTCTCGGATAGATGCATCTATCATGAAATGGGTTGCCAAGCTGGTGTTGTTGTTCCTCGTATTGGGCGCGTGGTGGGTTTTCTCCAACAAGGGCAAGGAAATCCAGACGCTGGAACGCCAGATCACGCATTTGGAGGAAACCGACTTCGAGAACGAGGAGCTGCCGAAATTGAGGACGGAACTCGACGGCCTGGAGGGCGAGCGGACCTTCACGGGCATCCTGCTGACGTTCCTGACGGCGGGGCTGGTGGGGATCGTGTTCGTGTTCGTGGTGCTGCCGATGATGGCGCACAAGGTGACGCACGCGGTTTACGACAGCGCGGAGATGCTTGAGCGCGACGTGATGCACGACGCGCGCGCCTTGGTGGCGCAGGGCGAATACGAGGCGGCGATCGAGGCATTCAAGGAGGCGGCCAAGGCGGAACCGCTCAACCGGCTGCCGTGGGTGGAAATCGCCAAGATATACAAAGACAACCTGGAGAACCCGCAGGCAGCGATCGAGACGATCCGCAGCGTGCTCGAAGGCCAGGAATGGGAAATCAACGACGCGGCTTATTTCATGTTCCGGCTGGCGGAGCTTTATGACCAGGAAATGGGCGAGCGCGAGAGTGCCGTGGCCATCCTGCAACAAGTGGTCGAGCAATTCCCTCGCACGCGGCACTCGGCCAACGCCAAGACCCGGCTGCATGAGTGGGGATACGACGAGGCGGCCACGCAACAGCAGCAAGCGGCCTCGGTGCAGCCGCCGCCGCCGGAGGACATCCGCTACGAACTGCCCGGGATCGAGGACGATTCGGAAAACCGCGGCTGAGCCGTGAGATTGCGCGGGCCATGCGGATCTCCGGAACACGGGTGGGCGCATGGCTGGACGGCATTTGCAGGCGGCATCCACTGTTTTGTGCGGCGTTTGTGACGGTGGTCTGCGTGCTTGCAGCGCGTGTGCATCCGGCGTGGGGTGTGCTGGCGGCGTTGGTTTTCGGAGCACTGGCATGGGGAAGCGGATCGCGACGCAAAGCTTGGGCGTGGCTGTTCTGCGGGCTGGTTGCGGTGGCGGTTTTCGTCCTCAGGGATGCCGCGCGCATGCCGCTTGAGTCGGTGGCCGCATCGCATGTGGGCATGCCCGCTCAAGGCAAGGTTCTGGAGGACGCGCGCGGCAGCGAGCGCTACTGGGTGGCTCCGGTGAAACTGTCGAGCGGCGATCCGGCCGGCGTGCGAATCTGGTGGGAAGGCAATGGCGAACTGCCGGTGGCTGGTGCTCGGGTGCGGGCACGCGGCGGATTCAAGCCGCTGCCGGAGCCACGCAATCCGGGCGAGTTCGACCGCGCCGACTGGCTGCGGCGGCAGGGGATGGCGGCGGTTTTCCGGGCGATGCGCGACGACACCGAAGTCGAAACGCCACCATTGGCCGCACTGGGCGCGAGCATCCGCCAAGGGTTTCGCGAACGGGTCACCGCCGGACTGCCCGACGATTCGCGCGGCGCGCACGTGATCCGTGCGGTGGTGATCGGCGAGCATCCGCCGGACCAGCCGGAATTGATCGATTCGTTCCGGCGCAGCGGATCGCTGCACGTGTTTTGCGTGAGCGGCCTGCATGTGGCGATGGTGGGCGGGATCGGCTGGCTGATTCTCGCTTGGCTGGGCGTGCCGCGGCGGCGTGCGGTGGTGGCATTGATCCCGCTGGTTTTCGGCTATGCGTGGATCACGGGCAACGGTCCGCCGGCGGTGCGCGCGGCGTGGATGGCGGCGGTGTTTCTCGGAGCCTTCGCGTTCCGGCGGCGGCCGGACTTGCTCAACTCGCTCGGCGCGGTGCTGCTGGCGCTGATGTTGTGGAACGGGCACCTCCTGTTCCAACCCGGCGTGCAACTGTCCTACGGTGTGGTGGCCGCCATTGCCATCGGTCTGGCATGGACCACGAAAACCTTCGCCTGGATGGCGCAGCCGGAGTTGTACCTGCCATACAAGATGATGAACCGGCCGCAACGCGCGTGGCTGTGGCTGCGGCGCTGGGCGGCGGGCACCATGGCCGTCTCGCTGGCGGCGGGGATCGGCTCCGCGCCATTGACGATCCTGCATTTCGGCATCGTCACGCCGGTCTCGGTGCTGGCCAGTCTGGTGCTCTTGCCGCTGGTGTTCGCGTTGCTGGCGGCGGCCTTGTTTTCCGCAGCGGTCTTTTCGATTTCGCCCATGGTTTCACAAGGAGTGAACCGCCTCAACGGTGGTGTCGCCGAGCTGTGCGCGATGACGGCCGGCGGCTTCGCCTCGCTGCCTGGCGGGCATCATTTCGTGGGTCAGGACAAACGCCCGCGGCTGATGGTTTACGATCTCGAATACGGTGCGGGTGCCGCCTGTTTCACCGATGGGAAAAGCGCGGCGGTCATGATCGATTGCGGATCGAGCGGATCGTTCCGCTATCTTGTCGCGCCGTCACTGAGGCGTCTTGCCATCGCGCCTGACGCGGTGGTGCTGAGCCATCCGGACGGCGGTCACCTGGGCGGCGGCGCGGAAGTGTGGCGCATGCTGCCGATCCGCCAGGCATGGCTGCCGGTGTCCTACGCGCGCAGCCCGTCCTACCGCGAGTGGTTGGAACAGGCACCGCCACATGGCATCCGGGTGATTCATGGCAGTGCCGGTGAAAAGCTGCCGTTTCCCGACGGGGCCTCGCTCGAAGTGCTTCATCTGCCCGACCCGGCGCACCGCCACGCGCTGGCCGATGAACGCGTCGCCGTCTTCCGCCTTCACTGGCGAGGCTGGAAAATCCTGCTCACCAGCGACGCCGGCATGGGCACGGAGCTACGCATGCTGGACATGGGAATCGATGTCTCCGCCGATGTGATCGTCGCCGGGCGGAACCGCACCGACGTTTCGCTCTGCGACCGCTTCATCGATGCGGTGAATCCGCGGGCCATCGTTGCCAGCAACCCGCCGTATCCGGAAAGTGAGCGGCTGCCGCCGACTTCCGTCGCCTACTGGCGGTCGCGCGGCATTCAGGTGATCGATCAGGGCGAGGCCGGCGGGGTCACGCTCTCGGTCGATGAAAACGGCGCGTTGGTCATCGAGGGATTTCTAACAGACCGGCCGCTGGTGCTCACGAGGCGGTGAGCGGCTTGCGGCAACGCAGCCGCCACATCGTTTTGCCCTCGGCCTCCCACTGGATCTGGAAGTCGGTTTTCGGATAAAAAAACGTGTCCTCTTCCCATGCCAGCCGCTCGAAGCCGCCGAACTCCGCGGTTTTCTCCTCCGCCCAGCGGAAGTAGTCCTCGTGGTCGGTCATGAAGAGAAACTCGCCGCCGGGCGCCAGCACGCGCCGCACGGCTGTTAGGAAATCGGTCTGCACCAGCCGGCGCCGGTGGTGGCGCACCTTCGGCCACGGGTCCGGGCACAGCAGGTGCAGGCGCGAGACGGAGTTTTCCGGCAGCAACCACTCGACCGTGTAGCGGCTCTCCAACCGCAGCACGCGGGCGTTCTCCAGCCGGTTGCGGGTGATCTTGCGGCAGACCTTGCGCACGCGGCCTAACAGCCGTTCGACACCGATGAAATCGCGCTCCGGATGATGCTGCGCCATGCCGATCAGGAACGAGCCGTCGCCGCAGCCGAGGTCCACTTCCAGCGGCCGGCCGTCGCGGAGGATTTCCGTCCGATCCAGTTCGCGAAAGTAATGTGCGGGGACCAACTCGCCCGCCATCGGCGGACGCGGCAGGACGTGGAGCGGCTGGGCGGTCATGGCACGGATGGATGATCTAACCGTTCCGGGCCAGCCGGCGCAGCGTGCGTTCGAGGATGGCGAGCGCTTCGTCGATTTCGTCCTCGGTGACGTTGAGCGGCGGCAGCAGGCGGATCGTTTCCGGTCCGGCGGCGGGGACGAGCAGGCCGTTTTCCATGAGCTGGGAAACCACGGTGAGCGCCGCGGTTTTGCCATCCGGCGTAGTAATGCACGCCGGGTCGAGTCCGACCCCCAACAGCAGCCCGCTGCCACGCACCTCGGTGATGCAGGGCAGCTTCCATGAGCGGATCGTTTCGCGGACACGCACTTCCATCAGCAAGGCATGGGCGGCGAGTTCCTGCTCGCGGATTTCCTGGAGTACGGCCAGCGAGGCGGCGCAAACGAGCGGGTTGCCGCCATAGGTCGAACCGTGCGATCCGGGGCCCATCAGCGAGGAAAGCGCGGTGCCGGCGTCGTCGATCGCGCGGTCGCTGAGCCAGAACGCACCGATCGGCACGCCGCCGCCCATGCCCTTGGCCCATGAGATCGCATCGGGCTCGATTTCCGGTGCGATCATCCGCCACGCCATCGCGTCGCCGCAGCGGCCGAAGCCGGCCTGAACCTCGTCGAACATCAAAAGCAGGTCATGTTTTTTGCACACCGCTGCCGCCGCGCGCAGGAACTCCGGCGTCGCGACGTTCACTCCTCCTTCGCCCTGCACCGGCTCTAACAGGACCGCCGCGGTTTCCGGGCGGATGCCGTTTTCCAGCGCCGCGACATCATTGAACGGCAGATAGCGGAATCCCGGCAGCAGCGGATCGAAGCCCTCGTGGATCTTTGTCTGCGCGGTGGCCGACATCGACCCGAGCGTGCGGCCGTGGAACGACTGCCGGAATGTGAGCACTTCGAAGCGCGGCGAGCCGTCCGCCTGCGGGCGCTTGTGGCCGAAGCGGCGCGCCGCCTTGATCAGCCCGTCGTTGGCTTCCGCGCCGGAGTTGGAAAAGAACAGCTTGCCCGGCAGCCGCACATGGTGGGTGTTGATTTCCTCGGCCAGCTCCGCCTGTTTCGGAATCTGATAGAGATTCGAGCAATGCATCAGCTCGCCCGCCTGCTCGCGGATCGCCGCCACCAGCCGCGGATGGCAATGCCCGAGCGAACACACGGCGATGCCGGTGCAGAAATCGAGATGGCATTTTCCCGCCTCGTCCCACAACCGCGCGCCAGCTCCGCGCACCGGCGCCAGCGGCAGGCGGGCATAGGTCGGCAAAACGTGATTGGCGAAAAGATCGGCGGTGCTCATGGGCGGGCGGCAGAGTAACGCTGCGAACGCGCACGGCAATACGTGATTGCCTATCTCTCCAACAAGTCGCGCAGCGCATCGAATACCGTCTGCGCCGTGAGATCCGCCAGCACTCCGCCGGGCGCGGTGACCGACGCGGTGCGCGGCGAGCCCGGCGGCCACGGGCCGAAGCGGTCCGGCGAGGTGGGACCGAAGATCGCCAGCACGCGGTTGCCGACGGCGGCGGAGAGATGCATCGGTCCGCTGTCGTTGCCGATGAACACCGACGGCTGCCGCGCGAGCGCGAGCATTTCCTCGAACGGGCAGCCGCTCAGGTTGAGGAAACGGCCGTCCGGCACGGCGAAATCGGGTTTCGTCGGCGCGCCCGCGCACCACGCCACGCGGCTGTCGGGCAGGTTTTCCAAAATCAAGCGGGTGAGCGCGCTGAAGCCTTTCCACTCCTTTTCCACGCCGCGGCTGTCGGTGAAAATCACGAAGCGCCGCGCCGGATCGCCGTCGAAAAACGACGACCATCGGAATTCCTCCGCCGGTTTCAATGCGAGTGGAAACGCGATTTCCGCATCCAGTCCGAGGCGTTTGGGAAACTCTTGTAAAATGCGGATCGCATGGTGCGGCCCGTTGCCATCCGGCAGGGCCACCCGGCGATTGCAAAACAAGCCGGCGCACTCGCGGCTGTCGCGCCGGCCGCATTTCACAGGGGCATTCGCCGCCGCCGCCATCAGGCCGGAGCGCAGCAGACCCTGCATCTCCCAAACTTCATCGAAAGTTCTTCCACGCAGGCTTTTCATCACATCGAGCAGCCCGCGCAGCCCGCGTTTTCGCTGGAACTCGACCACCTCATGCACGAACGGCGCGGCACGCACCAGCCCGGCGAAGCGGTCGCGCGCCACCCAGGTGACGCGGCATTCCGGCAGTTGGCGGGTCACCGTTTGCAGCACTTGCAGGCCGTGCACGATGTCGCCAAGCGACGATGGCTTGATGACGAGCAGCCGTTTGATGTCGGTGGATTTCCCCTCTGGCATGTGCGGACGCGAGGCTTGCAGGCGCGCATGACGCCTGCAAATCCCTATTTCTTCTTTCTCTTGGCGGGTGCCTCCGTCTTTGGAGTGTCTCCCGCTCTTTTGGTTAGCTCTTTCAGGTTGGCCGGTGGCAGTTCGACATAATCCGCCGCCTCCATCATGGATTGGGCCTCCTCTTCGGATTGCAGCCTGGCGGCAGCCTCCCTCAGCATCGCTCCGGCTGAGGCGTCGCCCAGCACGATCATGGCATCCACCGCCGCGGCCCTGAGTTCAGGATCCGCACTGGCGAGATAGGGGCGGATCACCGCCAATTGCGCCGGATCATAGGTGGTTGCCGCATCATTCATTTTTTCCATCGCGGCATCCTTGGCGGCCGCGGGTGTTTCGTAAATCGTGGTGGATCCCCCGATCGCGGCTGTCGTTTCCCGGGTGCCGGCGTGAGGGCGTGCTCGAAACATGGGGGCTTCGGCCGATACGCGGGCTTCGGCCTTGCTGGCGGATGTCAAAGCGGCATCCGAAGATCCCGGACGCGGCTCATGCGAAATTATCCAAATCGCTGTCAGTAACGACACCAGCAGCACCAGAAATCCCGCAAGCATTTTCAAACTGGCGTTCATGATATGATGATATGGTTGGAAAATTGAAAAGGCCATCAACACGAGGGAGTTGATGGCCTTTTCATGGTTGCTTTGACGATTCCTTATCGCCGGTCGTATCAGTCAAGTGAGGCAATCACGGACTGAGTGCATGCGTTGCATGTGGCAGTGCCGACTTTGGGAATCAGTCATCATTGCCCAAGTCCGTCTTCTTGCCCTCGCCAGCCTTGATCGATCCCTCGATCACGCCGAAAGGCTCATCGTCTTCATAGGCTTCGCCAACGGTTTTTTCAAAACTGGCCTTCTTGGTGACGGCCTCCGATTCGAAATCGTCGCCGTCTTCCTTGTAGGATTCCCTGGCGGCGAGTTTCACAATGCTCCACGTGTCGGTACTGAAGTCGCCGATGAACAAGTCCAGGTATCCGGTTCCGAGGATTTTGAATGTTTCCTCATAGGATTCGTCACCCTGGTTGTTTTCCTTCAGCTTCTCCTTGTATTCCTGAAGCGCGAAGAAGACGTCGTATTCGAAATAATCCGACACATCGACGGGGTCTTCATTCTTCTTGGTGAGGTAAATACCGACGATCTCGCCGGCCCCGTAGGTGAGGACCTTGATGGACCAGCCCTGGATTTCATCGATGACGCCCTCCTCGACGAGGGCTTCGAGCACCTCCTTGTTGGAGACTTTCTGGCTGACGATATTCTGTGACGCCTTGAAACCGTTATTGGTTTCCTTGAATTGCTCATCGCCTTCGGTGAACAATTTCAGGGCCACAGTGACGTTGTGTTCGCGGTATTCGCCATTCACCATTCCATTCACCGCATTCGCTTGGAGATTTGCGCCAAGCGCGAGCGCGGCAATAGCGAGCCGCAGGGGGGGTCGCTTTCATAGCGATATGTTTTCGGGGGTTTTGAACTGTTGCAGGACAAGCAAATGCGGGGAGAGACTGCAACGGCTGCATGTTGCAAAATCATAGAAGTATAGCAAGAGAAATTTTGTTTATTTTAAGGCGCGAGGCTTGCCCGGAACGCCGATCCCCTGCAACGCTGCGGTCCAACCCGCAGCCCATGTCATTCGACCCCACCGAAACCGCCGCCCTGCAAGTCGCCCTTACGGCACGCTGGCACGAGGAAACGCCCGCCGCCGCCGGCGATGAATTCCAGTGCCTGGTGCAGGAAAACCATCTGCGCAACTTCCAGCTCTGGCACGAGGAGGACATCGCCCGCCGCGACGACCTGGGCTCGGAGCGCGTCCACCAGGCCAAGCGCGCCATCGATCGCTTCAACCAGGAGCGCAACAATTTCATCGAGGAAATGGACAAGGCGCTCGTCGCAGCGCTCCAGCCCGCCGAATCCGGCGTTCCGAAGAATTCCGAGACCCCCGGCATGATCATCGACCGCCTCTCGATCCTTGCGCTCAAGGAATACCACATGCGTGAGGAGGCCGAGCGCGACGACGCCTCCGACGAGCACCGCGCCAAGTGCGCCGAAAAGCTCGCCCGCATCCGCCTCCAGCGCGCCGACCTCACGCAATGCCTCGCCGAGCTGCTCGACGCCGTGCGCGCCGGCACGCGGACCTTCGCGGTGTATTACCAGTTCAAGATGTACAACGACCCCGCGCTCAACCCGCAGCTCTATGCGGCGGGACGGTCGTGATTCCTCCGCTTGTCACCTTCCCAGCTCGTGGCGGATACGACGCAGCACCTGCCCTCGCAGCTCGTTGCGCGATACCCGCCACCTCGAAGAAACTCCCTCGCGATACCCGCCGAGGAATGCGCCAATGGTGGCCGGCCCGAAGCGAAAGCCATCACGCAAGGTACGCCGCACGCTTCTGGCGATCGCCCGCAAAGCATGGCGGCGCGTGAAGCGCTTCGCCCATGGATGCCGGCTCTCGCGATCGATCAGAGTCAGCTTCCCGCCCGGCCCCGCAATCAGATCCTTGAGGCGCAGGTGGTCGAAAAACCCCGCAGCATGTAGCTTTCCCGTAAGCCGCCCGATCCGCTCCATCAGATCCAGACGGGTTGTGAGCCCGGCGTTTCGATAGAGATCCGCCACATCTTGCCCGGGCACGGCCCGGACCAGCAGGAATCCTTCGCGCGGCAGCCCCCACACGCGCCTTTCGCCATGAGCGGCGGCTTGCATCACCGCGAACCCGCTCGATGAAAGTCGTTCCAGCATCCGGGCCTCGCGCAAGGCCCCGCTCAACGGCCGTCGCCCGTGAAGGAGAAGACCCGCCATTGCCAGCGGGGATTCACCGCTCCTGCGTTTCAGGAAAAACGACTCACCGTCAATCCGGAGATGGACGACCTGGCGATGCCTGCCGTGCGACACCACCCTGCCCGCGGCAACCCGCATCCATGCGTCGAATCCATCCAACCCATGGCAGCGCATGGGCTTCACAAGCGTGGGGTCGATCCAACATTCGGTGGTGGTCATCACATGTGATGGAGGTCTGGCAGGACTCCACTGCCCGCTGGTGCCGCTGTCAATCTTCTGGCCAAGCCGTCGTCTGGCGGTTTGGATCATGACAGCGGTGCGCGACATGAAGCTGCTCTATGTCCAGAAATCAACCGGCCGCGGCGGGGCCAAGAACAGCCTGCTGGAAACGCTCGCCGCGATCCGCGGCGATGGCGAAATGCACCCGCGCGTGATCGTCGGCGGCGACGGACCGTTCACCGGGCGTTGCGCGGAGATGGGTGTGCCGGTGAGCGTGGAAAAACTTCCCGAGTGGCGGAAGTTTTTCGAGCGGCTGGCGTTTTCCCGCGCAATGCGCCGCATCGCGGACAAGCACGCCGCGTCCGGCATCGACTGGGTGATCAGCAACGAGATGTGGTGGGGGCCGCACGCCGCGCAACTCGCGCGCCATCTCGGCTGCCGTTCCGCCGTGGTGCTGCGCGACGGGATCGCCACGGTGAAAAAATCGCTGCAATACCGGCTCGACCGAAATGAACTGATCCTGCCGGTGTCCTCGACCATTGCGCGGGCGCTGAAGTCCCACACTACGCTGGCGGACCGCGTCCACGTGCTCTTCAACTCGGTGAGCGTCCCCCCGGCCAGGCCGGAGGACGCGGCGGCGCTCGATGGCTTGCTCCAGCCGTTTCCGGATGTCGCGCGCTGGCTGCTGGTCGTCGGGAAACTTGGTGCGCGCAAGAACCAGGCGGACGCCGTGCGGGTGACCCGCAGCTTGATCGACGCCGGTCACAGCGGCCTCGGCCTGCTGCTGGCGGGCGACATCGATCCGGATTACCGCCCGGTGATGGATCGGGCCATCGCCGAATGCCAACTCGGCGGCCGGGTGGCGATGATCGGGAATTTCGACGGCCTCACGACCTTGCTGGAACGCGCCGAAACCGTGCTGCTGCCGAGTTTCCGCGAAGGCCTGCCGCGCTCGCTGGTGGAGGCCATCACCGCCGGCAAGCCGGCGTTTTCCTACCCGTGCGAGGGTGTGGAGGATATCTACGGCGTGCATCGTAGCCGGTTCGTCAGTGCGGAATCCTCGCCTGAAGCCCTGAGTGACACCATCCTGCGGGCATGGTCCGCCGCACCGGAAACCGAATCCGCATTCGCCGAGGTCCGCCGCGAGGTGCTGGAAAATTTTTCGCCGCAGGCGCATCTCGCGCGACTGACCTCATTGCTCGGCGCGACAACCCATCACACGCCATGAACCCATCTCCCACGCGGCCGAAGATGCTGTTCGTGCTCTCTTCCGAACGCTCCGGCTCCACCTTGCTGACCCGTATGCTCGGGCGGCATCCGGCGGTCATGGCACCTTCGGAGCTGTGGCTGCTGCGTTACCCGGATTTCAAGACATGGCGGCGGGAAAAACCCCAGGCCATCCACAGCCTCATCGAGATCGCGCCGCGGCTGGGCCTGCCGCAGGATGCCGGGGCGTTGGAAAAACTCTACGCGGAATCCGGCACGCTGCCGATCTATCAGAATCTGCTGGAACGCGCGCCCGACGGATCGGTGATCGTGGACAAAACCCCCGCTTACGCCAATGAGACCGCGGTTCTCGAAAAATCGCGCGCGCTCGATCCGTGCTACATCCGCCTACTGCGGCACCCGCTCGGCGTGATCGATTCGGAATCCCGCCTCGTGCAGAGGCGCGCCGTCGAAGCCGGCAGGAACAGCCCGGCCCACCGGCTCAAATTGCGGCTCCAGCGTTTCATGAACCGCGGCTTCACCCGCCAGGAGCGGCGGCGGGAAGACAAGTGGCTGCTGCAAAACCGGAACATCGGGGCGTTTCTCGAATCGGTCCCGGTGGAGCGGCGCGTCACGATGGTTTTCGAGGACCTGCTGCTCGATCCGGATAATCAACTGGCCGCGGTCTGCGACATGCTCGGCCTGGCGTTCGACCCCGCGATGCTCGATCCCTTCGCCGAGACCGCCGACATCAAGCCCGGGCTCGGCAATCCGAACTTCCACACCCGCGGCCGCATCGAAACCGCGCCGGTCGATTCATGGCGCGCGCGCTACTCGCCGCGGCAATTGCAGCCCGCGACACTCGAATACATGCGGCGCACCGGCGCCGCACGATGGAAAGTCTAGACCTTTCCGGCATCACCGCGAATCATCCTCCCGACCCATGGCTTTGGCGATCCAACATGTGAAGTTCTGCAAGCGCGCGTGCCACCTTTCGCGCAGCAAGACCTTCTTCGTGAGCTATCCCAAATCGGGGAGAACCTGGGTGCGTTTCCTGGTCGACGACTACAAGACCCGGCTCTACGGCCTGAAGGTGAAAAACGTCTTCAAGGCGGAGCGCAGGCTGCGGCTGCGGCATCACGTCGAGTGGACCCACTTGGCCGGTTTCCAGCGCAACCCGTATCACGCGATGACGCCGGACAATCTCGACCTCCTGCGGCGCACGCCCTGCGTGTTCATGACGCGCAATTTCCACGCCACGCTGGCCTCGGCGTGGTTCCAGGTGACCCAGCGGCTCGGCGTCCCGCTGGCGGACAAGGACGCGTTCCTCCACGGCACCTGCCACGGAATCATGCACCTCATCGCGTTCCACAACATGTGGCTCGATCTCGAACGCGAGCTGCCGCAGGTGACCTATGTTTCCTATGCCCGGCTGAGAAACGACACGCGCGCCGAATTCATCCGCATCCTCGAAGCGCTGCGCCTGCCGGTGGACCCGGCGAAAGTCGATGCCACGCTCGAGGCGGGCACCTTCGAGCGCATGAAACAACTCGCCGCCAGCGAGGCCTACCAGGGCACGCCGCTCGCCCCCACCGACCACGCGAACCCGGACTCCGCCAAGGTCCGCAGCGGCTCCAGCGGCGGATACCGCACCGTGTTTTCCGACGAACAGAACCGCTTCATTTCCGACATGATCGCGCGTTTCTTCACCGGCCGGGACGACCCGCGGTTCGCCGAATGCGTCAACCCGGAAACCCGTTGACAGACGTCCGATATCCAGCAGCCACATCCATGTCACTCCGATCCAAACGCGACTATCCCGAACTCGACAAGATCTCGGTGCGCCTTGCCCGGCGCAAATACTTCTCGGTGAGCTATCCGAAATCCGGCCGCACCTGGCTGCGCTTCATGGTGGACGACTACCGCACCCGCCTCTTCGGCATCCGCGTGCCGCAGGTGTTCGCGGTCGAGAAGAAACTCCGCTGGCGGCACCGCATCGTGTGGACCCACGCCGGCGGCGATTTCCGCCATCCCTACTACGGCCAGCTCACCTTCCGCGACCGCCTCGACCGCGGCGCGCCGTATTTGTTCCTGACGCGCAATTTCCACGGCATCCTCAACTCCGCGTTCCATCACCGGACCTACCGGCGAAACAAGATGCAACTGCCGCCCTCGGAATTCATCCGCCACCCGAACTGCGGCATCCTCCATGTGGTGAGTTATTACAACATGTGGCTGGAGCTGCGCCGCGAAATCCCCTCGTTCAAGGTCTTCGCCTATGAGGACCTCAAGAAGGATCCGTTCGCGACGATGTCCGGGGTGATCGAGGCGCTCGAGCTGCCGCTGCGAGAGGACCTGCTGCGCCAGACGGTGGAATGCGGCAGCGTGGCCAACATGAAGGCGCTCGCCAACTCGGAGGCCTACACCGGCACCGTGCTGGCACCCAGCGACCGCGGCGACGAGCGCTCGGCCAAGGTGCGCGAGGGCAGCACGTCCGGATACCGCGCGCTGTTCAGCGACGAGGACCTCGACTACATCGGCCAGGTCATTTCCAACCACTTCCTCGGTCTCAAAGATCCGGATTTCGCCCGCTGCGCGGAGCGGATCGACCTCAAGGCGTGAGCCGCCCGCTCACGGCAGCGGCTTGCCTGCCTGAAACGACGCGATGCGGCGGGCGATGCGCGCCCGCAGCCGCCTGATGCGCTTCAGTTTGCTGCGCCGGTTGAGCGCGCGGCTCCAGCTCTTGAACGGCACCAGCGTGGACGAGCCGAGCCCGTCGATCATGACGAAATGCGGCACCCCGTCCGCGCCGCAGGCATAGACCATGTTGCGTTCGTGGAGGTCCGCGATCACGATATCGCTTTCCAGCAATTCATCCAAAAACCGCTCAAGCGCCTGCTGTGCGGCTTCGTCATAGGCACCGGTGGCGATGAGTTTCGCCACCGTGGGTGCGAGCGCTCCGTCCGCGCCGCGCACCGCCTCCACCAGCAGGCCGAGACCGAGGTCGGTTTCGACGAGTCCGCGCACCTTCTGGGCGATCCGCAGGCTGTGGCCGTGGCTGGCATGGCCCGCCACGTATTCGCGGATTTCCCGCAGGAACAACACATAGGGATCGTAGCGCCGCCTCCGCCGGAACCACGCCGCGCCCTCGCCGTAGCGGGATTCCAGCAGCTTCGGCCGCAGCACCTTCACCAGCAAATCCGGCTTGCCGGGATGCTCGAACACCAGCCGCGCGCTGCCTCTGGCCAGAGGGTCGAGATGTTTCAATGCGAGCCGCACTGCCGTGGAGTGTCCATGTCGCGCCGGGCATCAGGCAAGTCGCATTTCCGGTCCTTGACCTCATCCGGTGGCTTGCCCACGCTGCATCGGCAGCGCCTCTTCCATGTCGTTTCCATTCCAGAAAATCCTCGTCACCGGCGGTGCCGGCTTCATCGGCTCGCATTGTGTGGAAGCGCTGCTCGCGCGCGGCGCGGAAGTCGTGGTCTTCGATGACTTCAACGATTTCTACGATCCCGCGGTCAAGGAGGCGAACCTCGCCGGCTTCAAGGACCGCATCACGCTGGTGCGCGGCGACATCCGCGACAACGCGCTGATCGAGCAAACCTTCGCCGAACACCGCTTCGACTGCGTGATCCATCTTGCCGCCCGCGCCGGGGTGCGGCCGTCCATTTCCGATCCCAAGCTCTATTTCACCACCAACATCGACGGCACTTTCAACCTGCTCGACGCCTGCCGCCACCACGGCGTGCGCCACTTCGTTTTCGCCTCGTCGTCGTCGGTTTATGGCATCAACGAGAAAGTGCCGTTCTCGGAGTCCGACCGGATCGAGCGGACGATTTCGCCCTACGCGGCGACCAAGATCGCGGGCGAGCAGATTTGTTCGAACTACTCGCATCTCTTCGGCATCAGCTGTTCCTGCCTGCGCTTCTTCACGGTCTATGGCCCGCGCCAGCGGCCGGACCTCGCCATCGCCAAGTTCACCCGCGCGATCGACGAGGGAAATCCGATCGACCGCTATGGCGACGGCAGCACGGCGCGCGATTACACATATATCGACGATATCGTTTCCGGCGTGCTGTCCGCCACGGCTTACACGCTCGAATCGCCGTTCGAAATCTTCAACCTCGGCGGATCGGCCACCACCACGCTTTCGGAACTGATCGCCATGATCGAGGAGGCAGCGGGGAAACAAGCGGTGATCCGTCAACTGCCCGAGCAACCCGGCGACGTGCCCAGAACCTATGCCGACGTGGACAAGGCGCGGCGTCTGTTGGATTACGAGCCGCACACGCCGATCCGCGAGGGCGTGCGGAAATACGCCGATTGGTTCGCGGCGAACCACGGCCGGAAATGAAAATCGCCGTCATCCGCCAGGAATGCTCGTTCCGCAAGGGCGGTGCGGAACGCTACGCCGCCAACCTCTGCCGCGAGCTGGCGGAAACGGGCCACGAGGTGTGGGTGATCGCCGAGACTTGCGATCCGGAGGTCCATCCCGCGTTGAAACACGTGCCGGTGAAGGTGAACCACGCGACTTCCGCCTCGCGCAGTAGGTCGTTTCATGAAAACAGCCAGCGCGCGCTCAAGCATCTCGATGTGGACGCCGTGCTGGCGTTGTCCCGCTCATTTCCCGCGGATGCCTTCCGCGTTTCGGATCCGCTGCACCGCTACTGGATGAAAGTCCGCTATCCCGACCCGCTGCGCCGATGGATCGAGAATCTCAACCCGCGCCACCGCACGATCCTGCGCTTGGAAAACTCGATTTTCGATCCGGCCAACACGCGGATGATCCTCACCAATTCGCATCTCTCGAAGACGCTTATCCGCGAGTACTACGACTATCCGCAGGAGGGCATCCATGTCGTTTACAACGGCGTGAACCTTGAACATTTCCGTCCGCCGGAAACCAAAACGGATCGCGAAACCACATGTCTCCTGTTCGTGGGCCAGGATTTCAAGCGCAAGGGACTTTCCGCGGTGATCGACGCGCTGGCCATGCTGCCCGGATGCACGCTGCGCGTCGCCGGCCGCGACGATCCCGCTCCTTTCCGTGCGCAGGCGGAGCGGCTGGGCGTCGCCGGACGTGTCGAGTTCATGGGAGCCACCGGCGGGATCCGTAAAATCTATCAGGATGCGGACCTGCTTGTTTTCCCCACGCTTTACGATCCCTTCGCCAACGTCTGCCTCGAAGCGCTGGCCTGCGGGCTGCCGGTGCTCACCACCACCACCAACGGCGCGTCCGAAATCCTCACCGAGGGAGTGGACGGATATGTCATCGACGGCGAAGCGGCCGATCCGGCGAGAAGGATTGCCGCGAAGGTGCGAATTTTCCTCGGACATGAAAACACCGCGCGTGAAACGATGCGCGATGCGGCGCGTGAAAAAGCGGAGCGTCACACCATCCGCGCCAACGCGGAAAAGGTGGTGGAGCTGTTATCAAGGAAGGGAGGTGTGGCATGAGCGCCAGATCGTTGGGTGACTTCATCGCAAACCCGCCGGCCTCGCCGCTCGCGTGCGGCAGGGCTGCGGCCATGTTCAATACCGCGGCCTGTCCCGCGCCGCTGGCCGCCAGCCTCGCCGCGCTCGCCAACCGGCCGCTGCCCGGCCTCACGCTCTACAAATTCGGCTCACGCTCGGTCGTCGGAAGCTATACCATGCCGGACGGCCAGCGCGTGGTGTTGAAATATTATTATCCGAGCGGTGCGGTCAAACGACTCAACTACGGCATCCGCGGTTCGCGCTGCCATCGGAGCTGGCTGGCCGGCATGGCATTCAACTTCATCGGCGTGCCCACCCCGGAGCCGCTGGTGATCGCGGAGTGGCGGCGCTGGGGCGGCGTCTGGCTGAGCAAGTCGTTCCTCGCCACCCGCCCGGCCGATGGCGTGGCGCTCGACGCCTTCATCCGCAGCCACGGCGCGGGCCATCCGCTGATGGAAAAGGCGGCCACCTCGCTGCGGCGGAGTTTCGCGCGGTTCGCCGAGCATCATGTGGTCCATGGCGATCTCAAGGCGAACAACCTGCTGGTCTCCGACAGCGGCGAGGTGTCGTTCATCGATCTCGACGCCGCCGCATTCCAACTTGCCGGCAGCGAATGGGAATCGCTGCACGACAAGGACCGCCGGCGTTTCCATGCCAACTGGAAAAGCGACCCCGCCGCCGCGGCGCGGTTCCGTGACGTGTTCGATCCGCCATGACCGAAATCGATACCGAACTGCTTCGGCTTGACGGCCTCGAGCCGGTGGCCAGAGGGCGCATGCGGCTGGTGTTCCGCCACCCGCACGATCCCTCGCTGCTGGTGAAGGTGATCCGCCCGGACGTGATCGACCAGCGCTGGGGCTCCGGCATGCAATGGTATAAGAAGCGCCGGCGTTACGGACAATACATCTCATTCATCCGCGAGACCGAGGAATACATCGCCGGCTACGCGCAACATGGAACCAGTGTTCCGTTCGCGCAGAAGATCACCGGCTACGTGGAAACCGATCTCGGACTCGGCATGGTGATGGAGGCGGCGCTCGATCCGAAGGGAAACCTCGCGCCCACCCTGGCGCGGCTCGCCAAGGGAAAGCTGGTGGACGACACCATCCGCGCCGAACTGGAACGATTCACTTCGGCATTGATCGACAGTGATATCATTGTCGCCGATTTGAATCCCGCCAACATCGTCCGCGCATACCATCCGGAGCACGGCCATCATTTCGTGCTGATCGACGGCCTGGGCGTTTCCACCATCCTGCCATTCAAGCGGATCAGCCGGGCGCTCAACCGGGCCAGCAAAAGAAGACGCGTGGACGCGCTGTGGGAGCGCATCGAGCGCTACCTCAGGAAGGATGAATCCGCTGGGTAACGGCAATCGTCCTTCATTCGGCCATCCGACGCCATTCGTCCAACAGGCGGCCGGTTTGCGGAAAGCCTGTGGCGCTACCGCCGTAGCCATCACAAAAATCCCGCCAGTGATCGAGCAGTGACTGCCGGTCTTCGCGGTAGCGGAAGATGGGCTTGCCGTTGCGGATTCTTCGTTGCAGCGACAACGGACCGCCCATCATTCTCATATCGAGAAAATCGATCAGCGCGAACTGCGGCCCGTCCGGGGTGACGAGGATGTTGCCGAAGTGGATGGACCTGAAATACACGCCGCGTTCATGAAGACTGGCAATGAAGGCACCGGTGGCGTGAATCAAAGATGCCGAGCGCTCCGCAGCCGCATCGCCCAGCGCGTTTCTCAAAGAGGTGCCGGGAAGCTCGCGGTAAACCACCAACTGCCGCTTCAGGTGCGGCACCCGCGCGATCATGCGGATCTCCGGGCATGCGATGCCTGCCGCGGCAAGCTTCGCGGAGTTGCGCGCGAAGCGTTCGGCATGCGGCAGCAGCAGGTTTGAGGAAATCAGTCGTTTGATGCGCAGCAACTTGACGATTTCACCATCCGGCGTGCGGTACACCTTGGGGCCGTCGCGATCCGTCAGCAGCACTTCGGCGCCGCGGACCATGGCATCGAATTCTTCACGACCGATGGATTTCATGGAGTGCATAGACCGGCGATGGTTCGGGTGAAGCGACCATGGTTTTCGAGATACCATGTCCGCGCTTTGCGGCCGAGACAGGCCGCTTCGTCATGTGGCATCGCGACCAGGGATTGGATGGCGGCTTCCAATGCCGCGGGATCGACGAAAAAATTGCGGCCGAGGTGGCGCGGCTCGCTGCGATGGTGGGAAACGAGGACGCCGCGCTCCGCGGTGACCAGTTCGTTCATTGGCGGGGCGTCGGTGGTGACAACCACGGTGCAGCACGACATGGCTTCGGCGATGTAGTGGCCCCAGCCCTCGGAGATCGACGGACAGAGGTGGATGCCGTGGGAGTTTTGCAATTCGCGGAGTTCGTCATCGGGCAGGTGGCGGCTGATGAGATCGACGTTGGCCGGAACCTTGTCCGGCGCGTTGTCGGGATGTTGGATCAAGGTGAGCTGCGGCCACTCCGGATGGTTTTGCCATAACTCCAGCACCAGCGCGGTGTTTTTGAAAGTGCTGCGTCCGGCGAGGTGAAGGAATTTCCCGTAGTCCGGAGTGATAGGTTCCAACAGGCGGTCTTCGGATGTGAAACCTATGTAACGGACGTCGGGGTGGTGTTTGGCGAAGATTTCCTCGGCGTGGCGTGTCTTGCACCAGACCTGGTCGATGCGCTTGAGCTTCCCTAACAGCCGCAGCGGATAACGCTCTTGATTGGGAATGAGAATGTGGAGCGCTGCCTTGTGTTTCCACCACCATGGCGCGACGCGTTCGAGGTGGACCGCGGCGTCGGCACGCAATGAGGTGTCGAAGATGGTGCGCGGATCCTTCCACGGCGGACAGCGCGTTTCCACGCCGGCGGCCTTCAGCGCGGCGGCGAGCAGGGCCGCGTCGCGGTCGAGCCCCGCGCCGTTGATGCGTCCGAGAATGAGCGCGGATTTCATGAAGCTTACTGCTCTTGGAACTGGAGCCGGTAAAGGTGCGCGTAGAGGCCTTTTTCATCGCGGATGAGCTCCTCATGCGGCCCGCTGGCGGCGAGCCGGCCGTTCTGCATGACGTGGATGATGCCGGCGTTGCGAATGGTGGAAAAGCGGTGGGCGATGACGATGGTGGTGCGGCCTTTCATCAACTCGTCGAAGGCGGCCTGGATCTTCTGCTCGGACTCGCTGTCGAGCGCGGAGGTGGCCTCGTCGAGCAGGAGGATCGGCGCGTTGCGCAGGAAGGCGCGGGCGATGGAGATGCGCTGGCGCTGGCCGCCCGAGAGGTTGCCACCGTTCTCACCGCACTGGGTGTCGTATCCTTCCGGCTGCTCCAGAATGAAGTCGTGCGCGAATGCCGCTTTCGCCGCGGCTTCGATTTCCGCGTCGGTGGCATCCGGTTTGGCGAGGCGGATGTTGTTGCGCAGGGTGTCCGCGAACAAAAACGTGTCCTGACTGACGAGCGAGATGTGGGATCGCAGCGATTCGGTGGTCACGCTGCGGACGTCCTGGCCGTCGATCTCGATGCGGCCGGCACCGGGCTGATAGAAGCGCTCGATCAGGTTCAGGATGGTGGATTTCCCGCTGCCGGACGGGCCGACGAGCGCGGTGACCTCGCCGCCGCGGCAGGTGAGCGAAACGTCGTGGATGACCGGCTGGTCCGGTTGATAGCCGAAGGTGACGTTTTGCAGCGCGATGTCGCCGCGGGCGAGCTGCAGCGGTTTCGCGTCCGGCGCGTCGGGGATCGAGTGATCGGCGTCGAGCACGCGGTAAAGCATGTCCACGCCGACGAGCGCGGCGTGGAGCTGCACGTTCATCTTGGCGATGCGCTTGACCGGCTCGTAGGCGAGCAGCAGGGCGGTGAGGAAGGCGATGAGCGAGTGCGCGCTCTCGCCGAGCACGAGGTTGCGGTAGCCGCCGTAGAACACGATCAGGGCCACGGCGATGCCGCCGATCATTTCCATCGACGGGCTGGTGCGTGCGGACAGCCCTGCCAGTTTGTTGGAGAGTTTTTCCACGTTGCCGATGGCCTCGTTGAACCGGCGGCGCATCGTATCCTCGAGATTGTAGGATTTGATGAGCTTGCTGCCGATGATGGCTTCCTGGAATGCGGAGATGACCAGGGCGAGGTTCTGATACTGCCCGCGCGCGACGCGGCGCACCCGGCGGATGATGTAGCCGAGGATGAGGACGACCGGGGCGAGAATGAACAGCGCGATGCAGGACAAGCGCCAGTCGAGCTTGAACATGGCGATGACCAGCGCGATGGCGGTGAGCAGGTCCTGCACCCGGGTCATGAGCAGCTGCATCACGTTGCGGGCCGCCGCGGCGGCCTGCGAGACGCGGGTCAGCAGTTGGTTGGACGGGAAATGAACGAAGAACGCCAGCGACTGGTCGATGAGGTGGTGGCCGACGTTGCGCTGCTGGCGCGCGATGATGTTGTTGCCGATGCGGTTGAGAATGACCTTCGAGCCGTATTCGGAGAGCCCCTTGACCAGGAAAATCAGGACGATGCCGACGGACACGCAGGCCACCACGAAAAGCCCGTGGTTTTCCGGGGCAAATGTCCGGGAGAGCGCGGGAATGAAATCCCGCATCCCGGCCGGCAGGTCGGGAAAAGCACCGCCTTCCGCGGCATCCGGCGCGCCGAAAACCACCGTGGTCACCGCCTTCATCATGAACACCGAGAGTGCGGTGGCCAGGGCCGTGCAGCCCATCAGCAGGAAGGCCAGAAGATAGCGCCCGATGTAGAGGCGGAAATTCTCCTTGAGAAGCCGCGCGATCAGCCTGCGGGAATCCTTGTTTTTCAGGATGCTGGGTTTCGCTTCGGCCATGGTCACTTCGCAGGGCAATCCGGATTCTTGGGCTGCTCAGCAGGCGCAAGCTAGTGCCCGGCTTGCCGCGCATCCAAGCGAAAAGGCTCCCGGAAAGTCGACCATCGTCAGGAACCCGCCCGATGGGGTGGAATGTGCATGGTGGCGAGGAACGGCTCTCTCCCGAAGTCGCGAAGCCACCCACGCCGTCGCCATCATCACCACCAAACTCGAAAACCGCTGCTCGCGCTGGGGCGACCTCTCCGACGAGATCGAGAAGGTACGGGCGAAACTCGGGATCGATGCGTAGGCGCGTTCGTCAGAACACGTCGCGTCGCGTCGTCACAACAACCTGCCGCGTTCTGACGACGCGCCAACTGCCCAATATGATCTGTAGTACACGTGGGTTTTCGCTTCTCATCATCGGCTCCAACGAGCCAATATTCACACGTGCGAAGAGCCTTCCAAAACGGATCTCTGCTATTCCTCGTCTTTGTGGCGACGACATGTCGGGAACCCAAACTTGTCATTGTCAAACCGCACGGCTTGGAACTCCCCGCCTTGCCTGCCGCGGCCACCGCTCCGGAATTTCTACCCGAAGGCGGCCACTATGCGGAACTCTTGCTGCGCGATGGGCAATGGCATGCATTTGTCGATGGCAAGCCCGCGGCTGATCCTGAAGACGAGGACCAAATTTATGATTTTCTCAAGATTTTCGAAGATCGCGAGAATGCCGCAGGTCGGCACACGATTGTGCTCATCAGTGCTGATGGGGATGTTCCGATGTCCGAAATGAAAGTGGCGATGCGGTCAGTGCCATTACAAGGCATTGATCGATGTTTTCTCCACATCCGTTCCTCCCCGGGAGGAAGGCGGGAATCCCCACCCTATCGTGCATTGGCGGTTGGATTTCGATGTCCCCACTGCCAAGTCATGGGTCGCAACGAGGAAATCGAACCGCATGTCGTTGCCATCAAGCAGGATGGCTCCATCCGGCTGGAACTCGATGGCACTTTGACTCCACTGGATGATCCGCATGCCGCCGGCGACCTTCCGGGACTTGATGCCAAGCTGCGTGATTACGCAGAACGCGTCCGTGGCGGAAATGCAGCACCTGTGGTTCGTGTTATGATGGACGACGCGGCTCCTTATCAGAGATTCATCGATGTTTTGTCCCGCCTCCACGATCACGGTCTGGAACTGTCAGCGTCCGCCCTTTTCTATTGGTTTCAAACTGATATCGAGTAACATCTCTTTGACGTCCGAAACGCATTCATAATGCCATTCGTAATGGCCGGAACCGCCATCGCAATCAAGAATGCACCTCCGGAACTTCACTTTTCGCTCAAGGAGAGCGCGCGACGGCACAAGCGTTCGCTAAACCAGGAGGCGATCCATGTGTTGGAAACCTCGTTGTCCATGCAACACGTCCGACGCAGCAGCCACCACCAACCGCCTTCCGCACTCGGCAAGGGGAAAATCCTCGTTTCCCCGCGTGAAACGGTGGGGCAGGCCGATGACATGCTGGATCGCTAGACAACGGCGCGTTCGGCTACGCGTCGCTTCTCTCCCACGGATTGATCGTTTTCACGTCCTTGGGAAATTCGGCGGTGTTGCGGGTGACCACGGCGAGTCGATGCTCCAGGGCGGTGGCAGCGATTAGACTGTCCATCACGTCCATATTGAAGCCTTTGGCCTCGTGCTTGGCGTAAAGTTTCCCCAATGACTTGAGGGTCATCGTATCGAGACCGAGGATTTGCTGGGCGAATTCGCTTTCCAGTCCATCCGCCCAGTGGACAAGCGCCCGTTTCCGTTTTCCCTCCGGCAGGCGATGCAGCCCTTTCCAGATTTCGCCCAATGAAACACTGGAGAGAAAACAATCAGGGGCATGGGTTTCGATCCATGCGAGCACCGTCGCATCGGGATGTCTTGCCCTGGCTTCGCACAGCACATTGGTGTCCAGCAGGTATTTCATGCGACATCACCCGAAATTGATTTTGCGGGCAATCCGCTTTGGGCGCTTGCCAAGCAGCGGGGCGAGATCCTCGGGGCAGGCTCTCAATGCGGCGGCCAATGATTTTCGAGGTGCCAGTTTCCGTTGGTATTCCTCTGCCGAAATGACCACCACGGCCGGTTTCCCATGTTTGGTCACCGTCTGCGCGCCGTTCGAGATCACCGTTTCGACGAGTTCGCTGAAGCGGCTCTTTGCCTCCTGCAATTGCCATACACGAGATTGCACGGATGGACCCTATGCCTCATATTCTGACCTATCTAGTCGGATTTACCCTGGTGATTTGCGTCTCCAATTCCTCCTTGCGCCCGCTCCCCCGGCGGCGATGATGTAAAGCCATGAAACGCAGAACCTTCCTCGCAGGCGTGGGCGGAACCTTCGGTGCCATTGCCGGAGCTGCCGACCTCATTTCCACCGGCAGTGGCCCCATCGCCCGCCGCCCGCTCGGGAAAACCGGGCGCACGCTGCCGATCGTCGGCTACCCCTGCCTGGCGCTGAAGAATGGCGACCAGGAAGCCGCCACGGAGCAGCTTCGGAAAGCATTGGAGATCGGCGTCGACTACTTCGATGTTGCCCCCGCCTACGGCAAGGACGGCGAATGCGAGATCAAGACCGGCGAGGGGCTCAAGGGCGTGCCGCGCGACAAATACTTCCTCGCCTGCAAGACCCAGTTGGACGACGCCAAGGGCGGCCGCATCGAACTCGAGCGCTCGCTCAAGCGCCTCAAGACCGACCACTTCGATCTCTATCAGCTCCACTGCCTGCAGCGGGAGGACGAGGTCGAACAGGCGCTCGGCCCGGGCGGCGTGCTTGAGATGATTCTCAAGGCGAAGGAGGAAGGGAAAGTCCGCCACATCGGTTTTTCCGCCCACACCACCGAGGCGGCGCTCGCGGCGATGAACGGCTTCGATTTCGATTCGTGCATGTTTCCCCTCAACTTCGTCGAGTGGTTCAAGACCGGCTTCGGCCGCGAGGTGGCCGATGTCGCCGTGGCGAAAGGCGTTTCGCTCATCTCCATCAAGCCCGTTTCCCGCGGGCGTTGGCCGGAAGGCGTGAAGAAAACCTATCAATGGTGGTATCGCCCGCTGGAGGAGGAAAACGAATATCAACTCGCCATGGACTGGGTGCTTTCGCTGCCCGGCATGGTTTCCACGCTGCCGACCAGCTACTTCGATGTCTTTGATAAAACGGTGGCCGCCGCGCGCAAATACCGGCCGATCCAGCCGGCGGGCGTCGATTCCCTCAAGACCCTCGCCCAATCCTGCACGCCGATCTTCGAGCCCGGGCCGCTTGATGAAAAGCGCCGCGATGCCTTGCTGGATCTGCCGGAGAGTCAGCGCTATCCGGCGCGGATGTCTTAGCTGTATCGATGAATGAACTTTGTGTTGGGTGGCCAAGTTGCTTGTTATCGGCGACTTGTGGAGAATTCGGGGCGCGATGCCTGAGATTCGGATGAATCAAATGCGGGAGATGCACGTCTCCCATTTGAACAAGCATCCGAAAATCATGAATCAACTACCGCTCGCAACATTCGGCAAAATCGCCGCCCTCGCCTTGGCCGGCTGGTTTTTCAGCCCGGGCCAGGCCGCTGCCGTCCCCGATGACGGCTATGAACTTCTCACCCGGGGGCCCGTGCACGAGGCCTTCGCAGGCACCGTGACCTATGATCCGGAACCCGGAATGATCATCGACACCGTCCCACCCGGAGCGATTGATGAATTGCCGCCCGAGCAGCAGCCGGAGGGCGAGAACGTCGTCTGGATTCCCGGATATTGGGCATGGGACGAGGAGCAAGGCACGTTTCTCTGGGTCACCGGAATCTGGCGGAACCTGCCGCCGGGCCGGGAATGGGTGCCCGGCTATTGGAATCCCGTCGAGGACGACCGATATCAATGGATATCCGGCTATTGGGCCGACACCGAGGCCAGCGAGGTGTCCTACCTGCCCGCACCTCCACGCAGCATTGAATCCGGCCCCAGCATCGCCACGCCAAGCGCCGATCATGTTTGGTTGCCGGGCACATGGGTTTATCAGCGGAACGACTACGCCTGGCGTTCCGGCTATTGGGCCGCCTCCCGCGAAAACTGGGTCTATGTCCCCGCGACTTACATTTGGACGCCGCGCGGCTACATCTACGTGGATGGTTATTGGGACTATGCGATTCCCCGCCGCGGCGTGGTTTTCGCCCCCGTGCATTACCATCGCCCTGTTTACGCCTCCGCGGGGTATCGCTACTCGCCGCGGCTGGTGATCAGTCTCTCGTTGTTCACGGATCACCTCTTCCTGCGTCCAAGCTACCGCCATTATTATTTCGGCGATTATTATGCGCCGTCTTACCGGACACGGGGTTATTACTCCAGCATCAATTATCACAATACGCGCCGCGGATACGATCCGATATACGCCTACAACCGTTGGAGCCATCGTCACGATCGCCAATGGGAGCGCAATTACAGAAGCCGGTATGAACGGCTGCGTGACCGGGAGAACGCGCGTCCGCCACGCACCTGGGCCGCCATGCAAAGCCGGGAGGAATACCGTGATCCCGCCCGCGCCCTCGCCACCCCGATCGAGCAATACGCCCGCAGCCGTGCTGCAGCGGGAGGGCAAAGATTCCGCAATGTGGACAAGGCCGGGCGCGAAAGGCTCGTCGCCAAAACGCGCGAGGTGAGAAACTTCGCAAACCAACGCCGGAACTCGGAAGGCCGGGCGGGCAAGGCCGCCAAGGCACCCGACAGGGCCTTCAAAGTGGAGCGGTCCAGATCGCCCATTGCCAGCCGGGAACGGACCAAGGCTCTTGAAACCGATCGGGTGCGCCCTGACACCCGGACACCCGGCAGAACCGCGCCGCAGACGGCTGGCCAACCTGCGCGGGAACGGGAGCGCACGGCCCGTGAGGCGGATCGTCCAACCCGGGTGCCGGAGCGGACCGGCCAGCGGTCGGCACGTCCCGATCCAGCCCGCAGCGAGACAAGACCCGAGCGGACGGGTCCGAGCCGACGCGAATCCGAGACCCCGAAAGCGGTGCCACAAACCCGGCGCACGGAAAATTTCCGGCCTGCGGATCAATCCCAACGGCTGAAATCACCACAACGCCAGAAGGCGGCACCACAACAGCGCGTCCAGCCGTCACAGCGTCAGAAGGCGACACCGCAGCGTGTCCAGCCGTCGCAACGTCAGAAGGCAACACCACAGCGCGTTCAGCCGTCACAACGCCAGAAGGCAGCACCGCAGCGTGTCCAGCCGCCACAACGTCAGAAGGCAACACCGCAGCGTGTCCAGCCGTCGCAACGCCAGAAGGCAACACCACAGCGCGTTCAGCCGCCACAACGCCAGAAGGCGGCACCACAACAGCGCGTCCAGCCGTCACAGCGTCAGAAGGCGACACCGCAGCGTGTCCAGCCGTCGCAGCGTCAGAAGGCAACACCACAGCGTGTCCAGCCGCCACAACGCCAGAAGGCAGCACCGCAGCGCGTCCAGCCGTCACAGCGTCAGAAGGCGGCACCGCAGCGCGTCCAGCAGCCGCAACGCCAGAAGTCAGCGCCGCAGCGTGTCCAGCCCGAGTCCCGCGGCGGATCAAAGACCGAGCGCGAAGGCGGACGGGGCAAGAAGCGCTGAAAATGACGTACTTGGCATGCTTGTGCGCTCGGTCGCAGGGCATTCACGCCTGGGCGGCCAGTTCGGAGCATGCGGAAACGTGACGACGAACCCCCGGTGTCGCGTCATATAGAACTACCGTCGATTCCTGCGCAACAGCAGCAATGTGAAGACCGCGAGCAAGGCGGGGATGGACGGTTCCGGCACGGGTTGGATGCCGGTGGTTTCGTAGATCCATGAATGAAAATGATACAAATCCGCGGCTCCGCTGAGGCTGCCATAACGTGAGTTGAGGCCCGGCGAGAATCCACTGGTGTAGCTGTTGATGCCGGCCAGATGGAACGAGCCGTCGATTTCGATGAACACGCCGCCGCCGCTGTCGCCGGGCGCGACGTTGCCTTCGAGACGGGTGGGCGCGGCGTCCGACGACAGGCTGTTGCCGGTGCCGTCCGGGCTGTCGAAGTCGGCGTAGAACGACGGCCCCGGCAGGCCGGCGAAGGGCGTGAGGCCGTCGATCACATTGGTGAAGGCGCGAAAATCCGTCGGGCTTTGGTAGCCGCTCGTGCCGGTGCCGGTGAGTCCGTGACCCACCCACACGGCCTCGCGGCCGAGCACGGATTCCGGCGAGCCGAGCCGGATCATCGTTGCGGCCTCCACCCCGCTCACCGGAGTGGATAGATATAACAATCCGATGTCATAAGTGGTGGAAAACGGCGGATTGTCCGGATGCGTCTGCGCGCTGGCGATCTGATACTCCATGCCACCCACACTGAAGGTGCCGTTGGTCTTTGCGGCGGCGACGTGCGCGGCGGTCAGCACCCAGCGGTCGGAAATCAGCACGCCGGATCCCTGGAAACCGGAGCCGCTCACCCTGCCTACCATTGGATAGAGCGCCGCCTCGTCGCGGTAGGCCTGGGGGTCCACATCGTTGAGAATGGTGGAGGCCTGCGCATTACCGGCGAGGCAGCAGAGCATCCATGCTATGAGATGAGTCAGCGCACGGGATCTGGTTTCCCGCATGGAGGATTCGACATGCGTTTTCCTGCCTGGCTGCAACACGCTGTAAGAAAAGAAGCCGCACCGGGTCCTGACAAGGCATTACGCGAAAGCCGGCAGCAGGCCGGTGCGTTCGGCGAACCACCACATGCCGGCCAGGGCGAGCAGGATGCACGCTACTTTGCGGAACGGCGGCCACACCGACCCGGCATGCCAGCGCAGAGTCAGGTTCCAGGCCGTGGCAAGCACCACCACCTGCCCGGCTTCCACCCCCAGATTGGCGGCGATGAGCGCCGGCAGGAATCCCTGGTCCGGAGGAATCCACGCCGTGAGCACGCCGGCGAAGCCGAGCCCGTGAACCAATCCGAATGCGAAAACAGGCACAGAAAGCCGCACCATGCGGCCAATCGGCGGAGCGGACGGAAAATCGGCGGCGGCTTTCGCATGATCGGCACTGGATCATTCGTGCCCGGAGTGGATCGGCAAGCGACTTTCGCCGGATTTTCACAGCCCCGGCACTCAATCGCGCTGCGACGGCCCGCGCAGCCGGTCCACGGTGGCGCGCAGGGTTTTCAGGTCGGCCTCCATGCGTTCGAGCAGCTCGACGAGTTCCGGCTGCGGGTGCTTGGGATCGGGCAGCACCGAGAGTTCCTGCATGGTGGAAACGATGATGCCGATGAACAGGTTGAGGATGGTGAAGGTGGCGATGATGATGAAGGGCACGAAGAAGGCCCAGGCCAGCGGGTGGGTTTCCATCACCGGCCGCACGATGCCCATCGACCAGCTTTCCAGCGTCATGATCTGGAACAGCGAGTAAAGACTCCGCCCCAGTGTGCCGAACCACTGCGGGAAGTTCTCGCCGAACAAACGCGTGGCCAGCACGCCCGCCGTGTAGAAAAACACCGCCATCACCGCGCACACGCCGGCCAGTCCGGGAATGGAATGCAGGAACGCGGCCACCACCTTGCGCAGCGAGGGAATCACGGTGAGCAGACGCAGCACCCGCAACACGCGCAGCGAGCGCAGCACCGCCCACGGACCGGCACCGGGAGCCAGCGCGACGGCGATCACCAGCAGGTCGAAGATGTTCCAGCCGCTGCGCCAGAAGTGGCGCTGATAGGCCGCCAGCTTGACCAACAGCTCGGCCACGAAAATGGCGAGGCAGATGCGGTCGAGCGCCACCAGCAGGCCGCCCCAGCGCTCCATCGCCGTCGGCGAGGTTTCCAAGCCGAGGATCGCCGCGTTGAACAGGATCACCGCGATGATCGTGCTTTGGACGGCGCGGGATTCCATCCATGCGGCCAGCCGCAGCCGCCACGGCGCGATGCCGGCGCGGCGTTTGAGATCCATCAGTTCGGGCACTCCCATGGTGTTGTGGCGGGTGAAAAATTTCCGCCGCGATGCATAACCGCGCCGGATGCTTCCGCAAGTGGCATTTCACGGCGCGCTCCCCCAACTCGGCCGGGACACGGGTTGGGAACTTGTGAAGACATCCGGTGATTCTCCCGCGATCACCGTCCAAAACCAGGACTCCCACGGTTATTCCACTTCACTCTCAATGCTCGATACGCACCGAGGGGCTGATTTAGCCATGAGAATTGGCGATTCGGAATGATTTCCGACAGTATTCCGGTTAACGCGCTTTTTCCGGCAGATGATCTGCCGTCGCGACCCACAATGAGTGGCGCACCCGTAGGGACTCGAACCCCAAACCTACTGATCCGTAGTCTTACAGTATTTTGCTAACTTGCTGATAATCAATTCTCCATTTTCGCGAAAATTCGTGAATTTCCGCTATTTCTCGGTTTATTCCGGCAATACCGGCAGTTGCCAACAGTATTTTAGGAGGCTAGAAATCAGAAAAACAGAAGCTCGGAAATGCCACGCAACCCTCATTCAAATATACCAAAACCAGCTCCGGTTGGAAGGTCGAAATTCCCGACCGTCTGTCACCCACCGGCAGGCGCCAGCGGGTCTTTTTCGAGACCCGTGACGAGGCCAAGGACTACGCCGCGGACCTGCGGGAAGACTACGAAGAGCACGGGACCAAGGCCAGCGTGATTGCGCCGTCGCTGGCCGACGAGGCCCAGCGTGCCGTCGATCTGCTGAAACCCTATGGCATCTCGCTGCTGGAGGCCGCACGTGCCGCGGTGGAAAAACGGAAAGCCGAGCTGGCCAGCAAATCCATAGAGGACGCGCTTGAGGCATTTCTGAAGACCAAGTCAGGCCGTAGCGATGTGCACTTGAAGGCATACGGCTACATGAAGCGCGGACTCCTGGAATCCTTTCCCGGTCGCATGATGTCGTCGATCACCGGCGCGGAGCTGCTGGAACATACTGAGGAGGCGACTTCGACACCCTCAACTTTCAACGCCCTCGCCCGCTTGATCGGGGCATTCTGGCGCTGGTGCGCGAAGCACCCTCGTGACTGGTGCGACGCCAGAACCGCGGAAGTTCTCGAACGCAAGGATTTCAGCCGGGAGGAGATCGGGGTGTTGACGGCGAAGCAGTGCCGGAAACTTTTGGATGCCGCAGTCAAGCATTACTCCGACTGTGTGCCGGGCTTCGCTATCTCGCTTTTCACGGGATTGCGTAAGGCTGAACTGGGACGTCTGCGCAAGGACGACATCACCACGGCGGGTATCAATCTGCCTGCGTCATCCGTCAAAATCAAACGGCGGCGTTTCATTCAAATGCCGGCACCGCTTGCTGCCTGGCTCAAGGCCTATCCGGTCCAGGAAACGGTGCTGCCGGCGAATTGGCACAAGAAGGAAAAAGCGGTCCGGCGGCTGGCGGGATGGAAGGTATGGTCGGATTTCGTGGAGCCTCACGAGCCGCCGACAAACTTGCCGGAATGGCCGCACAACGCCCTGCGCCACACTCATGCTTCGGTACACGTGGCGCTGGGCAAGCCGCTGGAGTCACTGATATTCGAGTTTGGTCACTCCGGGGGCACCCAAACGCTGAAGTCTCACTATGTTGGAGTCATGCCGAAAGCCGAGGCGAACAAGATCCTGAAAATCCGGCCTTGATGACATGTACCGGCAATAGTCCGATTCTATTTATGCCCGGAAGGGATTTTCCCGGCGGGAGGAGTACCATCATCAAGTCCATTCAAGCCGGGCCGGCTCATCCAACGTCAGCATGAGACTGCGTTACCTGCCGTATGCCGGTGTCTAGCTGCCAAACTAGCCAAGAGCCAGCGTTGCAGGACCTCGCCGGATTCGGGTGACTGGAGCTTGGCGGTCAAGGCCGCTTCGAAGTCGGGGTCGTCTAGGTCGATGTGGCACTTGATAAGATCCATCAGGCGGACCAGCAGTTGGGTATCGCCCTGTTACAGTCCGCGATCGCCGGCGACCTCGGTCATCGCGAGCGCCAGGCGGAGCAGCAGTTGCGGGGCCATCGGCAGGGCCTTGCGGAAGTCGTGGTCGCCGAGGACCAGCGGGTCGAGCAGGCGCACGGGGTCCCAGGTGCCGCTCATCTCCCCGCCCCAACCCTGATCGCGGAGGCCGGGCACACCGGTTTTTATCAGGTCGTCCGGGCCGCGACCGAGCCGCTGCTGGCGATCCAGCGGGATCTGATTGGCCAACACGGCGAACCGCCCGAACGCGCTTTCAGGAAACCGGCCATGGGTTTGGTCGAAAAGATGATGGCGGAGATGGATCTGCAATATGCCCGGTTCTGTCATCACTTGGGAAATCCGGCGCGCGACCTGGACCCGGACACCCAGCCCGCCGGTCCGGTGCGCTTCGTGTTGGAGGGCGCGCTGCCGGCCAAGCCGGTCGAGTTCCTCAAAAGATATCATCTCTACAACGCTGTGTCGGTGGGGGAGATCGAAACGCTGCCGCGTTCCAACAGGTCGCGCGATTCCCGGCTCAGCCGCATCTACGCGGCGGTCAAAGGCTACCGCCAGGGCCGGATATCGATCCGCGGGTTCATGCGCTTCAGCCGCGAGGATCTGGACTGGATGATGGTCAATGACAGCAACCTGATCGACAACACGCTGCCGTTCGATGACCCGGAGGCCCCCCGGCCGGTCCCCCTGACCGACCACGGCGTGGAGAAGCCGGAGTTCGCCGGCCTGCACCAGACGGTCCTGCAGCGGATTGTCGACCTGCGCTTCGCCCGTGCCGAGTGCGATCTGGATTTCCGCAGCGCTCAGGCGGAGCAGCGGTTCCAAAAACTGCGTGAGGCATACCGGGCGGAGCATTACGCAGTGGCACACATGGGAACGATGACCCTGGTTCTGCCCGACCTGTTTGTCTGGTATGTGCTGCAACTCGCGGCATCCGCAGGCCTGGACATCGACGAGCAGGAACTGGCCGGGCGCGCGATCGACACGGCCCGGCGGATGCGGCGGCGGGTGGCCGGATTCCACGACCGGCATGAGGCGGTCAAGCGCGCCCGCGAGTGCCTGGCGCTGGCCACCAAGCTGGTGGCAAGGATGCGGCGCCTGGGCCGCCCGTGCAAGCGGCGGGACCTCGTGCGGGGCTTCGACGACCAGCTGATCGACCGGCACGGCCCGTTGATCGACCGGCTGATTGAGATCCGGGTTTTCTCCCAAAACCGCAAGTGGCTCTGCCCGGGGCCGGTCTGGGAAACCCAAGACCTGCGGCGGGAGGATTTCATGGAGCCGCTGGAAGAGGTCCCGTTTTCGATCACGCTGCGCCTGGCTCAGGCGGAGCAGTCCACGGTCGAGGCCGAGCGACGCGCTGCCGAAATCGCACGGCTCGATGCCGAAATCGAACGACTCCGGGCATAATGCGATAACCGAGTTGAAACATCCCGCGCCGTATGAACACCCTGACCCAGAAAACGATCGTGGAGCCGGGCCGGAAACCGCAACCGGTGATCGATCTGCCGCCCAGCCCGGAGGACGGTGAGCGGGTGTTGCGGCTGGTGAACCGTTTCGGGATCCGGCGGCCGGACGATTCCGCGGAAGAGGCGGCGAACCGGCTGGCCTCGATGGCCCTCGTGCTGGCCAACATCGCGGCCGGCCATGGCCGCAGCGTTAATATGCTACTACGCCACCGGCCCGATGGTCCCCCCCTCTATTAATTTGGCCAGTAGTAACGTTTGTTTGCGGTCTTCCCGGCCGTGGGCGATATGGTCGGCCCAGCTCAGGATGCGTTGCACCAGCGGACGAAAGTCCCAATCGATATGCGCAATGGCGGGATTGCACCACGCGAACGCGGGGTCCGGATCCAAGCAGATCACGGACAAATGGTCTGGCACCAGGATGCCACGCCGCGAAAGATATTGTTGCAGTGCCATGAAAAAAGTCGTTTCACCTAGGATCAGCGCTGTCGGCGGCGTGTGACGGAACAGTGTTTCAAGACAAGCCCGGAGACCATCAGGAGTTTCCTTCCAATCCGGCAGGTTGTATGGCCCCGTCGGCACGCCCAGTTCGGCAAGCTCATCCAGATAAGCCCGCTCAAACAGGGCGGGTTCCGGCTTCCGGCGCTCCTCGCGCGACAACATCACAATGCGCCGGTGGCCCAGTGCCTCAAGTTTCCGGACCGAAGTGACCATGGCCGGGATTTTCCTGGGCGAGGCGGCCGCGATCGGCAAGCCTGTGAATCGCCCATACATGGCGATGGCCGGCACAGGGCCGGTTGAAAACCATCTGAGAATCTCTTGCGAAGCCGAGCAGACCACCCAGGCATCGGCCGGATGTTTTTCCACAAAACGGGCCACCCGCTCTACCCTCATGCCGAGATCTTGCAGGGATTTTGGCGCAAAGTCAGCGGCGTGCCCCGCTTCCTGCAAGCGAGCCAGCAGTTCGACACGGTCCGGCAAAAAACGGTCAACCGCTTCGTAAAGCAGGATTTTCACCCGCAACGAGCGTTTCTCTCCGGTGAGCGCGGAGGCGCACACCCGCCTCGGCAGCCCATGTCCTTGTGATGTAACCATTCCCTCCTCCTCCAGCAAGCGGAGCGCGGCCTCCACCGTGTTGTGGTTCACTCCCAGCTCGATGCTCAGCCGCTGGATTCCCGGCAGCACATGGCACCACCGGCCCCGCGACATTTCACTCCGCAGGTGCGCGGCCAACTGTTCCGCATGGGTCAGAAGGATCAAGGACATGACGCCGATAAGTGTCTTTTTTCCGGGTTACCTGTCGAGGATGAATTGATTTTCCGGTGGCGCAATCGTGGCTAAGCCTTCTGTTTGTGATGGGGCCGCGCCTTCCATCGGCGTGGCGCATCCAGGCCGGAAGCCCCACATTCAACCAACAGAAAGAATCCGGGTCATTTTCAACAAACTGATCATCATGCTTCCGTTTCGAATTTTCACAATCGCACTGCTTTTATGGTCCTTGAATCCGCTGCAACTTCAAGCGGCTGCCGTAAACGTGCGGATTGTCGGCCCGTCCACCAGCTTTAGCGCCCACGACATTTCCGCGATCGCGGCGGAGCTCAACAACATGCTCGCGGCGACATCCGGATACTCCGGTTCCTCCGCAGCCGCAACGGTCCTCTCGAGCAGAAGCCTCACGGAAGCCTATTATCATCCCTCTTATCGCGACGCCACCCGCGCTGCGGTCACGGACGACTATGATTATCTTGTGATCCTGCCGGAGACACAATTCCTCCACTCCTATCCGGAAATGACGTTCGACGGCGTCCTGCAGATGAGTCGCAAGGCCTTGGATGTTGGCACCACGCCTTTGATGCTGATGCCCGGCACGGGAACCACCGCCTACGTCAGCACCCTCGGCACCCACACGTATCGGATCGCCAACGGCTGCGGAATCCATGCCATCCCCGGCGGATACGCCGCGCAGTCGGCGAATTTGTTAGGCCCCTCCACCGCCAACAACAAGCTGCGCCAGGCCTATCTCCTGGCCGCCACGGTCTTCACCAGAATCACCGGCCTCAATGCGGCAAGTGATACCAGCTACTCCCCCTCAATATCCAATTTTGCCAGCTTGGCCGGAACCGCGGTGACGACCACCAACACCCACAACACGACCACTCACTACACCACTTCCCGCGAGAATTCCGGCCTGGTCCGCTATCGCAACATCACGCCCCCGAACAACACCCTCAAATACGCCTACACAGGAACCAGCACCGAGCGGGGAATCAACAGCGCTCTTACGCCCATTATCGCGGCATCGGGATTCACGGCAGGTCCCTATTACCCGAGTTCTACCATTGGCTGGACTCAAACCACGCTCGATACCGTCACGCCCACCTTCAATGCCAACCCCAACCAGTATCTGTTCGCCTATGGACGCACAGGCCTCATCTCATTGCAGGGGCAGGTGTTGATCAACACAAACCAAGCCAATCTGCTGCCATTCGATTTTGACCGCCACTACGACGGTATCGGCAGCGGCACCGCGAGCATCAACAACATGCTCGACGACATCTACAACCGCTCCGAGGACCAACGATGGGAGTGCATCAACTACGGATGGTTGGCCATCCCGGTTCACCTCGGCGCGGCCCGCCTCAACGACATCGATCCCACAGTCATCTTCAGCAGCGACGGCACCCATGTCACGGCACCGCTCTACAGCATGATCGCTTCGATGATGGTCACTTCTTCGATAGGCCGCGAACCGACACCCACCGCCGCCATCCTTGCAGACTCCCAACAGCTCAATGGATTCAACGTGGGTAAACAAACCATCAGGCAGCTGGCCTTTCTCGCGGAAACGGAGGCCCATGTGCCCGACACCGCGCTTTCCATCGTGACATTGAATTCCCTTGAGGCGGTCAAAGGGTTGGCCTTCGATCAAACGTTCACCGCCACCAACGGCACGCCGCCCTACACTTGGAGCGAGGAATCCACCGCCGGACTCCCCGCCGGACTGACGCTTTCCGCGGACGGGCGCTTGAGCGGAATCGTCACCGCCGATCCGGGAGTGTGGCAACTCGTGCTCAAGGTCAAGGACAGCACCGGCGCCATCCGCAAGGCCCCGCAGACACTGACGGTGACGCTCATCGCGACCGGTGCCAATGCATTCCTCAGCAATCTCGCGCCCAGCATCGGCACGCTCGAACCGGCCTTCAGCAGCGAAGTTTTAAGTTATACTTCCAGCGTTCATCCATCGGTCAGCTCGATGACGGTAACCCCCACCGCGGTGGAGCCATCCGCCACCATCACAGTCAACGGCAGTCCCGTCGCCTCCGGCAATCCGTCCGCTGCCATCAATTTGAACGTCGGCTCCAATGTGATCACCACCGAAGTCGTCTCGCAGGATCTGAGCACCACCAAAACCTATGTGCTCACCGTGACGCGCCCCACGCCCAGTTCGAATGCGGATCTGGCGAATCTGGCATCCAACAACGCGGCGCTCAGTCCATCCTTTGCCGGCAACGCGCTCAACTACACGGCTTCCGTGCCCTTTGGAACCGATAGCCTGACCCTGACACCGACCGCAGCGGAAACCTACGCCATCATCACGGTCAACGGCAGCCCGGTATCCTCGGGCACTCCATCCGGTGCCATCAGCCTGAACGTCGGCAACAACGTCATCACCACCCAGGTCACTTCGTCCGATTTGAGCATCACGAAAACCTACACTCTCACGGTGATGCGCGCCGCGTCCGTTTCACGCTGGTGGGACGGCGGATCGGCGGACATCGCGACCCCCGGTGATGGCATCAGCCAGGGTGGCGCGTCTGGTGTCTGGGACACGACCACCCAGAACTGGGACCAAGGCAGCGGCCAGGCCCACGTGGCTTGGAACAACGTCAATGGCGATATCGCCATCTTCGGCGGCACGGCAGGCACCGTCACAACCCAGGACGTGAGGGTGGGCGGACTGACCTTCACCTCCGCATACACTCTCAACGGCGGCACCATTACCTTCGCGAGTGCGGGAACCATCTCGAATTCCGCGGCGGTGACCATCAACTCCACCCTCACCGGCTCAGGACCCATCACCAAGTCCGGGGCAGGCACGCTTTCCCTTGGTAACACCACCAACACCTACACGGGCGGCACCATCATCAATGCGGGAAACATTGACACGATTCGCAGCAACTCCTTTGGAGCAGGCAAAATCACCATTGCCGGGACGAGCACACTGTCAACAGGTCACAGCGTTTATCCGGTCTTGGCCAACGAGCTCGAAATCAACACCGGTGCCACTGTGACATTCAGCTTGGCCACACAGTTCTACACCATGACCATCGACGGAGTGCTTTCCGGCAACGGCACGGTTCAAGTTACGGGTTCCAACGCTGGGGCTACATTCAGAAACGCTGCAAACACCTTCACCGGCACCTTGATCGGATCCGGCAACGGCATCACCCTCAACAGCCTGCCCGACAGCACCAACCCGATCCAGTTGAACAACGGAACATTCACCCTGGGTACAGGCTCTGCCAGTCCATTGCTGTTCAACAACCGTAGGATCCAGCTTGCTGGAACGACCAACGGAGGACGTATCAACAACAACAACGCCACTACCGGCAACACCATCACCATCCATGCCGACCTCCTGGTCACCGGCGTGGGCAACAAGACCTTCACCCTTGGCGGCTCCAACTCCGGCAACAACGCCTTCAACGGCGCGATCGCCAATGCCACAGGATCGGTGATCAGCCTCAGCAAGGCCGATGCCGGCATCTGGATATTGAGCGGCAACAATACCTACACCGGCAACACCTCAATTAGTGGCACCGGCACGCTCATCTTCCGCAACGCGAGTGATTCACTCCCTGACGGCACGAGATTGGTGGGCGGCTCGGGCAACAACAATACGAGCAACATCAGGCTGCTCGACGACGACGCCGGCCCGATCCCGCTGGGCAACACCATTGCCATGGGTGCCCCTGGCAGTTCGGGAACCGGCCAATTGAATGTATTCGTCGGCAACAACAGCACTGCCAATGGTGGCAGCAGCAGCAGTGGAACGACGACAGGCAGCACCATGGTCATGGGCGCGCTGGACTTCAGATCGAGCCTAGAGGGCGGCAACAGTGACAGCCGGATGGCTCAGGTATTCAACGTCTCCGGTGCCAACGGCTACAATCTGCAGGTAAGCAATGTGATCCTCCAGGCACGTGGGACGGCCAGCGCGGGTGCCATTCCGCTCACTCCCACCAGCGCCTCGCTGATCATTACCGGCACGGTGCAACAGAACAACGGAAGAACCGCCACGGATAATGTGGCACTCCAGACGCTGTCTCTTGCCGGTTCCTCATCCAGCAACCAGATCAGCGGCAACATCCTGGATGCGGCGGATTTCACCGACTCAAGCAATGCCAATGCCCTCGCGCTGAATGTCACCAAGTCGGGCACCAGCATTTGGACCCTCACCGGCACCAATACCTACAGCGGCGCGACCACCATCAGTAGCGGCACGCTCCAACTCGGCGACGGCACCTCTGGCAAGGATGGCACCATCGGGAACAGCTCCGGCATCACCAACAACGCCACCCTGGTCTTCAACCGCTTTGGAAATCTTGCATCCCATGTGGCCATCAGCGGCACGGGCGCGGTGATCAAGACCGGCCCGGGTTCGCAGACGCTTTCTGGCAACAACTCCTATACCGGCACCACCACCGTCACTGCCGGCTCGTGGTTCATCAATGGCAATCAAACGTCTGCCACCGGTAATGTCAGCGTGAGCGCCGATGCCACCCTTGGCGGCACCGGAATCATCGGTGGCTCCACCACCATCGCCCCCGATGGCCAACTGGAGTTCAACTTGGGCACCAGCGCAGCCAGTCACGACAAGCTCGAACTCGCCGCAGGCAAGTCGCTCACTTTCTCAGGCGCGTCCATGCTCACCATCACCTACGGCGGCGGGGCCAGTCCGGGCACCTACACGCTCGTCAGTGCTCCCGGCGGCATCACCGGTCCGGTTCCCACCACGCTCATCCTACCGGAAAACTGGGCTGCCACCGTTTCCATATCAGGCGACAACAAAGACCTGCTACTTAACGTCACCTCCACCGGAGTGATCGCCGACCCATACGCCGCCTGGGCCCTCGGCGGCGTCGCTTTCGATGCCGACACCAATGGCGACGGCGTCAAAAACGGCTTGGCATGGCTGCTCGGTGCGGCCGATCCACTCGAAAACGCACTCAACAAGCTGCCCGTGGCCAGCCTCAACAGCGACAAACTCCGCCTCACTTTCCGCTGCCTCAAGTCCACCAAACGCGGCGGCGTGCTCATCAAAGTGCAATCCAGCAGCGATCTCGGCACATCCGACCCGTGGGCTAGCTACGAGGCAGCGGTGCCCGAAACCAATTCCACCGTCAACGGCGTGGTCTTCACGATCTCTGCGGATGCCGCCCCCGACTTCATCAACGTCACCGCGGACATCCCGGCCGCCGGCACCAAGCTCTTCGGTCGCCTCCAGGCATTGAAACCGTAAGCCCGCGTCTCAATCATGGCTGGGACAGCAGTCCCAGTCCGTGGTGGGGACAAGCTGTCCCCACTCTTCCGGCGCAAATCAAGGATCCTCCCCAACAAACCTGAAGTCTTACGCGGCGGCATGGCAGTACCTGGCAAGGTGTCTATTTTCCGGGACACCAGCCAAGAAGGAAAAAATTTGAGCCCGATGGCAGACCCACTACTTCTTCGACTGGTCAAGGAATTGTCCCCTCATTTCAGCCTCAACAAACTCCCGGCACTTAAAAACCGATGAAACCCACCGCACGCCTCCGCTGCTTCCTCCTTCTCAGCAGCTCACTGCTTGCCCTTTCTTCCGCCTCCGCCCAGTCCACGCTCTATTGGGATGGCGGCACCACGGATATCACCACTGATGGCAACGGAGCCAGCGGCGGCACCGCAGGCACCTGGGACACCACCATTAAGAACTGGGATGCGGGAGCTTCTCCGCATGTGGCTTGGGACAACACCAACAACGACACCGCCGTTTTCGGCGGCACGTCCGGCACCGTCACCCTCGGAGCCAACGTCACCGTCGGCGGGCTGACGTTCAACACCAACGGCTATAGCGTCGCACCCGGCACCGGGCCCTTCGGCATCACCTTCGGAGCTCCCGGCGACATCAACGTGAGCACCGGAACCACCACCATCACGGCGGCAATCGGTGGCAGCAGTGCCATCACCAAGACCGGTGGCGGCACGCTCGTTCTGAATGCCACCAACACCTTCAGCGGCGGCATCACCGTCAATGGCGGCAGCCTCCATCCCAAGACAGCCGGTTCGCTCGGAAACTCCGGCAATACTGTTGCCTTCGCCGGCAACAGCACTTTCGGTGACAGCTCGACCAACATCGATCTCACGCAGAACTTCACGGTGAACGACGGGGTGAAAGTCACCTGGCAGTTGGGTGGCAACAATACGACCCGAACCGTCAGCGGCACACTCAGCGGCAGCGGCACCTTTTTCGTCAATGCCACCAAAGGCGTCAAATTCACTAACACCGGCAACACCTTTTCCGGAGCGATCGAAACGGGCAGCGGAATCTTCGCCGGCCTATTCGAGACGGCCAGTATCGGTGACGGCATCGGCGCGGGCACCATCCGAATTGGCACCTCTGGCTCTACCGGTATCGGGACATTTGCTTGGTCCGATAGCGCCGATGCGGCACTCACCCTCACCAACCGCCAGTTCCTGCTGGGTCAGGGCGGAAGGATATCCAACTTTGAAACGGGCGCGGGCAACGTCCTCACTGTCAACAGCAACCTCGGCAGCGCCGGCGACGCAGCCACCAAGACCCTGACCTTGGAAGCCGCCAGCGCCACGCCGGGCACCAATGTGTTCGCCGGTTCGATTGGCGACGCGGGAGGCACAGTGGGGGTAAGTAAAACGGGGGCCGGCATCTGGCAACTCGGCAACACCGCCAACTCCTACACCGGTGCCACCAGCATCACCGGCGGCACGCTCGAGGTCACCAAACTCGCCGACGGTGCCAGCAACAGCTCTATTGGCGCCTCGTCGGCCAGCGTGAACAATCTGCGTTTGCTGAACAACACGACCCTCCGCTACACCGGCGGCGGCGACAGCACGAACCGCAACTTTTCGCTCCAAGGCTCGGCCACCATCGATTCCTCCGGTGCCGGCACCCTGAATTTCACCCAGACCGGCACCCTTTCACCCGACTACTCGGACGCCACCGCCTCGTGGAGCACTTCCGCGCAGAGGATCATCAACGTGGCGGACACCTCCTCCCTGGCCGTCGGCATGCGGGTCACCGGAACCGGGATTGCGAATAATACGGTTATCCAGTCCATCAACAGCGCGACTCAAGTGACCGTCAACAATAACTTCACCGCCAACGGAAGCGATGTGGACTTCGGCTACGCCACCAACCGCACGCTCACGCTGCGCGGCGGCAACACCGGAGCGAATACGATCGCCGGCGTGTTGCAGGACTCGACGGCCAATGGCATCGTGGGCGTTGGCGTGTTGAGCGTCACCAAGAACGACGGCGGCACTTGGGTCCTCGAGGGCGACAACACCTACACCGGGGCAACCACGGTCAGTGCCGGCACGCTCATCATCAACGGCAACTCATCGACCGCCACCGGCAACGTCACGGTTGCCTCCGGCGCTACCCTCGGCGGCATCGGGACCGTTGGCGGAGCCACCACTCTCAACGGTGTTCTCAGCCCCGGCAACAGCCCGGGCACCTTGACGTTTGGCGGCAACCTGACTGTCAATAACGGCTCGACCTATCTGTTCGAAGCAGGCGATCTCACCGTTGTCGATGGCACGCTCGACCTCAATGACAACTGGACCTTGTCCCTCGGACTCGGTTTCCAGGATGGCGGATCGGTGACGCTCTTCGAATATGGCACCCTCGCCGCCTCGCCGGATCTTTCCCCGACCTTCTTCCTCGACAATCTTGGCTTCACGCCGAGCGGAGCCCTCTCATTGACCGACACTGGCAGCGAGATTGTTCTCAACGGCGTGTCCGTCATACCCGAACCCCGCGCCGCGCTGCTCGGTGGCCTTGGCATGCTCGTGCTCCTCCGCCGCAGGAGGTCCTGAATACTTTAGGAATCATTGGGTTTCCTCCGGGATGAATCGGGGGCGGCGTCTGGAGGGACGACGCCCCCAAACTCCAAAGCCTCCAGCCCAATCTCCCGATCTACATCACCACCACTCCACACCAACTCTTCCCCAATAACCCATAACAAATAACTGCGAACCCTCTAGCCCCATGAAACCAAAATCCACACTCCGCTCATTCCTCCTCTTCGCTGGCAGCACCCTGCTTGCCATCTCTTCCGCGTCCGCCCAGTCCACTCTCTATTGGGATGGGGGCGATGTTGACATTGAAGAGGACGGTAACGGTCTCAGCGGCGGCACCGCAGGCACCTGGGACGTCACCATCAAGAACTGGGATGCGGGAGTTGCCCCGCACGTAGTTTGGGTCAACACCAACAACGACACCGCCGTTTTCGGCGGCACCGCTGGCGCCGTCACCCTCGGAGCCAACGTCACTGTGGGCGGACTGACATTCAATACCAACACCTATAGCCTGGCACCCGGCATCGGGCCCTTCGGCATCACCTTCGGCGTTCCCGGCGACATCAACGTAAGCACCGGCACCTCCACCATCACGGCGGCAATCGGTGGCAGCAGTGCCATCACCAAGACCGGTGGCGGCACCCTCGTTCTGAATGCCACCAACACCTTTGACGGCGGCATCAGCCTCAGCGCCGGCACACTGGATGTCCGAACGGCGGGCTCGTTGGGTGCCACTTCCAACATCCTGAGCGTTACAGGAAATTCCACGTTCACGTCCAGTAACGCCAACTTCACGATCGCGCAGGGCCTCGCGATCGGCGACGGGGTGACCTTAAGCTGGAATTTCGGGGCCAACAATTCTCTAAATACCATCAGCGGCATCCTCAGCGGCAGCGGCAAGATTGTCTTCGGTGGTACCAAAAACGGTAAATTCACCAACACCAATAACACTTTCAGTGGCGCGATAGAATTGTCCTCGGGCATTTTTGGCAGTACTTTTGAGACCGCCAGCATCGGTGATGGAGAGGGGGCGGGCACCATCCGTTTAGGTAACACTGGCAGTTACGGTCCCGGGACTTTCACGTGGTCGGACAGAGCCGGATCGGGCAAACGGAGCCAGGGGCTTAATTAGATTGAGGCGGTGTTCGGGTTGGTGAGAATCCACCAACACAACACCATGTCAAAAAAGA
>JAWLDG010000024.1:0-73463 GCA_041686775.1 Luteolibacter sp. | reverse complement strand
AAGCTCATGCACAACCCGCCGGAGGAGCAGCTCGAAGACCTCCTGCCCGCCAACTGGCACGCGACCCGCCCGGCGGCCCGCCAGACCATCGAGAGCCGGGTAGCATAGATGCCAGAGCCGCCAGATCTCTGGCAAAAATGCCAGAGGTGCTCTGTTGAGCGCTTACATTGGGATATCTCCGCACTGAAGAGAACTTGACGGCTAGAGCAGCCCATGCATGATTCCATGCATGGCAACGAAAACCATTTCCTTGGAATTGGACGCTTATGAGCGGTTGCGCCGAGCCAAACGCGCGGGAGAATCGTTTTCCGGGGTAGTGCGGCGTGCCCGATTCGGGCCGGCGGATGCGAGTGGAAGTTCAATCCTGGCAGCCATGAGAGAAAGGACGGCCCGCGCCTGCGATGAGGAGGCGGCGCGGAGGTGGGAGGAATCCGGCATCGGAGAGCGCACGACCAGCCCCTCGCCTTGGGAAGGAGAGCAAGCCTCGTGAAACTGCTCGACACCTGTTTTCTCATTCATTTGCAGCGCGAATGGGTGCGAAAGGCACCGGGGGCCGCGACCGGGTATCTGGAAGCCCATGCCGACGAGGAATTTGGAATTTCCGTGGTCGCCGCGCTGGAATTCATGGAAGGCTACGATCAGGCGGCGGATGCGGAGCATTTCCTTGCCCCCTTCCACCAATTGTCGGTGACCATGGAGGTCGCTCGTGCTGGCAGCCGAATCCGCCGTTCGCTGCGTGCGCGTGGCGGGATGATTGGGGATTTCGACATTTTGATCGCCGCAACCGCGTTGAATGCAGGGTTCCCACTGGTCACCGACAACGCCCGCCACTTCGAGCGTGTCGAGGGTTTGTTGGTGGAAGGATATCGATGAGAAAACAGCGGAGTTAGGCCGCAAGTTTGAGTCGTTGCGAACGGGTGACCGGGTCTCTGATGGACTCGCCGAATGCCCGAGTGCTGATCATTGAACCCGAATATACTCATTCCAAATCTCCAATTTACAATGTCCCCGCCACACTTCGGGATTCCCATTCCGCCACATGCGGATATCACCGGGCGCGTGAATTCCCACTTGCCACTCGAACCGTCGATCGGCGTGATCGGCGGCAGCGGATTGTATGACATGGAAGGTTTCGACGAGCTTTCCGAAATCGCCGTCACCACCCCCTTCGGCGATCCGTCAGACAAGATCGTCGGCGGCCGCGTGGTGGGCAGGAAAGTCTTCTTCCTGCCGCGCCACGGCATCGGCCACCGGCTGCTGCCGCACGAGATCAACCACCGCGCCAACATTTGGGCGCTGCGCTCGCTCGGCGTGCGCTGGCTGGTCTCGGTGACCGCCGTCGGCAGCCTGCGCGAGGAACTCCGGCCGCGCGATCTGGTGGTACCACACCAACTCATCGACCGCACCGGCACCGCCGCGAAGCACACGTTTTTCGGCCGCGGCATCGCCGCGCACGTCGGCTTCGCCGATCCCTACTGCCCGGATCTTCGCGCGATCTTGTTGGATGCCGGAAGCGAAGTTTCCGAAAACCTCCAAGATGGCGGCACCTACCTTTGCATGAACGGCCCGGCGTTTTCCACCCGCGCCGAGGCGGCGATGCACCGGACGATGGGTGCCGACCTCATCGGCATGACCAATGCGCCCGAGGCCCGGCTCGCCCGCGAGGCGGAAATCTCCATGGTCGCGCTCGCACTCGTGACGGATTACGATTGCTGGAAGGAGGACGAAGCGGCGGTGGAAGTCGAGGCGGTGGTCGAAAACCTCCGCCACAACAGCGAGGCCGCAAAGAGAGTGGTGCGGGCGGTCATTCCGAAAATCCCGGCAACGCCTGCCAGCGCCTCACATCGCGCGCTCGATGCCGCGCTCTTCACTGCCCGCGAGCACTGGCCGGAAAAGACCGCCACCGATCTGGCACCGATCCTCGGGCGTTTCCTCGGGTGATATTTCCGATCACAAGCCGAGCCGTGTGGCGTGCCATGCGGCCTCGGCTCGACTGCTGATGCCGAGCTTGCGGTAGATCGCCTTGATGTGGCTGGCGACGGTGGATTCCGCGATGCCGAGTTGCTCGGCCGTTTCGCTGTTGCGGAAGCCGCGGGCGATGAGGGCCAGCGTCTGTTTTTCGCGTTCACTCAGATCGCTGTCCACCTCCGTCACCGGTCCGGTGCGTTGGAAATGCTCCATGATGCGCCGCGCGATCGATGGCGAAAGCGCGGGCACGCCGTGTGCGAGCTGCCGCAACTGCCGGCACAGCAGTTCCGCCGGTTGTTCTTTCAGGAGATAGCCTTGTGCCCCGGCAGAGAGGGCGGAAACGATGTGCGTATCGTCGCCCACTACCGTTGTGATCACCGAGACCGTCGCCGGTGCCTTGCCACCCAGATAACGCAGCACGTCGAGACCGGAACCGTCCGGCAGTCCGAGGTCGATCAATGCGAGATCGAAGTCCGCGCCATCCGCCAGCAACAACGCACCCGCCACATCCCCCGCACTGCGGACCCGGCAGCCGGGAAACGCCTCCACCACCACACGTGCCAACCACTCGCGGGTCTCCGGGACATCTTCGACAATCAACGCGTGTTTCATGGCTTTCCGATGCTATCGCGTGCGGGCAGGCGCAGGGCAAGCCGCATTCCCGGGTTCGTGTTTTGCCATTCCATCGTCCCGCCGAGCCGTTGCAGGCGTGCCCGGATGTTCGTCAGTCCGTTTCCGGAAAAATCCGCCGCCGGATCGAATCCGCAACCGTCATCCGTGATCATGAGCAGCACTTCTCCGGGCTCGCCGCGCACTGTCACCCTCACCCTCGCCGCACTGGCATGGCGGATCACATTGCTCACCGCCTCGCGCACGATTGAGCGCAGCGCGTGCGTCGCGGCGGGATCGACTTTCACCGCGCCGCCCGCATCGCAGGTCCATTGCAGTTCGATGCCCGCGGCAGCCAGGCGGTCCGCGGTTTCCACGCGGAGTTCAGCCAGCGTTTCCTCCAGCGACAGCCCGCTCGAAGTCAGGTTGTTGATCATGTCGCGCAGATCCGCCAGCGCTTCACGGATCATCTCATCCTTGCGTGCGGCCTCGCGGTGATGGAGCGCGGCGAGCAGATGCGCGCCGATGTTGTCATGCACGTCCCTTGCGATGCGTTCGCGCTCCTCGATCATGCCTTTTTGGTAGAGCGTCACACTTTCCATGCCGTGACGCAGCATGGAAACCATTTCCCCCGCCAGCGTGGCATTCTGCGGTGAAAAAAGCGCCCGTCCGCCACGCGCGTATTCGAGCCGCAAGGCCGGAAGCGCGCCTACCGCGGGGATCGTCATCGCCTGACCGTCGCACTCTAACAGAATCATGTCCGGGGCGTCGTCCGCGCACTCGACTCCGAGCGGATCGAAGACCGAAACCAGCAGATCGCGCCAGAGTTTCTCCCGCGCGGTGCCGGATGGCGCCAGTGCGATGTCCATCACGCGTCCGAACACGTCGCCGCCTGGTTTTTCCCGCCGCACGGCAAAGCGGTGCCACACCCAGGCCCGCAGCGGCAGCCACAGTGCGCCGCATACGAGCAGCGCGAGTGAGAACGATACCGCGGAGGACAAGTGCAGGCCGAATAGGAAAAACGCGTCCAGCAGGATCAGCATCAGCACCGAGAGTGTCCACACCGCCACCCGCCGCCACCATGCGCCCAGATCGAATAGCCGGTAGCGCAGGATGCCGAATGCCAGCCCGCCATACACCAGCAGGAACAGGAGAAACGCGTAACCCTGCAGCGGAGTGGTGTTCACCCCGAAGGTCTGCGGCAGCAGGATGAACAGCACGAACAACCCGGTGCCCAGCAGCCACGAAAGCAGGAACCATTGCAGTGCCGCCCGCGCCACCGGATCGCGCCGAGTGCCATGCCAATGCACGCCCGCCAGCACGAAGGTGGCGCTCACTCCGATCATCACCAGGAAGCGTCGCGCGAAGGTCATCGAAGCGAACACCTCCAGCTGTTGCAGCACGAACCACATGACATACATGCCCACCACCGCCAGTCCCACCCAGGCCGGGGCGAGCCGCCGCGGATAATATAACAACAGCGCCACGAAACTCGCCGCGAACAGGCTGCCGCCGAAAAAATTCAGATCGCTCGCCCAGCGGAACACCGTGCCGTCCATCGCCAGCTCACGCGTCGAATACATCACCGAGGCCGGTGCGAAAAGCAGCGTGGCCGCACCGCTCAGCAGCAGATAGCGCGCGCCCGGATCCCGCGGGCGGAATGCGAACACCGCAGCCGATACCAGCCAGGCCACCAGCCCGACCACCAGTCCCACCCAGAAATCCGCCGGCATCGTCCACAGCGGCCGCCCGTCCGCGCCCGGCACCACCCGGTGAGTCCGCTCGTTAGAGTCTGTTAGGAAAAGTTCATCCGAATCCTGGATTTTCGCCAGCCGCTCCTGGCGCTCGATGAACTGCCGGTAGGTCGCGTAATCCGGAATCACCCCGTCCGGTTCCACCGTGAGATCCAGTGGCTCCAGCGCCATCTCGTCACCCCCGCCCGCCACGCGCCTGACCACGGTGCCCTGAGGGATTTCCCGGCCGGGACCCTTGCCTGCCCGCACCTCGACGTCGCCATTCGCATTCACGGAAAACCTCAGCCCCAGCCACGGTCTCGACTGGGCGACCATGGTCACCCCCGCCACCACGGCCAAGCCCACGATCACCGCCATCGTCACGATCGACAGAGGCGGCAGCCTGAAACGCGGGGATGGCGGGCTTGTTGCCATGGTTCGCGCGTAATAAAGCGTCTAACAAAACCGCTGTCCAGACCACGCCGCCTATCGGAAAATACCCTGATCAGGGGATAGCGCGATGGGGCGGAATACGTGCAAAGTGGCACCTTATCCACATTGTTCACCCCACCATGAATCCAGCTTCATTCACCCGTCTTGTCCGGAAGTGCCGCTCGGCCATTCCGGCCGCGGCGCTTTTCTCCATACTCCCGCATGCCGGCCATTCACAGACTTGGCAGGACATCACCGCCAACACCGGTGCCACCGCCCTCACCGCCGACCGCGGCACGATCGCCGCCGTCGGCAGCCGTCTCTATGTCGTCGGCGGGCCAAGCGGAAAGGGCGTGCTCGTCAGTGAGGACGGCGGTCAGACCTTCACCGCCATCAACACCGTGGCGGGAGCCGCCTACAACCTCGCTGATGCCAACACCATGACCACGCTGCGCTTCGCCAACGGCCGTCTGTGGGTGAGCACCAGCAGCCCCGATGCGGCGTTCAACTACCTGCACTGGCTCACTCCCGGCGATACTGAGTGGCAGCAGGGATCGACCTCCGGATTCCCGCCGCCGGTGCAGTTGAACAGCTTCGGCGTGATCGACGATGTCGTATGGGACGCCACTACCGGGCTTTACTACTGTGTGGCCCAACTCGGCGGCGTGTGGGTCTCCGCCGATGGCCAGACCTGGGAGCAGCGCACCTCCGGCTTCGGCGGCTCCGGTGCGCCGGCCTCGCTGGCGGCGGTGGATGGCACCGTTTTCGCCCTCCGCCCGCTCAGCGGCCTGCGCCGGTCGACCGATGCCGGGCTGAGCTGGTCGGCAAACTCGCCGCACCAGGGTATCGATGGCGGCCATCTCCGCCGCACCGGCGACAAGGTGTCGTTTCAGGTCGTGGGGGATTTTTCCCAAACCATCAATTACATGACTCCCGACAAAGGGGAAACCTGGGTGGCGGTGACCGGCCTGCCGCCGGGCATGTTCAATCGTCTCAGCGGCGACGGCGAGTTGCTCTTCACGGCCACGGCGGACGGACGGTTGCTGGTTTCTCCGGACGCCGGGCTGAGTTGGCAGGATCTGCCGACGGACGGGCTGCAACTGAATTTTCCCGTCTGGCCGGAAACCGATCCCACCGGAGTCTTCGAGCCCTCCCGCATCGAGCGCCTCGGCGATACACTGTTCGTGATCGGCAACGAATATATCGATGCCTTCTACAACAAGGCTCCCAAGTTATACCGTCTCGACATTGCCTCGCTGAGTTTCCCGAAACCCTTCGGCATCTATCTGCAGCCGCAGTCCAGAGGCCTGCTGGTCGGCCAGTCCCACGAACTCAAGGTCTATGCCGATGGCAACAACGTCTCCTATCAATGGCGGAAAAACGGCGCGGACATCCCCGGTGCCACCTCGCGCACCCTTCTGCTGGACAATGTGCAGCTCTCCGCCGCCGGCGATTACGACTGTGTCATCAGCCATGATGACGGCCCTGATGTTCCCAGCAGCGTCGCCACTGTCGCCGTCTTCACCCGCGAGGACGGCCGCTGGGATCCGGTCTTCGACCAAACCGACATCTCGGCGGGCGGCCGGGTACATCTGTTGGAAAACTCTGAAGCCATCGTCGTGAAACCCACGTCCAATCCGTTAGCCATCTACCGGATCGGGGCCGACGGCAAACGATTGCAGAATTCAACTTTCAACACCACCACGAGCAGCAACAACGTCAACGCCAAGAGCCTGATCGACCAGAACGGAGACATCATCATCAGCCTCAAACCCAACAGCAACACCACTCAGTTGCGACGTTACAATTCTTCCACCTTCGCCTTCGAGGCGTCGGTAGCAATCGGCAGCTCGAACTCGACCAGCCTGCGCATCCAGGATCTCGTCGAGGTTCCGGGAAGGGGCTACGCCATCGTCGGCAACTTCGACCGGACCAGCTCTGCCAGCGGGCTGGTGAACGTGAAGAACTTCGCGCTGATCGGCTATGACTTCGCCACCGAAGGCGATTTCCCCGGCGGCACGGGTCCGAATGTCAGCTCCGCCCAGACCAGTGTGACCTGCGCGCCCGATGGCTCGATCTATGTGGCGGGCGGCGGCTTCAGCAGTTGGAGCGGCGTCACCACCCCGCGCAGCCTCGTTCGCATCGATCCCGCAGGGACGGTGCATGCGGTCAACACCGGCATTGCCGGAACCTCTACCGCCAGCTTCGTGCATGCGCTCGATGATGGCCGGATTCTCGTTCTTTTCGGCACCTCCGGCGCGCGCCAGCTCTACGCACTGCAACCGAACGGAGCGGTCGATCCGACATTCAACAACGCCGGGCACACGATCACGGACATTGCTCGTGTCGCCCAGCAGGCGGATGGCAAAATCATCCTCGTCGGGAATTTCAGCTCGTTCGGCGGCACCACCGCCGCGGGTTACATCCGCCTGAATACCGATGGCACCGTCGACAACACCTTTTTCACCGCCACCGGTTTCTCCCACGGCACCATCAACGACGTCACCTACGATCCGCGCGGCTACATCTATCTGAGCAGCTCCAGCAGCTCGAGCTCCGGCTCCTTCCAAGGCCAGCCCCTTCCCGGTAGCAGCGGCCCGGTTCGAATCTTCGCCGCTCCAGCGCCTCCCACCGGCGGTGGGACTTTCGCCGCTTGGCCTGCGCTGCTCGACCTTCCCGAAAACCAGCGCGGCCCGCTCGCCACACCCGCGGGCGACAAGGTGCCGAACCTGGTCAAATACGCCATCGGCGTAGGTCCGCTCAATTCCGCCGCCGGAAGGATTCCCCAGGAAGTCGTCGAAGGCAGCGAGAATGACGAGACCTATCCGGTCGTCTGCTTCGTCCGCGACACCACCGCCACCGGCGTCACGATGCAGGTCAAGGTGGCAACCGACCTCGATTTCGCCACCGATCTCGGTTCGACCGTGGTTTCCACCGAAGACCTCGGCAACGGTCTCGAGCGCGTCTGCGTCCGCTCGAACGCCCGTTTCGCCGACCACAGCCGCCAGTTCTTCCGCCTGGCGGTGATGGAGGAATGATCCAAACGCGAGTCGCATCCCCCCCCGGGCGAATGCGTTTCACCCTGCAGGCCGCCACGCGGCCTGCAGGGTGTTTTTCATGAGCATGGTTTTTGAATCAAGGCAAAGCCACTCCGCAGGGCGAATCATTCGGGCTGTCTATCGAAAATTGCGCTCCGTGGGCGCCACAAGGAGCGGCGGAATGTGTCCGCCGTGCCAATGGAATGCTCATGAATCGGGTATTCGTTCTCCGCATGATCCATCCATTGACGCGGCGAATGTGTTTCGCCGCTCCTTGAGTCTGAGAAATGCGGGCTAGCCTTCGCCGATGGCAATTCAAGTCAGCCGGGATGCGACAGGCAGGCATGCCTAACAGCACTGCTGCCTCGCGGCCTGCAGGGTGTTTTTCATCAGCATGGCGATGGTCATCGGGCCGACGCCGCCGGGCACGGGGGTGATGGCGGCGCAATGGGGGGCGACTTCCTGATAGGCGACGTCGCCGACGAGGCGGTAGCCGGATTTCCTGGTGGGGTCCTCGATGCGGTTGATGCCGACGTCGATGACGACGGCGCCGGGTTTCACCCAGTCGGCCCTGACCATTTCCGGGCGGCCGACGGCGGCGACGAGGATGTCGGCGCGGCGGCAGATGGCGGGCAGGTCTTTGGAGCGCGAGTGGGCGATGGTGACGGTGGCGTTGGATTTTTTGGAAACGAGCAGCAGGGCCATCGGCTTGCCGACGATCATGCTGCGTCCGATGACGACGGCTGCGGCGCCGTTGGTGTCGATGCCGGCGGTTTCCAACAGCTTTATGCAGCCCGCGGGGGTGCAGGGGACGAAGCCGGTGGGATCTTCGAGCGCGAGTTTGGCGACGTTTTCCGGGTGGAAACCGTCCACGTCCTTGCGCGGGTCGATGGCGCGGATGATGGTATCCTCGTCGATGTGCGGTGGCGGCGGGGATTGGACGAGGATGCCGTGGATGGCGGGATCGGCGTTGAGCGCGCGGACGACATCGAGCAACTCATCCTGAGTGGTGTTCGCGGGCAGATCGATCTTGAGCGAGTGGAATCCGAGTTCGCCGCAGGTGCGGACCTTGGAGCCGACATAGACTTTCGATGCGGGATCGTCGCCGACGAGCACGACGGCGAGTCCGGGAGTTATGCCTTTAGCTGTCAGGTCGGCGGCCTCGGCGCGGCATTCTTCAAGCACGCCGGCGGCGACGGCTTTGCCATCGAGGATGCGGGGCGGGGTCATGTTGTTATATCACCAGTTGAGTTTGGCGAAGGCCTTGGGGACGAAGCGGCCGTCCTTGCGGATGAGTTTGCCGTCGAAGCGGATTTCGCCGCCGCCGTGGTCCTTGCGCTGGATCGAGACGAGGTCCCAGTGGACCTGCGAGCGGTTGCCGTTGTCGGCATCCTCATAGGCCTGGCCGGGGGTGAAGTGGAACGAGCCGGCGATTTTCTCGTCGAACAGGATGTCGCGCATCGGCTCGCGGATGAGCGGGTGGACGCCGAGCGCGAACTCGCCGATGTAGCGCGCGCCGGCGTCGCTATCGAGGATCTTGTTGAGCTGTTTGGTTTTCGCTCCGGCGTCGGCCTTGACGATTCTGCCTTTGGAGAACTCCAGCCGGATGCCGTCGAAAGGGATACCCTGATAGATGGTGGGCGCGTTGTAGGTGATGTGGCCTTCCACCGAGTCGCGCACCGGCGAGGTGAAGACCTCGCCATCGGGCACGTTGTAGTTGCCGCATGAAACGAGGGTGGGGATGCCCTTGATGGAAAAGCGAAGGTCGGTGCCGGGGCCGGTGATGTGAACCTGGTCGGTCTTGTTCATCAGCTTCTGGAGCGCGACCATTGCCGGGCGGATGGCCTTGTAATCGAGCAGGCAGACCTTGAAGTAAAAATCCTCGAAAGCCCCGGTGCTCATGCCGGCTTGCTGGGCCATGGCGGAGGACGGCCAGCGCAGGACGCACCACTTGGTCTTGCGCACGCGGTGGTCGAGCACCGGGCGCATGTGTTTCATGGCGAGCCGCATTTTTTCCACCGGCACGTCGGAGTTTTCCGCGATGTTGTTGCCGCCGCGGATGGCGATGTAGGCGTCCATGTCCTTCATCTCGGCGAGCAGGTGCTTGGCGATCACCGAGTATTGTGTGTCTTCCGCGCCGATGAGCATTTCGCGGTTCAGGCGGCCCTGATGCACGCGGAGGAACGGCAGCGCGCCCTTGGCCCGGGCTTCGCGGATCAGCGCGATGCCGATGGAATCCGGCACGTCGTGGAGGTCGATGAGGACTTTTTCGCCCTTTTTGAGAGCGGTGGAATAACGGACGAGTTGACGGGCGAGGGCGTCGATGCGGGCGTCGTGCATGGCGCGGTCTGATAGCCGCGCGGCGGGGGCGATCCAAGCGCGAAGTCGGGCGCGTGGAAAAGAATCGCGCGTGTTGCGGCGTCAGTTCGCGGGCCGGGGGATGAGCAATTCCTCGCCAAGGCGGATGACGTCGTTTTTCAGGCCGTTGAGGCGCATGATGTCGGCCGGTTCGCAGCCGTATTGGCGGGCGAGGCGGGTGAGGTTGTCGCCGCGGACGACGGTGTGCCTGATCGGTTCCGGGGTTTCCTGCGGAGCGGGAGCGGGGATTTCTTCGGCGACGGAATTTTCGGACGCCGTGGAGTTTTCTTCAGCTTCGCCGGTCTGCGCGGTTTGATCGATTTCCGGTTCGGGTGTCGCGGAAGGCGTTGGGTTCTCCGCGGACTTCGGATCTATGGGAATGCGCAGGGTTTGTCCGGCGTGCAGAAGGTCGCTTCGCATGCGGTTGGCATGCATGATTTCGTCCACGGTCACATCATGACGTTTCGCGATGATCCCGAGTGTTTCGCCGTTGCGGACGACGTGAAGCAGGTGCTCGCCGACATCCCCGTCATCGAGCGGAGGCAGAGGCAGGACGGCACCCGGCGTGTCCGGAACGGCGGCCACCAGGCCATCTTCCGGGTCCGGTAAGAGCGGGGCGGGAGGCACTGCCGGGGCGGGTGCGGGCTCGGGCGCGGATGCGACGGGCGGGTTTTCGGAGGGTGCACGGGGTGGGGAGTCCTCGATGATTTCCAGCGGTTCCGGCAGCGCCGGCGGAGTGATAGTCGCGATTTCCGGAGATGCCTCAACCGGTTCGGATTTGTCGGTGTCCGGTGCGGTTGCGGGAGTTTCCGTGTGCTCGGCGGACGCGGTGGCTTCGGTGGAATGGTTGGCGGATGTTTCGTCGTCTTTGTCCCTGGCCAGAACCAGAATCAGGGCGATAGCTGCAATCAGGGGCACAGCCAGCGTGAACGCGAGTTTTCGGCGCTGCGGCAGCACGGTGGGAACCGGCTCGTCCGGCTCCGGTTCGGTATCGTCTGCTGGCGCTGGCGGGACGGTCGCAGGCACTTCAGGCTTTGGTGCCACGAGTGGCGGCGCTTCCTGGCTTTTTTCCGGGAGTTTCAGGCATTCCTGACAGGTCGGGCAGATGACTTCCAAGCCATTGAAGTCCGCGGCCACCCGGAAAACCGTACGGCACCCCGGGCAGACGAATCCGTTCCAAACTCTTCCCTTGTTCGGTGTCTCTTCCACGGGCGGGAGGCTGGACATGCGATCCATGACGGGCAAGTACCAAGCCGGGCGACGGCCCGGCATCGCCGATCAAGGCTGGGTTTGGGACTGGCGTTGCAGGTGCTCGATCACGTTGTCCGGAAGAGTGTTGGAACGGATCCAGGTGGCGGCGGTGTTGGGATCGCGCTCCATCCAGCGGTCGAGCACGCGGCGGTACATGTGGAACTGATAGCGTTGGTCGTCGATGCGGGCGATCTGGGTGGCGGCGGCGGCGGGGTCGGTGTCGAAGGCGCGCCAGACGAAGTTTCTGACCACGCTGTCGTCGATGTCGGCGGCGTGGCGGTCCATGAGGGAGACTGCCATGGCCGGGTCGGAGGAGGAAACGGCGGAGACCACGCCGCGCAGGGCGTCGCTGCGGGCTTCGCCGGCGGGCAGGGTGGAGATCGAGCCGAGGGCGGCGTCCGGGTTGTCGCGCATCCAGGTGCGGTACACATCGTCCATACGGCGCTGTGTGGCTTCGCCCGGGTTTTCGAGCAGCCAGGAGACGGTGCCGGCGGGGTCGGTTTGCGCGAAGCGCTCGGCCACTCGCATCATGGCACCGTTGCGCAGGGAATCGTCGCCGATGGACTCGATCCATGCACGGGCGTCGTCGTTGCCCTGGGTCAGGAGATGGGGGAGGATGGCGTCGAGGGCGGAGCCTCGTTCGCGGCTGCGCGGCATCTCGGTGAGCAGGCGGGTGGCAAGGTCGGGATCGCTGGCGGCGATGCCGCGGATCACGCCGATCATGTGGGGATTGGCCCCGTCGCCGTCGTGGTTGGATTCCGCCCACTGGATGGCGGAGAGCGGGTCGAGCGATGCCCAGGTGGTGAGGATGGTGTCGGAGGCGAAGCGGTTGCCGGTGTTTTCCTGGGCGTAAGCGAGGGCGCCGATGGGGTCGGTCTTGGCCCACGCGGAGAGCAGCAGCGAGTATTCGCCGAGGCGGTTTTCGGTGAGGCCGAGACTGCGGAAATGAGCCACGGCATCCTCGAAATCGCCGGGGCCGAGTTGTTCGATGTATTCGAGCAGCGCGCGGTTGCGGTCGAGCGCGTTTTCGCCGCGCATGATGGCTTCGAGGCGGGCGAGGCGCTGGCTGGCGGGCATGGCCTGTAGTCGCTCGCCCTGGCCCGTGGCGCGGCCGGATCGAAGGTTTTCGGCGGCGGATGAAGCGGTGGCACGAGTGGAGCGGGTGGCGGCGGGGCCACCGGCTTCACCGGCTTGGGAGGAAGACGGGTTTGGCTGGGTGTTGCGGCCGGCGATGAAGCCGGCGATGCCTGCCACGAGCAGTGCCGCCGGGATAACGAGCATGGGCGATTTCATAATGACTCGCGAATATACCCGCAAATCCGGAAGCGTCTTGCAAAATCATTGCGCGGACACATGCGACAATGCCCGGAGCGCACGAAGCGCCCCGGGCATTGGAACCACTGGATACCCGATGAAACGGATCAGAATGTCCAAATGAGATCGAGCGTGATGCGCTCGTCCATGAGGCTGTCCTCCTCGTCGGTGAGCGGGATCTCATAGGCGGCGCCGATGTTGACGCAGTCGGTGATGCGGGACCGGAAACCGACGGCGGCGGATACGAAATCGCGGTTTTTCCCGGCGTTTTTGGCACCGAGGTTGAAGACGTCGCCGCCCTCGAACTCGATCGCTCCCGGCAGCGCACCGCCGAGATACTGTGGATAGTTTCCTCTGCCGTCGCCGGCGTCGAGCACGTGGAACCAGTTGAGTTCCACCAGCGGAATGAACCACGGGCAGGTCTCGTAGCTGACGTGCGCGCTGACGAAGGACATGGTCGATTGCTCGTCGGAGAACGGGATTTGCAGGCCGGCGGAGCCGGCGAACTGCCAGTCGTCGATGAGTTTGAGGCCGTTGAGGATGAGGTTCACCGCGCCATCGCCCTCGCCTTGGAGGACATCGCTGTTGCCGGTGGGCAGTTCGACGGTGAGCGTGCCGCTGACGGCGGTTTGCGAGACGGGGTCGAGGATGAAGGCGTATTTCAATCCCGCACCGAGGTTGGCGAAGCCGCTTTGATCGTCGAGAGCGTTGTTGTCAAAATTCATGTCGATGTAGCCGTCCTTGGTGGCGACGATCGAGAGCCGCTCGTTGAGGGCGATCTCGAATTGCAGCGCATAGACCTGCACGTCGCCGCCGAGAGGTACTTTGCCGCCGGCGCTGATTTGATCCGGCAGGCCGTGATAGATGAAGATCGGGTGGAGGTTGGTGCCGGGCAGCGCGAGGTCGAAGAGCGTCGGGTTGCTGATCGGGCGGCGGGCCTGGGCGAAACCGTCGGAAGATGCGGTGGCAACGGGTGCGGTGGTGTCCACGGCGACGCTGCCGGCGATGGCGATGGAACCGAGCAGGCCAAGGGTGCCAAGTGTGAGTGCGGATGGATGGATCATGGATGGTGCGGTTGGTGCGCGCACTATCCGTACGGCACGTCCGCCGCGACTACCCGCCGCTTGTCATCAACTCCGCAAATCCTGCGCCGCAGCAACTCAGCGCCGGCCGAATAACAGCGCCAGTAATGCCACGGTGGAGGTGACCTGCGGCTGCGGCGCGGCATCCTGAGCGGGAGCGGATTCGCGCGCCTGCGGCAGCGGGCGGGCGGAGGGTGGGGCGTCCACCGTAGCAGTGCGGCCATTGGCAGGGGTTTGCGAAAGCGGCCGGCGGCTATTGTAATGCTGCCGGATGAGTGCCGAGTGGAACGTCGCCGTGCCGACGCGTTCTCCGGTGCTTGGAGTGGTATCCATAATGCGGGGGGAGCGGTTGGGGGGATGCCGGTGCTTTTTGGCAATCACGGCACGTTCCGAAGATGGTCCATCGGCGGCCGACGGACAATCGGCGATTGTCACGTGATCGCGTAGGTGGTTTCCGCGGCAACCAGGCACTCATACGCTGAGTGAAAAACCCGTGTTGCACTTTTCCGGCCAGTCCGCAGACTCGCGCGCATGGAACTCGACTTGATCGACGTGCAGTTCGACCTCCGCAGCATCAAGCCGCGTGAGTTGGAGGAGGCCTTCGAGGATCCCTTCGTGGTGCGGTTTCTGCCGGACTGCGAGCGCGAGGACGGGGCGACGCGCTTTTACGCGCTGGGCCGCACGGTTGCCGACCGCTATCTGTTCTTCGCGTTCTGGACCGACGGCAAGACCACCCGCGTGGTGGCCGCCCGCGACATGTCCGAGGGGGAAAAAAAATTCTACGACCGCAAGTATGCCGAATTCCGCTGAAACCCACCCGTTAACCGCCATGACCCCGATCGCCCGTTGGTCCGAGATTCCCGAGTTCGAAGACGAGGCCGCCGAGGCCCGTTATTGGGAAACGCACGAGTTGGACGGCCGCCTGTTGGCGACGTCCGTGCACGAGGCGGATGCCCGCGAATCCACCACCATCACGCTGCGCTTCGATCCGCGGATGCTCTCGCGCATCAAGCGCATCGCCCGCTCGCGGTTTCTCAACTACCAGTCGATGATGAAGCAATGGCTGGCGGAGCGGATGGAGGACGAGCTGCGCAAGCAGTGAGACTCAGCGCGCCGGGCGGAACTCCAGATTCCGCACGTGGCGCTGGTAGAGGTCGATGTCGTCCGCACCGAGCACGGTTTTGCCCTCGATGGTCAGACCTTCTATCAGAACATCGGAAATGCCGCGCTCCTCGCTATAGCCGTATAGAATGGAACCGGACTTGGGGGCCTTGAGCAACTGGATGTCGCGCAGGGTGACGTCGCGGACGAGGCCGCGGTTCGCCTGGTATTTTTCCGTATCCTCTTCGGCCGGCACGTACCATTGATACGGGTTGTTGGCGCGCTCCGGCCGGTGTTCCGCGGGCGGGGCCTTGCGTCTCGGGTTGCTGCGGCGGTAGTGCGGCGGGCAGTCGTCGCTGTAGATGGAAAGGCCGACGTGGAAGTCGATGAAACGGTCGGGGTTTTCGATGCGGACGTTTTCGACGGTGAAATTCTCGATGATCGCGCGGTCGCCGTTGTGGATGGAAAAGGCACCGCCGTTCACATGGATGATGTCGCTGTCGCGGAAGGTGATGTTGCGGATATTATCGATGCGCAGTTCGAAGCCGATCTCGAACCCCTGCCCACCGCGTTCGTTCCAGAGCACGCAGTTGCGGATGTCGATGTCGCCCATCGAGTCGCCCGCGCGTCGCGGGATGAGGTGCCCGCCGAGCGTTTCCGGGTTGATCATTTCCTCGAACGGGACGCCCTCGGTGCCGGGCGGGTAGATCGCCTTGATGGCGATGCAGTCGTCGGCGGTGCGCCAGAAGCAGCCGTCCACGCGGACGTTTTTGGAATACTCGATGTCGAGTCCGTCGCTGTTGGCGCGCCAGCCGATGACGCGGGTGTTGGAAACGCGGACGCGCTCGCAGGCGCTGAGATGCATCGTCCAGCCGAGCGGATCGAGCAGGATGATGTTTTCGATCACCGCGTCGCGGCACTCGCGCAGCACGAGCTTGTTGATCTTGCGGGTGCGGGTGCCGGAGTCGAGAATGCCCGCGCCGCGGATCGCGACGTTGGCGGCGTTGTGCGCGCGGACCACTCCGCGGACCACCGCGCCGCCTTCGAGATGGAGCGTCTCGCCGTCGCCGAGGAGGATTTCACCGGCATCGTGGATGCGGCCGGCTTCGAAAAATTTCACCTTCGGGTCGTCGCGGTCCGGTGCCTTCAATTCCGGGTTGGCGAAGACCAGCAGCGGGTCGTCGAGCTTGCCGTCGATTTCCACGCTCAGGTTCATCGGCCGCGGCAGGGTGAAGCGGAAGCTGGTGCCGTCCGCCTGCGCGGTGATGCCGGCGCTGAGCGGGCGGATCACGATTTCCTTTGGAGCATGCGGCAGCTCCACCCGCAGTTCGACCGGGCCGCTCATGCCGAAGCTGAGGATCGCGCCGCGCTGCGTTTGGAGCGCGGCGACCGGCTCGCCGTCCACCGTGGTCCGGAAGACCGCGCTGGTCGGAAACTCCGGCGGGAAATTGTAGCGGATCAGCTGCTCCGCCGCACATGGAAGGGCGGAAGAAAAAACAGTGAAAGTGAGACACGAAACGAGCGAACGGGCGAGGCAAAGCATGGTTGGAGCGATGATTTCGCCAGCACTCAACCAAGTGGCGGAGCAACATCAAGTGCAACCTGCGATGGTGAGCACTGACTCACCTTACGGATACCTTGGCGAAATCACCGGTCCCTTGCCCCAACCTGTCCGTTATTGGGTACAGTTGCGAAAAAACACACGGTTGACAGAGTGAGCGCAATTTTACAGCGCTTGCGGCCGTGCTGAGCCGATTCAGCGAGACAGCCGCCAATCCCATATCCCGCTTCAATCACTCACCAAAGCCAGCGCCAACCCATTGGGTGCCCGCCCGGCGCTTTGGAGAGTCACTATCCCACCACACACCTGTCATGAACAATTTTAAAGACAACGCCCATATTGTTGGCATCCAGACCTCGAAATCGCGGGAAAAGACCGCCGAATCGGTGCTTTTCCATGCCGACGCGAACGATCCGGACATGCTGTATTTCAGCCGCTTCCAAGCCTTCGATCCCTATCTCGCTTTTTCCGTGGACGGCAAGCGCGTCGCGGTGACCCACGCGATGGAATACGGCCGGATGGTCAAGGAATCGGCCTTCGACGAAATTCTGCTCCTGCCCGAAGTGAAAGCGGGGGCCGCGAGTCGCTTCAAGCTGCCGAAGGGCAAGGATCCCGACAACGCGCAGATGGTCCTGCACCTCGCCAAGGAGTTCAAGATTCCGAACTTCCGGGTCGGTCCGCGTTTCCCGATCGGTCTGGCGCGCAAGCTCCGGCTGGCGGGCATGACACTCGACGTCGCCGATGGTGACGGGCTGTTTCCCGAGCGGCAGATCAAGACCGCCGCGGAGGTGGCGGCGCTGCGCAAGGGCAACCGCGCCAGTGCGGCCGGCTTCCAAATCGTGGCCAAAACACTGGCCGAATCGAAAATCCGCGGCGGCAAGCTGGTGCACGGCGGCAGCGTGCTCACCTCCGAGCGTCTGCGCGCCCTGATCAGCCACGCCGCGCTCGACCAGGGAGCGGTGGCGCTCCACACCATCGCCGCACCCGGCGACCAGGCGGTGGACAATCATTGCGCCGGTCACGGTCCCATCCGCGCCGGCGAGTTGATCGTGGTGGATATTTTCCCGCGCCGCGTGGACGACGGCTATTGGGGCGACATGACCCGCACCTTTCTCAAGGGCAAGGCCAGCGACGCCCAGCGCCGGCTGGTGCGAACCGTCAAGCGCGCCCACAAGCTGTCGATCGACATGATCAAGCCCGGCGTCGTCGGCGGCAAGGTGCACGATGCGGTGCAGTCGTTCTTCGACAAGGAAGGCTACGAGACAGTGCGCGACAGCAAGGAACTCAAGGGCTTTTTCCACGCGCTTGGCCACGGCGTCGGCCTGGAAATCCACGAGGCCCCTATCATCCGCTCGAAGTCGCCGTGGAAATTCCGCGCCGGCATGGTGGTGACCATCGAGCCCGGACTCTACTACTACGGCCTGGGCGGCTGCCGCATCGAGGATGTGGTGCATGTGGTCCCGGGCGGCTGCGAAATGATCTCCCGCGCCCCCTACAAGTGGGAAATCCCCTGATGTCCTCGCAATCCCGCAGGACCGGATTGGGGGATTCAAGCGTCCCTTCGAAGTTTGCGCCGGCTGCCAGCGGTGTGCCGCGGAAGCGGGTTGGGAAAATTTCATCAACCCCGCCACCCGGTGCCTGCTGGCGGATTTGAGCCGGCCGTTTCCCCAAGAGGGCTGAATACGGGTTGAAATACACCCGGCGTCCCGCCCATGGCGGGAAGTGCATTTTTTGGTGTTTTCAGTACACTAATGCCAAAAATCACCCGATACGCCGCTCCGATGGGGTGGATTTATTTAAAAAATTTGTATTTCCAGGCTTGTGAGGCATTGGGATTTTTCCCGGAGGTGCTTGCTTTTGATTCTTAAATCGCTGAAAAAGAGCAGGTTGAAAAATCATTTAATTTTCTTCAAATTGTTCTTGTCGGCTTGGTGTACTTTAGTGTATTTCACGATCACTGACGCGCCCGTCGGTAATTTTGATGAACGGCAACCACCAACGCTACAAAGGGTTCAAGCCCTTCAAGATGGACCCGAAGTATCGGGTATCTGTCCCGCCGGCATGGCGTCCGGACGCGGGGGCGACGCTGTTCATGCTGTTTTCCAAGGCCTACGACATGCCGCTGGTCAAGGTGCTCAGCCAGGAGGCCTACGACGAGAAAGTGGACCTGATCCGCAACAGCGACAAAACGCCGGCGGAAAAAAGCAAGCTGCTCGGCAGGCTCGCGATGCTGTGCCGCGAGGCGACGCTCAACGACCAGGGCAAGCTGCTGGTGCCGAAGGATCTCAGCGAGAGCGCGCAGATCGCGGCGGACTCGGACGTGGTGCTCGCCGGTCGCGGCATCCACTTCGAGATCTGGAGCAAAACGAACTTCGACAAGGTCTTCGAGATCGAGACCGGCCAGGACGAAGACGACGAACTGGGCATTTTCTGACCATTCACCCACCACACCCACCACAACTGACAACTGCAATGTGGTTCACCCAACCAACTCCGGCATCAGGCGCGGTCCGCAACACGGCGGCTCCGTCCGCTCTCGCGCGGGTGCCGGGGTTGGGAACATTTTCTAAATCGCGGATCTCCGGGAAAGGGACAGCCCGGCGCTCCGCTTCGAACACGGACGTCCGCACCGCTTCCGGCTGGTTGTCGGCGCGGCGTCCGGTGGCTTTCATGGCAAGGCGGGAGAAGCTACTCGGGACAGTGCTTCTTTCGCCGATTCAATCGATGGTCCGCGCGGCTTCTGGCTGGTTGTCCGCGCGGCCATCGCTAAATTTTCCCCTGAAACAGGAGGTCGCTCTCGGGACAGTGCGGTTTCCTGTCGGAAACACGGACGTCCGCGCCACTTCTGGCTGGTTGTTGGCGCGGCGTCCGGCTGCTTTTCCCGCGAGTGGCGGGCGTCATGCGATGGCGTTTTTTTTTCCGCCACTCGCCCCGGTGGTTCGCGCCGTTTCAGGTGTGTGTCGCGCGCGACCATCGAAATTTTCCCATGACACACGGACGGCCGCGAAAGGGACAGCGGGGCCGTCCGATCATCCGGGTGTCCGCGCCGCTTCTGGCTGGTTGTCGGCGCGGACACCCGATGTGTCTGGCGACTCTGCGGCCGGAGGCGATTACCATCTTCCCGTGATGCCGGCCGAGGTGGCCGAGTGGATGCGCGCCGCGCCCGGGATGTTCATCGTCGATGGCACGCTCGGCGGCGGCGGCCACAGCCGGATGTTTCTCGAAGCGGGTGCCGAGGTGCTCGGCATCGACCGCGACCCGGAGGCTCTCGCGCACGCGCGCGCGAGGCTGGCGGCATACGGCGGACGTTTTTCCACTTGGGAGGGAAATTTCAGCGGACTCCAGGACGCTCCGCCGATCCGTGACGGGCGGCTTGCCGATGGCATTCTGCTCGACCTCGGCGTTTCCTCGCGCCAGCTCGACGCGCCCGAGCGCGGGTTTTCCTTCATGCGCGAAGGCCCGCTCGACATGCGGATGGGGCCGTCCAGCACGCACAGCGCGGCGGAGATCGTCAACCAGTGGAGCGAGGCGGAGTTGACGCGGATTTTTTTCGAATACGGCGAGGAACCGAAAGCCCGCCGGATCGCCGCGGCCATTGTGAAACAGCGGACCGTCAATCCCCTCGAGACCACCACGAAACTCGCCGCCTGCATCGAAGCCGCAGTGGGCCGCCACAGCCGCATCCACCCGGCCACCCGCGCGTTTCAGGCCATCCGCATGGCGGCGAACGAGGAGCTGGAATCGCTGGCCGCCGCGCTCGACGCCGCGCCACACGTCCTCAAACCCGGCGGCCGCCTGCTCGTCATCACTTTCCACAGCCTCGAAGACCGCATGGTGAAACGATTCCTGCGGCACCGCTCGGCGCGATTCATCGATGAACCCGGATGGCCGGAACCCCGGGCCAATCCGGATTTCCAATTCGAACTTCCCGTCCGCAAGGCCATCGTCGCCAACGCCGCAGAAACCTCCACCAACCCACGCGCCCGCAGTGCCAAACTGCGGGTCGCCCGGCTTTTGGAACACGCGCTATGAACCGTCGCAAAGACCAGCCCCGGACCTCCGCGTTCGTCATTTTCGCCATCATCCTCGCCACCGCCATCGCGGCCGCCGGCGGAGTGCTGCACGTCTTTTACAAAAACCGCCAAATCCAGGTCCGGCGGGAAATCGATGCCATCGACCGCCGCGTCGAACACTGTCGTCTGGAGATCCGCACGCTGGAAATGCGGATGGACCAGCTCCTCAACCGCTTCGCCATCCGCAAGCAACTCGAAGAGAACCGGTCCGACCTGCGGCCGATCTCGCTCGCCGTCGTTGAAGAGATGGATCCCGCGCCGCCGCACCCGCGCAGTGTGGCATCCGCCGCTCCCTAGCCTGTGAACAACGCCTTCCAGACCCGCTGCATCGTTCTGTGCACGATCCTGGTGATCGTGCTCAGCGTGCTTTCCGGCCGCTTGGTCCAGATCCAACTGGTGGATCGCCATCGCTACGCGGAAAGCTCGCGCAAGGCCTATCACCGCATCGAGAAACTCCCCGCCATCCGCGGCATGATCGTGGATCGTCACGAGGAGCCGCTTGCCCGCAGCATTCCGGTTTCCACCGTGTTCGTGGACAAGAACCACCTCTACGATTACAAGCTCGCCGCATTCGGCCTGGCCTTCGAGGAAGCCAGCGCCGAGGAAGGCTGGTGCCAGCTCGACGCCGCCGCCCGCGGCCGCCGCATCCACGCGTTGCGCGGTGACATCCTCAACCGCGAAACCGCCGAGACCATCGTCGCCAAACACCTCGCCTACGCCATCGGCGTGCTCGCCAGGCCACTTGGCATGCGCCGCGAGGAACTGCGTGCCCGCATCGAGAACAGCCGCGGAAAATGGGTGCCCGTCGCCAAGGACCTGCCCGAGGACGTGGCCGACGGCCTGCGCGAGATGGTGGACAAACACTGGCTCCAGGGTTTCGAGTTCCAGAACTCCATCAAACGCTGGTACACCGCACCCAACCTGGCCACCCACCTCATCGGCTTCACCGGCGAGATCGAGGAAACCAACGAACAAGGCAAGGTCGGGCACCGGGTCGTCGGCCGCTTCGGCATCGAGTCCGCCATGGAGGAATACCTCGCCGGCCGCGACGGCTGGCGGCAACACAGCCGCGACGCACGCGGGCTGGTCGTGCCGGGCGGTTCCACCAGCCTGCTGCCGCCGCGCGCCGGACTCAACGTGCAGCTCACCCTCGACATGGGCTTGCAGGCGATCGTCGAGGAGGAACTCGATGCCTGCCTCGACGAGTTCGTATCGAAACGCGGCGCGGTCGTTCTGATGGATCCGAAGACCGGTGAAATCCTCGCCATGGCCAGCCGCCCGCACTTCGATCTGAACCAGCGCCGCAATATAGCCGCCAACGGTTTCAACTACGCCGTCCAGGCGATTTACGAACCGGGATCGACCTACAAGATCGTCGCCGCCGCGGCCGTGCTCAACGAACGCCTGGCGGGACCGCAATCCACCGTTTTCTGTCACCACGGGCTGTATCGGGAAGGACCCATCCGCGTGCCGGATCATCACCCCTACGGCAATCTCACGCTCGAAGGGGTGCTGGTGAAATCCAGCAACATCGGCATCTACAAGTTCGCCCGTCAGCTCGGTGTGAACCGCTTCTACGATTACAGCCACCGCTGGGGATTCGGCTCGAAAACCGGCATCATGCTCAGCGGTGAAAGCGCCGGCATCTGCCGCAACACCGGCAACGCCGTCGATTTCTCGCGCGCCAGTTATGGCTACGCGCTCAATGTCACGCCGCTGCAAATGGCATGCGCCTACTCGGTCATCGCCGGCGATGGCAAACTGCTCAAACCCCGCATCGTCAAATCGCTCGTCGCCAACGACGGCACCGTCATCGAGAACTATCCGCCCGAGGTCGTCGCGCAGGTCATCAAGCCTGCGGTGGCCAAACAAATGCGCGAGGCGCTGGCCAAGGTGACCGAGGAGGGCGGCACCGGCACGCTCGCCGCCGTGCCCGGATACAAGGTCCCCGGCAAGACCGGCACGGCGTTGAAACACAATCCCGACGGCCGCGGCTATCTCGACGGCCGTTACACCGTCTCATTCGTCGGCATGCTGCCCGCGCAGGACCCCGCCTTCGTCGGCATCGTCGTCATCGACGATCCGCTCACCAACGAGGTGAAACGCTACGGCGGCACCATCGCCGCGCCCGCCTTCGGCCGCATCGGCGCGCGCGCCGCCGCCTATCTGAATCTCAAACCCACCGAGCCGCTGCCCGACGAGCTGGCCGAAACCACACGATGACGCTCCGCGATCTAACAGCCCTACTGCCCCGTGTCACGGCCTGCGGCCCGATGGACATGGAGATTCGCGCCATCACCGATACGTCCCGCGAGGCGGGTGCGGGCATGATTTTCGCCGCCATCCGCGGCGCACGCGTGGACGGCCATCGATTCATCGACGTTGCGCTCGCCGCCGGGGCTGCGGCCGTCGTCGCCGAGACCGCCCCGCCGGACGGTCTGTCATCTTCCGTGGCATGGCTGCATGTGCCCGATTCGCGCGACGCCCTCGCCCGCCTTGCCTCCGCCCTGCACGGCGATCCGTGGAAGGAAATGAAACTGGCCGGCGTCACCGGCACCAATGGCAAGACCACCACCGCCTTCCTGCTTCACCACATCATGAAAAGCGCGTGGCACCGCGCCGGGCTGTTAGGGACCATCTTTGTCGATGACGGCGAAACCACCGCCGCCGCCAGCCACACCACGCCGGGACCGGTCGGACTCGTTGAATTGTTAGGCCGCATGCGCGACCACGGCTGCCGCGGCGCGGCGATGGAGGTTTCCTCGCACGGCATTCACCAGAAACGCGTCTCCGCCATCGGTTTCGACGCCTGCGTGTTCACCAATCTCACCCAGGACCACCTCGATTACCATGGCTCGATGGAGGCCTATTGGCAGGCCAAGGCCTCGTGGTTCCGCGAACTGGCCAACGATCCGCATGGCAAGAAACCCGTGGCCGTCATCAACACCGACGACGCCCGCGGCGCGGAACTCGCCGCCGAACTCGATGGCAAACTGCCCGTCGTCCGCTATGGCTTCAACGTCCACTGCGATTTCCGCGCCAACAACTTCCGCCAGAACCCGCGCGGCATGGAGTTCGAACTCAATGCCAGGGGCCGCAGCCATCTGGTGCGCGCCCCGCTCATCGGCCGTTTCAATATCCATAACATCATGGCCGCCGTCGCCGCCGCCATTTCCTGCGGCATCCGCCCGCGCGAGGCCATCGCCGCCATCGCCGACGCGCCGCAGGTGCCCGGCCGCATGGAAAACGTCGGCAATGCCGGCGGAGCCACCGTGTTCGTCGATTACGCCCACACGCCGGACGCGCTCGAAAACGCCTGCCGCACGCTGGGCGAACTCAACCCGCGCCGCCTCATCACCGTCTTCGGCTGCGGTGGCGACCGCGACAAAGCCAAGCGCCCGCTCATGGGCGCGGCCGCCGCATCGCTCAGCGACGCCTGCATCGTCACATCCGACAATCCGCGCTCCGAAGATCCGCTCGCCATCATTCGCGAGATCGAAAAAGGCATGGCGGGCAAGGGCCACTTATCCATGCCGGACCGCGCCGAGGCCATCGCACACGCCATCGCCCATGCGCTCTCCGGAGATATCATATTGATCGCCGGCAAGGGCCATGAAACCACCCAGCAGTTCGCCGACGAATCCATCGCCTTCGACGACCGCAAGCACGCCTCCCGCGCCCTGCGCTCCCGTGCCGAAATCATCGCCCAGAACCGATGAACCCGCTCACCGCCAGCCAGATCGCGGATATCCTCGGCACAAAGGTGTCCGCGGGAAATCCCGACGCGCTTGCGGACGGCGGCGTTTCCACCGACACCCGCACACTTGAAAAAGGCGCGGTGTTCTTCGCCCTGCGCGGTGAAAACTTCGATGGCAACGCCTTCGCGCAAACGGCCATCGGCAAAGGCGCGTCGGTGATCGTGGTGAACGAATGGAGCGCCGATTGCCCGCCGCCCGCCGCGGTCGTCGTCGTTGCCGATACCCTGCTCGCCTTGCAGAAACTCGCGCATTGGTGGCGCAAGCAGCTCACGCTGCCGGTCGTCTGCATCACCGGTTCCAACGGCAAGACCAGCACCAAGGATTTCACCGCTTCGGTTCTCGCGCGCAAGCTCAGGGTTTCCGCCACCCGCGGCAACCTCAACAACCACATCGGCCTGCCGCTCACCGTGCTCGCCACCACGCCGGAGCACGAAGCCGCCGTGTGGGAAATCGGCATGAACCACGCCGGCGAACTCGCACCGTTGTGCGAGATCGCGCGGCCGAAATACGGAATCATCACCAACATCGGCACCGCGCACATCGAACATCTCGGATCGCGCGATGCCATCGCCGAGGAAAAAGGCACGCTCGCCCGCGCGCTGCCGGCCGAGGGAACCTTGTTCATTTCCACCACCTGCGAGTATCACGAATACCTCCGCAACCGCACCAAGGCCCATCTCGTCACCGTCGGCAACGGCCGCGGCCTGGTGCGCGCCGAGGACCTGCACCTTGCCGCCGATCACAGCCGCTTCCAACTCGTCATCGAGGGAGTGGGCGCGGCGGAAGTCATCCTGCCGGTGCCGGGCAAGCACATGATCACCAACGCCCTGCTCGCCGCCGCCGTCGGTTGGAGACTCGGCGTGCCCGTGGAGGAAATCGCCGCCGGGCTGACCCATGCCGCTCTAACAGGAGGAAGGCTCCGCCGCTATCAAGCGGGTGACATCACCGTCATCGACGATACCTACAACGCCAATCCCGAGTCGATGGCCGCCGCCATCGAGACGCTTGCCGACATGCCATTGCACAACGGCGCGTGCCGCTTCGCCGTGCTCGGCCGCATGGGGGAACTCGGCGCGCACGCCCCCGCCGCGCACTTGAAAACCGGCCAACTCGCCGCCGCCCGCGGGTTGCGTGTCATCGCCGTGGGTGAAGGATCCGAAGGCATCGCCGAAGGTGCGGGAGGAGTTCCTCATTTCCCGGATTTCGACACCGCCGCCGCCTGGCTGCGCGCCGAGGTGAAAGCCGGCGACGCCGTGCTCTTCAAGGGCAGCCGCGCCGCCACCATCGAGAAAGTCATGAACGCCGCATTCCCCGAGAACTGATGCTTCCCGCCATCTACGATTTCTGGTTTCAGGCCTTCGAGGCTGAAAAAACCTCCGGCCAGGCCGGCTGGGCGCATGCGTTCTCGTTTCTCAACTTATTTCAATATATCACCTTCCGCGCCGCGAGCGCCGGGCTGCTGGCGTTTGTATTATCATTGATTTTCGGACCGCGCGTCATCCGCCGGCTCATCTCGCTCAAGGTCGGACAGCCGATCCGCACCGCCGACGAAGTCCACAAGCTCGCCGAGTTGCACGGCGGGAAAATCGGCACGCCCACCATGGGCGGTGTCCTCATCCTGGGCACCGTGCTCGTCGCCACCCTCGTCTGCGCGCGGCCGTTCAATCCGTTCGTCGCCGTCTGCGCCTGCACCATGGCCGCATGCGGCCTGCTGGGCCTGTGCGACGACTACAAGAAAGTGAAGGAAAGGAAATCCGACGGCATCAGCAGCCGCAAGAAACTCGCCTGGCAGTTCATCATCGCGCTGGTCGCCGCGGCCTTCATCTTCTTCAAGCCGGAGATATCGGGTTTCGGCGCGGACGGAGCGAGCATCGCCGCCGGTGAGGCCGGCTTCACGCTCGGCGAAGAGAATCCGATCGGCATCGGCGCGCTCTGTTTCCCTTTGTTCAAAACGCCGCTGGTCGATCTCGGCTGGTTGGTCATTCCGTTTTTCGCGCTGGTCATCGTCGGTTGCTCGAACGCGGTCAATCTGACCGACGGTCTCGACGGCCTCGCCACCGGCTGTACCATCAGCACCGCATTGGCTTATGCATTGCTCGCCTATCTCGCAGGCCATTACTTCATGTCCGTCGAGTATCTCGTCATACCTCACAATTTGTACATCGGCGAGTTGTCGGTTTTCCTGATGGCGCTGGCCGGCGCGGCCTTCGGATTCCTGTGGTTCAACTGCCATCCGGCCAAGGTCTTCATGGGCGACACCGGTTCGCTCGCCATCGGCGGAGCGCTCGGCGGTGCGGCGATCTGCACCAAGCAGGAACTGCTGCTAGTCATCATCGGCGGCATCTTCGTGATGGAGGCGATGTCCGTGATCCTGCAGGTCGGCAGCTTCAAACTGCGCAGGAAACGCATCTTCAAGATGTCGCCCATCCACCATCACTTCGAGTTGCTCGGCTGGCACGAAAGCCAGGTGATCGTCCGCTTCTGGATCCTCTCCATCATGTTCGCCCTTTTCGGGCTCGCCATTCTCAAGATTCTCTAACATGCGATACGCCGGCAAACACATCGCCATCCTCGGCGCGGGCCGCAGCGGCCTGGCCGCCGCGCGGCTCGCCCTGCGCGAGGGCGCGCGCGTCTCGGTGTGGGACGCCGCCGGCCCCGAGGCCTTCGCCGGCATTCCACCGGAAGTCGAAGTTCATTCGAAGGTCGACGAAACGAAGGTTGCCGGCGTGCCCTGCGACCTGCTGGTCGTAAGTCCGGGCATCGACACCTCCGGCCCTTTTGTCGCCGCCTTCGAAAAACAAGCCGGCGAACTGATCGGGGAGGTCGAGTTCGCCTCCCGTTACTATCAGGGGAAAATCGTCGGCATCACCGGCACCAACGGCAAGACCACCACCACCGAGTTGGTTGCGCGCATCCTCGCCCACGCCGGCCTTGGCGGCACGGCTTGCGGGAACTATGGCACGCCGTTCAGCGAAGTCGTGATGCAGCCGAATCAGCCCGCGGCCGTGGCGCTCGAACTCAGCTCGTTCCAGCTCGAAACCATCCGCACGCTGCGTCCGGACGTGGCTGTCTGGCTCAACTTCGCGCCGGATCACATGGACCGCTATCCCACCGTCGAGGCCTATCACGCGGCCAAGGTGCGGATATTCATGAACCTGCGGCCGGATGACACCGCCGTGGTCCGCTCCGGCGAAAACCTGACGCTTCCGGATTGCCGGCAAGTGACATTCTCCACCACCGACCCCGATGCCGGTTGGTTCTCGGATGGAACCATCATTTTCCGCAAGGGAACGGCTTGTCTCGACATGGTGGCGGACACCGCGCTGCGCGGCCTGCACAACGCGGAAAACGCCATGGCCGCCGCCGCCGCATGCGCCGCGCTTGCCATATCTCCCGGTATCGTCCGCGAGGCGCTCCACGGCTACGCCCCGCCGCCGCACCGCTGCGAACTCATCCGCACGCTCGATGGCGTGGAATACCTCAACGACTCCAAGGCCACCAACCTGCACGCCCTGGAAAGCGCGCTGCGCTCGCAAACCCGGCCCGTCGTCCTCATCGCCGGCGGCAAGGAAAAGGGACTCGATTACTCGCCGCTCCTTCCCATGCTGCGTGAAAAGGCGCTGGCTGCCGTCACCTTCGGCCAGATCGCCGACCGCCTTGCCGCCATCTTCGCCGCCGCCGTGCCCACCGAGGCGGTGTCCACCATCGACGATGCAGTAGCCGCCGCCCGCAAGCTGGCACCGCGCGGCTCCACCGTCCTGCTCTCTCCCGGAACCTCATCCTTCGACCAATTCCCCAACTACGTCCAACGCGGCAACGCGTTCCGTGACATCGTCCATCAACTTCCCTAATTCATGCCTATGAAATTCCAAACACTCCCCGTCAAACGCCGTCCGGTCGCCAAGGGCATCCTGCATCGTTTCCACGCCGTCACCGCGCGCGGTCGCCGCCAGCGTGTCGCCGCCGCCGCCGCCGCCACGGAAATCGAGGAGGAATACCATGGTTCGAAAATCTCGCGCTCGCTTACGATCATCTTCCTGATCCATATCGTCGCCATCGCGCTCATCTTCATCCACCAGCAGTTCCTGCAAGGCAGGGAATCCGGTGCCACCACCGCCGCCGAATCCGGAGCCGCTCCCCCCGCCGCCAAAACCAACCGCCGCAGCGGCGAACCGCCACGGCTCTCCAGCGGCGAGAAACCCTACATCGTCCGCGCCGGTGACAACTACGCCCGCATCGCCGCCGCCGAACAGGTGGACGAGGGCGACCTGCGCGAAATCAACAACCACGTTGAAATCAGTCCCGGCCTCATCCTGAAAATCCCGCCCCGCCGGATCGTCGCCGAGGAGCCGCCGGAAGTGGCCGCCATCCGCGAGCGCAACGACCAGGCCGCGGACCGCGGACAAGTGGTCGATGTCAGTGACGCCCCGCGCGCCGTGATGGTGCGCCCCGCGGCCGTTCCACCGCGTGCCGCGCCCGCCACCGCCCGTCATCATGTCGTCAAACCCGGCGAGAGCGTTTATCGAATCGCTAAACAATATGATATCAGCCAGGAATCGCTGATGAAGGCCAACGGCATTTCCGATCCGTTGAAACTCCGTGCCGGAGCCCGGCTCACCATTCCCGCGAACTGATATCACATCGCTCATCCCGCAGAAACGAATTTGGCCCGTTATTGCTCCATCATCCTCTGTGCCGCGGTGGCCGCCCTGGTCGCCCTCGGGCTGGTCATGCTCGCCAGCACCAGCGCGTGGGTGAAGGGCTTCGAGGAACCCTATCACTTCCTCACCCGCCAATCGATGATGGTCGTCGCCGGACTGTTCTTCGCGGTGGTGGCCGCATGGTGCCCCACCGAGTGGGTCCGGAAATCCACCGTCTGGCTCTATCTGCTTGCCTGCGTGTTGCTGGCCTTGTGCTACGTGCCCGGCATCGGCATCGAGAGCTTCGGTGCCAGGCGCTGGATCCGCATGCCGGTCATTGGCCAGTTCCAGCCGTCGGAAATGGCCAAGATCGTCGTCATCATCGCGCTCGCCACCTGGTTCGCCCGCTGGCAGACCGAGGTGGCCACCTTCTGGCGCGGCTTCGTGCTGCCCGGTCTGATCGTCGGTTTGCCGCTCGCCCTGATCGCCGGGGAAACCGATGTCGGTTCGTCCCTCACGCTTTCGGCCGCCGCTGGAGCGGTGTTTTTCTGCGTGGGCAGCCGGCTACGCTACTCGGTTCCCGTGGCCATGTTGCTCGCCGGCGCGGTCGCCTGGTATATATGGAACGATCCGGTGCGCTCGACCCGCATCGAGGCATGGCTGGATCTGGAAAATCCCGAGTATGTCCTCGGCACCAACATGCAGCAGATCCGCGCGCTCTATGCGCTCGGCAACGGCGGTCCGTGGGGCGTCGGCCTCGGCAATGGGGTGGAGAAATTCGGCACCCTCACCTTCGCCCACATCGATTTCATCTTCCCGGTGGTCGGCGAGGAACTCGGGCTCACCGCCACTCTTGCGGTGGTGTTGTGCTATGTGCTCATCGCCGTCGCTGGCCTGGGCATCGCCATGCAGGCGCTCACCGTCTTCAACCGCTGCCTCGCGCTCGGCCTCACCTGCCTCATCGTTGTTCCCGCCATCCAGAACATCGGCGTCACCACCGCGCTGCTGCCCAACGACGGCCTGCCGCTTCCCTTCGTCAGTTATGGCGGCACCAGTCTGGTTTTCAGCCTCGCCGCCGTCGGCATGCTGGTGGGCATCCACCGGCGCTCGCAGGCACGCATCCTGCGCGAGTTCCCGCTCGATCCGCAGACCCGCCTCGCCGTGCGGCTGTGAACCCCATTCTTTTTTGCATGGCAAGATCCGCGGTGCCGTGCCGTATTGAGGGGGCGATGAAAATGTTCCGAAGTTCCTTGTCCCCGCTGATCCTGCCGCTCGCCATGATGGCGTTGGCCGCCGTGTTCCTGCTCAACCGCGGCACCGCGCAGAGCGGAAAATCCTCAGGTGATTCCAACAAAAAGAAAATCGTCTTGATCGCCGGCAAGGCCAGCCACGGGCCCGGCGAGCACGAACACCGCGCCGGTTGCATGCTGCTCGCGGACCACCTGAACCGCAGCGGCCTGCCGGTCGAGGCGGTGGTCGTCACCAACGGCTGGCCAAAGGACGAATCCGTCTTCGAGGGCGCGTCCGCGGTCATCATGTATGCCGATGGCGGCCCGCACCATCCCGCGATGCCGCATCTCGGCAAACTCCGTCAGATGGCCAATGCCGGCGTCGGCATCGGCTGCATCCACTACGGCGTGGAAATCCCCAACGGCGATCCCGGCGACACCTTCCTCGATCTGATCGGCGGCTACTTCGCCACCGATTGGTCGGTGAATCCGCACTGGGATGCCAACTTCAAGGATCTTCCCGAACACCCCGTCACCCGCGGCATCGACGACTTCCAGATCCGCGACGAATGGTATTATCACATGCGCTTCCGCGAGGGGATGGAGGGCGTCACACCGATTCTCTCGGACCTGCCGCCCGAAACCACGCTCAAGCGCCGCGACGGCCCGCACTCGAACAACCCGCACGTCCGCGAGGCCGTGCTCGAACGCAAGGAACCCCAGCACGTCATGTGGGTCTTCGAACGCCCCGCCTCGCTCGGCGGCGGCCGCGGCTTCGGCTTCACCGGCGGTCACTTCCACCGCAACTGGCAGCACGACGACCACCGCGGCGTGGTCCTCAACGCCATCGCCTGGATCGCCAACCTCGACATCCCCGAAACCGGCGTCCCCACCCAGACCCCCACCGACGATCAAATGGCCGCCAACCTCGACGAAAAAGGCCGCCGGTGAGCTCGGGAAATGAAATGCAAGGATCGTCGGGCGATTCTCCTGTCCCGGCAGGCATGCGCGTCAAGTTAAGGGGATTTGAACGGGTTTCGTGGTTTCACGGAGGGGCGAAACGCGTTCGCCCCCGCCCATGAGATGCCAATGGAACGTGCGAATGCGCTTTTTCATCGTCTGCCCATGGTCATCGGCGGACACGTTCCGCCGCTCCTTGACTTGACGTGCCTGCCCGGCAGGGGCGCCGGAAACTTGATAGGCGTCTTCATTTGGGTCTAGTGAGGGATACTGAAAGCGAACCATTGGAAAACTGGACACAACCGGCTGTGAATGCAACGTCCCACTGATCTTCAATCTTGCCATCCGTCAGACGGACACCCTTTGCTTGATCGGTATGAATGCAGGGAAGAGCACGCCAACCTGTGTAAAGTGCGATGGGGCTGAAGACCGACTCGCGCGGAAACGCAATTCCGAACCAGCGATACCGTTGCGGCTGCGCGTCTGGCAAGTGGACGTAAAATGTCCCTGGGATTGCTGGCGGTCGAAGTAACTCCGCCTGAATTGGCTTCCCGTCGAGCATAGCCGTCACAACGTAAGCCCGGGACGACAAGAGTGGTTGCGCGAAGAAGAGGCACGCGCCAGCCATGAGTGCGAAAAGCGCCACAAGTAAAATGACACGTTTGAGGTTTCGCTTCATGGTGCTCTGAATTTTCTGCCTACGTAGAGTCCTCCTACGCCTGACCGGGGGCGAGCCTTCGACTGTGGGTTGAGGTTGTAACGGTCATGACGGCTGGAACTGGCGGCGGGTCAGGCGTTAGGAGTGACGTCTTCGCTCCATTTTAGTTTCTCCTTGGCAGTCTTGAAGCAATCAGCGTCGTCAAAGTTCCCGATCATCCAATCGAAGACTTCAAGGATGATCCCGCGCATAACTTCTGTCTTATCGTCCGCGCTGAGTGTGTCGTAGTGATGGACGTCGAAATCTGGATAATACTTCTGCGCTACCCCGATGTGCTCGTGGTAATCGCGCTCGCCTTCCTTCGGCCCGAGCCGAATGACGAGTTTCCCAATCTTGTGGAACTTGAAATAGTAGGGCAACGCCTCGTTCACTTCGTCTTCGATTGCTTGAGTGACCGCGTCGACTCGAAAGCCCTTGCCGAGCACGCTTGGTGTGTTCGGCAGAAGCTGGAAGCTCCACTTGTTGGACTTGCCCATGGTTTTCTAGCGAACAGATCTTGTTCGTATGACCCCCCGGATTGATATCCACGATGGATCATGTCGCAGTTTTTGGTCACAAGCCCTTGGTATTACAAGGGCATTTTCCGGCACTTTAAGGATTGGATTCTGTCGGCTTGATTCTTGATCCCGGAGGGATCGGAGAAATTAGCCCCGGGTCGAGTCGCGATAGCGACGACCACCCGGGGTCTTGCATCGCAAATGTATCCGACCCCGGAGTGGGTCGCAGAAGGTGCGGACGCCGGTGGTAATACCGGCCATTCTTGCACACCCTCCGGGGTGCGGATGGATTGGAACCCCTACCGGGGGTGGTCGTCGCTATCGCTCCTCGACCCCCGGCTAATGTCTGTAATCCCTACCGGGATAAAGACCTGCTGCTTTCCCATGCGCCAATCCTTAAAGGCATTGCGCTTCAGCGTGCCTCTTCACCCGCACGAGCCGAAAATCGCCTGAAGGCTTTACTCAGACACCATGGTGGTCCTCTCTGCGGTTTTTCCGCCAGCCGCGCCAGGCGTGGAAGAGGAAGGCTGCGGCGAAGAGGAACATGAAGAGGGAGAAGAACTGGCCCTTGGTGAGCGGGCCGACCATGGCGGCGTCGGGTTCGCGGAATTGCTCGCCGAGGATGCGGAAGAGGGCGTAGAGGCCGAAGAACAAGCCTGTTAGAAGTCCGTCGGGGGCCTTGGGCAGCCGCACGCGGACGAGCCAGAGGATGGCGAAGAGCAGCGCGCCTTCGAGCAGGGCCTCGTAGATTTGCGAGGGATGGCGGGGTTCGAGGAAATTGCCGAGGGTTTTTGCCACTTCGGGGTTTTCGCGCACGGCGGTGGCGAGGTCGGCGAGCGACTCGGTGTTTGCGAGCTTCGGCTCGACGCGGGTGCATTCCTGCCAGGCGGCGCTTTGCACCTCGGCGGGTTCGCGTTGCAGGGAGAGCGGGAATTTCACCGCCCACGGCACGCCTTGGGTGATGCGGCCGTAGAGTTCGCCGTTGATGAAGTTGGCCATGCGGCCGAAGAACAGTCCGACCGGAGCGACCACGCAGAGTCCGTCGCCGAGGCCGGTCCAGGTGACCTGGTGTTTTTTCGCATAGAACCAGGTGAAGATGACCAGCCCGAGGATGCCGCCGTGGCTGGCCATGCCGCCCTCCCAGACGCGCAGCACGATGAGCGGATCGCGGGCGAGCGTGTCCCAGCCGCTTTCCGGAAGCTGATAGAAAAACAGGTAGCCAAGCCGGCCGCCGAGGAAAACGCCGAACAAGGCGGCCGCGGCGATGAAATCGCCCGTCTGCTCGGGTTTGAGCACCCACAGCCCGCGCTGCGCGAGATGCTTGAGCAGCAGGAATCCGGCGATGAACCCGAACAGGTAGGCCAGTCCGTACCAGCGGAGCTGGATCGCGTCGGTGATGCGCAGCAGCACCGGGTTCAGATCGTGCACATAGATGGCGAACACGGGGGAAGCTCACCGCATGGCGGGGCGCGGCGCAAGGCGCGTGTTTTTCACGGCTCCTCGGCAAACGACTCGATCACCTCGTCCTCGTCCACCGGCAAGGCCCGCAGCGGGGGAGTTTCTTCATCGGCTCCGATCGCGTCGGATTCCAGTGTGGGGCCGGCATCGAGCGGTTCCACCGGCAGGGCGCGCAAGGGCACGCTGGAGGGTGCCTCGCCTTCGCCTTCCGGAACGACTTCCGCCGCCGGCGGGGCGACGATGCCCTCGCTTTCGTCCACCACGATGAGCGCGCGCTGCGGCGGGGCGATGGTGTCCTTGATGTCGTCCTTGATGCCCTCGAAGAACTTTTTGACCATCGGCGCGGCCATCCGTCCGCCGGAAACCTTTTGATTGGGCCGCCCCTCGTAGAGCACGGCGAAGGCGTAGCGCGGGTTGTCGGCGGGGAGGAATCCGGCGAACCAGGCGAGGCGCTGGTTTTTCGACTTGGGCCCCCACTGGGCGGTGCCGGTCTTGCCGCAGAGTTTGGTGTAGCTCAGGCCGGCGCTGCGGCCGGTGCCGTAGCCGGAGTTGACCACGTCGGACATGCCCTTGTGGACGACCTCCACGGCTAGCGGGTCCACGCCGAGCCAGTTGCGCCGCTCGGGGATGGGCGCCTGGACCACGCGGCCGCGGATGTCCTGGACCTGGCGGATCATGTGGAGGCGCGGCAGCGCGCCGCCGTTGGCGATGCCGGCCATTGCCTGCGCCACCTGCAGCGGCGTGGCGAGCAGGACGCCCTGGCCGATGGACATGTTGGCGGTGTCGCCATCGAGGATGCGGCGTTTCTCGTGCTTGAGCATCCATTCGTCGGTGGGCACCAGGCCGGGGTTTTCACCGATCAGCGGCAGGCCGGTGCGCTCGCCGAATCCGAGGCGGCGCGAGAGGGCGAGAAACACCGAGGGCTTGGTCCTGATGCCGATCTGATAGAACCAGGTGTTGCACGAGCGGGCGATGGCGCGCTTCACATTGATGTCGCCCTCGGGTGTCCTGGTCCAGTTGTTGAAGGTGTGGTTGCCGATGGTGATGGCGGGCGGGCAATAGATCGTGCTGTCCTCGGTGACCACGCCGTTGTTGAGCGCGGCGAGCGCGACGATCGGCTTGTAGGACGAGGCCGGCGGATAGGCGGACTGGAACGAGCGGCCGTAGAGCGGCGTGGCGGGGTTTTCGTTGAGCGCCTTGAATTCCTCCTCGCCGATGCCGGGGATGAAGCGGTTGAGGTCGAACGACGGCCGCGACGCCATCACGAGCACCTCGCCGGTGATGACATCGAGCACCACGAAGGCGCCGCGCTCGCAGCCTTCGCGGAGGATTTTCTCGGCGAGCAGCTGCCACTCCATTTCCAGCGTGGTGACCAGCGTGCCGCCGGGGACGGGGCGTTTCACCTGTTCTTCGAGCAGCTTGTTGCCGTTTTCGTCGAACAGCAGTTTTTTCATGCCGGGCGCGCCGGCGAGACGTTCGTCGAAGAGTTTCTCCAAGCCGGCGCGGCCTTCACTTTCCTCCCACATCGGCTCGTTGAAATTGATCGGGCCGGTGGGCAGCTTGCCGACGCTGCCGGTGTAGCCGATGATGTGGGCCGCCACTTCGCCGTGCGGGTAGTAGCGGCGGTAAACCGGGTGCAGGATCAGGCCGGAGGTGAGTTTGGGCTCCAGTTCGCGCGCTTCCTCCTCGCCATACTGCCCGGTCACCAGAAGTGGCAGCCAGCGGCGGTGGCGGTAGTGATCGTATAACTCGTCGTCGCTCACCGATATGAGGTTCTCGACCAGCGGTTGCAACGCGTTGAGGCGGGTGCGAGCCCAGTTGACCACGAACTCGCGGTCGGCGCTATCGAACTGGCGGAATTGCAGCGCCACCTGATAGGCCACCTGGTTCTGTGCGAACGGCTCGCCCTGGCGGCCGGTGATCATGCCGCGGGGCGCGGGGATTTTCAGCGTGATGGTGCGCGCGTCCTTGCGCGTGATGATGGCTCCGTCCGAGGCGCTGCGGTTCGCGGGGGCGGGAACCGCCGCCGTGTCGAGCGTGGCCAAGGCCGGGGTGTCCGCCGACTGGGCATGAGACGCGGCCACGGCGAGCCAAGAGGCGGCCGCGAGGCGTTGGATGAGCGGACGGATCGGCATGGGAACGGGCTGCAAGCTACCGACGATCGGCGGCCTGCGCAACGATCAATCCCGGACGGTGGCGCGGCACCCTTGCGGTGTCGCGGAGGCCGTGCATGATGGTCGCGATGAGCGATTGGAATTTCATGTCCCTGGCGATCGTGGTGGCCTTGTTTCTGGTTTGGAAGCTGGATTTCGCCGCCACCCTGCTGAACCTGCGCGCCTTTCCGTCCACCGTGCCCGACGAGCTGGACGGTGTGATGGATGACGACAAACTCGAACGCGCGCGGAGTTATCATATCGTCAACGCACGGCTGAACATCATCCAGTCGATCGTCTCGCTGTGCATATTGCTCGTGTTCTGGTTCGCCGGTGGTTTCGGCTGGCTCGATCAATGGGCGCGTTCGCTCACGGCGGGAAAAATCGCCGCCGGGCTGGTGTTTCTGAGCGCCATCTTTCTGGGTCAGTCGCTCGTTTCACTGCCGTTCTCGGTGTGGCACACGTTCGTCATCGAGAACCGCTACGGCTTCAACCGCGCGACACCCGCCACCTTCATCATGGACCGCGTGAAAGGCCTGCTGCTGGCCGCCGTGCTCGGCCTGCCGCTGGCGGCGGGCGTGTTGTGGATTTTCCACCACGTCGATCACGCGTGGCTGTGGGCCTGGGCGCTGGTCACCGTGTTCCAGATCCTGCTCACCTGGCTCGCACCGTCGTTGATCATGCCCTTGTTCAACAAGTTCACGCCGATGCCGGACGGCGAGTTGAAGCAAAAGATCGAGGATCTGGGAAAACGCTGCGGATTCCCGCTCGACGGCGTGTTCGTGATGGACGGCTCGAAGCGCTCGACCAAGGCCAACGCCTTCTTCACCGGCCTCGGCAAGCGCAAGAAGATCGCGCTGTTCGACACGCTCATCGAGAAAAGCACCGTGCCCGAGCTGATCGGCGTGCTGGCCCACGAGATCGGCCACTTCCGCCGCGGCCATGTGAAACAACGGCTCGCAGCCGGCATCGTGCAGACGGCCGCGGTGTTTTTCCTGCTCGGCGTCTGCACCGATCCGGATGGCAAATTCGCGCGGGTCCTGTTCGATGCCTTCGGCGTGGATATGATATCTCCGCACGTGGGACTGGTGGTGTTTTTCATCCTCTTCGAACCGGTCGCCCGACTGCTCGGAGTGCTGCTCAACGCATGGTCGCGCAAACACGAATACGAGGCCGACGCCTACGCCGCCGAAGTCACCGGCGACCCCGCGCCGCTCGCCAACGCGCTCAAGAAAATGACTTCCGACCACCTCTCCCACCCGGCCCCCGCCGCGCTGCGCGTGTGGCTCGATTATTCGCACCCGCCGCTCATCGAGCGGCTGCGGGCATTGCGTTCCGCCACATGACCGCACGATGCGGGCGTTGCCGGCGGAGTGAATCATTTTCCGGAGGAGGAAAATGCAGGCTGAATGGCCGGTGGGGAGCGCGGCGGAGTCAAAGCCGTACGCAGGGTGGTGTGGGACCCGGGAGTGAACTGCTCCCGGGATTCGCCCTAACGGGTTTCCGCGCATTCCTCGTCGGTCCTGAAGGGCTTCAAGTACCAGTCCCTGGCTTTGCCGAGATGCGCGCGGAGGTCTTCGGCGGCGAGGTATGCGGAGGGGATGAGGTAGAGTGTGATGGCGGTGGCGAAGAGAATTCCAAAGGCAAGCGAGGCGGCCATCGGAATGAGGAACTGGGCCTGCAGGGAGCGGTCGAAGAGGATCGGCAACAGTCCGGCGAAGGTGGTGATGGAGGTCAGCACGATGGGGCGGAAGCGCAGTGTGCCGGAGTGGATGACGGATTCGAACAGGTCGCCGCCCTCGCGGATCTTGCGATTGATGAAATCGACCATCACCAGCGAGTCGTTGACCACCACCCCGGCCAGCGCGAGGATGCCGAAGATCGAGAGATAGGAAGGCGTGATGTCCAGGATGATATGGCCGATCAGCGCGCCAATGGCTCCGAACGGGACGGCGAGCATCACGAAGAAGGGCTGATAGAGCGAGCGGAACGGGATGGCCAGCAGCGCGTAGAGGGCGGTGAACAGGGCGATCGCACCGTAAATGGCGCGTTTCTTGGTTTCCTCGTGCTCGGCCACGTAGCCGGTGTAGCGCCACGAGAGGTCGGGATGTTCGTTGAGCAGCCCGTCGAGCCGGGGAGCGAGGTTGCGGCTGATGGCGACCACGTCCACTGTCTCGTCCACGGGCATGGCGGAAATGGTGGTGACCTGCGCGCCGTCGATGCGCTCGATGTTGGAGCGGGCGCGGCCGAAGGTGGCGGTGGCGACGCTATGGAACGGCGCCTCGCCGCCGGCGGGGGTGCGAATGCGCAGGTCGTCGAGGGTGCTGAGAGATTGGCGCCGCGCCAGCGGCAGGCGCACCATCACGCGGATGTCGTCGCGCTCGCGCTGGACGCGCTGGGCTTGCTCGCCGAAGAAGGCGGCGCGCACCTGGCCGGCGAGTTCGCGCTGGGTGAGCCCGAGCGACTCGCCTTCGGGGCGGATGGTCACCAGCAGCTCGTCGCGGGTGCCGCTGGCATCGTTCCACGAATCGGCGATGCCCTCGTAGGATTCGAGGATCGTTTCGATTTCCTCCACCACGAGGTCCTTTTCGTCGCCTTGCGGGCCGCGGATTTCGATGGCGATCGATTCGAGGTCGTCATCGCCGCCGCGGAAGCCGCCGCCGCGTTCGCCGGAGATCCAGAACGACTGGACGTCGGGCATGGGCCCCACCAGTTCGGTCCAGCGGGCGGCGATCTCGCTGTTTTTCGGTCCCGGTTCGCTGCGCAGGCCGGGGTCGGTGACGGCGGCGGTGACATAACCGCGGTGCGGGTCCACTCCGGGCCGGGCCGACCATCCGCCGCTGGAGGTGACGACGTCGCCGATGAGCGACTTGCCGGTGCCGGGATCGACGAATTCCTGGCGCAACTGATCGACGGCGGCGGCGACTTGTTTCACGCGGACATCGGTGACGGCGACCGGCGTGTCGCGCGGCATGCGGACCTCGGCATTGATGCGGTTGCGGTCGATGGAGGGCATGTTGACGAATCCCAGCGCGCCGCTGCTGAAGTAGCCGGTGGCGGCCATTCCGAGCGCGAGGAAGATGGCGATGGAGACGTAGCGGTGGCGGGTGCAGTAGCGCAGGCTCGGTTCGTAGATGCGGATCACGAAGGCTTCGAGTCCGTCGGCGATTTTCTTTTGGAAGCGCTCGAACGCATTGAGTCGGGTGCGGTTCACGCGCACGTGTTTGAGGTGGCTGGGGAGGACGAGCTTGGATTCGATGAGGGAAAACAAGAGCACCGCGGCCACCACCGGCGGGATCTGGCGGGTGTAGGTGCCGTAAAAGCCCTCGAAGAACATCAGCGGGATGAAGGCGACGATGGTGGTGAGCACGCCGAAGGTGACCGGGACGGCCACCTCGTGGGTGCCGGAAACCGAGGCCTCGAGCGGGTCCATGCCGGTGCGCAGCTTGTTATAGACGTTTTCCGCGGTGACGATGGCGTCATCGACGATGATGCCGACCACGATGATGAATCCGAACAGGCTCATCACGTTGGAGGTGATGCCGAACCACGGCATGAGGATGAAACCGCCGGCGAAGGCGACCGGGATGCCGATGGTGACCCAGAATGCGATGCCGGGCCGCAGGAACAGTCCCAACAGAATGAGCACGAGCAGGCTGCCCTGCAGCAGGCTGCTCACCAGCGTGCCGAGGCGGCCTTCCAGTTCCTGCGAGGAATCGTCCCAGACGTGGAGCTTGATTCCTTCCGGAAACCGTTCGTGGCCGGTCTTGACGTAGCGTTTCACCGCGGCGGCGATGTCGAGCGCGTTTTCATCGTTGAGCCGGAGGGCTTCCACCAGCAGGCAGGGTGTGCCGTTGAAGCGCAGGATCTTCTGTTGTTCCTCGAAACCGTCCATCACCCTGGCCACCTTGCCGAGGTTCACCATGGCTCCCTGGCTGTTGCTGATGGTGATGTTTTCGAATTCCTCGCGCACGTAGGCCTGACCCTTCGAGCGGATCATCAGACGGCCTTCGTCGGTCTGGATCGTGCCGGCCGGCAGGTCGAGCGACGAGCGCCGGATGGCATCGGACAGGTCGGAAAACGTGAGGCCGAAATCGCGCAGCCGCCGCGGGTCCGCCTCGATGGAAATCTCCAACGGGCTGGCCCCTTGCACCAGCGCCTGTGAAATGCCGGGCATCGCGATCAGGTCGTCGCGCACGCGCCGCGCGGCGTTTAGCAGATCGACCTCGTCCATTTCTCCGGCCACCACCACCTTGATCACGTCGAACCACATGCTGCTGTCCGGCACGCGGACGTCGGGCGGCTCGATCTCAGGGGGAAAGGAGTTGATGCGGTCGATGCGCGTTTTGACATCGTCGAGCAGGGTTTCGAGGTTGTAGCCCTGCTTGGCGGAGACTCTCACCCTGGCTTGGCCGGAATAGGCGTCCGAGTAGATGGTATCGACACCCTGCATGCCTTCGAGCGCGCTCTCGATCGGCAGGATGACGCCTTTTTCCACGTCCTCGGGGCTGCCGCCGCGGTAGGGCACGGAAATGTGGACGTGGTTGAACTCCATCGCCGGCTGCACTTCCATCGGCACCCTCTCCATCAACGAGTAGCCGCCCCACAACAGGATGGCGACGATCAGGAAGTTGGCGGCGATGTCGTTGCGGGCGAACCAGCGGATCATGAGGACAGAATACGCGGCGGAAGCCGGAATCTTGTGCCGATTTCCCGCGGATCAAATGTAAAACATCCCCTCGCCGGGCTGGACGATCAGGTTTTCCAGCGTGGTGCGGTCAAGTTCCGCGCGCAGGTGGTCGGAAATTTTTCCCCAGGTCCGGCGCAGCGCGGGGCCGGACTCGCCGTCGTCGGCCAGGGTGCCCTGCAGGATCGAGGGGTCGATGGCGTCGATGATCTGGCTGAGCGCGATGGCTTCTGGAGCGCGCGCGAGCAGGTATCCGCCGGCCTGGCCGCGGCGGCTCTCGACGATGCCGGCGCGGCGCAGGTCGCTGAGGATCTGGATCAGGAAATTCGGCGAGACGGCTTCCCGTTGCGCAAGCTCGTCAAGCCGTGTAAGAGTCCGCCCGTCATGACGCTTGGCGAGCTGGGCGAGCGCCCGGAACGCGTATTCCAATTTCTGCGAAATCCTCATGAGCGAATCCCACCAAAGCACCGCACCGCCCGCCAGCACGAATGGGCCGAGAATCTGCGCCGGCAAGGCGGCCGATGTCACCGCGGTTTGGGAGACGCTGCGCATGGAAGCCGGACGCCTGGTGGACGAGGAACCGCTGCTGCGCCACTTGGTCGATGACGTGATTCTTTCGCGCGGGACATTGGCGGCCGCGCTCGGCGCGCGCTTGGCGCGGCGGCTGGCGCGCGAGGACATGCCGCGCGAGGCGATCGAGCCGCTGCTCACCGGGGTGTTCACCGATCATCCGCTCATCGTTCACAGCGCGGTGCGCGACATGCAGGCGATGTTCGATCGGGATCCGGCCTGTTTCTCGCTGCTGGAGCCGCTGTTGTTTTTCAAGGGCTTCCTGGCGCTGACCACCTACCGCGTGTCGCACCAGTTGTGGCAGGACCGCCGCCGCTGGCTTGCACTCTATCTGCAGAGCATCGGCAGCGAGGCCTTCGCGGTGGACATCCATCCCGCCGCGCGCATTGGCTGCGGCTTGTTGCTCGACCACGCCACCTCGTTCGTCGTCGGCGAGACCGCCATCATCGAGGATGATGTATCCATTCTCCACGAAGTCACCCTCGGCGGCACCGGCAAGGAAACCGGCGACCGCCACCCGATCGTCCGTTCCGGTGTGCTGTTGGGTGCGGGCGCGAAAATCCTCGGCCGGGTGGAGATCGGCACCGGCGCCAAGGTCGGGGCCGGCAGCGTGGTGCTCGCCAACGTGCCGCCGCACACCACGGTGGCGGGTGTGCCGGCCGTGGTCGTCGGCCAGTCCGGCGAGGAAAACCCGGCCATCGAGATGAACCAGCGCCTCGATTGCCAAAGCCGCGGATAACTCATGAAAAACACAGTCATCACATCCATCCTCTGCGCGCTTGCCTGCGTGTCCTGCGACAAGGCGCGTGAACTCGCCGACAAGGCCGTTTCCGATGTCCGCGAAAAAATCGCCACCGGCGAGACCGCCGCGCCCGCCGTGGACCCCGAGCTGGCCGCGCTCGTCGATGAAACGGAAGACGGCGTGGTGTTCCGCAAGGATCTGCCGTTTCCGGAAAACATCGAAGTCAAGGAAACCCGCCGCCAGGAATGGTCCGGCCGCCTGATCGTCCGCAACGAGATCGAATCGCGCGTCGAGACGCTCAAGGGCGTGCGTTCCACCACCCGCACGCTGGCGCGGTCCGGCGTGGAAATCCGCCACCAGATCGAGGACAGCGCGTTCACCCTGCCGGCGGTGGGCGATGAGGAGAGCGCTCCGAAATCGCTCGCCGATCCGTTCAAGTCCACGGCCTCCGACGAGTCATCGATCACGCTCCGCAAGGATGGCGATACATGGCAGCCCGTTCCTGCGGGCGACTTCCGCAGCGCTTTCATCGCACGGGAGCTGTCCCCGGTGATGCCCGAGCTGCTGGTGGAGCACGCACTCGCGCCGCGGCCGTTGTGGTTCACGGCGAAAAAACGCTTCAAGCCCGGCGACACGCTCACCGTCGCCGGCGATTCGCTGCCGATGCTGGTGGCCGGCAAGGCGGTGGGCGAACTGAAGCTCACCTTCGAGTCACGCGATGCGGTGAACGGCCATCCCTGCGCGGTGTTCACCGTCGAGGGCGACTTCACGCGCGAGCGGTTTCCGGATTTCGCCGGCCAATTCAGCGACGAGGAAATCACCATCCAGTCCGGCAAATTGTGGCTCTCGCTGATTCACCCGCTGGTTTTGCGCGAGGAACTCGACACCATCCAGAGCGTCAGGACCGGTGCCGACGGCTCGCCCGCCAGCCATGCGCAGGGCGCGGTGAAGGTCAGCGTCACGCGCGAGTGGAGCGCGCCGTGATTCCACACAATCTCCGCTTGCCGGGTGGCACCCGTTCCAGCCATGCTGCGGCCCATGGATGACGAAACCGTGTTATGGGAAGGCCGCTCCTCGCAGTGGCTCAACTTCGGTCACTACGCCGCAGCCTTGATTCTCGCGGTCCTCATCGTCGTCGCAGGTGCGCAGTACCATCCGTTCGCCTATATCGCGCTGGTGTTGCCGGCGGGATACGCGCTGTGGCGATATCTCGTCATCCAGACCCATGTGTACCGGCTTTCCTGCCAGCGTCTGCGCATCACCTGGGGCGTCATCAACCAGCACATTGACGAGATTGAACTCTACCGCGTGAAGGACTCCATCATCCTGCGCCCGTGGTGGATGCGCCTCACCGGCCTGTCCTCCCTTTCGTTGGAAACCTCGGACCGCACCCTGCCCAAGCTGCTCATTCCCGCGCTCCCCAAGGGCGTGGAAACCCGCGAGATCCTCCGCAAACAGGTCGAAATCCAGCGCGACAAGAAACGCGTGCGCGAAATGGACTTTGACGACGTGGATGGCGAAATGGAATTCTGACCTGCGGCGCGGAAAAGGAAGATCCGCGTGCAAGAAAATCCACGCCAAATGCGTTGCATGGGGACTCACACACACTAGGTTTTCCCCATGCACCACACCTCACTCGCCTTCATCGGTTCCCTCGGCGGCCAGGAAATCGTTGTCATCTTTCTCATCGTGCTGCTGCTCTTCGGGGCCAAGAAACTCCCTGAGCTTGCCCGCGGCATCGGCAAGAGCATGGGTGAGTTCAAAAAGGCGCGCGACGACTTCGAGCGCGAAATCACCCGCGCCGAGACCGATGCGAAGTCCGACAAGGACCAGGACATCCGTATCAAGGACGCCCCCGGCAAGGAGCCCAAAGAGTCCTGAGCGCATGCGGCCCGGGTTCCATTTCATCGCCGAGCACCTGACACCGCGCCGCCTGCTGGCCGGTTTGGGATTTTCCTTCGTTTTTCTTCTCGCTGCCTGTGATTCCGGCAAGGAGACGCCGGATTGGGATACTCCGGGTGACGAGCCGCCTGTGGCGGAAGCCACCGCGGAAATTTCTTCCCCGCCCGCAACTCCGAAAGCCGCGCAAGATCCCGCCGTCCGCGCTCCCGTGCCATCCGGCGAGGGCATGCGCTTCGCCGCCTACAATGTGCGCAACTGGCTGGTCATGGACCGCTATATCGACCGCAAGTTGCAGCGCTCCACGCACAAACCCGAGGAGGAGAAGGCCGCCGTCGTCCGCCTGCTCGCCGCCCACTCGCCGGACGTGATCGGCCTCTGTGAAGTCGGCACCGCCGCCGACCTGGAGGAAATCCGCGAGCGTCTCAAGAAAACCGGGATCGATCTTCCGCACACGCATTACACCGCGGGCAGCGATTCGGTCCGCCGTCTCGGTTTGCTCTCCAGGTTTCCCATCGCTTCCACCTCCAAGCCCGCTGACAGCGAGTTCCGTCTCAACGGCCAGACCTACGGCATCGGCCGCGGCATTCTCGACGCCACCGTCAAGGCGCGCGGCAAGAGTTATCGCTTTCTCGGCGTGCATCTCAAATCCAAGCGTCCCGTTCCCGAAGTGGATCAGGAGGAAATCCGCGTGAACGAAGCCCGGCTGTTGCGACGCCATGTCGATGCCATCCTCGCCGAGGATCCGGATGCCCGGCTGATCGTCTATGGCGATTTCAACGACACCCGGCCCACCCGCACCATCAAGACGATCACCGGAACCTACAACAGCCCCGGTTACCTCACCGCGCTGCCCGCCAAGGATTCGCGCGGCCACGCATGGACCCATCACTGGGCTCCGCACGACATCTACTCGCGCATCGACTTCGTCACCGTCAGCCGACCGCTGCGCAGCGAACTCGATTTCCAGAATTCCTACGTTATCGACGATCCCGGTTGGGAAACCGCCTCCGACCACCGCGCGATTCTCGCGATTTTCCGCTGAGCGACAGGGCCTTCATTCGGCCGGTTCATCGCCCGGCTTGTCGTTGTGCCGGATTTCGTTGGCGAGAATTTCCGCCTGGCGCGCGTAATCGATCGACTCGCCGAGGATGCGGGTGGCTTCCTGCGGCGCGTGGAAGCCCATGGAATTCTCCGCGTTGACGAAATCGAGCCGCCACTGCGCCTTGCGCTGGAGATCCAGCGCGGGCTTCAGCGCCTCCGGCGTGGCACCGGCCTCCTTGGCGGCGACAATCGCGGAGATCATGGAATCGATAGCTTCGCCGGCACGCGACATCAGCGCATGGGTGCGGTTCTGGATGCCATCGACACGGGCGCGCAGTTCCTCCTCGGGATACGGATGGCAGGTCTGGCACGAGCGGGAGATTTGCAGCAGCGGGCTGCGCACCCAGTGGTCGGACACCTTGGCGGCACCCTCGCGCTTGTAGGGCATGTGGCAATCGGAGCATGAAACGCCGCTGCGGGCATGCACGCCCTGGCTCCACATCTCGAACTCCGGGTGCTGCGCCTTGAAGACCGGAGCGCCGGTCTCGGCGTGGATGAAATCGACGAAGGCCGAACCGTCGTCGAAAACCGCTTCCTCGTAGGTGGCCTCGATCTGCTCCATCTTCAGGCCTTTTTCCCACGGGAAGAACAAGGTGGTCTTGGGTCCGCAGTAATACTCCACATGGCATTGCGCGCAGGCGAACGAGCGCATTTCCTGGCGGGTGGCGTCGGTGTTGGGATCGTAGGGTTTCTCGCGGTCGCCCTTGCGCCAGCGTTCGATGCTCGGCAGGTGCGGCACGGGATCGTCGCTGGTCGCAAGCGCCCGGATGCCGCGGACGAATCCGGGCCGCGTGACGCGCAGCGACATGCTTTCGGGATCGTGACAATCGACGCAGGAAACCGGGTGCGCTCCGCCTGTTAGATCGCCGTGCGGAGATTCGACCGGTGTGCCGTCCGGCGTGGCCAGCATCATGGCATATGCCTCCTGATAGGGGATCTTGCTGGTTTTTTCGAATCCCGCCATCACCGCGTCCCAATCGAATCCGTCGGCATCGGCGAGCGTCTTGCCCTGTGCCTCAAGCCCCACGCGCCGCCAGGTCGGGACGATCGAGGCGTGGCAGTGCAGGCAGGCGCCGGGCTGCGGACGCTCGGTGATGCGCTTCGAGTTTTTCTGATCGTAAAGCATGTAGGCGTGGCCGCGGCGGTCGCGGAAATCGAGCGCGAACGCGTAGCCCTCGAACATCCGCTTGAGCCATGGATCGCGCTCGATGCGCGATTCGGGAATCTCGCCCTCCGAGCCGCCGTAGCGGGTGTGGGTCATGTCCACGGTGCGCATGTAAGCATCGTGCTGGCGCGGCCAGTTCATGCCCCAGAGTGTCGGGTCGGTGGTGTTTTCATCCACCTTCACCAGCCGCACGTAGGGATTCCTCGCCTCGTTCTTGCGCTGGAAAATCGTCATCACCAGCACGGTGATGCCGACGGTGGCGATCGCCGCGGCGATGGCGGTGACGCCGAACCAGACGGGACTCCAGGTGCGGACCGGGGCGGGGTTTTGGGATTCGGTTTTCATGGCGTGGATCGTTTCGGGTGTTTGGGTTTCAATGGCGCGCGCCGTGGCCGACGCTGCGGTGACAGTGGACGCACTGGAGGTTTTCCGCGCCGACCGTGCGGCTGCCGGGAACGAGTTCGTGCACGAACTCGCCGTGACAACGGATGCAGGACTCCTGCAGGATTTTCGCGTTCCGAGGCTTGATGCGGATGGGCTCGTGGAAATCCATGAAGGTGAAGCCCTTCGAGTGCCAGAAGCCGTTGTCCGCCTTGGCGATGTATTTTGGGATGAAATCGTGCGGCAGGTGGCAGTCCACGCAGGTCGCGGCCTGGTGGTGTCCGGACTTCTGCCATGAGTCGTATTGGTCGTTCATGATGTGGCAGTTCGCGCAGGCCCGCGGGTCCGTGGAGAAATAGCTGACCCCCTCGCCGTAATCGAAGGCGTAGATGCCGAGCCCCGTCGCCACCCCGATCATCACCGCGGCCACCACGGCGATCGGTTTCCACGGAATGGCGGGAAACGACCACTTCATTCGCGCAGCCTAACGGCAACCGCGTGTCGCTTCAAGCAAGATGCGAAATGTGTTCCCGGCGTGCGGAATGGATGGGGGTTCAGCTGGCTCTCTTCGCCCATGAATCCTTGAGCGGCACGGTGCGGTTGAAGACGGGCTTTTCTCCGGGTTGGTGGTGCCTGGCATCGGCCACGAAATAACCGATGCGCTCGAACTGGCAGGAGAAACCCGGTGCGGCATCCGCCAGAGTGGGTTCCACTTTCGCGGTGACGGTTTTCAAGGAATCCGGATTCAACACGCTGACAAATCCGCCCTCGGCATCGTCGGGGTCCTCCACCTTGAACAAGCGGTCGTAGAGACGCACCTCGGCATCCACCGCGGTGGCGGCGTCCACCCAGTGGATGGCCGCCTTGCAGACCACGCCCTCCGGCGCGTCCTTGCCGACGGTGCCCGGCAATATCTCCGCGCGGACCAGTGATATCTTGCCATCCGCGTCTTTCTCATAACCGGTGCAGCGGATGATATGGCCGCCGCGCAAGCGCACGCAGCGGTCCGGACCGAGGCGGAAGAATTTTTTCGGCGGATCTTCCATGAAGTCGTCGCGCTCGATGTAAACCTCGCCGCCGATCGGCACCTCGCGCTCGCCCATGTCCGGGTTCTGCGGGTGATTGGAAATCACGGCATGTGACAGCGGTTCGGCGGACCAGTTTTCGAGTATCACTCTAACAGGATCGAGCACCGCCATGCGGCGCGGGGCCTCGCGGTTGAGGAAATCGCGCACTTCGTGTTCAAGCACCGCGATGTCGGTGATTCCCTTGAATTTCGTGATGCCGGTTCCCACGACGAAACTGCGCAGCGCCTCGGGCGGATACCCGCGGCGGCGCATTCCCGAGAGGGTGGGCAGGCGCGGATCGTCCCAGCCGGATACCTTCCCTTCCTGGACGAGTTGGAGCAGCTTGCGCTTGCTCATCACGGTGTAGTTGAGGTTCAGCCGGGAGAACTCGATTTGCCGCGGCCTCGACGGCACCGGGCAGTTCCCGATGAACCAGTCGTAGAGCGGCCGGTGGTCCTCGAATTCCAGCGTGCAAAGCGAGTGGGTGATGTGCTCGTAGGCGTCCTCCAGCGGATGGGCGAAGTCATACATCGGATAGATGCACCAGGCGTCGCCGGTGTTGTGGTGGTGAGCGTGCATGATGCGGTAGAGCACCGGGTCGCGCATATTCATGTTCGGCGAGGCCATGTCGATTTTCGCGCGCAGCACGCGTTCGCCGTCCTTGAACTCGCCGGCTTTCATCCTTGCGAACAGGTCGAGGTTTTCCTCCACGCCGCGCTCGGCCCACTTCGAGCGCGTGCCGGGCGTGTTCACGTTGCCGCGCTTGGCGCGCATTTCCTCGACGCTGTCGTCGTCCACGTAGGCCAATCCTTGTTGGATGAGGTGCACCGCGCAGTCGTAAAAGAACTGGAAGTAATCGCTGGCGAAATAGAGATGCTCGCCCCAGTCGAAGCCGAGCCACTTCACGTCCTCCTTGATGCTCTCGACGTATTCCGTTTCCTCCTTCTCCGGATTGGTGTCGTCGAAGCGCAGGTGGCAGCGCGCGCCGGTGGCGGCGTTCTCCCGCGCGATGCCGAAGCTCAGGCAGATCGCCTTGGCATGGCCGATGTGCAGGTAGCCGTTTGGCTCCGGCGGGAAACGCGTGATGGTCGTGGCGTGTTTGCCGGACGCGAGGTCATTGGCGATGATCTCGCGGATGAAGTCGGGCTTGGGAGATGGATTGGAGTCGGACATGGGAAATGAAACGGTTTGTGCGGATAGACGCAAGACTTCAAGACGCAAGACGCAAGACAAGATGCGGCCGCGCATCGGCGGAGCCGACGGGAAGCGAATGATAATGCGGATTCTTCATCTTGCGTCTTGGGTCTTGAAGCGAAGCGTTCTTGTGTCTTTCGGCTTAACGCGACAATTCATCTAACAACGCTTGGTTAAGTCGAATGCCCGCCTCGAAGTTCTCGACCGGGAAGTTCTCGTTGGGCGCGTGGATCTGGGCGTCGGGCAGGGCGAGGCCCAGCAACAGGGTATCCACTCCCAGAATGTCGCGGAAGGTCTGCACGATGGGAATGCTGCCGCCCTCGCGGATGAGCACCGGCTCGGCATGGAAGGCGGCGCGCAGGGCGGATTGCGCCGCTTTGCCGAAGGGCGAGTGCGGATCAGTTAGATAAGGTTTGCCGTCGTGGCCGGAGGTGAACTCGAGTTTCACGCCCGGCGGACAGTGGGAATCGAGATGTTGTTTCACCTTGCGCATGATGTCGGCCGGGTCCTGGTCCGGCACAAGGCGGAACGAGAGTTTCACGAACGCTTCGGCGGGCAACACGGTTTTCGATCCCTCTCCCTGATAGCCGCCGCCGATGCCGTTCACTTCGGCGGTGGGTCGCGCCCACACGCGTTCGGCGGACGTGTAGCCGGGCTCGCCGAACAGACCCGGCGAGCCGGTGACCTTGAGGAAATCCGCGTCGCCCACGCCGGGCACGCGCGACCACATTTCGCGTTCCCAGTTTTCCAGCGGGCGCACGTCATCGTAGAAACCATCGATCATGATGCGTCCATCCGCATGGTGCAGGCTGGCGACCAGCCTCGCGACCGCGGCGGCGGGATTGGCCACCGCTCCGCCGAACAGGCCGGAGTGCAGATCGCCCTTCGGTCCACGCAGGGTGACTTCGCAGCAGGTGATACCGCGCAGGCCGTAGCCGAGGGTCGGCACGCCGGGAGCGACCATGCCGGTGTCCGAAATGGCGATCACATCGCAGCGCAGGGCGTCGCGGTTTTCCGTTAGAAACGGCGCGAGGTTAGGGCTGCCGATTTCCTCCTCGCCTTCGAACAGGAAGATCAGGTTCACGGGAAGGTCGCCCTGGTTGCGCAGGATTTCCTCGACGCCGAGCACGTGGGCGAGCATCTGGCCCTTGTTGTCGGTGGCGCCGCGCGCCCAGATGCGGCCGTCGCGGATCTCGGGCTCGAACGGATCGCTTTGCCATAACTCCAGCGGATCGACCGGCTGCACATCATAGTGGCCGTAGATCATCACGGTGCGGCGGCCGGCGACATGTACGTTGCGGGCCACGACGACGGGATGGCGAGGAGTTTCATGCAGTTCCACGTCCAGTCCCATCGCGCGGAGTTTGGCGCACAGCCAGTCGGCGCATGCGCGCACGTCCGGCGCGCGGCTCGAATCGGTGGAAACGCTGGCGAAACGCAGAAACGAAAACAGGTCCTCAAGTGCGGGGCTCACGCGGCGATGATTCCGGCGGCGGCGCGCACCCGCAAGGCGATTTCCGCGGAGAAAACCGGCGAATCAGTAAAATCACTCCGGCCAATCCAGCCGGTACGCCCACACCCAGAACCAGCAGCCACGGAATCGGAACGTCGATCTTGAAATGCATCACCAGCGGCGCTTTCACCGCATCCGCCAGCGACGTGTCCCAAACCAGCGTGTGGCCGCCGTTTTCCAGACGCGTCGCGTTCGATTCCTTGGCGGGCGAGGGGAGGTGAATGACGGTGACGAGCCGTCCGTCGAGACGCGAGGCGGGTAGCAGGGAAACGCCGGGAATCGCCCGGCCGGGATCGCTGCGGCGGGTGTAGGAGAGTTCCCGGCCGCGCAGCGAAACGTCCACCTGGCCGGTGAGATGCGTCACGGCGGATGGCAGCTCGCGCACCGCGGGGCTGTCGGCGAATTCCGCCAGATCCAGCGCCGAGTCGAATGTGAATGCGAGCGTCACTTGCGCCCGGTCGCCACTGGCGGTCACCTCGCGGTGAGTCGGCTCGATGCCCGGAATCTCCTTGAGAAACGAATCGATCATGCGTTGGACACCCGCCTCGCCGTTATGCAGGCGCAAGGCCGCGGCGGGCATTGAGAAGGTCATTTCACCACGGCCGCCGCCACGCGCGTCGATCCAGTATTCCTCGCGGCTGTCCACGCAGGACGACGACAGGATGGCCACCGCCATGGCTGTTAGAAAAACCGCCGCACGGAAAACGTTCATGGTGTCGCGGCGGCGGGTTGGTCCGCGAACAGCGCGGGCAGGTCGGGCAGGTCGGCGGCCGACCGCGCGCGCTGGGCCGCGACGATCCGGCCATCGCGGAAAATGAAGGCGCCGGGCATCTGCAGGCCGTCGCCGGCGAGGTGGCCGACTCCGCAGCCCTTGAAGATCGAGACCGCGCCCAGCCACCACACGCGGGGACCGAACAGTTCCATCAAGCCGCCGCGGCCGAGTCCGAACGCGCGGTAAAGTTCGCATTTCGGATCTGCGATGCGGGCGACATCGTCATGGCCGCCGAGGTAACGCAGTTCCTCGCCGCTCTTGAGCATGTGAACGAGCACCAGCTCGCCGCCGCGCGAGGCGGCTTCGTGTTGGAGTTGTTCGAGCCCGCGCAGGATCTGCCGGGTGAAGGTGCAGCCGAAATGACGCAGGAAAACCAGCACCAGCAGGCGGGAGGCGGATGCGTCCCGCAGCGATTCGCCGGAGGAGAGGTGGAATCTGGAAGTCACCAGCTCCGGCGGGGCGGGGGAGGTGTCCGCGCCGATGCCGACGGATCCGATCCTGCGCCGCGCGCCACAGCGATGTGCGTTGCATCCGAACATGGCCGGCACCGTAGGCGGCAATCGGCCGCATGCAAGCGGCCGATGTGCCTCCCCGGTGAGGGTGAATTCCCGACACCGGAGGATTTTCTTCTTGGATGCCGGCGAATCGCGCACGAATGCTCGCCGCCGGCCACCGCCAATGCACCCATCATGACTTTCACCACCATATTTCTCCTCATCATGGGGTTTGTTTTCCTCGTTGGCGGGGCCGAGCTCTTGGTGCGCGGTTCGGCGCGGCTTGCCGTGGCAGCCGGCATTTCGTCGCTGGTGGTCGGCCTCACCGTCGTCGCCTTCGGCACCAGCGCGCCGGAACTCGCCGTCAGCGTGATGTCCGCCTACAAGGGGCAGGCCGATCTCGCGGTCGGCAATGTCGTCGGCAGCAATATTTTCAACATCCTGGTGATCCTCGGCCTTGCCGCGGTCATCGTTCCGCTCGTGGTGGCGCAGCAGCTGGTGCGTTTCGACGTGCCGGTCATGATCCTTGTCTCGATATTGGTCGTGCCGATGGGTTTGGATGGAAAAATCGGCCGCATCGATGGCTTGCTGCTTTTTGCCGGCGTGGTGGCATATACGATATTCCTGATCCGCCAGAGCCGGCGCGAGGGCAGCGCGGAAGTGAAGGCCGAATACGAAAGCGAATTCGGTGCCAAGGAACCCACGAGCTGGGTCAAAAACGTCGCCTTGGTCATCGTGGGAGTCGCGAGTCTGGTGCTTGGCTCGAAATGGCTGGTCGATGGTGCCGTGGAAATCGCCCGTGCCTTCCAGATCTCCGAACTGGTCATCGGCCTGACCATCATCGCCGCGGGAACCTCGATGCCCGAGGTCGCCACCTCGGTGGTGGCCGCCATCCGCGGTGAGCGCGACATCGCGGTGGGCAATGCCGTGGGCAGCAGCATTTTCAACATCCTCTGCGTGCTCGGGCTCAGCTCGGTCGTCTCCCCTGACGGTATCGCGGTTTCCAAGGCCGCAATGAGTTTCGACATCCCGGTCATGATCGCCGTGGCCACCGCCTCCCTGCCGGTGTTCTTTTCCGGCTACCGGATCAGCCGTGCCAACGGCGTGTTGTTCCTCGTCATGTATGGCGCTTACCTCGGCTACCTGTTGTTGAATGCCACCGGGCACCAGGCGCTCGATACCTACCGCATCGCGATGATCTGGTTCGTTTTGCCGATCATCGCGATCACCCTGCTCGGCATCGGCTTGCAGGCGCTGCGTTCAAAGGGACTCCGCCGCCCGCCAAACGGTGAGGCGTGATCGAGTGCGGTCCGGTGGATCCTTCCTGGCTACTCTCCACAGCCGATCACGAAGCAGGCGTCCTTGTGGCGGTGTTCGGGACCCATGGGTTCGAGACCAAGCCGATCGAGTTTCCCGATGGTGGCGGGCCATTCGGGCGGGGCAGGTGCGACGCGACCATCCGCCGCCAGAACCTTCGGGCCGTAGCCGATCACAAACGGTTCGCCGGGCCGGGGGCCGTCGGGCAGGCGCGTACAGCGGCGGGTCTCGGTGTAAACGCCACCGACATAGATGAATTCCACCTCGTTCGCCGGCTCGGTGGTCGCATACCAGAAGTCATCGGATTCCAGTGCGACCGCAGCCCCGGTGGCATCCACGGCGCTGACCGAGTCGGCCCAATGCGGCCGACGCACCCGGACCACGGTGGCGGGCTGGCCGGCCAGCGACAGCCGCTGGCGCAGCACCTCGCCCGGCCCGAGGCCGGGGCGCAACACCGAGTGGGTGGTGCCCGCCGCCTCATCGGCGCTGAAATCGAGGGCGAAATGGCAGTTCAACATCCCGTCGGTGCGGGACAGCAGGTGCCTGCGGAGTTGAATGAATGCGAGTTCACCATGAAACGTGCAGCACCAGGTGGATTCCTCGATTTCCTTTCCGAATCCATTTGCGCCGTCGTCGTCGCAGAACGTGCGGCGGTGGCCGAAGCCACCCTTCGAGGCCTGGTTCTGGAGCAGGTGGTTGTGCAAGGTGCGCTCGGCCATCGCCCAGTAGCGGGCTTTGCCCGTCACCCGGGCCAGAGCGAGGTTGAGGCGAAACCAGTCCACGATGGCACAGCCCTCGTCGCGCGCGAAACGCACCCGGCATTTTTCCAGAATGCCCCCCGCCGGATTGATGTAGCCGCCTTGCACCAGTTCGTCCCACCGGGTTTCAACCCGTGCGAGATACGCGGGATTGCCGGTCGCCTCGTGAAGCAATAGCAATGAAACGTAATTGCATAACATGCCGTGGGCGTGATCGACGGGCAGACGGTCGAAGCGCGGGTAAAACGCGGCGATCTCGACGGCGGCATCGAGATACTTCTTCTCGCCGGTCAGTTTGGCGAGCTTGACCAGCCCCTCCATCGCCGGAAACCAGCAGGTCACATAACCCGCCGCATAGGTGCCGCCCGCGGTGTATTCGTCGATGCGTGCCGGGTCGTTGAAGCGCGGCAGCATCGAGACGAAGAAGTCACCGAGGCGGCGGGCGGCGGCGGCCGTCGCATCGTCGCCGTGAAACGCCCGCATTGCCTCGACCAGGCCGCAAAGCATGCGTGCGTTGCCCCAAAGCGCCGGCAACATGCGGCTGCCGAGGGCGTCCTCGCCGGGTTGCGGGTGATCGATGGGTTGTTGCCAATCGATGACGCCCGAAGCGCAGAAATACCCGCCCGGCCGCTGCTCGCGCGCCGCCGCCTCCAGCAGGCCCTTGAACGCGGGATGCCGCGTCAGGTCGCCGCCCGAATCCATCGCCATGATCTCGATGAAACGGCCCGAGATGTCGCCGGAGTAATTCTTGAAGGGACGGAACAGGACGTGACCCCAGCCGGCCTCATCAAACTCGGACGCCGTCTCGCCGCTGAGGTCGGCCCGCAGCCACGGCAGCGAGTCGAAGGGGGCGAAACGCAGACGCGCCGCGCAGGCCGTCGCGGCGTTGCCCACTTCGCCGCCGAGGACCACACGCGGGACGTCGTCTGCAAAGGCGAGGATCGGAAGCGCACAAATGAGGGCTGTGACGGGCAATAGGGACGTTGACATGATTAAGAGGCGATGCGTTGCAAACGATACAGAGCTTCAGTTGCCTGACAAGCATCCGGCCGGACGGGTCGCCCCTTGCGGATTTTCCCTTTTCGGTTGATCTGTGAATCCCTTCACTCGGAGCCGATGAAATCTGCATTATCCCTGTTATCGACCATCGCGCTGGCGTGCTGGTTCGCAGTGGCGTCTTGCAATGCCGAGCCCGCCGCTCAAATCACGCGCAACGGTGATGTCGTGGCATTGCACAACGAGGAACTCCGCTTCGAGTTTGATCTGTCGAAAGGCACCTACCGCATTCTATCAGACGGCGGGCGTCATCCGGCGATCTCGGGTGCGCGGATGAAAATCGACGATTGGTCGTCGGACGATCCGGCCTATCGGCGCACCCATCAGGAGCGGCTTGCCAATGGTCCGTTCGGCAGGGAACGGGTGTTGGACCTTCACTGCACGGCACCCGGTCTTCCGAAGCTGGAGTTTTCGATTGCGCTCCACGACGGTGGTTTTCTCAGCCTCAGCGGCGGCATCGTCAACACCGGCGATCAACCCGTCCGCGTCCGCGGGCTCCACGTCATGGCGGATGCGGTCGTGCACGAGGGTGTCGATATGACCCGCGACTTCGCGATGATCGACGGCTTCAGCGGCGGCGAACCGCTCGAGTATGGTCCGCGTTCCTACTCGCCGCTGACGCGCGCCAACGCGCTGAAATCGCGCAACAACATCCTTCTCACCTTCACCGATGGCGACAAAAGGCGTGTGCTGGTCATGGGCGGATTGACTTATCATGACTTCGAGAAATTCGCCACCATCTCGCAGCCCCGCCGGACCGAGTTGGATCTGGGACGAGATGGCAAACCTAGCCTTTTGTGTTACCTCGATCTGCCGCAGGATACGTCCGATCGCAAAGCGGGGGTCGAGACACTGAAGTTGAGCAAGGGAGCGGGTTCGCGAACCTGGCACAATCATGAGTTCCGCTGCAGCGAACCGGCCACTTCGATCGAGGAACCGGAAGCGATTGTCGTCGAGGCCGAGGACCTGCACCCGGACCGGCCCTACATGCTCGGGTTCTCCTGGTGGCGTGGCTTCCAACACGGCAAGCATCCGGATGTCGCGCAGTCGGTGTTCGTCGAATACGAACGGGATGGCGAAACGGAGCGAATGCCCTTGATCGAAAACCGCAAGCTTCCGCGCTTCGATGGCGTGAGCAAACAGGACGTCGAACAGGTCGAGATGCCGCTGCCGTCCGAGGCGGTTCGTGCCGGCAAACTGCGGATCGTCGTCGAGAACGCCAAGTCAGATGAAACACCGGTTTATCTCAGCGAGATATGGCTCCGCGACGGCCGGCACCAGGCCTTGCTGCCGGACACCCTGACCCCGGTTTCGCAATCTCCCCAACCGCGCCGTTCCTACACCGCCCAGTTGTTTGCGGCCGATCCGGTCGGCAAGCGCGTCGATCCCGGGCAGCGCTACGTGGCGGAGGACCGCTTCTACATCGACGTCACAACCACCGATCCGTTCGAGGCATTGGAAAGTTATGCCTTGCGGGTGCGCGAGGCGCAGCAAATCGACTTGAGCATGTATGACTTTCCCACCGTCTGCCTGTGGTATGCCTCGGACATGCGCTACGGCGGTCGCGGAGCCGCGGACAACACCACGCTCGGCGCGGTCAATGAAATGAAGGAGATCAAGGACAGCGGTTTCCTGAACTACAGCCGCGCCGCCGTGCGCCTCGTGCCCGATTCCTACATGCCGAACAACCAGCAGGGCTGGTGGGACGACAAGCATTGGCAGCGCGAGGACACCGACCGCGACACGACCCAGAACGGCCGCTACGTCGAGCCCTACGAAACCAGCGAAAAGTGGGGCAAGGCCGTCACCGACCTCGGCGGGATTCCTCTAACCTATTTCCAAACCGCATATCGCTCCGAGGACTATGCCGCGAAGTTTCCCGGCCACATGCTCTTCAACAAACAATATGCCTGGAAGGGCGAACCGGTGGACACGGAGGGCGAAATGTTCACCACTTGGGAACAAACCTGGACCCGCAACGGCAAAATCGTCTGGGGCTACGATTTCACCGATCCCGACTTCCTCGCCCACATGAAGAATGTCTATTCCAACCTGTGCAAGGGCGGCATTCGCGGACTGATGTTCGACTACCCGGAATCGGGCTGGGCCAGCGCCGGGGGCATGGAGGACGACTATTCGACCACTGCGGCGGCCTACCGGAAAATCTATCAGTTGGCCCACGACGGCCTCGGTCCGGGTGCCTACGTTCATGAGCGCAACATGCTCAGCGGATCGGACGTAACCCTCGGCGTGGTCGCCTCGATGCGCACCGAAAACGACACGGATGCGATGGATGGCACCACCGTGACCCGCTGCGGGATGCGGTGGTACAAGAACCGGGTGGTGGTCAATCAGGACGCCGATTCGAAGAACCTCGTCCGTGTGCAAGGAAACCGCGACCAGGTCCGCGCGATTCTGACGATGTGTTATGTCACCACCGGCCGGTTGCTGCTCGCCAACAGTTTCAAAGAATTCTCGCCTGAGACCTTTCGCGACCTGACGCGGACGTTTCCCTATCATTCGGCTCCCAAAAGCGCGCGGCCCGTGGATGCCTTCGTGGCCGATTCCCCGGCTGTCTATGATTTCGAAGTGAATCCCGAGTGGCACCAGGTGACTTTCTTCAACCACGACCCGGACCAGCCGAAAACGGTTGGCATCTCGATGTCTGGCCCACAGGTGCAAGGCACGCTCGGGCTCGATCCGGATAAGGACTACTACCTGTTCGATTTCTGGAATGACCGGTTTCTCGGCAAACAAGCCGGCGATTCACGCCTTGAACAGCGGCTGCGCCCCGGCGAGGCCCGCATGATCTCGGTCCGCGAATGCCTCGACCGTCCGCAAGTGCTATCAACCGACCGCCACCTCATGCAGGGCTACCTCGATCTCTCCGAGGTGGCATGGAATGGCGAACGCCGGGTTCTGAGCGGGGTCAGCAAGGTCGTTGGCGGCGATCCCTGCCGGGTTTCGCTGGCGTTGAACGGGTACGAGGCATTGTCGGTGGAATGCCATCCCGGCGAGGCAGCAGCGGACCTGGTCTCCCGCGAGGACGGAGTGGTCGAAATGCTCTTGAAAAGCCCGGCAAATGCCAGCGTCCGGTGGTCGGTTTCGTTCCGGTCGGAACCATGATTCCATCCAGCTGAACTCAGCGCCATTCCCGCCGACACGGCATGATCCAACAAGCGTTTGGGACATTTGGTTCCCACATCCGTCCGATTCCGATTTTCCCCTTTCGCTTCACTCCTGCAATAGCAAGCATTCCGCCATGCGCTACACCGAACGACTGACCCAACGCATCGAAAAAACCGGCTCACGCCTTTGCGTCGGACTCGACCCCCGGCCCGGCGACGGCGGGCCGTCCGATGCCCGCGATTTCCTTGCCCGCGTGATCGAGGAAACCGCCAATTGGGCCGCCGCCTTCAAGCCGAACATGGCCTACTTCGAGGCCATGGGCATCGAGGGGATCCGCGTGCTTGAGGAACTGCTCGCCATCATCCCGGAGGAAGTGCCCGTCATCCTCGACGCCAAACGCAGCGACATCGGCGAAACCCAGAAATACTACGCACAGGGATACTTCGCCGGCTGGAACGTCGATGCCGTCACGCTCAACCCGTTCCTCGGCTACGATTCCATCGATCCGTTCCTCGACTGGGAGGGCAAGGCGGTTTATCTGCTCGCCGTCACCTCCAATGCCGGCTCCGTCGATTTCCAGCGCCAGAAACTCGCCGACGGCCGCGAGGTTTTCGAACTCGTCACCGCCCTCGGAGCGCGCGCCAAGGAGGAAAAACGCCAGACCGATGTCGGCTACGTCGTCGGCCTCACCAACACCGAAGGAGTGCTGGCGAAGATCCCCGACGCCCCGCTGCTCGTCCCCGGCCTCGGCGCACAGGGCGGCGACCTCGCGTCACTCGCCGGTGCCTCCCGCACCGCGCCGGATGTCATCAACGTCTCGCGCGGCATCCTCTACGCCGGCGACGAACGTGGCTTCGGCGCCCGTGCCCGGGCATGGATGGAGAAAATCGCCGCCAGCTACCCGGCCTGACGCACCATCCTGCGGCGTCAGCGAACTTTCCGCTTTCCGTCACCCCGCCGATCCGCTTGCATCCGCGCACCCCGCCACGCCGGCTTAGCTCAGTTGGTAGAGCAGCTGATTTGTAATCAGCAGGTCAACGGTTCGAGTCCGTTAGCCGGCTCCATTGATTTTCAATGGAAAACACTGACAAACAAGGGGTTTTGAGTCTGTTGTGGTTGGAGGTGAATTCCGGGAGGCTACGCTGGATTCCGCCGAAATCCGGAAAAACCGGTGCAAAAATGGCAACTTTTCTGGCAACTATTTTAGGTTTATTAACTACTTTCCGGAGACTTTCCTTAGGTGACATTTCCAAAGAAAACGCTGGTACACCCCGAGAAGAGGATCGAAGATGGCGGGGATGAATCTGAAGACCAATCCGCCCAAGCACACCCCAAAGGAAGCCACCTCCCGTCGAATCAATGGATCATCGGCGACGACATCTGATTGTCCTGAGTTCATTGTCAGCAGAGAGCACTTCAACCGCTACTTTGAGAAACCCCTCCCAACGAGCACCTTCCATGACCTCGTCAACAAGGGGAAAATAGTTCCAATGAAGGGAATCAGGGGGTTCTACCAGCTCAACAACTCACTCCGCCGCCTTGGTCTGCCGGAGGTGCGCGAGCATCCCAAGCCAGTGGCGCGCCGGAGTCTGGAGGACATCGTGCGGCTGGCATTCACTCTCATCGACCGGAATCTGTTCCCCGCGCCGTCGTGGCTGTTGCCCGTCGAGGCAATCGACTTGAGGGACGCCGATCACGCGCGGAATCTTGCGGCTCGCTACCGGGACAAGGTGGCGTCTTACAGGCATGTCGAGCTGAAGCTGGCCTACTTCCAGGGAGTGCTCGACTGGGTGGCGCTTGCGGAAGCGTTGGGAGATTCCTGAGCGTGCCGATGATGGAGCGTCGGGCGGTTCTGGCGCGGGTGCAGTGCGATGTCTCCGGCGTGGGCCAGTTGAACGCGGCGAGCTATCTGTTGGGGATGTTCACCTCGGGCGTGATCCTGGCCTGCTGCGCCTATCCGCTGGTGCACCTGTTTTCCGCGATCCTGCCGCATCACCTGCCGGTGAGGCGGCGCAAGGCCCGCCATGCGGGCTCACGGGAAATCGGGCAATCCCGCAGGCAGCATGGGAATCCACCCGGAGCGGAAGTTGCGCGATGCGGCGCATGGCGAGCAGGCGTCTGGCTGAGGGTTCACTTCGCTAGCAACAATCCGTCTATTTCCAGTGTCTTTCCTGCTGTGCCTTGGAAGTCCGCGGTTTTCTCTCCGAGGCGCACATTGACGGGACCGGATTGAGCGGGAGTGAGCCTGGCGCTGGCGAGCTTTCCGTCCTTCCAGGCGATGTCCACGGTGGTTCCTCCGCGGGCCTTGAGGCCTTTGACCGAACCGGCGGACCACTTGGAGGGCAGGGCGGGCAGGAGATGAATGAGGAACGGACCGGATGGCGCGTCTTCGCTTACGGGGACGTGGGACTGGAGGAGCATCTCGGCGATGCCCGAGGTGGCTCCGAAATTGCCGTCGATTTGGAAAGGCGGATGGGCGTCGAAGAGATTCGGATAGAGCCCGCCCGCGCCCTTGGTGGTGCCGATGGGTTGGAGCAGGTTGTTGAGGATGGTGTAGGCGTGGTCGCCATCGAGGAAGCGGGCCCAGAGGTTGGTTTTCCATCCCATGGACCAGCCGGTGGCGGCGTCTCCACGGTAAATGAGTGACTGGCGGGCGGCCTTGAAGAGATCCGGCTGCCGCCAGGTGATGTCGGTGCCGGGGAAAACCGCCCAGAGGTGGGAGACGTGGCGGTGTTTGTTGTTGGGATCATCGATGTCCTGCATCCATTCCTGAAGCTGCCCGTGTTTCCCAATTTTGTTAGGAGCGATGCGCGGGCGCATTTCATCGAGCTTGGCGGCGAGTTCCCTGTCGGTGCCGAGGATCCCGGCTGCCTGACTGGTGGCTTTGAAAAGATCGCGCAGGATCTGGTGGTCCATGCTGGGGCCCATGACGAGGCCGCCCTGCTCGGGGCTGTTGGAGGGACCGGAGATGAGTTGTTTGGTTTCGGGATCCTCTATCAGATAGTCGGTGAAGAAGAGGGCGCAGTCGCGCAGGACGGGCCAGGATTTCTTCAGGAACTCCCTGTCACCGGTGAAGAGGTAGTGCTCCCAGAGGTGGAGGCTGAGCCATGGCGCGCCGGAGATCCAGATGCCGTGGTTGGAGCCGTTGATGGGCGCGGTGCCGCGCCAGAGGTCGAAGTTGTGATGGAGGGCCCAGCCGCGGGCGCCGTAGTGTTCCCTGGCGGTGATGGCGCCGGATTCGCGGAGTTCGGCAAGGGCTTTGAAAAGCGGCAAGTGGCACTCGGGGAGATTGGTGGTCTCCGCGGGCCAGTAGTTCATCTGCGTGTTGATGTTGCAGGTGTATTTGGAATCCCACGGCGGACGCATGGAATCGTTCCAGATGCCTTGCAGGTTTGCGGGCTGGCCGTCCTCGCGGGAACAGCCGATGAGCAGGTAGCGGCCGTATTGGAAAAGCAGCGCGGCGAGCGCGGGGTCCTTGCCGTCCTTGAAGGCGGCGATGCGGGCATCGGTGGTCAACGATGCGGAAGGCGTGCGTCCGAGGTCGAGGGTGACACGGTGGAACAGCGCGCGGTGATCGGCGAGGTGGGCATCGAGCAGTGCGGCGTGGTCCTTGTTGGAGGAGCGGGCGAGGGTTTCCCGGACGCGTGCTGCGGGATCCGCGGCGAGGCTCTTCCATGACTCGACATTGGTGGCGGCCGTGAGCCGGATCTCGATGGAATCCGCGCCGGTGATTTGAACGGAGTCGGCGGTTTCCGTGAGCGCGCCGCCCATGTGGGTGACGACGGCACGGGCTTCGAAGGCGACGCCGTCCGCCTGGACCTTGCCCTTGAGGACGAGGGTGGCGGGTTTCTCGATGGCGATGGCGTGATCCTTGTGCTGGCAGCCGAGCTTGATGGTGGCGGAGGTTTTGCCGGGCTTGTCGGAAGTGATGCGCGTGACGATGAGGTTGGCCGGATGGGAGGCGAAGGTTTCGCGGCGGAAATTGACGTCGTCAGAAGTCCATTCAGTGGTGGCGGTGGCGGAATCGAGATCGAGCCAGCGGCGGTGGTTTACGGTCTGCCGATCCGGACTTTCGATCAGGAGATCGCCACATGGTTGGTAAGCCTTTTGCCTGATCGGCACGCTCATGAATTCCTTCGTCGCCAGACGCTCGGCTTCCTTCTGCTTTCCGGCGAAGAGGAGCTTGCGTATCTCCGGGAGGAATTTCACCGCGCCCTCGTGGGCGTAGGAGTGGGGCTTACCGGTCCATACAGTGTGTTCGTTGAACTGGATGCGCTCGTTTGTGGTTCCACCGAAGACCATGGCACCGAGGTGTCCGTTGCCAATGGGCAGGGCCTGCTCCCACTTCGCGGCGGGCTGGTCATACCAGAGAATGTTGTCGCCATCCGGAGCGGTGGTGGCGGCGGCCGATGAGACAAGGGCGAGGAAAAACGGAATGGAGCGGGTCATGACAGGGTGGAAACGGAGCCGACCGGAACGGTCTATCCGAATTCGCATCCATCATGCCGGCGCCTTGTCCAACTCGAACGCGTCGTGCACGGAGCGGGCGGCGTCCTCGATGCGGGTCTCGTCCACGGTGACGGCGATCTTTATTTCCGAGGTGGACTCCCGAAGCCCGTGTGGAGCATCTGCTGGTCCACGGTGGATTGCAGGCGTTGATAGAGGCGCTCGGATTCGGCGGCGATGTCGTCGGCAGCGCTCAGCTCGGATTCGACCGAGACGGAGAACTGATGCGACGAGTAGCCGGGCAAACCGAGACGTTTGCTGTAATTGGCGATGAGTTTGATGGCCATGGTGTTAGGGGGCTGGTTGTTTGGTTGCGGGTTGAAACGAATAAACGAAGAAACCCGGCGGGACTGCCGGGCCTTCGTGTGTGAGGTGTGAGGTGATGCGTGATTCCGACAGCTATGCGGCGTCGGGGTTGTGTTTCGCGACGTAGGGCGTCGGGTCTTCGCAGACCCTCAGCAACGGCGGATCGTTGGCGATGCGGCCGAGCGCCTGCCGCAGCAGGGTGTCGGCCACGACGGTCATCGGCTTGCGGCGGCGCAGGCCCTCGCGGTAAAGCGCGCGGACCACATCGTCGGAGAGTTTGGGCGTGTAGAGGTTACGAGGCATGGTTTCCGAAGGGTTGGAGTTCAACGGCGCGGGGATGCGGCGAGGCTGGTCAACAGCGTGACGAGCACCGCGCCCACGAGCATCGGCAGCCAGAAATCGGAAAGGACCGAGAACGACAGAGCGATGATCGCGATCCACGCGAAGATCAAAAACAGGAATGTGGGATTCATGGAATGGTAGATGAATGGGATGGGGTTTGTCCCGGCCGCGAGTCAGCGTGGCCGCAGCATCTCGTGAAAGGCGATGGGCGTGAGCGCGAGGATGAGCGCCCAGCCGAGCTGGAGGAAGAACACGGCGGCGAGGACGGTGCCTTCTCCGAGCTGGAAAAAATCAACAAGGCGGAGGTCGCCCGGCGGCTCAAGGAGATCAAGGGCGACAAGGAAGCCGCGGATGAGGAAAAAGTGCTCAAGCAATGGGCCAAGCTCAACAAGCAGGAGTCCGAGCTGAAAACCGCCATCAGGGAGGCCGAGTCCGCCCTCGATGCCGCGGCCTATGCCAAATACTCCAAGCTCACCGAGGACGAGGTGAAGACCCTGGTCGTCGATGACAAATGGCTCGCCACCCTTGGCACCGCCATCCACGGCGAAATCGACCGCGTCGAGCAGACCCTAACAGGTCGGGTCAAGGAACTGGCCGAACGCTACGCCACCCCGCTGCCCGCCATGACCGATCGCGTCGCCGAACTGGAAACCAAGGTCGCCGGCCACCTCGCCAAAATGGGCTTTTATTAAAGAAAATAACGCTTTCGTTTAATAACCGAATTCCTTATTAAAGGTTCACACCATGGATCGCAACGCCACCGGCCGCTACGAAACCACCGCCACCGGTGGAGAAACGGTGCGTGCCTTCGTGCCGATTCCGCTGCCGCCGGAGCCGCCTCTCGACCTTTCCGGTAACCGGCAACGCCTGCTGGAACGTGCCACCCTTGCCCTCGGTCGGCTCGACAGCGTGAGCACCCTGCTCCCCGATCCCCAGCTTTTCCTCTACGCCTACGTCCGCCGCGAGGCCGTGCTCTCCTCGCAGATCGAGGGCACCCAGTCCTCCCTTTCCGACCTCCTTCTCTTCGAGTTGGAGGAGGCACCCGGCACACCCGTCGATGATGTGGTCGAGGTCTCGAACTACATCCGGGCCCTGGAGCACGGCATGGCCCGTCTCCGCGAGGGATTTCCGCTGTGCAACCGCCTGCTGCGGGAAATGCACGCCCATCTGATGTCCCGGGGCCGCGGTAGCGACAAGGAGCCCGGCGAGTTCCGCCGCACCCAGAACTGGATCGGCGGCACCCGCCCCGGCAATGCCCGCTTCGTCCCGCCCCCGCCGCAGGAAGTGGAGCCCTGCATGGCCGCCTTGGAAACCTTCCTGCATGAGGACAGCAGCGGCATGCCCGTCCTGCTCAAGGCCGCCCTCGCCCACGTCCAGTTCGAGACCATCCACCCCTACCTCGATGGCAATGGCCGCCTCGGCCGTCTGCTCATCGCCCTGCTGCTCCATCACGGCGGCCTGCTCGGCCAGCCGCTGCTCTACCTCAGTCTCTATCTGAAACAACACCGCTCGGTCTATTACGACCTGCTCGACCGCGTCCGCATCGCCGGCGACTGGGAGGCCTGGGTGGATTTCTTCCTCGAAGGCGTGGAATCCACCGCCCTCGGTGCCGTCGATACCGCCCGCCGCCTCGTCGCCCTCTTCGATGAGGACACCCGCCGCCTCCAGCAATCCGGCCGCAGTGCTGCCAACGCCCTGCGTGTCCTCGCCGCCCTCCGCCAACGCCCCCTCCTCAGCCTGCCCCAGCTCTGCCAGCTCAGCGGCATGACCTTCCCCACCGCCAACAAGACCATGGCCCTCCTCGTCCAGACCGGCATCGCCCGCGAACTCACCGGCCAACGCCGCAACCGCGTCTTCTCCTACGACGCCTACCTCTCCATCCTCAACGAAGGAGGCGAACCGCTATGAAACCCGGCTACAAACAAACAGAGGTCGGGGTGATTCCGGAGGATTGGCATGCGGCTACACTTTCTCAGGTGGTTGATCGCCTGGATACGGGTGTCAGCGTGAACTCAGTTGAAAGTGCTGATGATCGCTTCGGTCACAACAAGGCCGTCTTAAAAACATCCTGTGTCGGATCGGGAAAATTCAACCCAGCCGAAAAGAAATGGGTTGTGCCTCGGGATCTTGTTCGTGCGAAGTTCCATGGGTGGGTGGGTTTTGACTGCCTGCGGCCTCGTTCAATGGTCTGCCAGCCAGTTCCGTATGTAATCCTTCTGCGCGGGTGTTTGCGGAGATTCCGGATGGATGCGGACCTTGGGCATGTAGCTTGCATACAAATGCTGGACCTGCGCCAACGCGCTTTCCGGGTCATGGCCGCATTCCCGCAACCAGCAACCGATCACCGTGCCGGTGCGGCCGATCCCGCCCCAGCAATGGACATAGACCGCCGGGGTTAGGTGGGTTGACTCCCGGATGCTCTGGAGGATCGCCCGCATGGTCTCCGCGTTCTCGGGAACCGCCATGTCGCGGACCGGCAGGGAAATCCTGCGCAACGGCGCAGCGGCTTCCCGCTCCATTTCCATCAGCAGTTCCTCATAGGGTGCCATCCGGTCGGCCGGAGCCGTCAGGTCCACGAAAGTGCGGATGCCGAGTGCGATGAGGTGTTGGAGCCTGATCCGCGCCACTACGGGATCCCGATGGCCTGGATACTCGCCGCCGTAGAGTTTGCCTGCTTCAATGGGATAGTGCTGTGGTGTCATGGGGAAGGCTCCGGAGCAGAGCGTCACAATAGGACGGGCGGATTACAATCTCAGCCCGTTTTGACGCATCACTTCATCCCACGTGCACAGAGCTGCCAGGTATCCCACCATGCGGCTGCGGGTTTCGTCCGGGATGAGCAAGGTGTGGTGCATGATCAGATCCGATGATAAATGGGCCGTGGGCGCTATTCCAGTTCCGGATGCATTCACTTCACAGCCCATCACCCCTCCGGCGGCGGCGCGTCATACGGCAGCTTGAAGTAATGGAAGATGTCGCGGGTCCGGGTGTAGATGTCCATCTCGCTCATCCCGGCGCGTTCCATCATCGCGTTGAGCGGGCCGAAGTTTTTGATGATGAAGTTGAGCAGGTCCATCGGGTCGTATTCGACGGCGGCGTTGGGCTCGCCGAGGCGCTTGTAGCCTTGGAGGTTGGGCAGCAGGCAGAGGGTCATCATCTGGAGCGTCTCGGTGTGGAGGTCGCAGAAGAAGAACCAGTAGGGCCAGACGCTGTGGAAGTGCTGATAAAATTTCCGGATCTCCGGGATGGCGTAGAGTTCGTTCGGGTCGTCGTTCCAGCCGTCCACCAGGAACTGGAAGCTGCCCATCATCGCCGCGAGTTCCGGCCCTTCCGGCAGTGCGGCCGGACCGAAGGTCTTGAGGAAGTGGCCGAGCTTGCGCTGGCGCACCTGCTCCTTGCTGAACATCACGACGATGGCGTCTTTGTCCGGGGGGCATAGTTTCAGTTCAGGGTGGGATCGAAACCCTTGTTCTCCATCTTCATGCCGAGTGCAAACAGGACTCGCTTGGCCTTGGCGCACTCGTCGGCGCTGGGTTTGTGGCGTGGCATCAGTTGGGAGAAGCGCCCTTCGGAACCACCGTAATCCAGCGGCGCGTCCGGCCCCAAACCCGCGAACGCCTCGTCGCTGTCCCGCAGGATCGGAATCAACCGGGTGGCTGACGCGCCGCGTTCCTCAAGCAGCAGGGCAACCATTTCCTTGCGCTCGGGTTCCGGTTGGCTGCGGTTTCTTTTCACGCGGGAGAGCTAAGCAGGGAGGCCCCGGTTGGTCAGACAATCTCTGCCAGCCCGGTGGTGTGGTGGACGAGCCGGTGATCCTCAATGAGTAGCAGGCCGGATGAGGATGTCCTTGAAGGCGATCCGCAGCCGGTCGTTTTTGTGGAGTTGCAGCGCGATGAATCCTTTCATGCCGACTCCGCGCGTCTGGTGGGCCTCATCGTCGAGCACATCCGCACCATCGTAGTCGGCAATCACCATGCCGTTGATCGTTGTGATAATCCTCGTGCCCTGGCAGCGGATCACCACGTCGTTCCAGCCGTCGCGATTCCATTTCCACTGCTTCGGTCCCTGTCCGGGTTCGATCCGCGAATCCTTCAGCGACGGGAAAATCCAGCGCTTGTAACCGCGCGTTTCATCATAGATCAGGCCGGAGCGCCAGCCGCCCGGCGGGTGAATGTCCACTTGCGGGCCGTCCAGCCAACCCGCCGCCTCATCGAAACGGGAGCGGATTTGAATCCCGGAATTCCCCGGCGAGCCGGCATGGGAGCGGACTTGGAGTTGTAGTTCGAAATCATCATATTCCTTGTCGCTCACGAGCCACACGTAGTCATGACCGGTGCCGGCCATCGAATCGCACACGATGCTGCCGTCCTCGACGGACCAGAAGGTCTTGTCCCGGTCCGCCTCGACGCAGCGCACGTTCCATCCGGCGAGGGATTGTCCATCAAACAGACTCGTCCAGCCGCCGGTGATTTCGGCGAGCAGATGAAAAAAGTCCCGTTTGCGGCTGGAACCGATCCGCCAGTTCACCGGGACGCTTTGGAATCCCTCGTCAAATCCCTCATCGCGCTGCCGGAAATCAAAATACCCCCAGGAAACATATTGGCTCACGCAGGCGGCGAAATTGTTCCCTTCATGGCCCCAGCCCTGATGCGCGTCCCGCCACGGGCGGTCGTCCTCGTTGTTGATGATGGGTTGGCCACGGTAATCCGCCATCTTGCGTAGCTTACCGATCATTTCGACCATCCGTCGCGGATCGCTCACTCCGTTGCCATGCAGCAGGAGGTAGTCGGCAACGCGCACCACATTGGCGCGCGGGACGGTCCCTCCGTTATAGCTGACACTCACCGGCAGCGGATGTGAGTGATTGGCCGCGCGCGCTTGGGCGAGTTCGATCAACTCGTGGACCCGCGGTGCCTTGATGATGTCCCGCTGGTATCCGGACCCGTCGCACTCGTTGGCGATTTCAAGCAGCACGTTGGTGTAGCCGCGTCCGGCGATCCAATCGACGGTATTGACAAGCGCCCGTTTCACCGCCTCGTCATCGGCGAGATGCTGATCCTGGCCAAAGTAGAAAACGCCTAGCATGATCACCATTCCCAGTTCATCGGCCCGGTCGATAATGCGCTCGAGCCGGGCCATGTATTCCGGTCGGAGCGAGCCGTCGGCGCGGATCGCGGAGTTATGCCATGGCTGGGCGCGGGAATATCCCTCGGGACTTCCGCCCTGGAGGTTCACCACTGCGCACAGCAGGCCGTGACGCCGCCACTCGGGCATGGCCTCGACAAACTCCCGGGTGTTGCGGTCCGCATCCCACTTGCCGGTGTCCGGATAGGCCCACCGGCCGACGGTATCCGGATTGAGATCGTCGAAAATGCCCTGCACCATCCGTGAGTTCATGAGCAGTCCTTCGATTTTGTGGCCGCGCCATGTCCGGCCTTCATAAGTGGGACGTCCGTTGATGTGGAACGCGTTCCCTTGAATCGAAACAGCGGTTTGCCGTGCCGGAGTCTTCTCTGCCGCAATTCCCGCTTCGGGAACGACCAGCAAGGACAGTGCGATCCCGTGAAACAATGTCGTCATCAGGCGCAATCGGTTGTTGATTCCATTTATCCGCTTGGTCATTGCCGTGAGTGATTCGTGCTACACACCCAACATGGCTGCGCAGCGGTTTCTTTCACCGCAACGAAACTGAGTGTCTTGTCGTTGTGATGTTTGTCCTGTGACGCCAAATTGGGCACGGTTCTTTTCCCATTTCCTCGGGGTTGGGTAGCTGCCGGCATCCGCACCGAGTGCGACGGCGGAGAGGCCCGAGGGCAGTACCTGGACATGCGAGGCAGCCATTCATCCGCTCAACCACGCCACCGCCACTCCGCCAGCGCACCGAGCGCGATCCCCACCGCGTAGGCCGACAGGTCAGGCCAGTTGAACGTGTTTCCCAGCACCAGCTTGCCCGGGATCGTGGCACGAATCGCGTCGATCCACGGCGCGTGGTAAAGCTGTGAGAACTCGACACCCCAGGCTAAGGCGAGCGGATTTTTTTGCAGTAACGGACAGTGATCACTGCAGCCTCGCGACAAAGGCCCCCACCGCGCTTTGCGGCAGGTCGATCCAGACATGGTGGGGATCACCGGGGGCGACGCCGATGGGCTCGCCCGCCGCGTTTTCCATCCGGCTCACCGTTTGTCGCGTGTTGCCGCCGGGCAGGATCACTTCAATCGCGTCGCCCGATTCGAAGCGGTTTTTGACCAGCACTTCCATCAGGCCGCGCTGCGGATCCCAGCCGAGAGCTTTGCCGACATAGCGTCCGCTGCCGGGCAGGGAATGGCTAACCTCATAGTTCTGATGGGCGGCGTCCGGGTGGCGTTGGAAAAATCCGCCGGTATAACCACGGTTCGCCAATCCTTCCAGATCCGCGAGGACGGATGGATCAAACGGCCGGCCGGCCATGGTGTCGTCAACCACCCGCCGGTAGGCCTGGCAACTTCTCGCCACGTAATAGGGACTCTTGGTGCGTCCTTCGATCTTGAGCGAGTCGATGCCGATTTCCATCAGGCGCGGCACGTGCTCGGCCGCGCGCAGGTCCTTCGAATTGAGGATGTAGGTGCCGTGCTCGTCCTCTTCAATCGGCATCAGCTCCCCCGGCCTCTGGCTTTCCTCGATCAGGATTTCGCTTTCTCCGTCCGCGCATGATGATGGCGCGCCGTCATGCACCTGGTATTTCCACCGGCACGAGTTGGTGCAGGCCCCCTGGTTGGAATCCCGGCGGGTGAAATATCCTGATAGAAGGCAGCGACCCGAGTACGCGATGCACAACGCGCCATGCACAAACACCTCCAACTCAATGTCCGGACAATCCTGGCGGATTTCGGCGATCTCATCCAGCGTCAGTTCGCGGGACAGGATGATGCGGGAAACGCCGAGTTTTTTCCAAAAACGCACGGCCGCCCAGTTCAACGTGTTGGCCTGCACCGACAGATGCACCGGCATTTCCGGCCAGGCCTCGCGGGCCATGTCGATGAGCCCGGGGTCCGCCATGATCAATGCATCCGGCTTCAGCGCGACGACCGGCGCCATGTCCTTCAGATAGCTGCGGACTTTCGCATTGTGGGGCAGCAGGTTGCTGACGACGAAAAATTTCCGACCTTGCGCATGGGCCTCGTCGATACCCTCGCGCAGGCATTCCACATTGCGGAACGCGTTGTTGCGGACCCGCAGGCTGTAGCGGGGAAGTCCGGCATACACCGCATCCGCTCCGAACGCGAACGCGGCGCGCATCATTTCCATCGACCCCGCGGGTGCGAGCAGTTCAGGCGCGTTCATGCCGTTCATTACACCTGTGGGAGGATGCCTTGCAAGCCCATGGCGGCACACGAGCCGGCCAAGCCATGTCAGTTCCCTGCATGATGCGCAGGAGTTCCATGGTTGCGTGGCGGGCGGCTTGTCATAAATTGACAGATGAATGCAGAGGCAAAACTCACTCAACCCACCTCTGCCAGGATCCCATCCACCTGGGTGTGAGTTGTTTCAACTTCCATCGCGTGGCGTGCGAGGGGTTTCCCATGGATTGTTCCACTTACTTGGAGCCTCGCAGTTTCCCTACCAGCCAAAGCACCGCAAGGATGACCGCAACAATCCAGAGGATGTGCAGGAAAACACCGGTGATGGCAAGGGCGACACGAAGGATCACCCACAGGACCAAAAGGAAAACGGCCAGGACAAGAAGCTTGCTCACAGGTGCACCCTCGTCCTGATCGACGGCGGAGCAACTGAAAAGCGGACGAAATCCGCTTCCACCTCCCGGGTCTTTGTGAAGCCATGATCGCGCCCCACGCGGGCCTTTTACTGCCCCGGCTTTCGCTTGAGTAGCCACTCCGCCCACGCCCCGAGTCCAACTCCCAGCGAATAGGCAATCAGGTCCAACCAGTTGAAGGTGTTGCCCAGCACCAGCTTGCCCGGGATCGTGGCACGGATCGAATCGATCCACGGAGCGTGATAGAGCTGCGAGAACTCGACACCCCAGGAGAAGGTCAACGCCAGTGAGGCGATCAACGCCGTGGATGCCCGGGGCAGCAGGAATCCGATGCCCACGAAGACCATCAGCGCCCACAGCGCGTCGCCACCATTGTTAGAGAGCCATGACGGTAGCGGGATCAAGCCGGAACGCCACAGCAAACCGGATGCGACCACGGCGACTGCCAACAACGCATACTGCACGCGATTACGCCCGGGCGATGGCAGGTAGTTCCGGGCGGGCCGGATGTGAAGGCGCTGCGGGTGCATGTGGCGGCGGACGTGTAGCGGCGTTTGTGGTTTCGGGGCAAGCTGGATGGAGAGGAATCAATCTTGCTCCAACTCCAAATCCGGGATGTGGGTGAACGAAATCCGCATCGGCGCGGTTTCCCCGCCCGCTCCCTGCGATGTGTTTTTTCACAGGTTTTCTCCCCGGGCCACGAGCGCGCGCCTCACAACGCGCACCGTGTTGACGCTCACTCCCGCCAAGTCTGCCGCCTGCTTCATCGTCTGGCCCTTCCGCAGCGCGCGGACAACCGCGGGATACTTCCGAATGAGATCCGCTCCGGTCATTCGCGGCTTGCGTGGTTTCGGCTCGGGTTTCGCCTTTTTAGGCCTTTCCCGCTTCGGTGGCGTCCACCCGCGCTCCATCATGAAGCGGCGGACATGGCGCAGCGGATCAATGAGGCTGCGGCCAAGCTGGCGTCCGAGCTGGTTCGCAAGTCCGATCCCGGCGTCGTGGTGCGTGCCGACAGCCGGGTGGAAATCATGCGCTGGGGATTCCACCGGAAGTTCAACCCGGCGATCAACAACGCCCGCAGCGACAAGTTGGAGGGCGGGATGTGGCGGGAAGCGTTCCACGAGCAGCGCTGCGTCATCCCGATGACACTGTTCTACGAGTGGGGACCGGGTGTTGGAGGAAGGAAGCAGGCCCATGAGTTCCATGACCCGGATGATAACTATCTCTGGGCGGCCGGAATCTGGGAGGAGAATCCAGACTTCGGCGTGTGTTATTCAATTGTGACAACCGCCGCCTCGCCCATGATGGCAACGATCCACGATCGCATGCCGGCGTTGTTGCGGCCGGAGGAGATGCAGGAGTTCCTGACAGGTAGCGGACACTGGGATTTCCAGCCATTCAGTGGTCAGCTGGTGGTGACACCGTGCGAGAGCCCGCTCAAGAAGCACCGTGATGATGGGACAGAGCAGGCGGAGTTGTTCTGATGTGTCCGGTGACAACCGAGTCAGATGGATTCACCGGACGATTCAGAAGTCGCGCTGGCGTTAAAGGCGGCTTCGAAGTCGGCGGCGAGGGTGATGATGTCCTCGAAGCCGGGAGTTTCACCGAAGAACATGGGACCGAGCATGGCGGCGTAGTCGGACTTCCAATCACCGAGGTGTTCCGGCGTGGGCGTGGGCGTGAGGCGGAATGTGCCGGGCTTGTGGGTGGTGTAGTCCACCCAGGAGAAGCGGAAGAAGAGTTCGCGCAGTGTCCAACAGACCCAGAAGTCCTTTTCGACACTGGCTGCGTCGAGACCCATCGCACGGTTCACTTCGACATAGGCGTCGAGTTGATCGGCCGGGGCGAGTTTCAGAAAAACATCCATGGTCAGGCAGCGGTGGGGTCCTTGGCGAGGTGGTGGAAGATGTCGGCAATCCATGCCGGGGCGCAAGCGGCATCGGTGAGGAGGCCGGCGCGGTCGGCCGTGGAGAGGTTCCGGCGCAGCGTGGAAATGACATCGTCGTCCACGGCGCGTTTGCCGAGCCAGCGCAGCGCGAGGATGACCTGGGCGCTCTTCGGGTTCTTGGTGGAAACGAAGCGCGGGGAAACGTGGCGGAGCACGATTTCGGATTTGCCGCTGCGGATGCGGCGGCTGGGGCCGGTGGTGAGGTGCCAGCTACGCATCGGCACCTGGTCGCTCAGGCCGAGGACGTTGGCTGCGTGAGCGCCGGTAGGGAATACGTTGCCGCCGGCCTTGCGTTGGACAAGATCCTGCATGGCATCGTAGCTGGGACCAAGCTGGCCAAGCGCGGGATGGTTTCGCGGCAAGTGGTAGAGACCGCGACCCGCTCGGCGGATGGAGCCATTCTTGCAGTTGCGGGATAGTGCCTTGTCCACCGCCGCCCGCGACCCGAGATCGAGAAAATCCGCCGGCGTCCAGACGTGATCCTGCGGCCCGGACCGGATGCGGTCGAGGATGGAGGCGTCGATGGAATCGGCGTGTTTATTCATGGTGAAGCGTCTTTCGTCAGAAATATTACAAGAGTTTCTGACGAAATCAAGTGCTTTGTAACTGATGAGTGGCCAAGATTTCGGGGCGCCCACCCCGTTCTACGCGCCATCTGACCTGGATTTGTCTCATCGAAACTTAGCCCTAATGCAGGGCTAAATCCGAACTGCATAAGACTCACATTGCGACGGCCGCGCAAATTTTTTTCTGTAAAAGTGGCTGATGGCTTTTTCTGAAGGTGGTTGTTTTTGTGTTTTCCGGTTTGATTTCTGTTAGTTCAGGGATAG
>JAWLDG010000023.1:0-84875 GCA_041686775.1 Luteolibacter sp. | reverse complement strand
ATACAACGCTCTGAAATTCAGGATCTTCACACCCCTGTCAGAGTCCGGAACGGCGGGTGTGTCACGCCTTCAACTCTCAGCAAAACTGACGGAGAGCCATTTTCAATCCACTGTCAGACGAATACCGCTTTCTCTGCGGTTCGTTTGCAATCGGTGCTGTCTGTGGTTAATTCCACATGATTTGCTAAGACACCCGGCCGGACTGCGTATCGGTTGGTGAATCGGCACCCCCGTCCCGGTTCATCCCCCACTCCGGATTTTACACTCCCCTCACAAAACCCAATCCGTTGACCATCCCAACATCATGAAACCCATCCATAACCCGCTGCATCTCGCCCCACTGCTGGCCATCCTTCTTTCCACCCAGATGGCTCACGCCGGCACCATGTCCGCCAGCCCGGACGCTCCTCCCGCCGTAGGTTTGGATATCGCAAATTACGCGGCGGTCACCGGCACCGACAAATGGTGGCCCGAAAACACCGCCGCCGGAGCGGTCAAGGGACAGACCTTCACCACCGGCGACACGCCAGTGCTGTTGCGGTCCATCACCTATCAGATTTCGTCCGGCCAGAAGGCCGAGCCGACCAAGCAATATGTCATTCGTGTAGGCACTGTTTCCGGAAGCACCTTCACGCAAATTCACACCGAAACAGCAACCCAGGACTTCACCTGGAACGCGGGTGAATACATGACCTGGACGCTGGACAGCCCGGTGCAACTCGACCCCAATACCCTCTACGGCATCGATGTCGGCATCACCTCCAGCACCACCGGCTGGCAAACCGGCATTCCCTACATCAATGTGACCTCTAACAGCTATGCCAGCGGCATTCGCTACAGCTCCGGGACCAGTGGCATCGGCACCGACACCCTGTCACTCGTGTCCAACAGCGACCGCATCTTTCATCTCAGCCTCCAACATCCGCTCGCCCCCAGCCCGGATATCGGCGCGGAAGTCCCGGCCGGCGATCTCACCCTGAGCTGGACCAATCTCGAAGCCAACACCGGCACCGACGTCTGGGTGGACGTCTGGTTCGGCACCGACCCGGAAAACCTCACCAAGGTCGCCAGCGCCCAGCAGAACCTCACCTCGTTCCTCGTCAACCTCCCCGGAGCCGACACCTATTACTGGCGCATCGACTCCTATCTCGATGGCGCGCCCACCGGCACGCCGGTCGAGAGCACCCTTTTCAGCTTCTTCGTCTTCGACAGCGATGGCGACGGCTTCCCCGACGAATACGAACTGCTGCACACCGATCCACCTTCCGCCACCGCCTTGAACCGCGAGGACGACCGCGACGAGGACGGCATCAACAACTGGGACGAATACCAAAGCGGCACCAATCCCAGCCTCGCCGATACCGACGACGACGGCCTGCTCGATGGTGCCAACATCACCGTCACCAGCGAAGACCCGCGCTACTCCGCATGGGCGGCCGACGGCATCCTCTTCACCGACTCCGGCGGCCAGCGCACCTTCCGTGGGGAAGCCGCGGTGGGCACCGATCCGCTCAACCCCGACACCGACGGCGACGGCCTGCCCGACGGCGTGGAAACCGACACCGGCGTCTGGGTCAGCAGCAGCGACACCGGCACCAGCCCAACCAATCCGGACACCGACATGGACGGCCTGTCGGACGGCGTGGAAACCAACACCGGCACGCTGGTCGATGCCACCGATACCGGCACCAACCCGCTCAACCCCGATACCGACGGCGATAACGTGGGCGACTGGTATGAAGTGACCGCCTCCTACACGGACCCCCTCAGCGCAGCGAGCAAGCCGAACATTCCGTATCCGCTTTCCGCCTACGATGGCGCGCCGCCCGCGACCGACATGCCGGTGAAGGTCTATATCCTATCCGGTCAATCCAACATGCTGGGTTATGGTCAGGTCACCGGCAGCGGCCCCGGCACGCTCAATACGATGGTCAACAGCGAGAACAAATTCCCCAACCTTGCCGATGGCGGCGGCTGGGTGACCCGAAGCGACGTCCGTGTCCACTCCATCGTCGAAAACAACCAACTCAGCAAACAGGCACTCAGCCCGACATGGAAAGGTGACAAATACGGGCCCGAATACGGATTCGGCAACGTCATGGGCTGGTATCACGACGGGCCGGTGCTGCTCATCAAGCCGTCAATCGGCAACCGCAGCCTCGGCTGGGACTACCTGCCGCCTGGCAGTCCGCGTTATGACTTCGGCACCCAGACCTATGCCGCCTACGGTGAGTCGCCGAACTCCTGGGCCATCGGCGGATCACCGACTCCCTTCGTTTGGTATGCCGGCAAGCAGTTCGACGACTACTTCCTCGATGAGTCCGAGATGGGGCCGGCCTTGGCGTGGGAAACGGGACTCGCTTATCCCGGCGGATGCCAGTTGCGGCACAACGGCGTGCTCTACAGCAGCAAGTCGGCGCACACCTCGGCGGCCGGTTCGGAACCCGGAGTTGGCGCGGAGTGGACCACTTATTGGAATGTCTATTCAGTGACCAATACCGTCGATATCCTCGACAACTTCGCGACCGAATATCCGGATTGGGCCGCCCAAGGCTTCGAAATCGCTGGCTTCGTATGGTGGCAGGGCCACAAGGACGGCGGCGAGCAGGGCACCGGCACGGCGGGTGCCTACGCCACCCAGTATGAGGAGAATCTGGTGAGGTTGATCGAAAATCTCCGTAGCACGCTCGATAATCGATACCCGGGCAAGGGTGCGGCCAACGCCCCCTTCGTGGTGGCCACCTGCGGGTTCTCCGGCGGCAACTGGACCCCCGGCAGCAGTGCCGACACCATCTGGAATGCCCAAATGGCGGTGAGTGATTCTGTCGAGTATCCGCAGTTCGCCGGCAATGTGGCTTCCGTGGACACCCGCGGTTATTGGCGCGATGCCTCGGTTTCGCCTTCCAACCAAGGCTACCACTATAATTGGAACGCCGAGACCTATCTCCTCACCGGAGATGCCGCCGGTCGCGCGATGATCGAGTTGCAAGGAAACGTCACCCCGCCCGGCAACACCTTCGCCGACTGGATCGCCGGCAAGCCCGGAGTCAATGGCCAGACCGGCGTCGATGACGACCCCGATGGCGACGGCATCGACAACGGCGTGGAAAACTTCTTCGGCACCGAGCCCGGGGTGTTCTCCCAAGGCATGGTCGCGGGTGCCGCCAGCGGCAACACCTTCACCTTCACCCACCCGCAAGGCACCTTGGCCGACGACCTCGTCGCGGCCTACCGCTGGTCCACCGATCTCGCCACCTTCCACGGCCACGATGAGTCGAACGCGGGCACCACGGTGAGCTTCACCACCGAGGCGAACACCCCCGAAACCGGCATGACCACCGTGACCGCCACGGTCTCCGGCACTCCGGTGGCGCGGCTGTTCGTCATGGTCGAGGTCACCTCGGAGTGAGGTGGCCGATACCCGTCCATGAGATTTCCCGGGCCCGCTGAATCCCGTTGAAAAGCGGGCCCGTGAAACGTGGTATCGTGAGCGTGCGCCGCTTGCGGTCGTGCCTCTCCGATCCACCTCCATGAAACTCGCCACACTGTTCCTCTTCGTCTCCGCCTGTTCCATCTCCGCGGAAGGTTTTTACAAGGAATCCCCGCTTTTCTCGACCGCGCCCGCGCCGGAAAAATCGGTCAACACGATCACCCGCTTCGGTCCGGTGGGCATGTCGATCGAATTGCACCAACCCGCGTTCACCATGTGGGTCGGCACCATCGAACCCGGCTCGCCCGCCGAAGCGACCGGTGCCTTCAAAAAGGGCCAGATCATCGAGTCGATCAACGGCGAGACACTCAAGGATATCGATCCGCGCATCCAGCTTGGCGACCTCATCACCAGGGCCGAGGCCAAGGACGGCGTGCTCAAGTTCATGGTCAAGGACAAGGCCGACGCCCCTGCCAGGGAAGTGATCGTCAAGATTCCCGCACTCGGTTCCTACAGCCCGACTTGGCCGCTAGACTGCCCGAAGTCCGACAAGATCGTGCGCGATCTGGCCGACTACTTCGCGAAGCCCGGATCGCAGAAAGGTTTCGCGGATTTCGGCATGCTGTTCCTGCTTTCCACCGGCGAGGACAAGGACCTCGCCGTGGTGCGCGAATGGGTCCACGGCTTGGCCGGGAAAAAGACTTCCGGATACGCCTGGCATATCGGCTACGGCGGACTCGCGATCTGCGAATATTACCTCCGAACCGGCGATGAAAAGGCGCTGCCGGTGATCCAGTCATGGGTGGATGCCGCCGCCGGTGGCGAATACCTCGACGGCTGGGCCGGACGCGGCGGAGTCACCAAGCTCGGCTACGGCAACGGCCACCTCAACGCCGGCGGCACCCACGTCGTCACCTTCCTGCTGCTAGCCAAACAATGCGGCGCGGACGTGAACGAAAGCCTGCTCCACCGCACGCTGGTCCACTTTTTCCGCTACGCCGGACGCGGACTCAACCCTTACGGCGACGACCGCCCGGAGAATTCGTTCGTGGACAACGGCAAGAACGGCAAGCTCGCCTTCGCCATGGCCGCCGCCGCCTCGCTCACGCCCGATGGCGAAAACTCGATCTATGCCAAAGCCCGCGACCACATGGCGATGACGAGTTTCTACACCACCACCTTCATGCTCCACGGCCACACCGGCGGCGGCATCGGGGAAATCTGGCGCAGCGCCGCCATGGGTCTGCTGCATGAGAAAAAGCCGAGCCAATACCGCGAGTTCATGGATCACCGACGCTGGCACTATGAACTCTCGCGTCGTTTCGACGGTTCCTTCGGCATTGTCGGCGGGGCCGGTTACGACAAGGAGGAATGGGGCAACTGCTATCCCATCACTTACACCATCCCGCGCAAGACACTGCGCATCACCGGCGCGCCTCCATCGAAGTTCTCCAAATCCTATCAACTTCCGAACCGCCCATGGGGCACCGAGGCGGATGACATCTTCGTCTCCCTCGATCCCGTGCCGGGCGGCAACATCGATGTCGCCTCGGAAACCCTGACCAGGGATTCCTCCAAGCCGCTGATCATACGGCTGAACCAGAAGGAACTCACCGACGACGAAATCCGCCATTACCTCCACCACCCGGATTATCTCATCCGCAACATGGTCTCGCTCAATGCCGCCGGCCTCTCCTGCGACTACATGTTTCCGAAACCCGGCCAGCGCGTGCGCCCGGAGCTGTTGGAGGAATTCTGCAAGCACAGCGACCCACGAGTCCGCAACGCCGGCATCCGCGCCGCCATCAAGGCCTTCGATCCCACGGCCGACTGGTCGCAGCGCCTCTTCGATCTCGCCATAGAGCGCCTCAAGGACGATGCCGAATCGTGGTGGATCAAGGACGCCTGCCTCGCGCTCGTCGCCAAGGGCACGCCGGACATGATCGTTCCGCACGCCGACCTCCTGGTTTCCCATCTCGATCACCCCGAGCAATGGCTTCAGAACGGCTCACTGATGGCGCTCATGAATGTCGTCACCGACGAGCGCTGCTTCGAAAAAGTCCTGCCGCCGGTCGGCAAGCTGCTGCAAACCACCCCGCGCCAGAGCACAACCACCGGCGCGGTGTTCGCGCTGCGCGAAAAACTTCCGCAGGCCTCCGGAAAAGCGCGCGACCTCGCCCTCGAGGTCTTCGGCGAGGCCTACGTGCACTATAGCGGCGCGGACCGCTGGCAAGGCGGCCAGAATCTGGCCGGACACAAGCAGGAAACGCTCGAACGCCTCGCCGGCACCCTCGCCAGCGTCCCCGGTGGATACGACGTGCTCTATCAACTCGCCCGCCAGCGCCACCCCGAGGATCCCCTGCCCTACGATGACATATTCCTCCAGGCCGATCCGGAGAAATTCGGCCCCGAACTCCGGGAAACCATCAAGCCGATCATCCGCGACGAGGTGATCTATCAGTTCATCGGCCAGAACCGCCGCAAGATCCTCGCCGACATCGCGCCGACGGACAACCGCCACGCCTCGGTGACCAACTCGATCGACGAACTGGTCGCGCTCTATCAGAAAGTCGGCGTCCGCGACTACGATTGGAAAAACTTCGGCCCCGACCTCCGCAACTCCGAATGGGATTACTTCTCGTTCGATCCGCCGGAGAAACAGAAATATGATCTCTCGCCGTGGCGCTATCGTCCGGTCACCGTGCCGCAAGGCATGGAAAACTGGTTCACGCCGGAGTTCGATGCGGCCAAGGCAGGCTGGAAGAAGGGCCTCCCACCCTTCGGCCAATACAAGGGCGAACTGACCAACAATCGCGGCCCGGCCACCCGCCCGGACACGATCTGGCCGGTGGGCCCGCGCACGCTGTGGGAACACGAGGTGCTGCTCGTGCGCGGCAACCATGAATTTCCCGCACTCAAGCCCGGCCACCTCTACCGCCTCCGAGTGGACCGCGGCCAGGGCGTCGGTGCCGGCGACGGCTTCAAGATCTTCATCAACGGCAAACCGCTTGTCGAATCGACACAAGGCCTCGGCCGACGCGCCGGACTCACCCAGCGCGGCGGCTGGATCACCCCGGAATTCTCGGGCGAATTCGGCAAGGGGCCGGTCACGCTCGGGGCCATCACATTCCTCCGCTATGGCGACCGCGCCATCGTCCAGATGCCGCCGGTCCCGCAGGGGATTTTCAGCATGTGGCTGGAAGAGCGGAAACTCCCGCCGCTCGACGACGGCGTTTTCCGCAAGGCCGCGACTTACATGCCGATGCTCACCAGCGAATGGCAGGCTGTGCAGGACCCCGAAAACCGCGAGGCCGACACCAACCAGGGCCTGTTCCGTTACGATGGTAAATTCACCGCCAACCCGGCCGTGTCCGGGGCATGGAAGGTCATCGACCAAGTGGCCTCACCGGACGAGTTTACTCCGGAGAGGAAAATGAACCCCGGCCGCACGCCCTTCCGCGAAATCGAATTCAAGGACCAGGGCGCCACCGGCTCCGACGCCTTCATCTGGTCCGGAAATGTCCTGATGGACCTTGAGCGCAGCCAGGCACTCAAGCTCATGCCGAAAACCGTCTCCGGAAGCGAATACCTTTTCATTGAAGCCGGCGGATTCGCCGCCAAAAACGGGCCCGAATGGAAATCCCCCTGGCTGGTCCTGGCCAGGAAGTAAAAATCCGATTCGAGAACCTGCGTGCACGTTCGAGAAACCGGACGCGCATGCGGTTCCGTGATTTCCCCCAACTGCCATGAACCGAACCACAGTCCGCCACCTCGCCCTCTGCGTTTCCATCCTCACCACCCCGCTTGGCGCGGAATCCACCGATCCGGCGACCACCCTGTGGTATGACAAGCCCGCCACCGGTTGGCAGACCGAGGCCCTGCCCATCGGCAACGGCCGCATCGGCGCCATGATCTTCGGTGGCATCGGCCGCGAACGCATCGCCCTCAACGAGGAATCCGTCTGGTCCGGCTCGCGCATGAACTGGAACCGCGAAAATGCATCGAAAAACCTCCCGGAAATCCGCGAACTCCTGCTCGCCGGCAAAAACGACGAGGCCGAGGCGCTGGTCAACCAGACCTTCACCTGCACCGGCGGCGGCTCGCGCGGCGGTGCCCGCGGCCCGTGGGGATGCTTCCAGGAACTCGGCAACCTCAAACTGGTCTGGAAAGCCGATGTCGCGCCACTGCCGCTCGACGAGTGGAAATACACGATGATCGAAACGCCGGGCATCACCGACAACCGGCAGCAATACCACGAAATCCTGCGCCTTGTTGCCGAGGCGGCGAAACCCGAAACCGATACCCGCAGCTGGGCCGATTATCACATCGCCGACGGCAAGGCCGTGAAGGGCGCGCGCAAGCTGGAAAAGGACGACCGCGTCGTTCTCCGCCATGCCCTCAAGCTCACCGCGGAACAACTCGCCAAGATCGGCACGCTGCGCATCGACAACACCGCCCGTCAGGGAAAAGTTTATATCAACGGTCAGGAGGTGGGCGACCTCCCCGGCTGGCAGGCCGGCGGGCATGACCAATTCGAGCGCGACGTCCACTCACTTCTCCAGCCCGGCGACAATTCCATCGCGATCTATTGCACCAACTACCGCGGCCGCGGCCAACTCCCTGTCTCCATCACGCTGGCCCCGCGCGAGGACAACACGGAGAACTACCGTCGCAGCCTCGACCTGAGTAATGCCACCGCCACTGTCAGCTACCGGAAAGACGGTGTCACCTACACCCGCGAGGCCTTCGCCAGTGCGCCGGACGAAGTCATGGCATTCCGTTTCACCGCCGACCAACCCGGCAAGATCTCGTTTTCCGCCACCCTCGACCGGCTCGAAAGTTTCGCCACCACCGCCGACGGCAATGCCGGTCTGCTGATGACCGGCCGCACCGCCAGCGGCCAGCAGGATGTCGAGGGCATGCAATTCGTCGCCCGCCTGCGCGCGCTTCATTCCGGCGGCAAGGTCAGCGTGGAAAACGAAACGCTCACGATCGATTCCGCCAACGAGGTGGTTCTGTTGGTGGCCGCCGCCACCGATTACCAGGGCTTCGCCGGCCGCGGCACCGCCGATCCCGTCCAGGCCACCGCCGACGACATCGAGAAAGCGGCGAAAAATCCCTATGTAAAACTCCACGCCGACAGCATCGCCGATCATCGCAGTTATTTTGATCGCATGAGCCTCACGCTCGACGACGGCAAAGCCGAGAGCGCCAAGACCGCCGCCCTGCCCACCGACCAGCGCCACGCCGCGCTCGCCAAGGGCGGCAGCGATCCGGCACTCGCCACGCTCTATTTCAATTACGGCCGCTACCTGCTCATCGGCTCGTCGCGCCCCGGCACCATGCCAGCCAATCTCCAGGGCATCTGGGCCGAAGGCATCCAGACACCGTGGAATGGCGACTATCACATCGATATCAACGTCCAGATGAACTACTGGCCCGCCGAAGTCACCGGCCTCGGTGATTGCCACACACCCTTGTTCAAACTCATCGAATCCTTGCAGGAACCGGGAGCCAAAACCGCCAAGGAATACTACGACGCCGACGGCTGGGTCGCCCACGTCATCACCAACGTCTGGGGATTCACCGCACCGGGAGAACAGGCGGGGTGGGGAGCCACTGCCACCGGCACCGCCTGGCTTTGCGATCATCTCTGGGAGCACTACGATTACAACCGCGACAAGGAGTTTCTCAGTTATGCCTATCCGATCATGAAGGGTGCCGCCGAGTTCTTCCTCGACATGCTCATCACCGATCCGAAGACCGGCTGGTTGGTCACCGCGCCGTCGAACTCGCCGGAGAACACCTTCATCATGCCCAATGGCAAACGTGCCCGCATCTGCATGGGGCCCACCCACGACAACCAGTTGCTGCGCGAGCTGTTCTCCAACTGTATCCAGGCCTCCGAAGTCCTCGGCACCGATGACAATTTCCGTAAACGACTCGCCGAGGCGCGCGGGAAACTGCCACCCAACCGGATCGGCAAGCACGGCCAGATCATGGAATGGCTCGAGGACTACGAAGAAGCCGAACCCACCCACCGCCACGTCTCGAACCTCTACGGCCTCCACCCGCACGACGAGATCGGCATCCTCAACACTCCCGAACTCGCCCAGGCCGCCAAGGTCACCCTCGAACGCCGCGGCGATGCCAGCACCGGCTGGTCAATGGCATGGAAATCCAACTTCTGGGCCCGCCTCCACGACGGCAACCACGCCCACAAGCTGCTCAACATGCTCATCGTGAAAGGCGGCAGGAACCTCTTCTGCCTGCACCCGCCGTTCCAGATCGACGGCAACTTCGGCGGCACCGCAGCTGTCGCCGAAATGCTCCTGCAAAGCCACGGCGGCACCATCCACCTGTTGCCCGCCCTGCCCGACGCCTGGCCCCATGGCAAGGTCACCGGACTCCGCGCCCGCGGCGGCCACCAAGTCGATCTCGAATGGAAGGACGGCAAGGTCACGAACTACCGCATCCGCTCGAAACAGCCCACCGAAGTCACGCTGCGCGTCAACGGGGAGACGAAGATGATACAATCAGCCAGCCTCTGATGCGGGCAAAATCTTTGACCGTGCATGAAGTCATTCCCGGCCACCATCCTCGCCCTCGCCATACTCACCCATCCGGTCGCCGCAGAAAACCACACCCTCTCGCTCGCCGGAGAATGGCGTTTCCAACTCGATCCCGGAAAAACCGGTGTCGAAAGCCTGTGGTTTGCCAAGTCAATGGCCGATACCATCCGCCTGCCCGGCACGACCGACGAAAACGAAAAAGGCATTCTCACTGAATACCGACCGGTGGATCGCCTCGCCCGCGTTTGGGATTGGAAGGGTGCGGCCTGGTATCAACGCGACATCACCATCCCGCAATCGTGGACCGGAAAGCGCATCACGCTTTTCCTTGAACGCACCAAGCACAGCCGCCTGTGGGTGAACGACACCTTCATCTCATGGAATGACTCGCTCAGCGCGCCGCATGTCTTCGACATCACAGACGCCATTTCCCCGGGCGCCCACACGCTCACACTGCTCATCGACAACTCGAAGCTCCCGCCCGTCGGTCCCTCGCATGCCGTCGATGAACGCACACAGACGAACTGGAACGGCATCGTCGGACGCATTGAATTGCGGGCTACCGATCCGGTTTGGATCGAGGACGTGCAGGTCTATCCCGACGCCGCCAAACGCGAGGCCCGCGTCGTGGCCGGAATCGGCAATATCACCGGCAAACCCGCCGCCGGCACGCTCACGGTGAACTGTGCCGGCCGCAATGTGAAAACTCCTGCCACCCATGCGACCAAGACGGTCGGATTCAAGGTGGCGGCCGGGGGTGAAACGACCGTGGAGTTCATCTATCAGCCCGGCCCGAATGTGCCGCTGTGGGACGAGTTCAACCCCGCATTGCTTGACCTCGAATTGAATCTCGGCGCCACCGATTACGCCGACACCAGGACCGTTCGCTTCGGCATGCGCGATTTCACCCGCCGCGGCAACCGCCTGCTGGTCAACGGCCGCCCCGTCTTCCTGCGCGGGCGCGTCGATTGCGCGAACTATCCGCTCACCGGCTACGCCCCGATGGACCGCGACTCATGGCGGCGCATCCTGCAAATCCAGAAGGAATGGGGCCTCAACCACATCCGATTCCACTCGTGGTGCCCGCCCGCCGCCGCCTTCGAGGTGGCCGATGAACTCGGATTCTACCTGCAGGTCGAGCTGCCCAACAAACGCAGCGCCTTCAACGCGCCCGACGAGGCCAACGCCGCCATCCACAACTACGATTTCCTCGATGTGAACAACAGCGACGAAGACTTCTCACTTTTCGACTACGGCAGGCGCGAGGGTGAACGAATCTTCCGCCATTATGGCAACAGCCCCGCCTTCGTGATGTTCACGCTGGGCAACGAACTCGGCATGAACGACGGCATGGCCCAACTGGTCGCCCATTTTCAAAAACACAACTCCCGCGCCCTCCACGCCCAGGGTTCCAACAACATGCACTGGGAGCCGACACTGCCAAAAGGCGACGATTTCTGGGTGATCGCCAAGATTGAAAAATCGGGCAAGCCGGTGCGCGGTGCTTATCACATCCACCGCAATCCACGCGGGCACATCGAAAACTCGCCGCCGTCCACTCTCGTCGATTACCGCGAATCCATCGCCGGCGTCCCCGTGCCCGTGATCGGTCACGAGACCGGGGCCTATCAGGTATCGCCCGATTTCAACGAGATCGGGAAATTCACCGGCGTGCTCCGCGCCCGCAACTACGAGACCTTTCGTGAACGGCTCGAAAAGGCCGGCATGCTCGATCAGGCCGATGCGTTCGTGAAGGCATCCGGAGCGCTGGCGGCGATCTGCTACCGCGAGGAAATCGAGGCCGCCCTGCGCACCCCGGAGTTCGGCGGCTTCCAGCTCCTCGACATCATGGATTTCCCCGGCCAGGGCACCGCCCCCGTGGGCATGCTCGATGTCTTCATGGACAACAAGGGCATTCTCCAGCCGGAGCAGTGGCGCGAGTTCTGCAGTGAGACCGTCCCTCTGCTTGGCATGGAAAAACACACCTGGACCTCCGATGAGATCTTCGCCGCCAAAGTCTCGCTCGCCAACTATGGGCCGACAGAGCTGTTCTCACCCCGCGTCAGTTGGTCGATCACCGATTCCGAAGGCAGGATGCTGGGCGGAGAACGAAATCTCACGGGCGCCATGAGCATCCCAACCGGCGGTCCAAAGGAAATCGGCGGATTCGTTTTCCCTCTCCCAATCGTCACCACCCCGCAACAACTCACCATCACCCTCGCCATCGAAGGAACTCCCTATCAGAACCGCTATCCCATCTGGGTCTATCCGGCCAAAGTTGACACCACCGTTCCCGACGGCCTCATCGTTACCCGCAAGCTCCACGACGCCGAAATCCAGGCCCGCCTCGCATCCGGCGGACGCGTTCTGCTGCTGCCCGAATTGAATGAACTTCCCCACAGCGTCCCGGGCGCTTTCATGACCGATTACTGGTCGCCGATGTTCGCCCAAGGCGACCGCAAGCGCGGCGAACCCACCCCGCCCGGTACCATGGGCATCCTATGTGATCCCCGGCAACCGGCCTTCGCCTCATTCCCCACCGATTTCCACAGCAACTGGCAATGGTGGCATTTGGTGAAAAACGCCCGCCCCATCATTCTCGACGATACCCCGCATGCATACCGTGCCATTCTTCAAGTCATCGACAACTTCGACCGCTATCACAAACTCGGCCTGATTTTCGAAACCCGTGTCGGCAAGGGCTCCCTGCTCGTCTGCACGATCGACCTGCCCGCGCTTCAAGACAAACCCGAGGCCCGCCAGCTCCTCCACAGCCTCCAGCAATACGCCGCCTCCCCCGCATTCGATCCCAGGCACGAACTCGACTCCACGATCCTCAACAAGCTTCTCCCGTAGGCTCGTTCGTGATATCGAAATATTTTCCGACTGCGACGTTCCGCAGCTGTTCATTGCAATATCCGGCAGTTTGGCGAACGGAATCCTTCAAAATCATGTGATGGGGGCGAATGAAGCGGGAATGAGGAAGACGCCAGACGGCGTTCTCATTCGCGTGCACGACAGGAGTGTCGTGCCTCCTGCGCGTCTTTTGACCATTATCACTCTTCAGCCGCCGTGGCGACTCATCCCACCGCGGGCATTTCGTAGCCCTCGCGCCGCGGGCGGTCCTGCATGGACTTTGCCTCGTTGTCGCCAGTGATTTGCTCGGCCACCGGGTCCCACTTGATGGCGCGCCCGAGACGCTCGGCGATGCCGGCGAGTTGACAGATCGTTCCGGACCGGTGGCCGACGGTGGCGGGGCAGATCGTCGGTTTGCGGGACGCGATCGAATCGAGGAAATTCTGCCGGTGGTCCTTTGACTCGTAAACCTGGATGTCGTCGGGGCCGAACTTGTGGCGCACGAGTTCCTTGGGCAGGGTGTCGATCTTGCCGCGGCTGACATGCACTTCGCCCTCCGTGCCGATGAAGCGGATCATCGCCGGACTGGGTTTGCGGTCGCGCCACACGGTGATGCCGTCCGCGTAACGATAGTGATGATATTCGGAGCCTTCGTGCCCCTTGGGAATGAACTCGACCGGCCCGGTGTCGTCACGGTCCAGCGCCCACTGGATGATGTCGAAGTGGTGCGCGCCCCAGTCGCCGAACTTGCGGCTGCCGTAGTCCCAGTAACAACGCCAGCCGCCACCGTAGTTCCCCTTCACGCGGTTTTCGGAGTATTCGAAAAACGGTGTCGGCCCGAGCCAGCGGTCGTAATCGAAACCTTCCGGCACCGGCACGACGTTTTCCTTTTCCGGCGGCTGCGGGAACTGGCCGAGCTGACAATAGATATCCTTCACCTCGCCGATCAGGCCGTTGCGCACCAGGTTGGCGGCGATGCGGAAATGCACTGACGACCGCTGCTGCGAGCCCACTTGCAGGATACGTCCGTATTTTTTCTCCGCGGCCACCAGCGCCTTGCCCTCCTCGATGGTCAGAGTCATCGGCTTCTCGACGTAAACGTCCTTGCCCGCCTTCATCGCCGCGAGTGCGATCGCCGCGTGCCAGTGGTCGGGCGTGGTGACGCAAACCGCGTCGATCCCGGGATGGGAAATGACCTCCTCGAAGCGTGAAGTCGCCAGAATGTCGTTGAAACCACGCTCCTTCAGCACATTGGCCGCCTTGTCCAACTGCCATCGTTTGACGTCGCAAACCGCGAGCGGCTGGATCTCCTTCATTCCGGAAAACGTTTTCAAATGGCCGTCGGAGATCAGGCCCATGCCGATGAAGCCCATCCCGATGCGTGAATTCGCGGCGGTTTTGGCTGCGTTGCCCAACGTCTCGGCACGGACGATTTGCGGCGCGGCCACCAGCGAGCCGGCAACGGCGAGGGAGGATTTGATGAACTGGCGGCGGGTGGGTTTCTGATACGGATGCATGGCGGTTTACGGTGATGGATTGTTGGTTACCCTACCTTGTTTGCAATCCCGATCTTTCCTGATTCAATTGGAAAAAACATGTGCCCGAGTCGCGACGGAAAGACCGCTGGAGCGCGAAATCGATTTCGTCGTCAGCAAAGGAATGGCTCGCGCGCTCGTCGCCCATCCCGTCGTCGCCGAGAAACTGGCGTCCGACCATCGCCCCAGCATCACGATCCGGCGGTGTCCCAGCGACACCAGCTTGCGTACGGCGGCGAGTATCGCAGGGGATTTGCTCTGACAAGCCGCAGCGATCGGAAGCCCTGAAAAGCGCCCGAGCATCGCAATCGCCGGGACCGGTTGCTCCGAAAACCATTCCAGCACATCACGCGAGCCGGCACTGACCACCCACGCGTCCGCAGGCTGGGTCGCCACCAATCGGGCCACCCGTCCGGAGTCCATCCCCAGATCCTTCAGCGACTTGTTGGAAAAACTCGCCGCGAATCCCGCTCCCTGGAGTCGTGCCAACAGATCGACGTTTTCCGGCATCCCGCGGTCACCCCCTCGTAAAGCAGTATCCGGATCCGCAGGGACTTCTTGTGATGGTTGTCCGGCAACACGATCCGCCGCCGGTGGCCGGCTCCCCTGCCCACCAGCAATCCCTCCTCCTCCAGTTGCCGCAGCGCCGCATTGATTGTGTTGCGCCCCCCCCAGCCTCGCCATCAGGCGGTCCTCGCCCGGCATCATGCCGGTCCAGGTTGGTGACAGGGAGGCGTTTGTGCATCCGTAGGCTCGCTCTTGAGAACGAGTTGATTCAACAAGGGATTTCCATTTCCTCATACTCTCAAGAGCATATCTGCGATCCCACACAGGCCACCCGATGAAATCCATCACCCTTCTCCTTGCCACGCTGCCTCTCCTCGCCTACGCCTCGGAAAAACCCATCAAGCTCTTCATCGTCGCCGGAGACGATCTGGTGCTCGAACAGGCCCCCATTGATGGTCGCAGCGATGGCACCTTCGAAGCCTTCTATCCGAGTCCGCAAATCACCGACGGCGAGCTGAAAAAACATGTCAACGGCGCCGTCTATGCCGGTGTGTATTCCGCCGCCACCGACTACGAAAAGATGAAGCCAGTGGCCACCGGCTTGGTCGAACTCGGCGAGCAACGCACCCGCCAGATCCAACCCGGCAAGCGTGGCCGCGAGCCGTTGCCATTCACGCCGTTTCCCGATGCCGCGATGAAAGAAGGCCACACCACCGTCCTGCGCGGCTGGGTGGAGGTTCCTTACGACGGGCATTACGAGTTTCATGCCGGTGAGGGAGATTCCGCGTTCAACATCACCTCGGTGAACGGCAGCGAAGCCTACCGCCGCGCACCCGACCAAGCCGAAGCCACCATCACACCCGTCAAGCTCACCACCGGCCAGCACCACGCCTTCCGAACGATCTTCTTCGGCAAGCCCGGCCATGACTTCCGCGTGGTGTTGCGGGACAAACCCGGCGCGCTCACCACCGTGGTCGCGAACCGTCCAGAGTATGGATTTCTCAAAAACCCCGGCGGCATCTGGTCCACCCGCAACGACGTGGTCCTATTTGACGCCCACCCGATCCACAACAACACCGAAACCGCCGGCCATTTTCTGAAGGTGGGCGACGTCGCCTACGGCGGTCGCAAACCGCGCGGCATGATCGGCATCGAGCAGACGCTGGGACGAACACTCGGCAACCATTTCGACGAACCGGTGATGCTGCTGCGTTTCGGCACCCATCCATCCGGCTTCAAACGCGGTTCCCGCTCGCTCGCCCACGACTATCTTCCCCCCTCAAGCGGCGGCGGCTCGGCCGCGGATGCGAAGTGGGATGTCATCCACTTCAACTGGGGGGTCTGGGACATGGCCTACCGAGACCCGAAACCGGGCGACAAATGGCACAGCAACAAATTCACCGGCAAGCTCACCACGCCACTCGACATCTTCGACAAGAACCTCCGCGAACTCGTCGCGAAAATGAACGCCACCGGTGCCACCCTTGTCTGGGGCACAATCACACCGATGCACAAGGACATCATCAGCCGCTTCGCCGAAGATCCGCCGCGCTATAACGCGGTCGCCGAAAAGATCATGAAGGAGAACGGTGTCCGCATCAACGACCTCTACGCCGAGTCCCTACGCCAGGGCTACCCCAAGAAACCCGATGTTCACAGCACCGGCGACCTTGCCGCCAAGGCCATCGAGGCGATCGAGGCCGCGCTCGCTTCCCGACCCAACAAAAGCAAGCCGCTGCCACGCGTTCTGCTCATCGGCGATTCAATCACCGGCAGTTATCAGAACGCCGTGATGAAACATTTCGAAGGGAAAGCGAATGTGTATAAAAACCCCGGCAACGCCGAACACACCGGAACCGGTCTGAAACACATCGACGCATGGCTCGATCCCAAGACTTATCTGATGAGCGGCCAGGAATACATGGAACTCGTCAACGGCGTGAAAAAGACCCTCGCCGACATGGACCGCTACTACCCCGGCTACCAGGGACAACCGGTAGAACTGGCCGGCATGGTCTGGCTCCAGGGCATCGCCGACGCATCCTCGCCCCGCATGGGCGCGGAGTATCAAAAACACCTCCCCAACCTCATCCGCGACCTGCGCAAGGATCTCGGTAAACCCGAGCTGCCCGTCGTCGTCGCCGCCATCGGCTGGGACGGCACGCACGCCACCAAGGTGCGCGACGCCCAGCTTGCCGCCGCCGACCCGTCCAACAAAATAATCACCATCGACACCCGCCCCTTCCTCCGCGCATCCGAGTCCTCGCCCGGCACCCGCGCCGACCTCTATTGCCAAAACGCCGAAACCTATCTCGAAATCGGAGACGCCACGGGCAAGGCCATGCTCGAGCTTCAACAAAAATGAAACCCGCGATTCCTGTTAGAAAAAAGCCATGGCCATGGGTGGCAGCATTCCTCGCGTATGCGTGTATCGCCGTTCATGCCGCACCCTTGCCCGACATCTCCACGGTTCCGGCCGACCTCATCGTGCCGGAGCTGGCAGATGGCCCGCCGGGCGCGGGGAAACGCGTGCGGCTGGAGCTTTTCCAAGACACTCCACCCGTCATCCTCTATCTGCCCACCGATTGGGTCCCGGGCAAAAAGTTTCCCGTGATCATCGAACTCGCCGGCAATGGGAATTTCAAAAACAGCTTCGGCGACACCAGTAGCGGCCTGCCCGAGGGCAGCAAGCTGGGCTATGGATTGAGCAGCGGAAAAGGGTTCATCTGGGCCTGCGTGCCCTTCCTCAACGAGGCCGGAAACAAGACGGCCATCACTTGGTGGGGCGATGCCCCGTCCTACCGCCCCGACAGCACCGTGGCCTTCCTCAAGCGAGCCGTGCCCGCCCTGTGCGAACGATTTTCCGGCGACCCCGACCGCGTCATCCTCGGCGGCTTCTCGCGCGGAGCGATCGCCGCGAACGCCATCGGCCTCCACGATGATGAAATTGCCGCGCTGTGGCGGGGATTCGTCTGCTACAGTCACTACGACGGCCTCAGCTCCCGCTGGCCATTCGCCGGAAAGGACGCCGCCTCCGTCCAGCAGCGGCTCGCCCGGCTCAAGGGCAGGCCGCAGTTGATCTGCAGCGAATTCCCACTCACGGGCGTCCGCAAACACCTGGAGAACTCCGGCGTCACCGGCGACTTCACCTTCCTCGAAACCGGCTTCCGCAACCACAACGACGCCTGGGCACTCCGCCCCTCTGCCGCACGGGATGCCGCCCGCGCATGGTTGGCGGAGACCGTCAAAGAGCCCGCTCCCGCCGTCTATCAGGGTGAAAACCTTACCGCCCTCGATTTCCCCATCGGGGCCGTTGGCGGAAGTCTGATCCGGATGAACGGCAAGGCCGAGCGCAGGTGGTGGCAGATCTTCCACAACTACGAGCAACGCAAGGGCAGCGGCGTGGTGCCTAACAGCTTCTTCGCCATTCGAACCAAGGCCGGCGATGCCACCCGGGTGCGCGCCCTCCAAACCTCGGCGGTCGGGCCGTTTCCCGCCATGCAAAGCCTGACCTTCTCCGGTGAGTTTCCCTTCGGCTGGTATGCCTTCCAGGACGATGAAATCCCCGTCAAGGTGACGCTGGAAGCCTATAACCCGCTGATCCCGATGGACCTGAAAAACTCGGCCATCCCCTGCGCGATCTTCCGCATCAAGGTGACCAATCCGACCAATCAGCCGGTCGAGGTAAGCCTGCTCGCCACCCAGCAGAACGCGGTGGGCTTCTCCGGCTACGACACCATCGGCGGCGAGAAACAGCGGGAGAACCCCGGCTTCGGCAAGAACCGCAACCAGGTCATCACCGGAAAAGATCGCACCGGCATCGCCCTCACCGGCCCCAAGGGCAGCATGCACCTCACCGCCCACACCGATGCGGCCACCGCCACCGCCTCCTGGCAGGACATGGTCTCTCTGCTCGCCGACTTCGAAGCTGACGGCACGATCACCGGCCCGGCCACCGCCGAAAGCCCGGCACCCCAAACCACCGTCGATGCCGCGCTGGCCACCAATTTCCATCTCGAACCCGGTGCCGAGCGCGTCGTCACCTTTGTCCTGAGCTGGCACTTTCCCGGCGGCACCTTCGGCCGCGCCGACATCCCCCAATGGCATTTCGTCGATGGCGGCAACCAATATGAAAACTGGTGGAGCAACGCCGCCGAGGTGGACGCCTATGTCGCCGAAAAATTCGACTACCTCGACGCCACCACCCGTCTCTATCATCAGACGCTTTATTCATCCAACATCCCGCGCTATGCCCTCGACCGGATGAGTTCCAATCTCAGCGTGCTGAAGTCACCAACCAGCTTCTGGACCAAAGACGGCTACTTCGGCATCTGGGAAAGCACCTCCGATAAACAGGAGTGGTTCGGCAACTGCAAACACGTCATCCACTACGCCCAGGCTCACGCCCGCCTGTTTCCCGAACTCGGGCGAATCCTGCGCGACATCGACCTGCGCAGCCAGTTGCCGGATGGCCTTTTGTCCGATCGCGACGGCGGGAAACTTGACGCGATGGACGGCCACTTCGGAACCATCCTCGGCGTCTATCGCGAACACCTGCTTTCGCAAAACAACGACTACCTCAAGACCGCCTGGACCCGCACCCGCAAGGCCATGGATTACGCCATCGAACGCCTCGATCCCGACCGCGACGGCATGTTGTCCGGCTCCTATCACAACACGCTCGACAGCAATTCCTCCGGCACCTCGCCGTGGATCGGATCGCTCTACATCGCCGCCCTCAAGGCCTGCGGCAAAATGGCGGATATCATGGGCGAAAACGAACTCGCAGCCAGTTATCAGAAACTCGCTAGCACAGCCATTCAGAATCAAAACGAACAACTCTGGAACGCACAGCTCGGTTACTATGTTGAAATACCCGAACACCTTCCCGGCACCCGCATCATGGGCGACGCCGTCGGCATCGACATGTTCCTCGGCCAATGGTGGGCCAACCAGCTCGGACTCGGACAACTCTATCCGATCGACCGCACCCGCGAGGGTCTGAAGAAAATTTTCACCACCAACCGCATCACCGATCCCGGCGAAGGCTACCCGCCGCGCCACCGCGACTTTCTCGGCACCGGCGACACCGGTTGGCAGATGTTCGTTCCCCCGGGAGCCGTCCCGCCCAGATTCATTCCCTATTACTGCGAAGTCATGTCCGGCTTCGAATACGCCGCCGCCGCGACCATGATGCAATATGTCATGATCGACGAGGGCATGGAAATGGTGAAGGAGATCTCAAAACGATACGACGGCCGCCACCGCGGCAGGGGCCAGGTCACCCTGGCATCGAACGCCACCGTCGATGGCACCGGCAGCCCCTTCGGCGAGGACGAATGCGGGAAATTTTATGCCCGTGCCATGAGCAGTTGGTCGTTGCTGCTCGCCTTGCAGGGATTCTCCCACGACGGCCCGCAACAACGCATCGGCTTCAACCCCGTCTGGCAACCGGAAGACCATGCATCCTTCTTCTCCGCCGCCAATGGCTGGGGGCTCTTCACCCAATCCCGGAATACTTCCGTGCAGGAGTCCGCCATCCACCTCAAGTTCGGCACCCTCGACCTCAAGTCCATCACCCTCGCCATCCCGCAAGGCATGCAGGCATCCGAAGTCCGTGTGAGCCTCGACGGCAAGAACCTGCCGCATGCACCGCTGGAACAGGACGGCGGCAGGGTCGAAATCAAATTGGAGCGCCCAATCACCGTCAAAGCCGGATCATCGCTGATCCTGCAACTACCCCTCGCTCCCAAGTCCGCTCAATGACTCCCCGTCCCGCAATCATCACCAGCATCCTCTTTTGCTTTCAACTCGCCGCTGGCACGGCGGAGGACGTCAAGGAACCCGCCGCTCTGGCCTCCGATCTAACACCTTGCTGGACGCCACCCGATCCTTATTTCCTCCACGGCAACCCGTCGCCTGGTTGGCCGGAAGTCCGCCCCGAGGCGCGTCCGGGATCGTATTGGTGGTGGCCCGGAAGCGCGGTGACAAGGAAGGATCTAACATGGAATATCGAAGCCTATCACAAGGCAGGCTGGGGCAACATGGGCGTGATCGGCATCTACGGCGTGCAGGGTGAGGAAGAACGTTCGATTCCGCTCTTCACACCCGAGTGGTTTGAAATGTTCAATCACGCGGTCACCGAGGCCCGGCGGCTCGGCATGAACATCGACCTCACCCCGTCCGGCGGCTGGCGGCTCGGCGGCCCCCACGTCACAAAGGAACATTCCGAGCGCACGTTCGCCGTGAAGGACGGAAAAATCGAGGCCGTGGCCCGCAACGTCCGGGTCAAGCGCACCGGACCCGGCGGCGAGGGCTTGTGCATCAATCCGTATTCACCGGCGGCGGTGAAATTCCATTTCGACTGGATGGCCGATCGTTTCCGCGAAGGCAAGGGGCTGTCACCCCGCGCGTTCTATTACGACTCCTTCGAGAATCAGGGAAACTGGGCGCCCGAACTGCCGGACCGTTTCCTGCTATGGCGCGGCTACGACATCCACGCGCACGCCGCCGCGATGGGTGGCACGGGCGATCCCGAAGAAGTCCGGCGGGTCCTCTGCGACTACCGCGAAACCCTCTCGGATCTTCTGATCGAATGCGTGAACCACATCGCACGTTGGGGCGACGAGCGCGGGAGCGGCCTTCGCATGCAGGCCCACGGCGCGCCCGCCAACCTGCTCGACATGTATGCTGCGGCCAGCATCCCGGAAACCGAAGTCTTCGGATCGAACAAGTTCGACATTCCCAGCTATCGCCGCGATCCACTGACGTCTCTCGACGAACCGCACAGCGAGTTGGTCCACCGTTTCGCCTCCTCCGCCGCCCACGTGGCCGGACGCAACCTCGTGATCTCCGAAAGCTTCACCTGGCTGCGAAACCATTTCCATACCTCGTTATCCCACCTCAAACCGGAAGCGGACCGGCTCCTGCTGTGCGGGATCAACGGCATCTATTATCACGGCACCTGCTATGCCCCGGAAAAAACCGAGTGGCCGGGTTGGTTGTTCTATGCCTCCACCCAGGTCAACGCGCGCAACTCAATCTTCCGCGACATCCCGGCGCTCAACGCCTACCTCACCCGCTGCCAAAGCGTCCTCCAGCAGGGAAAACCACACAACGACATCCTTCTCTACTGGCCGGTGTACGATCTTTGGATGGGGGGCGGAAAAGGCGAAAAACGCTTCTCGGTGCATGATTCCAGTTGGATCGAAAAGCAACCCTGCGGCGAAGCCGGCCGATGGCTGATGCAACAAGGCCACACCTTCGACTTTGTCTCGGACTCTCAGCTAGGAAAAACCCGCTGGCAGGACCAACAACTCCTCACCGATGGCGGCTCCTCCTACCAAACCATCCTTGTGCCCGACGCCAAGGCCATGAAGATCGAAACCGTTCGCCACTTGATCAAGGTGGCCGATGCCGGTGCCAATATCGTGATTTGGAAAAACCTGCCGGAAACCGTGCCCGGCTGGCACCAATACATCGAACGGGAACAGGAATTGAAGGCGTTGCTCGGCGGTCTGGATTTCGTGGACGGCATCACCACGATCGGCAAGGGACGCATCCTGCTCGGCGACGACCTCGCCTCCCTCATGGCAAAGACCGGAATCACCCGCGAACCCATGGCGGACCACGGGCTCAAGTTCATCCGCCGCAAGCTGCCGGGCGAGGTGGTTTACTTCATCGCCAACCAATCGGCAAAGCCCGTGGACGCATGGACTCCAATCGCCGTGCCATCGAAGTCCGCACTACTGATGGATCCGATGACCGGTGCTCTCGGCAAAACCCCCACGCGAACCGAAAACGCCCTCACCTCCATCCACCTGCAACTTCAGCCCGGCGAATCCCGCATCCTCCGTGCTCTGGAAAACGAACTGGCCGATGCACCGCCCTGGCCCACCTTCAAGCCAGCGGGCGAACCACTCGCGGTGAACGGACCCTGGAAAATCCGCTTCCTTGAAGGCGGTCCGGTCCTGCCCGCTGGCGCCACCCTCGAAACCGCCGGCTCATGGACGGAAACCGCCGACCCCGAAGCAAAACGCTTCGCCGGCACGGCCTGCTACTCGACCTCGTTCACACTTACGGTAAAAGCCGACCGCTGGATCCTCGACCTCGGAGACGTCCGCGAAAGCGCGCGCATCCGCATCAATGGCAAACCGGCCGGCATGGTCATCGCCCATCCCTTCCGCCTCGACGTCACCGATTTCCTGATCGAAGGAGCGAACACCATCGAGATCGAAGTCACCAACCTCTCCGCCAACCGCATCCGCGACCTCGATCAACGCAATGTCGGCTGGAAAAATTTCCATGACATCAACCTCGTCGATCATCAGTATAAGAAGTTCGACGCCTCCGCATGGCCCATTGTGCCCTCCGGCCTGCTCGGGCCGGTCACCTTGCTTCCCATGGCTCGGGCTGTCGATACGGGGGCGAAGATCAAGTGATCATGACCCGGGACAAGCTGTTGTTTTAGAGCCGGGTTGCGCGGGTTAGAATCGTTGCACTCCCGCCGAATCTTTGGAACTTGTCCACGACGAAGCACCACTTGTTCGGGCACCTGTGCCCACGCTTCCGAATTCAGACATCCCATGAAATCACCCATCCTCATTCCACTCATTCTTGGTCACGCCCTCGCTGCCAGCCAAGGCCGGTCATTTTACAAGAACCCCGCACTTTTCTCAACGCGGCCCGACGAAAAAAATCCTCCTACAACGTCGCCCGCTTCGGCCCCGTCGGCATGTCCCATGTCGGTGCCAGCGAGATGCGGACGCATCTACATCAACGGTAAATTTTTTTCGAAAACAATCGCAAAGTCGACATACGCGGTGGCGCCCATGATCTCCTCCGCCTGGCAGGCACTTCAGGACAGCGATGCCAACGACTTCGACCCCGGAGACGGCAAATTCGTGTGGACCGGCGAATTCGCCGCCAATCCGAAGATCGCAGGTTCATGCAAAACCGTCGACTGCGTCGCCACACCCGCCGACTTCGATTCCGCCAAACCGAAGGAAGCCAGCCGCGCCCCGATCAAGTAACTCGAACTCAAATCCGACGGCAGCACCGGTGATCCGCTCCTCATCTGGTCCGGCGAAACTCTCATGGACCTGCGTAAGAACGAAGCGCTCTCGATGCGTATGGAGAAACTCAACAACATCGACCACCTCTTCATCGAAACCGGTGGCTTCCAAACCAAAAACGGCAGCCAATGGAAATGCCCCTAGTTCGTCCTCAAACGCCTATAATCCCGTAGCCCGCTCGCAAGAACGGGACAGACCACCCTCGATCCCATCACTACATGAAAACCAACCCCCGCCACGCGCGATTCACGAAAACCCTCCTCCTCAGTGCCATCGCGGCGCTGCCGATCCAGGCCGCCGTCCTTCCGGTCGACCTCCCCGATCCCGATCCCGCCGACAAGGGGACCAGGGACAAGCCGGTCAAAGTCTATATCCTCTCCGGACAGTCGAACATGCTCGGCTTCGGGCGTGTCGAGGGAGCGGAGCCGTTCTACTCTCAGGTGTTCCTCTCGGCGGATCCCACCCTCACCGAATGCAAGCTGCCCACGGACAACGCCGCGCTGCTGCGCTTCGGCGTCTTCCAGTCGACCGCGGCCGATGCTGAGCCGGGAGGAATCGCCGGAGACTCCACGAAGGTCGCGCTCGGCAGCACCGAGGCGGCCATTCCCGGGACGGGCCCGGTGGCGGTCAAGGCTTTCATCGAGGTTCCATATGCCGGCACCTACCGGATCCATCCGTCCGGCGATGCGGTGGTGAAGGTGAAGGATGCCGCGCCTGGTGAAACGGACGGGGAGGTGAAGCTCGAAAAGGGCAAACGCCATCCGATCGAGATCGCCTATGCCAAGGGTGGCGGCTCCGCCGCGTTGTGGCTTGAGATGACCGACCTCCAAGGCATGGGCGACCTGCGCTCCGTGGTTGAAAAACTCGGACGCTTTCCCTACATGCTCGATGAACAGGGCCAGTGGACGGCGCGCCAGGATGTGATGCTCAATGACGCCTACATGGGCAAGGGCAAGAGCGACCCGCTCAGCGCGCCCGCCTGCGGGCCGACCTTCGGCCCCGAACTCGGCTTCGGATACGTGATGGGCGAATTCCACAACGAACCGGTCATCGTCATGAAGGCCGACATCGGCAACCGCAGTCTCGGCTGGGACATCCTGCCGCCCGGCAGCAAAAGATATGTTTTCGAGGGCAGGGAACAACCCGGCTACAAGGAAATGTTCGATGCCAATGGCAAGGTCATCCCCTGGGACGGCAAAGGCTGGTATGCCGGCAAGCAATACGACGACTACACCGCCGCGGTCCGCGCGGTGCTCGACAATTTCGCGGAGAAATACCCGCAATACGTCGATCAGGGATACGAGGTCGCCGGTTTCGTCTGGTGGCAGGGCCACAAGGACGGCCCGAACCCCGCGCACAACGCCCGTTACGAGCAGAATCTCGTCAATCTCATCAAGGCGTGGCGCAAGGAGTTCAACGCGCCGAATGCGAAGTGGGCGATCGCCACCGTCGGCTTCGACGGCGAGAACATGCCGGAGCACTACGTGAAGATCGCCGAAGCGCAAAAGGCCGTGGCCGACCCCGAACGCCACCCCGAGCTGGCGGGCACCGTCAAGACCATCGAGACCCGCCCGTTCTGGCGCGGCCCGGAAGTTTCACCGAAAAACCAGGGCTATCACTACAACCACAACGCCGAAACCTACATGCTCACCGGCGACGCGCTCGGCCGCGCGATGGTCGAGCTGCATGGCGGCAAGGCCGAGTATCCGGACCCTCGCATGCCCGCCAAGGTCGATCCCCTGCCCATGCTCTCCACTCCGGAGCAGGATGCGCTAGTGGCCATGCGTCCCGCGCTGCGTCCGATCGTTCACGACAAGCTGATTCCCGAATACGTCGCCTCCGCCCCCGGCACTCCGGCTTATCGCCGCAACGGCATCGATCTGACAAACATTGTCCGCAACGAGATGCCGGCCAAGCCGACCGCACAACTCACCAGCCAGCTCGACAGAGTGATCGCCTATTACCAACTCCTTGGCATCGACGATTACAACTGGCAGCCGACCGGTCCCGAGATGCGGCTGGCGGAGTGGGAGTATTTCAGTTTCGACCCGTCCAAAAAGAAAACCGACGCGGAAGGCGACCGCTACCGTCCGATCACTCTGCCCAACGGAATGGAAAACTGGGCATCGCCCGATTTCGACGCCGCCAAGGCCGGCTGGAAGACCGGCAAGGCACCCTTCGGCCAGAAGGAAGGCGAACAAGTCGCGCTGCGCGAGCGCTGCGGCAACCCGCAGTGCCATTGCGATGTCACACCGAACACACTGTGGGAAAAAGAAGTCCTGTTGATACGCGGCAAGTTCAAGATGCCCGCCTTCGAGGAAGGCAAACGCTACCGCATCGTCGTCGGTGGCGGCAGCCATGTCTGGGCGGGCGAAGGCTTCGCGCTCCATGTGAATGGCGAACAGGTGGCCGAAATGACCGGCGGCTACTACAAAGGCGGCGGCGACCCGCGCGGCACCTATATCTTTGAAAACCTGCGTCCGCAGGTGGAAGACAAAGAGGTCACGATTGCCGTGAAGGCCTTCCTTCGCCAGAACGCCCACCGCAACAAGCCGGCGCCGCCGAGCGGCCATCTGAGCGTATGGTTGGAGGAAGCGGAACTGCCGCCCTCAGTGGCTAACATGCCGACTGAGACGAAATAACTTCCACTGCCGAAAAAACGTCAACCGCCCGGCACCCGGTCCATCGGGTCGCCGGGTTTTTCATATGCGGACGCGACGAGTTCCGCCGTGGCCAGCGCGTCGGCCTCGGCACAGGTCATCGCCCTGGCCGCTGCCGGCGCCCCCACCGCGAGCGGCCGGCCGCTGCGGGGATCGATGACGTGCGAGTGTCCTCCGCGGAACTGATGTTCGGAACCGCTGGAGGCGATGGCCTCGTCGGATAATGTGATCGGTTTCTCCAGCGCCGGGCCGGCCACCGTCCAGCCTGATTTGCCCGGCGCGTGTCCCGAAGCGAGCACATCGCCGCCGAACTCGATGATATGATGTTCGCATCCCGCGCCGCGCAGAATTCCGCCCATGCGGTCCACCGCGTAACCTTTGGCGATGGCGGAAAAATCGAGCATCAGACCGCCGTGCCGCTTGGTGATCGTGTTCCCATCGAGATGGAGATGGTGAAACCCGCAAGCCGCGCGCGCCGATTCGATTTCCTCAGCCGTCGGCTCACCCCGCCACTCGCCGCGCCACGCGCCAAATCCCCAGACGCGGATCAATGCGCCGATCGTGGGATCGAACCGCCCTTCGGTTTGCTGATGATATCTCCGGGAGAGTTTCATCAATTCCATTACGGAATCCGGCATCTCCATCACGGTGCCGGCGGGCTTGCGGTTGAATGCGGCCACCCAACTGTCGTCGCGCCAGGTGGAGAGGTCGCGGTCGAGTCCTAGCAACATATTGTGGATCGATGTTTCCGCCTCCCCCACCGTGCCCACGGCCTTGATTCGATAGGTGGTACCCATCGCCTCACCAGTCAAAATCGTGACGCGTTCGCCGCGATCGCAATTTGCCAGAGCCAACGCGGCGAGCACCGGCCATGCGGTCGCTTTCATGGCATTGCCGGAGCGGTTTTCACCAGCAGCAGGTCGATCAATTCCTTCGCGGAACCGATGCCCTCCAGATCGTATCCGGGCGCGCCGTTCTCGAAGGCCTCGCCGCCGTGCGCGGTGAGTTCCAGCAAGGCATAGGGATTGCCTTTGCCCGGCTGAATGAAAGCGGTGTAAAGCAACGACGGCTGGCCGAGATCCTGGTCGGGGTAGGCTTCGTTCGGATCGCCCACGGCGTTCACTTCCACGCACAGGACAAAGCCGTCGTCGCCACCGCTCTTGAGATTCTGATCGAGGGTGAACGAATGCTCGGGGGTGGCACCGGCGAAGGCGTCCACCTTGCCGTGCGGATCGACACCGGAAACCACCGTGTGCCTGTGCCGCCAGATCGGCAGCAGTTGGTGACGGCGGGTTTTCACCCCCTGCCATTCGACTTCCTCGCCGTATGCCAATGCCTCATCCAGATAGAGTGTCTCGATGATGGTGCCGGTGTTGGTTTCGGCCCAAATCGCCACGGCCGGGGCTTTTTCCAAGCCCTCGCGAAAACGGACCATCAGCGAGACCGCGGTGTCCGCGTCCTTGCCGGGCTGCCGCGCCACAAAGCGGTGCGCCGGATCCACATCGAGAAATCCGGCCAGCGGCGAGGCGCGCACGATCTCCGACTTGCGGCGCGCCTCGTAGCTCGCCTCCATGACTTGTTTCGCGGGCCATCGATTCGCGAGGGCCAGCGCGAGCAAACCGCCACATGCGATGGCGGAGCCGAACAGCATGTGTCGCGCGGACTTTTTCGCGGTGAGTTTCCCGGCGAAGTAGGGAACGCGCGAAACAAGGTGCAGCACCACAAGCAGCACCGTCAGCGCCCCGAAGACAATGTGAACCCGCGCCGTGCCGATCGAGAACGGCAGCGCGTAGGCCATCACGCCGGTCACCACCAGCGCGGGGAAGCTGAACAACAGGCCGAAGTTGACCCAGTGGCGCATCACGCTTCGTAGCCGATGAGTTTTCTCAGCTCGGAGATATGTTTTTCACCGACTTCGCGCGGCAGGGCGTCGTGTTTCCTGCAAACCACGGCGGCGTAGCCGGTGGCAATGCCCATTTGGGCGCAGGTGTTCATCACCCGCGGGCCGGAAAGCCCGACGTGCGAACAACTGAAGCAACGCCCGGCCATCATCAGGTTGGCGATGTTCTTCGAGTAAAAACAACGGAAGGGAATCTCGTAGGTTTTCCCGCCCAGCTTCATGAACATCGCCTTCGACAGGAAATCATACAGCGAACCGGTCTCCTTGATCTGATAGTGGCCGTCGAGTTCGCGTTTCTCCTCGACCACGGTGTCGGGGAATCTGCGCAGCTCGGTGGCGTCCTTCATCGTGTAGATGTAGTCACCCATCAGGCGGCGCGACTGGCGCTTGCCGCCGACGAAGGCCACCCACTTGAGTTCGACCGTGGCGTTTTTCGGGTGGCGCTTGGCATTGGCGAACGAGCCGAAGATCGCCCGCAGCAGGTGATCGCGGATCTGTTCGGCGTCGTGAACCTGGTTGAGATCATTGTTGGAATACTCCCAATACCATTCGCCATTGATCGCCTCGTGATCCTTGGCCACCGGCATCGCCCAGGGCACTGACGGGAAGGTCGAACGTTGGGTGCCTTTCTGCGAGTTCCACAACACGCTGGTGCCCATCGTGCGCATGTCAGGCTTCTCAGGACTCCAAAGCTCGCCATAGCGGTCCCAGCCTTCGTCGAATTCATTGCGCGACTCGCGGCCTTCGCGGAACTCCGCACCCGCCCAGAAACCGAGCCAGCCGTCGCCGGTGGCGTCGATGAAGACCGGCGCCTTGAAGCGCCGGATTTTGCCGGTGCGCACTTCGCGGGCCTCGACACTGGTGATGCGGTCGCCCTCCTTGCCGAGCCCGATGGCGATGTGGCCGGGGAACAGGTCGGTTCCGGCATCCGCCAGCGCCTTGTCCCGCCGCACCTGGTCCACCTTCGCCTTCTCGTCGCCGTTCGGGTAGTGGTAGGTGTCGATTTTTTTGATGAGTTCCTCGCCCTTGCCGTAAATGCCGAGCGTATGAACACGGATTTCCTCGCTGGCGTTGCCGCCGAACAGCGGGCGATCCTGCACCAGCGCCACCTTGAGGCCGTGCTTGCGCGCCGCCAGCGCCGCGCCACAGCCGCTCATCCCGCCGCCGATGATCACCACGTCGTAGCTGCCTTCCTCGATCTCAAGTTCCGCGCGCCCGGTCACCCGGTCCTTCCATGCGGCCAACTCGACAAGATTGTCATTCGGCAGATCCGGGGTCTCGTCCTTGGTGAAAAACACCGCGTCGCAGCGGCCGTCGAAACCGGTCAAATCCTCCAACTCCAGCGTGTGGTCCCCGGCTGCCAGATCGACCGCGCCGCCCTTCTGCCACGCCCAGCCAGGCTCGGTGCCGAACACCGGATCGAGCGCCTTGCCGTCCACCATCACCTTGAAGCGGCCGGGAGCTTCCCAATCGCCCGGACACCAATCGCGCGTGCGCACCCAGACATGCCATTTTCCACCGTCCGGCAGACTGAGCTTCGTCTTCGCGTTCGCGACCGGTTTGCCCATTCCGTGGGCAAGCAGGTAATTTCCGCCCATTTGCTGGTAAAACTGGGTGTCGATCGACCACCCGCCGGGATCGTCGAATCCACAAGTTTCGATCAACACACCGGCCGCTCCTTCCCCCTTCGCAGCAAACACGTAACGTGGCGCGAAACCCGTGCAAAAAGCGGCACCCCCGATAACCCTGATGAATGTTCTGCGATCCATGTTTCTTCAGAAATTGAAGCAGCTTTTACCCGATTCGCAATCCGGTTCTTTCATCCGCAGCTGGTTTCCACGCGCTGCATGCCGTTTCCATGGTTCCCTCCGCGTGCTGCTCTTGATGAAATGGGACCCTTTCCCACGTAGTGACCGTTGTCACCGATACGCAGCCGGCATGAGACCCCGCCATCAAATGCTTTTGAAGACGCTCCGGTACGCGGCGTTGGTGATTGCGGGCATGCCCTCCTTGGGGTTCGCACGCGGCACCGGACCCGGCCACCTCTCCAATGGCCTGATGGAGGTCCGCATCATGCCGGACCAAGGACATTTCGAGGTGATCGATTCGACACGGCAGGAAACGGCCATCAGCGGGTCGCGGGTCGCTTTCTCCATCGCGCCTTACAAGGAACTCGCGGAAGTCGCTCCGGACGGATTCGAAACGGACGCGACGGCTACGAGGTTCACCAGCACCGACGGAGTCACTACGATTACCCGGGTGGAGCCGTTGGCCACTTCCTTTGCCGATGGTGAGTCCATTACAATGGTCAGCCGCGTGGCGGATCACGGCGAGTTGCGGGTGCAGTTCACCCTCTACCCGGACAAGTCCTTCATCGAGCTTGGCTTCGCATTCACCAACCTGGGTGCCCGGCCGGTCCGGCTGCGTCGCGTCGAGGTGATCGATGCCGCGGAATTCATGTCCGGGGGGACGCCCGGTACGCTGCGACTGTTAGGCGGCGGCAGCGGTGCCGCGAAGACCACGGTCGTCCCAGGCTCCGACATCCGCACGGAGAACAACGTGCTTTGTTTTTTCGCCGACCCGCTTGAGCCACGGTCACTGGTGGCGGGCGGCTTGACTTATGCGGACTTCCGAAAACACATCGACATCGTCGGTGACCGGCTCGTCATGCATGCGGACGACCCGGTGGGAAAACGGGTCGATCCCGGCCGGACCTACCGGTCCGCGGACCGCTTCTACCTCGAAGCCCTGACGGACAATCCTTTCGAAGCGCTCGAATCCTACGCTCGAACGACTCAACAGGCACGCGACATCGAACCCCATTACTATGAATTCCCCTCGACCTGCATGTGGTTCCTGGCGGTGGATCACTTCGGTGGCGACTCCGGCTCGACCAACAACACCGTCGGTGCCGTGAAGGAGATGCGGCATATTGTGGACAGCGGATTCCTGAAATACTCGCCGGTGGCGGTGCGGCTGGTGCCCGATTGTTACCAGCCGGACAACCAGCAGGGCTGGTGGGACGACGAGCACTGGCGGAGGCATGGCCGCAAGGAACGCTGCATCGTCGCCCGTCATTACGAAGAGCCCTATGAAACGACGCAAAAGTGGGCATCCGCGATCCGCGAACTGGGCGGCATCCCGCTGACCTATTTCCAGCCCGGAATCCGCAGCGAGGATTACGCGGAGGCCTTCCCGGGACACATGCTCTACAATCAGGCGCACAAGTACATCCTGAGGGACGGAAAGCGGGTTGGCGATCCGCACTGGGTGATCGGCGATCGCGGCATCCCGAACTTCGCCAAAGCCGGAGAATGGACTCCGGGTTATGGCAAACTCTGGCAGGAAACCTATGACTATACCGACCCCCGGTTCCTGGAACATTGGACCCGGGTGAACCGGAACCTGAAGGAAGGCGGCGTCCAGGGAGTCTTCTACGATTACCCCGACCGGGCCTTCGCCGCGCGGGGCGGCTTCGAAGACCGCTACGCAACCGCCACCCGCGCCTACCGCAATGTCTTCCGGATCGCCCGCGAGCAACTCGGAGAAAATGCATGGCTGCAGGAGCGCATCGGCCCGGGATCGGATGCCACGCTGGAATTCGTCAGCTCGGTGCGGACCGCCGGAGACAACAACACGATCAACCCGCGGATGATCAGCCCGCTGGCGATGCGATGGTACAAGAACCGGCGGCTGACCCAATACGACATGGACGGCAAGGCGCTGATCCGTTCCGGTCACGGTGAAAACGTCCATCCGATCGGAGAAACCGAACGCCGCGCCATTCTCACGATGAGTTATGTGGTCGGTGGGCGGCTGCTTCTGACCGAAAGCTTCAGGTTGTTCTCCGACGAGTTGCTCCACGACCTGAGCCGCCTGTTTCCGTTCCACACCACCCCGCTCTCGGCGCGCCCGCTCGACGCCTTCATCCATGACGAACCGTCGGTCTTCGATTTCCCGGTCTCGGCCGACTGGCACCAGCTCGTCCTCTACAATGGCGGCGATGAGGAAAAGGCGTTCAACGTCCGGATCAGCGGCGACACCGCCTTCGCTGCCATGGGTCTGGACGCCGGCCGCGATTATCTGTTGTACGATTTCTGGAACGGCCGCTTCGCGGGCCGTGTTTCCGGCAGGGATTCCATCCGTCAAACGCTCGCCGAAGGCGAAGCCAGGATGCTCTCGGTTCACGCGGTGCGGGATCACCCCCAGTGGATTTCCACCGACCGGCATCTGATGCAGGGTTACGTGGACCTGGTCGGAAAACCGCGCTGGGATGCCGCAACCCTGACCCTTTCAGGCACATCCGCGGTAATCGGCGGAGAACCTTGCCGAATCACCATCGCGCTCAACGGACACACCCCAGAACAAGTCACAACCGAGGGAGCCACGGCGGATTTCACGGCCCGGGAGGGAAATGAACCACTGATCGACGTCGTGTTGCGGACTGCAAAAAACCGGGATGTTCCATGGAAGGTGATCTTTCGGCGCTTGCCACCCCCCGCCCCCGAACCCCCATGATCGATTATGACAGATGACCAATGGAACCAACTGCTTGCGGTGATCCGCGGCGGAACGCTCGATCGGATTCCCACCGGCTTCATCATCGACTGCCCGTGGCTGCCCGGCTGGCATGGCACCACCATTGCCGAATACCTTTCCAGCGAGACCATCTGGCTGGAGGCCAATCTGGCAGCCATCAATCGTTTTCCCGAAACCTGGTTCCTGCCCGGGTTCTGGTCGGAGTTCGGCATGTGCACCGAGCCTTCCGCCTTCGGCTCGCGCTGCAGTTTCCCGCCGAATGAATTCCCGTTCGCCGACAAGATCATCGATGATCCCGATGAAATCGCCAACCTGCGTCAGCCCGACCCGTCACGCGACGGCCTGCTGCCATTCATGCTCAACCGGCTGCGCTGGGCACAGCCCGCCATCGAGCGCGCCGGACACCGGATCCGCTTCTCGGTCTCGCGCGGTCCGCTCAACATCGCCACCTTCCTGATGGGCACCACCGAGTTCCTCACCGCGATCGTCACCGATCCCGAAGAGGCCCACAGGCTGCTGCGCGTCATCACCGGCTTTCTCAAGGACTGGCACGCACTCCAGCGCGAGACGTTTCCCTCGATCGACGGCATCATGATGCTCGATGACATCGTCGGCTTCATCGGCGAGGAGCATTTCCTCGAATTCGGCGCTCCCTATCTCAAGGAACTCTACGATGCCGATGTGAACGTGAAGTTCTTCCACAACGACGCGCCCTGCGCCCAGTCGATCCGCCACTATCACGACCTGGGAATCAACCTCTACAACCCCGGCATCCAGACACCGCTCGCCGAAATGCGGGCGCTTTGCGAAAACAAGCTCACGATCCTCGGCACCATCCCGCCTCGCGACGTGCTCGCCGATGGCAGTCCCGAACAGGTGGGAAATGCGGTCACCGCATTGCTCGATTCCACCCCCGACCATTCCCGCCTCATCCTGTCCTGCGCAGGCGGCATGCCGCCGGGTGTCCGCAGCGGAAACATCGACGCCCTGATCGACGCGGCACGAGCCGCCACACCCGGCGGAGGCGCATAGTCAGCATTTCCCGGGTTCACTTCGTTCAAGCCTTGCCGGACTCCCGCCTCCACGCGGATCAGACCTCAGACTCAGCCCAATATCTCACCACCGCACCCGGCTTCGCCAAAGCCCGAACCAACGCCCGTCCTCGGCGACCTCGAATGAGCCGAAAGGCACTTGCCCGGCACCCGATGGCATCCTCAAGGCGTGGCGTATGCCAGTGACTGGACGGACAACCCGGAAGCAATAAACGCGGAGCTTTCTGTAAGCCGCGCGCAGATGGCCGCCTGTGGGGGATGTTCAATGAATTAAATGACCAAATGGGTTTCAGTGAAGACGATTCATGACCCTTGTTTCCCCGTCATGCATTCCGGCCCAAGAGCTGTTTCAGGAGCCTGCCGCCCGGGGGGATTCCCGGGGATTTTGACGGGCTTCACCACCAAAGTGATTTCCTCGCCACACTAGCAAAATCCCGTGAACCTGATCCTGTCGCTCATTCTGATGCCAATGGCTGTTGGCCTGGGACTGTTGTGCCTGAAAACCGACGGCCCGCGGAGAATCCTGGTGGCTGCGGCCACCTTGGCGGTCTGTCTCGGCGTCATTGTGCTCGGGGTCATGCCGGAGGTGCCGGACTTCTCGGGAGCGCTGCAATCCCATTGGATCAATTGGGGTATTCTGGCCGTCGAGATCGCGATCGGCGCCTACCTCATCTACGTCGGAGTGCGAGCAAGACACCTGCCGATCGTCTTGCTCGTGCTGGCCCAGATGTCAGTGATGGTTTGGTTCGAAATCACCGCCGGCGCACACCTCGTGGTCACCACGAATCTGTTCGTGGACAAGCTCGCCGTGATCATGGCCCTGATCAATGGCCTGGTTGGCGGCGGCATCTGCATCTATGCCCTGGGTTACATGCGGGAGTTTCACGAAGTCGCCCACCCCGAGGTGAGGGACCGGCGGCCGCTGTTCTTCTCGCTGCTGTTCGTCTTCATGGGCGCGATGTTCGGCCTCGTTTTCGCCAACAACCTCATCTGGCTGTTTCTATGTTGGGAAATCACCACCTTGTGCTCGTTCCTGCTGATCGGATACACGCGGACGGACGAGGCCCTGCGCAACGCGCGGCGGGCGCTGGTCATGAACCTGGCCGGCGGCCTGGCATTCGCGCTGGCCATCGTCTGGTGCCACAACCGCATCCAAAGCATCGAGTTGCAGGAACTGATCGGCTCCAAGCAGTCGCTCGTGCTGATCCCCGCCGCATTGCTTTGTTTCGCGGGCATCACGAAATCCGCCCAACTGCCGTTCTCGGGCTGGCTGCTGGGTGCGATGGTGGCGCCGACCCCCGTTTCCGCGCTGCTGCATTCCAGCACCATGGTGAAGGCCGGCGTCTATCTGGTGCTTCGCATGTCACCGGCAATCACCGGAACCAAGGTCGGCATGATGGTGGCGGTGGTCGGCGGCATCACGTTCGTCATCGGCTCGCTGGCGGCCATCACCACCAGCGAGGCCAAGCGGGTGCTGGCATGGTCCACGGTCGCCAACCTCGGCCTGATCGTGCTGTGCGGCGGCATCGGGACCCATGAGGCGATGTGGGCCGCACTGCTGCTGGTCATCTTCCATGCCGTGTCCAAATGCCTGCTGTTCCTGTGCGTTGGCGCGGTGGATCACAAGCTGCACAGCCGCAACATCGAGGACATGTCCGGCCTGATCCTGCGCATGCCGCGCGTGGCGGTCATGATGCTCATCGGCATGGCCGGCATGTTCCTGGCCCCCTTCGGCATGCTCATCAGCAAGTGGGCCGTGCTCAAGGCGGTCGTGGACGCCGCGCCGCTGCTCTCGGTCTTCATCGTGTTCGGCAGTTCCGCGACCCTGTTCTTCTGGGTGAAATGGATGGGCAAACTGGTGGAGGTGGTCAAACCCGCGGAGCCGGAGAAACCGGAGTTCGCGCCGGGCGAAGGACTGGCGATGTACAGCCTCGCGGTGGCGACTTTCCTGACCTGTCTGCTGTTCCCGCTCATTTCATCCCGCCTGGTCGAACCCGGGGTGGTGGAGATTTACGGCCTGTCTGCTTCACTGGGCAGGAGCAACATCATGATCATGATGATGATGATGGCCCTGGTCATGATGTTCCCGATCAGTTTCATTCTCCATGGCCGCGGATTCAAGGTGGTGGACTCTTATCTGGGAGGTGCCAACATCGACCATAGCGCCAGTTTCCTCGGCTCCGCCAGCGCGGTGGAGGAGGTGACGATGCACAATTACTATTTGAGCGGTCTGATCAGTGAAACATGGCTGTCACGCTGGGGCGTGATCAGTTGTTCGGTGTTTCTGGCAATCATGTTGGTAGTGGCATTCTTATGAGTATCTGGCTGAAAGTATTGCTGTATCTTGTCGCGGCGCCGGCCGTCGGTTGTTTGTTGTGTGGCCTGGACCGGCAGATCACCGCCCGGCTGCAGGCGCGCAAGGGGCCGCCGATTCTCCAGCCGCTGCATGACGTGCGGAAACTGTGGCAGAAGGAGAATGTCGTCGTCCGTCCGATGCAGAACATCTACATCTGGTTCTTCCTGCTGCTGGTGATTTTCACCGGCGCGCTGTTCTTCGCGGGGGCGGACTTGCTGCTGGTGATTTTCGCAATGACCCTTGCGGCGATTTTCTTCGTGCTCGGCGCTTACAAGGCGAGTTCGCCCTACAGCTTCATCGGTGCGGAGCGCGAGTTGCTCCAGATCATGGCCTACGAACCGATGGTCCTGCTGACCGCGGTCGGCATGTACATCGCCACCAAGAGTTTTGCGGTGAACGACATCGCCAGCCATCCCACCCTGCTGGTGCTTGTGTTGCCCGGGGTGTTTCTTGGCTTCCTCTACACGCTTGAGATCAAGTTCCGCAAATCGCCGTTCGATCTCTCCAGCTCGCACCACGCACACCAGGAGCTGGTGCGCGGAATCACCACCGAGTTTTCCGGCCGCACGCTGGCCTTGATCGAGATCGCCCATTGGTTCGAAACCGTGATCCTGCTGGGCTGGGTGTATCTGTTTTTCGCCTCGCTTCCGGTGCTCGGGGTGGCGGTTTCGCTGTCCGTGTTCCTGTTTGTCATCCTGGTGGACAATGTGTTCGCCCGGCTCAAATGGCAGACCGCGATCCGCAGCGCCTGGCTGGTGGCCCTGGTGCTGGGCTTTGGCAACATCCTGATACTTTCACTGCTGCAGAATCGCTTCCATTGATGAGTTAAAAACCCACCGTCATGTCCAGCCTGAGCAAATCCCCGTGGATCATCCATTACGACGCCTCGAGCTGCAATGGCTGCGACATCGAAGTGCTGGCCTGCCTGACTCCTGTCTTCGATGTCGAACGCCTCGGCGTGGTCAACACCGGCAACCCGAAACATGCCGACATCTTCCTGGTCACCGGCGCGGTCAACGAGCAGAGCCAGGGCGTCATCCGCAACCTCTACCACCAAATGCCGGATCCCAAGGTGGTGGTCGCGGTCGGCATCTGCGCGGCCACCGGAGGGATCTTCCGCGATTGCTACAACGTCTCCGGCGGAGTGGACACCATCATCCCGGTGGATGTCTATGTGCCGGGCTGCGCCGCCAGGCCGGAAGCCATCATCGATGGCGTCGTGCAGGCGCTCGCGGTGCTCGAAAAGAAACGCTCGGCCATGACCGAGGCCAATGCCAACCGCAACAAGACCGCCTGACATGTTTCCCAGCGAATCATCCCGCGACCGCCAAAGAACATAACCGCATTCCCATGACCGAGGAACCCAACATCGAAATTGTCACCGCCGATCAACTGCGGGACAAGGTCGCGGCCCTGCGCGAGCGGGGAATGCGGCTGGTCCAAATCAGCGCCACCCGCCTGCCCGACGAGGTGGAAGTGACCTACAGTTTCGATTTGAACGACCGCCTGAGCAACCTGCGGCTGCTGATTCCCGGCGAGGACTCGGTGTTGCCGAGCATCAGCGGGATTTTCGGCTGCGCGGTCCTGTATGAGAACGAGATTCACGACCTGTTCGACGTGCGGGTGGAGGGCCTGACGGTGGATTTCAAGGGAAACCTCTACAAAACCTCGGTGAAATTCCCGTTCGGCAGCACCAAACCGCCGTCTGGCGGACCATCGTGTTCCATCCCGGAACCCGCGCCGCCGCCGGCCGTCAACCCATAGCGCCCTATGTCACGCACCGTCATCCCCTTCGGTCCACAGCACCCGGTCCTGCCGGAGCCGATTCACCTCGATCTCGTCGTGGAGGACGAGAAGGTGATCGAAGCCCGCCCGTCCATCGGCTTCATCCATCGCGGTCTGGAGAAACTGGTGGAGAAGAAGGACTATGTGGAGTTCGTCTATGTCGCGGAACGGGTCTGCGGCATCTGCAGCTTCATCCACGGTCAAACCTATTGCCAGGCCATTGAGACCCTCATGGACGTCAAAGTGCCGCCGCGCGCGCTCTACCTGCGCACGGTGTGGGGCGAACTCTCCCGCATCCACAGCCATCTGTTGTGGCTGGGCCTGATGGCCGATTCCATGGGCTTCGAAAGCCTGTTCATGCATTCCTGGCGGGTGCGCGAGAAGATCCTCAACATCATCGAGGCCACCACCGGCGGCCGGGTGATCTTCGGCTCCTGCAAAATCGGCGGGGTGCGGCGCGACATCGAGGCCGACGCCATCACCGGCATTCTCAAGCAGATCGACGAAATCGAGAAGGACATGCGGGATATCACCAAGGTCTTCATGAATGACCATTCCGTGAAGGCGCGGCTGTGCGGCGTGGGATTGCTGACGAAACAGGAGGCATACGACTTCGGCTGCGTCGGCCCGATGCTCCGCGCCAGCGGCGTCTCGCAGGACATGCGGCGACTCGGATATGCCGCGTTTTCCGACATCTCCGTGGAGCCGGTCGTCCGCACCGAGGGCGATTGCTACGCGCGTTGCGCGGTCCGCTGCGAGGAGCTTTTCCAATCCGTCCGGATCATCCGCACCGCACTGGATGAAATTCCCGGCGGCGAGATCGCCGTCAAGGTGACCGGCAACCCGAGCGGCGAAACCCTCGCCCGCACCGAGCAGCCGCGCGGCGAGGTGGTCTATCACATCAAGGCGAACGCCACCAAGAACCTGCAACGTTTCCGGGTGCGCACGCCGACGTTTGCCAATCTCCCGGCCATGTTGAAGGTCCTGCCGGGCTGTGACCTGGCCGATGTGCCGGTCATCGTCCTGACCATCGATCCCTGCATCAGTTGCACTGAAAGGTAAAGATATGAGCTACTTCTCGATGTCCAAACTGGCGTTCAAGTGGGTGTTCTCCAAACCGGCGACCACGAGTTATCCATTCTTGCCGCGGATCGAGATGGAAGGAACGCGCGGGTGGCTGGTCTTCAACGATGACAACTGCGTCTATTGCAATGTCTGCGCCAAGAAATGCCCCACCGGCGCACTGCAGGTCATCCGTGCGGAAAAAACCCTGACCATCGACCGCTTGAGCTGCATCACCTGCGGCTGCTGCGTGGAAATCTGCCCCAAGAATTCCTTCGAATTTTCCTCCGGCCACGGCACTCCGCAAACCGCCAAAGGCCGCGAAACATACCAAAAAAAGGAGGATAACCCATGAAACCGGAACCTCCAACCCATGGCTTGGCGAAATTCGCCTGGATGGAAATCGACCGCGTGGAGCCGCCAGTCCGTCCGGCAGCGGACCGGGTGGCGGATTTCCGTGAAACCACCGCTCCTTATGACGAAGCCACCGCCCGCGAACAGGCGAGCCGCTGCATCCAATGTCCGCAACCGAGCTGTGTCGAGGCTTGTCCCCTGCAATGCCCCATTCCCGAATTGCTGATGCTCATTGCCGACGGCCAGTTCACCGAGGCCGCGCGGCTATATTTCAACAGCAATCACATTCCCGAAATCGCGTCGCATGTCTGTGCCGGCGGACGGGTTTGCGAACGTGCCTGCATCCTCGCCGAAAAGACATATCCCGTGCCGATCCGCTCGCTGACGCGGTTTTTGTTGGACTACGGTTGGAAACACGGCCTGGCCGAGCCCGAGGTGGAGCCCGCCAAAAGCCTCAGCGTGGCGGTGATCGGTTCCGGCATCGGAGGCATGGTCACGGCCGATGCGCTTTCGCGCATAGGATACCGGGTCACCGTGTTCGATTCCCGCCGGAAACCCGGCGGGCGCATGATGAACGGCATGCCCGGATTCCGCATGGACAAGGAACTCGTGAAACGCCGTATCGGTTTGCTGGAACAACGTGGCATTTCCTTCCGCATGGGCGTCACCTTCGGACAGGATGTGAAACTGAGCGATCTGCGGCGCGACTTCGACGCGGTGTATCTCGGCTTTGGTCTTCTCGATGCCGTGCCGTTGGAAGTGCCGGGCGCGGATCTGCGCGGAGTATATCCCGCACTTCCCTTCCTCACGCGCAACGCGTCGGCTACCTGCGGCACGCAACCAACAGGGGGTGATTCGCCAGCCATCGCGATCCCGCCGGTGGATGTGCGGGGCAAACGCGTGGTGGTGCTGGGCGGCGGTGATACCGCAATGGATGTCTTGCGCACCGCCATCCGCGATGGCGCCGCCGATGCCCTGTGCCTCTACCGGCGTGATATGTCATGCATGCCGGTCGATCTGGAGGAATATGCCAAGGCGGAGGAGGAAGGCGCGCGCTTCGCATTCCTGACCCAGCCGGTGGCAGTGCTCGGCAATCCGGCCGGTGAGGTCACCGCGGTCCGCTGCATTCCCACCGAACTGACGGATCCCGACAAATCCGGTCGCCCGGCCTGGTTACCGGTGGCGGGGGCGGCCGAATTCGATGTGCCTGCGGATGTGGTCTTTGTGGCCTTCGGCTACACCGCGCCCAAGCTGCCTGCCAGCGACGACTTCGCACTCCTCGCCACCAACGAGCGTGGCTATCTGGTCTTGGATGAAAACCGGATGACAAATCTCCCCGGCGTGTTTGCCGGCGGATCGATCGCCCGCGGCCCCGTGCCGCTCGTCCAAGTCGTCTGCGACTCCCGCAAGGCCACCGCCGCCATCGATCGGTTCCTCAGCCGGTGACCCGGTGAATCGGCGTCACCCGCTCAGCAGATGCGCGGCAGTTGTTCGCCTGCGGGCAGATCCAGCGCGCGCAGCACGCCGAGGGTGGTTTCCAATTCCACCCTGCCCGTTGTTTCGGCAGCCTCCACCGTCCCGATCCGCACCGCATCGCATGCCGCCGGATCGGCCCGCAGCACTGCCAGCGCCCGCTCAGCCTTCGCCTCCGGGACAAAGACGGCGAAACGTCCTTCGCAGGCCAGTTGCAGTGGATCCAGTCCGAGCAGTTCACACGCTGCCGCCACGCCGGCCGAGACCGGGATCGCCGATTCGCGAATCCGCAGCCGAACCCCGCCGTCGCGTGCGATTTCCGTGAGCGCCGCAGTCAAGCCGCCGCGGGTGCAGTCGCGCAGGCAATGCACTTCCACTCCGGCGGCGAGCAGCGCCAGAACGGGGCGGTGGAGCGCTTGGCAGTCGCTCAAGGGCGCCGGCTCGAACTCCAGGCCCTCGCGGATCGACAGCACCGCCGCACCGTGCCGGCCGAGGTCGCCACTGAGCAGGATCGCATCCCCCGGCTGGACCGCCCGCGGACGCACCGGAGCGGGTGCCCGCACCAGTCCGATGCCGGCGGTGATGATATACAGTCCATCCGCTTTGCCCCGTTCCACCACCTTGGTGTCACCGGTCACAATGCTCACGCCAGCGGCATCCGCCGCGGACCGCATGTCTGCCAGCACCTGGTGCAGCGTGGTCATTGGCAGACCTTCCTCGAGCACAAACGCCGTGGACAACCAGCGCGGCTCCGCGCCGCACATGGCCAGATCGTTCACCGTGCCACATACCGCCAGATGACCGATGCTGCCACCGGGGAAAAACAGCGGACTCACCACATGGGCATCCGTGGAAAACGCCACCTGTGCGCTTGTGGGATCGAGCAACGCGCCATCATGGCGCTCATGCCGCTCAGGATCGCCCAAGGCAGGCAGGAAAACCTTTTCCAGAAGCTCCCATGCCAATCTCCCGCCGCCGCCATGTGCCAGCGTCACGCAGGAGTCGTGGGGATCCGGAAGGGGGCAGTGCATATGGTTGCCCGCCAAGCTACCTGGCCGCGGCCAGTGTGGCAAGGACGGCACAGGTGGGTTCACTAAACCATGGCGGCGATCAATGCCTGCGGTTTGCAATTGAAAAGCGCGCAGCGGATGTCACGAAGCGTGTAGCGATACTTGAAAGCCAGAAAAGAACCGGCAGAAACCGGAGCGCATGGGGAGAGGGAAACGCGAGTCATCTAAAACTTCAATGCTCGCAAGCAGGCGAATCACCCGGAAACACCCTGCCGCTGGTGATCCGCACCTCGTCGCGAGCTTTGAGAAAATGCAACAATACATCCAGATCCATCCCCGCCGCCGGGCAGGTGTGGCAGGTGACGGATTTCGCGAGCCGTTCGTCCACCATCTCCATCATCAGGGTTTGACCTTCAGCCCTTCCGCCCTGGCCGCCTTTCGTTGACGTTCGTCGAAGCTGAAAATAGTTTCCGATTTCAGCAAAAGCGCGGCGGCCACGTGCATCAGGTCGAGGCTGCGGGTGCCCAGTTTGGCGCTGTGACGATCTGCGAGTTCCAGCGATTTCGCAAAAAGCCCGGCCGCGGGGATTGGCGTGATGGTGAAAATCCCATTCGCCACGTCATCATGGAACAGGCGCTTTTTAAGAGCCGCGTCCGCTGCCGTGAGTTCGCCGCGGAATACCGCCAGATAAAGCGCGTTGCGGAATTCGAGATCGCCAAGCTGTGTCAAGCGGACCGACACCGTCTGCCTGGCCATGAGTGCGGCGGCCCGGGCACTGATGGCTTCTTGTTTGTAGAAAGTAACCACAAACCCGGTGTCCGCGTATGCATTCATCGGTCACCGCGGTCATGGTCCACCACACTGGAAAGTCCTGTGCCGGGTTTCTCATTGGGAAAATGTTTCCGCATTCGGGCGAGGAAATCCGGCATTGCCAAAGGAGCGCTCCTGTCTCGCTGCGGGATTTCGGATAAACCGTGAAATCGGAATCCAGGGTCATGACCTGCGAGTTTTTGCGAATCTCCGCCATTTTGACCAGACAGGCATCCGCGAGGAACATCGGAATATTGAGTCGGTTTTCATCAGGTGTTGGATCGCTCCGATTTGGCAATGCCATATCGAGTGCTTGTTTGCCCGTGCCGGTCCTGAAAATTTGGTTCGCGATGGATGCCGGCCCGGGATAAGGAATGGATATGCATTTTCCTGCTGCGATGATGCAAGGACTTGCGGCCGCGGTGAGTGTGTGTGGCATCGCCGCGGCAGCCGGCATGGCATGGCAAGCGGAACACCAACCGACACCCGCGCGATGCACGAGTTAGCCATTTCCGAAGCGCTGGTCGGGCAGCTCACCGACTTGTGCGCCAAGCATGGTTGGTCCCGCCTGCAGCGGGTGCGGGTGCGGGTGGGAATGCTCTCAGGCGTGGTGCCCGAGGCGCTGGAGTTCACCTTCGAAGCCATCGCGGATGGCACGCCCGCCGAGGGGGCGGAATTGGTGTTGGAAACCGAAACAGGTCATTTCAACTGCTCCGTCTGTGGCGAACTCGAACTCGACCGCCTGCGTTTTGCCTGTCCGCATTGCGACGGGCCCTTGAAATTGCTGCGTGCCGGAAGAGGCTTGATGCTGACCGAGGTCGAGCCCAAAATTTCCTGAATTAAATCCTCAATCCCACCATGTGCGACAACTGCGGCTGCGAAAAGAACGATCATTTTCATGTGCATCCCGGACCCGGCACGGGCCATCCGCACCCGATTCATCCCGAGTCCCATCACCACGGGCATGGACATGACCACGACCATGAACATCATCACGCACATGACCATGATCACGGGCCGGAGGACGGCTGGCATTCGCACACGGCGGCTGACGGCAGCGTGAGCTGGCACCACCATGGTGGCCATGGGGCGCAGCAGGTTCTCGATGCGAACCAGCGTGAAGCTGAGCGCAATCGCGGGTTTTTCCGGGCGCGCGGCATCCTCGCACTCAATCTCGTATCATCCCCCGGTTCGGGTAAAACCACGCTGTTGCAGGCGACCTTGGAACGGTGGCAAGCGCGGGCCGGCTGCGCGGTGGTGGTGGGCGACCTGGAAACCCAGGCGGATGCCGAGGCGCTGCGTCCGAGCGGCGCGCCCGTGGTCCAGATCACGACCGGAACCGTCTGCCATCTCGATGCCCGGATGGTGGCCGCGGCGGTGGACACCTTGCCCAGGGATGGGGTGCGGTTGCTCTTCATCGAAAATGTCGGCAACCTCGTTTGTCCGGCATCCTTCGATCTCGGTGAAGCGCATCGCATCGTCCTGTTGGCAACCACCGAAGGCGAAAACAAGCCGTTGAAATACCCGCCGATTTTCCATGGCGCGCGCGCCGTGGTCATCTCCAAGACCGATTTGGCGGAACCGGCGGATTTCGATATCGCCCGCGCCCGCCAAACCATCGCCCAGGTCGCTCCCGAGGCGGAAATTCTCGAAATCTCCTGCCGTACCGGCGAGGGACTCGACGCATGGCTGGCATTCCTCGACCGCCTGCTCGCGGCATCTGACAGATGAGGGAAACATGGCCCCGCCACCCGCCACTTCTGCGGTTCCCGCGCCCGCCACCCCGGTCCGCCGCCGCTGGCGCGTTCATGGCATTGTGCAGGGCGTGGGTTTCCGGCCGTGGCTTTGCCGCACCGCCCGGGCCTTGGGTCTAACAGGCGAAGTTGGCAATGATGCGGCCGGTGTGTGGCTGGAGGCACAAGGCAGCGGGCCCGCGCTCGAGTCCTTGCTTGCGCAGCTGCCACAGGCTCCGCCGCCGGCGAGGGTCGAAGCGGTCGTGGAAGAACCGACTCTAACAGATAAACCGTTGGAAAGCGGTTTCCACATCGCGCCGAGCTGCTTGGACGGGGACGGCGGATCCGCGCTTGCCCCCGATCTCGCGCCCTGTCCCGAGTGCCGCCGCGAATTGTCAGACCCGGGTGACCGCCGCCATGGCTATCCTTTTCTGGCATGTGCGCGCTGCGGCCCGCGCTTCACCATTACCGAGGCCCTGCCCTACGACCGCGCCCGCACCACGCTGGCCGCTTTTCCGTTCTGCCCGCAATGCGCGGCCGAATACTCCGATCCCGCCGACCGGCGCTTCCATGCCGAGGCGATCGCCTGCCCGCGCTGCGGCCCGCATTTGCAAGCACTCACGCCGGATGGAACATATCTGGCGGCTGACACTGCGGCCATCGCCGCCGCAGCCGCCATGCTCGCCGATGGCAAAACCGTGGCCGTGCTGGCGACCGGCGGTTTCCAACTGTGGGTGGATGCCACCCGCTCCGATGCCGTGGCCCGGCTGCGCGAACGCAAACACCGCGAGGCCAAACCACTGGCCGTCATGGCGCGAGATCTAACAGAATGCCGGAATCTTGCGGATCTAACATCCGCAGAGGAGCAACTGCTGGAAAGTCCCGCGGCACCGATCGTGCTGGTGGCCGCGCGGGCGGATTCCGGGCTTGCCCCGGAGATTGCGCCCGGTTGCGCCACGCTCGGCCTGTGTCTGCCGGCCTCGCCGCTGCAGGTTCTTTTGCGGGAGGCGTTTCCCCGCCCGGTGGTCGCCACCAGTGGCAACCTCAGCGACGAGCCGCTCTGTTTCGAACCGGCAGAGGCCATCGCCCGTCTCGGCGGGGTGGCGGACCTGCTGTTAGCACATGACCGGAAAATCAATCATCCCGCCGATGATTCGGTGCTGCGCATGGCGGTCGGCGCGCCCCGCCTGCTCCGCCGTGCCCGCGGCTACGCGCCGGCACCGGTGCGGCTGCCGAAAGCCGTGGCCCGCCCCGGACTGGCGATGGGCGGCCAAATGAAGGGCGCGCTCGCTCTGGTCAGGGAATACGACATGGTGTTGAGCCCGCATCTGGGCGATCAGGACACGGTCCTTGCCCGCGAGCGCCATGCCGCCACCGCAGCGGCCTTGCAGCGCTTGCTGCGATTGGAGCCGCACTGGGTCGCCTGCGATCTTCACCCGGATTACGCCGCCTCGGTTGCCGCGCGCCGGCTGCCCTTGCCGCGCTTGGAAGTGCAGCACCATCATGCGCATCTGCTGGCCGTGCTGGCCGAGCAGGACAGCCTGCCCGCCGGTCCGGTATTGGGTGCGATCTGGGATGGCAGCGGCTACGGACCCGATGGGACCATCTGGGGTGGCGAGTTTCTGTTAGCTCAAGGTCCCGCCTGCCGCCGCGTGGCTCACCTGCGCCGCTTCGCGCTGCCCGGTGGCGAACGCGCCTTGCGCGAGCCGCGCCGCTGCGCCTTTGCCTGGCTGTGGGAAACCCTCGGCCCGGAGGTGGCCACAGCCGCCGCCAGCCGCCTCGGTTTGTCCGCCGGACCGCTTGGAAAACTCTGTGACGGCGCGGCTGGCACACTCCGCACCAGCAGCGCCGGGCGCTTGTTCGATGCAGTGGCGGCACTTGCCGGGCTGTGCCAAGTGGCCCTTTACGAGGGCGATGCGGCGATGATGCTGGAAGCAGCTGCGGCGGCGCACGAGGGACCGGCCGCGCCCTATCCGTTCGAACTGCACGCGGATGCCAATGCCACCACGTGCGATGTCGAACTCACCGGCGACTGCGCCGGTTGGCATCTGGAGCGTCCCATGCTGCCGGATACCGCCGCATGCGAAATCGATACCGCGCCATTGGCCGCAGCCCTCTGGCACGCGGTCTGCACGAACGTCCCGGCCCCGGAAATCGCGGCGCGTTTTCACCAAACGCTGGTGGCGATCACTGCAGCGCTGGCGGCACGCATCGCAATCCCCACGGTGGTGTTCGGCGGTGGCTGTTTTCAAAATGTCCTGCTGCTCGAAGGGGCGGCGGCGCTTTCCAAAGACGGCTATCAGGTCTTTATTCCCGAACAGTTTCCTGCAAATGATGGTGGCCTCGCCGCCGGGCAGGCTTTCGCCGGAGCCTGGCTGCATCCGCCATCCTGACCCTTGTTTTCCATGTGCCTCGCCATTCCAGGTCAAGTTCTCACCGTTGAAACCCCGTCCGATGCATGGAGCCGGACCGGCAGGGTGCGATTCGGCACGATCGAGAAAACCATCAATCTCGCCTACGCACCCGATGCCGGAGTCGGCGACTATGTGCTCGTGCATGTCGGATTCGCCCTGCAACGGATCGACCCGGAGGAAGCCGCGCGCATCTGGGAAATCCTGCGGGAAATGGAGGAATTGAATGATCTGGAGGATGCCCCCGACCCGCCGCCGGAGACACCATCATGAAATTCATCGAGGAATACCGCGACCCGGCGGCGGTGCATTCACTTGCCGCCGAACTCGGCCGCACCATCACGCGGCCGTGGACGCTGATGGAGGTGTGCGGCGGGCAGACCCATGCGATCCTGCGCTTCGGCATCGACCGCTTGCTCCCGCCCTCTCTGCGGCTGATCCACGGCCCCGGTTGCCCGGTCTGCGTGACCCCCGCCGGCCTGATCGACCAGGCGGTGGCCTTGGCAAAGCGGCCGGAGGTGATCCTGTGTTCGTTTGGCGACATGCTGCGCGTGCCCGGCCGGCAGGGTGATTTGTTGCACGCCAAGGCCGCCGGCGGCGATGTGCGCATCGTGTATTCTCCCTTGGATGCGGTGGCACTCGCCCGCCGCAAACCCGACCGCGAAGTGGTGTTTTTCGCCATCGGTTTCGAAACCACCGCACCGGCCAACGCGATGGCCGCCCACCAGGCCAAGGCGACCGGAGTTAACAACTTCTCGCTGTTGGTTTCCCAGGTATTGGTCGGACCCGCGATGGATTTCATCCTGCGTTCGCCCGGTTCGCAGGTGCAGGGGTTTCTGGCCGCAGGCCATGCCGCCGCAGTCACCGGCGTAGCCGAATTGCAAGCACTCTGCCAGTGCCACCGCGTGCCTGTGGTGGTCACCGGCTTCGAGCCGGTGGATTTGTTGGATGGCATCCTGCGCTGCGTGCGGCAGCTGGAGGATGGCCGCGCCGAGGTGGAAAACGCCTACGCCCGGGCGGTGCGCCCGGCGGGAAATGTTCCCGCACTGTCGATGACCCGCAGCGTCTTCGAAGTGATCGACCGCGAATGGCGTGGTCTCGGCGTGTTGCCCGCCAGCGGCCTCGGTCTGCGGGCGGACTACGCGGATTTCGATGCCGCCCTTCGCTTCAAGATCGATCCCACGCCGATGGATGAAGACGAGGAATGTCTGGGCGGCCAAGTCATGCTCGGCACCCTCCGTCCGGACCAGTGCCCGGCCTTCGGCACACGCTGCAAGCCGGAGCATCCGCTCGGCGCGCCGATGGTATCGTCCGAAGGTGCCTGTGCCGCCTACTTCCGCTTCCGTGGCCCGGTCTCCGGCAGCGGGGAAGGAGGCGGCACGTGAAGGCCTAGACCTTCATCGTAAAACCGCATCAACGCCAAGAAACCAAAGCTTCAGGCGACTCGTCCAGTGGGCTGAAGAAGCAGTATGTTTCTTCAAAAACCTCCAGCCGCTGAAAGAAGGCGGGCGGGAGCATGATTTGACCTTCATCGGGCAGCGCGCTTGCTGGCTAAAGTTCACGAAACCCGGCTAGCTCTTTTCCCACCAGTCTCTTGATCGTGCGCTTGCTCATGCCCCTGCCCGCCACTCCCCGCTGGTGAAGTCCTGCGCGTGGATAATCGAAAGGCCGGTGGCGGAGAGGGATCGCCCTACCGCTGCCGGCACATCCCCAAAACAACTCCAACATGCCCGCCTCCTCAATTGGGCACGGATTATTCTCTGAATCCTAGAATCTTAGTGACGGACCTCCGGTAAAACCGGAGGCTTCAAAATGGAGCCGCTCAAAGCGGCTTTTAATCGTCGTTGGTTTGTTGGTTTAGCGGAAACTCAAGTTGGTCGAGGCGCTGGTCCTCGGCTTCCTGTTCCCGAATATAGCGACGGATCACCTCTGTGTCCCGTCCGACCGTGTCCACGAAGAATCCCCTCGCCCACAGTCGCTGGCCGGCATAGTTTCGTTCGCGCTTCATGAAGTGCCGGGCCACATGAATCGCACTCTTGCCCTTGATGTAGCCCACCACTCCGGACACGGCATGCTTTGGCGGAATGCTGATCAGCATGTGAACGTGGTCCGGCATGATGTGGCCTTCCTCGATCCGGCAGCCCTTGTGTTCCGCCAAACGGTGAAACACCTCTCCGAGTTTCCTTCTCACCACCCCGTACAGCTGTTTGCGGCGGTATTTTGGGATGAACACAATATGGTATTTGCACTGCCACCTCGTGTGGCTCAGGCTCTGGTAGTCTTCCATGGTTTTTGTCTGGTTGTAGCTTTGAGCGGCTCACAACCAGCATAGCCATGGAAGACCCCTGTACAAGTCAAACTATAGGAGTCACCCCGGCAAAGCCGGGGGGATTCCTACTGGAGCACAAAGGCCGCCTGAATCCACGTCCTAATCCACGGGGCCGCCATGCATCCTCGGGGATGCATGGCGGCCCATTTCTTTTTTAGCAACGGGTGTAAGATTGGAGATTCATGCTATGGGAAACATGACGAGAGGATTGGTGTGGCAGGGATCGCTCTGCCGCAGGCACTGAAGTGCTGGTGAAAGCCGCTTCGCGGCTGCCTTCGGCCGCAACTGCCGGAACGGACACATTGGCGGTGGTGTTGGGAGGCACTTCGATTCCGAAGGTGCTTGTTAGCCAGCTTGCGCGTCCAGTTGCCAGGAGGTTCCACAAGTTATATAGCAGGGCGACGAGCGCTTGCTCCGTTCTGGGGATTTTCCATTTCCGTCATTGGTTTTACCACAGGGACAAGTGTCTGCAGCAAAGACGCAAAAAGTTGGCCCCCGCTTCATGGAATCTCCCACTTGTAAGGCGCGCGGGAAATCAACTCACAGCCACCTGGAACCACATGCACCACATCCTCAATGCGGCATCCACCCAGCCCGTGATAATAAAGACCGGGCTCGACGGTCACCACCATCCCCTTGCGGAGCCTGCATGGGGCTTTGGCACGCATGATCGGCTCCTCGTGGATCTCCAAGCCCACACCGTGGCCAAGCGCGTGGAAGAATCCCTTCGGGTTGCTGCTGTCCCGTATCGTTTCATAGCCTTCTTTATCGAAGAACGCCTGCACGGCGTCGTGCACCTTGCCGCCGGTCACGCCCGGCTTGATCATGTCGATCGCCAGCTTGTGGGCCTTCTTCACTGTCCGCACCAAACGCCTTTGCGCGTCGCTGGCCTTGCCTTTCAGATAGGTCCGCGTCATGTCGCCCCAGTAGCCGTCCTCGATGCGCCTCGGGAAAATGTCCACTACGATCAACTCGCCCGCGCGGATCGGGCCGTGGCCGACACAATGGTTGTCCACCGCCTGGTCGCCTGGCGCGGCAATCGTGTGCAGAGCCGAGGCACCGGCATCGAGCGCCGCGTGGTTGATCAATTCCCGCAAACGTTCCGCGGTGAGCACGCTGCCGCCGTGGACCAGTTTGCTGTTGCGGATTTTGGATTCGGCCAGCGTCTTGGCCACGATTCGGAAGCCCGCCTCGCTGGCCTTGTTGCCCTTGCGCAGCGCCTCCAGTTCGACGGCGGTCTTGACCTGCCGCTCGGGGAAAAGCCCGTTGTCATCCGCGATCTCCAAGGTCATCCCCGCCTCCCGGAGCTTGTGGGCAAGGCCGGCCGGAAACCGGGAGCCCACCCGGAAAGCCGGGATGCCGTGGAGTTCGGCCAAATGGAGCACCATCTGGTGGAGTTCGGGTTGCTGGTGCTTTGGCAGCTTGAAACTTCTGGCGGCACCTTCGCGGACATCGTCGAGCAAAAGGATTTCGTCAAAGGCGGACTCCTTCGCCATACGTCCGTATTCCCCCGCAGTGATGACGGCAAAGCGCCTGCCGCCCACGGTGAAGGCAAGATACGGGTCGAAGGCTTGGAACCGGCTGAAATACAGCATGTCCGGATCAGTGGCTTCGGCATGGAAAAGGATGGATTTGGCCTCCTTGCCAAGCGGCTTGTGGCCTGCCGGGCGGAATCGTGGTTCTTGCCTGAAATGGTTCATGATGTTCGTGTCCTGAGGTTGAACTGATAGGCATCAATGCCTGTCTTGGGCCGATGTTTGTGGTCCGCGCTCAAGTGCACGTCGAAACTACATGGGAGCCATGCAGGATTTCTCTCACAAAATTCAAAAATTTTGCCATGCGCTGTATCTGAAAAAGTTACACTTGCCTCCGGCGAAGCCGGCTGTGCCGGAAGAGGAAGCAGGCTCAGCGGGGCATGGATTCATCAGGAATAACATCCGTGCGGAAAGGCGATGCCGGCAGACCTTCTTGGTTGAAAAGGTTACCATCGGGAACATTCGCCCAACCGTAGCGGACGGCTTGCGGATCGGGGACGCCCTCGGCGGAAACGACGATGCGATTGCCTTGGATTTCGGCTCGAGCGGGCACGAACTGTTTGTCCTTGCCCGCGATGGTGAATCCTTTGAGCGGGCCCGCCTTGGCGACCAGTCCGCTGCCGGTGTGCTTGAAATTCAGGGTGATCCTTCCCTTTTCCACCTTCATTGATTCGTAGAGCGGGCCGGAGTATTCGATGTTCTCACCATAGGCGAGGGCGCGCGCGGCCAACGCCAGGCGTTGGCCGACCGGTTCCTTTTTCCGCGGGTGGATGTCGTCGGCGTCACCGAAATCGGTGGTAACCATCATCGCGGCGTTTCTGACCTTGCCGAGTGAGAGTAACTGCGCCTCGCGGATCTCGGGCGGCATGCCATTATAAGGCGCGACCTGGACGTAGAGGAAGGGATAGTCACCTTGTTTCCAGCGTGTCCGCCAGTCGCGGATCATCGTCGGGAAGAGGGTGAGGTATTCCTCCGCCTTTTTGGCATTCGACTCGCCCTGATACCAAAGGACGCCTTTGATGCCATAGGGGATGAGCGGATGAATCATGCCGTTGTAGAGGACGGCGGGGTCGGTTGAGCGTCCATCAGGTGGAACCGGTTCCGGGGGCCTGCGTGTGGCCGGGCGCGGACGCGGCGGCGGCTTTTTTCCGGCGGCTTTGGCTTTCGCTGCGGCCTCGTTCCATGCCGCGAGCTTTTGCTCATGATCCTTGCCGGTGGCTTCCATCCATGACGCGAGCTTGGATTGATGCGCGGCGAGTATCCCCGGGTAGGCGGCGGCTTCGGCATCGTAGTTGGCCAGTCGGCGCTTCACAATCTCCACGTATTCCTGGAGTTCGGGTTCGGACTTCAGTCCTTCGAGGCTGGTCCATGCCTGCGCGGGCGTGGCGCCCAATGCCGAATGGATCAAGCCGACCGGCACGCCGAGCTGGCGGTGGATGTCGCGGGCGAAGAAGTAAGCGACACCGGAGAATTCGTTGACGGTTTCGGGCGAGCAGGCGATCCAACTCCCTCCGGCTTCCGCAAGCGGGGTCGCGGAAACAGTGACTGGCACTTTGAAGGTTCGGATTTCCGGGTAGTTTGCCTTTGGGGCTTCTTCGGCGGCGTTGTGAACCTTGGAGAACAGCATGTTCATGTTCGATTGCCCGGAGCAGAGCCAGACCTCGCCAACGAGCAGGTCCTTGATGGTGACGGTATTTTCCCCGGTGAGGGTCATGGTGAAGGGACCGCCTGCGGTGAGCGGATCCAGATACACGGACCATGTGCCACCGGCTGCCGTGGTGCTGGCTTTCTGACCTTGTAATTCCACCGTGATCTTCTCGCCATCGCGGGCGGTTCCCCAGACGGGAATCTTCTGACCGCGCTGGAGCACTGCGCCATCAGAGAACAATGTGTTAGGTTTTACCTCGGCGCTCAGCGTGTCGGAGAGCAGCGGCAAGAGAAACATGAGCATCCTGTTGGATTTCATGATGGCTGATTTGATGATATGCGAAGTGGAGTGGAGCAGCGGCAACGCCCGCTTACTTCAATGCCTTGATCATCGCTTCGCCAAAGCGCTTGCCGAGGCCCATCTGGCCTTCCTGGTCGAAATGGACAAGATCGTCACGCTGGCTCAGGTCGTCGGTGTTGATGACGTAGGCGTTTTTGTCGTTGTTAGCGACGGCCTCCTGGGCGCTTTGGATGGTTTTCACGAAAGGCATCTTGAACTTGGGCGATTCGAGGATCCGGGTGCTGAGTCTTCCAATCACAAAGGGCAGATCGGGTTTGGCGGTTTCCTTGCGCATCAGGGCGACCAATTGCTCCAGCTTCTTCTGATAGGCTTCCGCATCCGCCTGCGTCTTGGAATCGCTCTCGCCCTGCATCCACAACATGCCCATGATCTCGTAATCCCCTTCAATGTTTTCCAGGGCGGTCTTCATGTTCGCCAGCAACTTGGTGAGTTCGTTTTTCTTGCCCTTCGCATCGGGAAGCCACAAGTCGATGGCCGTACCACCGCGCGACACCTTGATGAAGTGGATTTCTTCGGCCGGATACAATTCGGTCATGGCCTTGGCGAAGCCAAATTCGGGGCCGATCATGTGCATGCGTGCTTCGGTTTTGATCGCCTGAAGTTCATTGAGAGTCGCCCATTTGCCCGGAATTCCCCGCTTTCCCCATTCGGCAGTGGCATCCCAGATCCGGACCTTGTCTGCGACGGCAGGTTCGAATTGGAAGCCTTCCTTCGAGACATGACCGCCGCCGCTCATGTTCGACTGTCCGGAAAGGATGAATACCTTCGCTTTGGCATCCGCGTGGGAGAGCGGGGCGAGAAGCAAGGTGGCAAGAAGAATGATTTTGTGTTTCATGGTTGTTGGTGGGTTGGTTTGTTTGGAGAATTGTGAACAGGGTTGGTTACGGGTGAATGATCGTTGCTATTGGGTTGATACTTCAAAATTGGGAAGGGGCACCGGATTGCCGGTTGACTTATCGATGGGATACTTGGGTTTCCATGTCGGATGATCCTTGTTGAGCCAATCATCCATTTTTTTGGAAATGGCTGCCGCGATCCCGGGATGGGTTTCTATCAGATTTTTGGATTCCGCGGGATCGTCGCTCAGGCAATAAAGCTCCCACGAGTCTGATTCATAAAAATAGAACAATTTGTAGCGCTTGGACTCGACTTGATCGATGGCTACCACGCAGGGCTGTGCGCGTATGTCCAGATAACCCGGAAACAGATAGAAGATGGGTTCCCGCTCACGCCCGATGTCCGGATTGCGCAGGACATCCGCAAAGGAATATCCGTCAATGGGATGCTCCTTCTCCGAAGGAAGCCATTTGCCCCCGGCAAGCTCCAGGCAGGTCGGATAATAATCCACGCTGTGCACTTTGTAATCCGTCACCGTATCCGGGGGGATCACGCCCGGCCAATGGGCGATGAGCGGCACGCGGATGCCGCCTTCGGTGAACATCCCTTTCTTGCCTTTCAGCGGCAGGTTGTCATACGAGCCGGTTCCGCCGTTATCGGAAGTGAAGAAGATGACCGTGTTGTCGGCGATACTGTCCGATGGGTCACCGTCGCTGTTGGGGTCGTGGAGCGCGGTGAGCATGCGGCCGAGGTTCAGATCGACACTGGCGATGAAACCGGCGTATTCTTGGAATTTTTTGTCCAGTGAACCGTTCGCGCGTTGAGCCGCCTGCTCCTTGAGGTCGGGGCGCGCTTCAACAGGTCCATGCACCGCATACGTGTGGAATTGCAGATAAAACGGTGCATGCCCGGCATGCAGCTTGCCAATGGTTTCCTCAAGCGCATCCCCCAGCGCATCACTGATGTGCTTGGGTTGGCCAATCAGGCTTTCCGGAAAGTGGTTTTTCTCCACGTAGCCTTTGGTGTAGGGAGAGGCGAACCGTGCGAAATCCCCGCGGCCGACGCCTTTGAAGTCCCATTTGCCATCTTCCTCGGACGCAAAACAGCTTGGCTGGTGCCCCTGGGAAAACCCACCGATATTGATGTCAAAACCGGAATTCTCAGGAAGCGTCTCGTCACCCCTGTGTCCGCCCACGTGGTATTTCCCAATGTGTGCGGTCGCGTAGCCGTTCTTCTTCAAGGCCTCGGCAATGGTGATGGATTCAGGGGCGACGTCTTCCGACTGTTCTGGACCTCTGAATCGCACGTTCTTCTTGGAACGATTTAAATCTCCCACATTATACACGCCGTTGTGGATTCGGGCCGGATACTGCCCTGTGAGCATGGCGGCACGGGTCGGCGCGCAGTTTGGTTGCTGATAGGCATGGGTAAAGGTGACTCCACCCTTGGCCAGCTTTTCAATATTGGGTGTATGATAAAAATCCTTGTGAGTGCCGATTGTGGCTTTGGCCGCACTGATGTGGTTCCACCCGAGATCATCCACCATGTAGATGATGATGTTGGGTTGCGCCGGGGACACATCATCTTTGGTTTTCCCTTCATCGCGCGCCTTGTCCGCTGGCACAACCTTCTGCGCGGAGCTGACGGTTGTGAGTAGCGCCATGACAAGCATGGCGGCGATTAGGTGGATTGTTGTTTTCATGAGATTTGGCAAATGTGGAAAGAAGAAATTGGAATGAACATCGAACGTCCAACATTGAACATCGAACATCGAAGTGGGGGAGAGATCAGGCTCAGTAGTTGTTTTCAGGGTCCACGAGAAGTTTGTTGGTTTGGGTAGTGCGGAGGCTAGCGGAGAAGATGCGGATCAGTTCGTCGGCTTCTTGGAAGAGATCTTCTGTGTTCTGTGTTAGCGTTTTCTTGCTATTTGGTGGTTCTCACTAAGTGTTCAATGATCTACCTCGCGACCGGTGGAGGTGGTGTCAGCTTGCTGGCTACGTGGCTCAGACCAGGCTTTTTGCATCAAGTCGGACAATTTGGCCGCGATTTCAGGATGTTGCTCGGCGATGTTGTTCTCCTCGCCGATGTCTTTGCTGAGATCATAGAGAGCGAGGTCATAACCTTTCACGCCCTTCCACTTGCCCATTCGAATCGCCTTTTTCCAGAAGAGGTAGTCGTGCTTCTTCTGGTCGCCCTTCCCCAGAAGTGTAGGGACGACAGAGATGCCATCGGTATCTTCCGGAACTTCATCGGAGACACCGGCCAATTCAGCCAAAGTCGCCATGACATCGGGGAAATACCAAATCAGATCGCTTTCGGTGCCCGCCTTGATTTTTCCGGGCCAGCGCACGACCATGGGCACTCGAATGCCGCCTTCGGTGTATTTGTTTTTATACCCGTTGAGTTTCCCGGAGGAATCGAGGAGCCCCGGGTAGGCCCGTGCAGCCCCGTTGTCCGAGGTGAAGAACACGATGGTGTTTTCCGCGATGCCGAGTTCATCGAGAAGGCTGAGGATCTCGCCGACCTGCCGGTCCACCATGGTATTCATGGCGGCCACGACCTTGGCTTTTTCGGGATCCCATGGCTTGTCCTTATACAATGCCCAAGCCGGGTCGTCTTCCGGAATATCCAATTTGGAGTGGGGTGGTGTCCATGGGACGTAGCAGAAAAATGGCTTGCCGCTTTTGGCGCTTTCCCTGATGAAGCGGACGGTTTCCTCGAAGATGGCGTAGTGGGCGTATTTCCCCGTGCGCTTTTCCCGTTTGCCGTAGCTGATGACATTGTGCTCGGGCCCTTCGAGTTCCACCCGCTCGCTGTTTCTGAACAGGTGCGAAGTATAGTAGTCGTGGGCATGCAACTGGTTGTAGTAGCCGAAAAAGGTATCGAAGCCCTGCTTTTCGGCCGCGCCTTGCGAGTTCTCATTTCCCAAACCCCATTTGCCGAATCCACCCGTCACGTAGCCCGCCTTTTTCAGGACTTCCGCCACGGTCACATCTTCCGGCAAGAGGGGCGTCTTGCCATTGTTCCCTCTGACCCTCGTATGGCCGACATGGTAGCCCGTCATCAAGGTGCTGCGGGCCGGTGCGCAAACAGAATCGCCGGAGTAGCAATCCGTAAAGCGGATGCCCTCGGAAGCCATCTTGTCAATGTGAGGCGTCTGGATCACGGTGCTGCCATAGCAGCCCAACTCGCCATACCCCATGTCATCAAGCATGATGAACAGAATGTTGGGCTTGGTTGCGGGCTGCTCGCCGGCAGATAGCGAAAGGGGAATAGCTGCAAGCAGCAGGAGGGCAATGGATCGGCTGTATGATTTCATCATTGGGTGGGGATCGGGTGTTGTTATTGATCTTTTCTGGACTCTGGACTCGCGAGGCCGGAGAAATAGCGGATACATTCATCGCGCCATTGCCGGGCAAAGCTTTTCTCCTCGATCAGTTTTGCCATGACCGACGCGTGGATTGCCGGCGGAATGTCACCCTCGAGACTTGCCCAGGTTTCCGCCATTTGATCGACAGTGCCCACTCCCCGGTTGTAACGGAATGTGAGTTCCTCCCACAGAGTGCGTCCGGAAGAAAGTTTGGCATCCCATGGCACATGATGGAACCAGAGCAGAACCTCCAAGGGTGTCTTGTCGCGATCATTGAAGATCGCCTGGAGCTCCGGATGGTATTGGCCGACGTAATTGCTGCCCTGTTTGGTCCTGTCGAAGCCGAGCCCCTTGGCGTCGGCCTTGTGGAAGGATGTCCGCGTCGCCGGACTAGGGTCGTAATGCCCGTCATACTTACAAAGCAAATTGAGTCCCAGCGGCATGGAGTAATCAACGACAGCCTCATGGGAACCCATCATCATCTTCAGGATCGTGGCGCGCGTCGGCGCATCGGCGGGAATGGTCATATGGATCCATTCTTTGGCGATCTCGTCCGCCCCGAGTCGTGGATCCCAAGCCAGACGACCGAAGGCATACCAGTTGGCCTGATTGAAAATGCTGCCGCACCATTCGTCGCCGTCACCGGTGTTGGCAACTCCGGCAATACAGCTTCGATCTTTTCCGTGCAGGCTGCCGTCGATGACCTTTGCAATCGTCGATCCCTCACCCTCGGCATAGGTATCGGCTCTGAGAACTTCCGTCCACATCGGCCCCAGGTAGGCAAGTGTCGTCGCATGTCCGAGGTATTCCTTTGCGATTTGGAGCTCCAGGGAAAGTTTGGTTTCCGGCATGGCGCCGAAGAGCGGCGTAAAGGGCTCACGCGGCTGAAAATCCAGAGGTCCGTTCTTCACCTGAATGAAGACATTGTCGCGGAACTTGCCGTCGAAGGGTTTGAATTCCTCATAGGCTTCTTTTGCCCGGTCGTCGCCCTTGTTATCATAAACGAAAGCACGCCAGATCAGAGTGCCGCCATGCGGAGCCAGCGCATCGGCGAGCATGTTCGCCCCGTCCACATGCGTCCGTTCGTAGCTTGCCGGGCCGGGCTGGCCTTCGGAGTCCGCCTTGACGAGAAATCCGCCGAAATCCGGGATCAGGGTGTAGATTTCATCCACCTTGGCCTGCCACCATTGGCGCACGTCGGGGTCGAGCGGATCGGCGGAAACCAGATCGCCGACACCGCGCCAGCGCGGACGATCCTTGACTTTGCCCTCGGGGCGTATCGGAGAAGCGAAACTGACGCTGAGATAGGTTTTGATACCCCATGTGCGGAAAATACCGGTCAACACCTCGACCTTTTTCAGGTAGTCCTCCCGCAGGAGCCGGGGGTTGGCGTTCACGTTGTTGAGCACCACGGCGTTGATCCCGATTGAAGCACAATACCTCGCATACTGCTCATAGCGCGGGCTCCGTTGTTCCGGAAGCTCTTCCCACTTCCAAAGGCTTCTGCCCCCGTAGCCGCGCTCGATGCTTCCATCCAGATTGTCCCAGTGATTCAACATCCTCAAGGTGATCGCAGGCTCGCTGCGTAAGCTCAGCCGGGAGGGAGATTCGCCTGTCTGCATCCATCGAATAAAATGGAAGACCCCGTAAAGCACACCTGCATCATCCGGGGAGACGATGGCAGTGGCGGATTTTCCATCGATCGTGATGCTCTCGATCAGGTAGCCACCTTCCGCGAGTGCCCTTGCCCTTTTCGCCGCAGCCTCGGGAAGGTAATCCTTGAGCTGGTCCAACCGTCCGAGCAGAACCGTCCCGTCGCCCGCAGGTGAGTCCGTGACCACGACCTTGCGGCCTGTCATTTGCCCGGTAGCCTTTTGCAACTCGTTCCGCGCATTGAGCAGAATGGCGGAAGTGCCCGGGCAGAACACCTGCCCAACTATGGCCGACCAGTCATTCTGCAGCCCCGGATCGAGCTCTTGATAATTCAGCCAGAGTGACTGACCAGTCGAGCGATCCGCAGCCGGTCGGGGCGTGGTCGAATCCGTGTCGGCAGAGACCGGTAGCAGAAGACCAGTCGCAAACAGGCACGGAAGAAAGGCGGTGAGGCGGGATTTTTTGCGGATCATCATAAAAATGTGTGAGTGGATGCGGTGGGTTAAGGCTTGGTTTTCCAATGAGGCTCCAGCAGTGCGCTGAGACGCTCGACCACGGGTTTGGCGTCCGGCTTGTCGAAGATGTTGATGTTCTCCATCGGGTCCAGTTCGTGATCAAAAAGCATGCGATGGGTGATGGTGCCTTTCTTCCGCCATTCGGTGTAAAGGTAGCGATCCGTCTTGACGGCCTTGCAGCCCCACCAGTTAGGCAAGCGAATCATGGTGATGAAGTTCCGGTAGTGAATGCGGTTCCAAGGCGTGATCGAAACCGAACTTTGGCGATTTGAGAAACCACGTGCATGAAACTTTTGGAACCACATTCAACGATCAATCGGTGTTTCATGAGCTGGGTATGACAGGGGCGAGCGTTACTTTCCTGATGCTCCGCCACCCAGTGGGATTTTCACCGGCGAATCGATGGTCCAAATGGCAGGCTGCCCCTTGCGTTGTGCGGCGAGCCAGTTCAGCGCGGGCAGGTAGATGATCTCATGCTTTCCTTCAAAGATCGTCACCCTGGAGTTGCCGGACACCTTCCGATAGCGAACCGTCTTGGATCCATAGAGAGGGTCCGCGTCGAACGCTGGCGCATCCTTGGGTGGCGAGAGAGTATCGTAAAAATGGGTAATGTCGGTCTCTGGAATGGCATTTGACTCGCCTGCCACCGCATTGAAGGCGTGGAGGCTATGGCGGAAGGGCACGCTGCCCTTCCGGCCATCGTGGATGCCGTGATTGATGTCGATCGGCACGTCTTTTGCAGCCTTCAGCCAGGTAACGGGAGAGCGGTGCAAGGCCTGCTGAAGGGCCGCTTTCGAGAGCTTTGGATTGCCCCCAAGGGCTTTCTCCATCATGCCACCGTATTTGTCCGGTTTTCCATCCGGAGTGTGCTCGGCATGCCAAGCGGAAATGTCACTGATCCCGCACCAGGCTGAGACGCCCGCCCAAACCTCCGGATGCCGGCCCGCCATGAGCAAAGCCATGTGCCCCCCACCGCTGACTCCGATGAGGTAAATGCGCTGCGGGTCGATCGAGGCGTTCCTCTTGCTCCAGTTGACCGCGTCGATCACATCCTGCACGGCAAGATCCGAACCCATGGCTTCGGGCCTGTTGTTCGGACCGCGGAAATGGGGAAAGATAAACGCCCAACCCTGATCCATGCACCAACGGGCGAATGCAGCGCCATTGTCGGTCTGAGTGTAGCCGCCGCTCCAGGTGTGAAGCCCCACCAGCAGTGGCACCGGTTTGGCTCCCGCCGGCGGGGCGTAAAACATGGCGGGCTGTGTGGAGCCATCCGACGTGGCAGGATGGTCGATGCGATGCACCCCTTCAGGCCATTCGGCAGCGGATGCGACGCAAAAAACAGCTAGAAAAGGGAGCAGGGCGAGGTGTATCAGGTGACGGTTCATTGGATTTTGATGTATTCTGTCATTAGTAAAAGTGACGTTCGGCAAATGCTTCAAAATTTGAAATAGAGGGTTCGGTAGACATCACCTGCCAGCCGGGTCCGGTTGCCCTGCGGTCCCATGCCCGGTGCATCAACGGGTTTGCCGATCTTATTGCCCTGTGGCGGGATGGCATCCATGAAGGAAAGATCGCCCTTGGGAAAAGGAGGATTGGTTCCCAAGCTTCCGTCCGACTTGGCATAGTCGGCGCTGAAGTTTCGGAAGAAGAGCGATTCATCTTCCGAAACGATGGTCAAGTCACCCTCGTCGGTGTGCAAGACGACCCAGCGCACGTCGGCGTGGTAGCCTTTGAACTCGGGGTAGTCGTATGCATCGACGCTTTCCGTGTCACCCGTGGCGGTCTGGTTGTAGTCCTTGTTCCAGACGCCCCAGGTCGGCCCCACGAGCCGATTTTTCCACACGCGGAAGGGACCGCGTCCTAGCCAGGTCATGGATTTCACCTTGGATTCGGGGTAGTCGAAGCTGATGCCAAAGTATGCCTGCGCGCCCATGGGGAAATAGTGGTAGTCGAACTTCAACCAGCCACTGGGCATGAGCGTCCACTGGGCCGATCTCATTCTGCCACCGTACGATTTACCGGCGTAACGGACCAAGACCACATGGTTGCCCCCTTCCGGGAAATGCTGGATCTTCTCCAACTCTTGCTCACCGGGGATCACAATCGGACCGTTGCCGAGGGAGATCTTCTTCCCGTTTTTCAGGATGTGGCTTAGATTTCCGTTGCTCGCATCGAAGACGACCTCGACGTCCGCGGCCGCCAACACCAGCTTTCCGTCCGCTTCACGTGCGGTCACCTTGCCTTCTCCCGGCTGCACGATCGCCGCGCGCTGCTCAGCGGCGGTGCCTGTCATCCAGGTCCAGGTCAGAATCTCATTACCATGCGGATCCGTCGCAGTCAGTCGCAAGGCATCGGATTTCTTCCATTCGCCCGGCAGGTTCAGTTCGAGCCAGCCACGATGAAAATCCGGGTTGGTGCCGGGCTTGATGGAAGGAGCTGTGACGGTGCCGCGGTGATTGACGGTATGCCCGGGCTGCTTGTCATGCGGCCCACGGAAAGTGACCAATTCCCAACGAAAGCCACACTGGTTGGTGTTGGTGAAGTTGTAGCGGTTTTCGATTACGATCCGACCATCAAAGTTCTCCGGCAGCTTGCGCATTTCGATGTGGATCGGGCTGAACAGTTCACGAACCGTGTAAAAGCTGCCTTCTTTTTCCCGATAGGGTCCGACCAACCCGTCAGGGGCAGAGTTGCCTTGGGTATCCAGACGTCCGTCCAGGTCGTTGCGGTGAACGCCCTCGTCGAGCAAGGTCCAGATGAAGAGGCCTTGTGTGAGCGGAGCACTCATCATCAGCCGCCAGCGATCTTCCAGCCCCGCGCCGCCACCGCCGTCGTAGAGCGCATGGCCCAGCTCGGTGGCGATGTAGATTTTCTTTTCCTCGATGATTTCCTCGATGCCGGCATAGGGCTCGTAGTGGTCGGTGATGATGCCATCGACCGGTTCGCGTCCGTGGCGGGAATAGATGACCGGGCGTTTTTGAAGATCCGCCTCCTTGAAATAGGGATCCAGTTCCGGATTGTGACCGTCTTCGTTGCCGTTGGCCCAGAAAATGACGCTCGGGCTGTTGACATCGCGCCGGATCATGGACCGGACGAGGGGGATCCCGGTCTCGGTCGGAAGCAACTGCTGGCAACTGGCGAGTTCCTCAAGCACGTAGATGCCCAGCTCGTCACAGAGTTCGATGAAGCGCTTGTCCGGCGGATAATGCCCGGCGCGGACGGCATTCATGTTCATCTCTTTCATCAGTTCGATATCCATGCGGTCGATTTCCTCGCTCACGGTCTTTCCGGTCTCCGGCCACATGGTGTGGCGGTTCACGCCGCGGATGATCACTTTCACACCGTTTACGAAGAGCCCTTCACCGGGCCGCACTTCAACCGTGCGGAAGCCGAATCGTTCACGCGTGGTGTGGGTGGTCTTCCCGGCCACGGCCACGCTGAGCTCCAGATGGTGGAGGTTGGGAAATTCCGCACTCCACAAAAGAGGTTCCTTGAATTTGCCCGTGAGTTCTGCCTTTTCCTGACCGCTTACCAGATCGACCGTCATCGCTTCGCCAATCGGCTTGGCATCGGCACCGGTCACGACGGCTGTCAGCCGAGCGGGCTGGGAGACGCCCGCCAGCAAAACCTCGGCGCGCAGCGTGCCATCGGCCCGGGCATCGATCGCGCAGTGATCGATGTGGGCCATCGGCTTGGCCTCGAGATAAACCGGCCGGAAAACACCCCCGAAACGCCAATAGTCTCCGGCCTCGGCCAAAACGAGTCCGGGATAGGTCGGGGCGTCGTTATCGATATGCACTTCCAGCAGGTTGACCCCGCCGTAGTCAAGGTGATCGGTCACATCGTAACTGAATCGGTAGAACCCACCGCCGTGGGGTGCCTCTGAAAGCGCCTTGCCATTGAGATAGACGTAAGTCTCCAGAGCCACGCCCTCAAAGACGATCTCGACACGCCGCGTCTTTTCCCACTCCGTGGGCACGCGGAATTTGTAGTTGTAACTCCCCTTCTCGCCCGAATCAGGATCGCCGTAGGTCAGTCTGCCGAAGCCGTGCATCTCCCAGCAGGAGGGCACGGGCAGGCGGCTCCATTCCTGCATCTTGCTCCATTTGGTGACGTAGAAATCCCAATCGACCGTGTGGTCCTTGTCCGTGCCGGAAAGATACTGCACCCAGGTCTCGGACAGTGCGTCAGGCGCGGCAGACGGCTGGCCGACCTCCGAGAGGTAGTTGTGCGTGTTGAAGTCTTTCAGCGGCTGCCCCCAGTCGTGGCTCTGTCGAATGGGCTCGTCTCCGCTGGCTGCGGTCGCAAAAAACGCAGCGGAGAATGCAATCATGAGTGATGGAATGGAGATTCTTTTCATGCTTTCATTCTGGAGAGACTTGAATCCGAACTCCGAAGTTGCAGGGGTTTAACCACGGATTTCACGGATTTCACGGATTTGCACGGATAGGGAGCTGCCGCGCTTTTCAATTAGATCCATCATTTTCTTCATCCGTGTCAATCCGTGTAATCCGTGGTTCAATTTCTGTTTTTGGTTTGAATCCTGGCCGGTCTTATTTCCCGAGCGTCTTCAGGCGTTCGAGGATCTGTACGGCTTGCTTGGCTTCTTCCAGGCGGCGGTATTCCAGTCGTGCTTCCGCATCGGTTTGCATGTCTTTCCACTGATCGCGATCCAATGCCCGCTGGCCTTGTTCCATGTTGACAGGCAGGTCCCAGTCGTCGGTGCGGAAGCTGGGGAAGGGTCTATCCTGTTGGCCATCGTGATAGAGATTGCCCATGGGGCTGTTGGCCCAGGCGTAGCGGACGGCGACCGGTTTCGGGACGAGGGGGCTCCAGACGTGGATCTCACGCCACCCGTTGGCCGAGTTGTTCCCCTCCCATGCCGCGTGCCGTGCATGCGCCATGTAGAACTTGCCGTCTTCGCCGGCGATGGAAAAGCCTTTGAGGATGGGGTTCCAGTCGTCAGTATTCACACGCTTGTCAAACTTGAGGGCAAATACGTCTCCCTTTGGCTCCGCCGAGATGAGTTTTGTGGTGGAGCCCTTCCAACGATTGAAATTTTCATCATAAACAATGTTGAGTGCCCAGAGCGCGGCGCGCCAACCGTGTTCGCGCTTTTTGCCGGGGTGTAAACCGGGGATCTGGACGTCGTAGGCGGGCAGGAAGTCGGTGATTGCCTCACCCTCCACGTCACCCACACCGAGGCGCTGGGCTTCGCGGATCCAGGGGCCGCCTTCGATGGAGAGATTCTCGAAGTTCTCCTCGTTCTGGGTTTTGCCGCCCGCGCAGAAGCCAATCACGGCAACAGGCATTTGTGTGTCGTTGAATTCTTCGCGCCAACCCTCGATCATCAGTCGGGTGAGCACCCGATAGAGTTTCGGGCGGATGGCGCCGCTATCTTGGTTGTTGTATCCCTGATGAAACAGCACACCCTTGAAGTTGTATCCCTTGAACACGCCGAAAAAGCCGTTGTGCACACTGCCCATGTGGCCGGGGCTCTTGCCGGGGACATTCCATGAGCGGAGATCATTCGGACCGGGCCGCGGGGGCTCGGGCTCTCCCTTGGATTTGGCCCGGGCTTTCTGGCTATCCCACATCTTGGCGATTTCGGCCTCCGGATCGAACTCGGCCATCCGCTGGCGGATATAGTCGGCGTGGGCTTTGGCCAATGGGTCTTCATCAAACTTGTAGACCGGCACCATGCTCTCGATCGACGCGCCACCACGGGCATTCTTGATGATGCCAACCGGGAGATCGAGGGCGTTCTGGAGATAGAATCCGAACACGTAGCCGATGGCGGAAAATTCCTTGGCCGTTTCCGGCGAGGAAACATCCCAACCGCCGCTGACCGTGTCGATCGCCTCGGGGCGGATGTCATCCTGCATCGTGGCCTGTTCGTTGGTGGTGATGGAATACAGGCGAAGATTGGGGTTGCTCGCCATTTTGGCCAGATCGCTGCCGTTGGTTTTGTTGAGGGGAAAGGCCATGTTGCTCTGGCCGGACATCACCCAAACATCGCCGACGACGACGTTATCGAGGGTGATGGTTTCCCCACCGCTGGTCGCGACCAGGGTGACCGGCTCGGTGCTGGCCTCGCGTGGCGGGAAGGTGACTTCCCATTTTCCGAGCCCCTTGTAGGCTTCTTGGTAGCCGAAGACATCGACAGGTGCGGCTGCCGCCGTTGTGCCCTCGGCGGATTCCTTGCCGAGTGTCACCGTCACTGTTGAACCAGGCTTCGCCCAGCCCCAGACCTTGATCGGCTTGCCGCGCTGGAGGATCATGTCCTTGCTGAAGATGTTGTGGAGCTTGAAGGGCTGCGACTGGCGATCCGATTGGGCGGTGGCGAGCGGCGCGAGAAGTGCCATCGCAAGGATGGCGGCGATGGTGTGGATGGTGGTTTTCATGAATTTGGAATTATGAAGAGGGAAAGAAGGAGGAAGAAACATCGAACATCGAATTGGGGAAGGACCAAACGCGTGCACCACTACCAGCGTGGGCGCACGTCGGTCACAGGGTTAAGGTTGTATCTACTGAAAATCATCGAAACTGAATGGCTGACAGGGGGTGTCACGGCGTGTCTTGTTCGACTATTCATTAGTGGCTGCGGTTTGATTTGTGAAGTTGCCGAGAAATGAGCAACCCGCCACGGTCGGTGTGTTGCCCTTGTACATAATTGCAGCATTCATCATTTCCTGACGGTTTTGGAAATTTGATCCCGTAACAAGGAGGCCCTTATTTTCGATGCTCTTGATCATAGCCTCATCCTGGCGCTTTCCGCCAGCATGGTCTGCATCAAAAATGCTGCCGGTAACGCGTATGTTTTCAGCCTTTTCCACGATGATTCCTACCTTGTTACGGACAAAAACGGAGTTGCTAATTCCTGATCCTTTACCTGATTCAATCAGAATGCCTATGCCATCATTATCAGCAAAGCAGGTATCCGTGATGAGGTTGTAAACGCACCGTCGAAGTCGAAGACCATTACCGCATTCTGAAAGCCAGCAGCCTGTGACAACCGTCATATCGGCAAAGGTCATATCGGCGGCCCAAGTAAGCTCAATGCAATAGATGCGGTCCAACATAAGTCCGTCGGTAGAACCCCAGTTCCAGTTGTCTCCTTTTTTAACGACGATGCCAACCTGTCCATTTTGCTTGCCGGTTCCGGATATTCCGAATTCACGAAGCGAGATGCCCCCGAGGCGAGGAGGGCGTTTCTTCTGGTTTTTCAGTTTCGGGGGAGGCTGAATAACGATGCCATCACATCCTGAGAAGAATAATAGAGAACCCTTTCCTACTTCTCCTCCGGGTTCAAAGTGTTTGCTTATCAGTCCGCAATTCGTGCCTTCAATCGTGACAAATGAGCGGTTGATGGTAAGGCTTGTTTTGCAAAGCATGCGGCCGGCAGGAAGGAGTATTTTCCCTCCCTCTGGTGGCAGGGCATCAATTGCCGCTTGTAGTGCAGGTGAATCATCATGGAGACCGTCTGCACGCACGCCAAACCAACGGGCATCCAAGCGACCTGGATCACATTGTCTGCGCCAATGGAAATCATCGCCTCCAGATATCACTGTCCCTCCGTTGCTTTCTGCCTGCCCGGATTGCCTGAGCCATATGCCCCCGGCGCTTCCAGTCTGGATTGCGATCTTATGGTCCGATATCCCGCTAAGATCGCTTAGCTCACTGAATGTGAGTAGTGTGTTGGCAGTACAGAGGGACGTCGCTGCAAATAGTGCCGTTGAACACAAGAGGATGCGTCTTATCGTTTTCATTTCTTGATAGAACGGGTCGATGTTCGATGTTCGTCTTCTGACGCCATTTCCTGAATCCCTCTTGGACGATTGGAGATTTATTTAACGGGCGTCAGGGTGAAATCGCGGATGCTTACGCCTCTTTGGAAATAGTGACCACGCTGGAACGACAGGGTGTTTTTGCCCTGACTCAGCTCGATTTCGACGGGTTCGAGTTCACCCCACATGCCAATGGTGTAGGGCAACTGAACATCGATCCGATCCGTCGCACCATTGACCTTGAGGAAGAGGTGTTGTTTTGGCGCGGGCGTTACCAGATTGGCGGTCAGATGATACTTGCCGGCCTTGGGTGCATTGATCGTGTATTCCAGGATTTCGGCACCAGCTTGTTGGCCGAAGTGCACCTGGATGCCACCGCGATTGCTCGGCATGAAACGGATTGCATCGGTATTGTTGGTCGGCGTGGTGGAAGCGGCGGCAGGGATATGGATCGTGCCATCAGCGTTGACGGTGATGTTGCGCTCGGTGGAGGGGATGTCGATCGGGGCGAGGGCATCATCCAATTGAGGTTCGTTGGACTCGCCTAGCTCCGCATCGACGGCTTCACGGGCCGCCGCGCTAAGCTCCCGAATGATCGCATGTTGCGTGATGGATGACACGATGTTCCACGGCCCCGGCACGTTGATCTGATCCAGGCTTTGCTTGACATATTTGCCCCAATGTCTGCGGCGGACGTTGTCGTGGTAGCCGAATTGGATGCCCTCGCCCCGGGCACTGCCGATCCATTGAGCACGTTTCACTTTCATGAATCGCTCCGGGTTCACGCGGGCCTGGGTGCTGGCGAGGAAATCAAGGTCGGACGGGTAATGATGGAAGATCGTCCGATTTCCGACGCCCCATCCTCCACCGAGGTATGGTACCCAGCCGTCGGGTGTCCAGCGCACCAAAGCGGCATGGCCTGGCTCGGATCTGGCGGTGGTGGGGATGCCGAAGGCGCGCAGGATGAAGCGTCCAAAGAACGCCCTGCGCCCGCAGATTCCGGCGTTGGCGAGAATGTTCTGATAAAAGTTGAGATCATCCCGATCCCAGCCGAGCTTCTCGAATTGACTGCCGTAGGGGACGTCCGTGCCCACGATCTGCGAATAGCGCCGGTCATGGCTGCGGGTCATATGGTCGGGCCGGAAGTTGCCCAGCATTTGTCTGCCCCATGTGCTGATTTCATCGGGTTCTTCCCCGTCGACCACCATCCGCAAATGCCAGGTATCCAAGCCTTCAAAGCCGGCATCGAGTTCGCCGTCCAAGAAGGCTTTTTCGAAGGTCAGATAGCGTTGGACCGGATCTGCAAACTGCGGCTCATCACCTTCCGCCTTTGCGACTGAAAGTTGAATCGGCGTGGCGTGCTCGAGGGCGACGGCCAGGGCGAGTCGCTGGAAGAGGCCCTCCTTGGCCCGTGGGCTGGCTTGCAGGATGGCCTGGTAAATTTCGACAGCGGGGCCGAACTGGTTTCCAGTAGGGCCGTCGGCGACCAGCATCTGGATCATCAGTGGCTTCGAACCGAGCAGCAGCTCGATCCGTTTTTCATGATCAGGTCCCTGCTGGGCGTATTTGGCGAGTTTGAACGGGCTTGCCGAGGAAATCACGGCATTGATGGCAAGTGCCTCGTCCAGCGCATCACTGGCCAAGAACTTGTCGATGTTCAGCGCGCCCACCGCCTTTGCAAGGGCCTCATAGGCCTGAGCCGTGGCATCGGTTCCGACCTGGAGTTCCGCATCATATTTGGCTTTGTTTTCCCTGGCCTGAACGATTTGTTCTTCGGCTTTGGCAAGATCGTTCTGCCACTTCTCTACATTCTTCTTGATGTCGCTCAGGCGCTTCTCGGCGGCCTCAATGGCTCTTGCCTTGTCTTCATGGCCATCCTCCATGGCCAGCGCATTCCGCAGCGTAACCTCTGCATTTGCCAACCAGATCGGTGTCAAACTCACGCGTCGTTGCGCAGACTTGAGAGAATTCTCTTTGTGCTCATACGCCCGCCGCCACGACAGTTTTTGCAGCTCGTAATTCATCAACTGCAATTTGAGCGCCGCCATGAGATCCTGAAGGGCTTTTTGCTTCTCGGGCTGAATCGCCGGCAGTTGTTTTTCGATTTCGGCTGAGGATGCTTCGAGCATTTGTTGATATTTCGTCATCAATCGGTAACCGTTTTCGGTCAGTTTATCTTCGCCGAATGACAAGGCGCTTTCGGCCTGAAAACCGATGAGTCCGGGCTCGGTTTTACCCTTCACAGCGGCGCTCAACTGGTCGTCCGTGAAGGTCTTGTCGGCAAGGCCGAAGGCAAACGCATCGATACGCTTCCCCCGGTTGCGGCTGGCGATGCCAAGAACTTTGGCGCCCGGGGCATCCACCGCGTAGGTTAAATCCTTCTGCTTTGATTGGTATGTTTCCGAGAGATTGACCCAGGCATACTCGCCTTCCGCCTTCAGGTTCTTCACTTCCTGCCATTGATAATCATGGCCGAACACCGTGCTGAAAAACATCGTGCCATCTTTCTGGATACGAACGTATAAGTCATAGGTGCCCGCATTGGCAAACGGCACGAGGTAGGTGGCGATGCGATCGATTCTCGACTCATCGGGTGCATTGCCACTATTGTCTCTCGTGCTGATGGAGGCGAAGCCGAGCGCTTCGGGATCCGGTTCAAAGGTGTTCCAACCCCTCCAGGTGCTGTTTTTCGTCTCGTCGGCATTCGCGGTTTGCGTGATGGCGGTAATCGCCATCGTGAGGGTCAAACACATGGTTCGGCCCGCCATCGTTGTCTGTCCTGCTTTCCGGTGGATCCGGCGGTTTATGGTCTGGTTTTGAGTCATCATCGATTCTTTTTTATATTGATTCACATGGATTCAGATCCCGGGTCTTCACTTGTTTTTTATTGGTTCATTCTTACCATGCGGTCACTTGCCGAGTGTCTTGAGGCGTTCGAGAATCTGCACGGCGCGCTTGGCCTCTTCCATGCGGCGGTATTCCAGTCGTGCTTGCGCATCGGCTTGCATTTCTTTCGTCTGATTGCGATCCAGTGCCTTTTGGCCTGGTTCCGGATTAATCCCCGAGTCCCAGTCGTCCGTGCGGAAGCTGGGGAACGGCTGATCCTGCCTACCATCGTGATAGAGATTACCCATGGGGCTGTTGGCCCAGGCGTAGCGGACGGCGACCGGTTTCTCGACCAGAGGGCTCCAAACGTGGATCTCGCGGTGCCCATGCTTCCAATAGTTCCCCTCCCACTCGGCGTGCCGTGCATGCGCCATGTAGAACTTGCCATCTTCGCCGGCGATGGAAAAGCCTTTGAGGATGCTGTCTCTGCTGAAATCCTTCCCGTCATCGGTTCTGACGCGCTTGTCAAATTTCAGAGCGAACACGTCTCCCATTGGCTCTGCGGAGATGAGTTCTGAGATGCAGTTATTCCACTGACTGGACTGATCCGTATAAACATTGTTGAGCGCCCAGAGTGCGGCGCGCCAACCGTGTTCGCGTTTTTTGCTTGGATGCAAACCGGGGATCTGAACGTCGTAGCCCGGCAGGAAGGCGGTGACCGCCCCACCCTCCACGTCGCCCACGCCGAGGCGCTGGGCTTCGCGGATCCAGGGTCCCCTTTCGATCAAAAGCTTCTCGAAGTTCTCCTCGTTCTGGGTTTCGCCACCCGCGCAGAAGCCAATCACCGCAACGGGCAACTGGGGGTCGTCGAACTCTTCGCGCCAACCCTCGATCATCAGTCTGGTGAGCACCCTATAGAGGAGGTCGGAACTCATTAGATTGTTATATCCCTGATGGAAGAGCACACCCTTGAAGTTGTAGCCCTTGAACACGCCGAAAAATCCGTTGTGCACGCTGCCCATATGGCCGGGGCTCTTGCCGGGCACATTCCACGAGCGGAGATCACCCGGTCCGGGCCGCGGGGGTTCGGGCTCCCCCTTCTTCTTTGCCTTGGCTTTCAGTTGTTCCCATGTCTTCTCGATTTCGGCCTCCTGATCGAACTCGGCCATCCGCTGGCGGATATAGTCGGCGTGGGCTTTGGCCAATGGGTCTTCATCAAACTTGTAGACCGGCACCATGCTTTCGATCGACGCGCCGCCTCGGGCGTTCTTGATGATGCCGACCGGGATATCGAGGGCGTTCTGGAGGTGGAATCCGAAGACGTAGCCGATGGCGGAGAAATTCTCAGCCGTCTCGGGCGAGGAAACGTCCCAACCGCCGCTGACCGTGTCGATCGCCTCGGGGCGGATGTCATCCTGCATCGTGGCCTGTTCGTTGGTGGTGATGGAATACAGGCGGAGATTGGGGTTGTTCGCCATTTTCGCCAGGTCGCGGCCATTGGTTTTGTTGAGAGGGAAGGCCATGTTGCTTTGGCCGGACATCACCCAGACATCGCCGAGAAGGATGTTGCCGAGGGTAATGGTTTCCCCACCGCTGGTCGCGGCCAGGGTGACCGGCTCGGTGCTGGCTTCGCGTGGCGGGAAGGTGACTTCCCATTTGCCGAGTCCCTTGTAGGCTTCCTCGTAACCGAAGACATCGACCGCTGCGGCTGCTGCCGTGGCGGCCTCCATGGACTCATTGCCCAAGGTCACCTTCACTGCTGAACCAGGCTTCGCCCAGCCCCAGACCTTGATCGGCTTGCCGCGCTGGAGGATCATGTCCTTGCTGAAGATGTTGTGGAGCTTGAAGCCCTGCGACTGGCGGTCCGATTGGGCGGTGGCGAGCGGCGCGAGAAGTGCCATCGCAAGGATGGCGGCGAGGGTGTGGAGGGTGGTTTTCATGAGGGTGACTGGTTAGTTTTCAGTTTTCAGTTTTCAGTGCTCGGTGCTCGGTGCTCGGTGCTCGGTGCTCGGTGCTCGTAACTCCGCTTACTTTTTTTCGAGCTCGATCATTGCTTCGGCAAAGGCCTTGCCGATGCCGCACATGATCTTGGCCGAACCGAGGTAGTGGTAGCCCTGGTTCGAGATCCCTTTCTTGAGAATGTCCTCTTCGAGAGGCGTGATGTGCTTGGCACGATACTCGGCATAGGCCGCCTTGAGTTCCGCGCCTTGCAGGCCCTGCTCTTTGAGCTCGTTCGACTTCTTACCAATCTCACGCGACTTGGCCTCAAGCGCCTCCAACTGGTGGTCCCAGTATTTGCCGGTCCGGACGTTCACCACGGCTCCCTCAAACTCGGGCTTCTGCGCAACCGCGGCCTGGGCCTGTTGGAAATATCCCAATTGGTCGGTCGGGGGGGCCTGATCGCCACCCACACCCAGGACACCGATCACAAAGGGAAGTTTCGGGGCGTTCAGGTCTTTTCTGATGTCCCGGATGAAATGTTCGAGCAACCAGGTGTATTGTTCATATCCGCGCGGCTTGTCCCTGTTGGGATAGTTCCCGCCATCGACATAGTCGTTGTAGCCCTGGAACCAGACGAAGCCGGCCAACTCATACCCGGCCGCCTCGTTGTAATCCGGATAATGCTTCTTGATGTCGCCCAGCACGTCCTTGGTGTATCGGATCATGTCCCGGTAGTAGCCGCCTCTCATCTTTTCCTTCTCGATGGCTGCCTGCTTCATCGATTCGATGTGTGCGGGGAGTTTGGCGCGCCCGCCTTCGATGGATTCGCTGATGTCGAAGTCGAAGGTTTCGATCTTGCCTTGGCGCCAACGGGTGACCGTGATCATCCAGTCGCCCTCGATCGACGCGGATCCATAAAAGGCATCCCGCCACTGTGTGACCGGGTCATCGCGCAATCCCGAACCGTCGACACCGAGGATCAGATCGCCTTTCTGAAAGGGATTGCCTTCCAACTCCTGCCTGGGGCCGGACAAAATGTAAAGGGGTGACACGCCATTGAACTTGCCGATCACGGCGCCCTTGAACCCGACCAAGCCCATGTGCTTTTTGGTCAACTTGACGTCCTTGCCCGGCACGTAGTCGGCTGGGAGATCAAGCTTGCCCGGAATCGGCAGATTGGGTGGCGGGGGCAGAGCATCCTTCTTGATCAGGTCGGGATGCCCCGGCGGCGGCGTCCATGTTCCGGCGCTTGGTGGCCTGAAGTGGTAGTTGAGACTCTTGCCGCCCTCGGAGGTCTTGATAAGAAGGATCGGCTCGTTGAGTGCCTCATGCATGAAAACCCCGAACGGAAAGTCCGGGCCAAACCGGACGCCTTTGCCTCCACCAAACCTGGGTGCGAGTTTTCCGCTGTCTTTCCCTTTCCATTGGGAGACATAGACGCTGTCGAGCTCAACCGGGTTGCCCTCCTTGTCAAACAGGGGCGCGAACTCCTTGGCCGTGTCGGGGAACATCTTGAGGTGCTCGAGGGTGCTTGCCGCGACGATTCCCGTCATATTGGACTGGCCTGCCAGGAGATAGACCTTCAGGGGTTTGGCTTTCTCCTGACAGAATGCCGCCAAGGGGCATCCCAGTGCGATTGCCGCGATGAATGTGAACTTCATTTTCATAAGGTGGTTCCGGATGTTGGTAGGTTTATCGAACTTGTGATTGCATGTATGGTCTTTTGGCGGGTCTGCGGATCCTTCAATGTCCCTGCTCGCGACCCGTGTAGGTGCCGTCCGCCTCCTGGCTGCGGGGTTCGGTCCATGCTTCCCGCATGAATTCCGTCAACTTGGCCACGATATCGGGATGTTTCCCGGCGAGATCGTTCGTTTCGCCAGGATCGCTGCCGAGATCGTAGAGTGCGAGTTTCCCCGGCTTGCCGACTCCTTTCCAGTTCCCCATCCGAACCGCGCCCGACCAGAAAAGATACTCATGCCTCTTCTGCGCACCCTGACCCAGCAGTGTGGGGATGATGGAGATGCCGTCCGTGTCCCCGGGGACCTCTTTCGAGACACCCGCAAGCTCGGCCAGCGTCGGCATGACATCCGGAAAATACCATGGCAGGTCGCTTTCGGTCCCGCCCCGGATCTTTCCGGGCCATCGCACGACCATGGGAACCCGGAGGCCGCCTTCATACATGGAGCCCTTGATCCCTTTCAGTCCACCGCTGGAATCATGGAGGCCGGGCCAGTTTCTCGAAGCTCCGTTGTCCGAGGTGAAAAACACGATGGTGTTGTCGTCGATTCCCAGTTCCTTGAGCAATGCGAGCAGCTCACCGACGTGCCGGTCGATCATTGAGTCCATGGCGGCAACCACCTTTGCCCGATCCGGCCAATCCTTGTCTTTGAACAAATCCCAGGCGGGATCGTCTTCCGGTATGACCAAATCGGAGTGAGGAGGCGTCCACGGAGCATAGCAGAAAAACGGCTTGCCGCTTTTGGCGCTTTCTCTGATGAACTTCATTGTTTCATCGCGGATGGCGTAGTGGGAGTATTTCCCCTTTCGCTCGATCCTCTCGCCGTTCGAGATCACGGAATGCACGGGGCCCTCAAGCTCCACCCGCTCGCTGTTCCGGAAGAGATGGGACGTGTAGTAGTCGTGGGCATGCACCTGGTTGTAATAACCGAAGAAGGTATCGAAGCCGTGCTTCTCCGCCGCGCCCTGCCCACCTTGGTTTCCAAGTCCCCATTTGCCGAAGCCACCGGTGACGTAGCCGGCCTTCTTCAACACGCCGGCCACGGTGACGTCTTCCGGGAACAGCGGTGTCCCGCCGTTGTTGCCCCTTACCGGCGTATGCCCGATGTGATAACCCGTCATCAGCGTGCTGCGCGCCGGAGCGCAGACCGAAGCCCCGGAGTAGCAGTCGGTGAAGCGCATGCCCTCGCCGCACATCCTGTCGATGTTGGGTGTCTTCATGGTTTTGCTGCCGTAGCAGCCAAGATCGCCGTATCCCATGTCGTCAACCATGATGAACACGATATTGGGCCGGGGTGCCGGCTGTTCTCCTGCAGATGCCTTCATGGGGATGACGCCAATCAGGGCGGAAAGCACCCAAGCCGCATGCGGCTGTCGGTGGATCATCATTGGATTTTCAGGTCAGGAGTTTGCATGTGTTGCGGGATCCAGGAGGGGAGAGTGATTCCGGCCGCATTTCGGTCGGAGGCACCCTCCCCGGAGTTCCCCTTGTTACATTGGCGTGAGGGTGAACTGACCCAGCGTGACCCGGGCAGGCCCGTGGAACTTGAGGACGTTTGTACCTGCTTTCAGTTCGATCACGACCGGTTCGGTCTTGCCCCAAAGACCGATCGTGTAGGGTAGCGGCATTTCAACAGGCGTTCCGCCATTCGGGGTCGCAAAAAGGTGCTGATCCCATTTGGGGGTCACGACGCTGGCGACGAGTTGATACTTGCCGGCCTTGGGTGCATCGAAGGTGTATTCAAACGTGTCAGACTCCTTGCTGTAGCGCGAGAGATGCAGAAGCGTCTCTCCCGACTTGTCCTGCAAGAAGAGAATCTGATCCGTATGCCCGCCCCGGTACAGGGCCTTGGTGCTTTCGGTCGGGCTGCTGCAGGCTGCGGCTGGAATGGTGATGACGCCTTTGTTGTCGATGGTGACCTTTCCAGTCGCCTTCGGTTCTGTCGCCGCGACGGGAGCCGTGCCGGAGGATGCGCTTTTTGCCGACTTCAGCCCGGCGATGATGCGCCTTTGTTCATGGAGGGCCAGTTCGTTCCAGAAGATCGGCTTCTCGACCTCACCCGGTTTCAAGGGCTTGGGACCTCTGCTTTTGCCGCTCCAGGTAATGAGGCCCGGCTTCGGCTCTTCACCGACCAACGCGCCGATCCATTGGGCTCTCTTGACCCTCATGAATGCGGCCGCATCTTCCCGTGCCTGACTGCTGGCATGGAAATTGACATCCGCGCCATACGATCTGGTTCTTGAATCGTTCATGGCCGCATAAAAGCCACGACCTCCCGGACGCCAATTTTCGCCCGGTTTGGATTCGCCGCCCAGTCGGGTTGCCCAGCCGGCAGGATGCCAGTGCGCGAGCGTCGCGTGGCCGGGTTCCTTGCGGGCGGCGGTGGGCACTCCAAACGCTTGCAGTGCGAAGCGTCCGAAAAACGCGCGCCGTCCGCAGATGCCGCCGTTGGCCAGGATATTCTGCATCAGGGCGAGTTCCGGACGGTCGTATTGGACGTCCCCACTGCCATAGCGGATCTCCATGTTGACCACATCGACATAGAGGGAGGTATCCCCATCATCCGGAACGCTATCCGGCCGCAGGTTGCGGAGCATCTCACGCCCCCACGCAAGAACCTCATCGGGATCGTTCGCATTCACCCCCATGGCCATGTTCCAGACGCTCAGGTCCTTGAAGCCCGGGTCGAGTTCACCGCCCTGATACCACTTTTCGTAGCTCAGATATCGTTTCACCGGATCGATGATGTTGGCGGAGGCACCACCAGCACCCGCATCGTCGCCTTCCATGCTATCACCTCCCGTGGTCGCTTGCTTTTCAATTGGCACGGCGTGCGCGAGGCTCACGGCCAAGGCGAGCCTTTGGAAAACTCCCTCCTTCGCCTTGGGGCTGGCTTTCTGGATGTCGGTGTAAATCCTCATCGCCTCACCGAATTTTCCACCGGTGGGGCCGTCGGCCACCATCATCTGGATCATCAGATCCTTGTTGGCGAGAAGCTGCTCGATCAGGTTCTTGTTCCCGGGGCTTTTCGCGGCAAATTTCGCGAGGTCGCGCGGGTTTGCGGTGGCGATGACCATGGCCTGCGCCAGCTTGCCATCCAACGCGGTGCTGCCCAGGATGCCATCCATTCCCAGCGCATCCATCGCCTTCCATGTGGTTGCCATGGCGCTTTCATACGCCTTCTGGGCTGCATCGGCGGCCCTGATGGCCGCAGGGAGTTCGGCCTTGGCTTTCACGACGGCAGCCCTGGCACTCTCGATGCCCGCATTGAGCTTCTCAATGTCCTTCTGACGGCTTGCGAGGAACTTCTCCGCACTTTCCAATTCTTTCGCCTTCTCCGGGTTTTCTTCCCCTCTTGCCCTGGCGCGCGCCAATTCCTCCTGCGCGTCCTCAAGCGTCTTGGGGCCGTATTTCAGGTTTTCTTCCATCTGCCTGAGCTTGCCCTCTGCGGCCTGCAGGGTTGCGACGGCTTTCGCGGTGGCAGCGGCCTCCTTGGCAGGTGCCTCTTCCGCTTTGACCGCCGCAAGCCATGCGGCCACTTTCGCCTCGTCCGGCTTGGGCAGGGCCGCCTTGATCTCCTTGGTCAGACCGTTCAGGCGCTCGGCATACTCCGCCTGCATCTTCCGGACCTCCTCGGGCACGGTCTCTTTGCCAAAGGCGCTGGCAGCCTCCGCCTGGAAGCCCACCAAGCCGGCCGCCTTGGCCGCAGGATGGTTTGCCACTGCGGCATCCAATTGAGCGTCGGTGAATTTCCCCTTCGCCTTGCCGAAGACGAAGGCATCGATCCGGGTGTCTCGGGTGCGGGTGGCGATCTTGAAGGTCTCGCTGCCCGGCGCCTTGACTTCAAAGGTGAAGTCGCCGGTTTTTTTGTTGGCGAATTTTTCGGAAAGGTTCAGCCACACATACCCGCCCATGGGATCCGGGGCACCCTTTACCTCCATCCATTGCGGCGTATCGCCAAAGGAATTGCCGAAATAAAAGGATCCGGGAATCCAGCGGACATACAGGTCGTAGCTGCCGGCTTGTGAGAAGGCGACACGGTAGCTTGCGGTCCGATCCATCGCGCCTTGCTCCGGGGCCTTGTGGCTATTCGAGGTGGAGCTGATGGCGGCAAGGCCCAGCGCGTTGAAGTCGACCGCCGAAGGGTTCCAACTATGGCTGGTTTCCGCGGCGGCGGTGGAGGCGATCCCAGAGAGGAGGACAAAGCCGCAAAGCCCTGCGGCGAGGTGGTGTTGGTATTTCATGATGTGGATCTTTGTGGCTGTCTTGGACGGGTTTGGGAGTCAGCGCTCATGCGCATGACGGGACTACAAGGGTTTTTTGTGTATTCTCTCTCGCAAAATCATAAATCTGCCCGAGCAGGTGTCTCTCGAAAAGTGACAGTTCGGGTTGAACGGGTGACGGGGTTCAAGCTTCTTGAAATTCGGGGGCGCCGTCCCTCCAGACGACGCCCCCCATTCTCCTTCTTCCGGGTGAAACCCAATACTCCGGAAAAAATGTTCAGACACTGCGCTTGGGTGTTTGTAGCGGCGCTTTGCCTCCGGCCATCCCGGACGGAGCCGGTGCCGTCGACGGAGGTCCAACCGCCCGGAAAACCAGGACCCGGCGCGTCAAAGCTTCACTCGGACAAGGACGGCGGATCCTTCTCGATCACCGCGAAGAAGCGCTTCGAGTCACCACCGCCGGGGACGTTGGACACGGAAGTGGTGCCACCGCCCGAAGGGATGTCCGCATTGCCGTCCCACACCGCCCAGGTGTCCGGAGCGGCCGACAGTCCGATGTCGCTCACCAGGTCATAGACCTTCCCCGCCTGGCTGGCCCATTCGAAGTCGAAGTTGCCGGATGTCGACGCGTTCGGGGTGATGGTCAGCCGGAAAGCCGAACCGGATCCCGCAGGGGGCTCGGCGACCACGTAAGTGAAGTTATCACGCTCATCGGTAACTGCGTTTGTCCCTAAGTAAGCTCTACCGGGGGAGATAAGTGCCTGGTCTGCGCTGGTTCTGGTTTGGCGGATACTCGCCCATGTACCAGTTGATCCGCCGGGGACGCCGGTGAACTGCCAGGCAAACACATCACCCGTCGATGCCGTTGTGTTGGCGACATCGAAAGAAAGGGTGAAGGTGTCGCCAGGGTCCAAGGAAGGGGCCAGGTCGGCGATGCTGAAGGACACAGAATCAAGCAACGAAACAGTGACAAGTGTGGCAGCTTCGGCATCTGAACTTACCGAATAGAAACTGAAGGTGACCGTATCGGTCCATGCATCGACAGGCTCTTGGAAATTGTAGAAAGCGACAGCAATCTTGTCGATGGTTGTACCATCTGCGACCGTAAAAGTCTGCCCGTGGCTCCTTCCTTTTGCAAAGGTCTCACCTCCGAGGCTGGATGCGGAGAAATTTTCCGCGAGTACAGTGCCCGAGGGTGGGGTTAGTCCGGGCAGTATGTCGAATGTTGCCGCGTCAAGCCCACCGACAAATACGGTGGCTGCGAGGAGGACATTGTAAGGTGTTTTCATCGTATTCTGTTTGTATCGTGTTTTCATCGTATTCTGTTTGTATCGTGTTTTCGTTGTTATTGCTAACGGTTGGCAGGCCACGGGCGGGCCCGTTCCCTTACCTGCCGGTGAGGCCGGAGCGGTGGAAAAAACCCAAGGGGCGCATGAGAATAAGGCCTGGCGATGGTGATTTCAGGTTGGACACAAGAATACAGGAGGGCCAAAAACTGATCCTCTAGCGGCGGCGGCGCATCAAGGCGAGACCACCGAAGGCGACGAGCAGCATTGAGGAGGGCTCGGGGATGGCGGCGACCACGTAAGTGAAGTTATCACGCTCATCGGTAACTGCGTTTGTCCCTAAGTAAGCTCTACCGGGGGAGATAAGTGCCTGGTCTGCGCTGGTTCTGGTTTGGCGGATACTCGCCCATGTACCAGTTGATCCGCCGGGGACGCCGGTGAACTGCCAGGCAAACACATCACCCGTCGATGCCGTTGTGTTGGCGACATCGAAAGAAAGGGTGAAGGTGTCGCCAGGGTCCAAGGAAGGGGCCAGGTCGGCGATGCTGAAGGACACAGAATCAAGCAACGAAACAGTGACAAGTGTGGCAGCTTCGGCATCTGAACTTACCGAATAGAAACTGAAGGTGACCGTATCGGTCCATGCATCGACAGGCTCTTGGAAATTGTAGAAAGCGACAGCAATCTTGTCGATGGTTGTACCATCTGCGACCGTAAAAGTCTGCCCGTGGCTCCTTCCTTTTGCAAAGGTCTCACCTCCGAGGCTGGATGCGGAGAAATTTTCCGCGAGTACAGTGCCCGATGGCCCGGCAAGTCCGTCCAGTATGCTGAGTGTCGCTGCATTCAGACCGCCGGTAGAAACGGCGGCTATGAGGAAGAGTTTGAGGGGTGATTTCATATTCTTTGGTGGTTTTGTGGGGTTATTCGGTTGGTTGGCTTTGGCTGTAATTTCAAGGCTCCTAAGGCAGCCGACTCCGCCTCGAAGCCAACCAAGGTGGCGGCATTGGCCGGACCAGCCAGCGTGGTGGCGAGGATGATGGGGGCAATAGCGGTGCGGAGGACTGGATTTGGCTTCATGGGAAGGATGGGAGGTTGCGGATTAGGGATTGCGGATTCGGGATTTTTGCCGCCACCGCCTGGCTTGCTTGAAGCCAGGCGGTGGAGCAAAGGGTGTGGGAATCAGGGGTTCTCGGCTTTGAGGCGGCCGAAGAGTTTGCCGCCGGCGGCTTTGCTCACCGGGATGGTGGCGGTGACGTTGAGCGGACCGGTGCCGGTGATGTTGAACCCGATATCGCCCACCGTGCCGCTGCTGTAGGGCACCTGGACCGCCGTCCACGATCCGTTCGCAAGGGTGTTGCTATGCTCGATGGCAAGCGTGGCATCACCATTGGCGGTGTCGCTGAGCATCTGGAAGGTCAGCACCAGGCCGCCGGCGGATTCGGTGACGGTCGGCAGCTTGTCGAGGGCACTGACGTTCGGGTTGGCCGCGCCGAGCAGGAATGCCAGGCCGTTGCCCACACCGTCGCCGTTGGCGTCGTCACCGAAGGCCGCGCCGCCGGACCAGGTGTCGTAGGGCGAGGCGGCGCCGGTGGAGTTGAGCTTGAGGTCGTTTCCATCCACTACCAATTCATAACCGGTGATCGCGGGATTGAGGTTGGGCGTGCCGGTGATGCCGCCAGCGGCGGTCATCAGCGTGTAGCTCGTCAACGTGGGAGTGCCGGTCACCTTGACCGAATGGCCGGCGTTCAGGGTGAGCGACTTGGTCGAGGTGATGGTCGAGCCGAGGGTGAAGCCGAGCGTGGCCCCATTGTTCACCGTGATGGCGGAGTTCTGGCTGCCGCCGACGAGCGCCAAGGTGCCGGCAGAGACGGTGGTCGTGTTCGAGTAGCTATTGGCACCACCCAGCACCAGCGTGCCGTTGCCGGCCTTGGTAAGCTGGCGACTGCCTCCCCCGATGGCCCCACCCACCGTGAAGGTGCCGGCCGCCACCGTGACCGTCCGGTTGGCATTCATCGTCACCGCCCCGGTGCCCATGTTCAGGTCGTTGGTGCCGGTGAAGGTGAAGTTGGTATTCCAATTCTGAGCGTTGTTGGTGCTCAGGGTGATCGCCCCTCCCGAGGTGTTGTCGAGGGTGCCGCTTTCAATGGTCAGCGGGCCGGTGCCGATGCCCTGACTGTGATTGATGTTCAGCCCGTTCGCACTCGAGTTCGTCCCGCCGCTGTAGGTGCCCGCCTGATTCATCGTGCAGGTCATCCCGCCGTCGATCTTCAGGCTGCGGCTTCCTCCGGTTTCTCCGATCGAGCCGTCGATGATCAAATGGAAGGTAGAGTTCGGGGCGTTCAAGGTGACGTCGTTTCCGAGCGTCACATTCCCGTTGTGGTTCCACGTGGTCGTGCCGGTTACGCCCCGGTAAAGGCTGAAATTGGCATTCCAGATCGTGTTGTTTCCTGTGGTGAACTCTCCGTAGGAAGACGGTTCAATGGTCCCACCATTGATTGTCACGGTTCCGGAACCCCATCCAGTGTAGGGAGCTGCATCTTTCATGGCGACCAAAGAGCCGCTGTTGAAAACAATACCTCCGGTGAAGCTGTTGCTGTTGTTGCTCAGGTAGAGTTTTCCTCCGCCGTCCTTCTGCAGCCCGTCATTGCCGGCGATGGGGGCGTCGATGGTGAGGTCGGCCGGGTTGTCGATCACCGGAGTGCCCGAAGCGACGTCGAAGGTGAGTGTGTCGGACCCGCTGATCGTGTAGGTGGAGCTCGAAGTGATGCCACCGGCGGTGATGCTGTCCCCCAAGGTGATCGTTCCGCCGCCACCACCCAGGTAGGCGGTATCGAGGTTGGCGTTGTTCCAGCTCACATGCCCCGTGAACCCGACGTCCCAGTTCTGGATGGTCGTGTCCCAGGTGCCGCTGCCACCGTCGCTGACAGCGTCGCCGTCGGTGCCGATGTTGCTGGAGCCGCCGTCCCAGAAGAGGGCGCCGATGCTGGTCGTGTTGCCGTCGAGGTTGTTGATGATTCCGGTATTTGGAGCGAAGAAGGCATCATAAAAGCCAACCCCTGCGCCGCCGTTGGTGGCTCCGCTGTCCGTGTGGCCATATTGGCCCGCAACCATGGGGCTCCCGCCCAAGTTGAGCAGCAGGACCGCATCGGGGCTGCCACCGCTGAAGTCGAGGTCGAGCACGGCGCCGGTAGCCACTGACAAGGTTCCGAAGTCACTGAGGCCGGCGTTGTTGGTGCCGTCGCCAAGGGCCAGGGTGCCATCCTCGACGGTGGTATCGCCGGAGTAGGTGTTGGTGGCGGAGAGTGTGAGGGTCCCATTGCCGTCCTTGATGAGAGAACCCGCGCCACTGATGGCGGTGGTGGAGACGGTGGTGTCGCCCGCGCCGCCGATGGTGACATCCTGCGACGCTGCGGTGACGATGCCGCCGGTGAGGGTCAGCGAGGTGCTGGCATCGGCGTTGATGCGTGCGCCGCTGGTGCCGATGGTGATGGCACCCGCGAAGCTGTTGGTGCCGCCTTGGTTGCGCAGGGCACCGCCATTGGAAATGCCGTTTCCATCGAGATTGAGAGGTTCGGCACCGATGGAGATGTCGTTGGCGAGTTCCAGGGCGGCACCGCTTTGCACGGTGCTTGGAGTCGTATCCCCCAAGCCACCACTGTGGGTGACGCGAAGCACACCCTCCATGACGTAAGCATCATACAAAGAATTATCGCCACCAAAAACCAAGGTGCCAGCGCCGGATTTCAGGAATTTAGGTCGATTCCGCCCCACTTCGGCATTCAATATCAGAGTGGCACCGTCAACGACGTAGAGATTGAAGGTTTGTCCAAAACCATCGACACCAACCCAGCCGCTGGTTCCATTGATCGTGTAATTGTTGTCGCCACCACCCGCGTAGAGCAGCGACCCGTTGTTAGTCATCTCCAGATCACTGCTACCCAGATCGAGAACATCGCTGCTGCCGCTATTGACAATCCGGAGCGCGTAGCTGTCCAAGTCGGCTGCCATGGTGCCACCGCCGGTCAATTGGTTGACCACGGTGAGTGCACCTCCGCCTGCGGTCGTGGCAGACGTGTAGCCGGAATACGCCACGATGTTGCCGTCAACGTCCTCGGCATTGGCACCAAAATGGGAACCTATGGTCACTCTGCCCTGAAGAAGGATGCCGCTCGCGTTGGCGGTGGTGGTGGTCGCCAGATTGTCTTCGGAAATCGCCAATGCTGCATTATTCCTAGCGCCGCTGATTTCAAGGGGCCCGAGGTTGATTTTGGCAGAACCGCCATCACGTGAGATGCTGTTGACGTAAAACTCCGAGAGGGTTGTTGAGCTGACCAATTCCGTGTGGCTGCCGCCTTTGAGCACAAGAGAGCCGCCGGCGAGGGTCAACTCCTCCACATCCGCGAGTTTGGAATCATCGTTGGTGGAGTAGTCCAGAATCAACTCACCGCCAGAGACCGTGGTGTATCCGGAGTAGGTGTTGGTGGCGCCAAGCGTCAAGGTGCCGGTGCCGGACTTGACCAGGCGGCCGTTGGAATTACCGGAGATGACGCTGGAGATCGTTGTGTCCCCGGTTCCGCCTACCGTGAGAGTACGGTCCCCGGAGATCGTGCCGCCGGAAACCGAGAACAGGCTCGAAGAATGATTCAGCCAGCTTTGGTTCGCACCAAGGGTCACATCGCCGGTGGTGGTGAACGCAGCGGCGCCGTTGGCGATGGAGATCCCGCTGGCACCGATGCTGAGATTGGTGGTGGTGAGGGTCATCGCGCCATTGCCGGCGCCGATGGTGACGCCGTTGATGCTGGTGGTGCCGGCATCGGGGGCGAAGACCGGGTTGCCGCCGTAGGTGGCGAGATTGAAATTGGCGATGTCGGTCGTCAGGCTATCGGCTGGAGCGGTGTCCCAGTTCGCTGCGTCGGACCATGAAGCGCTGGTGTCGCCGTCCCAGTTGCGGGTGTCAGCGTGGCTGTAGGACATCGCGAGCAGCGAGCTGCCGGCAAGGGCGAGGAAGTGGCGGAGTGTGGTTTTTGCTTTCATGGAGATGAGTTTTTCAGTGTTCAGTTTTCAGTGTTCAGGGAAGAAGTGTCCCGTCGTCGCTGCGCGATGCCGGTGATGCTGACTGATCAGCAAACAGTGGAGGAGAAGAGATCTTGGATTGTGGAGGATTGATGGTGGCGCGGGTTGTGGAAGTGGCTGTGCCAGAGGTTTCGGCCAGGGTGGATTGGGTGGATTTTTGGTGCGTTTCCACTCCGGATGGAGGGCGGAGAGATTCGTCAAATGACAAAAAACACGGCGGGTGCCAGACGGGGAAGGAAAATATGTCCGAGCGAGTGTGTCTGGAAAGGTGACAGTTTTTTTGGGGGTAAAAGCTGAAAAGCTGAAAAGCTGAAATGCTGAAATGCTGAAATGCTGAAATGAAGAAGAACTGGGGAGGCGCGGAGTCTGCGGGGGGGGACGCTTTTTTCAGAAATTCACCGCCAAGACGCCAAGTGCGCCAAGGAATCTAGATTTTGAAGGGAGAAGCATTTTACAGGAGGACGCAGAGGAAACGGAGGGGCTTCCGCGCGGTGCCAGGCTCGGCGCATAAGCAGGTGCTGGAAGGGAAAAAGAAAAGGCTCTCCGTCAGTTTTGCTGGAGGGATTGAGCTCTGAGCTTGAGAAAAAGGTAGTCGAGATTGCTCACGCCACATGAGCGGTGGATCAAGCGGG
>JAWLDG010000022.1:0-86812 GCA_041686775.1 Luteolibacter sp. | reverse complement strand
GCTGATGGGCATTGCCATCACCACCGCCTGCTGGGTGTCCGTCACCCTGATGACGCCGCCGGTGGATGACGCAACGCTGAGGCGCTTTGTCCGCAAGACCCGCCCCGGCGGGCCTGGTTGGAAGCACATCGAGGACCAGATCGTCGCCGAGGGCGGTCATCGGATCAGGCCGCGGCTGGCGCTCAAGGTGCTGTGCATCTTCCTGGGGGCCTTCGCGGTGTGGGGCTCGCTGTTCGGAATCGGCTCGCTGCTTTACGGCAAGCCGCACTATGCGCTGGTGCTGTTCGCGGTGGCGGGCGTTTCGATGCTGGCCATCTTCCGCACCTGGGAACGCATCAGTGGGGGCGACACTGCGGACGAGGTCTTGTGACTTGCGGAACCTGCTGCTGCCAAGCCGATTACAAACAACTTGGATGGTTTGATAAACCAACCGGTTTTTTGTAAGGGACACCCGTAGTGGGCGCATGCAATCTTTCACCAGTTTTATTCAACTGATCCCCATATACCCAAACCCGATACCCCCATGAAAATCAAATCCAATCGATTCCTCCTCGCCTCGCTCGGGGCCTTCGCCGTACTTGCCAACGTCACGTTCGCCGGGGACGTGGTCAAAGCGAACAACGCCGACGCCCTGAATGCCACCTCCTCGTGGACCGGTCTCGTCGCCCCGACCTCTAACGATGTGGCCGTGTTTGACGCCACCTATGCCACCACTGGCATTCTCAATACCGGCGCACTCGTCGATTGGGCCGGCATCCGTATCACTTCACCGGGCGGCAATGTGATCGTCAATAATAGCACTGCGGGACAGGAAGTCGTGCTGCGCGGCTCCGGCATCGACATGTCAGCGGCCATGGTGGACGCGTCCCTCCAGCGCGTTCGCATCGGTGCCGATCAGACTTGGAATGCCGCCTCCGGCCGCACACTCACCATCGGCAACTCCACCACCGCAAGAACCGGCTCGCTCGGCCTCGCCGCTGGCACCCTCGCCGCCACCATCACCAAGTCAGGAGCGGGCACCCTGCAGCTCGATACGGGCAACGCCTCGCCCGGTGCCATCAACTGGAACATCACCGGCGGCACCGTTCGCGCCATTTGGAATCAGGCATCCTCCTTTGGCACCGGCACCATCACCCTCGGCGGCGGCGGCATCGCCACCGGCACGAACTTCACCGGTTCGGTGGGCAACTGGACTTGGAACAACGCCATCACATTGACGGACTCCACGACCTCCTTCATCGACAACCAAAACATTGCCGGCAGTGCCCGCTGGCTGAAATTGGAAGGTGCCGTCTCCGGTAGCGGCAATCTGGAGTATCGCGACACTGGCACGGGATTCGACAATCTCGACCTCGGCCACATCATCGCCGCAACCAATTCCAACACGGGAACGGTGACCATTGGCTCCGGCACGGAAGTGCGCGTTGGCGGCACGGCTGCGGGCACCTTCAATGCGAACTACGGTAACTTTGGCAAACTTGCCGACGACAGCGCTACGGTGGTGAACGACGGCACGCTCACCTTTGCCCGCCAAGACGCGCATACGGTCGCCAACGCGATCTCGGGATCCGGCATCGTGCGTATCGGAGGCGCCAACTCGATTGGCGGCACTACTACCAATGCCCAGGTCGTTACCCTCTCCGGAGCGAGCAACTACGTCGGAGGGACCACGATCAACAACGGAACCTTGAATCTCTCTGGTTCGCTCACCTCGCCGATCACCGTGAATACAGGCGCGAAATTGAGGGGATCCGGCAGCACCAACCAGTTGCTCACGATGAACGGCGGTTCGACCCTCGTGCTCGCCGGCGATGCCACGACCACCGGCCTGACCGCCAATGGAGTGACCTTCGCCGGACCGGTCGGCCTGATCTTCGCCGCACCCCCGGTCGCCAGCACGGTGTATGACGTGTTCACCTATGGCAGCGGCGCAGTGACAGATATTGCGAATCTGTCAGTTCTCTACCGCGGCACCCTCAGTGATGACACGGTCAACCAGAAATACATCTTCACCGCGGGCGGTGTGGGCACCCGGACCTGGAATGCCGCTTCCAACGACGGCTACTGGGATCTTGGGTTCGCAACCAACTGGCTGGAAGGCGATCAATTGTTCTATAGCGGCGATTCGGTGGTCTTCGGCGACATATCCGAAGATCAATCTATCACGCTGGAGGGCCAGTTGATGCCGGAATCCGTGACGGTGAACAACGCAGCCAACACCTATACTTTCACCGGCGACGCCGGCGTCAATGAAATCATCGGAACCGCGACTTTGACCAAGGACAACGACGGCACCCTGGCGATCGCCTCCCGCCAGACTTACACCGGTGGCACGACCATCAACGGTGGCGTCCTCGACCTCACTGGCGGCGGTGGTTTCAGCGGAACCATCCGCGGGACCGTCACCGTCAACAGCGGCGGCACCCTGCGCCTCAGCACCGGGGATGCCACCGGTTACGGCACCGACGCCACCCGCTTGAGCGTCATCAATCTGGATGGCGGCAATCTCCATGTGAACACGACGTCGAACCAGACGCTCGGCAGCGCCGTGGTCAACATGACCGGCGGCAGCATCACCGGTATCACCGGCTCGAACATCGACTTCTTTGCCGGTGCCTCGGCACTCAACACCTTTGCCTCGGCCGAGGAATCCACCATCAGCCTGCCATCGCTCAACCTGCGGCAGGACAATACGGTTTTCACCGTCGAGGATGGCGAGGCACTGCGTGACCTGGTCATCAGCACCAACATGGGCAACGGCACCGCCGGTGCTCACAACCTGATCAAAGCGGGAGCGGGCACCATGGTTCTCACCGGCAACAACGGATACACCGGCACCACCACGGTCGCCGGAGGCAAACTGACCATTGAGGGGACGACCAGCGGCACCTCGGCTGTGGCCGTGAACGGCGCAGGAAGCCTGCTAGTGGTCTCAGGCGGCAACCTCACCACCAGCGGCCAGTTCTCGACGGCCAATGGCACCGGTGCCGGCATCGTGGTGGAGAACGGAGCCACTGTGACGGCGGCATCCGCCAACATCGCATGGAATCCATCCACCCTGCAGATCGACGGACTGATGAACGTGACCAACGCGTTCACGGTTTCCACCAATGCCACGACCGCCGTCACCGGCGCGGGTGCCATCAACGCGGGAAGCTTCACCATGGGCAACGCGGCCACGATCGCCAATTTTTCCGCCGCGGAGATGATTCTCAGCGGTGCGATCAAACTGGGCTCCACCACCGCCAGCCATTCCACCCGCCTCAATCAGAACGCCGGCACGATCACCGCGAACGGCGGCATGCAACTCGGGGATGCCGCTTCCACGGTCACCCAGACCTACGCGCTGAACGCCGGCACGCTCAATCTCGGTTCGGCGGGCATCACCATCGCTGGCACCGGAACCCGCACCGTTCTCCTTGGCAGCGGAACGGTCGGAGCCACCGCTCCCTGGTCCTCCACCCTGGCGATGACTCTCACCAGCACCACCACCGGGACCACCTTCGACACCACTGGCGGAAACATCAGCCTCAGCGGTGCCTTGTCAGGCGACGGCGCGAAGCTGGTGAAATCCGGAACCGGCACCCTGATCCTCACCGGTGCCAACACCTACACCGGCGACACCGTCGTCAGTGCGGGTACTTTGGCCATCAATGGCGTGTCGATCGCCAATTCCGGCAAGCTCGTGATCAGCGGCGGCAAGGTTGACGTGTCCGGCACGGAAGTGGTGGATACCCTGTTCTTCGGCACTTCCCAACAAGCGGCCGGAACCTGGGGTTCCACCGCGTCGTCGGCCGACAACAAGAACGACACCTATTTCTCCGGAACGGGAGTGGTATCGGTCACCAGCGGACCTACGGGTGGCTACTCCACCTGGGCCGATGCCAATGCCGGCGGTGGCACGCCCGGCGAGGATTTCGACAACGACGGTGTCAGCAACGGCATCGAATACTTCCTCGGCGAAACCGGCTCCAGCTTTACCGCCAATCCCGGCGTGGTGGCTGGCAAGGTGACCTGGCCCAACGGCGGCAATATCGACCATACCGCCTACGGCACCGAGTTCCTCGTGCAAACTTCATCGAACCTGAGCGCTTGGGCTGATGTGGACGCCGGAGACCCGAATCTCAACAATACCAGCGAATCGGTCGAATACACGCTTCCGACCGGTGCGGGCAGGATTTTCGTCCGCCTCGTCGTGACGCCTGAGTGAATCATGGATTCTCAAAATGCGGCGGCCCGGGTGATTCCGGGCCGCCGCATTCTTTTTGGAGGGCGAAGCTTGCGTCCGGGTGTTTGCCAAAAAACCCGAGCTTCTCACCAGGTCTGCCAGTCCGGCTTGTTGGAGAAAACCCAGCGGTAGTAATCGGCGCGCTTGAGTTGTGCGGCGGCGGGTTCGTCGAGACAAACTTTGCAGGACGGGTGGAACTGGAGCACGGAGGCCGGGTTGTCCGCGGTGACGGGGCCTTCGACGGCTCCGGCAATGGCGGCGGCCTTGTTTTCGCCGAAGGCGAGCATGAGGTTGGTGCGGGCCTCCATGATGGTGCCGATGCCCATGGTGACGACGTGGAGCGGCACTTCGTCGGCACTGCCGAAAAAGCGGGCGTTGTCGCGGCGGGTGCGCTCGGTGAGCGTCTTGATGCGGGTGCGCGAGGCGAGCGAGGAACTCGGCTCGTTGAAGCCGATGTGACCGTCGCTGCCGATGCCCAACAACTGCAAATCGATGCCGTCGGCGTCGCGGATGGCCGTTTCATAAGCGGCGCACATCGCGGGGATGTCGCCGGCGTTGCCGTCCGGGATGTGGATGTTCTCCGGTTTGATATTGATATGTTGGAACAGGTTTTTCCACATGAAGCTGTGGTAGGACTGCTGGTGCTCGCGCGGCAGGCCGATGTATTCGTCGAGGTTGAAGGTGGTGGCGCGGCTCCAGTCGAGTTTCATCGCGACCAGCTTCTGATAGAGCCGGAGCGGCGTGCTGCCGGTGGCCAGGCCGAGCACGGCAGCGGGTTTTTCACGCAGCAGTTTGGCGATGATGCGCGCGGCGATGTCGGTGGCCGCTTCGGGAGTGGGCTGGATGATGATTTCCATCAGGAGATGCCAAGCTGGCGGTTGAGTTTCTGGCGCACGTCGGCGTTGAAGCGCTCGATGAAGCCGCAGACGTATTCGGCGATGTCGCGGGTTTCGTCTTCGACGAGCGGGGTGAGGTCGAGGCCGTAGATGAGCTGGGTGGCGGCGTCGGTGGAGTGGGAATCGAAGAAGGTGGCATTGGCCGAGCGGCGTCCGAGGGTGGCGAGGTCGTAGCGCTTGCCGCCGGCGATCTGTGAGTCGAACACGCCGTTGAGCGCGGCGGCGAGGTTGTCGCGACCGGTGACATCCATCAGGACTTTTTCGTCGTCGGCCAGCCAATCGAGCGCGCGCCAGACTTCGCAGCCGATGACCTGTTTCGGACGTTCATCGCCCGGCATGGCACGCATGGCATTCAGCGCGGCGATGGTGACGCCGATGTGCGTGTCGTGTTTGTCGGCGGGGTTGTGGGTGTAAACGACATCCGGGCGGGTGGCGCGGAGGATTTCCGTCAGGTCGGAAACGAGCGCGGTTTCCGCCGGCTCCTTGACCATCGAACTCGGGTGGTCGAGCTGGATCATGGCAGCGTATTGGCCGATGACCGCGGCGGTGTTCTGTTCCTGGCGGCGAATGCCCATCATGCGCTCGTTGCTGAAATCGGCATACGGGCCACTGCGCGAACTACCCGCGCCGTTGGTGCAGGTGACACCTCCGAACCAGCGGTCGTCTCGTGCGAAACATTGCAGGATGCCGTGGAAGGCCATGAATTCCAGATCGTCCTGATGCGCGCCGATGCCGAGGTGGGTGACGCGGGCGAGCGCTTCCGCGGCGGGCATGCCGTCGGGGACGAAGAGTTTTTCGTCAAATGGATTTGGATTCATGATCGATGTGAATGGATTCAGCCAAGGCCCGGTATTTTCCACCCTTCGCGGTAATCCCTGCGGACGAGTTCGTTGGCTTGCGGGTGATTGAATTTCAGATGCTCGCTGCTCCACTTGAGCGTGGTGTTCGGGAAACGCGAGGCGATGCCGCCGAGCAGAATGGCTTCGGTGAGCGGGCCGGAGTAGGCGAAATCCGCGTCGGTTTTGTCCTCACCGCGGCAGGCGTCGATGAACTGGCCCCAGTGATTGACGCCCTTGATGCGCGGAAGTTTGTAGTCCCTGAATTTTTCCGCGGGATAAAGCTCGGGCAGTTGATAGTGCGGCAACAGCATCACTCCATCCGTGCCGATGAGGATGGAGCCGGATTGCGGGAGTCCGGTTTTGCCGGTTTTCGCGATCACCTCGGCGGGCGGGCTGGCGGCACCGTCATACCAGAAAAGGTTGAGGGTTTCCTTCTCGGTGAGCGTGTTCCCCTTGAACTGATAGATCACCTTGCCGTCCAGCGCCCAGTTGTAATCGTTGGGAGCGGGTCCCTCGGAGCGCACGGCGGTCGGTGCGCCAAGGCCGAGCCCCGTGAAGAGCGGATCGAAGATATGACATCCCATGTCACCCAGCGTGCCGGTGCCGAAATCCAGGCGTTTGCGCCAGTTTTCCGGATGATAATACTGGCCGCCGATGAAGGGGCGATCGGCGCAGACACCGAGCCACAGGTTCCAATCAAAACCATCCGGCACGGGATCGGTCTTGTCATGCTTCGGGCTCGTGTCTCCCCAGGACTTGGCGCACCACGAGTGGATCTCACGGATTTTCCCGATCACTCCGTCCTTCATCACCTGCGCGCCGATGCGATAGTAGGCGGTGGCGTGGATCTGAATGCCCATCTGGGTGACGACTTTTTTCTCGGCGGCAATTTCAGTCATGCGCCGGGTTTCATACAAGTCGTGGGCGAGCGGCTTCTGGCCGTAAACATGCTTGCCGATCTGCATGGCGCTCACCCCGATGGGCGCATGCATGTGGTCGGGTGTGGAAACGTTGATGGAGTCGATGTTCTTCTCCTCCTTGTCGAGCAACTCGCGCCAGTCCTGATAGAAGCGCGCCTTGGGGAATTTCGCCTTCGCCTCCTTCATCTTGTTGAGGTCCACATCGCAAACCGCGACGATTTCAACATTCGGGCAGTTGGCGATCTGTTGGAGGTCGGTCCAGGCCATGCCGCCGGCCCCGAAGCAGGCGTGGCGAACGGTGTTGGCGGCGGGTTGCGCCAGCGAGCGGGTGGTGATGAATGGCGCTGTGGCAGCCGTGGTGCCGAGCAGCTTGAGCAGCGAGCGGCGGGAATAAGAGGAATGGTTTTTCATGATGATGGCCTTGCGGCGGTTGATTGGCTTGGTGATATGTTGTGAGGATGACGCGCTTGATTTCCTAGGAGCCGGAACCACGGGTCAGCCGCTTCGCCTCCTCGCTGCCGATTTCTCGGATGAACACATTGCGCCACGAGATCTCTCCGCCATGGGTTTGCAGTTGGATCGGCCCGCGCGGAGGAACGGGCTGATTGCGGTCGTAATAGTTTTCCATCACCGCGCCATCGACGGTCCGCTGGCCGTTCAGCGAGACCCAGACACGCGAGCCGATCATGAAGATGCGCAGCTTGTTCCACTCACCAAACGGCTTGTCTGCTTTCACCAGTGGATCTTTTCCCGGCGAGCCCGGTGAATTGTTCCACAATCCGCCGGAGCCTTTGTCGGCGCCGATATGAAACTTCCCCTGCTCCGTTGAGTCCCAGATCTGCACCTGCGGACAGCCGCGCAGATAGATGCCGCTGTCGGCGAGCGGCACGGTCTTGTATTCCACCAGCAGTTCGAAATCGCCGTAGGTTTGCTCGGTGGTGAGGAACAGGCCCTTGCCATCATTGACAAGCACGCCGTTGTCCACGCGCCAGTGCGCCAGGATGTTAGGGAGCGATGCGTCGCGCTTCGTTTTGAATGCTTCGGCGGACAGTGCGAGATACTTGCGGGGATCTTCGGTGTCCGCGCCCCACCAGCCGCTCAGGTCCTTGCCGTTGAAAAGCGCGACGAACCCTTTGGGAGGTGCGTTCAAGGAAGTTTTAGCCGGTTCTGCGGACAGGAGCGGAAGCGCGATGGCGAACCAAATGGGGGTCAGGATCTGGTGGGGTTTCATGGATGGAATGGTCGATATTTCGCAGTCTCTTTGCCGTTGGCGCGCCAAATCCCATGCGTGATGGTTTCTTCACGGATGGAGGAGTCGCTCATTTGAGCCGCGGCAGGCTGGCGGCGGCCACGGCCTGGCCGACGCGGCGGGTCTTCTCGTCCGGCACGTGGATCGCGATGTCGCGGGCGCTTTCGGGGAATTCCTGTGCAAGCACCTCGCGTGCCTTTGAAATCACAATGTCGCCCCCGCTGCCGGTGGTCACGCGTCCGAGGACGAGCATGTGCGCGTAGTCATAAAAATCCGCGTAGTGAGGAATCGTGTAGCCGAGATAGACACCGATGGTTTCATAGATTTTCGCGGCGCGTTCGTCGCCGGCGGCCATCAGCTTCTGGACTTCGACAAGGCGCTCGGGCAGGCCCATTTTCGCAGGGAGTTTGATCTTCGCGGCGGGCAGCAACTTGTTGACGGCCTGTTGCGAGAAATACATCGCACCGACGCCGGTATCGCCGGACCATTCATCCGCCGCGGCCTTCGGGTTGTAGTCAACCGGGGCAAATGCCAGTTCGTTGAGCCAGCCGAGGATGCGCCCTTTCTTGTCCATGAATCCGGCCGCCTCGCTGGATCCCATGGCGACACCCAACATCCCTGTTTCCTTGAGGGAAAGCGCGCCGGCGAGAGCGGTGACGTCGCCATCGTTGAGCACCACGAGCGGCACGCTCCACTCCTTCTGGATGCGTTTGAAAACGGCGGCCGCGTCCGGATAGATTTTTTTCGGAATCGAGCGCAACAGTGAGGCCACGCGGATTTCATTGTCCACGATGGTGCCGGCGGAACTGCCGCCAATGGCATCGACACGCGGCATGCAGGCCGCGGCACGGTGCAGCGCGGCGGAGATGTGATGATAGTGATATTCCGGATTGGCCTGGTTCCTGGGATCCCATGGTGTTTCCGCGGTGAACACCACTTCGCCATCGATCACCGCGGAAACCTTGTAATCGCTCGCACCGAGATCGAATCCGATGCGACAGCCCTTGAGATGGCCGCCGGAGGCGATTTGCGTGTCCTTCGCCGCGGGAACCTTGTCCGGTGTGGTGATCACAACCTCGAACTTCCTGCCGTAGGCGAGGGCCGCCATTTCGCAGTCGAACCTGCGCGCGCCGCGCATCGAGTAGGTCTTGCGGATGAATTCGCCGATGGTTTTCGGACCGCCAACATGGAGTTTCCATCCGCCCCTGGACCACATCAGGAATTTCACGATGCGCTCGACGTAGCGCAAGGTCTCCGCATCGCCGCCCGGACGGGCCACGGTTTCAAAACGCGAGCACAAACCGGATTCGCGTTCCAGGCCGAGCACCAGCGGCACGGCTTGCCCGGAGGCGCGGGCGTTTTCCACATATTGGCGGTTGAACCATACCGCAGGCTGGAAGCCGGGGTCGAGCGGGGCCTTGATATTGGGTAGGGAGAGCGATGGCATGGCAATGAAGTCCGGGATTGAATAATGGAAGATATTCCTTCCGCCGCGATTATTTCTCCGATGAAACGGGCGAGTCAATCCGGATTTATCACGTGCTAATTGCTATTGGCGGTTTTCCCGTTCGCAGCGTGCAATGAGCAACTCAGGCACCGGGCGAGGACGATTCGCGGATGGCGAGTTTGGGAGCCAGCATCGAGTGCTGGACCGGCATCGCGGGATCTGCGAGACGGTTTTGCAGGAACTGCCAGGCGGTCGCGCACATTTCGGCGACCGGTTGCACGAGGGTGGTGAGCGGGCATTCCAGATACTCCGTATCCTCGATGCCGTCGCAGCCGACCAGGGCGATGTCGGCGGGCACCTTGATTCCGGCGTCGCAGAGGCCGCGATAGATTCCGAGAGCGGCGTCGTCCGAGTGGCAGAAGATCGCCTCGGGCCGGCCGTGCTGGCGGATGTAATCCAGAATCAACTGTCGGGCGACCGGGCGTTGTTGTTCGCTGAGCGGGTAGTGGATGAACTCCGGTTTCAGTCCTGCCTCGCGCATGGCCTTGGAGTATCCGATCCTGCGGCTCTCCCCCGCACTGTTCTTGCGCACGAACGTGGCGTGGGCGATGCGGCGGAATCCGGAGCCGATGAGATGGCGCATCACTTCATCGGTGCCCGCCTCCATGTCGATTTGAACATTGTCGGTCTCCGCCATGCCGTAGGCTCCAAGGCTGACGACCGGCAAGGAATTCGCGGCCAGTGCCTTGAGTTTGAGTTGGACCGCCTTCGAGGCATCCACGGCGCAGATGCCGTCAACGGGAACATGGGTCCAGAGTCGATTCATGTCCGCCACGCCGAATTCAGATATGATCAGCTCTTGTTTTGACTGCTTTACGAGGCGTCCGAGCTCCCGGGCGACGTGGGAGTAGTGGGTCGAGATTTGGTCGGGAATCCACAGGGCGATGAGACCGGTTTTCCCTTGCTTCAGGGCGCGGGCGTGGGGATTCGGCTGATAGCCCATTTCAGCGGCAGCGGCCTGGATCCGCTCACGGGATTCCTTGGACACCTGCGGGTAGCCGGCGAGGGCCAAGGTGACGAGCTGGCGCGAGATGCCCAGCTTCTTGGCGATTTGTGCCTGGGTAACCATCAATTTCGTGTTCCCAGCCAAAGATATGAATGAACACAAGGCAAGTCCCGGCTGTGGCCTGATTCGAGATCGTCACCGGAACCTGGAATTTCCCGCGGGCAGGCCAGTGATGTGAAGGCTGCGGCGGGGAGCTTGCAGAACAAGGGCATAGGCGGCGTTGATGAGATCCTCCTCGCCCATGTAGGGTGCGCCCATGTGGGGAGTGGTGAAGCGCAGGCCGTGTCCCGGCTCCCAAGCCAGTGAGAACCACCATGCGTATTCGCGCATGACTTCACTAAAAACCGTGGGGGAAACCAGATTGAGTGCGAGCAATCCAAGCGCGCCACCGGGTTCGCCGTAGGCGTGGCTATTCCGCAGCCACGGGTGGCGCTCGCGCATCACGCGGATCATCGGGTTGCGCATGTCGAGGCGCTCGCCGCGCAGATGGGCGGCCATCGCAAAGAGTCCGGTGCGCGACCAGAATTCCTCAAGATCCTTGTAGGATTGATTGTATCCCAGCGTGCCGTTGCCGCCATCGGCGGGATCCGACCAACTGATTTCCATGTAGGGCATGAGCAGTTCCCAAATGCCGGATTTCATGCCACCGCGCATCGCCAGTGCCTCGTAAACCAGAAGGTGGCAGGCGGGCGCGACCAAGGCCTTGTTGCCGTAGGGCAGGCCGTCCACGCCATGGCCGAGCGCGGGCACGTTCCAGATGGAATTGTGCTGGCCGGCGATCGCCCAGTCGCGCAGGGCTTCCAGATTGGGCAGCACGGAGCTGTCGCCGGTAGCGAGATGCCATTCGCTGTAGAGGATACCGGCATAAGCGCCGAACCAGAACCCGAGGCCGCCGTAATCGTCGGGTTTCTTGTAGCGCTCCAATGCCCATTTTACTGCCTTGCGGACGCGGGTGCGGTGGCGAGCCTCGCCGGTGGACAGCAGGGCGAGGCCGGAAAAACAGGTGCGAATCATGCAGCCCGACCAACTGCCGTCGTCGCGCTGGGTGCGGACGAGAAACCCGAGACAATCCTCAAGCAAGCGCGCCGCCTCAGGATCGTTGGCAGGGTTCATGGTGGTGAAGGGTGCCTTGCGATCGAGCGGAAGCTGGATGGTTTGCGCGGCTCCGTCGCGTAGCACGGTGAGCGGCAGGGTGCTTTGCCCGGCCCGCAGCGCGGCCTCCGTCTCGCGACCGATCACCGCTTCATGGCTGTCGCGAAACCATGACCAGCCCGGATTGAGATCGTTGACCGGCAATGGCCGTTCACCCACGGCGAGGATCACGTCGCCCTGCCGGAGTTTCTGGCGTGCGGCGGCCGTGCGGGGCCGGACTTCCATCACGGAAAGGACCGTTTGCTTGTGCTCGGTGAGCGCGTCGAATCCCAGCAGTCCGGCACCGAGTTTGTCGGGACCGAGTCCGCCGTTCGAGCGGCCGAAAAGCTTGGGATTGGGAGCGACGTGGACGCGCGCGAGTCGCGGCGTGCCGATGACCACGGCGCTGCCCGGGCTGTTGCGGACCCGCAATTCGAAGGATTTTCCCTCCAGCGGGTGCATCATCGCGGGAGGAATTTCCGCCCAGGCGCGGGATGTGGCCGCGACGGTTGGCACAGGATCGAGTTTTACCCCTGGCACTTCGATTTCTCCGGCGGTGCCGAAACCACCGCCACTCCAATCCGACTCGATCACGAAACGGAAGGCTTCGACCTCGGTCGCCTTGGGAAACTTCACTTCCAGCGGGCCGCGCCCCGCTGAAACTCGCTGATCGGTCTCGCCGGTGGCGATGGTTTTCCAATCCTCGCCGGGCTGGCGGATTTCGACGCGGTATTGGCGCGCCACGCCGTTGGTGTTGTCGCCTTGGCGGGGGCCGTAAATCAATCCGGTCATGCGGGTCGGCTTGCCGAAAGCGAGGCCGATCCAATGCGGTGGGGTTTCGTTTCCGCCGGCGTAGTTCGTATGCCAGTCGGTGGCGGGGTCGCCATCAAAGGCCTTGGCCGCCTCCGCGCCGGGATGCTCGGAGGAGAAAATCACCGCCCACGGGGAACGCGGCGCGCGATGCTCCAAATCGGTTATTCCGCTGGCGAGCACCTCACCGCTGGCTGGATCGATGGCTTCCAGAATGATCCGACCCTTGCCCGGGCGGGCAGTGCCGAACAAATCCAGTGAGATGACGCCGCGCCATTCGCCGCCGGCCTCGCGATCCTTGTCGCCGAGCGGCGGCACCGCCACGGCTTGCGAGACGCTGGCACCGGGAGCGAGTTCGAAGGCATTTCCGGCTGCTGCCAAGGGCCAGCGCCGCACGGAATTTTCCTTGGTGACAAAATCCCCCACAGGCACCGGAGCCGCCAAAATCGGACAAACCATCCAACAACATGCCGCCAAACGAATCATCATATCCGGCAGTCTGGGAAACCGCGACCGACATCACAGCGTCAATCAAAAGGTTGGAAAATCAAACCAGCTTGGCGCTTGCCATGGGTGTGGAAATCATTCGCCTCAGGTCTTGCCGGGTGGCGGGATCAGGTTGCCGTAGCGGTGCAGGGTTTGGCGGATCGATTGCTCGCACAGCCGCGTTGCGCGCGGTCGCGCGCCCATTCGGCAGGGTTCTCGCCGGCGCTCCAGTCACGCACTGCTGAGGCGCTTCTTTTCCTCACCGACCAACATGCGGTGGGCGTCCGCAAGCACCTCGATCACCCGCTCCGGAAACGGACTGCCCGAAAGACAGGGCAGCAGGTCATGTTCGCCGAGCTTCGCCGCGTTGACGCCCGGGAACCAATGGCCGGCATTGCCTAACAGGTTGTAGCGCATCTTGCCGAACTCGACCATGTCGAGCGCCTTGGCGTGGTTCCAAAGGCGGAGGATTTCCCAGATGTTGATATGGCCGGGCACTTTATCCCACTCGGGGATGCCGGTTTCCCAGTGGTGAAACCAATCGCCGCCGAGCGCGTCGACCATGGCCTGGCGCAGCCGCCGGTCGATGGGCGGGACCAGGATTTCCGCCTGATCGAGCAAGCCGAGCGCATTGGCGTGTTCGTCGAAATCCGTCGGACGTGCGGCGCCGATGCTCAGCGTGTGGACTTCCGGCCGCATCAGGCAGTAGAGGTCGTTGAAGACCATCGGCGAAAGAGGCTCGCACAAACGCGCGAGCTTCTCCGGTGGTTCGTAGAGTTTGCCGCCCTTGTCGTTCGGACTGATGATGAACACGCCCATGTCGTGGCGGGTGGCGTCGAGCACGGCCGGCCAGTTGCAGTCGTTCACCCAATACCAGTGCAGGTTCACATAATCGAATTCGCCGGTGTTGACCGCGTCCCGGATCACATCCACCGCGGCATGGGTGGAAAACCCGAGGTGCAGGCAGCGACCGTCCTTCTGGAGCTGCCGGGCGACGTCGAGACAACCGCCCGGACGGATCGTCCAGTCGAGCACCTCGCGGTTGTTGATGCCGTGAATCGAGAGCAGATCAACGTGGTCGAGCTTCAGGTAGTCCATCGACTTCCCGAAGTTCGCAAGAAACTCCTGTGGATCCGCGGCCGGCGAGACCTTGGTCTGCACGATCAGTTTTTCACGCGGGATCTTCGGCAGCACCCAGCCGAGCTGCATTTCCGAGCTGCCGTAGCCGCGGGCGGTCTCGATGTGGTTGATGCCGAGTTCCAGCGCGCGGTGGATCGTGCGTTCGAGGTTTTCCTGGTTCGCCTTCGGAATCTGCTCCGGCGGCACATCGTCCCACTTGTGCTGGTAGCGCATCCCGCCGCATGTCAGGACGGGCATCCGAATTTCCGTGCGGCCGAAGCGACGATGGATCATGGCATCCAGGCTAACATGCGTGTCAGGACGTGCAAGATGTCTGGCCGCTGGCAAACCCATGGGAGTGCAGGTGCGAAGACGGAAACCGGATTCTGGGTTGACGTTGTTGGTTATCACGAGATAAATAATGTGTCGCCACCGCGCCATGAGTGAAAATTCCCACGCCGCCACCCCGGATCTCCGGGAGATTTCCGACCTGTTCGACATCCGTGCCGACTTCGTTGGCGGCATGCCGTATGGCTCGGGTCATATCAACGATACCTATTGCGCGAGCTTCGATCAGGCCGGCTTGCGGCCCATCCGCTACATTCTCCAGCGCATCAACACGAATGTGTTCAAGGCGCCGGTGCAATTGATGGAGAACATCTCCAGGGTGACCCGTCACTCCCTGGAGCTTCTGATCCGGGAGGGCAATCCCGAAGCCCGCCGGCGGACCCTCACCTGCATTCCGGCCAACGATGGCAAGCCCTACGCGGTCGATACCCATGGCAACTACTGGCGGGTCTATCCATTCATCGAGCGCGCTACCGGTCATGATGAGATCCAGAACAACGATCAGGCTTACGAGGCGGCAAAGGCGTTCGGCAACTTCCAGAAACTCGCCGCAGGTCTCGGAGGCGCGCGGCTACATGAAACGATTCCGGATTTCCACAACACCCCGAAGCGGCTGGAGGCGCTGAGGGCCGCGATCGAAGCGGATCCCCTGAACCGGGCGGCGGCGGTGAAGTCGGAGATCGGATTTGTCGAAGCACGTGCCGCCGATTGTTTGCGCATCACAGATTTGATCACGGCGGGCACCATTCCCGAGCGGGTGACCCACAACGACACCAAGCTCAACAATGTGTTGCTGGACGATGAAACGGCGGAGGGCGTCTGCGTGATCGATCTGGACACCACGATGCCGGGGTCCGCGCTGTATGACTTCGGCGACATGGTGCGCACGGCAACGCCGACCACGCGCGAGGATTCAACCGACCTCGACAAGCTGGACTTGCGGATGGACCGCTTTGACGCGCTGGTCCGCGGTTATCTGGCGTCCACGCGCTCTTTCCTCAATTCCGCCGAACTGGAGAACCTCGCTTTTTCCGGGAAACTGCTCACTCTCGAGTGCGGCATCCGTTTCCTGACGGATTACCTGCAGGGCGACGTTTATTTCAAAATCAAGCGTCCACAACACAACCTCGACCGCTGCCGCAACCAGTTCGCGTTTGTCGCCGCGATCGAGAAACGGCTTCCGGAGATGGAAAAGGTTGTGGCATCACACAGCGCATGAACTTCCAACCAGTCATTCCATTGCCATGAAAATCCTCGTCACCGGCGGAGCCGGCTTCATCGGTTCGCATATCGTCGAACTTTATCAAGACCGCGCGGAGGAGATCCGCGTGCTCGACAACCTGCGCACCGGCCACCGTCGAAATTTGGACGGCTTGCGCCACACCTTCATCGAGGGATCGATCACCGACCGCGAACTGGTGCGGAAGGCCGTGGAGGGCGTGGATTTCATCTTCCATCTGGCGGCTTTGGTCAGCGTGCCCGAGTCGATGGCGAAGCCCGGCGAATGTGTGGACATCAATGTGCACGGGCTACTCAACGTGCTGGAGGAGGCTTCCGCCGCGGATGTCAGGAAACTCGTTTTCGCGTCGTCCGCCGCGGTTTACGGCGACAACCCGGTGGTTCCGAAAACCGAATCCATGCTGCCCGAACCGAAGAGCCCGTATGCGATCACCAAGCTCGACGGCGAATACTACCTCGCGATGTTCCAAAGCGAAGGCCGCCTGGAAACCGCGGCCATCCGCTTCTTCAATGTCTTCGGTCCGCGGCAGGATCCCAAGGGAGCCTATGCCGCCGCAGTGCCGATCTTTATCGAAAAGGCCCTGCGTGGCGAGGACCTCACCATCTTCGGTGATGGCGGACAGACGCGGGATTTCATCCATGTGGAGGACATTGCCGGAGCGCTCTCCTTCGCAGCGGAGACGCCCGGAGTCAGCGGAGTGTTCAACGCGGGCTACGGCGGCGCCATCACCATCAACGAGCTCGCGGAAGAATTGATCAAGGCCGCGGATTCCAAGTCGAAAATCGTTCATGCCGCGGAGCGTCCGGGAGATGTGAAACATTCCCGCGCCAGCGCGGACAAGCTGCGTGCCGCCGGGTGGAACCCTCAACACAGCCTCGAAGACGGTCTCGCCCGCACACTCGGGTTTTTCAAAGCACGCCGGTAATCCAGCCGCAACAATCCATGAAGCACGCATCCAACACCATCATCCTGCGCCGCAATTTCATCCGATCCCTCGTTGCTCTCGCAGCGGCCAGCGCCGTCTTCACGGACTCCGCCGGGGCGGCGGAACCCATGCAATGGGTGGTGCCGCTCGGTGGCAACGCCTATCTAACAAAAGCATCCGGGGAATCACAGGACAGGCTGGAGAATTCCGGAGTCAGGATCTGGCGGGATGAGGCGAGTGTCTTCTCAATTTATTTCCGGACGGATCGCGCGGCCGACCTCGAACTCGGCCTCCGCCTGAAGGTGCCGGAGGGTGATTCGGTGATCCGCGCGGCAGCCGGGGGCGAGCGTTTTGAGAAAAAGGTCGGCGGCACTGCCGTTCAGGACATCTCCCTGGGCACGGTGTCCGTCAAGGCGGCCGGCTATGTCAGGGTGGATTTGCAGGGAATCCGCAAGACCGGCGCGGTTTTCGCCGAGGTGAGCGATCTCCTGGTGAAGTCCGCCGCGGCGGACCTGCGGCTCGGCTATGTGAAGGATCCGGAGGAGAACCGTTTCTATTGGGGGCGTCGCGGACCCTCCGTGCATCTGAACTACGAACCGCCCGCCGGGAAGACCATCGAGTATTTCTACAGCGAGATCACAGTGCCTGAAGGACAGGATCCGATCGGCTCCTACTTCATGGCCAACGGCTTCGGCGAGGGATACTTCGGCATACAGGTCAATGGCCCCGGCGAACGGCGGATTCTGTTCTCCGTGTGGAGCCCGTTCCATACGGACAATCCACGGGACATTCCTGAAGACCAGCGCATCAAGGTTCTGGCAAAGGGCAAGGGTGTTCACACCGGGGAATTCGGCAACGAGGGGTCCGGCGGCCAGAGTTATGATATCTATCCGTGGAAGGCGGGAACCACCTATCGGTTTCTGAACCGCGCGCGGCCCGACGGTTTGGGAAACACGATCTACACCGCGTGGTTCTACGCGCCCGAAGCGGGAAAATGGAAACTCATTGCGAGCTTCAAGCGGCCACAGACCGACAAGCATCTGACCGGAATGCACTCGTTTCTGGAGAATTTCGCGGACCGCAACGGCTACCTCGGCCGAATGTCATACCATGGCAACCAGTGGGCGCGGGACACCGCTGGAAACTGGCATGAACTGACCAAGGCCCGCTTCACCGGTGACGACATCGCCCGGCGGGAATACCGGCTCGACTACGCGGGCGGAGCCAAGGGCGGCGCCTTCTTCATGCGCAACGGCGGGTTCTTCGCCGAAACCGTGAAGTTGGGAAGCGCCTTCGAACGGCAATCAACTCCGGCAAAACAACCGGTGATCGATCTGGATGCCCTGGAGGCGGCGAAGTGAAACCTCATTTGAACCATTCATCGAGCGGCAGCCGGAGATAGAGCATCGATCCTTTTCCTTCATAAAGCACCCCGATGTGATCGGGACCCGCGACGGCAAGACACGAGTAACCGAAGCATGAGCGCGAATCATACAGCCGTGCGTCCGGATCCGGCCAGCTGAGCGCCTGGTCGCGGGAGAGTTTCAATGTCATGTCATGGCGTCCGTTGGTGGTATCCGGATTGGAGAAAAACATCAGGTCGCCGTGCTTCGGGTGCTGCCAACGAAGCAAGCTTGCCATGCATACCGGTTCCCGCAACGCGCTGCGGTCGGTGGGATGAAGCTGCCAGGTCGCACCGAGATCGTTTGTCACCGCGACGGTCCGCGAACCGCCGCGGTTGTCGCGGCAGTTGATCATGATCGAACCGTCCGCAAGCTGCGCGACCTGGGCTTCGGTGGTGTCGCTCTTCACGCCGGTGCCGACCTGCCAGGTTTCGCCATGATCCTTTGAATATATCAATGTGGACCACGGCTTGCCGTCGGCCGCACGATATTGCGCGGGGAAGACCAGTGTGCCGTCCGCCAACGCGATCCCGGCACCGGGACCGTTGAAAAACAGCCGCCATTCCGGATCTTTTGTTTGTGGTGTGATATTGATGGGCTTCGACCAGGTAATGCCGTCGTCATCGCTGTAAGCCAGCATGAACTGCCCGGTTTCCTCCGGTTTCATCCCGGGGCCCGAGCCGTTCCATGCGCGGTTGCCATGGCTCCACAACGCGGCGATCCAGATCCGTCCGTTTTCCGGATCGACCAAAATGGCAGGATCGCCAATGCCGTCATAGCCGTGTTTCGGATCATCCCCCATGTCCATGGCCACGATCATCGGGCCCCAGCTATGGCCGCCATCGGTGCTGCGGGAAACGCCGACATCGATGTCCGCGGGCAGGTCCCCGGAATGGCGGTAGCGGATATCATACACCGCCACCAGGGTGCCGGCATTGGTCTGCGCGAGACCGGGAATCCGATAGGATTTCGATTTGTCATCACCCGGCAATCTCACCGCGTAGCCGATGCGCTGTGTGCCCTCCGGCGATGCCTGTGACGGCTCCAACACCTTGCCGCCGATTTTCACGCGAAACAGCGAGGCGTCGATCCGGCCGTCGATCGAGGCATTGTTTTTCAGAATCGGGGAAACCCAGAACCAATGATCGCCCGCCGCGAGTTCGTGATCCAAAGTGAGGGCGAGCTTGTCCGAGATCCGGGTTCCTTCCGCGATGGTATCGCCGGGATCGGCCGATGGATCCGCTTGCCCGGCGATGATCTTGAACGATTCGATGTCCTCCATGCGGGTGGTTCCTCCGAAGCCGAGTTCGATGGCCTCCAGCGGTGTGGTGCCTTCGCTGCCTTCGACGGTGACGCGGAAGCCGAGGATCGGGTTGAAATCCTTGCGGATGAATGCCGGGCAAACCGGCTGCGCCGTCTCGACGGAAACCGCCTGCGCCGGACCCGGGCGGTGGATTTGCACATCGTCGATCAGAATGCCGGCATCCGCCGGGGCGGTAAGCCGGAACCGGACCTCGCGCGTGCCTTCCGCGAGCGGCAGCCGGACCTCGGTATGGAAGCCGCCGACTTTCACCTCCTTGTCTGCGCGGTGTATTTCCCGCCATGCGCCGCCGTCCCTGGCATCGATGTGGAATTGGAACGGCTCGCGGCGCGTCCAGCGTTCGGCATGGAATGCGAGCACCGTGCCTTTTTCCGCTGCGGTGGGGAGTTCCAGAATCACCGCGTGTTCGCCCTCGCCGGCGATGCGCAGCGATTGTTTCCCACTCTTGCCCCCACCTGCATGGACTTGGGTGTTGCCGTCTTGCGCCGACCAACAGCCGACGGCGGTCTCCAGGCGGGTGAACGGCCCGGCGGGGGCGGATTCGAATGACTCCGCGGATGCGTAGTCGGCCATAAGGAGCAGGAACATGGAAATGTGACAAAGCCTCATAAGTGAAAAGATGTGTCATACCCTACCACACAGCGAAGGGCTTATCACTGGTTGGTTGAAGGGACCAGTAAGGAATTCGGGTATTGGCTTGTTCAAACGGGACACTTCTTCATAGCTCCAAGTCGCCCTGCAATCCGTTCCACCAACCATGCCACCCCTGCAAATCGCCATTCTTGGATGCGGCTCGCGCGGCCGCACTTATGCCGGTATCGCCGCGTCATTCGGCGACCGTTACCAGATCACCGCCGCCGCCGATCCGGTGGCATCGCGCCGCGAGGCGATCGCCAGCCTGGCCCCGTCCGATGCCATCCGGACATTTTCCTCGGCAGAGGATTTGTTTGCAGCCGGCAGGTTGGCCGATGTGCTGATCATCGCCACTCAGGATGCTGATCATTTCGCTCACACCTCCGCCGCGTTGCACGCCGGATATGATATCCTGTTGGAAAAACCGGCTGCCGAGACCCTGGACCGCTGCGAGGCGCTCGATGCGTTGGCGCGTTCCCTCGACCGCCGCATCGGGCTGTGCTTCGTGCTGCGCTACACGCCGTTCTACGCCACGGTGAAGGCGCTGTTGGATAGCGGTCGCCTCGGCAGGATCATCAGCATCCGGGCCAGCGAGGGAGTGGAGCCATTCCATCAGGCGCACTCGTTTGTCCGCGGGCACTGGTCGAAGTCCGGAGATTCCACGCCGATGATCGTGGCCAAATGCAGCCACGACGCCGATCTCCTCTGCTGGCTTGCCGGTAGCGCGCCGGCCAGAATCAGCAGCTTCGGTGGCCTTGATTGGTTTCGCGCGGATAATGCGCCTGACGGAGCGCCACTACGTTGCACCGACGGCTGCCCGGTGGCCTCGCAGTGCCCCTACGACGCTCACCGCTATCTGCAAGACAAGCGCCGCTGGCTCGGCATGGTCATGGACGGAGCGGCCACGGCCGACGACGCGGCGGTTATGGATTTCCTGAAATCCTCGCCGTGGGGACGTTGTGTCTATCATTGTGACAACGATGCCGTGGACCATCAAGTGGTCGCCATCGAGATGCAAAACGGTGTGAGCGCCACACTCACCATGACCGCCTTCGACCATGGCCGCACCCTCGAGATCCACGGCACCCGCGCCTCCTTGCGTGGCGGCTTGCCGTTTCAGGAGGCTGGAACCCCGGAGTTATGGCTGCGCGATCACGAAAGCGGGAAATCCCAGCCGGTCGAGATGGTTCTAACAGCGGCACCGGATGCCGCCGGATATGCCGGCCATGGCGGTGGCGACCGGGGACTCATCGATTCGCTCGACCGGATATTCCGCGGAACGGACCGACTCGCTCCCGGTCTTGATGGACTGGCCGGTCACCGCCTGGCGTTCCTCGCGGAAAAATCGAGGCTCACGCAAACCCTACAGCCATCTTCTGGCTGACGATCGCGTGAGCCTGTCGGGATGAGAGATTTCCTTTATGGCGTCGTCTCGCTGGCGACGATGCGCAGGAAGAGCCGGGCGCTCGACCCGCCGGTCACTGTGGCGGTGACTTCCACGGTGTCGTTGAGCGGCGCGGCCTGGTCGTCAGTGACCACCGGAGTGATCGTCGCAGTCACGCCATTGCCATCGGCCGCGCCGGAGGCGTTCCAAGTGGCGAGGTCGCTCGACCATTGGTAGCTGCCGGCCACGTTGTTGGCGGAGTCATTGCTGCGGGTGTGGGTGGCGGTGACGCTGGTGGACGTGGAGCTGGTGATGGTCAGGCCGGCGCTGAATTCATCCGGCGCGGTGCCGAGGAAATTCTCGACGGCATTGTCGATGCCATCGCCGTCCGGATCGGCATTGAAGCCGACGATGGCGGGATCGGTTTCGCCCGGGTAGAATCCGTCGATCCAGTTGGCGAAGCTGTTAGGGTCGCCGGGTGTGTAGACGAGTTCGAGCGAGAGCGAGTCGCCGCTGAGTTGGACGTTCCATGTGCCGGCACTGCCGGTGGCTGCGGCAAACGCGCTGCCATCCACGGTGAAGCCGGCCAGGTCGATGAATGTGATCGGCTGGGCCGAGGTGGCGATGGTGAATGTGGCCGGATTTTCCGAGAAATTGGTTGCCGAGGACGGCTGAACCAAGATGGTGATCGGTGTGGCGTCCGTGCCATCGAATATCAGATCGGCGGCGTTGAGCGTGTCGTAACCACTGCCGGCCGTGCCCGTGAAGTTGCTGATTTCCACGGCATAGGATGAACCGGCTTCGAATACCAGCTCGTCGCTGAAAGTGAGCGTGCCGACTGACTCGCCCGGAGCGATGGTGCCGAAAGCGACCGTCGGTTGGGCAACCGTGCCGGTGCCGCCAAGGGTGCCCTCGGGATTCACGTCCACGAACGAGTTCGGCAAGGTGCCGTTGACCAGCAGGGTGCCGCTTTCCACACTGGTAAAACCGGAATAGGTCTTGGTGGAATCCGCGAAGGTGACGATCTGGGTGGAGGTGTCGCCGCGGTTGGCGGTGGAGGGCATGCCGATGCGGACGTCGCCACTGCCGCTGATGGCTGCGGCGACGGTGTGGGAATCGGTGCGCGAGAAGGTCAGGATGCCGTTGTTGACCACGGCGCTGGTGCCGAGCGACCCGAAGGCGTCGGCATTGAGTCCGGTGCCCGCCACACTGACTTCGCCAGGCACGCCGCCGATGCGCAGCGGGGTGGCGGTATCGATGGTCAAGGTGCCGCCCAGAGTGACGTTATTGGTGATGATGAAGCCGTCGTTGGCATTGTTCATGCCCCCGGTCGTGTCTTGGAATGTGAGGTTGCCGGCACCGGAGATCGGTCCTTGAAGTTTGAGCGAGCGGGTGAATGCGGGGCCGGAGCGGTTGATGATCCGGTTGTCGGGACCGACGGTTTGGATCGGGTTGGTCCAAGTCCAGTTCCCTTCGATTTGCGAGAGGGAGCCACTCGTCGTTGCGTCGCCGAGAATGATCGTGCCCGTGCCGTGGCCGGTGGCGCCATTGCGGATCGATTGCCATTCGGAGCCGTTGGTCACCGTGATGTCGCCGGAGAAACCGGCCCAACTGTCAGCGGAGTTGAACCCGGTGCCGCCCCCCGGATAAGTGTAGATCAAACCACCGCCGTTGATGTTGAGGTCGCCCTCGCCGGAGAGGATGCGCAGTTTCGGGACCGCATTGTATTCCAGCAGGTCGGAGCGCGAGATCGTAAGGGTGGTTCCGGCATCGAGACTCACCGCGCCGCGCCCGATTTCCCCTGAAGTGGCGCCATCGCCTGCGATGATGCTCCCTTGCAGCAGCGTGGTTCCACCGGTGTAGTTGTGGTTGGCGGTGAGCGTGAGCGTGCCCTCTCCCTGCTTGGTCAGGGTGGCATTGCCGGTCAACGGGTCGCCGCCGAGCGTGTATGCCAGGGAGCTGTTGTCCACGAGCACGTCTGCGGGCTCGATGGTTCCGACGATGGTCACCGATCCGCTGGCGGCGTCGTTGTCGAAGGTGACGCTGTCGCCATTGTTGAAGGTGGCCGGGCTTTCGTCGGCGAGCTTCCAATTGGAGGTCGTGGTGTTCCAGTTGCCGTCGGTGGCGGCTGTCCATATGATATCTTTCGGCGCGACTCCCGAGTTTGTGACAACGATGCAGGACATGTCGAAGGCTCCACCGAATGGCTGGGCGCCACCGCTGAAAAGAGCGCCGTTGGTGATGGCGACGCCGCCGGTGTTGGTGAGGCCGGCCCGGAAGCCGGCATGGTCGTTGGTGCCGTCATTGAAACTGAGGACATACACCGTGTTGTCGGCCAGGAGTTCGCCGCTGAAGTTGAAGGTAACTTGGACATTGCCTGCGGGTGTCAGGGACGCGGTGTTCGTCGATGCCGCGACTTGGATGCCTGGATCCCATGTGCTGAAGTTGCCGTCGGTGTCGGTGAAGACTTTCAGCGTGAACGGGCCGCTGGGGCTGCCGGCAGGGAGGTCGGAAGCGGTGATCACGGTCACCGTATCGAGTTTGTTTTCGGCTCCGAGCACGGGGGTGGTGAAGGTCTGTCCGGCCTGGGAACTGACGTTTGCCCGGTCGTTGGGAGGCGTGGTGTTGACGACCGTAAGAGCTTGGCTGATTCCCGCCAGGCCGAGCGTGATAGCGAGGAGTGGTTTATTCATGGTTCTTTGGTTTTTTGAACTGACTGCAAACTTCATCCAAGAGATTGGCGCGGGCAATCGGTCATTACTGGCATGGTTTTCAAACCAGTTTTCGAAATCGTTACGGCAGCACGCGGACGCGCAGGAAACGGCGTGGTTCGCCGTTATCGGAGATATCAATTTGGGTTTCTACGGTGGTGGCGGTGACGGCGTTCTGACCGGGGACAGTAATCCAATGGACGAGGTCGCCGCTTTCCTCGATGAGATAGGTTTTCCCGGGCACGCTATGCCAACCGAGGCTGAGGTTTTCCCCGGCGGAAAACGAGCTTACGGCGAAGACGGAAGCGCGGTCGAGCGGGTCGGTGCCGGCCACGTATTCGGCTGCGTTGGACATGCCATCGCCATCGGAATCGATCATCGAGTCATCGACGGCCGGGTTGAGGCCATGGAGGATTTCCCAGGCGTCGGGCATGCCGTCGCCATCGGCGTCGGCATCCGGGTTGAACAGCCACTCCGCCTCGACGCGGGCGAAGGTGATGCGGGAATAGTTGTCTTTTTCGAAGAACACTCCGACCGACTTGTCGGGAAGGATGCAGATCGAGGAATAGGCGCCTGAGCCCGCATAGAGCTGGCGGGAGACCGGCCAGGTATCGCCGCCATCCGCCGAGACGCGCAGGGTGAAGTTGACGCGCGAGGAAGAACTGGCGGGGTTGCCGAAGACGATCCACTCGGCGGGATCGCCGCGGTGGCGGCTGGTCCATTGGATCACGCTGCCCTGGCAGACCGGGTCCGGCACGGCGGCGAGGCGGTAGAGGTTTTCCCATGTGCCATTGCGCATCGGTGTGGGGCCGCCGGGCTGGTAGCGGATCCAGGCGCGCTGGCCGTTCGATCCCACCGGGGTGCGCATGGAGAACAGGAGGCGGCCGTCGTCGAGTTCGCAGACGGTGTTCTCATTGGTCTGCGGCGAACTGGTGGGCACGCCCGAGCCGAAATCCCAAGTCTCGCCGTGATCGGTGCTGAACACCGAACAGACACGGACGACGCCGGTGGCATCGCGATACTGCGAGGGAAACACCAGCGTGCCATCGCGCATGGCGAGGCCGTGGCCGGGACCTTGGAAGACCAGCCGCCAGTTCGGATCGTCCTTCACCTCGACCGTGATGTTGATGGGTGGCGACCAGGTGAGGCCGCCATCGGTGGATTTGGTCAGGACATACTGACCGGTGACGGACGGGTCGGTTCCGGCAGCCGAACCGTTGTAGGCATTGTCGCCAAACGACCAGAGAGCCGCGACCCACAGGGTGTCGGTGACCGGATCATGGAGGATGCAGGGATCGCCGACTCCGTTGCCCGAGGAACCGGGCACAGAGGCATCGAAATCGAGGATCACTTGTGAGGTGGACCAGGTCGTGCCGCCATCGGTGCTGCGGGAGTAGCCGACATCCACGTCGGCGGGCAGATCGGCCATGCCGGTGTAGCGGTGGTCATAGACGGTGTGAAGCACACCATGGTTATCGCAGACGATGCCGGGAATGCGGAAGGTGTTGATGCCGAGATCGCCGCTGCGGACGACGTCGTTGAAGAGCGGGACCAGTGCCAAGGTGAGTTCGCCGGGCGGGTCGTTGTCGGGCGGCGTCAACTCGCCCTGTTCCACGCCGGAGAAGGTGAGGGTGTCCACCGCGGCGTCGATGGTGGAACCGAGCGGTGCATGACGCTCCGGGATGGCTACGAGAAACAGGCGGTTGGTTCCTTCTTCGAGGGGTATGTTGAGCGCGGGAGCCCAGGTGGTCGCACCGCCCGGAATTTCGGCGAGGACTGGTGAAGAAGCCCTGAAGGAATCGCCGGCGTGGATGCGCCATGCGGCGACGTTGCCGGGCGATCCTTCACGCAGGGTGAAACCGGCGGCGTCAAGCGTGATCGAGCCGGATCTTTCCGCGGTGATTGGAATTTCCAGCACCACATGCGCTCCGAAGCGCGGGATCCCGGCGGGCGTCTGGCTGACGCGTGCCGAGAACGGCGGGCCGGTGGGGCTGCCCCAGGTGGCCGACCATTGGGCATCCAGTTGTGCCACCTCGGCGGCATCGAGGGATTTGGAAAACACTGCAATCTCGGCGATATCCACCGGCATTCGGACAAAGGGCGAGCCGCCATTGGAGCCGAGAATCAGCCCACCCAGGGTGGAAACCTCGTTTTCGCTGACGCTGGCGGCGAGCGCGCCATCGATCCAATGTTCTACGATGGTCGTCGTATTTTCGATGTTCGGGGTAAAGGTGAAGACATGGCGTTGCCAGGCGGATTGCGCGGCGGTCGTTGCCGGCTCCGCGAGATTCCATGAGATCGAGGTTCCGGCCGGGGTGACGCCGGCTTGCCACGAGCCGGAGCGGATTTGGGCGCGGGTGCGGCCGGTGTTGGTGGAGCCGTCAAACAGGAAGCCATCGCCCGTGTTTCCGGGCCGGCAGAGAATCGCCACGGTGCGTGTACCTGTTAGAGTGCCGAACTCGGTGGTGGCGTTTCCCCACAAGTCGCTGAAGCCATCGAAGTGCAGGATGGCGCGCGGACCGTCCGGGGTGCTGACCGCGGAGCGGAACACCTGGCCGGCCACGCGACGCGTGAGATCGCGGGTGGCGCTGCCATCGTGGACGGCGGCCCAGCGGATGACGGCGGAAGAGGGGTCGAATGCGGCGGCGTGGTCGGCCACGAACCAGGCGTGCAGATTGTCCCAGGCAGGCAGCGGCTTGGGTCCGGCGAGGTCCATGCGGATCGCCTCGGCGGCCATGCGCGCGCCGAGGAGGAAAATACTATCGGCATCGTAGTGAATGCCGAAGCCGTCGAGATTGTGGGTGGCAAGGCCGGCGGCGCGGGCGAGACCGACGTCGCTGCTCGATGCGGCGAGGGCGGCGTGGCCGGCGCGGGTGGTGTCCCGATCGGTGCCGCTGCCGCCGATTTCGCCGAGGATTCCCTTGAGATTGTCGGCGCCGGGCAGGTCGGCGCGGAGGTTGGTGAGCAGTTCACTGAAACGCGTGTCGGCGGCATCGGCTTCGGTGGTGTCGTTGGTCTCGCCCTGGACGTATAACAACGAGCGGAAGCTGACGCTGTCGAAGCCGGCGGGAGGATTGGCGGCGGCGGTGGCGGTGGCGATGAGGTTGTTCCAAGCGGATCCATCGGGCTTCTGCCAAAGGGTGTTGCCACCGCTGGCGGTGGCGGATTTCACGATGCCGAAGTAACGGTAGCCGGCGTCCCACAGGAACCGGGCGAAGGCGATTTCCGGGCCGAATGAGCCATTCGCGGCAGCCGCCAGGTTTTTCCAGTCCGAGCCATCGTGAAACCACACGCCGCCACTTTGTTCGGCAGGGTGTTCGCCGGGGGGGAGCGAACGCAGCGTTGTGCCAAGCGGAAACCCGAGCGCGTTGCCCGCGCCTGTCAGGATATGCACGGGGAGTGAATTGGACGGGGGGCTGTTGGCGACGAGCGGGTGGGTGCCGTTCTGGAATTCTTCCAGATTGGTCATGCTATCTTCATCCGGATCGCCGTCCGGGTCGGCTCCGGTGATGTTGGAGAAGTATTGATATTCCCACGCATCGGTCATGCCGTCGCCGTCGGCATCGGCACCCGGCGGGAGCCATGCGCCGGTGGTGAAGCGCATGTGGTCCAGGGTGACATCGAAATAGTTGCCGAAAACTCCACTGGTGTAGTCGCCTAGGATCAGTCGGTTGTCGACGGCTGTCTGGTCGTATGGCACGCCGTCGAGCGGGCTGAGGCGGACACCATCGCGGAAGACATGATAGCGGGCATTGGGCGCGTCGTGCGTGACTCGGAAGATATGGAAATTGCCGTCGAGGTTGTTGTGGGAGGCGTTGAAAACCTGGCCGCCATCGGCATGATCCTGGGTGCGGTCGCCATGGATCTCCAGCAGGATGCGGCGCTCGCCCACGCCGAACCAGAGGATGAAGCCATTGGCATTGGCATCGAATTTCAAGCGGGTTTCGACTGACCACGAACCGCTGCTGATCGCCGACCATCCGCTGTTGGTGCCCTCGATCCAGCGGGCATTGGTCGATGGATGGACGATCCGCAGGTCGGTGGGATTGGGCAGGCTTTTGTTTAGCGTGCCGATTTGAACCCATGAGTTGACGAAGGCGCTGCCGTTCCAGATTTCATGACCCTCGAATCGCTGGTCGAAACCGGACGATTCCGCTTCCATGTGAGGCGGTGGGCTGGCCGGCGGAGCGGACGGTTCTTCCAACAGGCCGAGCGCGGCGGCAATGCGGTCACCGACGTATTCCTCGCCGCTGGCGTTCGGGTGGACGTTGTCATAGGTCATCGTTGCCGGATCGAATCCGGTGGATGCATCGATAAGCCACACCGGCGAAGTGGACGACGCCGCGTTTTTCGCATCAACCATCGCCGGGAGCTGTGAGTTCACGGCATCGACACCGTCGCGCATCGCCTGAGTCTGATTGGTATAGAGGAGCCGGTTGATGAAGATCGCCACATTGGGATTCGCGGCGCGGAGTTGGTCGATGAACGTGCCGATTTCGGATACTACTTGAGCGGCCGAGCTTGGATCGTCGCCGAGGTCATTGATGCCGATCATCACCACGGCGGTGTCGGGGACATAGGTGGTGCCTGTGTTGCCGGTCCCGCTGGCTGCGGGGTCCGGGTAGGGAACCGTCGCGTCCGGCGAGCTGATCAGATACTCCTGCGGGCTGGCCTGGCCGGTCCAGTTGAGCAGGGTGCCTTCGCCGCGGTTGGCATCGCGGCGGTTGGCGGGTAGCTTGACGCGGGCGTTGATCCACGACGCGCGCCAACCGTAGTGGCCGTCGTGAATGTTCTCGAACGCCTGCCCATTGACGTCTGGCGTGGTCAGCGCGCTGTTCTGATAGGGCCCGGTGACCGATCCGGTGAACCGGTAGCCGGTGGCGGCATCGGCCGGCACGCCGCGTTCCGCAAGGCGCTTGAAGACCTGATAGCGATAGCTCGGGTGATCGCCATTGCCACCCTGCGTGATCGAGTCGCCGATGAAGACGAGTTTTCCATAGTGGCGACTGGCGATTCCGGCATCTAGAATGGCACGGGCGAAACGACCGCCGATGCGCAGCTTGGCCGCCTTGTCGAAGTGCAGCCCGTCGGTCGTTTGCGACTGGAGATCGAGGTTGGGGAAATATTCGATATATGTGGTGGCGGCGGCGATCGCCTCATGGCGGGAGCGTACGGTATCGCGGGTGGTTCCGGCCGCGGCGATACCGCCGATGATGGCGTGCAAGTTGGCGGCGTTCGGCAGGTCGGCGCGGAGATTGTCGACCAGCTCTTTGAAGCGTGTGCCGGCGATGTCCGCCTCGGCCTCGGTGTCGCTTTCACCTTGCAGGTAAAGCAGACCGGAAATCTCGAACGTGTCGCCGTTGGCGGTCAGCGCGGTGGTGGCGGCGCTGACGGTATCGATGATGTGTTGATACATGTGCCCACTGGCAGACTTCGACCAGTTCGTGTTGCCACCGCCACCGCGCGACGCCTTGACGATGGCGAAATCGCGCACGCCGGCGCGGTAGAGCGTGCGGCCGAATTCGATTTCCGGCCCCCAGTGGGTGTTACTACCGGGATAGTAACCGCCTTGCTGGGCTTGCAGGGACGTGAACACGCCACCGGAGTCGCCAAGCGAGGTGGTGGCATCGGCCAAGTTGTGCCACCAGAAATTCACCCGCCCATCGGCCGGATCCGAGCCAGGTGCCAGGTCCGTTTCCGTGCCATTGGTGGTGCCAAGCGAGTTCGACTGGCCGGTGAGGAGAAACAACCGGTAGTGGGCGGCCGAAGCGGCGGACGCCATGAGCCAGAGCATGGCGGCGGAAAGCGGAAGAAGGCGGTTCATGGGGGATTGTGGGTGCGAGAGGATAAACTTGGAGCAGTAATCCACAATTGGGGAGAACTGGTGGCCGAAACCAACCAGCATGGCAGGTGGTTCACGCCAGCAACTCGAATGTTTCCGCTGCCTGGAAACCCCACTCGCTGGCGGCGGCGCGGTCCGAGCCGAGGATTCGTTCGTCGAAACCGATGCCTCGCTGGCGCAGGTTGCGCTCGTGCTGTGAGCGGTGGCAGCGCAACAGCGCGGCCTTCCATACGGCAGTCTCCGCGTCATAGGGAGTGATCAGGTCCACACGCATCGCGAGGGTTTTCGGGTCTCGGACCAGCAGGGCCAGCGGCGGGTGGCTCCGGGTTTCCCGCCACGAGTTGAACCAACGGTAAGTCCGGCGGTGGTCGGCATTGCTGTCATTGCCGTGCGGCAGGATGACGCCGTCCGGTGAATGGGCGTCGAGCAAGGCATGTACACGTGCCTGGTTTTCTGCGATGTCGGCAATGAATCCCTCCCCGTCTTCGGCAAGGCGATTGAAGCGGACCTGCTCCACAAGCAAGCCGAATCTGGCGCAACTCTCGCGTTGCTCCGCCTCGCGCGCCGAGGCTTTCGCCTCCCAGCCCGTGGCAAAGGCATCCTCGACTCCGCTGGCTCCGCTGGACAAAACCTCAAGCGTGATGTCCGCGCCGCCACGCGCGAAATACCGCATGGTCACCACCACCACATCGAAGTCGTCAGGATGTGGCGCAAGCACCAGCCAGTGGCACACGCGATCCCACTGCCCGCGATCGGTTCCTATTATCGAGGGTTGTTTGCCAGGAGTCATGCGTTGCGCCGGCGGCGCAGCAACAACAGCATGCCGATACCGCCGAGCAGGGCGGCACGGGGTTCGGGAATGATCACAACCTGAAGGCTGCCCTGCTGGAAGTAACCTTGCTTGCCATTGCCGAAATCGTAGGGGTTCGAAAGGGTCGGCGTGGTTCCGGCAAGCGTGACGGTGCCGTCGCCGTTGATCAGCGTGTAGGTTCCGGTCTCGGCAAGGGATGCGTCCCAGCCGACCAGGTTTTCGAAGCCAAAATCGTTGAGGGTGATCGAACCGGAGACGGTTAATATATCGGTGCTGGTGAGACCGATAGCGGCACTGGAAAGATCGAGGAAGGAACCGGTTTCAAAGGTGAGTGAGCCGCCAAGGTTGCCGGTTCCGCCGATCGTGGCAGCAGCTTCCACCGTGACGTTCGTATTGCCCAGCGCGCCGGTTACCAGCAGCGTGCCCGCGGAGACGATGGTCGCCCCGTTGTAAGTGTTGTTGCCGGTGAGAGCGAGCGTGCCAGTGCCGTTCTTGACGATCGAACCGTTGCCCTCGGGTCCGCGCGAGATTGCCCCGCTGACCAGCAGGTCCACGTCCTGTGTTCCGTCGGCAACATCGAAAACGCTGTCATTCTGGCGAAGTCGGATGGGTGCGGAAATGATATTGGTCACGTCACCCGTGGTGTTGACTCTAGCGCCGCCAAACAAATCGAAGTTCGCGCTTGGCCCGCCTGTTGCAGAAATGGTCGCACCGTCCGCCATGTTAATCGCGGCGGTTACGGTTTCGTTGCGGTTCTGCGTTTGCACCATGGTTGCACCGTTGAGATGGATCGTTCTGACCGCGTCGTTGCCGGTGCTGTAACCGAGCACATCCGTTCCTCCGATTTCAATCGTGGTTCCGGCATTGGCCGTCAGCGTGCCGCGGATGGTGCCGGTGCCGCCCGAACTGGCGGTCAAACGCAGGGTGCCTCCGTTCACCGTCGTTCCACCTGAATAGCTGTTGACGGTCGAGAGGGTGAGTGTGCCCGAGTTCGATTTTTCGAGACGCCCACTGCCCGAGATCGCGCCGGCGAGCGTCTGGTCGCTGCTGCTGTTGACGAACAACAGGGAAGAGTTGGAAATCGTACCGGCGTAATTGCCGTTGCCCAGTACGCCTGAGCCGCCGATTTGCAGGGTTCCATCCGAAATGGTGGTATTACCGGTGTAAGTGTTGGTGCCGGAGAGGATCAGATTCTCACCCGAAACCTTGGTGAAGTTGCCGCTGCCGGAAATGATTCCGGACAGCGTGTTGCTGAAAATGAAGCTGCCGTTCCATGTGAGGGTCGAGCCGCTGCCCAGACTGATGCCCACATCGGAGATGTTTCCGCCTGAATTGAAGAAAGCGCTACCGGTGGCGCTCTCCGCGAGGGTGATGGTGGATCCCGTTCCACCGATGGCATTGGCATTCTGGAAGCCGATGTCGCCGTTGCCGGTGCCGGTGAAGTTCCAGTTCACCGTTCCGCCCGAACTGTTGCCGTTGACGGTCATGCGGCCGCCGCCCTTCTTGGTGATCAGCCCGGCGCCGGAGATGGTGTTGGAAACCGTGAAGGCGTTCGAGCGGTTGAAGACGATCTCGGCTCCGGATCCGGCCGTGATCGCGCCACTGCCGAGATTGCCACTCGTGCCTCCGGTGCCGACGTTGAGAATGCCGCCGGTCACCGAGGTGGCACCGCTGTAGTTGTTCGCGCCGGTGAGGGTCAGCGTGCCACCGCCACTCTTGTTCAAGGCACCGGCTCCGCCGATCACGCCGCTGGCGAGCACATTGGCATTGCCGATGAAATTCACACTGTCGCGCTGGCTGACGGCGTTGGTGATCTTGACGTAATCGTATGACGCATCCGTGGCGTAGTTGAACACGACGTTGTTGACGGAGATGGACCCGGAACCCGCCACGTTGTCGATCCAGTTGCCGGAGGCGTCGCTGGTGATGCTGCCGAGTGCCTTGTTGCCACCTGCGCTTTCGCCACCATACTGGACGACGCTGGAGCCGGTGCCGCCCAAGGTCAGAATGGTGTTGCCAAAATCCGCAATGCTCACACTTCCGCCATAGCCCTGCATGTTCCCTGCAAATACGAAGTCCTGCCCGAGTCCCGCATTGACCAGCGAAAATGGCCCCGCGCCCGTCACCGTGGTTGCGCTGGAAAAGCGGGTGACCGCCTCGCCCCAGCCGTTGTTCATGGCCACGTTGGTGAAGATGAGATTGGGATTGGCGTAGGTCTGGCTGCGTGCGCCCGATGTTCCGAAATACCCGCCGGTGATGTTCCATTCCACCGTGTCATAAGTGGCGACGGGGGCCTGCGCCTGGTTCATCGCATTTTGGCTGCCGGAATAGGTGTAGGTCGTCTGCGCCGTGGCGGAGGCGGCGAGGGCGCTGGTGACGGCGAGAAAGCGGTTGAACTTGGATTTCATGGCAAAGACCCGGGGTGGAAAATTGCAATACCGGTGAACCATGAATGCGACGGACCGGGCATTGCCATCGATGAGTTATGGTTGGTTTTGCCAACCGGTTTCCGGTGCCCGGCAAGCGGCTACCTGCTGTTATCGGCGGGAATCACGCTGATTTCGGCGACACTGGTGTGGTGGGTGCCGTAAGCATCGGAGAATGCCGTGAAGCGGAAGTACCGGGCCTGCACGGGTTTGGCGAACTTGACGGTTTGCAGCACCGGGTTGTTGCGGATGTTTCCGAACTCGCCGGTGGCGACTTCGCTCCAGTTCGTTCCGTCGGCGCGGACCTCGAAGCGATAGGTTTTCACCGTGCCTTCGCCGCCACCCTCGCGGGGGAGATAGGTGAAACCACGGATCCAGCGCTTTTCCGCCATATCGATCGCTAGGTGGTGGGGATGGGACTTGGATGCGGTGTGCCAGTAGCTGGCTGAGTCGTCGTCGATGGCATGGGAGGCGGGGTGGTCCGGTGTCTGCTCGCTGTCGGAGGAGGCGACTTTCCAACGGCTCGGCACCGGGCCGGGGAAGTGTCTTTCGACCGGAAAACTGTGGGATTCGCCAGCGATGGCGATGGCGCGCAGGATACCACCGTCTGGCAGGCTCACCGGGCCGTGGTAGGCGGTGGAATTCGATTCAGGCTCGGAGCCATCAAGCGTGTAGCGGATCACAACGCCGGCATCGGCGCTGAGCGCTACCTTGCCGGCGGGATCGCGGGTGCCGATCAGAGGCGGATTAACCAGCGATGCACTGAGAAAGAGGGAAACCTCAGCCAAAGTGGGCTCGGTGCGTGACCGGAGGACGCGGATGCGCAGGCGGTCGGTGGTGACGGGCCGGGCGAAGCGCAGGATGCGCTTGTGGCCGACGGTGGTGGCCGTGGCCTGTTCGCTCCACGTGCGGCCATCCCATATATCGACCGCATGGGACTCGATACGCTGGCCGCGAGTGGCAATGGATTCCTGGAGAACCACGTGGTCGAAGGTGCGTGCTTCGGGAAGCGTGAGATTGAAGGTGGGCGTGGAAATGCCTGCCGCGGGTTCCCACCAGGTATCGAGGTCCCCATCGACGGTGAAACTGGCGGCTTGAGCAGGGTCTTCGGAATCGGCGCTGGCGCTGGCCCCATCGGCGAGGTTGCGGGCGAAGGTCTGGCGGATCACCTGACTCATCGCGCGCAGCGGAAGAAGCTGGTTGTCGGGAATGAGACCACGGTTGTCGGGTGATAGGTTGAGCAGCAGGTTCGAGTTGCGCCCAATGGAGGTGTAATAAATTTCGATCAGCTCAGGGATGGTGCGCACGGGTTTGCCTGGGGCCCAGAACCAGCCGTGAAGGATGGGCACGTCGGTCTCGGCGGGATACCAGGTCAAATGGGAGCCGCGGGTGAGTTTCGCCCGGCTCCCAAGGTCGGCGGCGGTCATGTCGCCCCAGTTGTGGGTTTCGGGAGGATTCGGGATGGGCAGCGGACTCCACTCGGTTTCGCGTGCGACGCCGCGTTCGTTGCCGACCCACCGGGCGTCGGGTCCCTTGATGGCGATCACGGCCGAGGGTTGAAGAGCGCGGATGAGATCATACCACGCATGCCGGTCGTAACTCTGCGGCGGGTCGGTTTGCTTCGGGTTCGCGCCGTCGAACCAGACCTCGGCGATTGGGCCGTATTCGGTGAGCAGTTCGTAAAGCTGGTTGAGGAAATAGCGGTTGTAGTCGTTCACGGTATATTCGAGCGCCGGCATCCCGGTGGGCGGGGTGCGGCCGGTGCCTGGCGAGTTGTGGAACGACGCGGGATCGGTGGGAATCGCCGAGCGGACGGGGCGGCTGCCATTGCCATACAATCCGGAACCGAAACCGGGCGTCGATTCGATCTGATAGAGATCTGCGGGTGACAGATAGACACCGAAGGCGATGCCGCGGGCGACGCATTCCCTTGCGACGGCGCGGGCCAGATCGCCCGTGCCGTCCAGCCATGGCGAGGAGGCGACATCATGATTCGTGTAGCGTGACGGCCACAGGCAGAAGCCGTCATGATGCTTCACCACGAGCATGATCATTTTGCCGCCGGCCTGGTCGATTTCGCGAACCCACTGGCCGGCGTCGAGGGCTGTCGGATTGAAGACCGATGGCGACTCGGTGCCGGTGCCCCATTCGCGGCCGGTGAAGGTATTGGGACCGAAGTGGATGAAATAGGTCGTTTCCAAGCGCTGCCAGCCGACCTGGCGCGGGTGGGGCAACACCTTGGCGGCCTTTTCAATGATACGTTCGTCGCTGTCGTCCGCGAGCAGGTGCTGGACTGAGGCGTATTCCACTGGCACTGGTGGTTCCGACTCGGTGGCGGCACCGCCGGAGCGGTGAACGCGGTCGATGTGGACATCCTTGCCGATACCACATCGGGCATCGAGTGGGATCAGGCTGAGAATCGGCGCGATGAAATGGATTGGCCGCATGGATGGATCAGGAAACGGATAATTGCATGCACCCGGCAGTTCGACGGGTCCAAAGATTATCAACGATTCGCACCGGTCCTGCGGCTCGATACCTTCATCGGCGGCGGCGAAGCAGGGTGAGAAGGCCGAACGAACCGATCAAGGCGGCGGCGGGCTCGGGAACCGGTGCGAAAGCGCCACTGGCATCGTATCGGACATAATCCACGGCCCAATCGCCGCTGATGGCGGTGGTGAAGTCGCCGATGAACCATGCGCCGCTGGCATTAAACGAAGGATTGCCTCCGGCGAGTCCGGTCGAGAGGTCGGTATTCAACAGGGTGCCATTGACCCACACATAATAACTGTTCGAGCCTTCATAGGCGATTCGCACGGTGTGGAGGTTTCCATCGGCGAAATTGCCGCCCACGAGATAATCGACGTTGTCCGCTCCGACACGGTAGCTGACGCGATCATCCTCCAAGTTGACCCGGATCGATTGGCTTGCTCCGGGGTTCTGCATGGCCATGCCGAACCAGCCATCGCTGCCCTGGGTGCCCCCGGTCTTGCGCACGCTGAGTTCGATGGTCCACGGACTATTGGCGTTGGCGAGTGTCGCGCGGGTGATGCTGCCGCCGTAGTCGGTGCGGTAGAGGTTCTGCGGCGTCGCGGCACCCTGGTTCGAAATGGCCTCGCCGCCGGTGTAGGTCTGGGGAATGATCTGGCCACCAGCGGTGCCTCCAAACCAGTCGGCGGTGCTGTTGGAGTCAAGGTCCTGGGTGGACGGATTGACATTCATCTCATAAAGATAAGAGAAATTGCCCGAGTCTTTTGTGATGGTGATGGCCGACCAGGCCGGAACCACCAGGCAGCCGCACAGGCAAAATGGGAGAATGGGTTTCATGACGGAAAAACCTGAAACCAGTCGCCAGTATGTGTCAGCATTCGACAAGTGGTTTTGTTTTCGGACCACTCGTGTTGGGTTTCCGTGTGTCCGCCGGGCATGAAAACTCAAGCCGTGAATGCAATGATGGGATGCGTGACCGCAGTGCTGTTTGCCACAGCCGGGGTGTCTTGCGCTCTGGAGTTCGGCTTGCCGTTCGGGTCTCACATGGTCCTGCCGGCGGGGCGGGATCTTGCGATCTGGGGCACCGGTGCGAAGGGCGGGCAGGTGACGCTGCGCTTCGGGGACTTTAGCGTGAAAGGCCGTGTGGAGCTGAATGGCGATTGGAAAGCGGTGCTTCCCGGGATGCAGGCGAGCACGTCGCCGCGGGTGCTGGAGATCGAGGAGGCCGGGGGCGCGGTGAAGAGGCTCGATGACGTGCTGGTGGGCGAAGTCTGGTTCTGCGCCGGGCAGTCGAACATGGATTTCCCGCTCGGCCGGGCCGTGGGCGGCGGGGATGAGGCGGAGCACGCCGGAAATTTTCCGTCGATCCGCTTGTACAACCTCACGGCCGTGGCCACCGCCAACCGGCCGTTCAATGCGGACGAGCGTGGTCGCATGACGCCGGAGCGCTTGTTTGAAGGACAATGGGCGCGGGCCGAGAAGCAGTCAGCGGCGGCGTTTACCGCGGTCGGCTGGTGGGCCGGCAAGGAGATCCATCGGATAAAGGAGGTGCCGGTCGGCCTGATCGATGTCTCGGTGGGCGGCAGCGGCGCGGAGGCTTGGTTGCCGCGCGAGGTATTGCAGGCACGAGCGGACTACTCGGAGCTACTAGGAATCTCGTGGATGGAATCTGAACGGGTTGCGGCGTGGGCGAGGGGCCGGGCGAAGGTGAACCTCGGCGGCAAACCCGGTGCGCATCCCTATCAGCCCGGATTCCTGTTCGATGCCGGAGTGCGGGCCTGGCGCGGGTTTGCAATGTCCGGCGTGCTCTGGTATCAGGGCGAAACCAACGCGGAGATCCACGATGATGTTTGGAACGAGCGGCTCATCACCGATCTGGTCATCGGCTGGCGGCGGATCCTGGATCAACCCGAGCTGCCGTTTTACATGGTGCAACTGCCGCGGATAGGTGGTGATGCCCCCTTGCGCAAATGGTGGCCGCAGTTCCGCGAGCTGCAGGCGCGCGCGGCGGCGAAGCTGGACGGCGTGGAATTGATCGTGATCCAGGATCTCGGTTGGGACTCGCCGGACGTGCATCCTCCCGACAAGCGGCCGGTGGGAGAGCGGCTTGGCGAGGCCGCGGCGCGTCACGACGGCTCCTTCCGGTAGACGCGCACCCAGTCGATCTCAAGGTGTGCCGGGTAGTCCTTGGGATCGGCCTTGCCGACCCAGTTGCCGCCGATCTGCATTGAGAGGATGAAGTAGAAGGGTTGGTCGAAGGGCCATTGCTCCGGTCCCTTTTCCGGAACTTTCGGGTAGCTCATCGTTGGTTTGCCGTTGACGGTGAAGACGATTTTTTCCGCATCCCACTCGGCACCGTAAGTGTTCCATCCGTCCCGATCGATCGGTGCGGTGGTTCCCTTCGGCGGTCCTTGTTGCCTGCCTTCGGGCGAATGCGTGTAGCCCGAGTGAATCGTCTGATAGACCTTGTCGTCGAAGTTGAGGTGCTCCATCAGGTCGATCTCGCCGTTGCGCGGCCAGCCGCCTTCGGTGCCCAGCATCCACAGCGCCGGCCACGCGCCGCGGGCGGACTCGAAGCGGGCGCGGATTTCCACCTTGCCGTGTTTGAACTCGAATTTCCCTTTGCTGGTGATGCCACCGGTCAGAAAGGGCGAGGGGTCTTTTTCCTTGTCCGGATTGACGATGCCGATGAGCCGCAGCGTGCCGCCGCCAATGAGGAAGCAGCGCGGGTCGCGCGTCATCGTGTTGTTCCAATCGGGTTTGCCGCGCTCGCAGGGCGACCACTTGGTGGAATCGATTTTGTTGCCGTTGAATTCGTCCTGCCAGATGAGTTTCCATCCGGGCAATCGTTCGGCGGTCGCGAGGACGGTGGTGGCGAACAGGCAGTAGAGAGTGGTGAATCGCATCGGGCATGGATACAAGAGGTTGAATCGCATTCTTGCTGGTTCTGGTGAGACTGGTTCCGGAATGGGCACAAGAGGTCCGGATCTCATGTACCCGCCAGGCAACTGGTCGGTTCTGCTGGCGAATGCCGTTTTGCCCTGAATGCTTCCCGCCCGGCATTGAAACAAACTCCATTCCGAAGTTATATGAAACTGCGAACAAACTGTTAGGAGGCTCTGGCTGATCCGGTTGATCCGCACCATCCACCCGTTACCCCGAAGGCCCGGCAGCACGCCGGGTCTTTTTGTTTTCAACCCAGACCAACATCCCATGTCCCGTTCCCTCTATTCACCCCGGCTTTCCGACGACGTGGTCCGCGCGCTTTACCGCGAGGGCCGGCGCCAACGGAAACCGATGACCCGTCTCGCCGACGAACTGTTGCGCCGTGCGCTCGCGGAAACTCCCGCGCTCGTGGCACTGCCCAACGTCGCCGACAACATCGTCCCCTACCGCACACGCTTCGATCCCGACGTCGCGTGAGCGGATTCACCACCATCCCACAACCCCCAAAAAACATCATCATGGCCATCAAACTCATCGCCAATTATTCGAAACGCCTGGGCCTCCCGGGCTATTCCTCACACCAGTTCTCCGTCTCGGTCGAAACCGAGCTGGTCACCACCGACGACGTGGCCGCGGAGTCCGGTCGGCTTTACCAACTCCTCCAGTCCAACGTGGACGACCAGATGCTCCGCACGGGATTCGTCCCGCCCGCCGACTACGGCATGGAGGAATCCCCCGATGCTCCCGCAGCCGGCAACATCACGCACGTCGCCGGCTGGCAGCGCGCCAGCGCCTGGAAGTGCTCGGACAAGCAGAAGGACCTGATCCTGAAACTCGTCGACGAACACCAACTCGACAAAAACGAGATCGAGTCGCTCGCCGTCGAGCGCTTCGGCAAGGGCGTGCGGCTGCTCAACAAGGTCGAAGCCTCCGGGCTGATCGACGAGTTGCTCGACACCCACGGCAACGGCAGCCGCGCCCGCTCCAACGGCGGACGCGGCACCCCCTACGCCGGCACCCGGAACGGAGGTGGCAAATGATTGCCATCGCCCCATCGGCACCGGCCGCGCCGGCGAAGCAGGAAAGCCGGTCCACCATGCCGGCCCACATCAGCCCGACCTCGGCCAAGAGCTATCTGGGTTGCACGCTCCGCTTCTACTTCGAGCGGATCCTGTGCCTGCCCAAGGTATAATTCGGAATCCAGCACCCGCCGGGTCCGCGTGGCCCGGCGGGAGAATGGAGCTATTTTTTAAGCGGCAATTCGCTCCGCCAAGAGCAGTCCGGCCTCCCTGCCCCCTCAAAACCCACCCGCTTCGATTTCCCGCACGATCGGATCCAGCTTGTCCTTCACCCGCTTCTTGATCGTGTCGGCATTAGTCCGGCTGATGCCGAACATTTCGCAGACCTCTTCCACCGCCTTGTTCTCGACCGCCAGTGCTTGGAAAATCAGCAAATTCCGGGGTTTTTCCACCACCTGCGCCATTGCGACCTCCAGCACCTTGCGCTCCCATTCAGCCGCCCAGAGGTCCTCGAAGGGACGGTCCGGCTCGGCGTTGTCGAGGTCCGCGGGATCCGAAGCATGCTCCTTGCGATGCCGGTGCCGGTGGTATTCCCCCACCCGCCACTTGACCTTCTGACCCAGCCAGGCCCCGAAAGACCGGTCACGGAAATCCGGCGGCTCCGGCTTGCAGAGGTCCCTGTGGACTTCCATGAAGATCGTCTGGATCAGGTCGTCCACATCGTCCTGAGCCACGCCGCGACGAAGCGCCACTGAGGCCACAAATCCTTTGTAGATCAGATAAAACTCCCGCCAACTCGCCTCACACGCATCGGTAACCCGCGCGATCAGCGTCTTGCGGGTTTTCCATCCTTCGTGGAAAGCAGTGATTCCTAACATCCTTGTTTTGCGGGGGGAATGTGAGATGAACTAACTGCACATCGTTCTAATGGAAAGAGCATGGCCCCCTCAATTCAAAATTTTCACCTGATCCGCCAGATTGGCGAGGGAGGATTCGGGGAGGTTTGGCTGGCGGAAACCATCACCGGCAAGCCGCGGGCGGTGAAGTGGGTCCGCCGGGAGCGCTTTCACAGCCCCGGCCTGAGTCCAACCGGCGTCGAAGCCCTGTTCCGGATGGAATTCGCGGGCGTCCGGCATTTCGAGGACCTCGCAGCCACGACTCCGGAACTCATCAGCATCCTCCACGTCGGCAAGGCGGAGGACGACAATGCCTATTACTACATCATGCCACTGGCGGACAATGCGCTGCCGGTATCGGACGGGAAGGACATCGCGGAAAACTACCAAGCGCTCACCCTGCAACGCTGGCTGGAACTGAACGGCCCGATGGCTTGGCAGGATGCCATCTCGCTTCTCGCCACCATCGCCCGCGGTGCGGCCGCGCTGCATCGTGCGGGCCTCCAACACGGCGATATCTCATCCAGCAACGTGCTGTGGGTGGATGGCAGTCCGGTTCTCGGCGACCCCGGACTCACCAGCTTGGACGGCCACAAAACCGGCGGCGGTAGTCCCGGATTTTCCGACCCCGCCGGCCAGTCGGGAAAAACCAGCGATCTCTTCTCGCTCGGCCGGCTGTTCTACCACGCGCTTTCCGGCAAGCACCCGGCGGAATCCTTCCCGATCCTGCCCGCCGACCGGATGGCCGGAGTCCCGGCCGGACGACTCGCGGATCTGCTCGACCGCTGCTGCGATCCCGATCCCGCAGCACGCTTCCAGGATGCGGACGAATTGCTGGCCTTCCTCGAACCCATCACGGGCCAGGGCCCCGCCCATCGGCGTCGCGGGAGCACGCTACTGCTAATGGGGTTGGCCGTCGGTCTGGTTTGCCTGCTAGGCACTGTAGGTTGGCATCTTGGCCGTCCCGGGCATGTGGCATATTCCCCGGTCATCGATGGCAAAATGCTTTCGCTCATATCGAAAGCCAACAACCGCGTGGTCTGGGAACGCGAACTCGACCATCCGCTCAATCAGGCGGAACTGGCCGACCTTGACGGCGACCAACAACCCGAAATCATCTGCTCCATGCGGGAGGCTGGCTGGGGGCACCCAGGCCGATTGACCGCTTTGAACTTCGATGGCAGCATCCGTTGGCATTTCGACGTAGCGCCGGAATTGCTGGATTTTGAACGACCTGGCCAGGCATTGATGAGAATAGTCGGCTTCAGGACCGCCGATCTGGATGGTGTTCCGGGCAAGGAACTCGTTGTGGTCGCACGCAACCCGGACAACATCTACACTTCAACTCTCCAAATCCTCGGAAACGACGGAAAATTGCGCGCCAGCTACTGGCACCCCGGGCGGATCGAGCCCAATGAGCTGGTTTTCGTAAGGGAAACACCGGATGAGCTTCCCTTTATCGCATTCTACGGCGAAAGTGATCTGATCGAACCATCGGGCAGCGCCGATAATCTACCGGTGCAGGAGAGAAAGCTTGTCCTTGGTTTGCTGGATCCCCGCATGAAAGGCCAGGCACATCTCCCGATCCATGCCACGACGTGCGGGGCTGCCACGCAATTGCTTCGCTGGCACCGGGAAATCACCCCGCATGGCGTCCGGGGACGCTTTCTCTATGCCGCAGATGAAGACGGCGATGGCAAAAAGGACCTGGTCTTGCAGATTGATCCGCCGGCTCAGCATTACGGAGCCAAAGGATGGCCGACGTTTGTCAAATTCGACCTGAATGGCAACCCTCTCCATGCTGGAGAAAGTGCGAACAGAAAGGTGACAGCCCAGGCCGTGCCGGAATTCCCCCCGGGATTGCAAGCAGTCGATTTCGGCAAACTCAGCAGGAAAAGGATTCTCACACACTCCGGCCGTGACTTCTCACATCGCCGGAACGGATCAAATGGCTGGTATTACGGATTTGCCCCCGCGGACGAAAATTACCATCCAAGCCGGTTCCGCCTCTTTGAACATTGCGACACCCGGAGCAGGGTCGGCCGCATTGCCTGGAACCGGCATGACGACAGTCACCTCAGTGTTGAAAGTGTCAGCATGCATCCTGAAGAGCATGATCGCGTCGTCAGACGCTGGATCGCACCCGATTCAGGACGGATTGCCGTGGTGGCGAACGTCAGGAGGGTCAACGGGTTCAATTGGGGAATCACCACGCTGGAAATCCACCATGGCGAAAATCGTCTGACAAAGACCACTCTGGGGAAGTCACGCTTCCAAGCGGCATTTGAGGTCAACAAGGGGGACACTCTCGACTTCGTGATTCATGCCGCAGACCAAACATGGGGCGATCAAACCGACATTCTCGTTGGCATCTGGAAATACGATTGATGCCGCGCGGAATGGCCACGGCTCCATAATCAGCGGATAGCCGCCTCACCGGTTTTTGCCGGAAACTGTGAGATGGTGGCCACGGAAGTCGTTGGATGAATGTCGGATGCCAAAACCACATGGAGCTATCATCGAACAACCGCAGCTTCCTTCCGGGCTTCCCGACCGAACCTCAACACGCCAGCCCGTCATCATCTCCCATTCATCCTGAAACATCCTCTCCCCAACCACCCCCCGGCATCCTCCGTCCGGCTTCGGAAACCTCCGGCTCCTCTCGCACATGAGCGCGAAACCTGGCCCAGACCGCCATCACGGCAGCGGCCAGCCGAATCCGGGCGGAGGTTTTGCTTGTGATCACTCGGACAATCCCATGGTCCCCTCAATCCAAAACCTCCACCTCATCCGCCAGATTGGCGAGGGCGGCTTCGGGGAGGTCTGGCTGGCGGAAACCGTCACCGGCAAGCCGCGTGCGGTGAAATGGGTGCGCAGAGAGCGGTTCCTGCGTGCCGGCCTCAGCGCGGAAGGGGTGGATGTCCTGTTCCGGATGGAATTCGAAGGAGTCCAGCATTTCGAGGACCTTGCGGCCAACACCCCGGAACTAATCAGCATCCTCCACGTCGGCAAGGCGGAGGATGACAATGCCTACTACTACGTCATGCCGCTGGCGGACAATGCCTTGGCAGGGGCAGGAAAAACGAAATGTCGTGCAGAGGTGTGGTGGCCGCCGTTTGGGACGATACCCGGCCGGGCAAGGAAATCGTCATGGTCACCCGCAACTCGATGGGTTGGTATCCCTGCGCCCTGCATATCCTCAGCGGCGAGGAGTTCGCCAACGAGCGCGTCAACTTCGCCTGGCGGCTCGATTTCAACGGAAACATCGTCTCCACAGCGGCAGCTGACGGCCACCACGGACCGGCATCCTCCAGAAACCATGAGCACGGAAGGCAACATCAAAAGCGGAAAACCGGTCCAGAAATTTCCCGGATATGGGACACAATGAAACACCTCACGGAAAATCTGCGGAATGAATCGAAAAAAGCAAAAGCCAAGCCGCCCGATTGGACTCGCCAAAAGGGTGGGAATACCCATGATGTCATGTGGCGTTCCATGTGGGTGAGTGCTTTCCCGGCATGACTCATGGAAGCCTGAATCGAACCTCCCCTAAAACCCATGAAAACCCCACTATTTTCAGCTCTCGCTTCCCCGGTGCTGGCGGTTACCGGACCCATGGCGGTTTCAAAAACCTTTCGCCAAAAAAGTATTCCTGGCAGAGGAACAATCTCAACCGGGTTGGCGGTGTTGTGTTTTTTGGCCATTCCGGCTAATGGCAGTGTCACGATTTTATGGGAGGAATATCATTGTTCAGGAGAAACATACTGGGGAATTCCGGAAACCGGCTACAGTTATACGGATTCAACCCCTGTTTCCGCCTCCAAAATTGATGATTGGGGCGGGGCATGGTCCTCAGCATGGATGTTTGGAGCCATGGCTGGAACAGGAGCAAGCAGGGAATGGGCGAGCTCATCTTCAACATTTGTTTTCACGGTTGCGAAACCAACTTTGATAATTGAGATTCTTGGCAATCTTTATTCAACGGCATTTCCTGATACCCATGGAGGAATTTCTTATTTGCTGACTGATAACTTGACCAATTCAATTATCGGAAGCCGGAGTTGGAGTCTCACATATGATGATATGTATCCAGATGGTTATGGATGGGTCCGCAGTATTGAGGATTCGGCGACTTACCATCTCGTTGCCGGCAATGAGTACAAGCTTTTTATTTCAGCAAACGTGACCAATGCGGATGGCACCGATGCCTATATTGAAGCCATTTTGATTCCCGAGTCTTCCCCCCTTGTTTTATTGACGATTGGCGGGATTGGCGGACTGGTTCTGCGGCGTAGAATTTGAAACAAGCATCACACCAGCCATTCCTCTGTCCTTTATTCTACGCCAAGCTTACGCAAGGCAGGACGCGGGTTATGCCGTCGGGGTTGATTTCCTCCAGCTTGCCACGAAGACGCGGCCGCCCTCGCGGCGGATCTTGAAGGCGACGCCGAGCAGCCGTCCGGCGGGCGAATTGGACGGCACGAGGAATTGGGGCGATTGCAAACCGCCTCGCGAGAACTCACGGTGCAACGGCGGCCCGACATCAACGGCCCGATGGACTGGGAGCAAGCCGTCCCGCTTCTCGCCGTCATCCGGAACTTCAACCAGGCAGAGTAGCACGTTCGCGGAAAAATACCGCCGATCCCGATTCCCGAAAATCACGTGACCTTCCCTTGCAGCGCCTGAGTCAAGCCATCAGGCGATCTTCTCTTCCGTAAGAGGCAAGAGGCACGCCCAAATCACCCGCCACCAAAAGTGTCCCAATCATTTCTGAAATTTTTCACCAAACCCTGTGAGATCCGTCCCCCGACCGCCGTCGTTAAGCCGAGAGCATGCAACATCTCCCCCCCCAGATCCCCAAGACCTCCGCTTCGTCCGCGAAACCGCCGGCAGCCCGCTCTGCATCCTCTTCAAGAGTCACATCGTCTCCACAGCAGCAGGCGACGGCCACCGCGGACCGGCATCTCTCCAAATACCATGAGCGCGGCACACACCATCAATGGCAGAAACCCGGACCGGAATTCCCCGGATAGGGGCCAAATTGAACAGCCTCACGGAAAATATGCGGAGATCTGTGAGATGGAATGCCAATCATTCGTCATAAGTAGCAGATCATGACATCACCCCCGGATCTTCTTTTCCAAGTCCAGACAGACTCACAGGACGCTGGCGGTGCTTCCTGCCGCTCTTCATTCGGCCACTGGCCCGTCCATCCGTCATTTCCTGCCCTGAAGATTCTCGATCCATTCCTTGTTCCGTCACATCTTGCATCCACACTCGCATGAAATCCTCGCACCGCTTCATTGCATTTTCGTTCATTGGCCTCTCGTGCTTCGCCGCGCCGTTCGCGCATGCCAATCCCGCCTCGAATGTCTCCAATTTCACCCTCATCGACACCGAGAACCCGGACATCCTTGAGTTGGCGATACAGGCCGATGCTGGCCTTCTGAACCCGACCCTTGCCGCTGACTTCGACGGGCTCAACGAACGAAACAAGAGAGGGGTTTTCATGAGCAGCGGCTTGAGCCTGCTTGCCGGCGGAAATCCGACCAGTCCTTCGCTCCTCAGCTATGGCTCGAAGCTGGGGTTCAGGCTGCTTCCTAGGGTCACCGGAAGCCCCTGGGCTCTCGCGGATTTCACCACGACCACAAGTGCGGATGCCCTGTTTTTCGACAATCCGGCCGAATTCAATCGAAATCACGGTTTGGCCGATATGGATTGGTCGATCTCCGGGGAGGAATTGGGATTTATTTACTATGCCAACGAAGAATCACAATACCGGAATAGCCTGGGCTTCTCTGAGTTCATGTCCCACTTCGGTTCCAGCCTTTACAAGCGGCTCCAGTTTCCCCGCACCCCGTCCCAGATTTCATCAAACCAAAGCCACTCCGATCCCGTTGAGAACGATTACAAGAACCTGGACCCCAACGCCAACAAGTTGGTGATTGTCCTGCACGGTTGGTCATCATCGCCGAAAAACGATCCTTATTCCGCAGAAGGTGCCATGCCTTGGGGAGGGGATGAATTGAACGATCTTCTCACGGAGCTACATTCGATCATCGGGGATTATGAAACCGCCTACGATCTTGGATGGGACCTCTTTGCCTACAACTGGACAAAGGATGCATGGACTGGATCTCCGTTAGGAAATTCTCATCAGATGGCAGGGCTGGGCAACGGAGTTGAAAACGGCACACAGGCAGCAGAAATCGGATTTCAGCACGGACTGGTTCTTGGAAAACGGATCAGGGAGCACTGTGTTGCAAATAACATCAACCTTGAAAAGGTCCATTTTATCGCCCACAGCGCCGGCACCTGGGTAGCGCGCTCGGCAAGCCTGTATCTCCAGGGAGCCTATGCGAACGAACCGGGCCTTAATCCTCCAAGGCAACAGGTTACCTTATTGGATCCGTATAATCCGAAGGTAGGGTTCAACGATTGGACCTCATCGTATAAGGATGACAGCATTCTCGATACGAACCGGATTGAAGCGTGGCGAAATCTAATTTCGAATACTCCAAGATTTGAGAATATTTATTCGATCGACGGTTGGATCAAGGGCACCAATGAAGAATATGATGGTGGCTTCATCAATCTCAAGGTCGGTGGAAGCGTGATCGGAGATACAACGGATTGGGCCACAAAGTGGAACGGTCATGGTGGCCCGATGAATTATTACGGATACACGGTTAATCGTAATAAGGACCTGCGTGGCTATTTCGATGCCCTATCGTGGAACCGGGATGATAAGATCGACGGGATGCTCGCAACCGCCGGCTTTGAGCACAGTCTATTTTGGGCCGATGTCTTGAATCATGAAGCGACCGTTCCAGGAGGGTTGCCCATCAGGCAGAGTTCTCAATTCGTTGGAAACCGAATCACTGCGGCCCGTGATGGGGATGCTGAGTGGCAATCTGCCGTGGTCGACATCCGTGACAGGATGATCCGGGCATTGCTGCTTCCCTCTGATGGGGGGGCTGGGCTCCCCCTTGGTCCGTCCCGGATCAGGGCTGATTTGAGCTTTGTCCTGGCCGGGCCCGATGATTTGGTCTTGTCGGGTTGGATCGACGATTCAGTGACGCCCGCCGCCATTCATCTTACGCTCAACGGTCAACCGTTCGACTCACCCTCGCCCGAAGTCTCAGGGACATCGGCTTACGCGGGAGCCTCCTCGGCCGTGGATCCTGACGGAACCCGTGTTTTCACCATCGCGCTCAAGAACAACACCATGGCGGTGTCCGTCGAAGGCGTGCAACTGGATGGTTCTTCCTGGGGTGGCTCGGCGATTGGCACGGTGGATTCCTCTGGCAGCTTTTCGGCAACAAGCGGAACGGGTCTGGCGCTCAGCGGTTCCGTGGATTCCGGAGGCGGATTGGATGAGCCATCCGTGGCGATTACTCCTCCTGCCGGGGTGATCGTGAATCCTGGTAATTTCGCCGATTGGATCCAGGCGCATGGTCTGAGCGCCCCGGGCAGCAATGCAATGCTGGATGATCCCGATGGCGACGGCGTGGAGTCGATTTTTGAATTTTACCGCGGAACTTCGCCAGTTGTCGCAAATCAGGAACCCATGCTCGCGCCAACACGTCTTGCGGATGGTGCCTTCGCGATTCGTTTCTGGCGCAGTCACACTGCGATTTTGGAAGGTGCCGCCTTCCAGTGGTCGCCCGACCTCAGGCAATGGTCCGGAGACGGTGAGACACTCGACGGAGTGACGGTCGCTTACGAGTATCGTGCCATTGCCTCGATCAACGGGGCCACCCAATACGAATTGATCCCCCGGTCCACCTCGCCAGCCACGTCGATCTACCTACGCCTGGCGATTCCCGGAGTCGAACAAATCCTGTTCCAGGAGGATTGGGAATCCGGGCAGATCGATCCGGGGACATGGATCTCTTTTGGCTCTCCTTTGCCATCCATTACGGCCACCCATGTATCCGGCAACCACGCCATGACAAGCAATGGAGATGCCTCGTGGGACAGCGGTGTCGCCACTCAGGACTGGTTCCCATTGGGAGCGGGCTTCGCAGCGGAGGTGTCCGTTTACATGGATTCAGTCTCTGAACTCCGCTCCTGGGCTTCGATGGCCATTGAGACCAGCCCAACAGCCGACTTCGACGATGACTATGGCTCTGCCGGAACCTCGGTTCGTCCGATCAACATCTTCTTGAGCGCAAGCGATGTCTCATGGGGGGATCCCAACGGCAAGCTCGTCACGGGTGGTTTTCTGGTGACAGATGATGCGACCGCCTATCGCAACAAATGGACCCGACTCGCCTTTAAAATCAACTCCGATGGCTCGGTCACCTATTCCATAGACGGGAATGAGGTGTTCACCTCGCCGCCCGGGACAATGGATGTGGCCAATCCGGCTCACGGACGCCTGGTTCTCCACGGCAGATCCGAGGGCAGCACGGTGACCACCCACGACGACCTCATCATCAAAGTGAAGCAATGACCGCCCGCAACCGTCCCGGGCTTCGGCCTGGCAGACAATGCCCACCCATGATCCATTTTCCGCAACCACACCGCGTCCTCATGAATCTTCATTCATTCATCCGCCGCTTCATTCTCCGCCCCGGCTATCTTTTGCTCGCCGTTTTACTGCCTACAGCAGCGATCGCCGAACCCGTCGTCACCAACGTCCGCGCCGCCCAGGTGCCGGGCACGCACAACGTCGAGATCAAATACGATTTGGCCTATGGAGACGGGCTGATCACGCCCATTCATGTCGGAGTGGTGATTTCCACCGATGGCGGATCGAACTACCCGATTGCTGTCAGCTCCTCTGCTGTTGATACCAGTGGGAGCGATGGATTCGGAGAGGGGGTCGCGATCGGTGCTGACAAGACAATAATCGTGAAGCTCTCGGAAATTCCCCAGCTTGCCTCCTTGTTTTCGCGTCAGATCCGTTTCAAAATTGTGGTGGGAAACTCGAACGGAGGAGGTGGGCCAGTAGGCGGCCAGTGGGTATACGCAGGTTACCAATACTCAACGATTCCGAGTGAAATCGCGGTACCCTTGCATACAGATGTCATTGCGATCGCCGCTGGCTATGATCATACCGTTGCCCTCAAGCTGGATGGTTCGCTTGTTGCATGGGGAAGAAACGGGAAAGGCGAGACCACGATACCGGCTGAAGCGAAGTCCGGCGTGACTGCCATTGCTGCTTATGCTTTTCACACCGTAGCGCTTAAAGCGGATGGTTCGGTAGTTGCATGGGGCGACAATACCTACGGCCAGTCCACGGTGCCCGTTGAAGCTCAGTCTGGCGTCACTGCCATTGCCACTAACTACTATCACACCATGGCCCTTAAGCAGGACGGCTCGGTCATCGCATGGGGCAGCAATGCACACGGCCAGTGCACGATTCCCGCTGAGGCTCAGTCCGGGGTCGCAGCCATTGCTGCTGGCAGCGGTTACTCGGTAGTGCTTAGAGAAGACGGATCGGTCGTCTCATGGGGCTACGGTTCCTCTGCGGCTCCAGCCGAAACGCAGTCTGATGTGATTGCCATTTCCGCGGGCTTTCGTCACACCCTAGCGCTCAAGGAGGACGGATCGGTCGTTGCATGGGCCGTGGATTCCTATGGTGATACCTTTGGTCAGGCAACGGTTCCCGCCGAGGCTCAGACCGGAGTTACCGCTATTTCTGCTGGCACAGATCACTCGTTAGCTCTTAAGGCGGATGGCTCGGTCGCTGCATGGGGCGCTGATTCCGCTGGTGAATCGACGGTGCCCGCGGAGGCTCAGTCCGAGGTCGCCGCCATTGCTGGTGGCGGCGGTTTCTCGGTAGCAATTAAGATGGATGGCACTGTTGTTTCCTGGGGAAGCAATACCTTTGGTAAAGCGACAGTGCCCGCTGCAGTAGCTCCGGGCGTCAAAGCCATAGCCTCGACTGGAACATCTTCTCTGGCTCTCAAGCAGGATGGCACAGTCATCGCATGGGGTAGTAATCTTGATGGGCGAACCTCGGTTCCTATTGAAGCTCAGTCCGGCGTGATTGCCATCGATATGCATGGTCACGGCGTGGCTCTCAAGAGAGAAGGGGCTGTCGTAGCGTGGGGCTACAACGGTGACGGCCAAGCCGATGTGCCAGCGGAGGCGCAGTCCGGCATCGTAGCCATCGCAGCAGGCTCAACGCACACCGTGGCACTCAAAGAAGACGGATCAGTCGTAGCATGGGGCGCTGATTACTATGGTCAAACGACGGTACCCGCGGAGGCGCAGTCCGATGTCACCGCAATTGCCGCCGGTTGGTATCATTGCGTGGCGCTCAAAGAGGACGGCTCAGTCGTTGCATGGGGAAGCAATTCCCATGGACAAGCAACGGTGCCCGTTGAGGCACAATCCGACGTCATCGCCATTTCTGCGGATGGTTACCACTCTGTAGCTCTTAAGGTGGACGGTTCGGTCGTTGCATGGGGCAACAATTCCTCTGGGCAAGCAACGGTGCCCGTTGAGGCACAATCCGGTGTCACAGCTATTGCAGCGGGTAACCACTTCACTGTTGCGCTAAAGTCGGACGGCTCGGTGGTTGCGTGGGGCGACAATTCGTATGGGCAAAGAAACTTGCCCACCGAGGCCCTGTGGGGTGTGACTGCAATCGCGGCCGGAGGTAGTGTTAGCTTTTTTCAAATCGGCGCGACGCCCTAATCGGCCTTGAATTCCCAGTATGAATGCCTGCGACGGTTGCCTTCGGCTTCAGCTCAGGGGCGGACTTAATCCTTATCCGCCATGGCCACACTGACCGCCACCATCCTCGCCGGTGGAGAGTTCAACTCCCCTGCCGACAGCCCAAGCAACCGTCTGGACAGGGAAGGCTCGTTTTCCTTCGTCGGTGCGTTGGAGATTTCCAACGGCACATTTTCCTACAAGGGCAGCGCGGTGGCCATCTCGCGGGAATGGGTCATCACCGCCGGTCACAATGTGGATCTCAACGACGACGGGCTGCCGGTTGCACTGTGGAGCGGCAACCTGCACCTGCCCAGCTACGGCGTCTTCGGGGTGGCACAGGCTTACACGCATCCCACGTTCACTGGCTTCGCCAACCCCTCGATCAACGACGACCTCGCGCTGCTACGCTTGGCCGAGCCCCTTCCCGTCGGGATGGGATTTCCGACGCTCGGCAGCCGCGCGGGCATCGGCGACGTGATCACGCTGGTCGGCTACGGCCGCTCGGGCTACGGCAGCTACGGCTACACCACCACCGCCAGCCTGGATGCCCGGCGCTATGGGTACAACGTGATCGATTCACTCAGCGCCGACGACGAGGGTAGCGGGGCCTTCGAGGTGTTCCGCTATGACTTCGATGATCCCTCCACCACCGACCAACCCGGAGGAAGCCTCGGCAACAACATCGAGACGATCATCGGCCCCGGGGATTCAGGCGGTGCGGCCCTGCGGCAGAAGGCGGACGGCAGCTGGGAACTCGTGGGCATCAACACCTTCACCGAAGGCTACGGCGGGCGCTTCGGCGACGTGGGTGGCGGGGTGGTGCTCGATCCGTATTGGGACTGGATTTACTCCACCACCGGCATCCCCGAACCCGGGACCACGCTGATGCTGACGCTTGGACTCCTTTTGGCATTGCGACGCCTTCGCTAAATCGAAAACAGCGATCATGAAAACTCTGGAAAGTATGGGAATGAAACGACATGGCGGCCTGCGGGTGGTGGGCATCGCCTGGGCGATGCTGGTCGGCTTAGCGATGGCAGAGCCAAAGAAGGTAGTGCCTGAGCCATCATGTGTGGACCTTGGCGTGGGGATGCTGGAATGGGCATTTCCCGATGACCGGGCTGGGCGGCGGATCAAGGTGATTCCTTGGAAGGATTTCAAGGAGGTTCAGGTGACGAATGTGCGTCTTCGGTTGCCTCTGGACAAAGGCGCGGTAAATGCGGGGAGGAAACCGCCCGCGATGTGGATGCACGTCACCCGCCTGCCCGCTCCGCATCCCCGAGTGTGGAAGGACGACGTGACGGAGGACCGCAAAGGCATGGTGGAGCATGGCGATCCGACGATCATCCCGGCAAAGGTGAAGCGGGAGGGCTTCCAACAACTGATCGATGTGGCTGTTGGCAATGAGCGGGTCCTGAAATCGCTCGAATGGTATGGACCGCTGGGAGAAATTGAGGCCAATCACCCGAAGCAGCCGGTGCTGCTGGAGTGGATGTCGGGCTACGAGGTCGGCTATGAAATCGTGCGCCCCCGCTTCATCCAGAGTGCGGACGGTTTTTTCCGGGGATTTGAGGCTTTCCGTTTGATCGGCCAGGACTATGGCTTTTCCCCGGAATTCCACGCCCAGTTGCTGAGCGTGGACCGGACAATCATGCTGGAGTTCACGCTGTCATTGGATCGTGAACCCGAGCTGAAAGACCGGATTGAGCGGACTGGTGAGCTGAGCCACGAACACGCGGAGAAAAATTATCGCCTGCTGCGGGAGGATTTTCCGGGAGAGGACTACCGCGAAGTGGCGGAAACCGTGCGCCGTGCCCGCGAGGTGGTGAAAACCCTGCGCTGGCGGGATGCGGAGGGCAAGCTGGTGCCTGTATCATGATGAAACATGGGGATTCATCCCTTTCCGGTCATCTCACGGATTTCATGCGCTCCGGAGCAAGGGATTCAATCTCGCCAGATCTTTGCAGCTCCAACCGGCGTCCATTTCCCTGCAACAAGCTCATAGCTCCGTGACATCGGCTTGGGAGCCGGTTGGTCTTGATGCCAGTGGGGCTTTTCGCAGCGGACGCGGACCCAGATGGGAGACAGCCACTCAAGGAATGTTGGCCCCCATTCCCTGGGCTCGGTTTTCCATTCCTCCTTGAACGAGCCGCCGCCGATTTTCCAGACGACGACCTCGTTTGGATTGTAGTCTGCCACCAGGTCGTAACTGCCGGTTATGAAGCGGCGCTTGTCCGGCGAAACGACCGGCAGGCCGCTGATCCTGGTCTGGGCTCCGTTCTTGCGGGATACTAGCAGCCAGGCATCCCCCTCGTCGTACTGGGCGTGGAGAACGTAAGAGTCCAAGGCGGGCACGACATCGTAGTAGGAGTAGCTCGGGGTCCAATCGCCCGGAGCATCATCCATCAGGCGAACCTCCTTGCCGTCGCGGATCTTGAGAAAGAGGGAATTGCCCACACGCCGCACACCGGGTGCACCGACTGCAAGCTGACGTGCCTCCAGGCTCCGGGCGCGGACATGGCTGTTTTCGGCATCCCCCTCCAGATCCTTCCTCAGCTTGTCCCAGTCCGCCGAACTGCCGACATATCGATCCGCTTCCAGAGGGATCTGTGGTACGGGGTCAGGCTTCGGCGGTTCTGCCTTGGAACCAACCGGAACGAGCGCCGTGAGAAATCCGATCCACAGCGGGAGGCGGGCATTCATCCGTGCTTCAAGCATGGCGATAATCTATCAGTCGCCACGTATGCAAGGCAAGCGCCTGGTAGAGTAAAGCGCTCAATGCTCACAAGCCGGCGCTCCACCCGGATAGACCACACCGCTGGTGATCCGCACCTTGTCCCGGGATTCGAGGAAATGCAGCAACTCATCAAGGTCCATACCCGCCGCCGAGCAGGTGTGGAACGTGGCCATCCGACCGTATCGCTCGCCGACGAGTTCCATCAGTTGGCCCAGGCGGATGCCTTCGGGATGATTGGCGACAAGGTCGATGATCTCGTGGCCGTGGATGGTATTTTGGTAGCTCATGATTGGATGGAATTTTGGTGTTTTGAGAGACTCAATTCTGGTGAATGGAATGCAAGTTCGCTATGAATCCATTTGGTGATCCAATCGTATTGCCCGCTCAGGAGATCCTCAGCACTCCATCGGTCAAAATCCTGGCGCGCAGGCCGCCGCGAAAACGGGTTTTGAGAAATTCCTCCGCACCGGGACCCACTGCTTCGTTCATCCAGTAGCACGGTTTGCACTCCTCGCTGCCCTCGAACTCGACGCCTTGGAAACGGAAGCGTTTTCCCACCCAGGCGGATAGCTCGACACCGCGAACGATCAGGTTGCGGCGGAACCCGCTGCTTGATAGATCGGGTCGATTGAACTCTTCGCGCACCGCCTGCACGGCCTCGGCATCGAAGAAGGTGACCTGACCCTTGAAGTCCGATTTATAGCCGAAATAGCGGTCGCCCTTGAGGCCCATGCCGGCGACGCATTCAACCTCATCGACGCCCTCGATCCCATGGTCACCGCGCGGTCCGCCGTGATGGCCGCGGAAGTCGTTGCCAGGGGAGATCCAGATGTCCAACAGCTCCGCCTTCCACTCGGGCGTTTCCTCGCGCGGGAGCCCGGTTTCGGCGGATGTGTTGTCGGGGCCCACCCACTCGCTGCGGCCGTCGGCATACGTTTCCCTTTTCCAAACCGGCAGTTCATACTTCAGCCGCTCCATGATGGTGCGCGCGGCATCGAAAGCCGCGGCGCGGTGGCAGGATGCCACGCCCACCCACACGGCGGACTCGCCGATTTCCAGCGGCCCGGTGCGGTGCACGGCGATGGCACGGATGATGCCATGCTTATACGCCACTTCCTCCAGAATCCGATGCCCGACCTTCAGCGCCAGCGCTGGGTAGGCCTGGTATTCCAACCGTTCGATCCGGTGACCGTCGTTGTGGTTTCTCACACGTCCGTCGAACGTCACCTCCGCACCCGCAGCGGGATCGTGCAGATCCCCTGCAAGCGCCGACAGGTCGATCAGTTGATCGGTTAGAGAGAAGTGGATGTGGGAGTCCATGCCGAATTTCAAATGTCACAATTTCAAATATCCATTCTCACCCCCCCGACATCGGTGGTAGGAAGGCGATTTGGTCGCCGTTGTAGAGCGGCTGATCCCATGAGACCATCTCGTCATTGACGGCGACGCGCAGGTCTCCGAAGGGCATGCCGAATGCGTGTTCGGCCGCCAATGATTCGTATAGTTCACGAGCCGTGGCGGCGGCGCTGGTGATCGTTTCGTCAGCCAGGCCTCGTCGCTCGCGGAGCAGGCCGAAGTAATGAATCTGATAAGCGTTCATGATGTGGTGGCGCTTTGCCAATCCTCGGGAGTGTTGGCATTGTCGAGGGCGCGCGGGGTGACGGGTTCCAGCAGGCGGCATTCGTGCCGGATGAGCACCTTGCGCGGGCAGCGGAATTCCGTGTCACGCAGCAGTGGCAGTGCGGCAGGTGCGTAGAGCGCGCACAACGGTTCGGGCAGACCGTCGAACTCGCTGCGGTAGGAGAGAAACATCTCGTCCGGGCGCTTCGAGGAAATCAAGTGCCGGAGCGTATCCAGGTCGAGGCGAGGCAGGTCGCAGGCCAGCACCAGCCAGTCGGCGTCCGGATGCAGGTTCATCGCGGCGACGATGCCCGCGAGCGGCCCGCCTGACACCCCTTCGGGATCGCGGACGATGCGGATGTCGCTCAGATCGGAAAAACCTGCCGGAATTTTCTGATTGATCCGCAGGGAGAGCAGCACATTTTCACAACCGGCATATTCTAACAAGTCATGGCAGCGGCGCGCCAGGGTGCGCCCGTCCGGATGGACCAGCGCCGCCTTGTCGGCACCCATGCGCGAACTACGGCCCCCTGCAAGCACAAGGCCATGAAGTGGATTGGGGGATTTCATGATGGCTCGACGCGGTAGTCGCCGGACTTGCCTCCGGTTTTGGAAACGAGATGAAGGTTCTGGATGCGGATGCCCTTGTTGATGGCCTTGCACATGTCATAAACGGTCAGTGCGGCGACGGATGCGCCGGTCATGGCTTCCATTTCCACGCCGGTCTTTCCGGTGGTGATGACTTCGCAGCGGATGGCGATCCCCGAATCATCCGGTGTGATTTCAAATCCACAGTGTTCGACTGGCAGTGGATGACAAAACGGGATGAGTTCGCCGGTTTTCTTCGCGGCCATGGTTCCGGCGATGATGGCGGTCTGCAGCACCGGGCCTTTGGGTCCCTGCAGATCGTGGTTTTCAAAGCGGGCGATGATTTCCTTGCCGAGTTCCACCCGGACCTCGGCGACGGCGGTTCGTTTGTTGGAAACTTTTCCGGAAACATCGACCATCGATGGCATGCCTTCGCGGACGTGAGTGAAATCGATTGGATCGGAGGATGACATGAAATTCAAAGCCAGGGAGTGAAGGGATGTGCGGCGGAGAGTTCGCCGCGTGGCGGCAGCGTGACGAATCCATCGCTGCGGAGCAAGCCGATGAAATCCCCGCTGTTGCCGGTTGGTGCGGGACGGGTGCGGCCATCGTCACCGAGGGTTACGGGCAGATGCCATGTCATGCCTGGCAGGCCGTCGATACGGTCCGCGGGAATGACGAGACGAGGCCTCGGCAGGGGCAGTCCGGAGGCTACGGCCAGCGCCGGCAGCATGAAGGCATGCAAGCCAGTGAGTGCGGACACCGGATTTCCCGGCAATGCCATGATGATCTGTCCTCTCGGCCCGATCCAGCAACCGGCGGGTTTTCCCGGACGTTGCGCCACGCCATGGAAAAGCCGCGTGCAACCGAGCGAGTCGAGCAGGGCCGGAATGAAATCCCGCGCGCCCTTCGAGATGGCACCGGTGACGATGAGCCAGTCGCTCGATTCCAGAGCCACACCCAGATCGTCCGCTCCGGCATCGTCGCCAAGAGGTTGCGAAAGCGCCGAATCAAATCCCGCGCGCTGGAGCGCCGCTTGGATCGCGTGACCATTGGATTGGCGGATCTGGTGCGCCGCGGGCATGACATCCACGGTCACCAATTCGTCACCGGTGGGAAGGATGGTGATGCGCGGTGGTTTGGAAACCGCCAGCATGGCGGCACCACAGGAAGCGGCCACACCGATTTCACGCGAACCTAACCGAACTCCGGGTCGGAGAAGAACTTCATCTTCCGCCGCATCGCTGCCCGCGCGGTGGACGAACAGTCCGGCCCGGGCTTCGAAGGCAGATTCCACGATGATTTCATCCCCTTCTCCGCGAGTGGTCCGCTCCACCGGGACGATGCAATCCGCTCCATTCGGCAGCGGCGCGCCGGTCATCACTTCGACGCAAGTTCCCGCTTCTGCTGACATCCCGACCCGCGGCTTGCCAGCGGGCGCGCTGCCGGTGACGCGGAATTTTCCATCAGTATCCAGATCCGCGGCCCGCATGGCATATCCATCCATCATCACCCGGTCAAAGGGTGGGAAGTCGCGGTCGGCATGAATTTCCTGGCGCAGAACCCGGCCACATGCCGATTCAAGTCGCACGCGCTCGGTCTCCGCGGTCGGAACGGCGGCAAGCAGCAAGTCAAAGGCTTCGCGGAATGAAATCATTTGTTGCCGCCGAGAAAAGCAAACCGGGTTGTGGTGATCGATGGGATTTTTCATATGTTTGCGGGCGTCACAAGTTGGTGTCCGTCCTTCAAACCGACCAATCGTCGGCGAGACGCAGGGTGCCGCCGTCGAGGGCTTGGGAGAAATCGTCGATCAGATCGTCGATGTCTTCGACACCCACGGACACGCGGATTAGTCCATCGGTGATGCCGAGGGACCCGCGCGCGGCGGCGTCCAACTCGCGGTGGGAGGTAATTGCGGGAATACAGACCAGTGTTTCCACGCCACCCAGACTGAGAGCGGGTGCGGCCACTCGCAGTTGCTCGATCACGATGCGGGGATTCCACTTGGGCACGACTTCGAACGATAGCATGCCGCCGAAACCGCGCATCTGGCGCGAGGCCACCGCGTGATCCGGATGCTCCGCCAGGCCGGGATAGTGGACAGCGTCAACCGCCGGATGACAGGACAGGAACATGGCGAGGGTCAGCGCGTTGGCATTGTGTCGCTCCATGCGCAGGGCGAGGGTTTTCATTCCGCGTTCGACGCGTTCGCAGGTCCGGGCGTCGAGCATGCCGCCGAAGTGTGTGGCCGCCGGGCGGATGCGATCGATGAGTTTCGTTCTGCCGACCACGAAGCCGGCGTTCGCGTCGCTGTGGCCGTTGAGGTATTTGGTGGCGCTGTGGAGGACAAGATCGAAACCGGCGGTGAGTGGCGTCTGGTTGAAGGGTGTGGCAAAGGTGTTGTCGATTATAGTGAGCAGTCCGCGTTGCCGGCCGAGGTCGGCGATCTTGGTGAGATTGACGCAGCGCAGCAGCGGGTTTGACGGGCTTTCGATGTAGATGAGCTTGGTTTCCGGTCGGACAGCGGATTCGAAATCACCACTGCCGGCCACGAAGCTCGCGGCGATGCCCAGGCGTTCGAGTTGCTTCGAAACGAGTTGTAATGTTCCGCCATAGAGATCGGCTTGGAACACGGCGTGGTCGCCGGGATTGAGCAACGCGAGCAGCGTGGTGGAGATGGCGGCCATGCCGGAGCCGAAAGCAAGGGCGTCCTCGCCTCGTTCGAGCGCGGCGATCTTGGCGCACACGGCGCGCTGGTTCGGAGAATTGAAATAGCGCGGATAGATGTTTACGCCGGTGGTATTGGGAAACGCGAAGGCCGAGGAAACATGGATCGGACTGCAAACACCGCCGCTGTTTTCATCATGCAACGTGCCGGCGTGGATGCATCGGGTGGAAAAACCTTTGTCGATCATGCAGTGTGGTATGAGGACGATAAGAAGATCATGCGGATGATAGATCCTCCCTGCGGATACTGCGCGGCCAGAGGCGGTCGATGAGCATTCGCAGGCCATCGCCGGGTGCGGGCGGATCATAGACGCGCTTCCAGCACAGCGCATGCGGGCCGGTTTCGCTTTCCGGCATCGAACAGGCCGGGCTGGAGTAGTGGCGGGGGTTTGCAGTCATCTCACGGCAAATGGAATCTCCAACCGGTGATGCTCACCACCAAGGCACCCACCGGCAATTCGAGGGCGGAAGCGGATAAGGGAGCGGGCTGCTGATTCATGGGCATGCGGCGGTCATTTGCTTCAATTCGCTGGCGAGAATCGGTTCGAGACGGCGAGCATCGGCGGGTTTGAAATCGACGTGTTTGCGTTTTTCCACGTCCATTCGGGACAAATCCCAATGGAAATCAGGCGTGATGCCGTGGCGGGCCAGCGTGCGGCGGGCGCAGTGTAGCGGACAACCATCAAGAACCACCACCGGGCGGCCGGATTTTGCGATGCGCACCAATGACCTCACGTCACCTCCCAGTCCGGCGATGCACGACATTTCCGCCGCCCCACTGCGGTCCATCCGCAGCGCGAGATGATTCGCCAGTTGCGCCGCAATGGAACAACCGGAGCACGAATAGATCAGGGGCTGGTGGCTCGGATCCATGAAAACACGGCAACGTGACGGAAACTTGACAGCATCCCCATGCCCAATCAAAGAAAAAATTTTCTTTATTTGGTTTATTCCGCATGAACATCGGGTATTTTCCGCCCGCCGGGAGTCGATCCTGCACCAGGCCCAACCAAAGTATTTACCATGATCAACCTGACCCGCCTTTGGACCGGACACGAACAACCGGCGGACGGCCTGCGCTACGGGCGCGGTGCCAATGCCGCCACGCATGCCAGTGACCGCCGGCCGATTGTCGTCTGGAACATCACCCGAACCTGCAATTTGCGTTGCGTTCACTGCTACTCGGACTCGATGGCCGCCAAGTATCCCGGCGAACTCGATTGGCCGCAAATGATGGCGGTGGTGGACGATCTCGCCGCTTATGAAATTCCCTCGTTGCTGCTCTCCGGCGGAGAGCCGCTGATTCATCCGCGCTTCTTCGATCTGATCGATTACGCCGGATCACGCGGGGTGAAACTCACGCTCTCCACCAACGGCACGCTGATCACTCCGGAAAATGCGGCCCTGCTCAAGGCTGCCGAGGTTGCTTACGTGGGGATCTCCCTCGATGGTATCGGTGCGCTTCACGATAAGTTCCGCGGCAAACAGGGCGCGTTCAAGGCGGCGGTCGAGGGTTTTGCCGCGTGTCATGATGTCGGGCAGAAAACCGGACTGCGCCTGACCCTGACCCGGCACACGGTTTCGGATATCGAGCGCATTCTGGATTTCATCGAGCAGGAAAACATCCAGCGCGTCTGCTTTTACCATCTCGTCCCATCCGGGCGGGGTGGTGCGCTGCAAATTCTGCGCCCCGAGGAATCACGCCATGCGCTCGACACGCTGATCGACCGCGTGGACCAATGGAACCACGCCGGAGTGCGCCGCGAGGTGCTCACGGTCACCCAACCCGCCGATGGACCGTATCTTCTGTTGCGGATGAAGCGGGAAAACCATCCCGGCCTGGAAGCCGCCCATCGTCTCCTGAAATGGAACGGCGGCGGCAACAACAGCTCCGGCCGCGGCGTGGCGAACATCGACACCCAGGGCAACGTCCATCCCGATCAGTTCTGGCAGACGGTGAATCTCGGAAACGTCAAACGCACACCGTTCTCGGCCATCTGGGAGGGACATCATCCAGCGTCCGTCGAGGAACTGCAAGAGATCCGCTCGTTGGGTCAGTTGGACAACCGGACCCGCCGCATGCTCATGCAGGGGCGTTGCGCCGGTTGCCGCTGGTTCGACATCTGCGGCGGCGGATTCCGCACCCGTGCCGCCACCGAATGCGGCAACATCTGGGGATCCGATCCCGGATGCTATTTGAGCGATGACGAAATCCACGACGAAGCCCTTGCATTCGCCTGACATCATGCCCGGAAAACCCGTCATCCTCGGCCGCCCCGACATCGAGCGACTCGTCAACACCTTCTACACCAAGGTGCGTGCCGACGCGCCTCTCGGCCATGTCTTCGACGGCGTGGCGCAGGTGAACTGGGAAACGCACCTGCCGAAGCTTTACGATTTCTGGGACACCGTGCTTTTCCGTGCGGGAACCTTCCGCAGCAACCCGATCGCCGCGCATGCAAAATTGTTAGACAGGGCGGATCTTGGCTGGCCGATGTTCGAGCGCTGGCTCGCGATGTTCCGGGAAACGGTGGAGGAGTTGTTCGCCGGAGAGAACGCCGTCCACATCATCCGCTGCGCCGAAGACATGGCGCGGGTGATTCACTCGAAAATCCACAACATCCCGAATCCGCGCTTCGATCCCTCACAGCTCACACCCGAACAAAAGGCCCGCTACGCCAAATACCGCGAGACGGCATGATTCCGGCACCATGATTTCATCACCCGGTCATCTTGCGAACCTGATCCCATGCACGATCATGGCCGCCTTGCTGATTTCGTTGCCGGTTTGCCACGATGCCATCGCCGCGGATCTCCAGGCAGAACCCGCCGCAGTCTCCATCCTGTCGCCAGGCTCCGTGGTGGCGTCGCCAGACGGCGGCACGCTTTACGTGGCCTGCGAAACGGCGGCCCGGATCGCGGTGGTCGATCTCGCCTCAGGCACCATCACCCGCACCATGCCGACTCCGGATGCTCCGCTGGGGTTGGCCATCAGCAAGGATGGCGGGAACTTGATTGTCACTTGCGCCGCGCCGGAGAGCACGATTTGCGTGTTGGACACCACCAGCGGCGAGACCCTTGCGACGCATGCCGCGGGTTACACGGCGATGGCTCCGGTCCTCAGTCCCGACGAGCGCACGCTCTACATCTGCAACCGTTTCAACAACGAAGTGCAGTTCCTCGATCTGACCACCGGCCGCACCGCTGCGCGCGTCGCCGTGCGGCGTGAACCGGTGGCCATGGATCGCACGCCTGACGGGAAACACCTGATTGTGGCAAACCACCTGCCGCACGGGCGTTCCGACGCGGAGCATGTGGCGGCGGTGGTGAGCATCGTGGATGTTGAGGCCGGACGAGTTTGCAAGGAACTGCCACTGCCGAACGGATCGACGCTGTTGCGCGGGGTCGCGGTTTCGCCGGACGGAAAATTCGCCGCCGTAACGCATCTGTTAGGTCGCTTCCATCTGCCCACCACTCAACTGGACCGCGGCTGGGTGCAAACCAACGCCCTCACCTTGATCGACATCGACCGGCGGGAAATTCTCAACACCGTGTTGCTCGACAACACCACCGCCGGCGCGGCCAATCCGTGGGCCGCCGCATGGTCGGTGGATGGTGCACGCCTCGTAGTCACCCATGCCGGCACGCACGAGTTGAGTGTCATCGACGCCCGCGAAATGCTGGCTCAGCTGACCGCGTTGCGCGACTCGCCCGGTGAAAGCACGCGTTCCGGCAATGACCGCCCGCCGCGCACGGCGGCGGACATTCCAAGCGACCTGGCCTTTCTTGTGCCCATGGTTCGGCGCATCCCGCTTCCGGACAAAGGCCCGCGAGCCGTCGCGCTCGTCGGTTCCAAGGCATTCACTGCCAACTATTTCGCCGACACGCTCACCCTTGTGGATTTGGACTCGCCAAAAATGGACGTCGTCTCACTGCCGCTCGGGCCGCCGCCGGAAATGGACCTGATACGCAAGGGCGAGCTGGCATGGAACGACGCCTCGCTCTGCTACCAAGGCTGGCTGAGTTGTTCGAGTTGCCATTCGTCCGACGCGCGGGTGGACGGATTGAACTGGGACAACCTCAACGACGGCATCGGCAATCCGAAGAACGCCAAGAGCATGATCCTGTCCTTCCAGACACCGCCCACGACAGCGCTGGGCGTGCGCGCGAACGCCCATGTCTCGGTGCGTGCCGGCATCAAGAACATCCTTTTCTCCTCGCATCCGGAAGAGGTGGCGCTCGCGCTCGACGCCTACCTGTCAAACCTCGAACCGATGCCCAGCCCACACCTGGTTGACGGCGGGCTGTCCCCCGCCGCGCGGCGCGGCCGGGATTTGTTCATGAGCGAACGGGTCGGTTGCACCGATTGCCACGCGCCGCCGCTCTATACCAGAATGAAGGCCCGTGATGTCGGAACCAACGGACGTTTCGACAAACCGACCGACAAATTCGACACGCCGACGCTGATCGAACTGTGGCGCTCCGCCCCCTATCTGCACGACGGCTCGGCCGCCACTGTCCGCGACGTGCTCACCACCCGCAACCCCGAGGGCCGCCACGGCGACGTGTCCGGGCTCAGCGAAAATGAAATCGACGATCTATGTGAATACATCCTCTCGCTATGAAACCCGGACATCCAAAGCATGCGCAGTGACGCTTTTCCCGGCATGAAACTCTTTACGGAACCCCCGCCAACATAGCTCCGCATTGAACACACAAAACACAACCCACACCATCAACATGAACAAGAACATGAACACACGCCGCCATTTCCTCCGCAAATTCGCCGTTACCCTCGGTGCGCCTCTCGCCCTCTCCCCGCACATCTTCGGCCAGGAAGTCCCCAAAGAGGAAATCCTCAAGGAGGACGATCCCACCGCTGTGGCTCTGGGCTACAAGGAAGACACCACCAAGGTGGATAAAACCAAATACCCCCAACACAAGAACGATCAGTTTTGCGAAGACTGTGTGCTCGCCCCCGTATCCAGGGAAGGCGACCGCATCGCCTGCACAGCTTTCCAAAACAAGCTGGTGTCCAAAAAAGGCTGGTGCTTGGCCTACGTCAAAAAACCGGCCTGATTCACAACAGTTGCCACGAACGAGTGAAGTCACGGTGAACTCATCGTTCATATTATCCTGAATCGCTTTTCCCACCACAAGAAACATCATGAAACTCCCATACAAATCCACCGCACTGATCGTGACACTGACAATCGCTTTGAATGCCTGCCAGCGTTCCTCTAAGCAAGAAGACACAGCATCAGACATCAATACCTCCGGCATTTCCACAACGACGGCGACCGAGTCCGGAAAACCCGCCAAATGGGCCATGCCGGAGCCCATGATGCAACACATGCGCAATCTGGAGCAAGACGTCCGTGCCCTTGAATCGTCAGACGAGAAGGACCACGCCGCGCTCGCTGCGAAGATCGGCGGGCACACCAAGCAGTTGATTTCCAGTTGCACCATGGATGGCAAGGCGCACGACGCGCTTCACGATTGGCTGATGCCCTTCCTTCAACTCAACAAGGAATACGCAGCCGCGCCAGATGCCGCCACCCAGTCGGCCAAGTTCAAGGAGATCCAGGATTCGCTTGCAGCGTTTCACGGGCGCTTTGAATAAGCTGAGATTCTACGCACACTCTAGCGTTGTGAACAGCGCACATTCTGGTGAGTCAACGGTTCTCGCACGCTGGCTGCTGGTGGTGGCCGCGCTGGTCTTCGCGATGGTGGTGGTGGGCGGCATCACGCGTCTCACCGGATCGGGGCTTTCGATCACCGAGTGGAAACCGGTCACCGGCGCGCTGCCTCCGCTCAGCGAGACGGCATGGCTGGAGGAATTCGGAAAATACCAACAAAGCCCGCAGTTCAAACAGGTCACCGGTCCGGCGGGCATGACCTTGGCGGATTTCATGTTCATCTACTTCTGGGAGTGGGCGCATCGTTTGTTAGGGCGCCTGATCGGCGTGGCCTACGCATTGCCATTGGCCTGGTTCTGGCTGCGGAAGAAGATTCCCGCCGGTTTCAAACTACGGCTCGTGCTGCTGCTGTTACTCGGCGGCCTGCAGGGGGTGGCCGGTTGGTGGATGGTGGCTTCGGGATTGGTGGATCGCCCGGAGGTGTCCCACTATCGACTCGCCGTCCACCTGTTGCTGGCGCTCGCCATTCTCGGCGGCTTGGTGTGGGTCGCGCTGGATTTTCGACTTCATGCGCTCCAATCCGGTAAAAAATCGCGACTCACCGGCTTCGGCGCACTTGTGTTGGCGGTACTGTTCGTTGAGCTATTGTTGGGCGCGTTCATGGCCGGATTGAAGGCGGGACAGGTTGCGCCCACTTGGCCGCTGATGCATGGCCATGTTTACCCGCCCGGTATCGATTGGTCGTTGGATTTATTCCGCGACATGTCCCGCCACACGCTACTGATTCATTTTCTCCACCGCTGGTGGGCCTGGTTCGTGGTGGTGGCACTGGTGATTCTCGCGCGGAAAATCCGCCGCTGCAATCGCCTTGCCTCGGTCGTTCTGCACAGCGTCTTCGGCACGCAAATTCTGTTGGGTATCGCCACCGTGATGACCGGCGTATCATTCGTTCCTGCTTTGCTCCATCAAGCTGTCGGGGCGCTGGTGGTGGCTTCCACCGTCTGGTGTCTCCATCTCATGGGATGGCGGGAATTGCATTCACCCACAAGATTGCGGGGTGCGGCCCGGCATTCGGAAAAGCGGGATTGGTTCTCCAACGAGGGGTAGCTTGGAATCCGGGGTTTGCCTGAAAGGCGAATGATGGCGGAGTGATGGAAAAAGGGCCGCCTGAAGATGAAGTTTTCCACCCCGTTTCAGGCGTGCCAGACCGTGATGTTGCGGCATGGTGCTGTCACTCACGGGCCAATTCAAGAAATTTTATTCTTGATAAGCTGGCATCTCGAAGGAGAGTGATTCCGGCATGAGACACACTGCCACCGCACGCCTGCCTCGGCTTCACCTGCTCGAACTGCGGCTCCGATAAAATGATCCACCTGAGTCTGCGGCGTCCGCGCCCGGCTGGCGACAAGCCATGGATGCGGGTGAGTCCACACCATCCATTTTTCAACCTATTTACATGACCACATGTTGCATCACCGCGGCGGAGCTTCCGCCGATCATCCAGGGAGGGATGGGCGTCGGAGTATCCGGCTGGCGTCTCGCACGCGCCGTTTCCCTGACCGGCCAGCTTGGCGTCGTATCCGGCACGATGTTGGACGTGGTCATCGCGCGAAGCCTCCAGCTCGGCGACGAGGGCGGCCACATCCGCCGTGCCTTGAGTCGGTTTCCCGACCAGGAAATGGCGGAGCGCATGCTGGCGCGCTACTTCCACGAGGGTGGGATCGCCCCGGACTCGGCTTTCCGCTCCACGCCGATGATGACCTATCCGCCAGTCCGACCCGCAATGGAACTCTCCGTGCTCGCCTGCTTCGTCTCGATCTGGCTCGCCAAGGAGGTTCACGACGGGAAGGTCGGTCTCAATCTGTTGGAAAAAAGCCAGCTACCCACGATGTCCGCGCTTTACGGTGCAATGCTTGCCGGGGTCGATGTCGTGCTCATGGGTGCCGGTATCCCGCGCCAGATTCCGGGCATTCTCGACCGCCTCGCCGCAGGAACCGTCGCGGAACTCCGCATCGACGTCACCGGTGCGGACCGCACCTACGCGGTTGAATTCGATCCCGCGCGTTTCTGCCAAGCTCCGCCGCAGCCGCTCAAGCGTCCGCTCTTTCTCGCGGTGGTGTCATCGCCCGTTCTGGCGGAGAATCTCCGTCGCAAGTCGTCGGGAAAAGTCGATGGCTTCGTCGTCGAGGCCGCCATCGCCGGCGGCCACAACGCCCCGCCACGGGGAGCGATGCAGCTCACTGAAAACGGCGAGCCGATCTACGGCCCGCGCGATACCATTGAAATATCCAAATTCCGCGAGATCGGCCTGCCGTTCTGGCTCGCAGGCGGCTACGGCAGGGTGGGAAAACTCCGCGACGCACAAGCCGAAGGGGCGATGGGCATCCAAGTGGGCACTGTCTTCGCGTTGAGCGACGAATCGGGCTTTGATCCGGAGTTGAAGGCGAAACTCATCGATGCCATCCGCCGCAATGATCTCACGGTATTCACCAATCCTTCCGCCTCGCCCACCGGCTTTCCGTTCAAAATCGCGCAACTCCCGGAGACCCTGTCCGAACCCGCGGTTTACGAACACCGCGAACGCGTCTGCGATCTGGGAGTGCTCCGGGAAACCTACATGAAGGAGGACGGCAGCGTCGGCTTCCGATGTTCCGCAGAGCCTGTCGATCACTACGCGGCCAAGGGCGGCGACGTCAGCCGCACGGTCGGCGCGTCGTGTCTTTGCAACTCGCTGGGGGCTTCGATCGGCCTCGGCCAACGCCGCGCCGGCGGCATCGTCGAGCCACCGCTCATCACGCTTGGCGATGATCTGGACAGCATCCGCGGCATGCTTGCCGACGAAAGGACAAGCTACTCCGCGCAGGAGGTCGTCGGGAAACTTCTGAAGTAACCTTTGTGCGCCAATCCTGGCAGACGATGAAGCGTGGTTTTGCACGGGCCATTCACCGCATGAACCAGCCGGTGCGGAAAGAGACACCGACGATGATGAATAGCACTGAAGTCACGGTGACTGGAATGATGTGCCAGGCGAGGGAATGCAGGTTGTGGGGACCGAGGCTCGGGATGATGCGCAGGCGGGCGTCCACGGCAAACAGCGCGGTAAGCCCTAAAAGGATGAGTTTTAACGCGACAAGACGACCGAGTGGGTGACTCCATTGGAACCAGAGGGAAACATCCGGCAGCATGTGGTGGGCGAGCCACAGACCGCTTGCGATCTGCAGGAGTAGTGCCGGGATGCCGATCTTCTCGTAGGCGTTTTCGAAATTGCGGATGCCTTCCACGTCGCGGTGCTTCAAGGCGCGCGGAAGAATCACCGTGGCAAGGATGAGATGCCCGCCGGTCCAGACGGTGGCTCCGAGGATGTGGAGCAGGAGGATGAGACCGAACATGGCATTGAGCTTCACCCGCCGATGGCGGTCATCGGACGTTGGACTTCGAAGTCGTCGGCGAAGGTGTGGTTTTCGGGTTTGTTGGAGATGGCTTCTTCAATGGCGGCGGTGATCCCTGTCGAGTCGCCGCGCAAAGCGGGCATGAGGTCGATTTCGCCATGGCGGCCGAGGCAAGGGCGGAGTTTACCGTCGGCTGTGAGACGGAGTTTGTTGCAGGTGGTGCAGAAGTCCGCACAGGTGACCGAACCGATGAAGCCGACATGCGCGCCGCGGAAGCGGAAATAGCGTGCCGGTCCGTGGCCGGGCGGCTTGTCGGTCGCGGGTTCGAGCGGGCCGTGTTCCGCGAGGCGGGCCATTGCATCGCTGACGGAGATGAAATGGCGGTCGTCGATGGGTCCGCCGGGAGCGAGCGGCATGAGTTCGATGAAACGCACCGGCATGCCAAGCGCGGCACCGAATTTCGCCAGCGGGACGATCTGGTCGTCGTTGATGCCGCGCAACAGAACGCAGTTCAGTTTCACCACCTCGAAGCCGGCGGTAGCGGCGGCTCCGATGCCGTCGAGCGCGGCTTCGAGGCGGCCACCTGTTAGTTTCTGATAAATGGTGGGATCGAGTGAATCGAGACTGATATTTACCGAGCGCACGCCGGCTTGCTTGAGCGGCACGGCGAGGTTCTTGAGCAGAACGCCATTGGTGGAAAGCCCGAGCGTTTGCACGCCGGGCAGATCCCAGACACGGCGGGTGATCTCGATGATGTCCTTTCTAACAAGCGGTTCGCCTCCGGTGATGCGGAACTTGCGGAAACCAAGAGTGGTGGATTGTTCGACGACACGCACGATTTCATCCGCTGTGAGGTGGTCGGCGCGCTCGGCCCAGCCTTTGTATCCCTTCGGCATGCAATACAGGCAGCGCTCGTTGCAGCGGTCAGTGACCGAAACGCGGAGGTAGTCGATGTGGCGGCCGAATGGGTCCATGAATTTTCAAATGATGACGAATTTCGCGGCGGCGATCACCAGGACTGCGGCCAGTGTGCGGCGGAGGGTGTTGGACTGCGCGACACCGCTGCCCCAGCGGGAGCCGAGCCAGCCACCGACCAAGACACAGGGCAGCAATCCCCACGCTAGGGGTGGAATTTGTCCGCCCTTGAGGATGAAACCGGACAAGCCCGAGCAGGAATTCGCCATGATGAAGGCGGCGGAGAGCGCGGCGGCGGTCTTTGCCGGAACCCAACGGAAAATCACCAGCAAGGGCGTGAGGAAAATGCCGCCGCCGATGCCGATCAGCCCTGACAGGAACCCGATGCCGCCGCCAATGGCGAGCAGCACCGGCCATCCGGCATGTCGACACGTTTCGCAGGATTCGGAACGCGTCGCGACCAAGCGCCATGCGCCAATGACGAGCGCGGCGGCGAGGACGAGTTTGAATATGGCATCCGGCGATTGCAGCCAGCCGCCGAGAAACGCGGCGGGCACCGATGCGGCCACCAGCGGCCAGAACAGACTGGAACGGAAATGACCCGCGCGGACGAAATACACCAGCGCCATGGTGGAAACCGCGATGTTGAGCACGAGTGCGACGGGTTTCATTTCCAGCGGGGAGATCCCGCACAGGCCCATCACCGCCAGATAGGCCGAGGCGCCGCCGTGACCCACCGAGGCATACAGTGCGGATGCCGCGAGAAACGCCACACCGAGCAGCAGCGACAGATGGGGATGGAGTTCGGCAGGCATGGATTCAAAGGCGGTTCCTTACGGATGCCTGGCCGGAAAAAACCGGGATGGCAACCTTGAGCAGCAAGGTGTAAACCATCAACCCGGCGGCCCAGATGCCGGCCATGATTTTCCACTCGGCGGCGGACGGCACATATTCCACCCACTCGTGCAGAGTCGAAGGGACGAAACCGGGAATGATGAGTCCCATGCCTTTTTCGATCCAGATGCCGACGAAGGCGAGCACGCAGGCGATGTCGAGCGTCCACAGGTGTTCGTGGACTTTGGGGCGCAACAGCAACACGGCGGAAACCACCATGCACACCAGCGAGATCCAGGTCCATGGCACCAGCGCGTTCATCCCGTGGTAGCCGAAGAACAGGTATTTGACCGCCGTGGCATGGCTGCCGCCGGTGTAAAACGCGGTGAATACCTCGGAACCGAGCATCAACAGGCCGATGAGGATGGTCACGCGCATGATGGCCACCAAGGTTTGAATCGAGCCCGGGCCGATTTGCATGTGTGTCATCCGGCGGATGATTTGCAGCACCACGATAATGAACGCGGGTCCGGCGATGAACGCCGTGGTCAGGAAGCGCGGAGCCATCAGCGCGGTGTTCCAGAACGGCCGTCCGCCGAGACCGCAGTATAGGAAGGCCGTCACGGTGTGGATCGAGATCGCCCACACAATGCTGATGAACACGAAGGGCAGATACCAGCGCTTGTCGGGTTTTTCGCCGAGGAAGCGTTTGTATAACAAGTATCCGCAGATGTGCAGATTGAGCAGCAGGTAGCCGTTGAGCACGATCACGTCCCAGGTGAGCATCGAGATCGGCCAGTTGAATTTCCCGATGAATGGCAGCATGTGCCAGAACCGGTCCGGCCGACCGAGGTCGGCGATGACGAACATCAGACACATGACGATCGACGCGATGGCCAGTAACTCGCCGATGATCACGGTGTCGTGCATGTCCTTGTCGTGATAGATGTAGGCGGGAATCACCATCATCACACCACCCGCGGCGAGGCCGACGAGGAAAGTGAAGTTCGCGATGTAAAGCCCCCATGAAACGTGATCGGTCATCGCGGTGACGGCCATGCCTTCGGCGACCTGGAGCGCCCAAGCGTGCGCACCGACGAGGAACACGCAGGTGAGGAAAGTCATCCAGACGTAAAACGACCACCTGCCCTCGGTGGCAAGCTTGAAGGCGAGAAGCAGGAATTTCAGATAGCTGACGGCGTGGAACTTCGCGTCGTGGGCCACTTCGTCCGGTTTTTCGGCAACGGTCGTGTTCATGAGGGACAGGTTTTCACTCGTCGAAGAAGTAGAAGAAGCTGGGGCGGGTGCCGAGTTCCTCCTTGAGGACGAAGACCCGCTTGTTGTCGATGACCTTGCGGATCTCCGATTCCGGGTCCAACAAATTCCCGAAAACCCGCGCGCCGGTGGGGCAGGCCTCGAGGCAGGCGGGCATGCGGCCCTCGCGCGTGCGATGCAGGCAGAAGGTGCATTTCTCCATCACGCCCTGCGGCCGGATCCGGTTGCTGAGGTAGGATTGGTTCGGGTTGATTTCCTCCTTGGGAACCTGCGGCTTGGCCCAGTTGAAGCGTCGCGCGTGATACGGGCAGGCGGCCTCGCAGTAACGGCAGCCGATGCACCAGTTGTAATCGACCACCACAATGCCGTCCTCTTCCTTCCATGTCGCTTCCACCGGGCAGACGTGGACGCAGGGCGGGTTGTCGCACTGCTGGCACTGCACCGGCATGTAGAACTTGTCGGGGTGCGGCACCGGGTGGTCATAGTGGGCGTTGGCGTGATCGATATCCAGCGACCCCTTGTTCATTTCGAGCACGCGGATGTAGGAGTTGCCGCTGGCGCGGTCGTGGTTGTTCTCGTGGTGACAGGCCTCGGCGCAGCGGCGGCAACCGATGCAGATGCTCAGATTGAGGGCATAGCCGAATTTCACCCCCTTGATTGGCCGGTGGTCGGTCACGGTGACGTCCGCTCCGTAATTCTTTTTGGTGTCTTCCTCGATGCGCTTGAGGACTTGCGCGAGCTGTTCCTTGTCGAGTTCGCGGTAGTGTTTTTGAAGGAAATCCTCGACCGAGAGATTCTCGCGGCTCCAGGTGGCGAGCGGCGAAAGCGCTTTGGCAAAGGCCGCGGCTCCCAGCGTGACGCCGGCGGCCTTCAAGAGATTGCGGCGCGTGGCGTCGCCCTGGCCGCCTTGGTCGTTACCGTTGCAGCCGCAGTTTCCGCTGCCGCAGCCGCCGGATGAAGGTGAAGTCGAATCCATGGAAGAAAATCGGTCAGTGGTTGGTTTTCCCGTGTGGCGGGAGAATGGTTTGGCCGATCACCGGTTTGGGTGGGAACACCGGCATCACCTGCGGATACGCCGGGTGATGAGGATCGTGGCAATCGGTGCAGTGGTTGCGCTCGCGCGGACCTTGTTTCAAATCCCAGTAACCGGTCATGCCACCGTGACTGCCGTTCTGATAGTCGCGGTATTGCGGCCCGTGGCACTGCGCGCAGAGCTGCATGCTCTGGCTGAAATCCAGCGGCTGCCCGTCGGCGCGCCTGAAGGTGTTGTAGTCGTCCGCGTTGTGGCAGCTCATGCAGGTCTGGCCGCCGTGTGCGTATTTCATGCCTTTGTGGAATTCATCGAGTTTCGACGCGTCGTTGATTGTGAAATCCGTCTGACGCGTGTCGTGGCACGTCGCGCAGGAAACCATCACCGGGTTGCCCCGTGCGTCCTTCTTGCCGGAATCGATCCATGGTTGGGCGTCGGTTTGCCGGATGCTCACCGGATGCAGCGTGTCACCGACCGGGCGTTCCGCGAATTCCCTGCCCGGGCGCACCTTGTCGCTCTGGAAAAAAGGGAAAATCAGCGCGCCGACAAACCAAGCCGCGATCGCGACGATCACTCCGAAAAATGTCCATTTGCCGAGTCGCGTCGCGGAGGCCATGAATTTGCTTAAAAAGGTTCCTGCGCAGACCCAGCGTCCGCGTGAAGGTTTTTATTTTGTGCGCCCCAGCAAATCAAGAAAAACTATTCCTTTTTTCTTGATTTAATGCCCTTGGAAACGCACTTTTCTCGGCAAGAAACCTGAGGACATGCCCGTGAACGGACTGCTGCTGACTCTATCGCCGGACGAGCGTCTGGCTGAGCGTGCCCGTAAGGCGATTGCGGCGCGGCCGGAAGTCTCGATGAACGAAGCGCAGGGCATCTATCTACCTTTGGCCGTCGAAACGCCCGATGTGCGGTCGGCCCATGAATTTCACGAATGGCTCGAATCCCTGGAGGGGGTCGGGCACGTCGATGTGATTTACGTCGGCTTTGAAGAATCCAACGCCAGCCAGCCATGAACCTGATCGAACGCCGCAGTTTCCTGAAAACCTCCGCCTTGGCCGCGGCCAGTGCCGCCGCCGCGAGCCGCGCGGGTGCCGCGCCTGCCACCGCGCCATCGACCACACCGGATGGCATCACTTGGGACAAGGCACCTTGCCGGTTCTGCGGCACCGGCTGTCATGTGAAGGTCGGCGTGAAGAACGGCAAGGTGGTGGCCATCGCCGGCCATCCGGATGCACCCGTCAACAAAGGCCTGCTATGCGTGAAAGGCTATCACGTCGGCGGCATTCTCTACGGCAAGGACCGTCTGACCCAACCCATGTTGCGGAAAAACGGCGTGTTGGAGCCGATCTCGTGGGACGAGGCCATCGATACGGTCGCTGAACGGATCATGAAAAACCCGGCGGGTTTCGGTTTCTACAGTTCCGGCCAATCCACGATTCCCGAGGGCTATGCCAAAGTGAAATTCATGAAGGGCGGGCTATCCAGCAACCAGACCGAGCCCAACGCCCGCCTCTGCATGGCTTCCGCCGTCACCGGTTACATCTCGACCTATGGCGTGGACGAGCCGGCGGGATGTTATGACGATTTCGACGCCTGCAACGTCCTGCTCATGTGGGGCAACAACATGGCGGAAATGCACCCGGTGCTATTCTCCCGCATCCTCGACCGCCAAACGCGCGGCGACGACGTCACCATCATCGACCTCGGCACCCGCCGCACGCGCACCTCGGAGTTTTCCGACCAATACCTTGAATTCCGCCCGCAGACCGACCTCGCCATCGCCAACTGCATCGCTCAACAACTCATTGCCAAGGGCTCGTGGGACAAATCATTCGTCGAAAACCACTGCGCCTTCCGTGCCGACATCGATCCGGCGAAACCCGACTTGTTAGGCGGGCCGATATCGTTCGAGGAATACAAGAAACGCATCGCCGAATACACGCCGGAGCACGTCAGCCGGCTTTCCGGTCTCAGCGTGGAGCAGCTTGTGATGCTAGGCGATCTGTTCGCCAATCCGCAGATCCGGATCACCTCGACCTGGTGCATGGGCATGAACCAGCACACGCGCGGCACGGCGATCAACCGGCTCGTCCACGGCATCCACCTGCTCAGCGGCCACTTCGGCAAGCCGGGCGACGCACCGACTTCCCTGACCGGCCAGCCCTCCGCCTGCGGCACCGCCCGCGAGGTCGGCACGCTCTGCCACACCCTGCCCGGGGGGCGCGTGGTGATGAATCCGAAGCATCGCGAGCAGTGCGAAAAGCACTGGAACCTCCCCGCTGGACGCATCAACGAGAAACCCGGCTACCACACGGTCGAGATGTTCGAGAAGCTCTGCACGCCCACCGACCAGGGCGGCGACATCCACACCATCATGGTGCAGGTGACCAACCCCGGACAGACACTGCCTAACCTCAAGAAACTCTATCAGGCGAAGACCGGACTCGAGGACAAGTTCCTGATCGTTGCCGACGTCTATCCCACCGCGTCCACCGAGATCGCCGACCTCGTGCTGCCCGCCGCGATGTGGGTCGAGAAAAACGGCGTCTATGGCAACTCCGAACGGCGCACGCAGCAGTGGTTCAAGATGGTTCAGCCGCCCGGCGAGGCGCGCGAGGACCTGTGGATGACCCTTGCCGTCGCACGCCGTGTGTTCGAACTCGGGCATCCCGGCATGAAGGACAAGGACGGGAATTTTATTTTCAGTTTCAAGGATGACAACGGAAACGAAATCCCTGTTTGGGATTACGCGCATTTCCACGACATCAACGTGGATCGCGCGCTTTACGAAGATTACCGCCCGCTGACCCACATGAAACACAAGCATGTGGCACCCTACGACCAGCTCGCCATCCACACCGGCATGCGCTGGCCGGTCGTCGAGCAAGCCGACGGCTCGTGGCGCGAGACGCGCTGGCGTTTCTCCGAATTCGACGATCCCTTCGTCACCAAGGGCAAGGAAATCGAGTTCTATCATTCCGTCACCGAGGACGGCCGCGCGCAGATCTGGTTCTGCCCCTTCGAACGCCACCCGGAGGAACCCGACGACGAGTATCCGTTCTGGCTCTGCACCGGTCGCGTCGTCGAACACTGGCACAGCGGCACCATGACGATGCGCGTGCCCCAACTCCGCGGTGCGATGCCCAACGCCTACTGCGAAGTGAACCCCGATGACGCCGCCGCAGCAGGCATCGCGAACGGTGATGAAATCATTGTTTCCACCCGCCGCGGGGAGATCAAACTCACCGCTTGGCTCAATGGACGCGGTCGCCCGCCGAAAGGGTCGCTGTTTGTTCCATTCTTCGATGAGAAACGCCTCATCAACCTCGTCACCCTCGATGCTTATTGCCCGATCTCGAAAGAGCCGGATTACAAGAAATGCGCCGCCCGCATCCGCAAAGCCTGAGCCGTCATGGACAGTCACGATGTCGAAAACTACTTCCGCCAGCATCGCAAGATGCTGGCCGTGATCTTCCTGATGATCGGTATGCTCTCGGTTTCCGGTTTCTTCATGGGCATGCTGCAGACGGAGAAACAAGTGACGCAGCGTTTCGAGATATCCCACGCGGAGCATCCGGCCTATGATGTTGCGGAGGCACATCCCACGGATTTGCCCCAAACTCCAAAATACGGTGATATCGCCGTCGCCGAATGGCTCGCCAACCGCGACTGGAATTTCACCCTCGACGACCTGCCGCGAGCCGTGGTGGCGGATCCACTGCCAGTCGCGACCGAGGCTGAACGCATTGCCGCGGTCGCGCTCCGCGCCTCGCGCCGCGCTTATGACGGCGCGCCACCTGTGATTCCGCACGGCATCGACACGTTGAGCAGCGCATCCTGCCTGATGTGTCATCAACAGGGCGGCAACCTCGTGATCAGCGGCAAACGCCCGTCGGAAATCAGCCACCCGTGGGTCACCAACTGCACGTCCTGCCATGTGCCCGAAGACGGCTTGCGCCAAATCACCGCACCCGCCGCGGAGCGGCTGCAGGTTGACAATGCATTTCAGGGCAAAGGCTCCGCCGGTGCCGGATCGCGTGCTTATCCCACCGCGCCACCCACCACACCGCATCCGGTGTGGATGCGCCAGAACTGCATGGCCTGCCACGGTCCCGGCCGCGAACAGGCGATCCGCACCTCGCATCCTGAACGGCATAACTGCCTCCAGTGCCACGCGCCGAACGCCGTGTTCGACAACCGCGAATCCTATCTGACAAACCCGAGACCGCCCGTCGATTCGTCCACGACCACCGCGAAATGAGCACCATCAGCCGGCGCGATCTGTTCCGATCCCTGTTCGGCCGCAAGAGGGATTCTACGGACATTTCAGAAAGCTCCGATGATATTCCCGCCTCCCCACCCACCGCGGTGGACGAGACTCCCCAGCTCGCCCTCATCCTCGACCGCTTCTGCCTCGCCTGGCAGGGGTCGTTCTGCTCGGTCTGCGTCGAACGCTGTCCGGTGCCCGGTGCGATCCGAACAGAAAAAGGCAAACCGCGCGTCGATCCCGATCTGTGCACCGGATGCCGGATATGCCATGACGTTTGCCCCGCGCCTAAGAACGCCGTGTTTCTCGTCGCTCGCAAACCCCGTCCCGGCATGATCGGCCGCACCGTCGCCGAAACCGCTCCACCACCGGAAGAACCATCCGCCTGATTTCATGTCCGACACCCCGCCACTTCCCGATCTCCTGCAATCCGACATTGATGAAGCCACACTCGGCGCATTGATCACCGATATCGGCACCCATACGGAAATCCTCGAAATCATCCCCAAGCACGCGCCCGGATACGTAGAGGAAAACCCCGCGCCGTTACAACTCGACGAGGCCTATCGAATGCTCGTAGCCCGCAGCGTGCGCGGTCTCCAGCTACGATACCGCCACCAAGGCAAGACCTGGTGGGACACCCTCATGCCCCTGCCCGGAGGTTTGTTCCGCATCGTCCGCATCGAACACGATTTTGCATCATGAAAACCACAACCGTCATATTGATCGCCACCGCCCCCATGCTCTGCGCGGGCACCCAGGATGCGATTGTCACCCCGCCACCCGCCCAGGGCGACTGGATCACGCCGCTGATTGACATCCGGACCCGCTATGAATTCGCGGATGTGGACGGTTTCGACCCATCCCACGCCTGGACCTTCCGCGAGAGACTCAGTTTGAAAACCACCGCTTGGCACGGCTTCAGCGTCCTCATCGAAGGGGAATTCTCGCAGGCAGCTGTAGATGATTACCATGGCGGCGCACCCGGTGCCGATCCCTTCGATCCGGCGAACTCGCTCATCCCGGATCCGGAGACCAGTGAACTCAATCAGGCCTATTTCCAATACGAGGGCTTCGACACGATTGCCCGCGTCGGTCGCCAGCGCATCATTCGCGACAACGGTGCGTTCATCGGCAACGTGGGATGGCGCCAGAACGAACAAACCTATGATGCGGTTTCCCTATCCAACCAATCCATCGATGGGTTGACGCTCGATTACGCATATCTCAACCAAGTCAACCGTATCTTCGGTTCGGACGCCGACGCGCCGCTTCCCGTTTCACCCAACGTGCAGGATCTCGCTGCCAGTGTGCATCTTTTCAATGCGTCCTATACCGGCATCGAGGGACTCACACTAGGCGGCTACTCCTACCTCATGAACTACGAGAACCTCGGATCGTGGGACAATAACACCTTCGGAATCAGCGCGAGGAAGGATGTGCTCGGCGTGACGCTTTACAGCGAACTCGCCTGGCAGGACAAAGCGGGTGTGCTTGGGAAGGAAGATGCGCTCTATGCCCATGTCACGGTCACCATGGCGCTGAAGACGAATGCCATGGACTTGGGATCGCTCACACTTGGTGTCGAACACCTCGACGCTGGCTTCAAAACCCCGCTGGCCACGCTGCATGCTTTCAACGGATTCGCCGATGCCTTCGTGGCTGGACGCACCAACGGGTCGCACAACGGCCTCACCGACACCTACCTCGCTCACACCTTGCCGGTTTTATGCGGCATTAAATGGTCGAACGTGCTGCATTTGATGGGCGACAACGGGCTCGACTCCGGATATGGTTGGGAATTCGATTCGATGCTCACCCGTAAGTTCGCCAATGATTTCACAGCCATCGCGCAGTTTTCGCATTTCGAGTCCGAGGGCGATGCATTCGCTGGCGCGGCAGCACTGCCCACCACCACGCGAGTGTCGCTGGAGTTGAATTATACGTTCTAAGGCATAGGTTTGGCTGATCTTTCCCCCATGAAACGCCCCCCCCTACGCCTTGTCGCCGTCTGGTAGAGGTGTTCGAAGTCTTCTGCGCGGTGGCGGAGGACCTCGGCAGCCACATGATGAAATAGGAGTAGATTCTTTTTCCGGCGATCCGCGCGCTCTGTGAGGAACCCAAGGTAATGCCGCTCGACGGTCCGCGGTGGCTTGCATGCGGGAAATGACCCACGGTTTCATTCCGCCACCCGAAGCCTGCAACACCTGCCGCGCACTCTTCGCCGGCCTGGTCGAACTGGAAGTAAACCTCCACCGCAACATCCATCTCGAAAACTCGGTGCTGTTCCCTCAGGCCATGGCGATTTCCAAGTGAGCCCGATGCCTTAGCGTGGATACAGAAGCAGGTGCTACTCACGGGTCCACGCGTTCATTTGCTGCCGGCATCACTATTTCTCGTGAAGACTGCTAGCGTCGTCTCCTCCAGAAATATTCGACCGCTTTCCTCCAACTTTAGGAAATCATTATGAAGCGGGCAGGGATTGCCGGTGCCGCAATAACCGGTTCCAAAGGGACAGGGATATTCCGTCAGTTCACGCTCGAAGATCCGCACGATGTCCGCCAGACGGATTTCTTCCGGCGATCGTGCCAGTCGGTAGCCACCTCCGGGCCCTGTCACACCAAGGACCAGCCCGACCGAAGCCGCTTCGCTCAACAACTTCGCCGCCAGGGTCGCCGGGATCTGGCGCACCCTTCCAATCTCTGCGGATGAAATCGAATTGCAGCCCGGAGCATACTTTTCGGCCAGATAGCTCATCGCCGAAACCGCCTGTTTTGCCAGTTTGCCATATCGCAACATGCGCGCATTGTGTCTTTTCTGGCTCCTTTTAAAAGAAATTAGGAAGCATTTTTTACTTATTTAAAAGTGCGATCATTGCAAAACTGACCTTCGAGGACGCTGATACAATGACCGTGGATGGCGACGGACATGAGCGACGGTGCAAAACGACGAAAATTTGTTGCTGCCAGCCGGCAAACAATCCCGCGGCAATGATCGCATTGGGAGACCTTACCACGACAAAAAAGAACCCGGCGGAACCCGAAGCGCATAGGGGGGAGATGCTGGCCTCGGGTTCCGCCGGGTTTCTTGTCCGGGGGGTGATTGGGGGGATTGTGGGTCGCGTCTTTCCTTGGGAGAGGAGGCTCGCGGCAACGGGAACAACTTATCCCGATTCCGGACATTGCGGTATCACGCGAACGCGTGTGCGGGTTAGCGGAGGGAGCTTGGGTGAAATACCCCGCCTTTTCGTGTCATATGAAAATATAGGAACTCCAAGGTTCTTCTCACGGATCCCAAAACCACGGATCCACCCCAGTCGCCCGCCCGGTCATCCGATCGTGGCGGGCGTTTCCATTTCCCCCCTCTCCCCGCAGCCGCGTTCCACCCGCGGGTCCGGGAGCCACCCTGGCAATCGCCACGGCAGGCTCCCGCGTGGGGGTCGTCGTGCCGGTCGCCTTTCAACCCACAACCGAAAGGAAACCAACCTGATGAGTCCCATGCTTGATGCAATGTTAGTCAATGAAGTCGTGCCCCGCCTGCGCCATGCGGCGGGCACGATCCCAAAAGTCGGCCACGAAGACGACGAGGAAATCGTCCAGGACGCCACCCTGATGGCCGCCCGGATGATGGACTCCGCTGAAAAGGCCGGCCAGCGCTTCACCGCCGGCAACATGGCGTGGTATGCCGCCAAGGCCGCCCGCAGCGGACGACGCAGTGGCTATACCGGCCGCAGTGATGCGATGTCGCCCGGCTGCCAGATCGACGGCAAGGCACGCCACGAATGCCTCGACGAGGAAATCGAGCTCGAGTTCGGCGACGTCGGCACCCTGCACGATGTCATCGCTCCGCCCGACTACCACGGTGCGGAGCCCGACCCCGCCGAGGAGGCCGCACGCAACCTCGACTGGGAATCATTCCTTGCCTCGCACCCACCTCGCCACCGCATCGCCATCCTCGTGTTGGTGGAAGGCGGCACCATGCGTGAGGCAGGCAAACGCTGTGGCCTCAAGGACAGTGCTGCCCTGAACCTGAAACGCCGCATCGCCGCCGACCTCATTGAGTTTTTCGGCGAGGACGTGATCCGTCGCCTGCTCGACGGCGTGAAACCCGGCTGGGAATCCGACCTGCGAACCGTGCGCGAGCGGCATGCGTGTCACGTTGCGCACGAATCGACATGCTCACCGGGACGCGGTGGCATCCGTGCCGCTTGATTCCGGCGACAACTAAGCGCGACCGGGGCAACACGGCCGTCACGGGCCAGTCCCCAATTGGGGAATCCGTGGCGGCCCTTCCGTTTTCACATCCCAGAGATCCCATGAGAATCACCGATGCCTTCATCACCGACATACCGCGGCCGATGCTGCTCGGCATGTTCGATCCCATGCCCGAGTTCATCGCGACCTTCGAGGATGGCTCCACCAAGACCCTGTTCTCATTCTACCCGGACGAAGTCTCGTTCCGGGCGTCCGAGTTCGTGGACCTCACCGAGGAGGAAGCGCACAGCCTCTTCCAACAGAAAGACACCGCCTACCCTCCGCAGCCTGCCACATCCTCGGCCACCCGGACTTCACCTCCGGGCCAGCCACCCTTACCTGGATTGATCACAAGGAGCCGGATAAACGTCACGTGGCCATCCAGTGCGGACGCCACCTGTTGGTGAGCAAGCCACTCGTCGGCAGCTACCCGAACTACAAGCAGGTGATCCCGGCCCACGCTCAGGAACTCGCAGTCATCCCGCACGACCGCAAACCCGGGCTCATCGCCTGGCTGCGCTCGCTCGGAAAAGACCAAGCTTCCGTCCGTCTTGACTGGAGGAAACGCGGCCAACAAAGCGGCCAGCTCACCCTGAGCCACCGCGACGCCAACGGCCACTCCGCCACTATGCAGGTGCCCGTCGAAATCCACGGCAACCCGCCGGTGATCGCGTTCAACGCGCGCTACCTGGCCGACGCCTTGGAAATCGGCTCCACCCTCTGCCTGTCCGACGAACTGAGCCCGGGCATCTGCCGTCACCCTACGGGTAGGTTCTGCGTCATCATGCCGATGCGGGTGACGATTTCGGCGGGCACAACCCGCGAAATTGAAGCCGCACCGTCACTGCACCCCACCCAGGCCGTCGCCTGAGCTGAGGCCACGCCAATAAAGCCCCCGGAGTTCCACGCGTGGGGCTCCGGGGGAGTTGCGGTTTTTTAGCTCCTCGACTTCCGTCCTCGTCCATAGGCGGTTCAAAGCGTTCTTGGCAACACGGACCGGGAGACTACACTTCAGACCATTTAAAACCCGTGACTCCGTAAAGATGGTCAGCAATAGCGTCGCAGCGGTACAAATCAGAAGCAGGGGGTATTTCAATGCTCGTTCAAATAAACCTCCGCGACACTGTAAAACCCTTAGACCCATGCCGAATCACCCCCAGATGGAGCCTCTGAAGCATTCCCCACCCAGCTGGAAACACCGCGGATTTTGGGCCGCCTCGAGCCGACAACCTATGCCCAATCCGTCAGTTACGGAACGCCCTGCTCTTTCAATTTCGCCTTCTCCGTCGCCTGCAATTTCTCCAAAATCTTCGGCCTGCTGTGGCTTTGCTCGGAAAGCAACGACTTTTGATGACGAGGCGCCACGTGAACACACTTTTATCCGATTGTCATGATCAAGGATCTGATGACCAAGAGTATCCACAACAAACGCGCCAGGGATTCCCAAAGCGCGTATCACAATCGTCGCGGATTCGCACTCGTCGTCAGCCTGACGTTGCTGAGCTTGCTGGCTGTTGTGGCGGTGGGCATGCTGGGACTTGCCAGCATCACGCTTCGCAACAGCAACAGCAATGCCGCGCAGGCCGCCGCTCAGGCCAACGCCCGCATGGCTCTCCAAATCGCCATCGCCAATCTCCAGAAACACGCCGGTCCCGACCAGCGGATTACCGCGGCAGCCGATCTCTTGGGCGAAAACAGCAACGGTCATTGGACCGGCGTTTGGAGCACGACGCTGGCCGACGATCCCGGCTCGCCGCTTGTCGCCGGACACGGACAATCCCGTAGGGACACCTCGTTTTACACAGATCTTCGGTCAAGCGATCCGGCGCTGGCCAATGGGGCATGGCGCGATCAACAGTTCCGCGCCTGGCTGGTCAGTGGAGACAACCCGCAACCGTCCGCTACCGGTGGACTTCCTGACGCAGTGGAATTGGTTGGTGCTGGAACCGTCGGGGAGGCCGCCCTTTCCGCAGAGCGGGTATCCGTCCCTTACGTCGAACTGCGCGATGGCACCCGTCCTACCGGCGGCTACGCATGGTGGGTCGGCGACGAATCGTTGAAGGCACGCATCGACCTCTCCACCCCTTACGAGGAGCGATCGCCGGACCCGCAAAACCCCGGCGACGGAGGCATGTATCTTCTCGCAGGCGTGGGTGGTCCGGGATTACGCGATGTCGCCGCGCCCGACGGTTCCAAACCTTACGGAGCGATCGCCGGGCTCGATGCCAGGGTCCGCGCCAATCTGGTAAGCCATTCAACCCTCGGTATCGCCGCCCCAGACCCGAGCGCCACGACCGGTTTCCACCATCTCACCACCCATTCCAAGGGACTTCTGGTGGATGTAATTGCCGGTTCCCTCAAGAAAGACCTCACCAGTTTCCTTGAGCGGACCGGTGGTGCGCCTCCGGTCGCCGGGATTCCGGATACCGGTCTGGCCCCCAACGCGCCGCTGCTGCCCTCGGCGAGTTTTCGCCGTTCCGGCCCGGGTTTCCTCCAACTACGCAACTGGTATGATTTGCGCCAGCAAGTCGAGGGTGGCTTCGCCGATCCGCGGATCGAAGCCCCCCCGTTCATCGCCACCCGCGCCGGCATCGCCAGTGACAGCCACTACAATCTCCGCGCGCCGTTGCCGGATATCACCCGGGCGAGTCAGCCCTTGCAGCCGGTACTCACGGACTTCCGAATCGCCTTCGATTTGAGTCATGACCCAACCCAAGACCGCGCCAACGGCCGCGGCATCCGCATCCACCTCTACCCGCGCGTCACCCTGTGGAATCCCTATAACGTCACGCTGCGCGCGCAAACCTACTACGTGGGGTCCAACCTGCCGCAGGTCAACCGCCTGGTCATCAATGGCGAGGACGCTATTTCCCTGCCCGGCACCAGCGGTGAGATGTATCCCGGAGTTGCTCCGCGTGACACCAACGGGCACATGATTTACTTCACGCTCGCACCGGTCGATCTCGCGCCGGGCGAGGCGCTTGTCTTTTCGCCGGACGTCGTGGCATCCGACGGCCCGCGCCTGGCCGGCAATTCGGTCGAGTATGTACCGGGCAACATTGGAAGCAATGTGCTCAGCGCCGAGATTCCCGGAGGAACCAACAATTTCCATCTACTCACCAACCGCCGGGTGCCGGATGGGGTGAACCTCGCAATGCGCCCGGATTACGGATTCCGCGGCAACGTCAACCAAGCCTTCGACAACGCGCCCACGATGATGCTCAAGCGACTCAGGGCCGGCGGCGGCAGCGTCACCACCTCCACCCTCAACAGCTCCGCTGCCGATACCCTGCAGCTGATCCATTTCGGCCACAACGGCAGTCGATTCTGCTGGTGGTGGTATCTTTTCGGATTCGCCAAGCAAGCGGTCAACGGCGGCACCGGTTTCGAGCGATACACCTCCAATCCCAACCGCTACCCGCCTCGGCTGTGGGCCGTCCAGACCCGCCTGCGTTGGTTTGACGAATCCGACGAGCAGGCGGCACTCGGCATCACTCACACGGGTGCCGGTGGTGAGTTCTTCTACAACAATCCGGTCATAGGAAATTTCAACGTCCGCGCGCAGATGGTCTTCCGGGATCCCTTCAGTTATTACATAAGCTGGACGAAATACGCGCCCGGTGGATTCATGGTCCCCTGGTCCACTCCCCGCCTCAACGACTCGCGCATGAGCCTGACATTCCGTAACGGCAAGGCCCTCGGCTCGCCCTTCTCCGCGCCGCGCGAGCTGACCGGGCCATTCGCCATGTTCGATGTCCCTCGCCCCGACATGCCGCTGTTCTCGCTGGCCTCCTTCCAGCACGCGCAGCTCGGCTACCACAGTTGGCAACCCACCTACATCGTCGGACATTCGCTCGCCGAACCACGTGCCGACCGCACTGCCAGCGTCAACGCCGCTTTCCTCGACGCCGGGCCTGACGCATGGGGCGCGAACATGTCGCGCCGCAACCAGCGCCCCGGTGTCTGGACCGGACTCGTTCAAAACCTGCAGAACGAAACCCTGATTCATGATATCACCTTCGCAGTGAACCAACAGCTCTGGGACCGCTATTTTCTCTCCACCATTCCGCACAGCGGCGGCTCGGTAACATGGAACCCGGAAGACGATCCGCTTCCCAATTCGAATCTCCGGCGCATCCATTCCAATCTGGATTCCAGCGGAAGCGCCCTGCTCACCGGTGATAACAGTTTCGATCACGCGGCCGCCTTTCTCGCCAATTACGGGGCTTTCAATGTGAACTCAACCAGCGTCGAAGCCTGGCGGGCCATGCTATCCTCACTCAACGACATCCCACGCCCGACGCTTGCCGGCGATGCCATTCCCGACACTTTCTCCCGGCTGTTGCTGCCGCTTACCGATCAGCAACCTCAATCACGGCGTTCCGTCGGTACCTGGAGCGGAGCCCGCAGTCTAAGCGCCGCGGAAATCGACAGCCTCGCCCGCAGCATGGTTGACGTGGTCCGCGAACGTGGTCCTTTCCTCGGCATGGCTGATTTCGTCAACCGCCGCCTCGGCGAGGCGGGTGGCAACGACTTCAACGACCCGACGCTCTGCGGACCGTTGCAAGCCGCCATCGAGCGCGCCGGCATCAATGCCCCCTTACAGAACCCGGCCACCGGTGATCTGACCTCCACCAATTCAGGCGATGCCAACAAAGCCACCGACGAGGGAGCCATGGAGCCCGACTGGAATGCATTTTATCCCTTCAAAAACTATGGTGCCCCGGGATACCTCACCCAGGCCGATGTGTTACAGACCCTCGGCCACCGGCTCACGGCGCGTGGTGACACCTTTGTGATCCGCGCCTATGGCGATGTCCGTGATGATTCCGGCCGGGTGGTCGCCCGCGCATGGTGCGAAGCTGTTGTTCAACGCATCCCGGAATACGTGGTGCCGCTGGCGGCCGACGCAACCGCCGAATCCGACGGCAACAATCCGCTCGAGCCCGCCGCCATACGCAGCAATACCGGCTTCACCCAGACGGCGAACTCAAGATTGATTGAAGTCAACCGCAGGCATGGCCGTCGCTTCGTCATTGAAAGATTCCGCTGGCTTGCCCCCTCGGAAGTCTGAGCCCAAAGTTTGCCTCAACCATTCCGTCAGTTTTTGATGAAAACCATTCTCCTTCCGCTCTTCACTACCTGCCTTGCGGTTCTCACCGCTACCCAGACCCCGGCCCAACAGCCTGACCGGGTCGAGGCACGCATCTCGTTGCTGGCCATCGGCGATCCGCCACAGCCGCGTTATGTGATTCGCGATGACCGCCGCCATCTTCTCGACACCGCCATGGCCGAGCATCCGCCGGCCGAGGTCGTGGTGCGCGAAAAACGCGGCGACGAAGAATCCTACAAAGCGGTGCCGCTGGGTCTCAACAGTCCCACCGGAACCATCCCCTACCGCGGCGAGCGCAAACTCGTCCTGATGCGAGAGGACAGCGGCGGTGAGCGCAGCGAATTCGCCAGCCTCACTCTGCCGGAGCTGCAAAACGATTTCGCCATTTTCCTGCTCCGCAACCGCAAGGCCAAAAGCTGGGCCGCCGCGCCGGATGTCCACTACTTCGACAATGGACTTGCGGCATTTCCCAAAGACAGCGTGCGCCTCGTCAACCTCAGCGCCATTCCCATCCGCGCCCAGATCAATGACGGTCGCGTTCTTCAGATCAACGTCGGCCGCAGCACGGTGGTTCGCATCCCGCGCAAGGATCAGGGGATCCTGAATTATCGCATCGCCGCAGTCGCCAAGGAAACCATCATTCCCCTCATCGATACCGCCACCACCACGATGCCGGACACTCGCTTCAATATCATTGTATATAACTCCGACTCCGCCCACGCCCGCATGCCCGTCGATATCGCCAGCTATTTCGAGCGCCCGCCGCAGAGAGAAACCGAATGAAGTTTTCGCATTTGAAATCATCACCACGCCACCCTTTGGCACCCGCGCTTTTCTCTGAAATGCGGAAAACTCCCTGTTTTCGCTGCGTAAAATCCTTTTAGAAACGGCCATTCTGGCCGCCGCAATGGCCGCGCTGAACTTCATCGATGATCGCGCCGTGGAAATCGCCCCCAAGCCCCCCATGGGCCCGCGCCATTCTCGATAAAGCCTTCACTCCAAATTCCATAAATCACCGCCGTCCCGTAGGCCATTGATTTCCCAACCATGAAACCACACGACACCACTCCGCGCCGCAATTTCATCAAGACCCTCGGCGGGTTTACTGCGGGCTTGGCGGCCCTGCCGTCCTTCGCGCATGCTCAGGCCGCCGCTCCATCCC
>JAWLDG010000021.1:0-94947 GCA_041686775.1 Luteolibacter sp. | reverse complement strand
GGAGCAAACCACTGACTGGAGAGCCGTGTGCGGGAGATCCGCACGCACGGTTCGGAGGGGGGAGCGGGGCAACTCAATGCCTCGTTCCTACCTCTATCCTTTCATTCGCGTTCCACCGTCTAACCGAAACACCGCGCGTCGCGAAGCGGCAACCGGCCGCTAGGCGTGTTTCCAGTGGTCCGGCAGGGGACGGTTTTCGGCCGGGTTGCCTGCGGCGAGGTGTTCGGGCGGAACGTCGCGTGAAACCACGGCACCGGCCGCCACCACGACGCCGTCGCCGATGGTCACGCCCTTGAGAATGATGGCCCGCGCGCCGATGAAGCAGCCCTTGCCGATCCGGACGGGCTTTGAAGTGCCGGCGGCATCGTTGGACCAGGTCCAGCCGGGACCGGGTGTGTGGAAATCCGTGTCCGTGATCAGCGCGTCAGCGCCAATAATGGTGGATTCCCCGATCTCCACACACTGGGCGGCGCAGATGCAGGCACCGCTCATGCCGACCGACTTGCCAATGATCATCCGGGCCCCGGGTGCCATCACTGCAAGGGAGGTCCGCTGTCGTCCGATCACCGGGTTGGAGGAAACACGGGTATTGATCTTCACTCCTTCCATGATCTCCAGCGTCCCGCCCCGCGCACAGCGGATCAGCGGACGTCCGTTCATGACCACGCTCGGATGCACGGTGGCACGGCGCAACCGTGCGTAGCAGCGCCAGAGCGGGCGCTGGCTGGCGGCCAAGAGCATCAGGAGGTGGAACGGGCGGATCATGGCCATTCAAATGGTAGGGACGAGTCGCCGTGCTCGTCCCGTTTCCCCGCCGAATGGCGGACAAGGGCATCTCGTTTTATGTGGGGTCCTTGGGCCGCCCATGTGGGCGGGGAGTCATGGCCGGGCACGGCGGCCCAGCCCTACCGGGTATAGACAAAGCGAGTTATGAATAAAACAAGTTTTGCCTATTGGCTGAAGGCGAGTCGGTTCCCGGATTTCAAATTCTTTCCGTGAAATCCTTTAATCCGTGGTGAAAAAAAGCCTCAAAATACCTGACCAACTGCGGATTTCAGGATGATGGCTGTTTCACTGGCTCAATATCACCTGCATCCTGAGGAATCGTCTGGCGGCTCCGTTGTCCGGCACAGTGACCGAGGCACTGGGGTTTGCGGCGGTTACCACGACCGGCTCCACTGCGGGCACCAGCGACCAATTGGCGAGATCGGAGCTTTCCTCCACCCGGTAGGTGCGGCCTGCGACTCCCTGCCACTGCAGTGACATGCCATTTGCGGATTTGGTGGAACCGGTGATACGGAAGGTCGATTTCGGATCGTCCGGGTCGGTTCCCGCGATGTATTCCGCGGCGTCCGGTGATCCATCGCCGTCCCGGTCGGGCGCGGGTTGGTTCGGGTCAATGGATGCCGCCACGCGGAAAAATCGTTTCCGGGCACCATTGCCGGGAATCTTCACGGAGACATCCGCCCTCGTTTTCGTCATCACCAGAGGCGGCGGATTTGAAAGCGGCAGCCAGGTTCCATCGTCATTGCGTTCCTGGACATGATAGGTTCTTCCTCCGAAGGCGGTCCAATGGAGGACGACGTTGCCATTCTCGATCGAGATGGATTGGATCCGGAGAAACGAGGCAGGGTTGTAAGGATTGGTGCCCGCCACTCGCTCCGCCTCATCCGGAAACCCGTCACCGTCATGGTCGGGTGGTGGCGGATCATCGATAAACAAAGCCGAGGCCGGAATCTTCCCCATGGGGATTCCGGGGCCGGAATAGGCCAGCTCCAGCGAGGCGGTGCCAGCCTGATGGCGGTAATAGAGCCGGATCGGGTGCAGCCCGGCGGAGAGATGGACGGGATCGGAAGTTCTCTGCGGCAGGAAATTGTAATCATTGTCGATCACCCGTGCCTCGCCAATCCACAGGCTGGTGCTTGAATTGGAACTCGATCGGAATGTGTAGGCTCCACTGGCTGGAACCGAGAGATAGGCTTCAAAGGAAAGTCCCACATCGTTTTCCCGGCTCCGCAATGACGGCGAGATGTCCGCCGCGGTTCCGGTGGCGGTGGGACCGAGGTCACGGAATTCGGGAAGCCACGGCCAATGGCCTTCGTAAGACTTCCATTGGATCCCGTTTTTGACCGAAGAACGCTTTACAGCGGGAATCAGGGCCGTGTCGTAAGGACGGGTGACTCCACCGCCCTTGCGGCGAGCGCCAACCGACAAGTAGTGCATCCGTTCCACCAGGTCGGGCCGGGACGGGGCCAGATCGAGGCTTTCCTTGGGATCGTTCACCACGTCGTAGATCAGGAAGGGGTCGCTGGGACTGGTGATGTTGTAGCGCACACCCTTGTAGTCGCCGATGCGGATTGCCTGCATCTCGTTCTTGATCGCATTGCCGTGATTGGGAAAATCAGCATAAGCCGAGGTAAAACCGCGATAATAAAACTCAAAATAGAGATAGCCGCGGTCGGATTGCGTGCCCTCACCGGTCAGTGTCGGGACCAGGGAGGTGCCGTCGGAACTGGCAGGTATTGGCACACGGGCCAATTCCGCGAAGGTGGCCAGCCAGTCGTAATTCGCGCTCGGGCGGGAAATCCTGCGGATGTCCGACAATTGGTTGGTGGCTGGGATGCGTCCGGGCCACCAGGCGATGGTCGGAACCCGGATCCCGCCTTCCCACAAATCCGACTTGATGCCCTCGAAGCCTGCGTAGCTTTGGAAGATGGTGGGGGATACTTCGGTATCGGCGGGACCGTTGTCCGAAGTGAAGATCACGATGGTGTTTTGATCGATGCCAAGATCGCGCAGGGTTTGCAGGATGTCCGTCACCGAATCGTCCATGCGGCGGATCATGGAGATGTATTTTTGCCAGGTGTGAAACCATGTCGGACTGGTGGAAGTGTGCCGGTTGGCCGGATTGTCCACCCGGGTCGGGTCGTTGATGGCGGTATTCGCATAGGAAGGCGCGCCGGTCCATTGGATCCCGCCGGTCAGCCCCTTGCCGGGAGGGTAGTCTGCCGTGGGTGCTGTCTGCCCCCAGAAGTGCGGCGTGTCATAGCTCAGATAGAGGAAAAACGGCCGATTGGGATTTGAGGTCGCCTCTTCGATGATGGTCTTCTTGGCGTAGGCCGTCCATGCATCGCTGGTGAACAGGTCCACATGTGCGTCGAGGATCGGGGTGTAGCCATCGTGAATGACCGCCAACCGGTCGGCGGTGCCGTTTCGTGGATAGTGCTCATGTGCGTCGATGTGCCTCAAGTAGCCGAAAAACCGGTCAAATCCACGTTTGAGAGGGTGGGCAGGCAGGCTTGCCGAGGACTCGCGGGGATTGGCGAGCGTGCCCGCCAGACCGGCTTTGCCCACATGGATGGTCCGGTAGCCGGCGCTTTTCAATACCGACGCGATGTTGAGTCCTTCCGGCAAGGCCTTGTCGAGTTGCGCATTGCGGATTGCCGCGTGCCCCTGATGTTGCCCGAGGAGAAAGGATGCGCGGGACGAGGCGCAGATCGGCGCGGCCACATAGTGGTGGGTCATCATCGCGCCCTGCGCCGCCATCGCGTCGAGTCCCGGGGTAAGCACGTTTTCCATCCCGTTTCCCGTCCGCTGTTTTTTCCAGAAACAACTCACATCACCGTAGCCGAGGTCGTCCGCCAGGATGTAGATGATGTTCGGTCGCGTGACTTTGCTGGTTGGATCCGTGGGATTCGTGCCGAGATTCACCTCCATTCCGTCCGGCAGGCTGTCGCCGTCGCTGTCCGCAAGGTTGGGATTGGTGCCGGTATTGTCCGGTGAAAGATAGATGCCGGTATGGGTTTCCACCACATCCCGCAAGCCGTCGTTGTCCAGATCGCCGGGGGCGGCATGGAGGGAAGCGGCGGCAGACAGCATCAGGTGTGCCTGAATTTTCAACAAGACGCGCATGGAGTTCAGGCGATTGCATTGGAGACAACGCGAACGACAATCGGATCGTTCAACCGATGGTGAACTTAAACTTTGAATGGATTTCCCCTTTGCTTGTCGGCTATCCGGGAAATGGCTTTGAAAGTTGCTTCAACGGGATTGGTTTCCCGGGAATGCGACTATTGCTAATGGGTTGGATTCTCCATTATACAGCCAGGAATGACCTTCCCAATTCAATGGCGGTCTTCACCGCGATATCCGAGTTCATGTGATCCCAGGTGCCCCAGCGCCCGAAACCGGTGATTCGATTCTCCCTGGCCCATTCAAGGATGCGGGAAACCCTTGCAGGCTTGTCGATGGTATTGACCGGGTAGGCATAAGGGTTCCTGTGTCTCCATCCGCACGGATCGGTGCTGCGATTCGTATTGGTTTCAGTCCAATATCCCCTCGATTTCGGGCAGAAGTTCGCGCGCAGTAATTTGCGATGATGTCCCAATTGCTCGTCCGGCTCGTAGATCCAGTGGGCGTCTTCCTTCAGCGTTTCCGGCACATAGTCAACATCGATGCCAACATTGATCAGTGAATTGATGTCGTCCTTCACGCCTTGGGGAAGATCGCACCAATCCAACCAGGCGTGCCATGGAACGGAGCTGAATATATGATCTGCCTGCCATGATCCATTGATCGCAAGGTTTGCCAGATCCATTGCCTCGATGGTGATTCCGCAAAGAAGCGAATCACCGAGTGAATCAGCCATGCGGCGCCAGACTTCTCCGTAGCCATGCAGTTTGGGATACAAAAAGACGCCATGGGCCGGAAGGCTGCCATGAGGTTTGCCTTCCAGGCAGCTGTGCAGGGTCTCACGGAATGAAACGTCCGGGAGCTTGTGGAGCCAATAGGTTCCAAGCAGATCGGGATCCATCGACCAGATCTTGCGGTTATAGGGCAGCATGTAGTCGTCCGCGATCCTTGCACCGAATTTCCAGCGGATCCATGCGGCGAACGATTCCGGTGCATTTGTTCCCCTGACACAGCCGGCATGGGCGATCGACTCCAGATAATCGACCTGGGTTGCCGTGTCAAACTGCCAAAGATTCGCCTCAAGGGGATGATCCACAAGTTGTCCGTGAAGCCGGATCTTCGAGATCCGGTCGTGACGATTCCACTCATTCTCGGGCATGAAGCGGAACAGCAACTCCAGCACCTCCCTGTGCTTGATGTCGAGGAAGTGCCCGCCACCGATGTCCAGTGGCGAGCCATCCACTGTCTCGCTGCGACACAGCCCGCCGGCCACCTGTTCCATTTCCAGAACGATCAGATCGGTTCGAGGCACGCCATGGTCCAACAGGGTGTGTGCCAAAGCCAAGCCGCTGGGGCCGGCTCCCAATATCAAGTATTTTACACGCTTCATCAATATTATGAGTTGTATCAATTGTCTTTTTCCAACTGCTGGATGATCTTCTCCGCGCACAGGTCCCAGGAGCAATGGTTGTTGACGAATGATCTCCCCCTGCCGCCTTTTTCCTGGCTCGCAGCGGGGTTGGACAGGGCTTCATGCATGATGTCCGCCAATTCCTGCGCATTGCCCCGTGTCAGGCTCCAACCGCAATCGTATTGATCCACTACTGTCGACATGCCTCCGGTGTTGGAGCAGATTATCGGGACTCCACATTTCATCGCCTCAAGATAGACAAGCCCGTATGGCTCGTAAAGCGAAGGCATCACGAACGCATAGGCTTCGTTGAACAACAATTCCAAGGCATTCCATTCGAGATACGAATGGAATGTGATTCGCTCCTCGTCTGGCAGGGCGCCGATCGCCTTGGGATCAGGACCAACCATCACAAGCTCGACTGTGGGATGCATTCCGCGCAGCAGTCTGAATGCCTCCAGCAGCAATTTCGCTCCTTTGTCGATGTAGTTTTGCTTGGCTACAAAGAGCAGCTTTTGAGGCCTTGAGTCGTAATCGATGTCCTGATCCTGGATGTTGCCGACCCCTGTGTAGACAACAGTAACCTTTTCCGGATCCACGGAATAATCGAGTGTCAGGCTGGACTTGACCCATTCGGTGGTCACAAACAGGTGTTCGAAATTCCTCATGCAATCACCGTAAAACGCATTGCGTCTCCGGTTTTCCAATTCGAGAATTCGATTCATCGGAAATCGAAGTGATTGGTATTTGTGATTCAACCATGGAATCCAGTATTGTTGGAACGTGGAATCGAGGAACGCATAATGACGAAGACCGGTATTGCATCCGGAGTGCGGCATTGTGATGTTGCCGGGCATATGCAACAGTTGGCTGCATTTTTTTTGGACAAAGTGCCCGGATACATTTTTTAAAGTGTGACGTGTGCCGATCCTGCTGTAGCTGGCTGATACAATTGAAGTTTTTTTCAGGATTGTGCCAAGGGTTCCATGTTTGCTGTGTAGGCCAAGTGATGAAGTCTCGCAAGACCATCCATCGGCTTCTAGTGCCCGGATCAGGTTGCTTGGTGTTCCGCTCCATGTTTTGCCTGAACGCGGATCGCCGCTTGCAATAATTCCGAGTTTTTTCATTTTGGATTGGGTGTTCGTCTGGCCTCTGTTATGCGCTTCTCACGTGTGAATGGAGCACTGTCTTTATACAGTTCAACGTCCGGTCTAATCATCAAGGCTCAGCGTTTGCGGGCGCGGATAAGGTAGCTGCCGTAAGCGGCAAGGATCGGGAAGTGCTGGCCGAGGTAGCGGGTGGCCTTGCCCGACCCGAACACGCGCACCCCGGAAAAGCCGTGCAGCATCAGGCGCTTTTTCAGCAGTGCGGGGAAGTGCTGGGTCAGGTGGGCGACGCCGAAGACCGAGCCGCCGCGCAGGCGCTTCATCAGCGAGTGCGGATTCGGGGTGGTCATTAGCAGGGTGCCGCCGATCTTGAGGATGCGCTGGAACTCGCAGAGTGTGGGGTCCACATCCGCCGGATAGAGGTGTTCGAGGAACTCACCCGCCACCACCGCATCGAAGGACAGGTCATCGGCGGGGATCTCTTGGGTCAGGCCCTCGATTCCAGACCGATAGCAGGGCGGCAGTTTGGCAAGCCGCTCGGCGACACAGTCGAGGCCGCACAACTCGACATCGGGGCGGATGCGGCACAGTTCGGCACCACCACGGCCCTCGGCGCAGCCGACATCGAGAACGCGCAGCCGTCCGGCTGGCAGGTGCCGGGCGAACTGCCGGTAGCGCTCCAGCGAGAAGGTGTCCCCGAGCGCTATCGATTGCTCGGTGTTGCCGTCGCGGTATTTCTGATTTTTGGAATCCATGGGAGTTGAAAATTCAGGCATGATACTACGGTCGCTCGCCGTTCAGAACCCGAATTGCGATTGCGCGGACATGACCGAGCGAGCGGCGGTCGAAATGCCGACGAACCGGCCACATCAGGGACCGAAACGGCCGTGTCAGCGCCAGGCACAGGTCGAGACGGCGGCATATATCCAGATCCAGTCGGGCACGCTTCTCGACGTCCCGGTTCTGGAACTCCCTGGTGATTTCGCTGAGCCACGAGCATTGGCCCGCCACCTCGGCGAAGTGGCTGGAATCGTCCGGCCACAAGCCGCGGTCGGGAAGTCCGATGAAGTCGCAGATCGTCGAGAGGGCGCCGGGGAGATCGTCGTAGTCGATGTCGAGGCGGCGGGATGCGCGCAAACTGGAGAAGGCCCGCTCATAGCTTTGGCGGAAAATGGCGTAGCGCAGGGGTTTGCGGTTGCGCACCCCGTAGCTGAAGCGCGACTGCGACTCGAAGACGTTGTGGGGGTGGCGGCGGAGCACGACGACCTTGGCGTCGATCGTTTCGATCACGCGGTGCATGCCAATGGTCCGCACGGTTTTCCAGACGGCGAAGTCCACATCACCGGGATCGCGCCCAATCTTGCGGGCGGTCGCCGCGGCGAGTTGGTCGAGCACTTCGCGGTCGCTGCCGCGCACGCACGCTTTGATCTCCGTCCAATCGAGCGGGGTCGGCACGAAGGTGCTGCCGAGGTAGATCGACGCCAGCCACAGCGGATCGGCGCGTTCCGCAGCATTCAGGTATCCCAGAACCTGCGGGAACGACGACTCCGGCATGCTCAGAATGCCGCGCCGGCGGTCGAGCATGGCGGTCAGCACGGTGCTGCCGCTGCGGGGCTCGGAGATGATGAAGATGTGTTCCATAAGCTCAATATCCGCCACTGAGTGAGGCCCTGATGCGGCGATACCAGTCGATGGGCGCGCGCAGGGCCGGCGTGGCCGCAGCGGCGAGGGAGGCGCGCATGCGCCACAGTTCCCACCGGTCGAGCGGCACGGCCGGCTGGTAGCGGATATGCACCGGCGGCCGCCCGGTGGTGCGGTCCAGATTCCGGATCTGACCGAGGTGCTCCTCCCACATCCGGCCCGGGAAGTGCAGCGCCGCGGCGGGGTCGCTGAGGAGGTCGTAGGCTATTCCACGCCTGCTGCGTTTGAGATCCTCGGGATGGTAATAGTCCATATCCGGATAGAGGAAGGCCATCATTTCCTGGTCGGTGCTGTAGCGGTGATCGGGGGTATAAAGTCCTTCGCCGAAGAGCTGCGCCAGCCGGTCCACCGGAAATCCGCCGGAGAGATGGTAGAATCCGGAGTTGACCCGTCTGGGAACCCGCTCGCGGATCCAGGCGCTGTCGTTGCGGATGCCGAAATACCACGACCACGACTCGGTCGAGAAGCTGTTGGAGGCCTTCGTCGAGGCGAGGTTCTCCACCGGGCGCAGCCAGACGATGTCGGAGTCGAAGTAGAAGAACGGCGGTGGGATCGTCACAGCCAGTTGCAGTTTGGCGAAGTATCCTCCCCGGTCGAAAAGCGGAAGAAGTTCCGGATGGCCGAGGAATGCTGAACACAGCGCCTCCCGGCGGTCGGCAGGGCGCACGATGCGGCGTTCCATTCCTGCCGCCGCAGCGAGGAGGCGCTCCTCATCCGCTGTCTCGGGGCTGCCGTCGGTATGGATTTCGAGGACGTGTGTCCCAGAAAAATGACGGGCAAACGACGACACCGCATGGACTGCGATTCCCATCGCGCCCTTGTGGACGAGGGTGGCGGCTCGGGCCTTCATGAGGTAAAGGGTGACACTGCAGGCATGGTGACCAACTTCCGGGAAATTCTTGATTTGAACATCCGTCTAACAAGGTAAGATCCGGGTTAAAATGGAATGTTTCGCTTGAACCCGTGCCAAGGCATGTTGAATTCGCGCAACAAAGTGCTTGAAGTGCCGGGTCTTAATTCGAACGGAGATTGGGACCACGTTTCAGCGCCAGCCTTGACTGCCGGACAAGCGGCATTATGAACCAATTCCTGATAAAGATTGAGGGCATCCTTCCGGTTGCCAAGGAGGTCGTGAAACTGTGCCATTCTCAGCCGGGCAACCTCGGACACCGGCATGGAGAAGTGGATGAAATCAGAACTGGAGGGTTCTTCCACCAGTTTCTGCATGACGGAAACCGCTTGATCAATCCGGCCCTGACGGAATGCCTCGCAGCCCCGCAGGTAGTCCAAGGTGGGACCTGCGCCATCGGGCGCACGTGCTTCGAGCCAATCCAGGTCAAAGGACTTGGACGCCTTGGTCTTCGCCGGACGGCGCTGCGGCAGGAAGCGCCGACGGAGTGCGGACAGCGTCTCAGCCGGGCTGCTGTGCCAGAACCGGCTCAGCCATTCCGAGACAGGCTCCGGTTGATGTGGCAGTTGTGGCTGGCGCAACAAGGGATCCATCGCGCCAAGCCAGGCGCTGGCACGGTGCAGGACCGCAAACCAAACGGGGTGTGAGGCGGGTGCTCCGGAGAGACCGGTGATCGACCGGATCTTGCGCAGGAAGCTAACGCCACCCGCCTCGGCCAGGAATTCATAGGCGCCGCAGGCGGTAGCCACCTGGATCTGTAGGTTCGGGCCAATCATGAATCCCGCGGTGTCATCCAGTGCCACACAGCCGCCCGGCATCACGAACCAGTCCCACAAGAGGAGATCGGCGAGGGCGTAGCCCTTGCCGTGATGGCCGTCGATGTAGAGGAAGGAAATCGGTTCGTTCCAGTGTTCGAAGTGATCGAGACTGGGGCCCTGGAGCTTCCGGATACGGCCGAGGTACCCGAAATCCGCAAGGTTGCGGTCGAAGTCCGGCTGGAAACGGAGGTCGATGGCGGTCATGCCGCGTCCGCTCGTATCGAGGCCACGACACAGGCATACGGTTGATTTTCCAGCAAACGAGCCGATCTCCACGACAGCGCCTTCCGGCCCCGACTCCCTTGCGTGCTTGTTGAGCATTTCGGCGGCATCCGCAAGGAGCCAGCCGCGAATGCGACTCCAGCGGGAATATTCTTCTGCGGAGAAAAATGACAGTGGTGGTTTCATGATATCATCGGAATGTGAGGAGGTCCGGTTTGCGGTTGGGTGACTTGGGAATTCCATGCTTCACTATGCCATTGCGGCGTTGCCGGGCGGATTCAGGATGCCACAGCAGAAAGCAAGGTGGCGTAGGATTCCGCCACATGGGTGGCGTGCATGTTCTGTTGGGCCCATGCGGCAATTTCATGAGAATCGCGTTGGCCCTGCCGCCATGCCTCGGCTTCGAGGAGCGAAGCACGCGTCAGATCCTTAGCGGCAAGGTTGCCGCTAAGTGTGCCTCTCGAATCCGATGCAAACCATTTGGGTCCAGGGAGCGTCGGTGACTCGCAGGCCACGATGCTGCACCCGCAGCACAGCGCCTCGGCGGCGGCAATGAGGAAGCTTTCGTAGGCGGAAACGCAGAGGTAGCTGTGGGCGGCCTGATAGGCCTCCAGAAGTTCCGCGTTGGGCACGACTCCGTGCAGCAACACCCGTTCCCTTGATCCGGGCTCCAGCCTCGAATGCCACTGCTCCATTTCGGGAATCAGCCTGCCGAATATCCGGAAGTACATGCGCGGATCACGGGCACACAGTGCGTCAATCACCTGCATCAGGAGATCCGGCCTCTTCTGTGCGCGGTCATCCCATCTGCCCACGGTCACAAAGGTGATGGCCCCGTCATGTGCCTTCTCACCATGTGTGACAAACCTTGGATGGACCGGGTGTGGGATCAGTTGGACACGGGCAGCGGCTTCCGCTTGTCCATGGTTAGCAAGGAAACCACGCAGCCTGTCAGCGGCGTCCGGGGTGACAGCGCCAATGACATCGGCGATCGCAAGGTGTGCTGCAAGTCTGCGATATCTCCCCTGGAACTTCCGATAATGGCTCTTGAGCACGCCGGCAAATGCGATAGAAAGCCGGGCTGCCGCAGACCGGTGGCTCTTGTGCATGATGGACTTCTGCCAGAACTCCCGGGGACGACTGTGGAAATCGAAGATGGCGGTGTTGTCCACATTGATGGCGACCGGCAATCCGGCGGCCTTTGCCGCAAGCAGGATTGGGGCGTGGATGGGATGGGAGGAATTGTAAAAAACGACCCCATTCCGGACTAACCCGGCCCACCATTGTGGATTTTCCATTTCCTGACGGGTTGCGCGGATGATATGAGGCAGGTCCCCATCCTTGCTCGGTGTCAGCAATATGGATTTGCATTCCAAACCATTGGCCATCAAGCCCTGACCCACAAGCCCCGCATCACGGTTGGCATAGATCTCACAACCGCGGAAGTTGATCGGACTGCATGTGGCCCATGCGCTTGTTTGGTTCGAAACGGGCTCTGGCATGAGTGTAAAAGCGCGAGAGAATAATCAATCAGGAAAGGACTGCTGTCCGGATTTCCCTGTCGAATGCGTTGCCGAAATCGCTGTTGGCAAACTCAACCGAGCGATGAATCAGGCTATCCGCAAGTTTCTGGCGATTCTTCTCAGTGAGCGCCGTGTAGCGCTGGATGAGGTTGGCGCACTGGTGCGGATCGGGCTTGTCCATCAGTTCGATTAGGCCGCAAGTGATTTCCACTGCGGGTGTCGTCTTGGAGGCAACGACCGGGCAGCCCTGGCGCATGGCCTCGACCACCGGATAGCCGAAGCCTTCGCAGCGGCTGCAAAACAGCAGACAGGAGGCCAGGCGGTAGAGGGCGTCGCGCTCACAGGCACTGACGCGCGGCAGCATGATGATGTCGTCGTGCAGGGCGATTGGGAACCGGATTCTCATCGCCGCTTCGTCCCGCACGCCGATCATCACCAGCGGGGCCTTGCCGCCGTTGTTGCGGTATCCCACATAGCCCTTGATTGCGACATCCAGCCCCTTGCGCGGGCTGAGAAGACCGAATGCCAGAACAAATTCTCCCTGTGGGATGCGGTAGGGGGCCACATGTCTTGCCGCATCCCCGGCATCGAGGGTGCGGCCTGTGACCCGGTTGTAGATTGGCTGTGCCAGGCGTTTGTGGCAGAAGGGGAATTTTCGCAACATATCGCTGCGCGTGATTTCAGAGATGGGAACGATCCGCTTGGCAAAAAAAGCTGCGCTGAGAAGGTTCCACAAGTGTCCGAGCCATGCCCTGCCGCCATAGCGGTAGCCACAATCCCGGCGCAGCCCGCACAGGTCGTGGATCACGGCAAGGGTTGGGATGCCGTCGGGTGGAAAACACGGCGTTTGATGATAAGGGGCGATGAATGCCTGGCATGGATGCTGTCGCATCAGTTCCGGCAGCACCCGCTGGTTCCACACGAACAGTTCGCGGGGAAAAACCTCGGGTTTCAGAGGTTTTTCGGAGACCACCACGCGACAAGGGCTGCCGGGAAGTTGGTATCGATTGAGGGCGGCATCTTGCTCGGTGCGTGGGGCATAAAGCGTGATCTGATAACCCAGTGGCAACAGGGCGGCGATCAGTTCCTCGGTGTAGGTGCCAATGCTGGTAGGCGGCCCCACCAAGCGGAAGGCGTCGATGCCAATGTGGATTGAGTCTGCAATCATGTGGCTTATTACGACCTTAAACACTCGAATGGAGACTTTAGCCCTGCGGAGGCAGAGTCAACTTCCCCCACTGACAAGGCTTGACAGGGTTCAGGCAAGCGAACGCTCGAGAAATCTCCAGGATTGGTCGATGTGCTGTTTTGTGGATTCGTTTATAACCGCGGGCTTGCTGATGGTTTCCCAATCCATGGAATCGATGGAAGCAGGATTTGAGATGATGCGGTTGGCGAAGCCAAAACGTTCGCCAAGGTCCTTCATACGTGGCGAACGCCCGCTTTCCGCGGCAAATGCTAAAAAGGGAGTCCGCATTCTCAACGCGAACAAGACTCCATGATAGGAATCGGTAAGAAGAAATCCAGCGCTGTGGATTTTATCCACCCACTCTTGAGGCGGTAGTCGGAAAAAAGCCCCGTCGGTTTCCTTGGAAAAGTGTGGATTTGAGGTTGATGCGACGATACCCATGGAGTTAACACATCCAGAGAATTGCTTTATTCTTTCGACGACTCTTTTCATCTGTGCCATGGGTTTTCCTATATGGTATACTACCAGGTTCCTAGATGAAGGCTGGTGCGGGTTTGAAACCATCCAATCCGGCGTCATGAGCAGGGTGGGGTCGCAGACAATCTCCGGCATGCGTCCCGAAGCATTGTGAACCGCTTTTGCCGAAAACACATCACGCACTGATACATGGTCGAAATTTCTGATGTATCCGCCGACCACCTGAATCTTCTCGTCCGGCTGTTCCTCCTGAGTGCAGCAGGCGGCGTATGAAATCCTGCGTCCCTTGAAGCGCTCGTCAAAATCGAGGAAGTAGGCCGGCGAGCGTCTGAAATTCCACACCTGATCGCTGCCGGTGATGATTGCATCGTAGCGGCTGACAAGGACGTTCAGATCATCAAGACTGTGAACCGGCGGAGAGGTTTTCAAATATTGTTCGCGGAAAGACTCGAATGCCTTGAGGCAGGCGTCGCCATGGTGGATCTGGAGCAGCCGCTTCAACACACCGGAAAAACCTTCGCCAGTATTCCATCCACGCCAAACCGGTGGAAGCCTTCTCCGGATGGGCCAGTAATCGATGATTTCAGGTTCATGGCCGAGTTGTTTCACGGCCACTTGAAGAGCGAGAGCCTGAAGGGTGCCGCCATAATTGGCTCCGCGGTGGAAGGTGATGATGCCGACTTTCACAGTGGATGACGTAAATCAAAGTTGGAAGTGCTTGAAGGAATTGGTCAGTGAAGAACGATGATGTCTTCAGCACGCAGCTTGCTTGCCTTCGCCACCTCCAGCTTTTCCGGCAAATGACCGATCGCGATAGCGGCAATGATCGACTGGTGTGCCGGCAGTTTTAGTTCGCGCTGAAGGGCTCGATCCGCATGGCGCCCGCCGCACCAATTGAGGCAGCAGGCCCCAAGGCCCATTGCGTGGAGCGCCATGGTCAAACTCATCAGAAAGATGCCGCCGTCAACCCACTGCTGGTTGCGTTCTCCGGCACCCACAAAGCGTTTCTGGTTGGTGGTGACGACCATCAGGGCCTGCACGCAGTCCTTGAATGAAAGAGCGCCTCGCTGGATTTGAAGCACACGTTCGATCTGTGCGGGGTCGGTGACGATGTGAGAATGCCATGCCTGGCGGTTGCAGACCGAAGGGGCGTGCCGGGCAAGATCGACTGATTTCACAAGCAGGCTGGGCTCGATCGGTTGGACTGTGAAGTTGCGGATGCTGTGGCGTTGTATGACGAACTTTTCATAGTCGATGTTGACAGCCTCGAGTATTTCCCGGCGCGTGACGGCTACCGTGGCGCTTGGATGAAATTTGCCGGATTCCAGTTTGTGTCTTTCAACCAACGCCTTGTAGGCGTCCGCCACTTCTGTCGCCAGCATGCCATTTTCCTGTTGAATGTTGATGTATGCCTTGAGGCTCGACAACGCGTCATGGATGACCCAATCAGGCTTTGCGGCTTCAAGATAGGAATCGAGATTGGAGATCAGTCGCAATGTCACAGAGCGACCGAAACCAGGTCGAGGGTTTTGCAGCGCAAAGCCTTTTTCGATCCGATGGTAGTCGATCATGATCTCTGAGACCAGAGACTGCATGTCGCCTTCGGTTCGCAGAAATGCCGAATGCGTGCGGTATCTGCTCCAGTCCCTTGCATATTCCGCAAAAAGACCGAGCTCCTGTCTGAACCACAAGATGCAATTCCGGAGGAACCGCGGGACGATTCTCCGATAGGTGCTTCTGAGAAATCTCATATTGGTGATTGTGGGCAATTCCGACTATGATTTAATGAGTGATTTCCGGATGGATCATGTGTGTTATGCAATTTTTTCTGGCGGAGATTTCTGTTTCATAAGCGTTGAATCTTATTGGCGCATGGGTTCCAGGTCATCCGGTTGTGAAGCCATTTTCTTCACGCTCAGCAAGCCCAACCAGGCAAATGTGCCGGCAATTCCCAGCAAAAGAACCGAGCAGATGATTTGGGAAAGGCTTGGCAACAGGACGGTTTTGCCGAAGAGCCGGCAGGAATCGCCGAGCGGGTGGGAGGAATCCATGAAACAGCCGATTACGATTACGGAGGCAATGGAAATGATGGCGGCCACCATGCCAAGGTTCATGAACTCGCCGATTTTGTATTGGCAGTTGCGCGCGCCGCGCAGCAGGCCATAGATTCCGTAGAGCAGTGGCTGGAGTGCGAAGACGGCGGCCAAGCCTGCCATGCCGAAATGCCGGTAGCAGGCGGGCGCGGCGATGAGTACGATGAGCACGTTGGCGATGGAAAAAGGGATGGACTTGCCCATGTTGCCGGAAATGTGCAGGAGTGCCTGATAAGTGGATGAAATCGTTACGGCCACCAGCATCAGCGAGAACCAGGCCGTGACACGGTCGCCTGCGTAGAAGGCGGGGCCGGCGAGGAGAGTGACGACACTGCGGTTGAGCAGCAATACTAGGGCGGCACCGGCCAAGGCGACGGCCGTAGCCAGCAGAATGCTGCGGCGATGTTTGAGAAGAAAAGACTTACGCTTATCTGCGATGTGCAGGTTGATCAATTCGGGCAGGAAGGCGTGATTGATGCGCACGGAGATGGAGCGAAGCATTCCTGCGAGACGATTGCTGAAACCGTAAATTGGCACTGTTTGAAGCCCCGCCGTTCGTGCAAGAATGATTACGGGTAAGGTATTCATCATGGTGTCTTTGATCCCAACCACGGCGATGTTGAGACTGAATCCGAACAATTCCTTGATGTGAGCCTTGGTGACACCGCGGCGATCGTAGCGTGGGCGGATGGTGCTGGTGGCGACCAGGACGCGGTAGAAAATGAGTGAGAACAACTGTGAGGAGGCGGTGCCGTAGATGTAGGCCTTGAGCCCATAACCAGCACGCAGCATCAGGAAGAACACGCTCAATTGCATCCAAGGAGCGATTCCTTGGCAGATCGGCACCCAGTGAAAGCGCTCCTGGGCTGTAAGCAGGCCGGGCACGCCACGCAGCGGAAAGTTCACCGCCACGCAGAGGATGACGCCGATGAAAAGGATCCAGGCGTCATGAGTAAGATGGCCGGGGACATCGAACAGGAATGTGAAGAACGGCAGAATGCAGAATCCGATGAGCACGGTCAGCCCACCCAGAATCCAAAGTGACAACTGCGTGGCAGTCCACCAGATGTTGATTTGCTCAGGATCCCTGGCGACGACCGCGTCGGCAATCTTGCGGCCGGTGGAATTGCCAACCCCCAGATCCATCATCATCAGGTAGGCGACCATCGCGTTGACGGAGGCCCAGAGGCCGATCTCCTCCTTGCTCAGGTAATGGACCGCGACCGGGATGGACAGCAGCCCGAAGGCGGAGGTCGACACAAACGCGAAGATCGAGGCCCCGAAATTGCGACCGGCCTTGCTGTGTTTGAGACGCTTGAGGGAGAGCATGGGAGCGGGCAACAAGGTAGGGTCGTGCGGAATCACTCGTTCGATTTATCCGTCCGCATGGGCAGCACGCTTGCGTGGTGAAGGGTATGGTCAAGCCGCAATATTCCCACCCCTGCCCCCAGTTTCATGGCTTACAAACTGGCTCCGTTTTGAGGAACCTGCTCAGCTACTGAAAAACGGCCTAGTGGGATATCCGGAAGGTATCTACTTGTCGATTGGTCAATGGAAGTTGGGAATTTCCTGGCGTTTGGAATGAATTTGTCTGCGTAATCGATGCGACGGATGTAGGTGACCTCCAGGTCGTTCGGCAGAGTCAACTCACCGAGATAATCAACGGGAGTTTGTCCATTTGCGTGAACGTGTATGGATTGATGGGTCTTATTGATCTTGTTCAGAACAGCCAGTATCTTGGAAACCTTTTCTTCTGAACTGCTCGTGTTCAGGCCGTGTAACTCTAGAAGGATTTGCGTGAATTGGCCGATAACGCTGCTCGGCGTTTCGTCGAGGACACCCCATTCGTATCCCTCAATGTCCATTTTCAACAATAGACGTGATGATTCTTGATGGCCATTACGACGAAGAAAGTTGCTCAGGGTATCGAGGCCTTTTTCATCGGGGTTCCCTGTGACTCCCTCCCTGAAGAAGTGAAACAAGGGATTTGTTTTCGGAAGTTTTTTTATTGTGTGGTCATACATGTAAACAGGAATTCCCAAGGCGGCAATTTCCTCGTCCCAGGTCACATCACCTCCTATGCCAAAGCTATATGCCGCATCTGTATCACGTGAGGAAAAATCCTTCAACATCACATAGCCTCCATCATAATTCCGGCCGTAACGACGATATTCGGCTCCCGATATATCCATTGGGGAAAGCAGCGGGATGAGTTGATGGAATAATTTGAATTTGTAAGAATCTCTTAATTTTTCCTCGTCAATGTGCGCGAATTCAAGTAGAGACGTTTTTCTGCGGAGATCCTGGATTTCCCTGAGGATCATTTTCTGCTTGTTTAAAACAGACTCTATTCCTGAGAGTTTTTGAATAATCCGTGCGATTTTTTTCAGTATGGTTTTATTCATGGGATGTCTCACGTTTTTTGGGCCTAGCTGAAGTATGGGGAAAGGGCGGCAATCATATTCCAGTGCCGCCAGGAGCTGCTATTGCATTCCGGTTTACCGGGTGCAGTAGCGCAACCGGGTTGCGTAGCGCCACCGGATTCCGGCCACTTCGAGATCTGGATCCGTGTCCAGTGCAAGGACTCGCTCGGCGGCATTGCCGACCCCCAGATCCATCATCATCAGGTAGGCGGCCATCGCGTTGACGGCGGCCCAAAGCCCGATCTCCTCCTTGCTCATGTAGTGGACCGCGACCTGAATGGAGAGCAGGCCGAAGGCGGAGGTCGAGATGAGCGCGAAGATCGAGGCCCCGAAGTTCCGGCCGGCCTTGCTGTGTTTGAGGCGTTTGAGGGAGAGCATTTGGGCGGGGATGAACATCGAACGTCCGCCGTCGCCGTTGGCTATGGCGGGACGAGTCCAACATTGAACGTCGAAGTGAAGAGGTTGCCGCTGTGCGGCGCGGTTGCGGTGTTGCCGCTCGGTTGTCGCTTCGCGACTCGGTGTTTCGGTTGCCGCTGAGCGGCTCGGTTGCGCTGCGCGCTCGGTGAATCGGTGGGGAGCGCGGGCGTTCCTACTTCGCGCGGTCCGCTTCGAAGGACAAGCTCGCCCGCATCAAGGGCACGGCGTATCACGCGTGGCCCTTGGGTAATCGCACCGCCAAGACGCCAAGGAGGGGAAGCGTAGAGCTGCGCGCGGGGTTTGCGCTTTCCAGCTGATGGTTCATTGGCAGGCGGGCAAGATGCCCACGCTCCCTTGAGAGCGAAATTGCCTTCGTTGCACTCCGGCCATGCCAGTCAGGCTCCGCAGATTTAACAGCCGCTACAAGCGGCCAGTGCATTCCGCGCGGCTTGGATGTTCTACAGGCAAACGTCACTGCTTCTCAGCGCTTCCTTGGCGCTCTTCGCGTCTTGGCGGTTCAAATGCTTCTCACGCCGAATGGCGACAAGTGGGCGGGGCGAGGCCGCTCAGCCCTACCGTGCCCGCATCGCGGGCTGGGGCAGGCCGCGGACGGGGGTTTGGGTGCGTGGCTCGGCGGCTGGGATGGCGGCGGGGGCCGTGGCGCGTGCCTCGGCATGGCGCACGTTCCACAGCATTTTCAGGAAGCCGGCCATGATGATGTATTGGGGGAAATCGAAACGATAGTCGCCAAAGACCAGCATCGCATAGAAGGGAAAGATCAGGAAGGGAACACAGATGTAGAGGACATAACCCCATTCCGGCCGCCCGCGGAAATACTGGATGTGCTTCCACGCGTGGCGGAAGAACACGCCCAGTACAAACAGGGCCACCGCGAGACCCACGTAGCCGGTGGAGCGGATCGTCTGGACGTGGAAGCCGTGGTAGCTGCCGCGGCGCATGAGCACTTCCTGCGGGTCGAGACGAGCCATCCCTCTCCTGTCGCCGAAGGCGGCGTCGATCGCGGCATCCATCTCGTCCTTGCGGAAGCCGAAACCGTCGCCCAGGGTTTTATTGAAAATGTATCGATCGGTGGTGAGGGCGAGGGTCCACATTTCCACCCGCCAGCGGGTGCTCTCCTTGCCATGCTCGCGGCTTTTTTCCGACACAAGACCGGGGATCGGCAATACCCCGAGGATGCGCTGAGCGCCGGGAGGCAGAAAGCTGGTGCCGACGAAGAGAAGAACACAGAGGCCAATGACCGCGAGTCCGCCGGCGATTACCACATCGGAATACTTGCGTCGGACCAGCGAGCCGACCACGAAATAGATGGCGAAAAGTCCCATCACCGAGCGGAAACCGCTGATCAGGATGGTGACCACTGCGATAGAGAGCATGAGGAAGGGCAAGATATTGAGGGGATTCAGAGCGGTGAGCGGGCGAAACAGAGTGAACACCGCCTGCCCCAGGGTCTTACCCACTTCCTTGCCTTCTACAATACGGCCCTCCGATGCATCCGCCGCCATACCTCCCTGTGCCGCTTCAAATGAGAAGCCCGAATAGAAGCGATAGCCGATGGCGGCGACGGCGGGGACGAAGGCACCGGTAAGAGCCGCGAGACTGTCCAATAAGGCGCAGCAGATCATTACGATGACGGCAGTTCTGATAAGGCGCAGGTTGGAGGCTGCGACCATCGAGAGCATGACATAGCACGCGATGGCGAATGCGTGAGTAAAGAAGGGTCTGCCACCCACCATGCCGTCACTGCCGCCGAAAACCGTTAGTCCGGTGGGGTTGCGTAGGTAGGCTTGGGCAAGCACGAGGATGTGGAGAAAGATGGCGAAATCGACCCAATTCCAGCGCCAGGTGAACTCGCCGGCGCGGCGCAAGGCAAAGCGCAGCAGAAAGATGGTTGCCGTGACCAGCATCCCCACCCACCAAGGCGCTGGATTGCCCGGCAGCAATGAAATGCCGCCGGCAAGGGCGGCACCCGCGGGAATCAAGAGCCAGACATTCCTGCCCAGGGCCAGAACGAAGACCAGACCACCGACGCCGAGCACCCAGGCGAGCGCCTCGACCTGCGCGGTGGCCGCGGCCACGCCGAGATACAAGGCCATGAACGCGGCGACGATGCCGATGAGGATGATCTTGAGTTTATGGGAGTCCATGGAGAGCGGAAGAGGTGTTTCGGTTGCCGCTGCGCGGCCCGGTTGCGCCTGCGGCGTTCGGTATGTCGGTGGGCAGGATGACAGCCTAAAGGTCTAAAAGTCGAAGGTCAAAGGTCGGTTGCGGCTTCGCCGCGCGGTGAATCGGTGATCAGTGAGAAGAGGCCGCGTTGAACATCGAACATCGAACGTCCAACATCGAACGTCGAAGGGAAGAGGGGAGCGTGGGCGTTCCTACTTCGCGCGGCGCGCTTCGAAGGACAAGCCCGCCCGCAGTGGATCCTGATAGGGCGTGGCGGCCTCGCCGCGCCGTCTTGTCGCCATCCGGCTACGCTAAAGCTACGACGGACAGGACGGCGTGAGGGGTGGAAGAAGTGAGCGGTGAGCAGTGATCGGTGATCAGTGGAAGAGTCGGCGGTCAGTGGGCAGTGGGCAGTGGGCAGTGGGAGAGGTCAACGGTCAGTTTCCGGTGACTTCATGCCTCTTTCGCTTGACGCAGCGAGTCTGCAATCAGATCCGCAGATATCCAGATGCCGTGACTGCGCATGCGGGAGATGCAATCCCCCAGACTGGTGATCATCCCATGCTGCTTCGCCTTGAGCAGCATTCCCAGAGAGCCGGTTACATTCAGTCCGCGGATACGTGCAATGCGTCTTCCCGCCTTCTCGTCAATGGCTACGGTATCAATGCCTTTCAACGATGCGCTGCAAATCACGCTCGCCTCTCCGGGATCCAACTCGCGGAGCAACGCCGCATCCAGCCCGGTCTTTTCCCGCCCGATCTGAACCCGCTCCCAGATTGCCCGCAGGGAAAGGATTTCCGGGTTGCCCGGGCCGCCTGCTTCGATTTCCTGAACGACCTCGTATGGAATGATGATACGTCCATACAGGCTGGGGAGCCATTCGAGGGATCCAGTGGCGGCAACCGTTGCAATGATCGGTCCCGTGTTGATGACGATGTCACGCATTGGCAACTTCGCTTGCGAATTCGTCGCTGTCCCACTGGATAGCGGCGACTCCTGCCTGACTCAGCGATTTGAGGAATGTGTAGCGATCCATCGGGACAAGCTGTGCGGCCTGCCCGGAAGATATTCGCCCAAGCTCGAACAGCTTGGCTGCCATGGCGAAACGCATGGTTTCCTCAAACTCACGCCGCGACAGACGGGCACTATCGGGAAGGGATTCGGGGTAGTTGAGCGTGAGCGTGTTCATTTCACGGATAGAATAATCATTCCCACGGAGGAAATCAAGGGTTGGAGGCCGGTTGCGGCGTTGCCGCTCGGTGTTTCGGTTGCCGCTGCGCGGCCCGGTTGCGGCGTTGCCGCGCGGTTGCCGCTGTGCGGCACGGTGTTTCGGTTGCGCCTGCGGCGCGCGGTGAGTCGGTGAGTCGGTAGGCGCTTTGAAGGTGGAACGTCAAATGGGAGCGTGGGCATTCCTACTTCGCGCGGCGCGCTTCGAAGGACAAGCCCGCCCGCAGTCGATCATGGTAGGGCGTGGCGGCCTCGCCGCGCCGACTTGTCGCCATCCGGCTACGCTAAAGCTACGACGGACAGGACGGCGTGAGGGGTGGAAGAAGTGAGCAGTGATCAGTGGGAGAGGTCAGGCGAAATTCACATTGCCTGCCAAACCATTTTCTCCAGCCAAGGAGATGAGGCGCAGCAAATGGCCTTGTTCGCTCACATGGGAATGCCTGCGGATCAGGATGATCAAGCCCGGGTGATCGGCATTTTTTACGAGTTTGAGGAAGTCATCGCGATTGCAGGTGACGAGGATACGGCCGGTGCGGGACGCATGGGCCAAGACTTTTCTTATCCGTGGCTGTGACCGGCAGCTCTGATTTCAAGCTGACAGCATCGTGTCCGTGTCGGGAGAGGATTTCCCCGATTTGGCGGGGCACATCGTGATCGAGGAAAAACCTCATGGCTGGGTTTCGGCAGTCTGAGCCAAGGCCAGGCGCTCGACCTCTTCGCGGTGGTCTTCGTAATAGGCGAGGCATTCATAGATTTGCGAACGGCTCAGGCCCTCGAAGCGATTTTCGATTTCGGCGACCGAACATCCCAACAGGTGATAGGCCACCACATCGTGAACCGCAATTCGTGTTCCATCGATGTATGGCTTGCCTCCCCGGATCTCATTGAATACGCGGATGTAGCGGTAATCGAGAGCAGGCTCCATAAATTGATGATAGTTGCAGCAAGATAAAGCGCAAGATTCAAAGAGAAGGCCGGGCGGAGGGGAGCGTGGGCAGGGGTGGAAGAGGTGTTTCGGTTGCCGCTGCGCGGCCCGGTTGCGCTGCGCGCTCGGTGTTTCGGTGATCAGAGGGAAGAGGCCAGGTAGCGCGCCCTGCGTCGAGGGCGCAGACAATGAAGTGGGGAAAGTTGGATGCCAAGAGGGGCCGGAATGACGGAACTTGGGCGATTCTTTCGCGTTCCATTGGCGTGCGCCCTGCGTCGAGGGCGCGCTACCATTGAAGAGGCCGGAGGGCGGATGCCGACTGCACTGCACGCCCGGCAATGGCGTTTCACTGGCGATCCGCCCTCGCGGGGAAAGTGGGACGCGCGAGGCCGCGCGTCCCTACCGATTCACCGTCTTCAGGCCGAGGACGCCGAGGAAGAAGCTGCCGAAGAGGAACTGGATGCCGAGCACGATGAGGGTGGTGGCGGGAATGATGCGGCGGAGGTTCTGACCGTAATCGAGGCCGTGGAAGCCGACCTCGAACCAGCCGAGGAAGGCGACGGTGAGGAGCAGGGCGCCGGCCATGCTCAGCAGGAGGCCGAGGAGGAGGCCGGCTTCGAGGGAGAAGGATTTGAGGATTTTCTGGAGGCGTAGGTGGGGTGGCAGCAACCCGGCGGAGACGGCGAAGTGGCGGGTGAAGACGGCCAGCCACAGCAGCTGGGTGCCAACCAGCAGCATCATGGAGCAGACCATCATGGTGCCGACATCGAGCACGGCCTTGCCGAAGATCATGCGCCCGAAGGCGAGGAAGGACAGGCCGGCGAGACCGATGAGGGCGAGACCGCTGCCCGGAATGAGGAACAGCCAGCGCGGACTGAACAGCAGCATGAAGCGCAGGTGCCGCCAGCCATCGCGCCAACTCCGCAGGTGTGGCGGACGTGTGCGGCCGTCCGGGTGCAGGGTGATGGGCACCTCGGTGATGCGGAGGCCGTTCAAGGTGGCCTTGATCACCATTTCCGAAGCGAACTCCATGCCCGCCGTCCTGAGGTCCATGCGGTCGAATGCATCCTTGGTGAAAGCGCGCATGCCGCAGTGGAAATCCCGGGCCGGTGACTTGAAGAACAGGCGGCCGATGAAGGTCAGGACCGGGTTGCCGAGCCAGCGGTGTTTCCATGGCATGGCATGCGGAAGAATGGTGCCGCCACCCGCCGGCAGCCGGCAGCCCATGACCAGATCCCAACCGTCCCGGAGGCGCTCGATGAATGGCCGGATGTTGGAGAAGTCGTAGCTGTCGTCCGCATCGGCCATCAGGATCCACTCGCCGGTGGCGGCGAGAATGCCGCCACGCAGGGCACTGCCGTAGCCTTTCTCATCGACGGATACCAGGCGCGCGCCCTCGCGCACGGCGATGTCGCGTGAGCCATCGGTGCTGCCGTTGTCGGCGACGATGATCTCGCCGCTCAGGCCGGCTTGCTCCATCGCGCCGCGCGCTTTGCGGATGCAGATGGCCAAGGTCTCCGCCTCATTGAGGCAGGGCATGACGATGGAGAGCATTTTCGGTTGGTAGCGCGGTCTGGCTCAGACCGGGTAGCGCGGTCTGGCTCAGACCGCAGGGAATGAGTTGTGAATGGGTGATGCCAAGAGGGGACGGGACGGCGTTTCTTAGGCATTCCATTCGCCCCGCATTCGCCTGCGGTTTGTGTCAAAACCGCGCTACCCTGATCATTCGCCCCGCATTCGCCTGCGGTTTTGTCAAAACCGCGCTACCTTTTCATTCGCGTGCGGTCTGCGCTAGACCGCGCTACCGGACGTAAGGCCAATCCTCAGGGTTGATGCAAAGCCCGGCCCGCACGGGATTCATGCGGATGTAGTCAGCCTTCTCTGCAGCTGATTCGATATTTCGCAGGCGATGATCGAAGAAATCCCGTTGCCAGGAGATAGCGTGGGATTTCGCAAGCCAACGCTTCCATGATGAGATGGACTTTTTCATGAAAAACGAGTCGGGAAAGGTGACGATGCCATGCAAGTGGTCTGGCATGGCAAGGATCAGCCGCCATTTCCAATCGCCACGCTCTTCACGGAATTCAATGGTTTCGATCAATGCCTCCCAGACGTCCGCATGGGCAAGTTGGTTGGTTCCCCGGGGGATGCAGTTGATGGTGATGAAAAATGCCTCTTGAGTCGGATCGATCCAATCAGGCGGTTCATGAGGCAGATGTATTCTCCGAAAGTCCATGGTTTGGTAGCGCGGTCTGGCTCAGAACAGGTAGCGCGGTCTGGCCCAGACCGCATGAGAATGAAATGAGAATAGGTGATGCCAAGGGGGGCCGGGACGGCATATCTTGGACTGATCATTCGCCCTGCATTCGCCTGCGGTTTTATCAAAACCGCGCTACCTTTTTCATTCGCCCTGCATTCGCCTGCGGTTTTATCATAACCGCGCTACCTTTTTCATTCGCCCTGCATTCGCCTGCGGTTTTGTCAAAACCGCGCTACCGTGCCGCCGGCAGCTCGACGACCCACCATTCGGAGGCGGGTTCCTTGACAACGACGCGGATGGATTCGCGTTTGAGGATGGTGGCGTGGTTGCGGTCGAGCCACTGTTCGGGAGTGTGGCCCATGTTGTCCTCGAAGTATTTGGTGTTGAGGACCACGTGGCGGATGCCCTGTTTGAGGAGGGTTTCCAATGAATCGCCTGGCCGGACGTGGCGGACTTTCCGCTGGAGGTAGGGTTTCCAGAGCGGCAGCTCGGGGCCGGCGGCAAAGCTGACCCAGCCGACGGTGCGGGCGTCGGGCGGCAGGGCGTCGCGGAGGATTCCCAGCACGTCGGCGCGTTGGGAGTAGGTGTGGTAGCCATCGGCGGCGCGTACGAGGGCGGGGGTCGGGTGGCTGGCGGCGAGGGCGGGGAGCACCGTGTTGGCGGGCCACAGGGGCCGGGAGGGGGTGATGACCATCATGACCATGGTGCTGGCCACCGCGGCCATGGCGGCGAGGTTCCAGAGTTTCGAACGGACCAGGGCGCTGTGGGCGGGCGCGATGAGGGGAATGGCGAGAAGGAACGGATAATAGGGGGCGATGTGGCGGGCCACGGTGTTCATGCCGGTTTTGGCAAAGTAGGCGAGTAGGGCGGTCCCGAACAGGAGGGCAAGGATGACAGCCTGTCTGCCGCGGGCGGATGGGGAGGTGTCCGCTGACCGGGGAGTCTGTCGCTTGCGGATGATGATGGCAGAGATGATGGAACCCAGCCACAAGGCGGTGATTCCCAATCCGATGCCGGCCCACTCTTCGCCCTGGATATCGCTGAGACCGAAGCGTGCGGCACTGCCTTCGAAGGATTTCGCAAGGGATGCCATGAACGATTCCGGAAAGAGCGATGGAAACCACCGGTTCCACAGTCCGGCCAGTGGGAACACCGGGGGTGCCAGGTTTTGAATAGGGGCGTTGATGAGGTTGACGACGATGCCCTGCAGCGGTTCGACGGGTCCCCAAGAGGGATTTTCCGCGGCGGCGCCGGTCCAGTCGCCGCATTGGCGGTGATTGATGATGGCGGATGGCAGGAACGATGCGAGCGCGGCCAGCCCGGCGAGGATCATGGAGCGTGCGGGCCGGGCGACGAGAGGCTTCCACATGCCGATGAACAGGACGGTGAAGGGCAGCATCAATGGCAGCGTGGTGGGTTTGATGGCCGTCATCAGGCCGGCGGAAAACACGGCGAGTGCGAAGCAGGTGAAAGAGCCGGATTTGCGCCAGCGGAAGCCGAAGTCGAACGCGGCCATGGCGAACATGGCGGCCGGCAGGTCATTGCCGATGCTGCCGGCCTGCAGGGCGAAGCAGTAGCCGGATGGCAGCAACCACATCCAGGCGCGGGCGACACGGCCGGCGACCCCCATCCCGTGGAAAATCCCGAATGCCAACCCGGGCAGGAAGAGGAAGCAGATGAGGTTGATGAGGAATAGCGGGGAGTCCGAGCGGGACAGGGCGATGACCGGGGCCATGAGCCACTCGAAGCCAGCGGAGCGCGTGTTCAGGATGTCGAAATTGGCCGGGATCCATTCCCAACGCCGCTCCATCAGCCAATAGGCGAGCCGCGGCATCCGGTAGTTCAGCGCATCGTAGTTGTTCGGCGGGTGGAGCAGTCCACCGAGCAGGGCGAGCAGCGCGATAAGCAGGAAAGACAGTGGCAGCCAGCGGCGCTGGCGGATGTTTCGGACGATGCTTGGCAGCGCGAAGCGCGGCAGAGGCAGGCGGACGAGAAGTGCGAGCAGAGCCCAAACGAGGGGAATGGAAATGAACAGGCCGACCGGGGTGACAGAGCGGATCAGGGAGAGACCCCAGCCGGCGATATTGCAGGATGCCGCCAACAGGATCCAATGGGCCAGCCAAACGCCGGCCGGGGGCAGCGGGGCGGTTGCGGCTGCGCCGCTCGGTGTTTCCGCCGTCGCTAAAGCTATGGCGGACAGGTCGGTTGCCTTCGGCTCGGTCATTCGGTGTTTCGGTTGCGCGAGGCTCGGTTGCGCTGCGCGCCCGGTTGCGGCGTTGCCGCGCGGTGTTTCGGTAGGGCGTAGCGGCCTCGCTGCGCCGACTTTCCCGCCGGATGGCGGCGCGAATGAGAGGAGAGAGAACCGCGCCCGGCATTCGCGTTTCAATGGCGATTCGCCCTCACGGGTGAAGTGGGACGCGCGAGGCCGCGCGTCCCTACCTTGTCTGTGCGGATTTGGCGAGGCGGTCGCACTCGGTCAAGGCCATGCCGACCACCTGGTCCATGTTGTAATAGCGATAGGTGCCAAGGCGGCCGATGAAGGAGATCCCGCGGCAACCGGAGCCGGGCGGGAGCGGGATGTCGCCGGAGGCGCGGGGGATTTCGGCGATGGTGGCGGCATCCTCCCTGTATTTCCGGTATAGCGCCATCGCATCGGGTGCGGGGACCGGGTAATACGGTTCCCGGCCTGGAAGGTGTTCTTCGGGATACTCGCGGATGATGGTCGTGTGATCGCACTGCTGGCCGGTGGCATGTTTGATTTCCACGATCCTGGTGAACTCCCCGTCGTTGGGGTAGTTGACCTGCATGAACGGTTGCCAATAGCCGGGTTTTCCGGCAATCGGTTCCCTGGCGCGCAATTGCTCCGGTGCAAACGACTCGTTTTCGAAGCGCAGCGAGCGATAGGGCAGGCGGCCGTGGCGGAAGTCGAAGAACTCGTCGATCGGTCCGGTGAAGATCAGATGCCGGAACCGCGCCTGAGGAAGGATATCCCGATATGAGGTATTGAGAAGCAAGGTCGCCTTGTCGCCGCAAGCCGCCAGCATGCGTTGGAACATGCGGGTGTAGCCTTCAGCCGGCAGGGCCTGGAACTCTTCGTTGAGATAGCGGTTGTCCCGGTTGGTCCGCAGAGGAATGCGGCCGCAGACGGAGGCATCCAGTTCGCGCGGATGCCGTTTCCACTGTTTCATCGTATATCCCTTGAAGAACTTTTCATAAAGTTCCCAGCCCACCTGGGAGATGATGACTTCCTCGGAATTGCGGGGCTGCTGGATCGGCACCCGCCGTTCCGCGAGCCATGCCTCCATTTCCTCCGTGGTGGACGGTCGGCCGACGATTTGCTCGAAGGTGTTGAGATTGATCGGGAAATGCCAGTAACGGCCATCGGTCCACGAACGGATTTCATAGGCGACGGGATGCCATGAGGTGAACTGCGACAGGTAATCCCGGATCCTGGCGGAGTTGGTGCGGAAATAATGGGGCCCGTATGCGTGGATCAGGACGCCGTGATCATCGTAACGGTCATGGGCGTTGCCGCCGATGTGGCCGCGTCGGTCGATGATGAGCGAGGTTTTGCCGTGGAGCGTGGCCATCCGCTCGGCAACGGTCAATCCGCTGAAGCCCGCACCCACGACCAGATAGTCATAATACCGGTCCATGGGGCGATCGGTTTCCGGCATCAATCCCATGAGGCATATCGGTTTTTCCAGACTTCGAAGCCGGGCAAGGCGGTGTCGAGATCGAATCCTTCCCGTTTCATCGTTTCCCGGTGGTCCTCGCCCCTGCGGCGGAAGTCGGGGCGATTGATGAACACCAGATCCGCGAACATGTAGGTGGCCGGCATTTCGGCACGCATTTTCTGGAAGCGGCTGAAGTCATCCCAGCCACCGGCACGATAGGCATAGAACAACGGAGTGGCGATATCCGCCTGCCAGAGGACGGCATGTCCCTTTGAGAAGGCATCCAGCGCGATGCGTGTGGCCGTGCGGTAATCGTCGCGCGCGTGTTTTTCCGCGAAGCGTAGCGACACGGAGGAAAACGCCATGACCAGGATCGCGAGCGCGCCGGCGATGAGACGTGGAGGGCTGGCCTTGGCCTTGGCGAGGCAGAGGCAGAAGGGCAGCAGCATGGCCGCGATGGCCGGACTCATGTGGCGGCCCAGTACCCTGAAATCGGCCATCACACTCACCGCCGCAAGGATGAGAAGGGGCAATACCGCGGCAACCGTGACACCGGCGATCACACGGCGCGGGGTGGAGCCCAGCCAATCGACGACTCCGATCATCCATGCCGTGCCGAGAATGGCCGCGGCGGGCAGCAGCCAGGGCAAATGAGCCATGAGTGAGGCAAAGGCCGAGTCCCGGAGTTCGTTGCGGCTGGGCCCGATGCCGAGGAGACCGGCCATTTCGTAGAATCCGAAGAGCATGCTCAACAAGCCCCCGCCGGCGGAGGGCGCGCCACGATAGCCTTTGAACAGGGTGAATGCATAATAGCCGGCAATTGCCATAAAGGGCAGCACCCATGCAGCGGCCCGCAGCCAGAAGCCTTTGCGTGCGAGCCACTCCGTGCGGATGACCAATGCGCCGATGACCAGGCCGGCCGCCCAGACGACCGCGCTGAGACTACACGCGGAGAGAAACAACGCGGATGCAAAGAGTGCATGGATGCCACCGAATCCTTCATCGGGCTGGCGGAGAATCCGGCCGAATGCCGCTGCCGCGCATGCTCCGGCGGCCATCTGCATGGCGTACGGACGGAGTTCCCCGACGTAGTATAGAACGAACGGCGAGGTCAGGCACACGAGTGGCCAGAACGGAACCCGGCGCAGCGCCAGGACCATGATGACGAGGAACGGAAGATTGATCGCCCGGAGTGCGAATTCGGTGCTGCCGAAGATTTTTTCCCAAAGCCAGACAAGCGGCATGTAAACCGGCATCTGCACGTCCGATCCGCCGATTTGCAGGGTGAACCTCCACCAGCTTCCGAGCGTGGGCAGCATGGATTTGAACGCGGGTCCGCCCTCGTCCATCCAGAAGCTTTGATTGCTGATGGCCAGCGCGCCGACGGCGAGGGCGGCCAATGCGCAGAGCAGCCAGCGCCAGTGAGAGAGGAGGGAGGGGGACATGCGGTGTTTCGGTGTTTCCGCCGTCGCTAAAGCTATGGCGGACAGGTTGGTTGCCTTCGGCGCGGTTGCGGCTGCGCCGCTCGGTTGTCGCTTCGCGGCCCGGTGTTTCGGTGTTTCGGTTGTCGCTTCGCGACGCGGTGAATCAGTGGTGCGAAAGGATCAGTCGCTCCGCACCGATTCTTTCTCTCTTCCATTACCGGCTCACTGAAACACCGACTCACCGAAACACCGGACCGCCTTACTTCAGCAAGAGCCTTGCCATGGGGTGGCTGGAATCTCCGAGATACTGGGCGGTCACGTCGAAGCCGGGCATGTGGAGGTCCTTGATACTGCGCATGCCGGAGGAGCGAAGTGTGGTGATGCGGTAATCCCTGGCTGTGGAGGCCAGCAAGTTTTCCGCGGTTCTGAACAATGGAAAAACCGCACCGGCCATGAATAGCACGCACAACGCCGCATAGGGCGGGATGATCCGTTTTTCCGGCCTTCGGAGCAACGTCATGGCCACTGCGATGGCGATAAAGAGGAATGCCGGGCCAGAGGCCTGGAGGCGCATGTCACCGAAGTGCCCGAGCTTGTAGAGCGGCGTGAGCATCAGCAGAACCGACATGCCCAACACCACCCATTTCAAGATTCCGAGATGGCCGATACGGATTTCGATCCAGAGCAACAACACGGGATAGGCCAGCACGAAGCAGCCCGTGAATGCCAGATACCAGATCCACCAGGAGCCGTCGCGCGCGAGATCCCAGATGAATCCTTTTTCAGGGATCGGGAGATGCGCCGAGTAGTAGGCTGCCAGGACCGCCGCAATGAGTCCTGCCGGCACGAGGTGGAATGATGCGAAGAGGCGCGGGGAGATGCGGTTGCGGATCAGGGCCACCACGACCAGTGGCAGGAGGGCCGCCGCGGTGATCGGGCTCCAGAACGCGGTGATGGCCACCACCAATGCCGCTTCCGCCCAGCGGTTTCGCATCACAAGCAGATCGTAAACCGTTACCGCCGCAAGCCAGCCCGGGATCGCGTGCTGCGGCTGATAGAACATCCTGGTGAATGAATCCAGGTTCGAGGTGTAGAGGCCGAGTTGGAGCAGATGCTCCGGAAGCTGTGAGGGAACCGCATCGGCACGGAGCAGGGAACCGATGAATCCGGTTTTGATGACATGCCAGACGGCGCCGGCACCGGAGCAGAGGAGGACGAGCGGGATGGCGAGCGGCCACCGCCTGCCGAAGAACGGGATCAGGCCCAGAAAGAAAAGCGTGATCCCGAGCGCGGCCCATGCCGTGACGGCAAGGGCATGCGCGCCGAGGCCAAGGATCTTCGCGATCGCGGCGGGAACCATGTAGTATCCCAGTCCGTAACACAGGAATTCCCCGGTGTGACTTCCTTCATATCGCACCGGCCATGCGCGCTCGATCAGGTCGCCGGCAAGCAGTTGGTGTTTGAGTTGGTCGTTGCTTTGGGGAGCGGGAGGCGTGGTTCCGTTGACCAGGCAGAAGGCCAGCGCCATCATGAACAGTGCCACGATGGAAAGTTTCCTGATTCCGGCCGCCTTGTCAGGATCGGCCACCGCAAGTGGCTCACGGAATAGAAGCCATAGTGAAGTGACAATGCCCAGACATACGGGGACGGCGATCCAACTGCGACACCAGCCGAGTAGAAACAGGAACAAGGGCAAACTCAGATACAGCAGCGATGCCCGCAACCAGACTGGCAGCGGTCGGTCGCGATGGCTCGATGGCGAGGGCATGCGCGGATGCGGGCTCCCTGTGATCAGGGTTTGATCAACGAGAGTTGCCGGAAGAGTTCGATGGCCTTGATGGCGAATTTTCCGAATGTGACCGATGGTTCCCCGCCGATCCTGGGAGGGAAGCCGATGGGAATGGATCGATGCCTGACAGACGGGTCGCGGCGCAATTCCACGGCGAGGGCGATGTTCGCGAGATTGATGGTGGGAGGGATGCGGAGAATCGCCGCCGTGCAGGCCTCGGTCGCCATCAGGCGATATGGCACATTCGCATCCAGGCAGTCCACACCGGCAATCCATCGCAGGCTGAGACGCAGTACTTTACTGACGAGTATCCGGCGGTATCCATCGCTTCGTGATCGCTTGCCATAGACCACACCTTCGCTGGTGCGGGCGTTCCAGAACTCATGGAAATGGGATGGATCCGATTGTCCGTCGGAGTCGATTTGCAGGATGAAGGGGATTTTCCGGGCAATCGCGTAGCGGTATCCCTCGATGCAGCTTTGTCCATGGCCGCGGTTTTCGCGGCTGATGACCTGGATGCGCTCTCCGTGCTCATTGGCCAGGGATTCGATGATCCGGGACGTGTCATCCGTAGAGCCGTCGTCGATGATGAGCAGGATGAAATCGTCAAGCTGCCGGGAAAGGGTATCGAACCACTCGCCTGCCACTTTGGCGATGGCCGCCTGCTCGTTGAACACGGGCATGACGACAAGTAGCTGTGGAATCGATTCAGGCAATGGGGCGGGACGGTGAATGTTGAACATCGAACGTTCAACATTGAACATTGAACATTGAATGTTGAAGGATTACGTGGGCGTAGGGCGGTCGGCTGACCCTGCCTTATGATAAATTTCAAGCATGCGTGCAGCAGTTGCGGATGGATGGAGGCGGGTGCGGCATTCGTCCTTTCGGCAGGCACCCATGGTCAGGCTGGTTTCGAGGTTTTGCGTCACTTTGAGGACACCTTCGATGAGCCCATCGACATCGCCGGCGGAATGAAGCCAGCCGGATTTTCCATGCTCCACGTATTGGGTCTGGCCGCCGTTCGGCGTGGTGACGACGGGCAATCCGATGACCCGCGCTTCCTTGACGCAGTTGGGCGAGGTGTCGGCGCGGGTGGGGTGGACGAGGCACCAGGCCCTAGACATCCAATCGCGCACTTCGTCCGGCGGGCGATGCCCTAACAGGCGAATATGGGCAGGGAGCGGGTGGCGGACGATGTCAGGATTTCTTGTGCCGAGGACGAGCAGCTCGATGTGATGCAATCGCGGATCGGAGAATGCCTGCATCAGTGTGTCGATGCCTTTGAGCGGATATGGGGAACCGACGAACAGAGCGAGCGGCCGCTCCGCAGGATTTCTTTGGATTTCAAAGCACCCGGGTGCCGCGCCGTATTCGAGATGATGGATATCGGCCTGCGGTGCGAGCCTGCGCAGCTGGGATTCCCCCCAGGGCGACTCGACGGTGAGGTGGTGGGCGTTTTCCAACACTCGGGCTTCATGGCGGGCCTGGATGCGGGTGAACCATGGCATCCTGGCTGCCTTGCAATAGACTTGCAGGATGCCCTGCATCGAGATGAGCGAGTCCGGCGAGTGATCGAGCGCGGCGAGGGCGTATCCTTGTTCAGTGCCCCAGGCGTGGACGAGGCCGGGTTGCAGGGAATGCAGCAGTTCGGAAATCAGACGGCGTTCGCGCCGGAAGACGGTGAGGATTTCGAGCGAGAGCTTGCGGCGGGGAACAAGGTGGAAGGTCTGGTTCCACGCGTGGACCGTGGTGGCACGGGAGACGTCCTTGGTGCAGGTAATCCAGTGGAGATCGAGATTGGCAGCGTGTTTTTCGAGTTCGAGTGCGAGCGGTGGCAACCAGGTGGCGTGATGCCCGGGCTGCCGATCTGCGAATCCCGGCAAGGTGTGGACAGGGAAATCGGCGAGCAGGGCGACGCGCATGGGAAGGACGGGTGAACATCGAACATTGAGCGTCCAACATCGAACGTCGAATGGGTAGCGCCTTCTCGATGAGACGGCATGAGAATGAGATGGGAATGGAAAGCCCTTGGCGCGCCGGAACGTCGGGTAGGGCGCGATCGCCGAGCGCGCCGGATAGTCAGATCAAAATCGGATCATTCGCGTTCCATTCGCATGCGCCCTCATCGAGGGCGCGCCACCTGTGTTTCATCGGATGACTCTGGCGGGGTTTCCTGCGGCAAGCACGCCGGACGGGATGTCGCGGTTGACAAGTGAATTGGCGCCGATCACCGCACCGTCACCGATGGTGACTCCTTTGAGGATGGTGCTGTTCGCACCGATGAATACATGATTTCCGATGGCAATCGGGCTTGAATTCGTGACGGTTGACACTCCGAGAGGCAAAGGGTGCATGTCGGAATCGCAAAGCAGGCAGCCAGCACCGATCAGCGAACCCTCGCCGATCCTGATGCTTTTGAATGCGACGATGCGCGATGATGAAATCCCCGAGCCATTTTTCAAATGAATGGTGGCACCGGGGCCGGCATGAAATACGGTCCTGCGACCATCGTTGAGTGGATTGGACCAAGTGGTGCAGTTGAGGGTGGCGCCTGATTCGAGGATGATTCGCGCTCCGGATTTGAGTGAGATTCTTGGAAATCCGTGGACGATGGCAGTGCGATGAATTTCCATTCCCCTCATCCGGCACCACCCGCGCCCGCAGGCCCGGATGAGTGCGAGTAGCAGGGGTTTCATGAGAGGCAGTGGAAGAAGTGAGAAGTGCCGGGTAATCAGTGATCAGTGGAAGAGGCCGGGTAGCGCGCCCTCGACGAGGGCGCATGCCAAAGAGGAGTGAAAGCTGGATGCCAAGGGAAGCCGGGTAGGCCTGGTCTTGGATTGTTCTTTCTCGCTCATTTGACGTGCGCTCTTATCAAGAGCGCACCACCTTGCCGTCATTGAGGATACCGCATACGGCGTTTCAATTCGCGTAGGCAGAAGATGGCCTTGCCAATGTGGCGGTTGGCTTGTTTGAAGCGTTGGACGCGGCTATCGAGATCGGGGATGGCCTTTGTCTGAGCCTCGAAGCGTTCAGCGGCCCAGGCGTGGAGTTCGCAGTCGAAGCGGTTGTATTGCTCGATTACGGAGCGGGTCTGCGGGTCCGGTTTGCGGGAGGATGCCCCATAGTGCCCGACCTTGCGGCGGAGGTAGTATGGATTTTTCCAGCCAAGGGTGGATGCCGTCATCAGGATGCCGGCATCGAATGACTCGCTGAGGACGACGCCATCGAAAAGCGTTTCGATGTTGGATTTCGCCAAAGAAAGGGTGTTTTCATCGACTGCGCCATGATGGAAATCCTCCACACCGGCCAGCATGCGGGTCATGCCATTGCTGAGTTCACCGGAGAGCCCGGATGACACATAATCCGCGAAATTCATATTGTTTTCGACAATGGCATTGTGGAGGTAGTGACCGGGCGTGTTGAGCGCGTGGTAATAGAGTGAAACGATCCGGGAAACCGGATGGCGCAGGCAGGTGAGGTAGCGGACTCCGGGGATGAACCGGTGCAGGCCGACGCTGAAATGACCGATGACGATTTGCGGATCGGCGGCCGTGATGCGGGCGGCGAGTTCCGGGCAGGCAGGGCCCTGGTGATCGTGATGGATGAATACGCGCGGGTATTGATGCGTGAGGATCTTGTGTAGCGTGGTGCCCGCGGTCTTGGGGATGTGGACGAAGGCGAGCATGTGGCGTGGGGTAGGGACGAGCGGCCTCGCTTGTCCCACTTTCCCGCCGGATGGCGGTGAGAATGCGGGGCGCTTGAGGGTGGAAGATATGTGCTTGAGCTTTCGCTATTCTTTGGCATTCCACCCTCGGGGTCGAAGTGGGACCCGCGAGGCCGCGCGTCCCTACCATGGCGGAAACCAGGGCGCGGCGAGGCTGCCACTCCCTGCCATTTTTCATCACGCGGGATAATAACGTTCAAGGCGCATGCCATGGGCGGCTTAGGCCTGCAGTGATTCGATTTGGTACCTTTCGTGGATGCGTTGGCTGATGCGCAGCAGCAGTTCTTCGAAGCTGGCGGCGGCATATTCCCGGCCGGTGAGAACCAGCAGCGGGTCGGGATATTCCTGGCCGCTGCGCGGCGTGCCCTTGTCGCGGTGGCCGGCGACGATGACGACCGCCCGCATGAAGGGGGCGTTGCCCTGGCTGTCGGTCTCGACCGGTGGTGGTAGGAAGTCGGCGAAAGGGTCGCCATCCTCGTAGCCTTCGCCGGCGGTCGGCGATCCCACGTGTGCAGGCACGGCTTGGGCGATCACCTCAATCCATTTGTCGTCGGTCGGGGTGAAGCCATCCTTGGGAAACTTGAGGCACCAGAGTGTGGCGTAGATGCTCATTCGGGTGAGATGCGGAGGCGCGTTGGCAATTCATTGGCGATCCGCCCTCGTGGGTGAAATGGGACACGCGAGGCCGCGCGTCCCTACCGGCCGTCTTGTCGCTGCATTGGCGAATGGGAAGAATGTGACCGCCAAGGCGCGAAGGACGCCAAGGGGAAGAGTCATTGGATATATGAGATTGGGAGCGCTGCGCGCGGGGCTTTCGCATTCCATCTGACGGTTCACTGGCAGGCGGGCAAGATGCCCGCGCTCCCCTGTGAGCTGCACGAAGGCCATGCCAGTGAGGCTCTTCTCCGAGTTGCTGGCCCAGCCTCTCAGCGAATGCACGCCGGGAAATCCGGACAGATGGCGGATGAGGGCGCGGTGTGGTCCGGGGAAGTGTGGAATGCCATGGTCCCTTTCAGGTCGCAGGTCCATAGGCGATCTGCTCTTCGCGGGGTGGCAGGTCGATCACCAGTTGCATGGGGTCATGATAGCGTGAAGTGCCCCGGAATCAATAGTCGGGGAAATGAAGAAGTGCCGGGTGGGAAGTGAGAAGTGGTCGGAAGGTGAAGAACACCAGGGGTTTGGTGGTGGCATGGGAGTGCTGGAGCTATGGATTAAGGGACTCTTCGACCGGCAATATCATGATCCGAGCAGTTGCTTGACTGCTTTGAGCAGGACGGGGTTATGCACGATGGCGGCGTCCCAAACAATCGCGTCTTCAGTGCGGAAATAGCAGTGGGCAAGAATGTCGCGGAAACCTGCGATAGCCCGCCAGGGAATTTCCGGAAAGCGCCCTGTCATGTCTTCCGGCAGGCTTTTCACCGCTTCGCCGATGATTTCCAGATTGCGAATCACGGCATCCACAGTGCGTCGATCCCTTATGAAGGATTCGCAATCGAAGCCTTCGATGTACGACTCGATGCGCAGCCCAGCCTCCAGGATGTCCTCAAGTTTCAATTGGGGGTCACGCGACATGCAGCAGGTCGGATTGGATGCGGCGCATGAAACGTTCCGGGCACGAACTCCGGGTGTGGATATCCACCGGCATTTGGAGTATTTCCTCAAGGAAGAATTTGAGATTCATGAATCCGGTGAAAGTCGGACGGTCAGCGAACTCGACCAGGAAATCGGCATCCTTGGCACCCGGCTCGTTGCGCGCGGATGAGCCAAAAAGCCACAGATTCAAGACTCCCATGGCCCTGAGTTCCTGCTCGGATTCATGGATTTTACCGATGATGGAGTCGCGTGTTTTCATGTATTCATGATCAAGCGTTATTCCCTGAGCCGTTTGAGCATCTCAGGCTGCATTCAGGGGTTGGCTGGTGGACTGGACTGTATGGCGGAAGGCGCGAAGGCCGCAAAGGAAGCGCAGAGGGTGGAGAGCTGGTTGGATTGACGATTGTTGATTGATTCGGAGCCGCCTCACGGCTCCTCACCCTTGCAGGGCACGGCACGTTCGTCCCTGTCCAATCGGCCTACAAGCCTTCGGCCGATTTGATGATTTTCGATTTTTGAAGTGCCGAACGACTTTCCATAATCAGATCAAACATCGGCAATTCATTGGCTGATGCGGACTGCCGTCTTCGCCAAGGCTACTACGGCCAGGGAAATCCGCGCTCCGTGGGAAGTGGCGGCCGGAGGCCGCGTTTGCGATTCATGGCGCTTGAAAGCGCCACTCCACGCTGCCGCCCTTGGTTGCGGCCGGTGGGAGTGGCGGAACTGATTCGGGAATCCTGAAAATACAGGCGATCCCGGACAGGAATTGCCTTGCGGACAGGGTGAAGCAGGCGCGGGTTTGTTCAAGAAAAAATGAACTAAGGGGGCTTGGATGAACATCGAACGTCCAACATCGAACATCGAACGTCGAAGTGCAGAGCAGGCTTGGCGCTTGCAAAGCGTTACCACGCTGACAGCCTGCGGGCGGACGATGGAGTTGCTGAAAACGATCTTGCGGGACCGGCGGTTTCACCGATTGGCGTGGGTGGGCCTGGTGCTGGGGGCCGGGTTGGTGTTGCTGGCGTGGCGAATGGGGGTGGACTGGGCGATGCTGCGGAACGGCTGGCTGGCGGCGGAGGGGTTTCTGCGCGATCGGCCGTGGTGGTTGTTCGCGGCGCTGGTGGTGCTGCCGGGATTTCCGGTGCCGATGAGCGCGCTGTTGTTGCTGACCGGGACGATGTGGCGCGACCGGCCGGCGGCGGCGTGCGGGATCGCGCTATCCGCGCTGGCACTGAACATGTGCTGGACCTACTGGCTGGCGGCCGGGCCGGGACGGCGGCTGGTTGAGCTGCTGCTGGCCAAAAGCACGTTGCGGATTCCGAAGCTGCCCAAGGACAATCATCTGCGGGCGGTGCTGCTGGTGCGGCTGACGCCGGGCCTGCCCTTGTTCGTACAGAACTACGTGCTCGGATTCCTGCACGTGCCGTTCGGGCTGTATCTGACGGTTTCGATGGCGTGCAGCGGCCTGATCGCCAGCGGCGTGGTGCTGAGCGGCGCGGGCGTGGCCGGAGGAAACTTCATGCCGGCGATCACCGGCGTGGGCTTGATCGTGGTGGGGGTGATCGCGGTGCAGATGGTGAGACGGAGGTTGAAGAGCGCAGTGAGCAGTGAGCAGTGATCGCCGCCACACGATTCTGCCCGCTTGATCTTCATGACTCGACAAATGGATTGATGACGCGAACACCCGCGTAACTTTGGCCGTCGTTCAAGTCTTCCGAATACACCGTATGACAGCCGAGTTCCAATGCGGCGGCGATGATGGCGGAATCCCAATAGGAAAGCCTGTAGCGCTCTTTGATCTGGAGTGCGGCCCAGAAGACGGCTTCGCTGACCTCCAGAACCGGATATGAATCGAGTGACTCAAGGATTCGGACTACTTTGTCATGCGGCTGTTTGAATTTTGCCGTGGCGTTGACGTAGAACTCCGCCTGCACCTGCACGGACAACCCGCCTCCTTCCATCGCCAGCAGCTCCCTAGCCCTGATCCGCTTGCGTTTTTCGGATTTGGCGCTGGATGCCGCGTAGAGAAGGATATTGGTGTCGATGAAGAATTCAGCGTGCATTGGCCCCGGCACGATTGAGGCGTTTCCCGGCAGTGATGCCCGAAGCCTGATCCATGGCGGCGAAGAGTTTTCTGGCCCGATCCCTGGCCGTCATCTGCTTCTCCATGATTACGTGCTCCAAGCCCCGAACCACGAGGGCACGCAATGTGGTCTGGCGTTCCGCGGCCAGTAATTTCGCTTTGCGGGCGAGGGAATCAGGCAGTTCGATGGTGGTTTTCATGGACCGTAAATACGGCTCTACGGGTGATTTGTCAATGCCTCCCAATGTGAGTCCGGGCGGACAATGCCGGAATCGGAACTAGCGGAAATCCTTCAGGACGGTCTCCAATTGCGCCAGGAGAGCAGGCACTTTTGATTTGGCAAGATCCCAGACCAACTCGGGATCGACGGAGTCGTATCCATGGATGATGCGGTTGCGCAGTGCCACGATCCGCGGCTGTTCGGGCATATGGTCTTCCACGGACGGATCTTCCCGCGATGCGATGCCAAGAGCTTCACCAATGATTTCCAACTACCGTTCGACGGCCTATCTCAGCAGATCCGACCGCAGGAATTGTTCGAACGAATAGTCCTGACTGAACTCGCCGATTCTGGCACAAGCCTCCGTGGCATCCTCAAGCCGCTTGATGCTTCGTGGACTCATATATGGTAATGGCCCGCTTGCGCACGCTATCCGCAAAGCGCGGGTTCCTGATCGATCCGGGAGTGAGGAGATCCACACTCCTGCCTAACAGTAATTCCAGTGCGTTCGCAAAATCAAGATAGCGATCCGCGTATCCCGGCTCGTGGGTTGCAGAGAAGAAGGCAAGCAAGTCGATATCGCTGCGTTCCGGATTAAAATCCCCATTCGCCGCAGAGCCGAAGATATCAAGGCGGGTGACGCCGTATTGCACGCAAAGCCTGGCGATTTCGGAGAGGTTGTTGGATACGATCGCGGTCATCATGAGGGCAAGGTGTGATCGGCCTTGTTGGCGGCGAACTCATCCGTGGAACTGAGACGCCCTTTGAATGCTCCCCTGAATTGCTGGATGGCCCCTGCAGAGCGTCGGCTTTCCAGCTCGTGCCGGGCAGTCACAAACTCCAGAAAGTCCAACACTTCGGCAGCGATCGGTTCAGGAAGATCCGCCGCCTTGGCCTGAAGCAGTGCTGCTTTTGACATGAAGGCAGTATGGGTGCGATTTCCTGGAAATCAAGCGGTTGGATTGCGGCAATGAAAGCCCAGCGGCGACCGGTGATCGCCGCTACACGATCATTCCCGCGGCGACGGTTTCGTTGGTGCCGGGGTCGATGAGGATGAAGGAGCCGGTGTTGCGGTTGCGGCGGTAGGCATCGTGGATGAGCGGGGCGGCGGTGCGCATCGAGATGCGGCCGATGTCGTTCATGTGGAAGCTCTCGACGTGCTCGATCTTGTGGAGGGTGTTGATATCGACGTGGTATTTCACTTCCTTGATCACGGCCTGGGTTTCCTGGGTGGTGTGGCGGACGATGAGCTTGGCGCGCGGCGGCATCGGGCGCGGGGAGAACCAGCAGATCATCGCCTCGATGTCCTGGCTGACCTCCGGCGGGTTGTTGGCCTTGACGATGGTGTCGCCGCGCGAGATGTCGATCTCGTCGGTGAGGGTGAGGCAGACCGACTGCGGGGCGAAGGCCTCCTCGATCTCGCCGTCGGCGGTGTGGATGCCCTTGATGACGGACTTGAAGCCGGAGGGCAGCACGGTGATTTCATCGCCGGGCTTGAAGACGCCGCCGGCGACGCGGCCGGCGTAGCCGCGGAAGTCGTGCCATTCGTTGGACATCGGGCGCACGACCCACTGGACCGGGAAGCGGGCATCGACGTGGTTTTCCTCGCCGCCGACATAGACGTGTTCGAGGTGATAGAGGAAGGTGGGGCCCTGGTACCACGGCATGTTGGCGGATTTCTCGACCACGTTGTCGCCGTTGAGCGCGGAGATCGGGATGTCGGCGATCTCGACGATGTTGTCGAGGCGCGAGGCGAAGTCGCGGTAGTCCTGGACGATGTTGTTATAGATTTCCTCCGAGTAATCGACGAGGTCCATCTTGTTGACGGCGAGCACGACGTGCTGGATGCGCAGCAGGTTGGCGATGAAGCTGTGGCGCTTGGTCTGCTCGATCACGCCCTTGCGGGCGTCGATGAGGATGATGGCGAGGTTGGCGGTGGAGGCGCCGGTCACCATGTTGCGGGTGTATTGCGTGTGGCCCGGGGTGTCGGCGATGATGAACTTGCGCCTGGGGGTGGCGAAGTAGCGGTAGGCGACGTCGATGGTGATGCCCTGTTCGCGCTCGGCCTTGAGGCCGTCGGTGAGGAGGGCGAGGTTGACGTTTTCGTCGCCGCGGCGGCGGGAGGATTCCTCCATCGCCTCGAGCTGGTCCTCGAAGATGGATTTGGAGTCGTACAACAATCGGCCGATGAGGGTGGATTTGCCGTCATCGACGGAGCCGGCGGTGGAGAAGCGGAGAAGATCCATTGGAAAGTTTGCTAGTTTTCAGTTTGAAGTTTTCAGCGGAGAGGTGGTGTGAGTCAGTTGCCGGTGGGAGTCTTCAAATCCTGAAAACTGAACACTGAAAACTGACAAACTCTTCTTCAGAAGTATCCCTCTTTCTTGCGGTCCTCCATGGCGGTTTCGGAGCGTTTGTCGTCGGCGCGGGTGCCGCGTTCGGTCTGGCGGGCGGCGGCGACCTCGGCGATGACCTCGTCGAGGTCGGAGGCGGGGGATTCGACGGCGCCGGTACAGGTGGCGTCGCCGATGGTGCGGAAGCGGACGGTGCGGGTTTCCGCCTTCTCGTGGTCCTGGGGCTTGAGGAAATCGGTGACGGCGAGGAGCTGGCCGTTGCGCTCGAAGACCTCGCGCTGGTGGGCGAAGTAGATCGAGGGGAGGGGGATTTTCTCGCGTTTGATGTACATCCAGATGTCCATCTCGGTGAAGTTCGAGAGCGGGAAGACGCGGAAGTGCTCGCCGGGGTGCTTGCGGCCGTTGAAGAGGTTCCAGAGTTCGGGGCGCTGGTTTTTGGGGTCCCACTGGCCGAAGTCGTCGCGGTGCGAGAAGAAGCGTTCCTTGGCGCGGGCCTTTTCCTCGTCGCGGCGGCCGCCGCCGAGGCAGGCGTCGTATTGGTGCTTCTCGATGGTGTCGAGCAGGGTGACGGTCTGGAGCTTGTTGCGCGAGGCGTTGGGGCCCTTTTCCTCGACCACTCGGCCGCTGTCGATGGATTCCTGGACCAGCCCGACAACCAGTTTGGCGCGCAGCAGTTCCACGAACTCGTCGCGGTAGGTCATGGTTTCGGGGAAATTGTGGCCGGTATCGACATGGACCAGTGGAAACGGCGGGCGCGCCGGCCAGAAGGCCTTTTTCGCCAGCCAGGCCATGACGATCGAGTCCTTGCCGCCGGAGAAAAGGAGCGCCGGATTCTGGAATTGGGCGGCGGTTTCGCGCAGCACGAAGATGGCTTCGGCTTCGAGCTGGTCGAGGTGGCTGAGGTGGTAGTTGGGCATTGGGGTAATAGCTGAAATGCTGAGAGTGACGGGTGGCGCGGGGGTAGGTGGGAGCGGGATGCGGGTCAAGGAATAATTAGAATGATGGGTATCTTGGTAATGATTGAAAGGAAACAAGGCATGAATGCCTGTGATTCACCCTGATGCGATTCCGAATCAGGGCATGGGGGCGAGTTTGAGACCCGCATGACCGGCCAGGCTGTTCTGCCTCTGGTCAAAGCTCAGGAATTCGGTCGCGCCGATTTCCACGGCACAGGCGACGTGGAGGATCTCCATCGTCCGGCAGCCGAGACGCGGGGTTTCGGCACTCAGGTCGAGAAACCGCTGCATGAGGGAGTTGCGGTCGATTTCCGGGAAAAAATAGAGCCCGCGCTTGAAGCGGTTTTGGAACAGTTCGATCTGCGCAGCGGTCTGGTCTGCGCTGATTTCGTTCCAGAACACTTTCAAGCGGAGAGCGTTGACGAGCTCGGCTTTCTGGATTTCCCAGATGGGCAGGGGGTGGTCCTGAAGGGCGATTTGGGACTGGACCGCTTCCGAGCCTGTTTCGCGGATATGGAGTTTGAGCAAAGCGCTGGTGTCGAGGTAGAGCATGGTTACCAGCGTCCCTCCCGGTCGGCGGCCACGGTTTCTTCCGCCGAGCGTCCGGCGGCGGGAATGGCTGTGGCGAGGTGATCGTCCCAGGCCAAGACGCGGCGTGGAGTGGCGGCCACGATCCGGACGGTGGGTTTGCCGCGGTTCACGACCTCGAAGGTCTCGCCGTTGCGGACTTGGGCCTCGACCTCCGACCAATGGGCTTTCATTTCCCGCACGGTGATGGTTTTCATGCAGGAATTTGAGACTTAGAAGTTCAGATTGTCAATCTGATGTTTTTCAAAATGAAAAACTTTGATCAAGGTGTGAGCGGGCTGATCGGATCACGACTCCCCGCTTGAGGCGGTTCTGTCACGGATGGCTTCGAGGAGTTCGAAGGCGGCGTCCTCAATGGTGGTGGATTCGGTGTCGAGGACGAGGTCGGCGTTGTGGGGTGGCTCGAAGGAGCCGTCCTTGCCGGTGAAGTGCTGGATTTCGCCGCGGGCGGCCTTGGCGTAGAGGCCTTTGACGTCGCGCTGCTCGCAGGTTTCGTAGCTGGCTTTCACATAAACTTCGAACAGATCCTCACCGAGGATGCCGCGGGCGAGATCGCGGAGTTCTCCGCGCGGGGTGATGGCGGAGACGAAAGTGATGATGCCCTGTGAAACGAGGATTTTGGCGACCTCGGCAAAACGGCGGATGTTTTCGAGGCGGTCCTGGTCGGTGAAACCGAGGTCGGAGTTGAGGCCGGAACGGAGATTGTCGCCATCGAGGATGGTGGTGAAGCGGCCCTGCTGGTGGAGGACGCGTTCGGCGGCGTTGGCGATGGTGGACTTGCCGGAACCGGACAGTCCGCAGAGCCAGACGACGATGCCGCGCTGGCCGAGCAGTTGTTCCTTTTCCTGGCGGGAGAGGAAGCGGTGGAATTCGGTGTGGATGTGCATGGGGTAGAAGCTGAAACGCTAAGAAGCTGAAATGCTGGAAGTCGGAGAGTCGGAGAGTCGGAGAAGTGCCGAGTGAGCGGTGAGCGGTGAGCGGTGAGCAGTGAGCGGTGGGAGAGGATTTTGCGCGGGGGCTTGGGCCGCGCTTTGGCGAGCCGATCTGGGGCTCGGTGTTCCCGGGGGGAGGAGAGAATCTTATGTTCGGAAGGTCATTCCAGCAAGCGGCTGTGGAATACCTCGTAAATCCATTTCCGGGGTCCGGCGTACACGCACGTGATCACCCTTTGGCCATCGATGATTTCATATTCGAAGATCACCCTGTGGGAACCGACGCGGAGGCGGTGGAAGCCCTCCAATTCGTCGGTCAGCGGCTTGATGTCGTCCTTCTCGCGTGTCAGTCCCTTGATACCCCAACGGATCGCATGGCGAGGTTTGGGAGCGAGACGCCGGAGGTAATCGAGAACTTCGTCCTGGATGCGGACTCGGATCATAGCGCGTCCAGCGCGGAGAGTTCGTGGTAAGCCGCCTTGCCATTCCAATGCTTGCGAATAGCCGCCATGGCTTTCGGGTCGGCGAGCAGTTCCATGGTTTCCGCGATGGCCTCCATGCGCTCGATCGAGACCAGCACTGCCACAGCACGGCCTTGTTTGGTGATCGTGACCGGATGATCCGCCGCCTGATCCACCAGCGAGGAGAATTTCTGCTGTGCGGTTTTGATCGAGTAGGTGTCAGTCATGCGGCGAATGTCAGCCGTTTTTCTCAAAAAAGGAAGACGGAAATCTGAGTGGGCGCGATTTGATCACCCTCCCTTGCCGATGATGAAGGCTTCGAAGCCGTGTTTTTTGAGTTGGTCGAGTGGCAGGATGGCGCGGCCGTCGAAGACGAAGGCGGGCTTGAGCATGAGGTCATAGATGCGCTTGAAATCGAGGTCGCGGAATTCGTCCCACTCGGTGAGGGCGGCCAGCGCGTGGGCGTCCTTGATCGCGGCGTAGGGGTCGGTGTGGTACTCGACGTTGGAGGCGATGAGGCTGGCGGGCACTTTGGCGTCGATGAGGTCCTGGTGGATGGTCGCACGGTCCACCCGCGGGTCGTAGATGGCGACGTGGGCGTGCTCGCGGAGCAGGTCGCGGCAGACCTGGATGGCGGGCGACTCGCGGGTGTCGTTGGTGTCCTTCTTGAAGGCGAAGCCGAGGATGGCGATGCGCTTGCCGTTGACGGTATTGAACAGGGTGCGGACGATCTTTTCGACGAAGCGGGATTTCTGCCAGTCGTTGAGTTCGACGACCTGGCGCCAGTAATCAGCCACTTGTGGAAGGCCGAAGGATTCGCAGAGGTAGACCAGGTTGAGGATGTCTTTTTGGAAACAGGAGCCGCCGAAGCCGACCGATGACCTGAGGAATTTCGGGCCGATGCGGGAATCGGTGCCGATGGCGCGGGCGACTTCATCGACGTCGGCGCCGGTGGCCTCGCAGAGGGCGGAGATCGAGTTGATGGAGGAGATGCGCTGGGCGAGGAAGGCGTTGGCGACGAGTTTCGAGAGTTCGGACGACCAGAGGTTGGTGGTGATGATGCGCTCGCGCGGGATCCAGCGGGCATAGATCGCGGCGAGCGCCTCGACGGCGGCGTGTCCGGACGGATTGCTTTCGCCGCCGATGAGGATGCGGTCCGGGTTCTGGAGGTCGGCGACGGCGGTGCCCTCGGCGAGGAACTCGGGATTCGACAGCACCTCGAAGGTGCAGTCGGAGGTCGAGTTGGCGGTGATGATGGTGCGGATGGCGCTGGCGGTTTTCACCGGGATGGTGCTTTTCTCGACGATGATCTTGTGGCCTTGGGAAACCTCGGCGATGAGACGGGCGGCGGACTCGATGTAGCGCAGGTCCGCGGCGCGGCCGGCACCGATGCCGTAGGACTTGGTGGGCGTGCCGACCGAGACGAAGATCAGGTCGGCGGCGGCGATGGCCGGCCGGATGTCGGTGGTGAAAAGCAGGTTGCGGCCACGGGCGGAGGCCACCACTTCATGGAGGCCGGGTTCATAGACCGGGAGGTCGTCGGTGTTCCAGGCGTCGATGCGTTCCTGGTTCATGTCGCAGACGGTGACCTGGATGTCGGGGCACTTGGCGGCGATCATGGCCATGGTGGGGCCGCCGACGTAGCCGGCGCCGAGGCAGCAGATGTTGCGTATTTTCATATGGGAAGGTCGGAAGGTCGGAAGGTCGGAAGGTCGGAGGCGCGGCGGGTTGGCTCACTCTTCGAGCATGAGTTCTTCGCGGATTTCCTCGTTGGAGAAAAGCGCCTTGCGCTCGTTGCGGACCCTGGCCACGGCGGACAGCAGTTCGCGCTTCATTTGCGGAGTGTATATGCGGCGGCTGCGGATGTCCCGGATGTATTGGGCCAGGCCGAGATAGCTGTCGCAATAGCCGACGGTGCGCTTGTCGATCATCGGCTTGAGGCGGGTGAGTTCGCCCTCGAACTTGAAGAGCACGTCGGAACTGCCGGAGGTTTCCGTGAAACTGCCGTCGTCGAGCATTTGCGCGAAGGCGGTGTCGGCTTCGTCGATGGCCATCAGGGAACCGACGAGCGAAAGCGTGCGGGGCGCGCGCCGGGTGCCATGGAGGTAGAGGTATTTCGCGGAGAGGTGGTTGGGGGCGAGTTCGATCACCTGGCGGAGTTTCTCCAGCACCTTGGGGTTGTGGACGAATTTCTCATCGCGGGTGAGCGCCTGCTGGACTTGGGAAAATTCGGCAAGCGCCCTGGAGAGGTTGTCACTCCGGGTGTTGGCAGCCAGGGCGCGGGCTTCGTCGAATGTGACGACGGAAAAAACCTGGATCGAGCGCAGTTCGCGGATGCCATCCATGATGTATCCGTCCGAGACGGCGGTTTCGTTGGTGCCGGGCACGGCGACGATGGCGCAGCCTTTGAGCCGCGCGCCGCGGATCTTGGCGACGATGCCGCCGACCGGCTGGATGGAGCCGTCGGCGTTCATGTCTCCGGTGACGGCGAAATCGTCGGCGAGTTCGTGATTGGAGAGGATGGAATCCACCAGCAAGGCGCTGGCCACGGCGGCGGACGGACCGTCCTTGGGGCTGTATTTGTCGGCGAAGGAGAGTTCGATGCGGTAGCCCTCGGGAAGGCGGTTGTGATGGCGCACCTGGATGAACTTGGAGACTTCCGAAGTGGCGAGGTCCATGGCCTTGCCGACGTCCTGGTTGAAGCGGATTTGCAGCGCGGATTCCTCGCTCTTGACCGCGGTCGCGTTCATCTGGCTGGCGGTGCCGGCGGTCTTGCCGTTCGGCAGTTCGATGACGAGCAGGCCCTTGACTTTGGATTGCAGGCGTGGTGGCGCCGCATCCGCGGCCAGCAGGGCGGGGGACAGCAATGCGAGCAGGAGGGCCGGGAGGGTTTTCATGACAATCGGCAAACCCGGCTTTTGCGGGCGGACGGGTTCGGAAGGTCGGGCAGGGTCATTCCGCACATCATGGACATGGGACTTGTTTTTGAAAGACTATTCCCAACCGCGCGATCGATCACTCGGAGCGTTCCCGCATCAGGTGATCGATGAAGAGAGTGTTGTAGGTGAAGTAGCGCTTGATGAGGCGGCGGGGTTCCATGGCCAGGCGGCAGGCCCATTCGAGACCGAGCTTCCGCAGGGCGGGCGGCGATTGTTTCACCTCACAGGCGTGGAAGGCGAAGGCCGCGAAGATGAGGGTATCCATCGCCGACAGCAGATCGTCAGCAGCGGGCAACGATGCAATTCAGAGGGAGGTCGAAAAGTCCTCGATTGAAGCCGCTACCAGCGAAGCCCGGTGGAGGCGGCGCAAATGTTCATCGTCAACGATGGCATGAACCGATTCAGCGAGGCCTTGCGGGATTTCTCCGAGACGCAGCCGCAGATTGTCGAGGATGGCTTCCTGTCGGCCTTCCTGGCGGCCTTCCTGGCGGCCTTCCTGGCGGCCTTCCTGAATGCCTTCCTGGCGGCCTTCCTGGCGGAGTTGTTGAGCAAGAGTCATGGCAGCGCTGCGGATTTGCGGGTTGGTAACGCTTTGCACCCTACGATCGAAGGCTTCTTTGTCAACGTCGGCATTGAGGATGTAGCGGATGAGCAATTCGAGTTTTTCCCGCGGAACCTGCAGGAAGAGGGCTTCATCCCAGACACTGTCATCCAGCAGCCTGGCCAGCCGTTCGGCCTTCATCACCCGCAGGGTGAGGATGCCCGCGGGCGTGCCGCGGATGGCGTCGAAATCGAGCTTGGCGAGTTGGATGAGGCGGAAGGTGAAATCCGGCACGAAGCCGGCAAGGTCGCTTGCCAGCGAGGAAGGGATGTCCAGCAGGGGGGCGAAGCGGGATTCGATTTCCCAGGCTTCGGCGTTCTGGGCCAGCACGAGCGGCAGAATGACCGGCAAGGCTGCCTGCGGATTCTTGCGGAGATGCTGCTCCCAGATCCGCACCATGTAGCGCAGCAGGCGCAGGGCGATGTGCGGTTCTTCGGCAACCTGGTGTTCAAAGAGCAGATAGATCAGGCAGTCGGCTGAAGCTCCTACCGGAGCGGAGAACAACAGGTCGCTTTCGCAATGGCGGTAGTGGGAATCGACGAAGCTGCCGGCTTCGGGTTTGAGTTGATCCCAGCGGATGGCGGCAGCCAGGGCGGCGGGCAGCTGCCATGTGAGGAATGCGGCGGCATTGGCCGGGTCGCCGAAGGCTCCCTTGAAAAGCTTGTCGTGCGGCTGGTGGATCGGATCATCGGGCATGGCGTCCAATCAATCAGGGCGGCACCGCCGGGGAAATACGGGATCCGTTGCCGACGGCAGATTGTCAGCCGCGGCCACGGATGCCATTCAGAGGGAGGCCGAAAAGTCCTCGATTGAAGCCGCTAACAGTGAAGCGCGGTGGAGGCGGCGCAATTGTTCGTCGTCGACGATGGCATGAACCGATTCGGCGAGGCCTTGTGGGACCTCTCCGAGACGCAGCCGTAGATTGTCGAGGATGGCTTCCTGACGGCCTTTTTGGAGGCCTTCCTGACGGCCTTCCTGACGGCCTTCCTGACGGCCTTCCTGGCGGAGTTGTTGGGCGAGAGTCATGGCAGCGCTGCGGATTTGCGGGTTGGTAACGCTTTGCACCCTACGATCGAAGGCTTGTTTGGCAACGTCGGCATTGGCCGGCTCGCCGAAGGCTCCCTTGAAGAGCTTGTCGTGCGGCTGGTGGATCGGATCATCGGGCATGGCGTCCAATCAATGAGAGTGGCACCGCCGGGGCGAGTGGCCGTGGTGTTGCGACCGGGGTGTTGCATCCGGCTGGTTCAATCCTGCGGACGGTCACGCAGCAGGTGATACAGGAACAGCGTGTTGTAGGTGAAGTAGCGTTTGAACAGCCGCCGCGGTTCCATGGCGAGGCGGTAGGCCCATTCGAGGCCGAGCTTCTGCAGGGCGGGCGGCGATTGCCTCACTTCCCCGGCGTGGAACGCGAAGGCCGCGCCGATTCCGAAATAGACGCCGGGAGGCAATTGGTTTTTGTGAAGGGCGATCCAGTGTTCCTGTTTCGGGCAGCCGAGGCCGACCCAGATGAGGTTGGCACCGGAAGAGCGGATCATTTCACAGATGCGTTCGAATTCGTCCGGCGGCCATTCGCCGAAGGGTGGCGAGTGCATGCCGGCGATGGCGGTGCCGGGAAAACGATCGGCGAAGACGCGCTTGAGCTTGTCGAGCGTGGACTGTTTGCCGCCTAACAGGAAATGCCTGAACTCCGGCCGTCCCTCGGTGGCCTTGAGGGTTTCGAGCATCAGGGTGGGGCCGTAGACGCGGTCGGTGATCTTCTGATCCGGCGGAAGTTTCCGGTTGAGCGCCCAGACCAGCGGCATGCCGTCGGGGACGATCAGGTCGAATTTTCCCATGCTGTCGCCGAAGGCGGCGTCGCTGCGGGAGAGCGCGGCGACGTGGGTGTTGGCGGCTTCGAGGGCATAGGTGCGGTCTGCGGCAGCCGCTTTTTCCAGCACCCATTCCACCGCGCCGGCATAGGTGGTGGCGGCGACGGGCAGGCCGATGACGGGACAAACGCGCATTTTCTCAGGGTGTCATTGGTGCCTCAATCCACGGACAACAATGCCCGGAGCCATTGGCTGTTTGCCTGGAAAGCCTCCTTGATTTCCGCAATGTCGGGGATGTTGGCTGCTTTGAGAAAAGCTTCAAGATTGTCAGGATTGACATGCGAATGTGTCAAAAGAAAGCGGATGTCGCTGCGGTCCTGCGGATCGATTCTCATCATTTTCGTGAGAATGAGATCTTCTGTGGAAGGACGTTGCAATTCCAGCAGACGAAGCCCTTGCATGGGAACGGCAACCAAGTGATCGATCCAGTCGGGCCTGATGATCAGCTGTTGATCCGAAAACAGGTGGGTGATATACAAGCCGGAAGCTAGGAGTTCCTGATTGGTCTCATCGATGGCAGTCCAAAAGCTGTCATCCGCTTCAATCGCGGCCATTTCGACTTCCGGAAGAATCGCGTCCACATCCATGGTGGCGTGAAACTCGGCTGGTGCGTCCGGATAGCCGATGGCCAGGGCCGAACGGCCATAAAGAATGAGCCTGGTGGCGTGCAGAAGGTGCCCGTCGAGAGTCCTGAGAATATGTTCCGGATGATTCATCTTTCGGGAGTCAGCCATGTGGTGGGGGCCACACCGCCACGTTGGAGACCGGGCATGCTAACGAACCGGGTCCAATGCGGGAGGTCGGGTTCCTCCCTCGTCCCGGTCAGGTGGAGATGGGCGAGAACGCTCGTCCAGAAGCCTTGTCCCTCGCAGTCGTGGGCGATGCCCGATCGTGCGATGTGGGCGAGCACCCTTTCGGTTTTTTCCCTCACGGCCATGAAAGAGAGGCGGGCCGGATCGACATCAGGCGATCTGGCAAGTTGTGCCGCGCAACGGATGGCATACGGTTCGTAGGAGTTCTCGCCCGAGAGCAGCAGGATCGTGAGTTCCTCGTTGCTTAGATCGGAGAGCGCGGGTGGAGATACGGGAGCGCGAACCGTCGGGGCGTAGTGGCGGCAGCCGCGGGCGACCGCGACCGCGATCATGCGATCGACACTATCGATGCCAAGTCGGCGCGCTTTGCGCCGCAGCGGGGACACCGGTGTGGTCATTGACAATTTTTGAGCGAGTGTCGGCATGGGATATAGATGGCTTTCAGACCCTGCAGAAAGGCTCCACCGCTCGGATTTCTGCCGTATTGGCGAGGGCGACCTCGCGGGCGGCGGACTCGGCGAAGAGATACAGCGCATAGCCACCGTAGCCGCCGCCGCAGTATTTGCGGGCGATCGAGCCTTCGATCTCCGGCAGCGGGTCCATGCCTTCGGCGAGCTGGGTGGAGTGATAGAGGGTCACCCCTTCAGCCAGTTTGGTGATATCGGCATGCAGCACGCCTTCACGGGCGATGCGGGCGCTTCGCGCGATGCGGTCGTAGTCGCGCGGAAGGTTGGCCACGCCGGGGGTGTCGTGTGAAGTGCCGGTCCAGAAGATCGCCATCCGGCCTGTGAGGAAATCGCCGTTGTGTTTGAAATCGAGCACCGGTTTGGGGCCGGAGCGCCAGACGCAGAGGCCGGTTTCGCGGATGACTGCGGGATCCTGCCAGCCGACGCCGAGGTCGATTTCGGAATCCACGCCGTCGCGGCCGTTGAGCAAGGCCCACGCGCCGCTGCCGCCGAGGCCGGCCTGTTTCTCGTAGGGCCACTCGCGCAGCGAAACGAGCGGCGAGATCGCGCAGTTGACGACATATTCGCCGGGGCGGGCGAAGCGCGGCACATCGAGCCAGCCGCCGGCGAAATCCACGCGCAGCGGCGCCTCGGTGGGGGCCTGCACCCAGCGGACGATCGACGAGGTGGACACCGGTTCGAAGCGCGGCGGGGTCTTGGGCAACACGACATACTCCGCGCCGACCTCGGCGCAGAGCGCGCGTTTCAGACCGGCGTATTTGTCGTCCTCGGTGACGGCGAGAATGTCCGGGCGGAGGCGCATGAAGTCCGCGCGGAAATCGATGCCTTCCTCGTGGCCGTGGCCGATGACCACCTCGTCGATCACGCGGACGCCCTGCAGCAGGGCGAACTTGTGCTCGTCGGGGATCGACGGCTTGCGGCGCTTGTGGATCCACAGCACTTCCGACGAGGCGAACGAGACGATCAGATAATCGCCGAGCGCCTTCGCCTCCTCGAAGAACTGGAGATGCCCGGCGTGGAGGATGTCGTAGCAGCCGGAGATGAAGACTTTTTTCATATCATTACTCCTTCGACACCGAGACATGGTGTCCGTGGGCCTTGAGCAGGGCGTGGCGTTTGGCTTCATCGAGGTCGGAGGCGACCATTTCGGCGCACATTTCCTCGACGGTGATTTCGGGCTTCCAGCCGAGTTTCTCCATCGCCTTGGAGGGATCGCCGAGCAGGGTCTCGACCTCCGCCGGGCGGAAGTAGCGGGGATCGACGCGGACGATGACATCGCCGGGTTTCACCGCCGGGGCGAGGGCGGGATCGACGGCGCGGACGACGGCGGTTTCATCGACGCCTTCGCCATGGAACTCGAGCGTGATGCCGGCCTCGGCGGCGGACATGCGGACGAATTCGCGCACCGAGATCTGCTTGCCGGTGGCGATGACGAAATCCTCGGCGGTTTCCTGCTGGAGCATCATCCACTGCATGCGGACGTAGTCTTTGGCGTGGCCCCAGTCGCGCAGCGAATCCATGTTGCCAAGGTAGAGGCAGCTTTCGAGTCCCTGGGCGATGTTGGCGATGGCGCGGGTGATCTTGCGGGTGACGAAGGTCTCGCCGCGGCGCGGTGACTCGTGGTTGAAGAGGATGCCGTTGCAGGCATACATGCCGTAGGCCTCGCGGTAGTTCACGGTGATCCAGTAGGCATACATCTTGGCCACCGCATAGGGCGAGCGCGGGTGGAACGGCGTGGTCTCCTTCTGCGGGATTTCCTGAACCAAACCATATAACTCCGAAGTGGATGCCTGATAGTAGCGCGTGGTTTTCTCCAGCCCCAGGAAACGGATCGCCTCCAGCAGGCGCAGCGCGCCGAGCGCATCGACGTCCGCGGTGTATTCCGGCGCCTCGAAGGACACCGCGACGTGCGACTGCGCGCCCAGGTTGTACACTTCGTCCGGCCGCACCTCGCTGAGGATGCGGGTGAGGTTCGAGCTGTCGGTGAGGTCGCCGTAGTGCAGGCGGAAGCGCGCGTGCTCGACGTGCGGGTCCTCGTAGATGTGGTCCACGCGCTGGGTGTTGAAGAGCGAGGCGCGGCGCTTGATGCCGTGGACCTCGTAGCCTTTTTCAAGCAGGAACTCGGCGAGGTAGGAGCCGTCCTGGCCGGTGACGCCGGTGATCAGTGCTTTTTTCATGAGGGGCTCAGGGTGATGGGCGGTTGGATAAGAATGAATCCGATTGCAATGGCCCGGATCAACATCCGATTCCTCCGCGGTGGTTTCATCGTGCCCCGACAGTTCAAGTCGATGATGGTCCGGCTTCGGGATCATCATCCAAGCCGCCGGGCATGAGCAGGTTGAGATTGGGAAACCACTGGCGGAGATATCCCCGGTCAATGGCGGCAAGGCGGCCGGCTTGAATTGCCGCGTGGGCGGCGATCAGGAAATCCGGAACAAGGTGTTGTCGCGGTCCGCCAGCCTGCCGGTAGCGTTTGAACGTGATCCCGGCAAGATGGGCGGCGGCGGGGCTGATCGGCTCATAGGCGATCGAGAGACGGACCAGAAAATCCATGAGTTCCGCCTCATCGGAGGTCGATGGAGCCAATTCCGCGAAAGCGACGGGACTGATGATCAAGGGGCCTTCAGCCGAAGCCCTGAGCAGGGTTTCGATCCATTCCTCATGTCCCGGTTCGCTTTTGATGATCGCCCAAAGCACCGAGGAGTCGATGGCGGTGATCATGGCTCTGCAGAGCTGGAATCGGCAGGGTCTCCCCGCAGGTCGTCAACGATATCGGAGGACGACTGGTTTTCCCAAGGATGCCCTTTTAGGGCGGTCCGTGTGGATTTTTTCCATTCCGCCAGGGTCTTGACCCATTCCTTTTGGTCCACTGCACGTCGGGCAACCAAAATAGGAGCATTTTCATCAAAATCCAGCTTATCGCCGGCGTTGAGATGGAATTTTTGCCTCAAACTCAGTGGAATGGTGATTTGCCCTTTGGATGTAATGGTCGCAATCATGGCAAGACAATAAGGAGAAAAAGTAAGGATGGCAAGTCGCATTGCTTACAGCCTCGCCCCGCCTACCGCGAGCGATTCCAGGAAATCCTGATAAGCCGCGGCGAGGCCGTTCCTGAACGCAACGGCGGGTTGCCAGCCGGTGGCCTTGATTTTGGAAATATCCAACAGCTTGCGCGGCGTGCCGTCGGGTTTCGACGGATCGGTCAGAATGTCGCCGGTGAAGCCGGTGGTTTCGGCGACGAGGCGGGCGAGTTCGAGGATGGTGAGATCCTCGCCGGTGCCGACGTTCACCCAGTCGGGCGGGTTGTCGAGAGTCATCAGGTGGAAGCAGGCGGATGCGAGATCGTCCACGTGGAGGAACTCGCGGCGCGGGGTGCCGCTGCCCCAGATGGTGACGGTGGCGTCGCCGCGTTCCTTCGCCTCGTGGAAGCGACGGATGAGAGCGGGGATGACGTGGGAGTTTTCCGGATGGTAGTTGTCGCCGGGGCCGTAGAGGTTGGTGGGCATCGCGCTGTGATACATCAGGCCGTGCTGCGCGCGGTAATGCTGGCACAACTTCAGCCCGGCGATCTTGGCGATGGCGTAGGCCTCGTTGGTCGGTTCGAGCGGCGAGCTGAGCAGGCAGTCCTCGGGCATCGGCTGCGGCGCGAGTTTCGGATAGATGCACGACGAGCCGAGAAACAACACGCGCTCCACGCCCGCGCGGCGGCTGCCCTCGACGAGGTTGGCGGCGATGGCGAGGTTCTCGTAGATGAAGTCGGCCGGGTAGGTCGAGTTGGCATGGATGCCGCCGACCTTGGCCGCGGCGATGATCACGGCCTCGGGTTTGCTGGATGATAGATAATCGAACACCGCTTGCTGGTCGCAGAGGTCGAGTTCGGAGCGGCTGGCGGTGAGCACTTCGAAGCCGCCGCGACGCGCGGCCTCGCGGACGAGGGCGGAGCCGACCATGCCGCGGTGGCCGGAGATGAAGAGTTTGTTCATGGGTGTCGCGCTCAGGGTTGGCGGAACGGATTGACTACGGCAAGCGGGCCGAGGCTGAAGCCGTCCTGGAGGTCATCCGAATAAAGGTGGCGGCAGCCGCTCGATTTTGCGGCGGCGAGGAGGGTGCTGTCCCAGTGCGACAGGTCGTGGCGGCGGCGCAGGCATTGGCCTCGAGAATGAGGTCACGGGTGACCGGTTCGAAGGGAAAGTCCGCGGTGAAGGAGAGAAATTCCCCGATCTGATCTTCCGAAATCCCGAGGTGTTTCTTGCGCAGGGCCGCGGCGATGAATTCCTGCAATACCTGACCGGAGACGACTGGCAGGTGGGAAAGCAGCAGTTCCCTGGCTCTGACTCGTTTTGCGGCGTCGTCGGGAGCTTCCGAGTAAGCGTAAAGCCACACGCTGGTGTCAAAAAACGCCGGCTCAAGCATGACGGTCGTGGAGTGCCTCCCGTTCCAATTTCCCGACCGCACCGGTCTGGGTCCTGCCTTCGGCCATGCGGTTGAAATGTCCGAGCATGCGCTCGCGATGAATTTGCCCGGGAGAGGAACCCGGAGACGGAGTGTCGCGGTCGCCGTGCAGGGCACCTCTCAGCGCGGCGGCGATGAAATCCTTGAGTTTCAGCCCGCGCGAAGCTGCCGTTGCCTTCACTTCGCGAAACAAAGGGTCGGGTAGATCGATGGTGGTTCTCATGTGGTGATTTTATGCTTTTATGCCCGAAGGTCAAAGGATGCCTCAGGCTCAAGGGTCGCCAACCTCGACCCGGTAGAAGTATCTGCTGAACGAGGACAGGCCGCCCGGATGGGTGAGGAGGAGCTCGGCGTTTCCGCCGAGCAATGGCGGCCCGATGTCCGACCAGGCGGGGTTGGCGAGGTCCGGGGTGGCCTGGAGTTGATAGGTATGGGCGGCCACGCCGTGGATGCGCAGTTCGGTTTCGAGGGGCTTGGCGAGGATTTCCAGAACGCGCAGGTCCTTGGCCTCGATGAGGCTTCCGGTGTTGATGAAAACCGGCGGCGGTCCGTCCTGCTGCGCGGTGATGAGGTCGAGCAGACCGCTGTTGGTGAAGCTTCCGGTGACCGCGAGGGCGGTTCCATGGCTGACCCGGAAAACCCCGGAGTTGGCCACATCGCCGGCGAAAACGCTGGTGACGCCGGCTCCGCAGGGTGCCAGCACCTCGCCCGCATTGACGATTTCGGCCTGGATTTCACCGCAGTTGGTGAGGGTGCCGCCGGGAGCGATGGCCACCTGGACGGCGGCGAGGGCGGCGCCTGATGGGATTTCCACCGCCGACTGGTCGCGGATTTCCAGGTTGCCGCCGGTGATGGTGATGGAGGTGCCGGGATTCATGGTGATTCCGGCCCCGCCATCGACCGTGATGCCGGCGATGCCGGCGGCGCTGGCCAGCAGCAGCAGGCCCGGCGCGAGGGAGGAAACGGGATATTTCATAATGTGCGCAGTTTATGGCCGCGCAACGGCGGCGGTAAATGTGAAAATCCCCAACAAGCATGCAATGCGGCGGGGCGGACGCCGGCATGATCGGGAAAAATCTTGGCGAATGAGATCCGGAAAACTAGGGTTGTTATTTGGATGCTGCGAGGGCGGCGTCCATTCCATTGCACACAATCCGTCTTCAGACTGTCGCCCCGCCATCGACCACCAACATGAAAACACATCCCATCCCTGTTCTTGTCCTCGGCCTCCTCGGTCTGGCTTCCGCGCAAAGCGTGGAGGTCGATGGCAACCTCGATGTCAGCGGCGGCATGGCCGCGTCCGGAGCCGTCATTTCCGGGAGTTCGCCGGTGAGGATCTCGACCACGGCCTCGACGGTCCTTGACCTCAGGGGCAACAACCCGCTGATGGAATGGCGGTCGAATAGCGGCGATTACCTGGCGTTCGTGCAGATGTTCGGCTCGGACTTCTACCTGGCCAACCGCGAGGCGGGACGGATGTTGTTCAGAACCGGCAATAACGACCGGATGACGATCAGTTCCAGCGGCAACGTCGGGATCGGCACGACCTCCCCGGCATCCAGACTGACGGTGAACGGCTTTGAAAACGATGGCGCGATCGGCGGGTTGGAAGTGACCAGCGGCAGCCAGAAACTGATCATGGACGGCAATGAGATCGACTGCGCCAGCGGGGGACTCCACCTCAACCATAACAGCTTGAACGATGTGCTCGTGCGCACCGCCACCCGGCGGAGCGAGGTGACCATGCTGCATGGCAACGGCAGCGGAGTCGGCAACGGAGTCTCGGTGGCCCATCCGGGCAACAACAACGTGTATTGGACGCTCTATTCCACCAATGCGGATGGCAACCTGGAATTGTATTACAAGGGTTCGTTGAGAGGTGAGTTCGATTCGGGCAACGGGGCCTACACCCAGGTCTCCGACCGCAGGCTCAAGGAGAACATCAGGCAGTTGGACGGAGTTTTGCCGCGGGTCGCCCGACTGAATCCCGCGGCATACACGTTCAAGGACGATGCAGAGCGAAATCCCCGGATCGGACTGATCGCCCAGGAGGTGGCGGAGGTATTTCCCGAGTTGGTGGCCAAGGGCAGGGCGGGGGACACCGGCGAGGAATATTACACGATGGATTATTCCGCGCTGGGCGTCGTTGCGCTCGCCGCCACGCGCGAATTGAAACAGCAGATGGATGCCGGAAACAGCCGGCAGTTGCAGGCCGAAAACCAGCGGCTGAAGGAACGGATCGGCAGCCTGGAGGAACGTCTGGCCAGGCTGGAGGCGCGGGTTGGCGGCATCGCGGACGACTGACCTGCTTCATCGGCGCGCATCATCCCGCACCCTGCCGCCACGCTGCCGCCCGTGGTCGATCCTTCCTCATCGGAAAGAAACCATGTCGGGTGGTGCGGGATGATGGGATTGCGGCGCCATGGGTGGGGACCGCGGCGTGGTGTCAGGGCAGCGGCTTGCGGGGCAGCAGGATGGAAAACAGGTCCACATCGATGGCCTGTGGCTGGCCGAGGAAATCGAGCAGGATTTTCACCCGTTCGGCCGCCGGGGCGACCGAGACGATGGTGCCGCGCATGCCTTGGAGCGGGCCGTGGGCGATTTCCACCTCGTCGCCGATCTGGATGATGGGAGCGACCGAGAGCAGTTCCTCCTCGCCCTCGGGACGGTTGCGGATTTCCTGGCGCAGGCTTTCGACAAACGATTCCGGCACCGGCGGAATTTCCGACCCGAAGCGCACGAGTCCGCGCACGCCCTGGGAGAATGTGACGGCGCGCTCCATTTCCGCGAGGTTGAACCGGGCGAGCAGGTAACCGGGAAACAGCGGCTCGACCCACCAGATCTTGCCGCGGCGGGTGGCCTTGCGGTAGCGCAGGCGCGGGCAGAACACTTCCACGGCCTCAAGCCCGCGCAGGTGCCCCGCGGCGATGTGCTCGCGCTTGGTCTGCGTCCGGACGCAGTACCAATGGCGGCTGTTATTCTGGGAATCCGGAGTCATTGGCCTAACAGTTTCTGCAGGATCGGCAGCACGCGCCCGCCGCTGCGCATCCATTGTTCGAGCCGCTCGACCCGCTCGCTGACGAAGCGCCGGTGGTCCGCGTCATCGACTTCGCCGGCGGTCACGGCGAGCTGGCGGATCTTGCTCTTGCCGCTGTCGAGGTGGGGGCGGATCTGTTCGCGGATGAAGCCGCCGACCAGGCGCTTCAGTTCGACGGCCGGCTCGTAGTAGGTGCGGCGCTCGCCGTTGCCGTTGCCGGCGGCTTCGCGGACCGCGCCGAGGCTGCGCAGCGTGCGCAGCCCCTGGCTGGCGGAGCCCTTGCTGATGCCGAGACGGCGCACCAGGTCGTCGAGCGAGAGCGGTTCCCTTGAAACGAACAGCAGGCCGTAGATTTCACCGATCGAGCGCGGCAGGCCGAGCACCTTCACGCCGTCCACGAAGAACCCGACCACCTGGCGTTCCAAGGGGTCCAGATCGTCGCGAATTTCCTCGGGCACCTGTTCCATTCGGACGGCAAGCTAGCGGAAAGGGCGCTTGGTTCAATTCAAAATGAACTTTTCATGCCCGCCGAAACTTCGGGTTGCGAGACGGACGATTTCATCCCAGCATCCGCCTAACATGAAACCAGTGGTGGGAATTGTGGGACTCGGCCGGATGGGCTCCAACATGGGGCGCAGGCTGGCGGATCTGGGATATGAAATCGGGGCGGTTTATGACCCGGTCGAATCGCTCGCCGGATCGGTGGCGCTCGAATTGAACGCGAAACCGGCGGCCACGCTGCCGGAAGTGACCGCCGCGAGCGAGGTGATTCTCACGGTGGTGACCGACGACGCGGCGATGGAGGGGATTTTTTCGGAAACCGAGCCCTCACTCCTTACCGGCGCGGAAGGCCGCGTGTTCATCAACTGCGCGACGGTCAGTCCGGAGGCGCACGAAAAGGCCGAAGCCGCCGCCGCGCGGGCCGGGGCCGCCACGCTTGCCGCCAGCATGGCCTCCAGCATCCCGCAGGCCCGGCAGGGGACGCTCTATCTGATGGTCGGCGGCGACAAGGAAGTCTTCGATCGCGTGAAACCGCTGCTCGACGACCTGTCCACGGCGCTGCGCCATGTGGGCCCGGTCGGCAACGCGGCGAAAATCAAGGCGCTCGTCAACATGGTGATGAACATCAACACCGCGGGCCTTGCCGAAGGGCTCGGACTCGGCGCCGCGCTCGGCCTCGACCTGCCGCTGCTCAAGGAGGTGTTTTCCCAGACCGGCGCCAACTCACGCGTGCTCGAAACCGACGGCGACGACATGATCACCCGCGAGCACGATTGTTATTTCTCCGCCGAACACGCGGCCAAGGACAGCGGCATCGCCAACGCCCTCGCCGACGCCGCCGGCGTCGCCGTCCCGCTGTCGCAAGCGACCGCGGCGCAATACCGCCGCATGATCGACCTCGGGCTCGGTTCGCTCGACAAGTCGGGCGTCGCCGAACTGACCTTCCCCGGTCGCCTCCAGCCACCCGCATGATGCCATGAACGCAATGAAAAACGCCGCAGGCGAATCGCTCGATCATCAATTCCACCCGGCGGACAGCCGCAACAACCTGGTGATCCTCGGCCACGGGCTCACCGGCAACAAGGACCGCCCGCTGCTGGTGGCCCTCGCCAATGGTCTCGCGAAACACGGCTGGCCCTGCCTGCGGATCTCGTTTTCCGGCAATGGCGAGTCCGGCGGCAGCTTCGCGGAATCCTGCATCACCAAGCAGATCGGCGATCTCAAGGCGGTGCTCGACACGGTTCCGGACCACGTGCGCGTCGCCTACATCGGTCACAGCATGGGAGCCGCGACGGGCGTGCTCACCGCGCTGGGCGATCTCCGGCTGCGCACCGTGATCTCGCTGGCCGGCATGATGAAACCCGCGGATTTCGCCGCGCGCGAATTCGCCGGTGTCACGCCGGATGAAGGCTGCATCTGGGAGGATGAGGATTTCCCGCTCTCCGCCACCTTGGCCGATGACATGAAACAGATCGATTCGCTCCTGCCGCAGCTGGAAAATCTCGTCCAGCCGCTGCTGCTCATCCATGGCGCGGAAGACGACGTGGTCCCGGCGGACGACAGCCGCGAGGCAGCCCGCGTCAAAGCCGGCAGCGAATTCCTTGAAGTCCCCGGTGCCGGACACCTCTTCGGTGAGGACAGCTACCCGCTGCTCATCGCCACCATCGACCGCTGGCTCGCCGCCCACTGCGGACGCGAGTGAAAGGCGGCGAACATCGAACGCCGGACATTGAACATCGAACGTCGAAAACCATCCACGGATTCGAATCTCGGCACGGACGTGAAGGATAGGGTCATGTCCCGCATTTGGTGCAATGGTGAGTGGATCGCAGCGGAGGACTTCCGCGTCGCGCCGACGGACCGCATTCTGCTTCATGGCCTCGGGCTGTTCGAAACCCTGCTTGCCATCAATGGTCGGCCGCTCTTTGCCAACCGCCACCTCGAACGCATGAAACTCGGCTGCCAGCGACTCGGCTGGCCGCTGGAAACCGCGGGCCTCGACGCGGTGATGGCGGAATTGTTGGAAAAGAACGGCCTGCACACCGGCCGCGCGCGCATCCGTCTCACGCTCGGCGCCGGCAGCGGCAAACTTGGCGATCTCACGCCCGGCGCGGACCGTCTGCTATGGCTGAGCGCCGCCGCGATCGTCGAAACTTCGGAAACGACCGCCGTCTGCATCGCGCCGTTTCCGCGCAACGAACATTCGCCGCTCGCCGGACTGAAATGCGCGTCCTACGCGGAGAACCTCATCGCGCTCGATCACGCGCGCCGCGGTGGCTTCGACGAAGCGCTCTTTTTCAACACCGCCGGCCATCTCTGCGAAGCCGCCACCGCCAATGTCTTCCTGGTGAAAAACGGTGCTTTGCTCACCCCGTCGCTCGACAGCGGCTGCCTTCCCGGCGTCACCCGCGGCGTGGTCATCGAACTGGCGGCAAAGCTCGGCATATCGTGCCGCGAAACCCGGCTGACCCGCGACGACTTGTTGCAAGCCGATGGCATTTTCCTCACCTCCGCCACTCGCGGACCGACCGCCGTCTCGCGGCTCGATGGACGAAAACTACCACCGTGCGCCCTTGTTGCCACCATTCGCCGCGGATGGAATGAGGTTGTCCGGTGCGAAGCTAGAGCACTTTGAGGACAAGAGTCGCCAAGTTCCGCCCCGCACCATGCAACGGCGGTTTTTGTGCACGTCTGGAGTGGCTGCCTCCTGGCAGCCATGCCGCGCACAGGCGGCTTCAAGCCGCCACTGCGCATCATGGCGCTTTTCAAAGCGCCACTCCGCTAGACCTGCGTTCCAGCGCGGTTTCACCGTGTGGAAAATTATCTGATTATTTCCTAAGAATCCCCTGCGCCTTGTGTCTTCATTCGTGAAGAGCATGAAACCGCGCGCGCCGATTCATGGAAACCCAGACCGCCAGCGCCCTGCCCAGGGCTGATACCGGACGCACCCCGGTGATCCCGCATCGAAGCACCATGGAGGAAAAACCGACACTCCGGCAGGTCTTCGAGGCGGAGGAATCCCCGCTGCTCCGCTTCACCTTCGGATTGGTCGGCCAGCGGGAGGTCGCCGAGGACCTCGTCCAGGACGCCTTCCTCAAACTCCACGCCCACTGGGACGACGTCGCCAACCCGCGCGCCTGGCTCTTCAAGACCGTCCGCAACCTCGCCCTCAACCACCTCCGCGACCACAAACGCGAAACCCCGCTCGAAAACTCCGACCACTATCAGAACCCCGGCCCCGATCCCGACCGATCGCTCGGCCGCCTCGAAGCCATCGGCACCCTCCAGCTTCTCGTCTCCGAACTCGAACCCGGCGACCGCCAGCTCATCGCCCTGAAGTATCACGAAAACCTCAAATACGACCAAATCAGCCAGCGCACCGGCCTCAGCGTCGGCAACGTCGGCTACAAACTCCACCACGCCCTCAAGAACCTCGCCGACTCGTTGAGACGCCTCGGCATCGAATCAGCCGAAGGATGACAGACCCAAGACTTCAAGACCCAAGACGCAAGAAAAGACCATGCACCGCGCGCAAGCACCTCTTCCCTGAAAACTGAAAACTGAACACTGAAAACTTTATGTCCGAAGGACTATTCACAGCTCACGGCGACGAGGCGATCGAAGCCCGGATCGTGGCGTGGGTGCTTGGCGAGGCCTCCGCCTTCGAGGCTGCGGAACTCGAGCGCCTGTGCGACGAGCGTCCCGAGTTGATGGTTTTCAAACGCCGCATCGCCGCGCTCCACGGCATGCTTGCCGAGGCGGAAAACGCCAAGCCGGATGAGGCATGGAAACTGCCGCCGGAGAAACGCAAGGCGGTGGAGGCAATCCTTGGCGAGGAAAAGCCGGTTCGATTGGAAGTGGTCAAGGAAAAGCGCATCCGCCACAGCGGCAGGCGCGCGTTTCTCGCCATCGCGGCCTGTCTGGCACTTGCGTTTGTCACCATGTATTTCCAGCCATGGAAGAAAACGAGCGAGGCCATCATCGAGGTAAGGCCGGTCTCGCGGGGAATGTCTCCGCTTGGCGGCGAAATGGCCGAATCTTCAGGCGCGGGTGGCATATCACCGCAGTTCTTCGCCACGGAGTTCGAAAAGATCAAAAGCCGCAACACACTGGAAAAAGTCGTCGAGAAACTCGACCTCGCCGAACGCTGGGACATGGACAAGGACCAGGCGGTCGAGAAGCTGAAGGACAGCATCGATACGAAAAACGTCCGCGGCACCGATCTCGTCAAAATCCAGGTCCGCCAGTCCGACAAGAAGGACGCCGATGATATCGCCCGCGAGATCGCCTTTGCCTACAAGGACTACCGTCAGGAACTGGAACAGCGGGACGCGGAACGCCAGCTTGCGGAACTCAACAAGGCCGTCCGCGATCAGGAAGACAAGGTCGAGGAACGCCGCAAGGTGCTCTCCACCATCGTCCGGAACAAAGGCATCATCTACAGGGACAGCGACTCGATTCCGGAAGACGATAGACTCATGGCACTGCGCAATGAGAGTCGCGAGGAAGCCATCAAACGGGGTCTCGACGCCCAGGACTACGTCGATGCGAAACGCGAGTTTGAGACCGATCAGAAACTGCTTCAGGAAATGAAGCTCAAACAGATGGGCGAAACCATCTCACGAAAAATTCCATCGGACAGCGTGGTGATCCATGAGTTGCCGGGTGACGACAGCTCCCCAGGCTCTCGCTCCACGGCGCTGGCATCGAATGAGTCTTCTCCCGCACGCAGCCAACGCCTCCGCACCGATCTCCCCGCCGAACTGATCGAAGGCACGCCGCAGCGAATGAACGTACCCAACCTCGAAGTCCCCTCGAACGGTCCGGCGGGAGTGGAGACCTGGAGTTTGGCGTCGCGCGGCAGTTCCGTGGAGAGGAAGAGTGCCAGCCAGGCGGAAGTCGCTCGAAGGCCGTCGCCCCCGGAATCGTCCATATCCAAGGTGATCGCTGCCAACACTGTGTCGCCGACTGCGATCCCGGTGCCGGATGCTGAAGTGAACGAACCTTCGCTCGCATTCGGCGGGGCGGATTTAGGAGCCTCATGGGGTGGTGGAACAGTTGGAGGTGGTTTTGCCGGCGATTCCCAACTCGCGGCCAGCGACAGTTCCGCCGATTCGGCTCCGGGAAGTTACATGTTGGACCGGTATTCACGGGCGGATGCGCCCACGGATGGGTCTGCCGATGGCAATGGGACACTTGCCGGCCGGGTTGGCGGCACGGCCTTGCCGGTGACGCCTGCGACACCCGCTGAGTTGGGCTTGATCGACAGTGCGGATCCGGTGCGCTCGAATCCCGCAAAGGCTGATGCGTTCCTGTCAGAACGATCCGCGCAAGCGACGGAGGAATTGGGTGACGACTTCTGGGACACTTCCAAGCTGGCTGCCGAGGGCATCGCCCTGGATAAAAAGCGCGAAATCCATGCCGGATACGGAAACGAGTATCGCTTCAGCGGCGCGGACCTTTTCGAGGAGGGCAAGGCCCTGCCGGACGACCCCGAAGCCCTCGCCAAGGCCATCCGGGAGCAGGAGGACAAGGTCGAGGAACGCCGCAAGGTGCTCGCGACCATCGTCCGCACGAAAGGGATCAACTACAAGGGCCAGGACTCGTTCTACAGTCAGGAAGGCGTGGATGAAGACCTGGGCGCGCGAAGTGCGCTGCAGGCTTATCATGAACTTGAGCGGGATAAAATCCAGCTTGAGACCCAGATCAACAGCTTGCTCAAGTATGATAGCGAACAGTTGATGGTTTATGCGGCCGGCCTGGATTTGCCGGACAACAATGTCCGCCAGCTTTATCCCAAGTATCTTGAGGCCAAGCGGCTGTTGCAGGGTGAAACTTTGAAGGGGCTGGGCGACGAGCATCCATCCGTCAAGGCCAAGGTAGAGCAAATGGAGGCTCTCAAGCGCCAACTCGACGAGTCGGTCATCAATCTGCGTCAGACCATGCGCGCCCAGCTGGAGTTTGCCAACAAGCGCTTGAAGGAAGCCGAGGCCATGAAGGACCAGCCTCGTGAGCTGGCAATCAAGCGTGGTCTCGACGCCCAGGACTATGTCGATGCCAAGCGGGAATTCGAGCGAGACCAGGAGCTTCTCCAACAGATGAAGCTCAAGTTGATGCGCGCGAAGGCGGAAGCCCCCAAGCCTGATATCAGCAAGTTGATGGAGGAAATCTCCGCTGCGGAAGAACCCTTCTCCACCTTCTCTCTCAACATCAGCGACGCCTCGTTCCGCATCGCGCAAGCGGCATTGGCGAAGGGCGAGCAACCCGATCCCGCGGGCATCAAGGTGGAGCAGTTTTACAACGCCGTGGATTACGGCGATCCCGCTCCCGCGTCGAACGAGCCGGTGGCCTGCGCCATCGAGCAGGCGGCGCATCCGGTGATTCCGGGCCGCAACCTGGTCCGCATCGCCCTCAAGACCGCCGCCGCCGGCCGCTCCGCCGCGCAGCCGCTGCGGCTCACCCTGATGGTCGATCAATCCGGCTCGATGACCCGCGCCGACCGCCGCGCGGCGATGGATCAGGCGCTTGCAGGACTCGCCGGGTTGCTGACCAAGGACGATGTCGTCAACGTGATCGGATTTTCCCGCACGCCGCGCCTGCTGGCGGACGGCATGACCGGCGACCAAGCCGGAAAACTCGCGGATCTCGTCAACCAATCGGCCAGCGAGGGGGGCACGAACCTGGAGGAGGCGATGAAACTGTCCGAGCAACTCGCCCTCCGCCACCAACAGCCCGGCGCGCAGAACCGCATCGTGCTGTTCACCGACGGTGCGGCCAATCTTGGCGACGCCGATCCCGAACGACTCGCGGAAAAAGTGAAGGATCTGCGCCAGAAAGGCATCGCCTTCGACATTGCCGGCATCGCCGCCGACGATCTGAACGACGCGCTGCTCGGCGAACTGGCCCGCAACGGCAACGGAAGATATTATGTCGTCGGCAAGGACGATGATGACAACTTCGCCAAACAACTCGCCGGAGCCTTCCGCCCCGCCGCGGAGAACGTGAAGGTGCAGGTGCGCTTTAACCCGGAACGCGTGGCACGCTACAAGCTCATCGGCTTCGAGAAGGACCGCCTCAAGACCGAGGACTTCCGCAACGACAAGGTGGACGCCGCAGAACTCGCCGCCGAGGAGGCGGGCGTAGCCATCTATCAGGTCGAACCGCTGCCCGAAGGCCGTGGTGAGATCGGCGAGGTGAGCGTGCGCTTCCGCGACACCGCCGCCGGCGAAATGGTCGAGCGCGCGTGGACGATCCCGCACGATGCGGCTGCCCCGGCGCTCGACCGCGCCACGCCGTCGATGCAACTCGCGACGCTCGCGATGCTCGCCGCCGAAAAGCTGAAAGGCGGCCCGCTGGGTGAAGCGGTGGATTTCAGACAGTTCGCCGCCGCACAGGCGGAGGTGAAAGCTTACTACTCCGGCAACCCGCGCGTCGCGGAACTGCTGCGGATGCTGGAGATGCTGAAGTGAGATTTTACCGGGGATTTACACAATCTGAAATCATAGGACTCATAAGACCTATAGGACCTATTCCACCACCGCTATGAAAACACTGCCAATCCTGTTTCTAACAGCACTCACCCTCGCCGCCCAGGAAATGGAAGAGCGCATGGTGCTCATCCCGTGGTCGAAGGCCCCGCAGAAAGCGCCGCTGTTCTATTCCGCGACCGCCCGGGTGAATGCCACGGTCGGTCTGGATGCCGTGACCACCGAGCAGGCGATTGACTTCCGCATCCATCAGGGGAAATCTGGCGTGCTCACGCTGGCGTTGCGCGGGGAAGGGGAGGTGACACAGGTCACGGGCGAGGGCCTGCGCGATTGGTCGCTGCGCGTGGCGGAGGATGGCGCGCGCTTTCTCGACGTGCGCCCGTTGGAGTCAGACGGCAAGCTTCCCGATAACTTCCAGATTGCCGTCATGACGCGCACGGAAGTGAATAACGCAGGCGTTTCCCCGTTGCTGCCCGGCCCCGGCGAGGCGACCGGATTCTCGCTGGCGGTGAATCTCATGCCCGCCCGTGGCGTGGATCTCGGAGTGACGTTGGCAGAAGGTCTGTTGCCGGTGCAGGGTGCGGAAAACCGGAAGTTTGTCGGCACCGGCGCGGCATCGCTGCAACTGCGCGTTTCACCCGAAGGAACCGGTGCCCGCGGCTTGGAACTCAAGGACACCGTGCTCACCGGCCGCGTGGCCGAGGATGGCAACAGCGTTTCATTCCATCTAACAGGCACGGCGCGCTCCGAGCGCGTGGGCGCTTCCATCGAATTGTTAAGCGGCTCGGCGGCTCTGACGTCCGGTTTGACAGACGGCACCATGCATGTGGCCTTGCGCGAATCCGGCGACGCCTGGGTTTACGATCTGGTGGCCGATCTGGCCGGTGAATTTCCCGTGTCCATCCGTTTTGAGGTGCCCGTCACCCGCAAAGGCGACTGGCGGCAATTGTCGTTCACCATGCCGTCGGGCGTGGTGGTGCCGGTGAGAATCGACGGCTTGGATGGCGGTGTCTCATTTGATCCATCGCTCGCGGTCGTTCCCAAGATGAGTGAAAACCAATGGCGCGGCTTCCTGCCCGCCAATGGCAATGCGGCGATGGCATGGCGCGAGAAGGACCAGGTGGCGGACGGCACCTTGTTTTTCTCCAGCACCGCGACCACCGACGTGCGTGTCGGCAGCGGCTTGATGCGGCAGATGACCGTGGTCGATCTCCGCGTGTTGCAAGGCAAGCTCGGCGAACTCAAACTCGACCTCGACGGCCCGGGCGAAGTGCTTTCCGTGTCGGGAGAATCGGTGCTCGGTTGGAACGTCAAGGAGGCGGCCGGCAAACGTTCGCTCGAAGTGAAACTCAGCCGGCCGATTGAAAAAGCGGACCGCATTGTCATCGAGGCGCAGGCCGCGCTCGGCGGACTGCCGATGAAGATCGACGCGCTGCGCATGACGCCGGTGGGTGCCTTGCGTCACAGCGGCTGGCTGCGCGTGGCGAACGACGGCGCGGTGCGCTTCGCGGTCGCCGAGGCGAAAGGTCTCATCCAACTCGCGCCCGGTCAGTTTCCCGGCGGCGTGGATGAGAATCTCCGGCTGGTCTTCGTCTATCGGTTTCCCGCAGCGGAGTATGGCTACACGGTCAATGCGACGCAGGTGCTGCCGGAGGTCGGCCTGACGGAAGTGACGGTCTATGAACTCGCGGAAACCGACCACCGGATCATGGCCGACCTCGAACTCGACATCCGCGAGGCTCCCTTGCGCGAGTGGGAAATGGAAATCCCGGCCGATCACGCGGTGGCCGCGGTGAGCGGCGCGCAGGTGGCCGACTACGCGGTGGCCGCCGATGCGAAGGATGGCAGACGCGTGCTCAAGATCCTCTTCAAGCAACCGGTCATCGACCGCCAGCTCGTCAGCGTGCGGCTGGAGAAAAACCAATCGGCCGCCGCCGGCGCGTGGAAGCTCCAGCCGCTCGGGTTTCCCGGCGTGAAATCGCGCCGCGGCTACATCGGCGCGGTGGCCGCCGCGGGGTTCCGCATCGCGGTCGGCAAAACCACCGGCCTTGCGGAAGTGCCGGTGACGTTTTTCCCGCGCAAAACCACCGGCCTGCAGCAGGCGTTCCGCTTGCGCGAGGACGCGTGGAGCGCCGACCTGACAGTCGAGGCGCTCGGCCAGAGCATCCAGGCCGATGTCTTCCATCTCTACTCGCTCAAGTCCGGCGCGGTCTATGGCAGCGTGCTGATGAACTTCTTCGTCGTCGGCTCGCCCGCGACCGAATGGCGCGTCTCGGTGCCGGAGGGTATTGGAAACATCGATGTCACCGGCCAGAACGTCGGCCGCGATTGGCGGCGCGAGGGCAACACCGTGATCGTGCCGCTGTCACGTCCGCTGTTGGGCGCGGGCACGCTGCTGCTCAGCTTCGAGCAGCCGATGAACGCGCAAGGCGGAAACCTCTCACCCGGCGAGGTGCGTCCGCTCGATGTGCAGGGCGAGCGCGGGTTCGTGCAGGTGGTCAGTCCGTTGCAGGTGAATCATTCATCCAACAGCGACGGTGCCTTGCTGAAGATCGACCCGAGTGAGATTCCCACCGAGTTCCGTCTGTTGAGCAGTGCGCCCACGCTTGGCGCGTGGCAATACACGGCGCGCGATTTCAGGATCGGCATGGACATCGAGTGGTTCGATCCCGGCGAGACGATCGACCAGGTGGTGGATTTCCAAAAACTCGGCACGCAGGTCTCGCGCGACGGCCAGTGGGTCACCGACGCCCGCATTTTCGTGAAAACCCGCGGCCGCGGCGCCTTGCGCATGACCTTCCCCAAAGGCGCGGTGCTGTGGGAGGCGCGGGTCAACGGCGCTGCGGTCAACGCGCGCTCGGATGGCAAGGAAACGCTCGTTCCGCTGCCCGCGCGGCTCGATCCGAACGAAGCGGTGGAGGTTTCGCTGCGCTACGGCGCGCGGGCTGAATCGCCACGCAATATCCGTCTGACCGCCCCGACGCTGGAAGCGCCGGTGGCGATCGGCGAGTGGACGGTGACCGGCGACGAAGGCCGCCGTCTCGTCCCTCGCGGCGGCAGCGCGGACCTCACCCAGCCGGTGCTGGCGGAAAACGGCTGGGAGTGGCTTTCCAGGAAGCGCGGGCTGGCCGTGATGCTGGTGCTCGCGGGCATCGCGGCGGTGGCGTTTGCTTCTGTTAGATACGCCTCGCTGGCCGCGAACCTGGCTTTGACGGCGGTTTCGATCTTTGCGGTGTTCCATGCGGCGAATGATTTTCGAAGCGCTTCGGAGACCTTGGAATATGCCGCGCCGGTGGTGGCGGCGGGCGAGCCGATCACGGTCGAAGTCGCCAATCTACCCGCATGGCTGGCGGGCACCGGCTGGCTGGTGTGGGTTGGCATCGCCTTCGGAGTGATCGCCACATTGCGCGGATGGACGGCCCGCGACCGCACTTGGACGGCCGCCGGTGCGGTGGTGCTGGCCGCGTCATTGCTTTCGATCCGTGGCGGCGTGCATTGGTTGTTTGTGGTGATCGCGGTTTTCGGACTGATGATGCTCGTGCCGCAGGTGCTCGCCGCGGTGAAGAATTTGAAAAAACCGAAAGCCGCCGCAACCGCGGCCACGGCTTTGGTTTTCGCCGTCTTCATGCCACCCACGGCACCGGCGGCGGATATGCCATCACTGAAGCCTGCGGAGTCGATGGTCCATCACTGGCAGATCCGCGATGGACGGCTTTTCGGCACGGTGGATCTCACGCTGCACGGACAGCCGGGCGACCGTTTCCTGTTGCTCAAGGAACCGGCGGTGCTAGGCCGCTTCGAAGGCGCGGGATTGCGCGTGGTGAAAGGACCGCTCGGCGATCTAACCGCCTATTGGCTGGTGGCGGAAACCGGCGGACGCATGAGCGGCAAGGCGGTGTTTGAAATGCCGCTGGCCAACCCCGCGCAGGGCTGGCACTTGCCCGGCGGACCGGCCGCGATGCGCCGGGTCACCGTGCTTTGGGACCAGGACGGCTGGGAGTTCACCAGTCCCGCCGCGGCCAGGGTGGAGGCGCTTGCCAATCCCGGGCCGAATCAAAGCGGTGCCACACTGACGCTCGCTCCGGCCGATGATGTGATCATCCAGGCCCGCCCGCGACAACGCGACGCCGCCAGCGAGGAAACGAAATTCTTCGTCGAGGTTTCCAACCTGTTTCTGCCGGGACCGGGCGTGGTCAACGGCCGCCACCGCGTGACGATCCGTCCCGCGCAGGGACGCGTGGCCACTCTTACAACCAAAATCCCCGCCGGATTCACTGTCAGCGACGTGATCGACGGACCGGTCGGCCAATGGCGCTTCGATCCGGCGAAAAGCGAGCTGCGGCTCGATGTCGAACCCGCGCAAACGCGGCCCTTCGCCTTCACCATCGAGACCCAGCGCGGAGCGGACGCGTTGCCGGTGGACCTCGCGCTCGAACCCGCGCGCGTGCTTGGCGGCGCGGGCGAGGTGGGTCTGTTAGGGATCGCCTTCGGCGAGGACGTGCAACCGGAAGCCGTGACCATGGACGGACTCTCGCGCGTGAATCCGGAGGACTTCGACGCGCGCCTGTTGCCGCATTCCAAGGACGGCCAGCCGCTTGCCATTTTGCAACATGCCTTCCGCTACGGCGCGGATGCCGCGCAGGCCCGGCTCAAGGTGACCGCCGTCGCTCCCGAACTCCGCGCCGAGTCATGGCAACTCGTTTCGCTCGGCGAGGACCGGCTCGTCATCGCCACCGATCTCGCGGTGAGCATCACGCGCGCCGGCGTGTTCCGTCTCGACCTCGACGTGCCCGCGGGCCTCGAAATCGAGAGCGCCACCGGCGAAGGACTGAGCCATTGGACCGAAGCCGAAACCGACGGCAAACGCGTGCTGACTTTTCATCTGACGGGCAAGACGATCGGCCTGCGGAATTTCAATCTCACCCTCACCGGCCGGCCCACCGGAGCGCAGGAAAACTGGAGTGTGCCACGCGTCAGTCTGCGCGGCGCCTCGCGCGAGACCGGGTTGCTGACAGTCGTGCCCGAGCGTGGCCTGCAGGTGCGTGCGAGCGGCCGGCGCAATGTTTCCCAACTGGACCCGCGCGAACTGGCGGGAGGCAAAACGGAAACCTCGCGGGCGGCCACGAGGCCGGGGGCCTTGGCCTATCGATTGTTGCAGAGCGATTGGTCGCTCGGACTTGTCATCAGCCGCCTCGACCCGTGGGTGACGGCGCGCGTGTTCCACGACGCGACCCTGCGCGAAGGGCAGTTGCTCACCAAGGTGGCCATTCAATACCGGATCGAGAACGCCGCCGTGAAATCGATGCGCGTGCGCATTCCCGGACTGGATGAAAACTCCGCCGCCACCGTGCGCGCCACCGGCACCGCCGTCGCCGACCTCGTGCCGGTGGAAGGCGAGGATGGCTTGTATGAAATCCGCTTCCAACGCGGGCTCGCCGGCGAAACCACCGTCGATCTCGAATACCAGCGCCCCGGCGCGGAGAGCGGCGAGGAAACGATCGAGCCGGTCGTGTTGGAGGAGGTGAAGCAGTTGAACTACTTCGTCGCTGTCAGGTCGGGCGGACGGCTCGAACTCGAAGCCGGCGCCTTGCCGCGCGGCTGGCAGCGCACCGACTGGGCGGTGGTGCGCTCCACGCTCGGCAATGCCGCGGGCGGCGCGGCTCCGATCATGTCCTTCCGCGTGGCCGAACCCGAAGGACCGCTGCCGGTGATTCTGAAACGCCACGAACTCGCCGGATTGCGAAAACTGCGCGTGTCCGAAGGCACGCTCACCACACTGATGTCCGCCAAAGGCGACGCGCTCACCGCGGTGGATTTGAAATTGCACGTCACCGACAAAAGCACCCTGCGCCTCAAGCTGCCGGAGGGCGCGGAATTGTTCAACGTCAGGGTCAACGACGAGGGCGCGCCGCTGGTGCGCGAGGGCGATGACTGGTTGTTTTATGTCTTCCCGGTGCCGGGCGAAGGGAAACCCGCTGTCGTGCGTTTTGTTTACTCCGCCGGCACAAACCAAGGCCGTCGCATCGAAGGACCGGTGCTCGATGTGCCGATGGAAAACCTCACCTGGCGCGTGCTGGTGCCCGAAGGCTGGCGGCTCGCCGATCACGACGGCGACTTCGACCTGAAGCGGAAACAACAACACGGGGCGTTCAAATTGGAAGACTATCAATCGTTCGTGCTCAGCAAGCGCCGCAGCGACACGCAAAGCGCCGTGGCCCAACTCGACCAGGCGAACCAGTGGCTCGCGGCCGGTGATCAGGAAAAAGCGAGTCTCGCACTCAGCAACGCGGTCAACCAAGGCCAGCTCGATGCCGCATCCGGCGAAGACGCCCGCGTGCAACTGCGCCAACTCAAATCCCAGCAGGCGGTGCTCGGTCTCAACACCCGCCGTCAAAAACTCGTGCTCGAAAACCGCTACGCCTCGCCGCAGGCCGACAACGAACAACTCGAGCGCGCCGCCGAGGCGAACCCGGTGCTGCAGGGAAGATACAACTACGATCCCAAACAGTTCGACCGCTTCCTCGAAGGCAACACCGCCGACGAAAACGCCGCGCTCAAGGAAATCGCCAACCGCATCGTCGCCCAGCAACTCGCCGCCGAACCCGCGCCCGCCGCGCTGGATGTGACGCTGCCCGAACGCGGCACCGTGCTCGAATTCGGCCGCAGCGTGCAAGTGGACGGCGAACGCCCGATGGCCATCGAACTGGAACTCAAGCGAGCCTCCGCCGGATTCTCGTGGGCGGGGATCCTGCTGTGCCTGGTTTGCGGGGTCTTGGCAATCGGTGGCAGGAAGTTGAGGATTCGTTAGCCCTCATTTCTCATCATCCCGAAGGGATGAAAGTGGGTAGCCCCGGGTCGCGGAGCGAGAGCGACGACCACCCGGGGAATTGCGATCATCAAGGAAATCGACCCCGGCAGTGGGTCGGAGAAGCGTGCGGATGTCCATGAGATGCCGGGCATTTCTCGCACACCTTTCAGGGTGCGAATGAAAAAAAAACGTCAAACCCGGGGTGGTCTGCGCTATCGCGCCTCGACCCCGGGCTATTTTCTCATATCCCTCCGGGATACTTTTGTTAGGCTCTCATTTGCCGGGATGAGAAATTGACGCCGCCATATGCGCATGCTATAGACGCCATATGCACCGCACCACCATCCTGCTGCCCGACGAATTGCGCCAGCGCGCGAATCGTGAGGCGAAGGCTCTAGGCATTTCGCTCAGTGAATTGATACGACGACGATTGGAGGCGGATGGGGATGACGCCAAGACGGATCGCCCGCGGTTTTTCAGGCGTCAGCCATGGACCGGGCAAGGACCTGCCGACACCGCGGCCAAACATGATGAATACCTTTACGGGCCATGATTTCGCTGTTTGTGGATACCGGGGCTTTTGTCGCCAAGGAAATCGCCGGAGACCAGTTTCATGCGACGGCGTGCCGGAGCTGGATCGAGGTCGAACGAAGGAGCATTCGTCTTTTTTCTTCCGAACATGTCTTTGATGAATCCGTCACCTTGATCGCCAGACGAAGTCACTACGCATTCGCTGCGGAGTGGGGACGTGATGCGCTGGAATCCGGTATCGAATGGCTTCGCGCCGACGATGAGGACTGGGCCAAAGCGCTGATTCTGATGCGGAAATTCGCCGATCAGGGGGTGTCGTTCACCGATTGCCTTTCAGCGGTCCTGATGAAGCGGGCGGGATTGAAGCGGGTGTTCGGTTTTGACCGGCACTTCGAATCGATGGGTTTCCGGGTCTGGCCGACACGGGCTGAATGAAAACGGAGTGCCTGCGGAATGTTGCTAGGAGCGCGTGAGTTTCATCACCTCCCGACCGCCAGGCATCCCGGGCAGTTCTGGGCGTAGTGGCCGGGTTCGATTTCGGCGAGATCGGGTTGGCGGTCGGTGAGGCAGAGCGCGGAGTCGCCGAGCGTGTTGCGCGGGCGGAACGCGCAGCCGGCGGGCAGCCGCGAGGGGTCGGGTGGCAGTCCGGGAATGGAGTACAAGTCCTCGCCCTTGTGGTGGGCGGAGGGATTCGAGCGGTAGAGCCCGCGGGTGTAGGCGTGCAGCGGGTGGCGGACGAGTTCGGAGGCGCTGGCCTTTTCCACCACGCGGCCGGCGTAGAGCACGTTGACCGTGTCGCACATCTCGTGGACCACGGCGAGGTCGTGGGTGATGAAGATGACGGCGGTGCCGGTCTCGCGCTGTAGCTCGCGGATCACGTCGAGCACCTGTTTCTGCACGGTGACGTCGAGCGCGGTGGTCGGTTCGTCGGCGATGAGCAGGTCCGGGCGGGTGATCAGGGCCATGGCGATCATGACGCGCTGGCGCATGCCGCCGGAGAATTCGTGCGGGTAGCTGTGGATGCGGGTCGCGGCCTGGTCGATGCCGACCTGTTCGAGCGCTTCGATCGCGCGGTGCAGCGCTTTTTTGCCACGCAGATTCTCGTGGATGGCGAGCGGCTCGACCAACTGCGTGCTGATGCGCAGGTAAGGATTGAGCGAGGTCATCGGGTCCTGGAAAATCATCGAGATTTTCCGCCCGCGGTAGCTGCGGAGCTGGCTTTCGCTGAGCCGCAACAGGTCGGTTCCCTGGAACAGGGCGCGCCCTCCTTCGATCCGGCCGGGCGGCATCGGAACCAGTCCCAACAGGGAATAGACGGTGATCGATTTCCCGGAGCCCGACTCGCCGACGATGCCGACCACCTCGCCGGGATCGACGGTGAGCGAGACGCCGTCCACGGCGCGCACCACGCCGTCGCGGGTGTGGAAATGGACTTTCAGGTCTTGGATATCGAGCAGGTGGGACATGGTGCGGATGCGCGGAACCATGAACGCGAATGCCGGGATGGGAAACCGGAAATGCGCGCCCGCGGGATCATGATTTGACAAATGCCCCGGAGGCTTTCGCTTGAACAAAGGAAGTAAACTTATGAGCAAAACCGCGGAAATTCATCGAATGGTGACGTCAAGCCACCTCTGTCCCTGGGGCATCAAGGCCAAGGATCTGCTGAAACGGGCGGGCTACGAGGTGACGGACCGGCACCTCACGAGTGAGAAGGAAGCCGAGGGCTTCAAGGAGAAACACGGGGTGGACGAGACTCCGCAGATCTTCATCGAGGGCGAGCGCGTCGGCGGCTACGATGCCTTGCGCGAAAAGCTGGGCAAGGGGCCGGACCCGAAGCAGGGAAAAACCTATCAGCCGGTGGCGGCGGTGTTTGCCGTGACCTTACCGATGGCATTGACGACGGGTTGGGCGATGTCCGGCTCGCTGTCGGTGATCGGCGTGCTGGAGTTGTTCGTCGCTTTCAGCATGTGCGTGCTCGGCATTCTCAAGCTGCGGGATCTGTTGTCGTTTGCGACGGGGTTCGTCCAGTATGACCTGCTGGCCCGCCATTACGTGCCCTATGCCTATGTCTATCCGGTGGTTGAGGCGGGCGCGGGTGTCCTGATGATTGCCGGTCTGGCCACATTCGCAGTGGCTCCCGTGGTGCTGGTGGTCAGCACCATCGGCGCGGTGTCCATCATCAAGGCGGTCTATATCGAGAAGCGCGACCTCAGCTGCGCCTGCGTCGGTGGCGGAAGCCAGGTGCCGCTCGGTTTCATCTCACTGACCGAAAACCTGATGATGATGGCGATGGCACTGTGGATGCTGGCGAAGCAAGGCTTCGGGATGTGAGGCATCGCGGAATGAAGCGGATTCACAGGAACGGATTGCGCGCGCGTTCCTGTTTCAAGGTGGTGGCCGGGCCGTGGCCGGGCAGCAGGATGGTTTCGTCCGGCAGGGCGGCGAGTTCACGGCGCAAGCGCGCGATCGCCGTCTGATAGAGCCGCGGGGTGGCGCAGCCGCCGATCGAGCCGGCGAAGAGTGCGTCGCCGGTGGCGAACACCGGCTGTGGCAGGCCGTGGATCAGGAAGCCCAGCGCGGGATCGGCGTGGCCGCAGAGGTCGCGCGCCTCGACGACGAGCGGACCGGCGCAGACGCGGTCGCCCGGGTGGATGGCGAGGGTGCCCGGGATGCCCGCGGCGTGCACTGGCACACCGGCCTCCCGTAGGTCGCGCAGCGCGCCGACATGGTCGCGGTGGGCGTGGGTGATGAAGACGCGGTCGGGCATGCGGCCGAGGCGCGCGTCGAGTTCGCGCAGGATGTCGGAGCGCTCGTAGCCGGCGTCGATCAGGATGGTTTCGTCGCCGCCGCTGACCAGCCATGCGTTCACCTGGTCGGGTCCGAAGGGCAGGTCGAGGCGCTGGATTTCGGTTAGAGCGGGCGGCTCGGGTTCGTAATCGGCGTGGGTTGCGAATGCCTCCGCATTCAGTCCGAGCACGGGTGCGAGGCGGCGGGCGGTGGCGGGATCGAAGGTGCCGCGGAGCAACGCGATGACGGCGCGTTCGGAGATGCCGGCGGCGGCCGCGGCGTCGGCGGGGGCGAGTTGGTGCCCGGCAAGAGCCTTGCGCAGCACATAGGTGAAATCGTCTTCCAGCATGGTCCGCCGGGTTCAGGGTGATCGGTGTTTTTTCGCCCTCAGGCCGATGAAGAGGACGGTGCCGGCGAAGACCAGGAACAAACTCGCGGCCACGCCCAGCACGGTGAAAAACCAGCCGCTCATGCGATCCACCTGTTCGTCGCTGATGTGGTCCTCGGGCGATTCGCCGGCCGCGCGGGAAAATACCAGTTTGCCGTCATTGATCTCAACGCGCGTGAGTTTCGCCATGGCTGGCCCGAGCGCCTTGTGTTCGCGGTAGCGCTCGGCGATCCGGTAGGGCGACATTTGTTCGATGAACTCCCGGGGCACGGTCGCGCCGGGGACTTCGATGGTATCGATGCGCAGCACCGGTTCGCGACTGAGGAGCACGGGGCGGGCGATGAGCGTGCCATTCAGGTAGCGCGGGTCGGAGGTGATCCAGCCGCCTTCGCCCTCGCGCGCGAGCCGCGGCTTGCCGTTGAGCGGGAAGGAAATTTCGAGCCGCATGGTTTCCCCGGTGATTTCGCTCACGTGGAGGGTGCCGCGCAGGTCCTTGAACGGCTCGTAGGCGGCGATGGCGAGGTTCATTTCCTCCGCGCCGAGGGCGAGGCTGGCGTCGCCGCCACCGGCGAGTTCCTGGCGGAAGCGCTCGATGCGTTCGGCCAGCGCGTTGAGTTTCTGCTCGCGGTCATCGAGCGTCGTGGTTTCCAGCTTGGCCGGCGAAGCGGCGGTGAACTTTTCGATTTCGGCGTATTGCCGGAACAGGGTGACGACCGAGAAAACGATCAGAAACACCATCACCAGCAGCGCCGCGATCAGGATCGCGCAACCGGCGAAGGGCGAGCGTGCGCTGGCTTGGGGCTGGTTGGTCGGTTGGGCCATGAAAAAACGTCAGCGGGGTTTGTCGTCGGTATCAACGTCGGTATCAACGTCGGTATCGATGTCGGGCGGATCGTCCGGGAAATCGTCGTGGAAGTCCTGTTGTTCGTATTCGTCCGAATAACCGTCGTCGCCGGCCTCGTCGGCCTGGTGATGGGGGTCGTCGTAGTGGCCGTGGTCGTAGGGATCGTCGTGGGGGTCATCGGCCTGATGAGGATCGTCACCGGCGGCGAGGCGTTGTTCCTCGCGTTCGCGGGCCTCCTGTTCCTCGGTCCGGCGGTTGCGGCGGGCGTCGAACCAGGCGAGCCAGATGCAGATTTCATAGAGCACGTACATCGGCAGCGCCATGAGCGTGAGCGTGAAGGCGTCCGGGGTGGGGGTGAGGATGGCGGCGGTGACGAAGATGGCGAGCACCGCGTAGGAGCGTGAACGCGACATCGTTTCGTAGCTCAGCAAGCCGAGTTTCACCAGCACCATGACGACCACCGGCAGTTCGAAGGACAGGCCGAAAAGCAGGGTGAAGCGGGTGGCGAACGAGATGTATTCGCCGATCCGCCAGTCGTTGGAGACGCCGAGGCTGCCGCTCCAGGTGTAGAAGAAATCGAGCGCGCGCGGCAGCACCACGAAGTAGGCGAAGAACACGCCGCAGAGGAACAGACCGAAGCCGATGAGCAGTGCCGGCCACATCATCTTGCGCTCGTGGCCGTGCAGGCCGGGCAGGACGAATTGCAGCACATACATCAGCAACAGCGGAAATGCCACCACGATGCCGGCGAAGAACGAGAGCTTCATCGAAAGCATGAAGGTCTCGGTGGGACGCAGCGCGGACATCAGGCGCAGGTTGCCGCGGGCGTCGATCTCGGGGCTTGGCGAGGTTTCCAGCAGTGCGCGGACCTGTTGTTTCAGGTCCGCGGAAACGTCCGCGGCATCGAGAAACGCTGGGCGGGATTTCTCCGGCAGCGCGAGCACGGCGCGCAGCAGGGCCACCGAGCGGGCATGGAACGCGAGGTCGGGATCGCAGGCGGCGTAGAAGCGCCCGCGCTCCGCGGCATCCAGTCCGGAGGCGGCGCGCTCGATGTTTTTCGCCTTTTCCCAGACATCGACGTCGAGCGGCTTCGGCGCGTCCTTTTCATCCTGCGGCAATTGCTCCTGGAGTTGCTGGACCCACATCCGCTCGACCGGCAGCCGCAGCACTTCCATCAGCTTTTTCTGGAACAGGAAGCAGACGGTCATCGAGATCAGCAGCGTGACCACGATGCGGGTGATCATGATCCGGAGGTCCTCGAGGTGTTCGAGGAACGGCTTTTCGTGTTCCGGGTGGGAGTTTTCCCGGAACTGAATGATTTTTTTCAGCAGATACATGTGCCGGCGCGGCGGGATTCAACCTGTGGCGGGTGGCCACGGCAAGGGCGTTGTGCGGTTCTTCTCTGGACAGCCTCCGGGGCGCTGGCCAGTGTGACGCCAGACCATGCGGATTTCGGATCGCTATATCGGAAAGCAAATTCTTCTTGGCACCATTTACGCGGTTCTGGTGCTGGGGCTGGTGCTGGTGCTGGGCAACCTGTTCAAGAAACTCCAGCCGCTGCTGGTGGAGCAGAAAGCGCCGCTGGAACTGGTGCTGCGGTTCGTGCTCAGCGTGCTGCCGGTGTCGCTGATGTACACCGTGCCGTGGGGTTTTCTATCGGCGGTGCTGCTGGTCTTCGGCAGGCTTTCGGCGGGTCATGAAATCACCAGCTTCCGCGTAGCGGGGGTGAGCCTGGTGCGGCTGGCCGCGCCGGTTTTCGTGATCGGCGCACTGCTCTCCGCGGCGAGTCTGTGGCTCAACACGCAGTTGGTGCCACGCTCCAAGGCGACCGCCCTGGAACTGGTTTACGAACAGGCCGCCCGCGATCCGAAATCGCTGCTCAAGCCGGGTGTGGTACAGGGGAATTTCAAGGGGGGCGCCGCGGGTGTCCAGAAGGTGCTCATCGAGGACCGCAGCGGCGAGTGGGTGCAAGGTTTTCACTATCACCAGCTCAACGAGGACGGCGGCGGCCGCACCTACGTCCACGCCGCCCGTGCCGCGCTCGATGTGGACGACGCCAACCAGCAGCTGCGCATCAAATTGGAGGACGCGTTTTTCGAAAACCACCGTCCGGACGGCCGCGTCGAGATGGCTTTCGCCGGCATGGCCGAGCCGTTGTTGATCGACCTGAAAGACCCTCGCAGCCGCCGCCAGCGGCCCAGTTCGATGACCAGCACGGCCATCCGCTCGCAACTCGGCGAGGAACCGGATGCGGAGAAGCGCGTGCGGCTGCACGCCGAGCTGGTGAAGCGCCATTCGTTCTCGATGGCCTGCCTGGCCTTCGCCTTCATCGCAGTGCCGCTGGGCCTCAACTCGCGCCGCCGTGAGAGTTCCAACGGCCTGATCCTGAGCCTGCTCATCGGCACCGGCTACTTTCTCGTCACGGTGCTCGCGCAGCAGTTTCCCTCCGAAGCCGTCGCCACCGCGGTGTTGTGGTCGCCCAATGTCATCTGCGTGGCGCTGGGCGTCTGGTTGTTCCGCCGCGCCAGATTCAGATAGAGTCACCACCGTCCGATGAAATTGCTGCGAAAGATCAGACGGACCGGTCGCGGAGTGGGGAACCATTTCGCCGAGAAACACGTGCGGCTGCTGCCCTTCATGGGGCCGCTGCGGCGTTACGATCTGGAGAAACTCCGGCACGATTCGCATGCCGCGGTGAATGTGACGCTGCTCGCCGTTTCCCAGGCCATCGCCTTCGCCGCCATCGCCGGGCTGCCGGTGGTTTACGGCGTGCTGTGCACGGTGGTGGCCGCGTTGGTGGCGCCGATGTTCGCGGCCTCGCGCCACACCGTGATGGGACCCACCAACGCCACGGCCTTCATGCTCTTCAGCTTCTTCTCGGTGAACCCCGCGCTGGCCGGCCGCTGGAACGAGCTGATCCCGCTGCTCGTCCTGATGGTCGGGCTGTTCGCCGCGGCCGGCGCGCTGCTGCGCATCGCGGACCTGATGCAATACGTCTCGCGCAGCGTGCTGGTCGGCTACATTTCCGGAGCCGCGGTGCTCATCATCGCGAACCAGCTCACCCACCTGCTCGGAGTCGGCGCGCGGATGGGTGACGACGCCACTTCATTCGTCAGCCTGGTGGCGGGCCTGGTCCGTGCCTTGCCGCACACCGATTGGGTGACACTGCTGATCGGGGCGGTGACGCTGGCGGGTTATTACGGATTGAAAAAATGGCGGCCGCGCTGGCCGGTGTTCGCCATCACGCTGGTGCTGGCCTCGGCGGTTTTCGGCACGCTGATCCGCTTCCAGGTGCCGCCATTCGCCGCCGCGGAAACCTTCACCACCTACACCATGCAGGATCTCGTCCCGCGTGTGCCGAACCTGTTGCGCGACGGGATTTTCAACGACATTTCGGCACTGTTGGGCGTCGCGCTGGCCATCGCGTTTCTTGCGTCGCTGGAAAACACCCTGATGGCCAAGGCGATCGCCTCGCGCTCCGGCGACCACGCCGATGTCAATCAGGACATGTTCTCGGTGGGCATGGCCAACATCGCCAGTGCCTTCACCGGCGGCATGCCGGCTTCGGGCTCGCTCACCCGCTCGATGCTCAACTTCGAGTCCGGCGCGCGCACCCGCTTCGCGTCGATGTTTTCGGGACTGTTCAGTCTCGGGCTGGCGGTGCTGATCGCCGCCTCGGTGGACTGGGGCGTGCCCTTGATCGACTACATCCCGAAAGCGGCGCTCGCCGCCTTGGTCATCGCGCTGGCGTTTTCGCTCTTCAACCTCCGCAACATCCGCATCTGCCTGCGTTCCACCACCGACGACTCGGTGGTGCTGGTCACCACCTTCGTGGCCGCGATGCTGGCTCCGCTGCACGTGGCCATTTTCATCGGCGTGGCGGTTTCCATCTCGCTGTTCCTGCGCAAGGCGAGCAGGCCGCACCTGGTGGAATACGAGTTCAGCGACGATGGCGAGCTGCGCGAGATGGGGGAGAAGCGCAAGCGCCCGATCCCCGCGATCTCGATCGTGCACGTCGAGGGCGATCTGTTTTTCGGGGCCTCCGAGCTGTTCCGCACGCAGATCCAGCGCACCGTTTCCGATCCCGCGATCCAGGTGATCATCCTGCGGCTCAAGAACGCGCGCCATCTCGACGCCACCAGCGTGATGGCGCTTGAGGACCTGATCCGTTTCATGCGGGAAAAAGGACTTCATCTCATCGTGTCCGGCGCCTCGCGCGACGTTTACCGCGTGCTCAAGCACTCCGGCGTGCTGGAAACCCTGCAGAACGGCTGCAACCGCCGTGCGGGCGAGACGAACCTGTTCCTCGGCAGCCCGCGCAACCCCAACCTCTCCACCCGCGGCGCGCTCAAGCGGGCGCAGCAACTGCTCGGCTCGGAAAAAGCCGACATCCGCATCTTCTACGATCCCAACCAAGCCAAGCAGTCCCCATGAAACGATACCTTCCCTACGCCGCCGCCTTCCTCGTGCTCCTGCTGGCCGCCATCTGGTGGTTCTCGCCCGGGCAGGTGATCAAGCGCCGCACGCTCTCGCTGCTCGACACCCTGACGATGGAACCCGGCGAGGCGCGCTCCGGCCGCGCGCTCGGAACCTACTCGCTCAACGCCCTGCTCGCGCCCGAAGTGGAACTCGACACCCCCACCATTGGCGAGGCCAACGGCACCTTCGACCGCAGCGAACTCGAATCCGCCTACTCGTGGCTCTCCAGCCATGCGCGCGAAACCCGCTTCCAGCACGACCGCTTCGAATCCGTCACCACCGACGGCGACGAGGGAACCGTCGTATTCACGCTCGACGCCCTGGTCGAACTGGCCGACCGCCGCCCGGTGGACGGCCGCTTCGAAGTGACCTTCCGCTGGCAGCGCGACGACCTCGGCAAGTGGCGGCTCCACTCGGCGAGCTGGGACCAGAGCGGTGAGCGCAGGTGAGTCGGGCGCAAGCGAAAACCGGACGGCCCCGCATCGTTCAGCGCTGCTTTTTCCACTCCTCGAACGGGATCGCACCGGGAGGTGTCCAGCCGTCCTTGTCGCGCTGGCGCTTGGTTTTCCATGCCTCGTTCTGGCTCCGCTCGCGCTCTTCCGGCAGGCCGTCCATCGGCCAGTTCGGATCGGCGCTGTGGGCCTGTTCGAAAATCGTCTCCGCCTGTTTCACCAGTTCCGGCCGTTCCTCGGCGAGGTTCTTCGATTCCCCGGGATCGCCATCGAGGTCGTAGATCTCGACCGGCTTGCCGGGCCCGTTGCGCACCGCCTTCCATTTTCCGAAACGGGCCGCTTGGAACGGGCCGCCGTGCTCGTGGAGTTCCCAGTAGAAACTGTCGCGCAGCGGGGCTTCGCCGCCTTTGAGATAACTGACCAGCGAGTGGCCGTCGGTCCGGTAGCCCTCCGGTGGAGTGACGCCGCTGAGTTCGGCAAATGTCGGCATCAGGTCCCAGAACGCCCATGGATGGTCGTCCACCCGTCCGGCCGGCACGGTGCCCGGCCACCATGCGAGCGCCGCCTGGCGCAGCGCGCCTTCATACATCCCGCGCTTGTAGCCGCGCAGGCCGTTGGAGGCTTGGTCGAACAGCCCGCCAATGGCGGAATTCGGCGAAAACGAAGAACCATTGTCGCCGGAGAAAACGACCAGTGTGTTTTTCTCGATTCCGAGTTCGCGCAGCGTGTCCAGCAGTTCGCCGACATCGGAATCGACGCGGGTGACCTGGGCGGCGTAGGCCTTTTGCTGATCGGTCCACGGCTTGTCTCGATAGATGCCGAAGTCGTCGATTTCGTGACGCCCGTGCGGCAGGGTGATGGCATAGAACAAAAGAAACGGCCGTTCGCCGTTGGCGCGCAGCCAGCGCATGGTTTCCTGTTGGATAAGTTCCTGCGCGTAGGTCTCGCCGACGGTCCGGCCGTCGTTGCCGGGAAGCAGGAACGCCCGGTCGTTGTCCCAGAGATAGGTCGGGAAATAGGAATGGGCGTGGCGTTGGCAGTTGTAGCCGAAAAAGCGGTCGAAGCCCTGCTTGAGCGGGCTGCCGGTGGTGTCGAAGAAGCCCATGCCCCACTTGCCGAAGACGCCGGTGGCGTAGCCCGCCGCCTTGGCGACCTCGCCGATCGTCACCGTTTCCGCAGGCAACGGCAACTGTCCCTCGGGCGGCACCTCGTAGTTGCCGCGGATCGGGCAATTCCCGCTGTGCAGGCCGGTCATGAACGAGGCGCGGCTCGGCGCGCAGACGGTGGTGCCGCAATACCCCTGCATGAATCGCGTGCCCTCCGCGGCCATCGCGTCGAGTCGCGGCGTGCGGATGAGCTTCTGGCCGTAACAGCCGAGGTCGCCCTGCGCGATGTCGTCGCTGAGGATGAAAATGAAGTTCGGTTTTTCCGCGGTATGGGCGGGCAATGAAAGCGCGATCAGGACCGGTAAAAGCAGGTTTCGCATGAGCGGAATACGGTTCACGGCCGATGCCCTGTCAATCCACGGCCGGTTCACGGTGGAAATTACGGTTCGCATCCCGGCGTTTGATGATGCAGTGTGCGATGACAACCCCATTCAGAAACCATGATGCAACTTCTCATATCCTGGCTCGTTCTCTCCCTCGCGTTCTGGCTCACCGCCATGCTGCTGCCCGGTTTCCACCTGAAGAGTTTCGGCAGCGCGGTCTTCGTCGCGGCTGTCTTCGGCATCATCAACGCGCTGCTCGGCTGGTTGTTCTTCGGCGTGCTGACGATCGCCACGCTCGGCATCGCCTGGCTGCTCTCGTTCATCACGCGCTGGTTCATCAACGCGGTGTTTCTCGCGATGACGGACAAGCTGACGAGCGGTCTCAAGATCGACGGCTTCCGCTGGGCGCTGTTAGGCTCGCTGGCGATCTCGCTGATCGGCGCCGGCATCGACTGGGCGCTGCGCGCGGTCTTCGCCTGAGGAATTTTTTCCTCCCAGACTGCCCCGATCACAACGCGGGGGGAGCGATCGGGGCAGTGACACACACTATGCTGGGGGGGCACCCATGTTCCGGGTCTCAGAAACCGCGGGGGGTGCGGAAAGTCGATGCGCGGAGCATGGCACGGAACCGGCCGGATGTCACCCACGCGATCGCGTGGTGATGCCCATCATGTTTCATCATCATTTCGCGGAAGGCAGTTTTTCGAGTCCTTCCAGATAGACCTCGATGTCGCCTTCCTTGCCGCGGAAGTATTGCATGAAGCTGGTGGCGGCGAGCACGTTGGTGCCCGGCTTGAGGTGCTGGCGGGCCTTGGCATCGAGATAATGGTATTGCGGCTGCCAGGTTTTCGAGCGGCCCTTGTTTTCGACGATCAATTGGCCGTTGAGATAAATGCGATAGCCTTGGCGGGTGTAGGTGACGAGACGCAGCAACGCGTGGTCGGTGTCCGCCAGATCGAAGGTCTTGTGGAGGAAAAGAACCTCGCCGGCCTTGTCGGCGGATTTCCATGCGGGGGTGTTGCGATAGGATTGCGGCGCCTTTGCGCCGACGGTGGCGGTGATCCTGTGCCAGCCGTGCGCGGCGGGGTCGTAGCCGGGTTGGAACCAGTTGCTTAGCTCCGCCGGCAGATCGATTTTGCGGTAGCGATTCATTTCACCTTCCGGCGGAGCGTCCGCGGGTTGGAACGAATGATGATGCCATTGCTGGTTGCCGGTCGCGGAGTTGTCCAACAACTGCCAGCCCGGCGAGTTGCCGGTCAGTTCGTCGATTTGCAGCACCTTGTTGACGATCGCGACACGGTCGGCGAGGCGGACTTTGGAATCGGGTGACAGCGCCTCGGGGTTTTGCGCGATGAGGTGCGGACGGTAATGTTTGGCGAGGATGGCGCCGGTTTCGCGCTGTTTGGCGGGATCGAGTTTCGAGGCGGCGGCAATCAGGGTGTCGAGTTGGATGGCGAGTTCGCGCGGGCGCATGTCGTCAAGGCGGCTGACGCTGAGTTTGGCCATTTCCGGGGCGAGCGAGGGATCGGCTGTTAGAATCCAGTTGAGCGTGCCGGAGAGGATCACGCTGGAAATGCCGATGCGGTCCATCTCTCCCTCCACGGAAACCTGCGACGGGGTCTCGATGTAGGCTTTTTTCAACGCCGCGGGCACCAGGTGGCGGACCTCATCCGGGATCTGCCTGATGTTGCGGGCGAGCATCCACTCGACGTAGCCGCGGCCCTTGACGTGATCGGTGGCGGCGAGCATGGCGGCCAATTCCGGTAAGACTTTGCGCGCGCCTTCGGAGTCCGACAGGGCGGGGGAGAGGGCGATGGAGGCCGACTCGCGCAGCCACCATTCGTCGTGGCTGAGCCATGGCAGCAGGGCGGCGAGTTCGCCTTTCGTCTGTTCCGGTTTCGCAAGGGCGAGCGCGATCATCGATTGATCGACGAGCCACAGTGCCTCCTCGGGATTGCGCACCATGGCAATGAGCGCCTGGAACATGCGCGGAGTGAAGTTTTCCGGGCCGATGGTGAGCGAACTGATCCAGCCGCGGCTGCGCGAGACGCTCCATGGCAGGAAATGGTTGATGGCGAGGCAGCCGGTGTGGCGGGCGAGCGGATCCTTCGATTCGAGGAGTTTTTCGATCAGGTCGTAATGTGCGCCCTTGCGCAGCGCTTCGGCGGTTTCCTCGCGATAGACGTGTTCCGGGTGGCTGGCCACGCGCTCGAGTTCCGCTTTGCCGACGGTGGCGATTTTTCCGAACTCGATGTGCGGAACGGGATCGAGGGGCTGGTAGGCCGGGCCGCCGTCGAGGTTGAAGAACGCGAGATCGGCGGGACGGCCCCACGGCCTTTTGGGCAGGGTGAATGGAACGGCGTGCGGCGACTTCGGCGCACCGGTGATCTGCAGCGTGCGGCGCGGGGCGGTGAGGCCGAGCACGGTGGAGCGGCCGTAGGCGTCGTTGTCGTAGCGCGCGCCGCCGCTCATGCCGAGCGCGCCGTCGTGGCGGCGCGAGAGTTCGTAATACCAGCGGGTCTGGTCGAGCCGGTTGCGGTAGAGGTCCGTTTTTTTTCCGCTCATGAAATGGGCCGCCGGGGCATACCAGATCAGGCCGATCGGGCCGGTGTGGCCGGCGAGCATGCTGCGGTAGGAATAGAGCGAGGAGAGCGCGCACTTGTCGCGGGCCATGGCATAGACTTCGCCGTTCTCCGCCATGGAGGCGATGTGCATGGCGATGGCGACCTGCTCGGTCTTGCCGTTGTTGCTGCCATAGCCGCCTTCCGGCCGGTGGTCACCGTAGGCGTTCGCGCCGTGGCCGGCGAACCGGTAGAAGAACACCAACGCGTCGTGCAGGGTTTCGTCGTCCACTTTCGCGCCGCAGTGTTTGGCGAGCAGCAGGGTGGTGAGCAGGTTGGTGCCGGCGGCGTTGAGCAGGCCGCCGCCGACGTATTGCGGGTTCACACCGGTGGCCCAGTGGGTCCAGCCGCCCTGCACCTGCCACTTGCGGGCCGCCTCGCAGATCGCGTTGATGAGCGGCATCACCGACTTGTCGCCGCTGCGCAGGTAGTATTCGCAAACCGCGATGCCCTGATAGCCGTTGTGCCAGCTGTGGGCGCCGATGGAGTCCGCTTTGAAATCCCTCATCCGGCGCTGATAGATGCCGCGCACCACTTCAAGGTCCCGGTCCTCGCCGGTGGAGAGCAGGGCGAGGATGCCGAGCGCGTCATTCATGTTGTGGCCGGCGAATCCGTCGCGCGCATCGGCGACGACCTTGGCGAGGTAATCGGCGTGGGCGCGGACGATGTGGTCGGTTTTCGGGCAATCGAGCGGCCAGGTTTCGCTCCATGCGCCGATGGCGGGGATTTTCACCACCGTTTTGCCGGCCGTGCCGCGGACGGAGAGTTCGAGCGAGCCGTCGCCAGCTTCGGCGCGGGTGATGGCGTCGCCGAGCATCGCGCGCTGGTCCCACGAGTCGGCGGGCAGCGCCTTGCCGCCGATGGTTTCAATCACATCGCCTTGTTTCACCACGCCCTCGGCGGGTGAGCCGGGCTGCACCGCGGTGACGAGCAGCGAGTGGTCGTTTTGCGCGGCGAGTTCGATGCCGGTGGGGCCGAAGTTGCCGAGTGCGCCCGCCGGGGCGGCGGCGGCGGGGTGCAGGCTGCCGAGAAGCGCGGCAAAGCAAAGGACCATGCGACGCAGGTGTGGAGTGGTCGTAATTGGAAACATGATGTGGTCGGTGGATTTCGAGACTGGCAATACGCAGGCGGATCGCCGTGATCTTGCGGAATGACGAAGCATGCTGTCACGCCGCTTTCCCGGCGCAACCCAGCTACAGGAATGTCGTGGAAAATGACCGAACGAAAAAATGTCTCAGGTGAGACATTTTTTCTGCAAGTGGCATAATGACAGTGGTTTGTTGGGATTTTTACATTTGATCATGCAAGGGTTTCCAGCGCTGAGTCGCGTTTTCCGGAGTGACCGGGCAATCGCTTGGTTCGGGGAACCGGGGTGAGAAAATACGGGCTACTTGAGCCGCTGGTCGTCGGTGATGAGCCGCTTGCGCAAGGCATCGTAGGGAACTTCCTGCACCGGGGTCCCTGAGTCGATGGCCATGCAGGCGGCGGTGGCGGCGCTTTGGCCGAGGATCATGAAGACCGGCTCCATGCGGATCGAGCCGAAGGCGATGTGGGTGGCGGAGAGCGCCCAGGGCACGAGCAGGTTCTCGCATTCGGAGGCACGCGGGACGATGGCCCGGTAGGAGATGCCATAGGCGCGGCCGCCGAGGTGGCTTTGGATGTCGCCTTCGTTTTTCACCATGCCCTTGTGGACGAAGCGCTGGACGTTGTGTGAATCGAGCGTGTAGGCGCCCATGCCGACGGGATCCTCGACGGGCAGTTGGTTGCGGCAGTGTTTTTCCGTCATGACGAAATCCGAGCGCATGCGGCGGGCTTCACGGACATAGAGGTTGTAGGGCCAGTGGCCATTGTCGGCGAACTCGTCCTTGGGCAGTCCCCAGGGCTGGTGTTGTTTGCGGATCGCTTCCGGCACGCGCGGGTGGTGCTGGAGCGTCCAGGCCAGGCCGAGCTGCCAGTCGCGGTGTTTGGCGGCGAGCTTGTCGCGTTGATCGTGGTCGAGCGTGGCCCAGTTCCAGCCGTCGCCGTAGTTGCCGCCGATGAAGTCGGTGGAGATGCCGCCGTTGTTGTTGCTGTCGGTCTTGCGGTTCGGCATCATGCTGAGTTTGAAGAATCCGCCCTTCTGTCCGGCTTCGATGGCGCGGAAGAGGATTTCGTAGTCCTTTTCGTCGTAGTTGTCCGGCTTGGGAACCGGCACGCGGTTTTTTTCCACGTCGGTGAGCACCATCCGGTAGCAGTAGGCTTGCAGGCGCTCGTCGGCATCGCCCACCTCGCCGCCCATGTCCGGGTTCACACCCGGTAGCAGGCCGCTGGCGGAGTCGCCGGGAATGATGTAAGGGTCAATGCCCTTTGGGAGCTGGTTTTTCGGCAGCGGACCGGTGATGCCGTTGCCTTTTTCGTCGAACTCGGAATTCGCCTCGCGGCCGGTCACGAACGAGACGCCGGCACCGGGGAGGAGGTCGCCCTCGTAGGAGGCGTCGATGAACATGCGCCCCTCGATCACGGTGCCGTCCACCAAGCGGATGGCGGTAATTCTTTTGCCATCCTTGATCACGCCGCGCTTGAGGTCAAGGCGGCCACGGACCACGCGCACGCCGGCCTCGCGGACCATGGCGTCGAAGATGGCTTCGGCGACTTTCGGCTCGAAGGTGGAGGCGAGTTCGGTTTTCGGATCGAGCGCGGGGACGCCCTGGCCCGCGTTGCCGTAGTCGGCCCGGGCTTCGTGTGTCCATGCCTTGTCATTCTGATAGTGCCGGTAGAGGCGGTGGTAGAACTCGCGGGCCAGTCCGCCGAGGATCGCGTTGTTGCCGATGTCGCTCCAACCCAGGCCGCTGCTGCTGAGGCCGCCGAGGTGGCCGTATTGGGAAACGAGGACGACGTTTTTCCCCATGCGAGCCGCCTGCACCGCGGCGGTCACCCCGCCGGAGGCATCGCCGTAAACGACGATGTCGTACGGAGGGTCGGTTTCCGCGGATAGCTTGGCGGAAGCTGCGAGCGAAATGGCGAAAGTGGCGGCAAGGATGCGGAATGGTTTCATCGGAAGGGGCAGGGGACTTACGGCAGGTTTCCGGCACTCTTTGCACCAATGGGCGATATCGGAGCAATACGGCCCGCCGATCGCCCGTATCAAACCTGCCATGAATTACTCCGACTCGTTGAACCGCCGCCATTTCATGCAAACCACGGGTAAGATCGCGCTGGCGAGCACCTTCGCCGCCCCTGTCATCCTGCGCGGTGCAGAGCCCACCTCCGAGCCGGTCAAGGTGGCGCAGATCGGTCTCGGCACACGTGGCGGAATGCTCATCAGCGCCGCCGGCAACAGCAAGGCCTGCAAGGTGGTCGCCGTCTGCGATGTGTACCAACCGCACCTCAAAAAAGGCGTGGAGGCGTCCAACAATCCCGACGTCAAGGCATTCACCGACTACACGGAAATGCTCGCCGAGTCCGACATCGAGGCGGTCATCATCGCCACACCCGACCACTGGCATGAAAAAATGCTGCTCGACTGCGTGGCCGCCGGCAAGGACGTCTATTGCGAGAAGGGCTGGACCACCTCGGTGGAGTCCGCCAAGCGCATGCGCAAGGCGGTGAAGGATGCAAAGGCCATCATGCAGCTCGGCCATCAGGGCCGGCAGCTCGCCGCCGCGGACGAGGCCCGCAAGAGGATCGAAGCGGGAGAAATCGGCGAGGTCACCCTGGTGAATACCGGCCGCTTCTTCAACAATACCCCGGAGCGTCCGCCATGGCGCTGGTATGGTGGCTACGGCAATTTCGAGCGGCCGGATCCGCAACAGGTCATCAGGGATCTCGATTGGGAACGCTGGCTCGGCCCGGCTCCGTCGATCGATTTCAACGAGCGCCATTTCTGGCACTGGCGCTGTTACTGGCCCTACGGCACCGGCCAGGCCGGCGACCTGCTCTCGCACGAACTCGATCACGTCCAGTCGGTCCTGCGCCACGGCATCCCGGATACCTGCGTGACGCACGCCCACAACGCGTTCTGGAAGGACGACCGCGAGACGCCCGATACCTGGATTTCCAGTTATGTGTTCGAAAAAAAGGACTGCATCGTGACCTTCGAAGGCTGCATGAACTCGCGCCGCTCGCAGTCGCCGGAATACATCGGCCGCAATGGCCGCGTCATCTTCAATTCCATCGGCCAGAACGCCAGCCAGTTCGAAGTCTATGGCGACGAAGCCGCGCACAAACCGGCGGTCTATCCGCAGCCCGAGCCGTCGTTTTTCTTCACCGCCGGCAAGGAGCACCGCAGGCCCGACCACTTCCACGATTTCCTCAACTGCGTGCGCACCCGCGAAAAACCCCGCTGCGATGAGGATGAGGCGTTCATCGAAACCGCGGTGATCGCGATGTCGATGGAGTCCTTCCGCCGCAAGGCCCTGGTTCGCTGGGACCCCGTGAAGGAGGAAATCGTGTAACCTTCCGGGTTTCCGGGCTATTTCCCACGGAAAGGAATTGATTGGCCTTGTCGGACTCCACGGAACAGCGGGAACAGGAATTTGTGAATCTGCTGGTGTCGCACCAGTCGCTGATCCGTGCCTATGTGATTTCCCTGATGCCCGGACTGCCGGAGGCCGAGGACGTGATCCAGAACACCAGCCAGGTGCTGTGGACCAAGCGCGGGCAGTTCGCCATGGGAACCAACTTCAAGGCCTGGGCGCTCACCACCGCCCGCTTCCAGGTGATGGCGATGCAGCAAAAACTCGGCCGGGAACGGCGGCAGCCGCTCGACGACGACGTCCTCGAACTCATCGCCGCGCGGGCCATGGAAATGGATGCCGCGGAGTTGAACCGCAAGATCGCCGATCTCAACGACTGCATCAGCCAGTTGCAGGTCAGGGATCAGGAACTGGTGCTCCACCGCTACTGGAACAAGGCCGGACTGGCGGAATACGCGCGTGCCTCCGGCCGCAGCGTCGGGGCCTTGAAGGTCTCGCTGCACCGCATCCGTGAAAGCCTGCGCGAATGCCTTGAACGCAAAACCCGAATGAGGGAGAAAACCGCATGAAACCGACCGATCACATCGACATGCGGGACGTCTCGCGCTGGATCGAGGATCTCGGAGACGGCGTGATCGCACCGGACGATCACGCCCGCCTGATGGAACTGATGCGTTCGCACGAGGAGGTCCGCGACCTTTACATCAGGCATGCCGAGTTCGCCGCACTCATGCACCAGTCGGCAAAATCCAGGATGGAGCTGGGCACCATGCCGATCAGCATCGAGACCTTGCGCCGCGAGAAGCGCCGCAGCGCGGTCATCTCCCTGAGCTATGCGGTTGCCGCCGTGTTGGTGCTGGGATTCGGACTGCTCCTGTTCCAGGCACCATGGAATACGCATCCTTCCACGCCAACGATCGTGATCGAAGGGTCGGAGGACGCATTCTACGCCGTCGTCCGCGACGAGAAAGCGGCCGTTCCGGATGGGAACCTTCTCCCCGGCGACCAGATCACCGTCTCGCGCGGCCTGCTGCGCCTCGGTTTCCCCAGTGGCGTCGAGGCACTCGTCGAAGGACCGGCCCAACTCGAACTGATCTCGATTGGCACCCTGCGCATGGACGGCGGCCTGGGCTGGTTCCATGTGCCCGCCAACGCCCGCGGCTTCACTGTCCGCACCGAACGCGCCCGCGTCATCGACCTCGGCACCGAATTCGGAATCCGCTTCGATACCCGCGACGACCTCGAGGTCCACGTCGCCGATGGCCGCGTTCTGGTGGCCCCGTCCGCGCCCGGCGCGCGGGAAACGGAATTGGCCGAAGGCGAGGCGATGCGTTTCGACTCCGATGGCACGGGCACTCCACTCGACCTCAAATCGAGCCTGTTCCGCCGGCAGTTTTCCAAACAACCCCATCACATCCACTGGTCGTTCGACTCGCTGGTAGGCGAGGCTTTCCCGGCCTCGGGAAATTTCCCCGGCATCGAGGACCACGCCATCCGGCCGCAGCATGTCGCCGGCGTGAAGATCGATCCCGCCGGATGCCTGACCGGCGGCATCTTCGGGCAAGCCCTTTCCATGAATGGCGACGGCCTGTTTGCCGAATCCGCCTTTCCCGGCATCGACGGCAACGCTCCGCGCACCATCGCCGCATGGATCCGCCATCGCGGTGGAGTTTCCGCCTCGTTCGCCGACCCGCGCACCGGCCTTGGCGCGACGACGCCGTTCGGCGATCAGGCCTACCTGCTCAATTACACCAACTCCGGTCTCACCACCGCCCAAGGCGCGACCGGCGTGACGCTCACCGCGGGCGTGACCTACACGCTCACATTCCACGCGGCCAATCTGCCAGCCCAGGAGTCTTCCGATTACCATGTGGAACTCGTCGCCTTCGATCGCTCGGTGGACGATGAAGCGCGCGCGGTGGCCACCTATGGAAGCAGACCGGGCAGTGTTCTCGCCACAGCCGCGGGTCGCGTCACCACCACCGACATGTCCAAATCCGGACGCGTCTCGTTCACGCCCCGCGCCGATGACCCGCGGCTGGGCAGGGATATCGGCATCCGCCTTGTAAAGACCAGCAGCTCGGCGCTCTACGACCACCTCCGCCTGACCACTCGCCGCGGCACCGGTCCCGAAACCGTCGTGTTTACCGAGGATTTCGAAAGCCCGGTCGTCGCCGGATACGCCGAAACAATCTCGCCCTCCAGCGGCTGGGTCCCCTCAAGTGAGGGCTTCGGTGCCAGCAAGCACGGCCTGTTCAGCCAGCGTCCGTTATTCGCCACTCCGTTCGTCGCATGGGGCGGTTCCGCATCCGGGTGGGCCGCCTTCGCGCTCCCCACGAAAACTCCGCGCTGGTCCGTCAGCGACGGCCGCTTCTTCCATGATTCCACAGTCCCGCTGCCCCGCGACCAGTGGACGCACATCGCCACCGTTCACACCGGGCGGAAATCCGATGACGGCCAGCCCGAGGTGCTCCATTTCATTGATGGCGATCTGGTCCCCACGGCATCCCTTCAAGCCGGCAGCGTCAATTATCCATTCGCCACAGCCGAATCCTCCGCCCGCCTGCTCATCGGCGCCCTGCCCGGCGTCACCCCCGGCGTGTCCACCCTTGATGCCGACATCGACGAACTCCACATCCTCCGCGCCGCCCTCGGCGAAAAGGAAATCTGGGCACTCATGGACGAAAACCGCCCGGTTTTCGGACGGAAATAAGGGGAGCGTGGGCGTCCTGCCCGCATCTGCCCATTTGCACCCGGAAGCGCCGAGCCCCCAGCTCGGCGCATCAGCGGTAGGGCGCTACCCCGAAAAACGGCGAAGGCTTGTAGCCGTTTTGGACAGGAGCGAACGCGACATGCCCGCAGGGCGAGGTGCCGTGAGGCGGCACCGAGTCAAAGCGCCGGAGAATGAGATGAGAATGGCACGCCCTTGGAAACTCGCAACATCGGGCAAGGATATCTCATTTCCTTAAAGGTATTGCGCATCAGCGTGCTCTTCCCGCCACGAGAGAAGATCAGCCTTGACTCAGACGCCGGATCAAGAATCGCCCACCATTCCCTTCACGAGCTTCACGCCCCCCTGGCTTCCTTGACCGACCAATCGAAAATATATGATGAAAAATCGTAACCTTTTCCGATCCGGGCTTATTCACCATGTAGACAATGCCATTCATCCATCTGGCGTGACTTCGCCAGCGCCTGCTCCCCAGTAGGCGCACCCCCCCAATAAATCTGGCTCTCCGTCAGTTTTGCTGAGAGTTGAAGGCGTGACACACCCGCCGTTCCGGACTCTGACAGGGGTGTGAAGATCCTGAATTTCAGAGCGTTGTAT
>JAWLDG010000020.1:0-97571 GCA_041686775.1 Luteolibacter sp. | reverse complement strand
CCTATCCCTGAACTAACAGAAATCAAACCGGAAAACACAAAAACAACCACCTTCAGAAAAAGCCATCAGCCACTTTTACAGAAAAAAATTTGCGCGGCCCTTCCCGGAGTTCAAAGGCGTTTTCGACGCGGTGAATTGGATGCAGCTCAAGCTGCACTGCGGACAATCCCTCACCATCATGCCAGTTTCGCCGACGCCGATGGGGGTTTCGAGGCCGGTGAAGGCGCCCCTTCCGGTCAATGAAGAGCCTGCCTATCCCGAGACAGGCGGCCTCTTCCTATTCCACAAAATTCCCGGAGTCGGGGATAAATTCAAAGTCCCGGAACGCCTCACTCCACTTGGCGGCCCCGCCAAGCTCGATGCGCCGATTTCCGGCCGGGTTTACTTCGAATTCCGCGCGATTCATTAGTCCGCAGTCACAAGGTTGATGGGCCGAATATTGTTGCAGGCGACCTCAGCGATGCCGGGCGCACGGCCGAGGCGAAGTAGGGCGAGTGGTTTCAAGGTATGTTCGACAAGACGTTGCCCGTCTTCGGCACGTAAACGGCTTGCCTTAGTCCTAACATAGGAGTAATCATTAGCAATGATCGCTAAAGAAAAACATGCGCTGTTCACGGCGATCCTGCTCTTGCTCGGGTTTTTCTTCAGCTCCTCGCAATGGGGCGCGGGGCAGGGCGCGAGTGCAGACGGCAGGAATGAGCCGGAGTGGGACTCGACGAAGAAGTCCGACTGGCCTGCCGGTTTCAAGGTGGTGGAAATTCCCAGCACTCTGGATAGTGAGTTGCAGCGCGCCTACGTATCCGAGAGCGGGCAGAGCGGTGCGCGGCCTTTGGTGGTCAGTCTGCATAGCTGGTCCGCCACCTATGCGCAGCAGGATCCGCTTGCGCCGAAAATGCAGGCAGCCGGGTTCCACTACATCCGCCCGGATTTCCGCGGTGGCAATACCAGGCCCGAGGCCTGCGCGAGCGAGCTGGCCCTGCAGGATATCGACGATGCCATCAGCTATTGCCTCGCAAACTGGGATGTCGACTCCGAGCGGATCTATATCTTCGGGGCAAGCGGTGGCGGGCATGCGACCTGCGCCGCCTACTTCAAGAGTGCGCATCCGGTGGCCGCATTTTTTGCCTGGGTGCCCATCACCGATATCGAGGAGTGGTATCTGCAGTCCCGACAGCGCCGCGCGAAGTATGCGAAGGATATCGAAAAAGTATGCGGAGGCGGTTTTGATCCCGTGGTGGCCGCGGCGCGATCTCCCATGCATATGCCGATTCCGGATCGTGAGGGCCGCCTCCATCTCTACGCGGGGATAGAGGACGGTTACAACGGCAGCGTGCCGATCAGCCATTCAATCCATCTGTATAACCGATTGGCCCCGCCCGAGCGCCAGGTGGACGCGCCGACTTTCGTCAGACTCCTGACCAAAGCGGTCGAACCCACGGGAAAAAGAATTCAGAATCGAGAAGTCTGGCACCATTCGGAATCGCAACGCGCGAGCCTCACCATCTTCGAAGGGGGCCATGAAACGCTGGTCGACCACGCAGCCGAGCAGATGATTAACTACAAGCGGAATTAACCTGGAATCCGCAGTTCGAAGGTGAAAACAGGCGTTTTGACCACAGATTACACAGATTTCACAGAGGATTAATTCATCAATATTTTTGTGAGGATTTCACTCATTGGGTGAAATCGTTGATCTACACAAAGCATTCATAATCTGTGAAATCTGTGAAATCTGTGGTTCCATCTCTGAATCTAGGATCATGGTCGGATGGTGAATTTGTAACAGCCGGATCCGATACGAATCAGTAGGAATTCCTCCATTTCCCGCACCTCAAGGATATCGGACGAGGTATCCAGCGGCTTCCCGCCTTCCAGAACCTTGGCCGCCGCGCCAATCGGCAGGCGGACGCTGGCCGTGGTATTCACAGGAACGGATACTTCCAGAGTGATGGTGTCATCCGTCCTTGACCATTTGCTCATGATCTTTCCATATCTCGAATGATAGACACCTTCGGCGGCATCGACGGTGCCGACAAGCGCCGGCTGAATGATGAATTTACTGAATCCGGGACCGCTCGGGTCCGGACGGATCCCGGCCAGGTCCTGCCAGAACCACTGCTGGACGTGGCCGAGCATGCAGTGGTTGAGCGAGGAACCCAATTGGATATCCCAGGCTTCCGGCATGCTTGTCCAACCCTGTTTGACAATCCCGCCGTAGCTGCCCATCGAATCGCGGTTGATCATGGAGAAAACGACGTCGGAATGACCGGTATCCATCAGCGCTTCGAGCAGATAGCTGAAGCCGACATCGCCGGATGTCTGCTGGTAGTTGCGTGAACGCAGCTCGTCCACCACTTTCCGGGCAATCGCGGCCCGGTGCTCCTCCGGCGCAAGGCCCGTGGCCAGTGCCATGCCATTCGCAGTCTGGCAACTGCCTTTGTTGGCGTATTCATCGCTGCCATTGAAATAGAGCTCGTTGAAGGCGCTCCGGATGTCCCCGGCCAATGCCGCGTAACGCTCCGCAAGATCCGGCTTGTCGAGGATCGCTGCTGTTTGGGCAAGCACCTTGGTGCACTCGAAAAACGTGGCCATCGCCGTCAGTTCCGGTGATGTGTACTGGGGGCGTCCCGGATGGTGGCCGTGCCCGTAGTCGAACCAGTCGCCCAAGCCCGACAAGGGCACAAGATCGGTGGAGGTCTCATGCATGTAGTCCACAAACCCGCGCATCATGTCGAAGTTCTCGACCAGGGCCTCCCGATTCCCATACCATTGATACAACTGCCACGGCAGAATGACTCCCGCTGCGCCCCATTCGGGGGTGTAACGAAGTGCCGCGAGCCTGGGCCTGACCGGCCTGGGATAGGGAGCCACGGTATAGATCTCCCCGCTGTCCGCCTGGGTGTCGCGAATGTCCCGGGTGACCTTCGAATAGAAATTCTCAATGTCATAACCGTAGGCAATCGAAGGCCCCATCAGGTGGCTGACTTCAAGCCAGCCGAGTTTTTCGCGATGCGGGCAGTCGGTCAGGACATGCGCCATATTGCTGCGCACCGCCCAATCCACGATTTTGTAGATGCCGTTGAACAAGTCCGAGGAACAGGAAAACGTTCCAACCACGGGGCTGGCATTGCGAACATGGAGGGATTGCAGCTCCTTGACCACCGGCAGGCCCGCGGGGTTGTCCGTGCCCTCGGGCACGGCTCCGGTCACCTCGATATACTGGTAGCCGCTGTAATTGAATGGCGGTGTCCACGTTTCGTCGCCATCGCCGCGGAGGGTGTATTCCCAGTAATTCGGCGTCCCTACGCCCGCTTGATTGACCCGCCCGGTTCCGTCGTTGGTGCGCCCGGTCTGGCCGGCTCGCTGTTCGGCCGGTTTGAGCCGGATGGTCTGGCCCGCCTTGCCCGACACCCGGATTCGCGGCTTGGCCGAAGCATTCTGCCCGAACACATAAACGAAGACACCCGGCTCGGGTTGATCCACCCGTTGGGGGTCGAAGATCTCAAAGACCCTCATCGGAGGCGCTTCAGCCGGGCGCAACACCGCGCCGAAGCGCTCCCGGACGACGACCTCCCCCCAATCGCCGTCATCAAAGTCCGCCGATAGCCACCCGGCAGGCAGCCGCCTTGCGTCGTAATCGGTTCCTCCCAGAATCGCATCATGCAAAATCGGCCCGGTGGTGGTTTTCCAACTTCCGTCGGAGAGGATCGTCTCGCTCGAACCATCCTCATATTCGATGGTCGCCTGCAGGATGAATTGCAGTGGATACTCGTAATACACGCCGTGGGCGCGACGGTCGTCCACGGTGTTGTAAAATCCTTTTCCGAGCATGATGCCGAAGACATTGCCGCCCTGTTTCACATGATCCGTGATGTCGAAGGTATTGTAATAGGCCGTATCTTCATAATTCGACCATGCCGGATCAAGGAATCGATCTTCCGCCTTATTCCCGTTGATGAACAATTCGTAGTGTCCCAGGCCGCAGACGGATGCGATGGCGCTTTTGACGGGCCGTTCGAGTTCCGCGTGTTTCCTGAAGATTGGCAAACCCTTGTCCAATGGCACCTCCGAACCAATCCATTCCGCCTTCCATTCGTCGGCCTGCATCAATCCTGTCGTCCATTTGCCCGGCTCGCTCCATTCCGAGGGTTGCCCGGCCTTATCCCAGCAGCGGACTTTCCAGAAATATGTGCGGTGCGAGGCAAGAGGTCGGCCCGCATAGGGGATGTGCAGGGATTGCGCGGACTCCACTTTTCCACTATCCCACATGTCCGCATCCTCAACGGTCGGGTTTTCGGATGACGAGCTGACGAGAACCTGCCAGGCCGATTGCCGCTGATTCCGGGTGGGCGAGGAAGCCGACCAAGCCAGCCGGGGTGCGCCAACCACACCCAGGGGATTCTCGAGACCGTTGCAACGCAGGTTCGCCACCCGATAGTTCGAGGCTTCAATACCCGGGGATTCCTCTGTTGACGAATGGGCCGGGGTCGTGTCGGCGGACGGTGAGTCCGCGGAGGCAATTTGCGAAAATGGAACAAGCACTGCGGAAACCATCGCAAGCCGATGCCATGGCAGGATTGCGGGGGTGAGGGCGTGTTTCATGGTGGATCGGTTACTGCCGGGTAATCGCATTTTCAGGGGAAAAATCAAGGGCCTGGTGAGCGTTTTCATTTCGACTCATTTTCTTTTGTACCTGACCCTTTTTCCGATGCGATGGCATGCTGATGCACAAAAAAGAGCCGGGGATGAACCTGCGTCATCCCCGGCTTTGAAACGAATGCCTTCCGTTAGCCTTGGCGGCGGCGGCGCAGCATCAGCAGCATGCCGATGCCGCCGAGAAGTGCCGCGCTGGGTTCGGGGACGGCGGTGAAGGCGAGGGTTCGATCAAAATCGATGCCAGCTCCGTCTCCAAACGCTCGGCCGTCGGTGTAAATTTCAGGGACTGCGCCACGGTGATCGTGCCATCTCCACGCAAAAGCGAGCAAGTCTGTACCCGCGTCTCCATCGTCCACGACGGATATTCCAAACCCGTAGCCTTGACTTGCCAACAACGTGATTTGTTCAGCACCCAGCAAGTCGATCTCCAAGACGTCTTGGATGTTACCGTTCGCGGTTGACCCGGTGTTGAGTGTGATCGGTGCAAGCACGACGGTGCCCACGTTGGGCGCGGCGGTGGTAGCATTAACATCACTTGCTCCCATTTCAAAAATCCGGATCTGAAAATCAACATTGTTCGTGATACCGTTCACTTCGATGTAGATTTTGTCGATCTGAAACGCGGTGGTCGTCGTAAACGACTGGACAAATTCACCTCTGGTTTCAGTAAGGCCGCGGGCGTTGTTGTCTTCGGTATTCGTGACCGTTTCCAGGGTGGGTGAGCCTGGCCACGCAGTGCCGATATTTGAAAGTGTCGCGGCGTTTGCCGATCCGGCGAATGCCGCCGCTGTGGTGCATGCGAAAAGGGTTTTTGGAGTCATTGGCATTTTATATTTCATGGTCATTGTCAGTTAATAGGTTGCGCCTTAATTCCGATTTTTGTATCTGTTTTTATCTGAATCAGACACTACGATCTGCGGATTGGTATCGAGCAATCCATTACCAGTTCATCCGAGCTTGCGGCTGATTTCAGGAGTGCGAAGGTAATTTTCTTTCTCATGAGCAGAACCTATCTGGATTCATCAGGGGCGGGAATCATTTGTTCGGCGCACAGCTTGCAGCCATCGACCTGCTGAGCAAATCTTTTCGTAATTTCAAACCTGTCCTAATCTCTGATGGTTTACCCCCTTAGGCTGGAATACATAGAGCTCATTGGTAATGAACTTGTTACGGTTTTATGGCGGCATCAGGTCTAGAATGCTTCCGCTCTGAAAAAGGTCGCCGGTCCCGTCCCCAACTGGAACTGGACGGTTGCGTCGCCGTTGGAGTCGGTGATCACGCCGCCAGAGTCCAGGGTGCCCACGGTGGCGCCGTCCAGCGTGATCGGATTCTGATCAGGGCTGGAGAAATCGAGGTCGGCGGCCTCGACCAGTTTGTAGCGAGTGTTGGGTGGCCCTTTGATGCTCACGGATGAACTCCCGTCGGCCGGATTGTAGGTGAAGTCGGACAGAGACACTGCCGAGTTGGGCTCTGGTACGGCGGTGAAGGCGAGGGTGAAATCAAATTCGGCAGTAGCTCCATCACCAAACGCCCGGCCATCGGTGTATATTTCAGGGACTGCACCACGGTGATCGTGCCATCTCCACGCAAAAGCGAGCAAGTTTGTACCCGCGTCTCCATCGTCCACGACGGATAATCCAAGCCCGTAACCTTGATTTGCAGACAAGCTGATTTGTTCAGCACCCACCAGGTCGATCTCCAAGACGTCTTGGACGTTACCGTTCGCGGTTAACGCGGTATTGATTGTGATCGGTGCAAGCACGACGGTGCCCACGTTGTTCGTGGCGTCTGTAACATCACTTGTTTCAAAAATCCGCAGTTGGAAATCCACATTGGCAGTGATACCATTCACTTCGATGTAGATTTTGTCGATCTGAAACGCGGCAGTCGTCGTAAACGACTGAACAAATTCACCTCTGGCTTCTGTAACGCCGCGGCCGTTGTTGTCTTCGGTATTCGTGACCGTTTCCAGGGCGGGTGAGTCTGGCCAAGTATTGCCAATATTTGAAAGCGTCCCGCCGTTTGCCGAACCGACGAATGCCGCGGCTGCGGTGCATGCGAGGAGGGTTATTGTGGTCTTTGACATTTTATTTTTCATGGTCATTGTTCGATAATAAGCTGCTCCTAAATTCCAATTCTTGCGTCTGTTTTTTGCCTGAGTCAGAAACTACGGTTTCAGGAAAAAATGGATTGCGTTTCTGTCAAAGAGCATACTGAACCCAATGCACCGCTTGAGTAAATTTTTATTTTCAGACCAACCAGTCCGAATAAATGATGGTTTGCCTTGGCAGTTTCTGTGTTGCCGAATTCCTTGTGCCATCTGTCACCGTTGTCCTTGTGCCGCGCCCGGCGACAATCGCTTGGCGGGCTCCTTGTAGCGTTCACCGTCGCGTTCCAGAACGCGCTTCGCATCGAGAACCCGGCGCTCGAGATCGATCAAGCGGAGGGCTTCGCGGATTTTATCCAGTCCCTGACGGGTCGTTCTCTCATGGGCGGGAAGATCGAGATGGGGCACTTCCCAGTAGGCCCAGTCGTCACTGCGCTGGGTGCCCAGGGCGATGTGGCGTTTCGGGACGCTTGGGATGCACGCATTCCCCAGCGGATTCCGCCCCCAGGCATAGCGGAAGTGGACGGGATCGGCGACATGCGGGCTGCTCAATACCACCACTTTGGGGTCGTAACTTGGCTTTCCGCGCGGGTCTTTTCCGGTAACCAGAGGCTGCGCCTCAGCCGGTTGGTATTTTTGATCCTCGCCGGAGATGGCAAAGCCGACCAGCGCGCTGCCCTTTTCCTTCGGTCCCACTTCTTCATCGAAATGGAGCCGCAGGGTGCCGTCCACCCGTTCCATCCGGGTCAGGATCGGCGGCTTCCAATAGACGCCAGCGATTCCGTATTGAGTCGCCAACGCCCAGCAGGCAATGCGCTCAGCAGCAGGGATTTTGTTCTGCGGGTGATACCACGCGTGCCGTTGGTCGTAGCTGCTGGCATAGCCCACATGGCGGTCGCCTGCCTGATGGAGATCGAGAAAGGTTTTGTACTGCGCCTCACGGACATAGATCCCGTAGTCCATCATGCGCTCGGAGAAATTCTCCAGGGTCTGCGGGTCACCGTCGGTGCAGAGCGAAATGATTCCAAAAGGCATTTCCGAATCCTGAAACGCCTCGCGCCAGGATGCGATCATCCGGGGAAAAACCTGATGATAGAACGCCGCCGCATCGGGACGCGCGTTGTTGAACCCCTGATGAAAAATCGTGCCCTTCACGCCGAGACCGGCGAGCGGGGCGATGAAGGTATCGTAGCACTTGCCGGGGTAATTCTGATTGGCCTGCGGACCCGGATCCAATTCCGTGGGAGCTTCCGTGCCGTCGGGATGATGCCTGAAGTAATTCTTTCTCCGCGCCTCAAGGTCCTTTTCGGGGTCGAACTTGGCGGTCTTGCCCGCCCAATCCGCCAGTTGCGCGTTGACCACCTCGCTGTCCATCGCTTGCAGGACGGGATGCGGTGTCCACGACTCCACGGTGGTTCCCCAGCGCGAGACATCGATCAGCCCGATGGGCACCTGCGATGCCATGTGGATTCTACGGCCGAAGATGTAGCCGATGGCGGAAAAGTCGCGCACCGTATCGGGTGCGCAAACATCCCAATCGCCATCGGGCTGGGTGCCTTTTTCGCGGCGCGGGAAATTCACCTTCACCTGGTCATCGATCATCGGCGGCACGGTCAGCAAGCGGATTTCGGGAAAATGCGCGGAAGCGATCTCCACGGGACCGCCCTCGACGTGCGACATGGGGTGCTGCATGTTGCTTTGTCCGCCAAGCACCCAGACATCGCCGACCAGGAGGTTGTCCAGCTTGAGCGTATCCGCACCACAGGTGATCCGCATCGTCGCAGGCACGGCATTGGCAGGGAATGCGGGCAGATCGACCTTCCAAGTGCGGTCCGCTGCCGCCGTTGCCATCATGGATGATTCACCGAAACTGACCGTGACCTGCGCCCCCGGATCCGCCCAACCCCAAATGGTGACCGGTTTGTCCCGCTGGATGACCATGTTGGATTGAAACAGACTGTGCAGGTGAAAGCCTTTCGCCGTTGCCATCTCCGCTGCGGTCTGAGCCGGAAGCTGCGAGGAAATGACGAGTGATAAGGCGAGGATTTTCGCAAATCTCCGAAAAAGGGGAACTGGGGTGACGGGCAGTGAATCCATGTTTTGCATAAAGCGATGCTGCTCTCGTGTTTCGAATCAGTGGGGCCAGAACTTGAGTTGTGGGTCGTTGCTGGAGGTCATCTCATTTTCGAGGATGGCGCGATAGCGATTGAGGACCTCGGCATGCTTGGGGTCGTTTACCAGGTTCTTCCAGCAGCCCGGGTCTGTTCTGAGATCGAACAATTCTTCGGGAACCTTGTTCACGATGGAGTCAACTTTGGCGACCACCTCGGGGTGCTCATCGGTCAGATAGCCATCCAGAACGTCTTTCCAGCCATCGGGCAGGAAGGGGCGGTCGCCGTTCGGCTGTTTGACGTAGGCATTCCAGATGTAGCAGAAATCGCCGTCGATGATCGCCCGCTGCGGGAAATACCATTCCGGGGTGCTGTCGCCGTAGTAGTTGTGGGCGGCGTAGGCATGGGTGCGCTCGCCGCGTTCCCGTTTCCCGAGTGCGAGAGGCAGGAAGGACCGGCCTTCCAAGGCCTCGATTTCCGGCTGCCCGATCGCTTCGAGGATCGTGGGGAAGATGTCAACCGATGAAATGACCGAGTGCTTGTCCACTTTTCCCGCCGCGACCTTGCCGGGCCAGCGCAGGATCATGGGCGTTCTCAGCCCATGATGATAGAGCATGGCCTTGGCACCGATCGTTCCCATGCCGTTGTCGGAAAGAAACACGACGATCGTGTTGTCCTTGAGCCCGCTTTCATCGAGCGCCTCCAGGATCGCCCCGATGCATTCATCGCCCCGGTGCAGTGATTCGTAGTAGGGCACCAGCTTCTCGCGCACGCCCGGCAGATCCGGGAGGTTGGTGGGGACTTCGATTTCATCCGGGTGGTAGCGTCGGCCGGGGTCCGGGTAGGGCTTGTCGGGATTCCAGGTGCGCAGTGCCTCTTTCTCCCACTCGGTGCGTGACCATGGCTTGTGCGGATCGATGGGGTTGGCGTAGATGAAAAATGGCTTGCCGGCCTTTTGTGCTTGGCGGATCGCATCGCTGGTGCGCTCCTTGAAGACGGCCGGGCTGCGGTCTTCGTGGCCGACGCCGTAAGGGGCTTCGTCGTAGCTGATGTCCCAGGTGTTGAACGGCGCGTTGCGCTTGTGCTTGAGAATGGCGGTGGCGTGGTAGCCTTTCTCCCTCAGGTAGCGCGAGATCGTCGGGGTTTCTTGTTTCGGCGGCGTCCAATTTGCAGGCGGCTGCTTGCCATGGCCCATCATTCCGCTGTTGTGAGGATAACGGCCGGATAGAATGGCTCCCCGCGATGGCCCGCAAATGGGCGTCATGATGAAGCCCTGCGTAAACAGCATGCCCTCGGCGGCGAGTTGGTCGATGTTCGGAGTGATTCCGGGCACCGTGCAGCCTTCGGCTCCCGTCGTGCCAAAACCCATGTCATCCAGGGTCATGAGCAGGATATTCGGCTGCGACGCGGCTGCATCGCTGTCTTGACTGCCACCTTGACCTTCAGTGAGAAGAGCGGCACTTGCCAGAAGGAAGAGTGTGGTGAATTTGCTTTTTCGCATGAAATGGGGTCCGCTTGTGGCTGTTTTGTGGTTTCCAATTGGGTCAGACAGAATTCCTGTCATTTGGTGTCGGATGCTGGCCAGCACTTCGAGAAACATACCGGGTTGGTTTGCACGGTGGCTTACAGCTAGGGCCTAAAATGGATAAAGGGAACTGAAAAAACCCTATTGACCAGTCCCGTAACATGATGGTTCTGTCCAGGAAAAAGAGTGCCTCTCTCTCCTTTTAGAGGCTGTCTGAAAAACGGAGGATCAGGCTTCCAGCCTGTCTTGGAAGGCGGGCATCTTGCCTGCCGTTGCGGGTTTTCTCGCAAGATTCAGGCTGGAAGCCCGAACTCCATCACAGCCAAGATGGCTGTTCTCCATTTATCCTAAAAACTCGAATGGAATGGCCGCAAGAGAACGCAAAGAACGCAAAAACAGGGAGTTATGAAGGTTTTTGAGGTAGATGGCATTCACCGTGAAGGTGAGTCGGGTGGAATCTATAAGTCATTCTCTTTGCGTTCTTTGTGTTCTTTTGCGGCTGATCGTTTTCCTTTTGGGCTATTTGCCCTCACGGAAGAGCTGCCGGAGTTGATCGGAGGTGAGGGTGACGGTGGGGTTGAATTCGGAAGACGCGGCGTAGCGGGCAAGGGCGCGGTGGAGTTGGCGGGCGACGATTCGTTTCTCCGGATCGGACGTGACGTCGAGCGTGCAAACCAGCAGTCTGCCTTGTCCTATTCTCGCCTCGAAGATCGCGGCCGGGAGCGCGTTGCGGTCGAACTTGTCGATGAAACGGAAGGGCATCGTGAGCTGCGGGTCGAAGCCGCTTAGATCGACCGCCGTGGACTTGGCCGTGAGTTCCCACCACTGCCAGTTGGTGTGGGTGTCGGTCGGGAAATGCCGCCACAGCGGATGACCGGCATCGATGGTGGCACCGAGGGTGCCGGGTTGGTCGGGGAAGTGGAGCGGCGACCAGAAGACCGGGATGAAGCGGGCGTCAATCGGTTGGTGAATGACGTTTTTCCGTGGCAGGAGCAGGACGGTTTTGCCAGCGGCGAGGTCGTCGAGGCAGGCCTGGGAGGCGGCGTTGTGGGCAATGACTTCGGGGGCGGGCGACAGCGCGGGATAAACCCAGACCGGCCATGAGTTGCGACAGCCGCCGTCGTCTGACTCGACCACCAGATCAAGCCGGGTGGCCTGGCGGATGTCGGCGAGTGGCACCTCGAAGCGGCCGATTGGCTGGCCATTGCCGACCGGGTATTCGCGAGCTGCGACCTTCGCCGAGGCGATCACATTTTCCTCGGAGTCCATCAGGGTGAACTGGAAGCCTTGTTGAAACGGACCCTCGGAAAAATTGGCGAGCTCGAAACGGGCGGCGAAGGTTTCGGAATTTTCCCAGACGAATTTTTCCATGCGGACCAGTGGCACGACGGGCGACGAGAAGCGGCGGAATTCCTCACTGGTGATGACACCTTTGCTGTCCCAGAACGCATCCAACAACCCGACGGTGGCGGTGCTTTGACCGGGGAAATCCTGCAACTGGAGGAGTTGGATACCGGCGAGTCCCCTGGTGCGCAGGGCGCGCTCGATGTCCTCCTTGTAAAGCAGCGCGGCGAGCTTCCCGGAGTCGCGGGTGAAGCGCGCGGCATCCTCCAACAGGCGCTTCTCCCCAAGGTCGCGCTGGATCACTTCAAGGGCGGTCGAGCGCAGGGGGGTGGATTCGTATTTCGGCAGCTCGGCGAGATTCGGATAGACGACGTATTGGCCGACTTCGTGGCTGACAAGCGGGATTTCGAGGCACTTGAGGCCGTCCGCGTAGTCGGTATCGGTGGAGGGGAAGGTCGAGTTGAGGAAGCCCTGGCCGCGGACCCAGCCGGACTTGGTGCGCTGGGAGATGAAAAAATCGTCGGCGGGTCCGGGGAGCAGACCTCGTGGGGAAAAGGCATAGGAGGTGGAGGTGAACAACATGGACGGCGCGATCTCGCGAAACTGCCCGATGAGGCGGTCCATGAAGGCCAGGTCACCTTTCAACTCGTTGCCCAGGGAGAACATGACGAAGGACGGATGGTGTCCGTATTCGCGGAAGATGCGAGCGCCCTCGGCGAGGAAGAAGGCATCGACGTCCGGCTTCCTGCCCATGTCGAAAGTCCAGTTCGGCAGTTCGACCTGAAGGTAGATGCCATGGCGGTCCGCCGCCTCGAAGGCGGCCGCGGGCGGGCACCACGAATGGAAGCGCAGGTGGTTCAGGCCGTGCTCGCGGCTGACCTGCATGATTTTCTCCCACTGCGGCCCCTCGGCATCGGGGTGGCCGGTCTGCGGGAAGATGGCGCATTCGAGGTTGCCCCGCAGGAAGGTGGGGGTGCCGTTGATGAGGAGGTCGCGGCCCTTCGCGGTGAACTCACGGAAGCCGATGCGGCGGGTGATCTGGTGGAGCGGCTTGCCGTCGCCGGAGTTGAGGGTGATGACCAGCTGGTGGAGACTCGGGGAAAGCTCCGACCATGGCCTGGCATCCTGATAGCGACCGGCGAGGCGGACCTTTTGCCCGTCGGCGCGGTGGCTGGCCACGGGATTGCCGTCGATCGTGGCGGTCAAGGTCTGGCCAGGAGTGAACGCGCCTTCGGCATCGATGACGATGTGACCGTCCGGCTGGGTGATGATGCGGGCGGTTTCGATGCGCGACCTGGGCAGGGCTTCCAGTTTCAACTCGCCAATCACGCCGTTCCAGATCGTCTGGGTGCCGGCGGTGTAGGCATGGCCGCTTTCGCGGATGTCGAAGATCCGGCGGTTGTCGATGCGCAGGGTGAGCGTGTGGGTTGCGCCGGGTTTGAGGTGTTCGGTCAGGTCGTAGCGGTGGGGAACGGAGAGCGAGTTCTGAGGGTTGCCGACCGGTTTTTTGTCGATCCAGACACGGGATTCCCAGAGCACACGCTCGAGGGTGAGGCGGATGTCGCTTCCGCTCCAGTCGGCGGGGATGGTGATGTCGCGCTGATACCATGCCGGGCCGATGAATGGGTGGCGCTCCCGGAGGCGGTTCATCGTCTCCTTGTCCATGCGCAGCTCGATTTGCAGCCCGGGTCCCTTGCCCTGCGCGGCGGTGGTGCCGGGAAGCTGGATGGTGTCCGGGAAATTCCAAGTATCCGTCCCTGCGGCAAGGCCGAGGTCGTTGGGGTCAGGCGCGAAGCGCCATTCGCCGGCCAGCGGGAGTGTCTCGGAATGGAGCGGTGCGAGTGCCAGCAGACTGATCAAGACGGCGCGGTGAATCATGGCGGTGGACCGGCTTCAGCAAGGGGTGCGGAAGGCGGGATGTGGAAGCTTGAGGGTGTCGAGTTCGTTCAGGGTGCTTCGGAATAGGTAGGGCATTTTTCAATGGCTCGTATAGTGAAAATCAAATTTCGCACCTGTTCGCATTGCTGATGGTTTGCCCCTCAGGACGGATGGCCCTGGGTTCCCTGGCACTGAAATTGTTACGGATTGGTGGCGGCATCCTTGAGTTTGCGCAGGCGGACCGGAAATAGAGTTGGCACACAACCGTAATGAGCGTCATCGGAGCGCCACGGGACACAACCTCGTTGAGGTTGAAGATTTCCAACCCGACCCATACCCGGGGTTGGCCTGAGGCACGAAGGCCTACCCCGGGTTCGGAACCGGAGTGAATATCCAACTCCAACGGAGTTGTGCCCGATGAGGCGCTGCAGAATCTTCGCATGGGATTTGCGCCAAATCATTTTCCCGACCGGATCAGGTTGTCTGAGGTTCACCGGAGCCACTCCGGTCAGCCGCCTTCCCCCGCCAGAGGCAGCGGCATGATTTGTACGAGGCTTCTCGCTGACTGCGTTTCCGCGAGGACCCTCGGCACCCGGTCTAAGGCCAATGCCTTTAGGGATTTAGATTCAATCTGAGCGAATGAAAAAAGCCAGGCGCCACAAGGAGCGGCGGACTCCGATCCGCCGGCGCCCATGGGAAGCCAATGATGTGAGCGCAACGCTTTCCATGGTCACTTCATGGGCAAGGCGATTCGGAGATCGCCTCTCCTTGAGTGAGTTGCACCCGAAAGCCAATCCCTAGAGGCACCCGGTCTAAGGCTGGGCATCGCCTTCACCGCTTTTACCGATGACGTAGGGCGAATAGTCCACCCAGGGCAAGCGCGAGTAACCGATGAGCAGGCCGCCCTTGGCATCCTTGCCGAGCAGTTTGCCGGCGAAGTTGTCGTCGGTGAAGCCGTGATCCACCGCATCGAAGGTGATTTCAAGATCCTTGCCACGCTTTGCGGAAGCGACCGGCTTGCAGCCGCCACCAAAATCCACCTTTTCGGATGCCCCGAAACGCAGGCTCTCCACTGCCACATCCGCATGGGGGTCGAAGCCATCCTCGGCCTTGATCAGGACGCGGATCTCCTGGGTCTCTTCCGTGATCTTTTCCGGTGCCACCAGCTCCAGACGGCGTTCGACCACCAGGGGGAGAACGATGTTTTTCGAACTGTGCTTGTCGTTGCCCAAATCCTGCTTCTTGGGGACATCGATCACCGCGAAGTAAAGGTGGGTTGCACGACCGTATTCATCCTGCAGCACCTTGCAGCGCTCGTATTTGTACCATCCGACCTTGGTGCCGTCCTCATAGCGGTCGAAATCAACGGTGTAGGCCTCGCCGGGATCCTCCTTCCAGTGCACGCCATCCTTGGAGCGCATGTGCGTGGCCACGCGGCCATGCCAATCGTTCACGATCAGGTGGTATTGGACCTCGGTCCGCCAGATCATCGGATCCTCATAGGCATACTTGGGCGGACGCCTGGGAATCACTTCCTTGCCGTTGACCATCACGAACTTGTTCGAGCCCTTTTCCTTGAGCAGCACCCTCTGGATCCGATCCATCATCAGCAGACTGCCGTCCTCCCGCACCACCATCGAGCCGAAGAGAATGCCGGGAAAGCCAAACTCCTCGCGGGGAATGTTTCTCCACGGCCCGTGGACGCTGTCGGCCAGATAGGCACCATGGAAATGGTAGATCGCGTAGGTACCATCCGGCAGCCGGTGGATTTCGGGGAAATGCCCGGGGCCGATTTCGCCGATCACGGTGAAAGGTCCGGTCGGGCGCCCGGAGGTGGCGTGCACAATCACCGAGGATGGCCAGGCCTGGTGCCCGCGCGGGTCGTCCTCGCGCCACCGGCAGATGAACATGTGGTATTTGCCATCGGGCTCGCGAATGGGTCGGCCACCCCAATAGGACCATTCGGGATCTTCCGTGCCATTGTGAACATCCCGGGGCAGGACCGCGTCGGTGCCCCAGGTGTCGCTTTCCAAACCCTTGTAGATGGGTGCGGGCAGGATCCGATCCATGAACCGGCCGCCGAACACCAGCTTGTCCCACTCCTTGGGCCGGGGCACGTCTTCGTGCTGGGCGAGTAATTTCCCTTCGGCTGCCAGCAGAAGTGACGCCAACAGAAGGAAACGGCGGGCAGATGCCTTCCAATCATGCGCCGCCGCGGTGATCATGTTCGATTTCCTGCTCATTGCGAATGGTTGCTTTCGATGGATTGCCAGGTTTGTGTCTCCTGTGCATACGCCATCGGCATTCCGGGTATAACGGCTCATTTTTGAATTTTCAGGATTTCCCCGGCGTAGCCTTCGCCCAGTTGGATGATGCTCGGCGCATCGAAATGCCAGCGTTCGAAGGTTTGAAGGCCTTCCGAACCGACATAGCCGGTGTTTTCAACCATTTCCGTTAGTTGGGAGATCAGCCGGTTGATTTCCTTGGTGCCTTCCTGCATGACGATCTGACCGGCGACGAAGGGGAGTGATGCGTCTCCGAGATCCGTTCGCAGGTCCTGGATGAGCCGGGCCAATTTCTGATCGTAGCCAGCCGGTGCGCCGCTGTTGCGCTCACCCTGATGCCAGAGGATGCCCTTGAGGATGCCATGTTTCCGGGCTGCCTTGACGCGTTTGATCGTTTCCTCGTAGTAATGGGAGCCCTTCTTCCATTCCTCGATTCCGCTGCCGCCACGGGCATTGACGACGAGCCCGATCGAGATGTCGGGACGCGCTTCGCGCAGTGACTTGGCGAAGCTGTAACCGATATTCAGCTTTTGCAGTTCGATTCCCTTGCGGATCGTCGAGTACTTGTTGAGCGGGTGGGTGGCAGGCTCGAACGAGTTCTCATGGTTCAAGAGATACACCTTGTCCGGGAATGTCTGATGGGAATCCTCAATGGCGCCCCTGCCGGCCATGTTGGATTGGCCGATGAGCAGGTAGATATGAAGCTGATCCTTCCCGCCTTCGTAGGTTGGTTGCTTGTCGGCCTGAGCTTGGAATGTCGAAACGAGCGCGATCAACAGCGTGGCGGACAAGCGCAGAATCCGTTTCAAATGTGATTGATATGACATGGTTTGTATTGCCTAAAAAGCTGTCTGAAAAAACGGGAATGGCAGGGACCGATCCTCCGGGCGGTCCGTGAGAATGGCTGGCGAATGATAGTCAATGATTGGATGGTTGACGAATTCCATTGGCTTAGTCATTCACTGAACATTCGCCGGACCGTTACGGAGAACGGTCCCTGCCATCTTTCAGGCAGCCTCTAAGGCGTGATGGCGACCTTGAGCCGGGCGAATTTCCGTGTTCCAGGTGTCATCGGCAGGCCGAGGGTTACGGTGTCCATTCCCGGCGAGCTGTCCTTTTCCACCGTGACCGGAGGCCCGACCGTGGCGGCATCCGGAACCGGATAGACTTCCGGCCAGGTTGCCAGGTCCGTGCCCACTTCGATGCGAACCGCCACCGAAGGATTGATCGACTGTTGGGCGCGCTGGAAACTGAAGATCAGGTTCGTGCCATCGTTCGAAACCACCGGCAACCTGCCGAGGTCACTGGTGGCAATGGTGCCTCCGAGCACGAACTCGATGCCATTCGACACTCCATCGCCGTCCTCGTCGGCCGTCGGGTCGCTGCCGGTTGTGGGGGCATTGGTGGAGGCCCATGTATCGTATGCGGAAGACGGCGGCGCGGCGGCGGCAAAGGCGGCGAAGGATTGGTATTGAACAAAGCCACTGAAGCTGGGGGCGGTCGGGCCGGCTGCCGATGCCACTTGATAGCCGACCCGGGAAGTCAGCTCACCCTTTGTGATGTCAATCTCCGAGTACGGAGGATTATTCGTGACGGTGATGGTGCCCGGCTGGTTGTTGCGTTGGGCCACGGCCACGACAAAGTCGCCGACGTTGGCGTTGGCGGGAGTGAATGCCCCCGCGGTTTGTGATTCAGAAGCATAGGCAGTTCCGGGCTGGAGTCCATCCAGGGCGAAGAGTACCACCCCGATTTCATCGATGTCCTGGATCGTTGCCACCGTATCGTCGAATCCGACCACCAGATCTCCGTCTGTGGCGGGGTCATCCAGGTGGAAAATGAAGTTTTTCGTTCCAGAGCCAGTGGTGAGGTTGGCTCCCGCGACGAGGTTGTCATAAACATCGACTCCACCGTAGGTAAGGCCCGTGATCGGTGCGATATCGTTAGCGCTGTTGTGGACGGAGAGGATGATCACCAGCTTGTCCGTGCCAGCCGCGGTGAACCCGGTGGTATCGATGGTAATCGGCGGCGTCGCCCCGTCTGTGCCGAAGATCACATCGGCGGGTGCGAAGTCGAAGCGATACGAGAACGAATCGATGATAGTGCCCGGTGCGGGATTCGCACCATGCGAAACCACCAGGTCCACGCTCAAGCCGGTATCGACGGAAAGTCCGGCAGCCGGGCTTTGACTGATGACGTCGCCAGCGGGAACTGTCGGGCTGAAAGTCGTGGTCACCACGCCCAAGGTCAATGAAGCGCCGGTGATGGCCGATTGGGCTGCGGACTGCGCCAGGCCCACCACATCCGGCACCGTCGGTTGCGGGCCATAGGAAACCACGAGATCCACGCTCGAGCCGGTATCGACTAACGCACCGGCCGCCGGGTTCTGGCTGATCACGTCTCCGGCCGGAACCAGTTCGTCGTTCTGAAAAGTCACCGTGCCCACGGTCAGATCGGCACCGGTGATGTCCGATTCCGCCGTGGCCTGGGCAAGGCCCACCACATTCGGCACGTTCACCTGGGGGAGCGGGCCCAGCGAAACCACCAGGTTCACAATCGAGCCGATGTTGATGGTCACGCCGGCTGCGGGATTCTGGCTGATCACATCGCCGGCTGGAACCGACGGGCTGTAATCGTTTGTCACCGTGCCCACGGACAATGTCGCCCCGGTGATGGCCGCTTCCGCAGCGGCCTGCGCGAGGCCCACCACGTCCGGCACTTGCACCTGGGCGACGGGTAGCGGCGCGAAGGCGGCAAAGGACTGGATGGTGGTGCTGCCGCCGGCGGCAGACTTGGAGAAAACAGGTGCCGTGGATCCCGCCAAATCGACAAGATGATAACCAGTGATGGCGTGCATGTTCCCCGTTGTGATGTTGGTTTGCGTATATGGGGAGGCGGAGCTTAGGGTATTGTTGTTGTTGTTCCGCGTGGCGATTCCGACCACGAAGTCTCCGCCGGCGGCATCGGCCGGCGATGAGAAGGGATTGTTCACAGCCGAGCTTGCGATGGAGCCGTTTTGGCTGGCATAGGCTCCGCCCTCTTCCGCCCCATTCAGGGCGAACAGGTGCAAGCCCACTTCGTCGATGGCGCGATTGCTGTCTGTACCAGTAGTCGCGGTGAAATCGAAGGCGAATGCCCCATCGACGGCGACATTGTCGAGGTAGTAGATGTATTGCCTTTGGCCGTTTCCTCCGGTGTGGCTCAGGGTTTCCGTGAGCGCCACGCCACCAAAGGTCGCGTTGGAGGGAATCGACACGGCTGCCGCACTGTTGTGCAAGGATAGCACGGCCACCAGCTTGGAGCCGATCGCCGAGAACGCCCCCGTATCGATAGAGAGCGAACCATCAATCGCGGCGATTGTGTTGCTCGTGTTATCCGCTGGCGCGTAATCGTTCGTAAAGGTGAACTGGTCGGCGATGGTGATGTTCGTGGATGCCGGCCCACCGGAAACCACGAGATCCACCGGTGTTCCCGCCAGCACCATGGCTCCAGCCGCGGGATTCTGGCTGATCACCTCGCCAGCCGCCTGGGCGCTGTATTGTGTGGTCACCGTGCCAACCAGCAAGCTGGCGTTGGTGATGGCTGTCTCGGCCACGGATTGGGCAAGCTCCCCCACATTGGGAACCACCACAAGTGTTTGCCCGAGTGAAACCACGAGGTCAACCGCGGTCCCGAGCAACGCTGACGATCCCGCCGTCAGGTTCTGGCTGATGATTTCACCCTCAGGAATCGTCGGGTGATACGCATAGGTGATATGACCGACACTCAATCCACGATCAACAATGAGGTATTCCGCGGCGGCGGCATTCATTCCCACCATGTCCCGCACCACCCAATCCGCCGGGGTCGTCGCCGAGGATGCGGCGGAGGGGGACGAGGTGTTCCGGGCCAGGCTCAGGTCGCGGGCCGTGACCGTATAGCTGTATGTGACGCCAGGGGCCAGTCCGGCGTCGGTGTAATGCGGGCTGCTCTGCCAGCCGCTGTCATGACCGCCTCCGGCCGTGCAGGTGAAGTAATACTCGACATTGTTCGGATCGAATGCGGGTGTGGCCGACATGGAAATCTCATCAAAGGCACTCACAAACGGCGCTTGATGAAATCCGGGCGGATCGGGGGTGGGGGCCGAGGCGTCATCGCTCATCTCCACGGTGCCCGCGACCACGCTCTGGAAACTGTCGCCGAAGCGGATCTCGTCGAACCTGCCGTAGTCGCCCGCACTGATCGTCAGCATGTCAAATGTGCCTTGATCGACCTGGGTCTCCAGCACGGATGTGGGTTGTTCGGGGAGGAGGTACGGGGTTATCGAGTGATAGACCTCGATCCGATCGTCATCCGTTGGTGTGGCGCCCCATGTGATCTTGCCTACAATGAAGGCATACTCGTTGAGTGCCAGAGAAGGCGAGACCGCTTCCCAGGATCCCTTGAGGACGCCAAGAGTGCCGATCCCGAAAGACTCGTCTCTGAATTCAGCCGCCCTGATATTGGAAGATGAGCCTCCACCCACAAAGATCCCGAGTCCTGAGCCCAACTGCGTCCCGTCGTCTTTGATCCATTTGTTGAAAGTCCCGCTCGCGAATGTGTGGTTGGCCAGCGCGATGCACAATTGCGAGTTGGTCAGGTTGGAGTTGGCTTCATAGCCCGCATAGACGCTGAACCAGAGTGTTTTCCCATCGTCCAGCAAGCCCCTTCCCGCCAGCGCCGTGGTGCTGATGGCGCGTTCGGCCCTGAGGTTCTTGGATTGGGCAACATGGCCGCCCAGCGTCGGGATGTCGCCATCGCCCAGGGATCCGGCACGTACGGTCGGGGTCGTGGTCCCGGTCGCCACCCAGGGACTTGCAAATCCGACATCACCCGATCCCGATTTTCCGTTCAGCGCGATATCCACGCCGTAGTTGAACGGTTCGTAGATCGCCAGGCCGACGGGTGTCGCGTCGCTGACGTTGAGGGTGATCGTCGCCGAGGCCACCTGGCCCTCGCTGTCCATCACCTGGAAGTCGAAGGTGTCGGTGCCGGTGTATCCGGGAACGGACCGGTAAGTCAGCAACGGGGGTGTCCCGGAAAGGATGCCATTGGCCGGACCGGAGAGGATGGAATAATTGAGTCCGTGGCCCTCCGGGTCGGTCCCGGTCAGGATGACGGGGGTCGCCAGCCCCCGGGAAACCGGCAAGGTCTGCGGGTCGGCCGCGGGCGGATCGTTGGGAGGCAAACCGCCTCCGATCATTTCCAAGCGGACCGCCACGGTTTGCTTCACCTCGGTCTGGTTGCGCCAGTCGGACTGGGTCACCTCGAAGAGGTATTCACCGGGAACACCATCGAAGAGCACGGTCGTTGTGGCGGCATCCGCGGTGCCGTTGGGGGCGAAGATGACCTCACCCGCCCCATGGAGTTTCCGCCATGTGAAAACGCTCCCGCCGGCATAATCGAACGCATCCGCTCTGAGCACCGTCCTGTCCGAGGGCAGGGTCAACACCGACGAGTCCGCCGTGAGCGAGTCGATCCCCTTGAGGGGAGTCAGAACCTCGGGACTGGTGTCTGCGGCGATGGCGTCGAGAACCGCTTGGGCACCCTGCGGGAAAGAATCCGGAAAGATCTTGAGAAACTGCAGCGCGTTGCAGAAATCGACGATCCGCGGATCCGGATTCACCAACAGGCAACTTCCGGCCTTGTCCTCAAGCACGGCAAGCTGGGGGCCGATCCAGTTCGGCTTGGTTACCTTGTATGAGTCGGCCACTCGTTTGGCCGCGGGGATCGTCTCCGCTTTGCCATACCTGCTCAACAGGTTGACAGCCGCATCTTCACCGGCTTTGCCAAACATGCCGTCCCCGGGAGCCCTGGACAAGGTCATGTCGAGAACCGGCCCCGACACCCTCTTCAAATCCTCCTCGGTGAGATCGTCGAAAACATACCGAAGATTGCTTCGCGCCTTTCCAAGTGGAAGTGCCGAAATGACCCTGATGACTTCATACAGCCGTTCCCTGTCCACCCCGGCAAGGCTGTTGATCAGGAATCCCTGCGGTCCGTCCGCGTTTCCGCCGTAGAAGAGCAGGGAACTCAACTCGCTCTGCGCAAACTGGAGCGGATCATCAGGGTCCGGAGGATTGAGAGGTTTCTCGTTTGCAACGACCGCATCCATGATCTGGTTCACCACGGTCAATTTGTCCTGGTTTTTGTAATATTGCATCGCCCGGGCGGCATTCTTGCGGACGACGGGATCCGGATCCATCAGCGCATCGACAAGAACCTGGAGGGTGGATGGATTTGCGATCCGGCCCAAGGCCAGCATCGCCCCCACGCGGCCGGGCGAGGACGGATCAGCGGCCATCGCACTCAACACGGGCAACGCAGTGGCATGCTCGCCGGTCCGTTTGCCGATCTCTTCGGCCACCTTGTTTGTCACGGCCATGGAGAAGGAACCGCAATCCGCGAGCAACTCGGAGATCGTGCGCGAAGTGGCATCATATCCGTCGGCGTAGGCCACTTCCTCGACTTCGGATGCGCTGAGAAAATCGGACGGATCCGCATACTTGCCGGTGATGGCGATCTTCTTGAGCGGAACCGCATAGGTCAGGAGAGCCACTGTGTTCATGTAGTAGGCCCGGCCCATCAGCGAGTTGTTCTCCCCGCTGCCGTCTTGAATGACCGAGTTGAAAACAAACGCTCCGTCCCAGCGGCGGTTCAGGGTGAGCAGCCAGCGGATCCTTGCGAAATGTTCGGCAAAAGCCTGCTCACCGCCCAGCGCGGCACCCAACGGTGTCCACAACTGCCCGAAAAGGGGCGAGCTGTGTCCCCCCTGCCGCTCCCCGGCGGAAGCGGCCGCCATCTTGGTGAAGTAATTCACCTCATCGTGATGTCCCGTCTGGAGACTGAAGGCCAGCGCCGCCATGCCGCTCTTGCCATTCATTCCGGTGTTCTGGACCCATGGCATGTTCTCACCATAGGGAATGCCGCCGTAACCCACATGCGAGCCGTAGTATGAATTGCAGCGTTCGATGGTCGCCTCGACCGCCGGCGTGGCGACTCCGCACTTCTTGGCCAGCACCAGGCCGAGGTGGCATGTGAGCCCGGCGTTGTTCACCGGGCCATAGGGCGCGACGGCGAGTCGGTTGTCCATGGCGGGAACGGGATCCCGGGCGAAACCGTGACCGTAGGTACCATAGATGCTCCCCCCGTTGGCGACCATGTTGGCGATCGCCTGGATGGCCGGCAGCACCTGCGCGTCACCCGTCGCGAGATGGTATTCCGACAAGACCACCAATTGATGTCCGTATCTCCATGAGGCACTGCTTTCAAGATACTCCACATAGCCGTTCATCATCAGCTCCATCCTTTCCGGCGTGGGCACGATCGTCAGGGCTTGGGCGGCCGCCCTGGCCGGGATGCCTGCATGAGCCGGGTTGGAGGGGTCGTAGCATGCCAGCAACTCAAGGGTTCCCATCTGGCCATAGGCCGCGTCGGGAATGTTGGCCAAGGTGAATTGCAAAGCCCGCTCCCGGATCAAGGCCGACTTCGGGCAATCGAACGGTGCCGTGGCGGAGTAAGCGCCCAGCGTCTCAAGGGTGAGATCATGGACGGATGTGGCACCCGCCCGCCACACGAGGAGTTTCAGAATGGCCGGGTCGAGCGCCTCGGCATCGTCGATCGCATCCGCCAGGGCATGACGTGCCTCGTAGGTGAAATTCACCGGGACCACGCCGGTGCCATCGGCACCCAGAATCACATCGCCCACCTGCAGGATCCCATCGGCCGGGGAGCCGGGATCCACATGGGTGATCAGGATCTGCCGGCTGTCGCTGCCGTCGTAACCATTGCCTGCGGTATATGCCCATCCCTGAAGCCCGGTGGGGCCGAGGGTGGTGTAGCGGGTGTTCGTCGGCACGCCGCCATTGGTGAGGTCGGGAACCTGGGCCTTCGAGGTTGCCGATGCCGCAAGGAGCAAGGCAAACAATGAGATTGCGGCATGGCGGTTCATGGTGTTTGCGGGTTTTTGCTGTGCGGTCGTTGGAGAGAGGCCTTGAGAGTGTGTCTTGTGATGTCGGAGTTGTAGTCGTGGATGTTGCTGGACGGACTTGGTTTCTCACGGAGTGATCGCCACCTTGAGCCGGGCAAACTTGTTGACACCCGGTGTCATCGGCACGCTGAGGGTCACGGTGTCCATTCCCGGCGAGCTGTCTTTTTCCACCGTGACCGGGGGGCCGGCCGTGGCGACATCCGGCACCGGATAGAGGTTTGGCCAGGTTGCCAGATCATCACCCATTTCGATGACCATCGTGGCAGCAGGTCCGATGGATCGCTGGGCACGCTTGAAGCTGAAAGTCATTTCATCGGCTTCAAGCTGGAGCTTGGGCAACTTGTCAGCGTCATTGCTGGTGCCGGATCCACCCAACACAAACTCCATGTAGTTTGAAACCCCATCATGATCTTCATCGCCCTCAAGATCATCGGCTGTGGTTGGCGCATGCACCGATGCCCAGGTCTCGTAGGCCGATGGCTCCGGAGCCATGGATTCAAAGACCGCGATCGAGTGCGCAATTCCGGAGGTGTTGCTGAACACCGGTGCGGTAGGCCCATCCTGCCCGGCCACCGTGTAGCCGGCATACGCGATCAGATTTCCAGCTCTCAGATCCAGCGATGTGTAGGGTGGCGCGTTGGTGACGGATTGGGTCTGGTTGTTTCGCTGGGCCACGCCGACGACGAAGTCCCCGGCAAATACATTGATCGCAGCAGGATTTCCGCCCGCTGATACGCCAGTCGTGTATCCGGGCCGGGTTCCATTCAATGCGAGCAAAGCCACACCGACTTCATCGACATTGTCACTCGCGCCCAGCCCGATCACCAGATCGCCGTCCGCAACGGGATGGTCCAGGTAAAAGATGAACCGTCTTCCACTGAACCCAGCGGCACCATTGGGATTACCCGTAGCGACATTGGATAAAACGTCGACACCCGCGTAGGTCAGCGAAGTGACTTCGGAGACACTATCCGCACTGTTGAAAAGCGAGATCACGCCGACCAGCTTGTCACTGCCAACGGGATTGAAGCTGTCCGTGGCAATGGTGATGGGCTTGCTGGCACCACCGGTATCGATATTCCAGTTATCCCCGCCCGGCCCCAAATCGGCTTTGTAGGTGAACACATCCACGACCCCGGTGCTTGGGGCTTCCGCAAGAGTCTTGGCGGAGCGCAGAGGGGAATCCGCACTCTCATTCATGCCCGGTGAGACATCGCGCGACTGAACGGCATACACATACCTCGTGCCTGGAACCAGACCGGTGTTGGTCCAGGACGGGCTGATTCCCCAACCGCTGTCGGTGCCGAGGGTCAGGTTCTTAAAGAGATACTCCACTCCGTAGCCCTGCGGATCGACGACGGGGTCCGCCTGAAGGGTGATCTGGTTGACCTTGGAGGCTCCCGTTGGGAAACTGATGACCGGCACGGGTGGTGGGGTGACATCCGAGGGGATGCTGTCAAAGGTCCAAGTTGTGTCGTCGTTGATTCCTGCGAAATCGTTGCCGGCAGCATCTTCGAGCGCGCCGCTTTCGATCCGGATTGCGTAGCTCTTGTTGGGGATCAAGGGCGTCGCGGGATCGATCGTCATTTTAAAGCCCGAGACGGTGATTTGCCCCGCGTCGCTGACCGCTATGGTGGTCTGAGTGCCGTCGCTGAGGTTTTTCAGGACGATATTCCCGCTCCCGATCTGGATCGTTTCGCTAAAGGTAATCGCGAGAGTTGAGTTGCTGTCCACCGCAGGAGACTGATTCGAAGGATCCAAGGTGATGAACACCGGTGCCTTCGTGTCGGCCTCGACGGCACTCTTCAATTCAACCATCCCCCGACCCAGCGCATCACCGGCCAGCAGGTAGGTTTCGGCATTCAGATTGTAGTGGTGAGCCTGCGTGTTGTTGTTTGGCGATTCGCTGCTATCCCGCCAGAATCCGCGAGTTTCCATCGTTTTCACGTTACCCGCGAACTCCGGATAGTTGCCCGTGTCCCCATCGACAAAGAGCTGACCGTCGATCACATTCTGATGCTTCTCCAGCTTCGCGCCCCAACCGCCCTCACCCAGCGTGGCGAGCACGAAGGGTGCGTCCGTGGCAACCTGCCCGGGGTAGCGGGCCTCAAAATACTTGCGGATCTCTTTGATGAATTGCGCCATGTTCTGTCCGTAGCGTTCCGAATAGGACACAGGCGTGCCACTTCCTTGTTTGTCATTGTAGCCCTGCCACCAGGCGAAGCCGGCGATCTCAAAGCCTTGGGCGGCCCAATCCGGGTATTCCGCGGCAAAGTTGTCGAGGATGTCGGTCACGTTTGTCACGGCAGGCCTCGATTGGCCGGCGGGTGCCCAATCGGCCTCATCGGTAAAACATTCGTCCCACTGCTCGCCGGCGTAAGTAGCATCCGGGGTGGGGGTGGCTCCCGTCGCCCAACTTCGGGGGGAATCTCCATAGCCCGCAAAAGTCAGTGACCCATCCACGTACTGCGGACTACCCGGCGGCAGGAATTGGTAGCCGAGGTCTTTCCCCCCCTTGGGCGACTTGATGATCAGAACCGGCTCATCATGGTAGTCGCCCATCACGTAGCCAAATCCGAACTCCGGCCCGAATCGGTTGGTGCTGGAACCGAAGCCCGTGGGTCCGAGCGGGCCGTTCCCTCCGACTCCGATCACGCCACGAACCTTCACATCGTCACGAATTCTGAAGTCCGGGCCGTCCAGAAGCTGAGGGAATTTGCCTTCGGTCCGGGTGATCGTCGTCAACGTGCCGGAAGTTGAGCCAAAGACCTCGCCAAAGCCCTGCATGTTGGACTGCCCGGAAAGAATGTAAACTTTGACCGGCCGATTCGTCACCACCGGTGTGGCATCCGGCTCCGGCATTGGGTAAGGGCGGCTCGGGAAAACGTTCGGGTCGTTCGGCGCGTTGGTCTGCACGCCCGACGGAGCCTCTTCCACGGTCACGACCTCATACCAGTCGCCCACGCCGTCGCCGTCGGAATCCGCAACGAGAGGATTCGTGCCGGTGTCGAACCGGGACACGTAGATTCCGGTATTCGTCTCCACCGAGTCGTCGAGGCCATCCCCGTCCGTATCGACCGCCAGCAGGCTGCCGGGAAACGCAACAAGAAGGCATCTGACGACTGCATGGGAAATTTGAATCAATCTCATTTTAACGGTATTTTTGAATCTTTGATCAATATGGAGCGGCTGTGCGCTTGCAATATGGGACAAAGTTTCGGTCTGACAAATCATAAACGAAGCGCAGCTAGTCCTGGAAACTGATGGTTTAGAGGCTGTCCGAAAATTCTGAATCGGCAGGGACCTACCTCCGGGAGGTCCGTGAGAATGAGGTGGGAACAGTCGTCCATGGGTTGCTTTTCAAGCATTTGCATGGTCACCTACGTTCTCTTTCCATTCGCCCGGACCTTTCGGAAAAAGGTCCCTGCCATTTTTCAGCATCCCACGCACTGACGCAATCGAAGGGCAGGGCATCGGATATTCCCAATAGGCCCAGTCGTCACTGCGCTGGGTGCCCAGGGCGATGTGGCGTTTCGGGACGCTTGGGATGCACGCATTCCCCAGCGGATTCCGCCCCCAGGCGTAGCGGAAGTGGACCGGATCGGCAACATGCGGGCTGCTCAATACCACCACTTTGGGGCTCTACTCCTCGACGGGCGTGAGCAACCTCGCCACGCTGAAACAATCTTTCCCATATTCGAGGGACACTGCATTGTAGAGGCAGATGGCCTTTCCATCCACCACCAAAACGGAAGGTCTTTCCACTCTGGCATACGAAGCGGATGCATCATCCGTCCAGTTGATTGTCCTGTCATGGGCAAGCACCGGATCGGACAGCTTCCAAGTGATGGCGTCCTCTGATTCGAGTATGACTCCGGCTCCCTTGACGCCGGAAACCTCGCCATTCATATCTTTGGCAATGATCCAATACTTCCCGTTCTCCTTCCAAACGTCGGGATCTTCGAGATGGTAATCGGAGATGATGTTATTCTCCGGTCGGACGAAAGGCCCCTCAGGATGGTCGGCCAGAGCGATGCCCAGTTTTCGCTTTGTTTGCTTCTTCCCGTCGCCATCCCAAGCCCGGTAAACCATCACAATCTTTCCGTCATCTTTTTCGACCGCGGTGGGGTTTGTCGGAAGCGCATCCCAACGATTTACCGCGTTACTGGAAATCATCGGATTGTTCTTGCTCGGCACCCAGGGGCCACTCGCGCTATCGGATACGGCAACGCTAATTGTGTGCGTGCGTTTTTTGTCGAAACTGGCATAATACAGGTAGTATTTGCCTTTGAGCTTCCTGACCATGGGGTTGTGAACCGACGCAGCGGCCCAGGGTTGTTCCAGCAGTTGTGTAAGCTCCTCTTTCAGCGTAAACGGGCCTTCGGGCTTTTCAGAGACGGCGTGATAGATTCTTGAGTCGTCCCGCCACCTCATGAGGTTGTTGGGATGCCATCGCGATGTGTAGGCATGATACAAACCATCCTCGCCTTTGACCACGGAGAACCCCCAGTGGATCCAACCCTCGTCTTTAAAAGCCTGGCTCGTCGCAGGCGCTTGAATCCTCGACGCGAAGTGATTTTGAGAAAATGCCGTTTGCGCCAAAAGCGCGAAATAGAGGCCTAAGGCGAGGAAACGGGGAAAACGCTTGATCATATCATTAAAAATTGAGGGTGAAAGGTTGCTGTCAACAGGTCTTCCGTTTAGCGGATCCAAGTGACTTTGATCTCCGTGCATCCGTGGTTTCAAATTCTCCCCGCGTCTAAGGTTTCGCAACCGTGACCCGAACAAACAAGGCTTGGAGATCACCCGGATTGCCGTCGGCCGCATCAATGGTGGCCTTGTCGAGCGGAATGGTGAGGTCCTCACCGGTTCCCGGATGCGATGAGTGGCTGGTCCAGTCCGTCAGGTTGGTGCTCCAGGAAATCTCGTAGTTCCGGTCGGCGACGCTGGGCCACGTGATCGAGAACGTCGTCGCGGAATCCTGAAAGTCGATGACCCGGAAGACGCTCGCCGGATCGTTCGGGTCGGTGCCGGCGATGCTTTCGGCGAGATTGTCGGCCCCGTCGCCGTCGCTGTCCAGCAACGCATCCTTGGGCGAGTCGCGGTCGAGGCCATGGGTTGTCTCGAAGCTGTTGCTCATGCCGTCGGCATCGTTGTCGGGATCACGGCCATCGAGGGCGGCCGCGCCGGTGGTGCGGAGTTGATCAAGGATGCCGAGGAGGTCGCGACCGGTGAGATTGACCAACTCGGAGCGAATGGCCGAGTCGGCGGTCAGGGTGGAGATTCGGTTGTCATCCTCACCGAGGTCGACGGGCAACTCGAAAAGCTGTTTCGGCGTGCCTTGATTGGTTCCGACGGCACTGGAAATGCTGTTGTTGTCCGAGTCCCATGACGAGGTGTTGCCTCCACCGCCGGTCGAGTCGATGAGCTTCCAACCGTCCGGCGTCTTGAGGGCAAGGTGGTCATACCTGGAGGCGATCACCACGCCGCTTCGAGCCTTGCCGGGCTTGCGCTGGCCACGCAGGACATTGAGGAACGACTCACCATCGGGAGCCGTGGTTGCGGGCAGTTCGGCGCCGAGGTAAGCCGCGACCGTCGGAAAAATATCCACTTGGGAAATCACCTCGTCCGTCACCACCATTCCAGCAGGCGCTTGTCCCGGCCAGCGGACAATGAAGGGCACGCGGGTTCCCCCCTCCCAGATGTCACGCTTGGCTCCGCGCAATGGCCCGTTGCCATCGGCACCGTTGGAGAGGGTGCGACTCATCGCCGCGGTCTCCGGCCCGTTGTCCGCGGTGAAGATGATCAGAGTATCATTGCCGAGTCCGTTGTCATCGATGGCGGCGACCACACGCCCGACCCGGTCATCGACTTCGGCCATCCAACGCTCGTAATCGTAATCGCCATAGTCGCTGGTGTTGAATCCCGGGGTGATCGCCCATGGCAGGTGGGGCGAGTAGAAGGACACATAGGCAAAGAACGGATCGGTATCGCTGGCTGCTATACGCTCATCAATGTAGCGCTCGAAATCAGCGATCATGAAAGGCTCGACATCCACCTGACGGTAGGATGGATCTCCCAGACTTTCGCTGGAGCCCGGGAGTCCCACGACGGTCGAATCCAGATTGGCCTTGGTGAACCACTGGAAGGTATCCGAACCCGTCGCATCCCTGAAGTAGCCCTTTCGGCCATTCGGCAGTTTGTCGCCATATTCATTGAGCGGCCCGCCGTCTTCCACCCAATACTGCACGGCATCCTCGTGCAGATACACGTAGGGTCCGCGGTTGATCGTGCAGGCAAGCCCGCGGAAGGTGTCGAATCCGATATCGGTGGCGTGCCCTTCGATCCGTCGTGTCCAGTCCACGGCGGCGGGATTGGTCGGATTTCCCGTGATCCGGTTGTTGGTGCCGGGTGCATACCATTTCCCGCCCAGGTGCCACTTCCCGAAAGCCGCCGTGTCATAACCCTGCGTCTTCAGAAAGTCCGCCACGGTGACATCGCTATCGAGCGGAATATTGTCGATACCCGCCCTGTAGCCATAATGCTCGGAAATGTAGTTGAAATAACGAAAGTTGTAGATGCCGGTAAGCAGGGAGAAGCGCGAGGGGGTGCAGACCGCGTTGGCGGAATGCGCTTGGGTGAAAGTCACCCCCTGGTCTGCCAGCCTGTCCACATTCGGAGTCGGTGAGGCACTGGTCGTACCAAAGAGTTCACCGTAGCGTGAGATGTCACCGAATCCGAGATCGTCGAGGTAGATGATGACCACATTCGGCTTGGCCGGGTTGGGTGTGAAGTCCGGGATGTCTGTTGGATCCGTCGGACTGGAGCCTAGCGCGTTCTCCGCCTCGTCACGGTAGCTGTCGTTGTCGGTATCGACGAAGGGCGAGGTGTAGCCGCTATTCGGCGGTAGCGCATTCGGATCCGAGCCAGCTGCGATCTCTGCGCCATCGTTCAAGCCATCGCCATCGGAGTCCGGATTGTTGGGATCGGTGGGATCGCCGGGGGGCGAACCTTTCACCCCGGCGGTCCATGGATTGAGCGTGCCATTGACTTCGTCGCCGTCGTTGAGGCCGTCATCATCGCTGTCGGAATCCTGGGGATCGGTGCCGTTCAGATATTCCTGCAAGTTGGTCAGGCCGTCAGGACCACCGTTGGCATCGTTGTCGTCGTCGGCGTCGTCCGGATCGTTCTTGTCGAGGCCGTTGGCGTCTTCCCAGTAATCCGGCATGCCATCTTCATCGGTATCAACCGATGAAATGGCGGTAAGGGTCATCCGCGCCATGTCCAGATCCGAGTTCTCCTGCCCTTGCAGACTTGTGAAGAGCCCCAGACCTTGGGCGAAGGTCGCGTAATCCACTCCGGAAAGGTTTCCGCTGTCATTGAGTTCATTGCCCAGACCCGTCGAGGAGATCTGCCAGGTGCCATTGTTGAAGACGCTGATCGAAACGGTGAAGCCGTTGAAGAACTCCGCGTCCGTGGGGGGCGTGGTCGTCAGCGCAGTGGTGGCGGTGGTGGCGCTTCCCGCATTGGTCACGAACAGATGGTCTCCCCGGGCATCGCTTCCCGGCACATAACCGATCGCCCGGGGATCCTGGTTCCAGAGGCTGTTGGCCAACTGTCCGGTGGCATTGGTTCCCGAGACCACCCCGAAGAACATCCCGTTGGCGAGGAGGCCCGCGATCGTCTCGCCGTCCGACAGAAAGATCGAGTCGACCACGAAGGTGGCGGTGAATCCCAAATAGGAAGAAAGATCCACGGCCCCGCTGCTGTTGAAACCGATCGTATGGGAGTGCGGGGAGCCGCCGCTGCGCTGTCCGGTGTGAAGCAGCCCGGTATTGGTGTCGGCTGATCCCGGCAAGCTGAGGCTAATGGTGTCGCTATTATCAACCACCTGGATGGCCGGCCCGATATCGTTTCCAACACCATCGAATGTGTAATCAATGAGCGTCGTGTCCGCCCGGGAAGGCGTCTGGAATGCGGCGACTGCGATCAGGCAGAGAGTGGTGAGTTTTCGTGTAGGCATCATTGGAGTATAATCACTTTGAAAAAGCCTCGGTCCAAAGGAGGATTCACCGTGCCAGAAACGGAATCTCCAATGAGGGTCAGGTCATCGAATCGCGTGCCATAACTGGCGTTCGAAGCGCCATACAGGTAGAAGGTCCAAGTGACATCTTCTGCCGTGCTGAAGTCTGCGAAATCAATGGCTTGCTTGGTGACCGCCGTGTTGCCCGTGGTCGGTACCAACCCTTGCGCCACAAAAACCTCGCTGCCCGCACCAATCGCATAGCTGATGTCGACCTTTCCTCCCGCTCCATACTGGTTGGCATAGAACGTGAGCGATTGATAAGCCACCTCGCCCGAGGTCGATGCGACCGTGAAGGAGAAGTAGTCGCCTGCGGACGCAGCGGAGGATTGGCTGGAGCCGCTTACGTCAGCCAGGTTGTAAGCTGGAGAGCCTGACTCGCTCGGGTCGAAGAGCGAATTGTCCAATATGAAGAGCCCCGCACCGCCTCCGGTGAGCGAACCACCCTGAGTGAGGCGACTGGCCGAGGTGTTCGTGTCCGTATCAACGGAATCAAACGCTCCCGTGTCGAAGTCGCCATTGATGCCTGCCTGGGCGTCGTAGCGAGCCAGAATTCCGCCACTTCCGCCGGCATTGCCGAGTTCGCTCAGCGTGCCCACCCAATCCGTAACGGTGCCCGGATCCGCGGCGGGGTAGTTCGCGGCAATCGTGCTCCAATCCTCCAGATCCGTGCTGAAATTCACGTCGTAGATGTTTCCCGGCTTACTGGGCCAACTGAGAGTGACCCGGCCGCCGTTCAGCGAGAGATCGGTGATCTTGAAGAATGAAGAAGCGCTGAGCGGATCGGTTCCCGCCTGCACCTCGAATCCATCGTCCTGTCCATCTCCATCGGTGTCAGCGAGATCGGGATCGGTGCCGAGGCTGTTTTCCTCAACGAGCAACAGGCCATCCCTGTCGGCATCGTTCGCTTCCAGTGCCAGCATCTCGGTCGCCAGTCCCTGGCCCAGAGCGATCTGGCCGGCATGCTCGAAGTGGATGGCGTCGCCGCTGCGCACCTGAAAGCCGTCCGTATTGACGAAGCCTGTTTGCACGAGCGAGGCGGCGACGGCCTCCTGGGCCTGCCGGACCTTGTAAGCTCCCGTGCCGGCGGTGGTGATGGCGGAGCCGTACTGGCTGTCGGAAAGGCCGCTCAGGACAAAAGGCGCTCTCGCTCCCGAAAACAGATCCTGGCGCACCCGGTTGATCAGGTTCGTCAGGTTGGCCTCGTAGTCGTCGGCATTGGAGTTGCTGGCGTCCGCTTCCCCCTGGACCCAGACCATGCCTCCCGGCTCATAGGTGTGACCTGCGGTCGTCAGCGCCTCAAGCGCGGCTCGCACGGTGGTGACAAACGTCGAATATTGGGTGCCGCCAGCGGCCCACTGGGAATACAGATTGGTGCCACCTTCGGTGTATTTGATGATGGCGATATTCACGGTCGGGTCGTGATCCGCCATGGCCCGTCCGAAGGAAACCTCGGGACCGAACTCCCTCGTATACACCGGAGTGGTCGTGCCGTGGCCCGAACCCGTATCGAGGTCGATCCAGGCATTCTCGGTCAAATGACCGACATTCGTGACACTTTGCGTGCGGTGCCAATAGAATCGAACATCCGTCTGGGCGGCGTTGTATGGGGCGGAGAGTTGGGCCGCATCACCGCGGCCGTTGCCATTGGACTGACCGCCAAGCAGATAGACCCGGTAATGGGCGGCTTGCAGTGCCAGGGTGGCACCAAACAGAAATGCCGGCACTAGAGCCAGTGGTCTTATCGGAGCAGGGCGCATGACATGCGTGATGTTGCGTAAAAACGCTCCGCCCCCTGTTCGGGTGCGGAGCATGGTGGTGAAGTTTCGTCCACTTACGCGCGGCGGCGGCGCAGCATCAAAGCCGGCAGGAGAGCGCAGACTAGCAGTCCAGCCGTTCCGGGCTCGGGAATGGCCGTAAAACTGAGGTTCCCGTTGTCCGTGCGGAATCGCGCATTGCCGTCACCATTATCCAGAACACCCACAACGATGCCGGCAAACCCACCATCAACCCAACTCTGAACGGTTGCTTCGGCAATCGTGAAGGAAACGGTGGTGCCAGGCCGGTTTGAGTCAACCACGCCGGCGGCCGTAGCCAGATCTGCCGTGAGCGCACCGAGGAGATTGGATACACCCCCTCCACTGTCGTTCAGCCATGAAGTGGTGATACCAACCGTGGGACCCGGGTCGTCGTTGAACTGGACGCGGTTGAGGAAGCTCACCGAGCCATTGTCGGTTAGGTTGTCACCGGCGCCAATCGCCTGATTTCCTTCGGTCCATCCGGCGTTGTCATCAAACAGTGCCCGAATCCAAATCGTGTCATTGGTCGAGCCAGCGAACCCCCCGGTAGAATTCGTCGATACAGCAAAAGTCAGCGTGGCATCGCCGCTGACTGTCTGGCCGACCAGCCCGGTGAAGTCGAAATCGTAGATCTGGAAGTTATCCACACCAGCCCCAATTCCGATCAAGGCGGATGCGTCACCTCCGCCGTTGTTGTCGTCGCGGCTGTTGGCCGAGCCAGAGATGACCCTTGCATCCCTGGTGAAATCCAGCGATATCGAGGCGGCACCAGCTTGTGAAAAGCCGGCGATGATGACGGTGGCGATGAGCGTGCAGGTTTTGTTCATGCGGGTTGTCTGGTTTATAGATTTTCTCATTGATTCGTTGGTGTGGAAGGCGGGCGTCTTACGGGGATGGATCCGAGTCCTGAACTCGCAGGAAGTAGCGGGTACCGAACCCGGAGATGTCCACGCTGAAGGTCAGGTCGCCGCTGCCGTCTGTCTGGAACGGGCTGCCGCTGGTATCGGTGGGTACAACCTCGGTGCTCCAGTCCGTGAGATCCCCCGAGCCGGCGCAGTAATAGTCCGTGCCGGGAGCACCTTTCATCACGATCGTGGCGGTGGTCCCCGACACCGTGATCGAGGAAATCGAAACGGTTGCGGGATCAACCGTCGTGAAGCTCAGGTTGCCGTTGTCTGTGCGGAATCGCGAGTTCCCGTCAACATCACCGTCCGTGGCACCCACAACGATGCCGGCAAACCCACCATCAACCCAACTCTGAACGGTCGCTTGGGCAATCGTGAAGGAAACGATGGTGCCAGGCCGGTTTTCGTCCACCACACCGGCGACCGAATCCAGATCCGCCGTGACCGCCCCAAGGAGATCGGAAACACCGACTCCACCGTCATCCAGCCATGGAGTGCTGATGCCGCCCGGCGGGCCCGGGTCGTCGTTATACTGAACGCGGTTGAGGAAGCTCACCGAGCCATTGTCGGTTTGGTTGTCACCGGAGACAATCGTCTGTGTTCCTTCGGTCCATCCGGCGTTGTCATCATACAGTGCCCGAATCCAAATCGTGTCATTGGTCGAGCCAGCGAACGTCCCGGTAAAATTCGTCGATACAGCGAAAGTCAGCGTGGCATCGCCGCTGACCGTCTTGCCCGCCAGTCCGCTGAAGTCGAAATCGTAGATCTGGAAGTTATCCACACCATTCCCAAGTCCGATCAAGGCGGATGGGTCACCTCCCCCGTTGTTGTCGTCCCGGCTGTTGTCCGAGCCGCTGATGACCCTCACATCCCTTGTGAAATCCAGCGAGATCGGAGCGGCCACGGCTTGCGAAACACCGGCAATGATGACTGTGGCGATGAACGTTCGCGTATAATACATGCGGTTTGTCAGGTTGGTTGGTTCTGAATTACTCCCAGGAATTTGCTTCTGCGGGAGGCTGATGAGGTATTTTTTCATCATGTTTGGTTTTTTGTTTGGGAGTTCCGGATGTCGTGGGAGGGGGGGGTAATGCGATCGGAGGTCGTCCTTGCAATTCAGGAATTAAGATGGGCGGCGATCGGGATCAATGATTCTTTTGGGGACCAACCAGTCCTAGATTCTGATGGTTTGGCTTCCAAGGGGAGGGTGTCCTCCGGATTCTTGAGCATGATTCGTGGGTTGGCCGTGACGAATCCGCCGGCAATTCGCGATTTTCCTGGGCAGGGTGTCGTCAATGAGTGCAATCATTTGATCACGTGTTGGAGGAAGAGCCCAAAGGGATTGATAGGTGGCTCATGGCGTGATCGCGACCTTCAAGCGGCCGAATTTTTTGGCATCCGGCGCCATTTGCACGCTGAGGGTCACGGTGTCGAATCCCGGCGAGCTGTCCTTTTCCACCGTGACCGGCGGGCCGACTGTGGTGTCATCCGGCACCGGATAGACGTCCGGCCAGGTCGCCAGGTCGGTCCCCACCTCGATGCTCACCGACGCCGAGGCATCGATCGACTGCTGGGCGCGTTCGAAGCTGAAGGTCATGATGGTGCCGTCGTTCGAAACGGAAGGCAACTTGTCCAGGTCATTGGTGGAAATGGTTCCTCCGAGCACGAACTCGACTCCATTCGACACTCCATCGCCGTCCTCATCGGCCGTCGGGTCGTTGCCGGTGGTGGGCGCGTTGGTGGCGGCCCAGGTGCCGTATCCGGAAGACGGCGGCGTGGCCGTGGCAAAGGCGGCGAAGGACTCGGATTGAACAAAGCCACTGAAGCTGGGTGCCGTCAAACCGGCAACCGTTGTCACCTGATAGCCGACCCGGGAAGTCAGCTCACCCTTGGTGATATCGATCTCCGAGTAAGGGGGGCTGTTCGTCACGGTGATGGTGCCCGGCTGGTTGTTCCGTTGGGCCACGCCCACCACGAAATCGCCGACGTTGGCGTTGGCTTCGGTGAACGCTCCCGATGCTTTGGATTCAGACGCATAGGCGGTTCCGGGCTCGAGCCCGTTCACGGCGAAAAGCGCCACACCCACTTCGTCGATATTAGGCGGATTCGTGAATGAGATGACGAGATCGCCATCCGTGGCGACATTGTCGAGGTAGTAGATGACGTTCCTCGTGGCATTGAAATAAGCCCCCGTAACGAGGTTGAGACTTGCGCCACCGTAGGTCAGACCGGTCACTGGAGCCACGCTAAAGGCGCTGTTGTGCACCGAGAGGACGACGACCAGTTTTCCCGAACCTGCGGCGCTGAAACCGGTGGTGGAGATGGAAAGAGGCTGTGGCGCTCCACCCGGGTCGGTGGTGGAGTTGTTTGCGGTTCCGGGCGCGAAATCGAAGCGATACGAGAACGAATCGACGATGGTGGCCGGTGCGGGATTCGGCCCATGCGAGACCACCAGGTCGACGCTCGAGTTTGTATCGACGAACACGCCGGCCGCCGGGTTCTGACTGATCACGTCACCGGCGGGAACCGTCGGGCTGAAACTTGTGGTCACCACGCCCAAGGTCAAGGTGGCACCGGTGAGGGACGATTGAGCCGCGGATTGGGAAAGGCCCACCACATCCGGCACCGACGGTTGCGGGCCATAGGAAACCACCAGGTTCACGCTGGTGCCGAGATCGACGGGCGAACCGCTGACCGGGTTCTGGCTGATCACATTCCCCGCCGGCACCACCGGGTCGTTCTGGAAAGTCACCGTGCCCACGGTCAGATCGGCACCGGTGATGTCCGCTTCCGCCGTGGCCTGGGCAAGGCCCACCACATCCGGCACGTTCACCTGGGGGATCGGGCCAAGCGAAACCACCAGGTTCACAATCGAGCCGGTGTTGATGGTCGCGCCGGCCACGGGATTCTGGCTGATCACGTCACCGACTGGAACGGTCGGGCTGTAATCGCTCGTCACCGTGCCCACGGTCAAGGTCGCTCCGGTGATGGCCGATTCCGCAGCGGCCTGCGCGAGGCCCACCACGTCCGGCACTTCCACTTGGGCAACGGGTATCGGCTCGAAAGCGGCGAAGCACTGGATGGTGGTGCTGCCGCCAGACTGAGACTTGGAGAAAAGCGGCGCCGTGGATCCTGCCAGATCGACAAGATCATAGCCCGTGATGGAGTGCATGTTCCCCGCCGAGATGTTGGTTGGGGTGTATGGGGACTCGACGCTGAGGGTGTTGCCGTTGTTGTTCCGCGTGGCGACCCCGACCACGAAGTCTCCGGCGGCGGCATTGGCAGGCGATGAGAATGGGTTATTGAGAATTCCGGACCCGGTGCCGATGGAGCCGGTTTGGCTGGCATAGGCACCGCCGGTTTCCGCCCCGTTCAAGGCGAACAGGTGCAAACCCACCTCGTCGAGGCCTGGCGGGGCGGTGAAGTTGATGACGAAATCCCCGTCGGCGGCGACATTGTCGAGGTAGTAGATGAATTGCCTTTGGCCGTTTGCTCCGGTGTGGCTCAAGGTCGGGGTGAGAGGCTCACCACCGAAGGTCACGCTGTCGGGGATCGACACGCTTGCGGCGCTGTTGTGCAACGACAGCACGGCCACCAGCTTGAAACCGGTCGCCGTGAATGGGGCCGTCGGGATGGTGATCGGCGATGGCGCGGTGGATGTGTTGGTGGTATTATCCGCTGGTGCGTAATCGTCCGTGAACGTGAACTGGTCGGCGATGGAAATGTTCGCGGATGCCGTGGCCGCAAGATGGATTGCGGCCAACAGGAGGCTGAGGAGGTATTTTTTCATGATGCTTGGTTTTTTGTTTGGGGGTTCCGGATGTTGTGGGAGGGGGGAAAGGTGAGCGGAGGTCGTCCTTGCAATTCAGGAATTAAGAAGGGCGGCGATCGGGATCAAGGACACTTTGCAGGACCAACCAGTCCTTGATTCTGAAGGTTGGGGCAATGGTCCAGAATCGGCTCAGCGGAGCAAGATCATCAGCTTGGTCAACTTTCGACACCAGCCTTCCTTCCTACGCCAAATAACACGACACGGGTTGGCTTTCCCGGGCGGCATGCACAAGGAGCGGCGAAACGTGTTCGCCGATGTCCATGAGCTGGCAATGAGTAGAGCGGATGCACGGCACATTGGCTTACCATGGGCATCGGCGGACGCGTTCCGCCGCTCCTTGGGCGAAGGCTCCGCTGTCGCTTGTGCCCAAGGAGAGGCGATGCATGATGGCCTTGCGGATGGATGGACCATGGAAAGTGCGTAGCTCCACTTCATTGGCTTCCCATCCGCATCGGCGGACGCGTTCCGCCGCTCCTTGGGCGAAGACTCCGCTGTCGCTTGTGCCCAAGGAGAGGCGATGCATGATCGCCTTGCGGATGGATGGACCATGGAAAGCGCGAAGCTCCACTTCATTGGCTTCCCATCCGCATCGGCGGACGCGTTCCGCCTCTCCTTGATCTACCCAGTTGGCGGCGTTTGGAGGAATATGCCCTTAACCGCATGCCTGCCAGGGGAATGGCGGGGCGCGGCCGAGGTTTGCGGACGGCGAATCTGCGTGTTAATCGAGGCATCCGTGGTTCCAATCTTCGAATTTAGGTCAATCGCCGGTGATGCCGGGGTCCCGCAGTGAAAGCACCGCACAGCCTGACGGGCTGAGTCTCACCGCGATGCCATCGGGACGGGCACCCAGATCCTTTTGCCGCCACAAATCACGCACGGCTTGAGGCCCCTTCAAGCCGAGTTCTTCCCAGGCAACTGAAATCACGGATTCCTTTTCGGGATTGCGGTTGAACAAAGCCAGCACCTGGCTGCCATCGGCGAGGCGTTTCGTCATCACCGTCTCTTCTTCCGTTTCCCTGCGCACTTCGGCGACAAGACCCAGTTCGTCCTGATTCACGTTCAGGATTTCGGCATTGCCGACGAGACGAGTGGTGAACTCATCGATCTCGTTGATGTCGCAGGCGAAAATGAACGGGGCGCAGACAATCGACCATAGCGTGACGTATTGGTAGCGCTGGTTGGTGGTGAGGTCGATTTCTCGGGCCGGGGCTCCCTTGTTCTCGGTGCTCTTGATCTTGTGGATATAGAGGTAGTCGGGGTCGTTCCATTGGCCGGGTTTGCTGTGTTCCCTGAGATCTTTGGCGATGCGCATGGCCTGCTTGAAATAGGTGTCCGTGTGGCCATTGAGGTCGCCGCCGATCCGCCATGTCTGCATGTCCCACTCGGGCGCCCAGATCCATGGCTCGTAAACCCCGTATTGGCAGAGGTTGTAGATGATGTCGCGGTCCTGGGCGCGCAGATGGCCGACCATCGGTTTCCACAACTGTTCGAGGGTGTATTCGCCGCCGGCATCCTTGGCGTTGTTGACGACAAACTTGATGCCGCAACGGTCGTATTTGAGCATGTCAAATCCCCAATCGGCAAACTGCCTGGCATCGATGGCCTCGTGCCCCCACGAGCCCATCTGGATCTGGCAGGTGGTGAGTCCCGGGCTGCTGTAAATGCCGGCCTTGATCCCTTCGAGGTGGAGCGCGTCCACCATGGCTTTCATGTCGGGGAAGCGGTCGTTGGGCAGGGGGCGGCCATTCGCGTCGCGTGTCGGCCCGACGACGCTGGCCGGGTCGAAGTCGCCCATGCGGCGGAACTGCGTTTGCACCCATTTCACCGCATCCGGGCGATCGAATCCGGACTCCTTGAACCCCTCGACTTTGCCGGCGTAAAGATTCGGGTCGATGCGCGCCCAGCCGTCGTCGATGCTGATGAATTGGAAGCCCGCGTCAGCCAGGCCTTTTTCCAAAAAGACATCGCGCACTTTGAGCACGGTCGCTTGGTCGATATCGAGCATGTGGCCGCCCCAACTGCTGTAGCCGGTGGGTGGGGTCAGGGCGAGCTTGTCGCCGATGACGAGCTTGAAAGGTTGGGAATCCTCGCCGTGGGAGTTCCGGGCATGGAAGGTCATGGCGTAGGTTCCGGGGTTCGCGGGTGTGCGGCCACGAATGACCCCTCGCTCGGCATCCAACTCGAGGCCATTCGGCAAACCGTCAACACGGAACCCGATGGGGCGCTTGCCCTGGCAGGCGATGCGGAAAACGAACGCTTTGTTTTCCCTGGCTCCATGGATCTGCGGGCCGTTGATTCTTGGGGATTCGCCAGGAAGCGGCGTGAGGATTTCCCCCTCCTTCACGCGTGCATCATGGATCGTGCCGGATTCGGCGGCGGCTATTGCGGGGATCTCCAATGCCAGACAGACAGCCAAAGCGGCGATCCATGCCATCTCTGCGCAGGGCCTCGGTGACGGTGACGGGTATTTCCGTATCATTGTTTTTCGGGTGGTAATGAATGCTCTGTTGGCTTCTGGTCACTGGCCCGGCATGCGGGGCCAGCCCGAATCTCGTCCAATGTCATGCGGGCTCATCGGATGAAGCATGTGGATGGGGGATGAGATGGACCAGAGAACGTGGATTTCAATGCCATCCCAAGAAGATTTTCCTGTGAGACTGCTCCGGGATCCTGATGGTTGAAACATGCAACCGGACCCAAACCCTCAGATATTGGTTCTGGTATGGCAGTAAATTAGAGTCGATCAAATGCTAGGAGTCATTGATGCAAGCCGTAGTTTCCGAGCCGGTGCCACACTGGCCAAGCTGGCGCGCGGAAGATCCCTCGGACTTTCCAGCCGCCTGCAAGTCGATCCCATTGCTTCCCGTTCCATCCCATGAAAACACACACATTCACACGCACCGTGGTGGCAACCTGCCTCGCGCTGACACTTCATTCCCAACCAACCCACGCAGGCGGTCCCAAACTCCGCGACATTCCCGATTTCCGACAGGGTGTGCCGAAGGAAATCGATGAGAAGTGGTGCACGGTTCTCGGCTCCACCGGAGCCTTTGGCTGGATTCACGCCGACCTGACCTATCGCAGCAGTGACGGCGTCCGCCAGATTCTCGTGACCCGTATTGCGGACAAGAGCCCGGCATCCGGGCTGTTGGAAGTCCATGACATCATCATGGGAGCGTCAGCAGGCTCTAAGGCAGCCGCCTTTTCCAAGAATGCCCGTACCGAGCTTTCGCGGGCCCTGGCCATCGCCGAGGAAGCGAAATTCAAAGGCAAACTCAGCCTGCTGATCTGGCGCAAAGGACAAACCAAGCAGGTCACGCTCACCATTCCGGTCAGAGGTGCCTATGATCCCGCCGATCCTTTCGGTTGTGAGAAGACCGTGACGACCACCAGAATACTCACCGATTACCTGCTGAAGCGGGGGCTGAGGGACGGTATCGATGATTGCGTGGATGGTCTCGGTCTGCTTGCCACCGGGGAGGAGGAATATTTGCCCATGCTGTCTGATTTCGCTCATCGCCTGGCCAAAAGCGTCCTTTCCCACAACGACGGCAAGGGGCCGACGGTTTTTGATCGGCATGGAAACGCGCTCACCGGCAAAACCTGGCATCTGGCATACCTGAACCTTTTCCTCACGGAATACCATCTGGCCACGGGTGACAAGGAAGTGCTGCCCGCCATCAAGGCCCTCTCGCAATTGATCGCCATGGGGCGCAGTGGTGTCGGCACCTGGAGTCATGGCCTCGCCCACCCTTGGGAAAACAATGGCAAGCTCTACGGGGCACCCACCTCGTATGGCGCGATGAACCAGCCCGGCATCACGTTAACCGTCGGGCTGATCCTGGCCCAAAAGTGCGGGATCGACAGTCCGGAGATCCAATCCGCCATTCGCAAGGCCTCCGATCACCTTCGTTTCTACGCCGACAAGGGGGCCATTCCCTATGGTGACCATGAACCCTTCATGGCCCACGAGGACAATGGCAAGAACAGCCATGCCGCGGTGCTCTTCAACCTGCTCAAAGAACCGGAACCCGCACGGTATTTCGCCCGAAGCACGCTGGCGTCCGCCAACGAGGGCTTGCGTGAGTTCGGGCATACCGGTCACTTCTGGCAGCATATCTGGGGTATCCCGGGCGCGGCATGCGGTGGCGAGAAAGCCGCCGTGGCCATGCTCAACCAAATGGAACCGATTCATCAACTGGAGCTCCGCCACGACGGTTCCTGCATCTATCAGCCCGCGACCAACTGCGGCAGCGAGCACGTCAAGTATCTCGACTGGAGCACGGCAGGCATCCGCTTGCTTCATGCTTCGCTGCCACTGCGAAAGCTTTATATCACAGGCCGGGACGGATATGTTGCCGAACCCATTTCCGGCGAGGAGCTTGCGCGGACGATCCAGGTTGGCAGCAAGGAATTCCTGATGTCCATCCCATCCGCCGACACTCCGACGCTTCTCGAATACCTTGCCAGTTGGTCGCCCATTGTCCGTGAAAAGGCGGCGATGGCGCTGAGTTCCAAAGAAGATCGGGCCATCCCGCGGTTGATTTCGATGCTTGGCGGGCCGGACCGCCACGCCCGCTATGGCGCGGCCCTGGCCCTTGGTTTTGCCGGAGGCGATTCACCGGAAGCCGTCGATGCGCTTATCGAAAAAGGTCTCAAATCGGACGACCCCACCTTGCAATACTTCGCCATCATGTCGTTTGCCGCACCCGACTCACTGCCGAACCGATTGCAAGGGCCCGCAGTGAAGGAACGGGCCACACCCTTTCTGCTGCAGATGGTGGTTGATTGTGATCCGGAGCGCGAAACGGCTACCAAGCTTCAATTCGCCCTCTCCAACGCGCTCTTTTTCGACAAGCGGGGGAAAACCGCTCTCTGCAGTGGCAAGGAGGGGATCGCATCGGCCGATCGCAAGGTGCTGACCCCCGCCATCCGGGCCATCCTCGCCACGGAAAACGGCAAGGCACGGGCCACAGTCAGCAACGAACTGCCTTTGTTGGATCCGCAGGACAGGGAACTGCTCAGCGGCGATATCTACCAATCCGGCAAAGTTCGCGCACCAAGCGGAGTGATGTTCGGTGATGACAGCCGTTTTGCGGCAGTCCAAATGATGGTGGATCTCGGCTACGAGGAAGGTATCGAACTGGGTATGGCCCTGATGCGGGAAGATCGCAAATGGGGCAGGGAGAGGCGGGTCATGCGCACCATCCCGATGCTCGAACCCTATGGCTCCGCTCTCAAACCTCACATGACGGAAATCCTCGGCTATTTCGAGACCTATGCGGAATGGTGCAGAAATCACAACAGAGCCTCGGAAGTGGTACCCGCGGAAGAGGCGTTGAAGCGCATCAAAGCCGCGATTGCCGACGGAGAACCCGCACCGACTCTCAGGCACATGAGTTCCAAAACCCAATAGTCTTGGATGGAGCCTGGCAGGGATCACCCTAAATGTGAATTTGAAACCACGAACAGGCACGATTGGTTCAACGTGCATTCAACGATGCCTGAATAATTACAAATAATCACGAATAACGTGAAGACGAAGCCGATGGGTATTCGGGGTGTGGTAGATGAAGGCCAGCGTTCTGGCGGTTTTGCTGTATCTCCACTCGGAACTGAAAAATGGTGTGTATTCCTCCTTGCCGTTGCGGAAGAATATCTTGACGAAAGAGACATTTCTCGTTCCTTTATTCACCGATTTTTTCGGATCGATCACCTCCATGTTTCCCGGTAGCAGGTTGAATTTCTCCTCACCGAGGTATCCGCCGATTTTCACGCGCGAGGCGTTCATGAAGAGGTATTCGCCACCGCCGAAGCCCGCGGTTCCGTTGACAATTGGAATCAGTTCCAAGCCATCCGAGTCAACACTCCCTTTGCGCAGAACCAATATCAGCTGCTTGGCCGAACCAAGCGACTTGGCCTGACCATAGGTTTCAAAAATCGGTTTCCCCTCCTCGTTCACCGTGGATTTACCCAATGCCCATACAGCCATCGGCCTGACTTTATAAACCTCCGACAGGTTGCTGGTGGGGAGATTGACTTCCATCACCTCGGTTTCCCCGATCCTCAATTCGACAGTCTTTGGTTCCGGCAAACCCGGGAAGGATACAAACTGCAACTGGACAGTCGCCTCGTTCTGCGCCCGCGCCGGGGCGAGGAGACACAGGAGAAGTGCAAGAATGCCGGTGATGACCGAAGCCGATGGCCTGGGGTAGGAAGTGTCCTGTGGATTCATGGGGCTGATTGTTAGATTTCATCGCGGTTCAGCCAGCGGAAAGAGATCACCTGAATCCGCCGCCCAAAGACCTTGTTCACATCTGAAGCCAGCTCGCTTTGCCTGACTTCGTTGTCATCGGACGGATCCGCGTAGTCGGGAGTCCTCTGGACGGTGGCTTCGCACCATGCGCGCGCAACCACATTGCCGCTTTCATCCAGGGAGTCACCGTAAGTCCTGATGACAAACGTGTCACCCCGTGGTGCCAATTGGGAGGCGCAGTTACGAAGAATGTCGGCCTGATCGACGTATGGAGCGCTGCCGTATGCGATGGGGCCATCGGCTGCCTCGGGAAAGTCAAAACCGCCCGTCTGGATGTTCAGTTCGTTGTCCATGATGCGGTCGGGTTCGCGGAATGCCTTGTTGATGGAAACCTCGGGATCGTCCAGGGCGGCCTGCAGCGCGCCTTTGAGCGCGAGCTCCCTGTCGCCATCCAGTCGCCGGTTCACGAATTCGGAAAGCGACAGGAAAGGGCCGCGCCGCTTGACTTGCCTGACGATGGCGGCGGCGAGTTCATCGATCTCCGTGTCGGACAGCTCGCGCCAGCTTTTCCACGAATCAGTGTTATTCGGGTTGTCCATGACGCTGCCATCAACCGGGGCGCCGTTTGGCAGGGAGCCGAATCCAACGGGTGTCCCGTTCGGAGTCACCTCGGTGGGATTGGCGGCCTTGTTCTCGAGATACTGGACGGGCTTGCCCCGCAAGCTGGACAGCAGGATTCTCCATGCGTTTTCGGATGTGGAATTGATATTGAAAGCCCCATGAACCATCAGATGGCGGGCGATCTTGTCGGCGAGTCCGTCCGTGAAATCGTCTTTCTCCGTGAACAGGCTTTGAAGTTCATCGCGGTCGAGTCCTGGCATGTGAGGCAACATGCGCTGGTTCGGGAGAGGTTTGCTCTCGAAGAAAAACCGCTCGGCCACGTCCTTGGAAGTCAGATTTCCGCCATACAATGGTGTGGATGAAGGTTTGGGTATGATCGAGGAAAAGAAGAACTCATCCCACAACGCCTTGTTCGCCAGATACGAGTGATCGGCGAAGATTCGTGGCTCCCCGCCTTTATCGTTGTCGAAAGTCCGCTGAACGACCTTGAAGGCTCGGTCAGGAGCAAGGTTCGGGTGGGCATAGGAGTTTCCGATGGCCTGCATCACGGTGGGATACATTCCACCCATCCCCGTCGCTGTCGTGCGCCGGTAGCTGTCACCGTTGGGGCCTGGATCGCGGTTTTCAGGATAACTCCCTGCAAATATTCCCCTCAGCCACAAGAAGCTTTGGAAATACTCGTCCGCTTCTGCTGCAAAAGGCCGGTTTGCGAGGCTGAAACCTCCGAGCTGGGCATGGCTGAGAGCCGCAATCGAGATCGGGGGCAACACGGGAATTTCCTGTTGCACCACGTGGGTGGTTCCCAATTCAGTGGTATATCCTCCCCCATAGAAACTGCGACCCGTGCCGGGATCCACTTGGATGGCTTCCTCGACGGAATTGATGCGTTCCACCGCCCAGTCCCAGCCATAGTTGTAGAGATCATTGGGGTCGACATCGTCAATAAAAGGTGGTGCGATGATGCCCGAGTGGAGGAAGGGTCTTGTGGATGCCACCGTGCGGCCAGCGGCGTATCCGCCTGCGCTGCCTGCATGGGCTTCGCAGGCTGCGCGCAGGGTGAACATGGCGATCGGGACGACCTCTCCATTGCTCGCGGCATTCAGAATGCTTTGAACGGATAGCCCTTCCGATGTCCCCAAAAGAGGTTGGCTGGGATCTGGAAATCCACGACTCACCATTTTACGATTGAATGCGATATTGTTCGCGCTATTACTGAAGCGTAAATCTCCTCCATAACGACTCAAAAACTGGTAATGGCGAATATGGTCGGACCGGGTGCTGCCGGGAGTTCCTTTGTCGGTGATCGGGCTGAAGTTGTTGTAGTCGATCATGGAAAACTGAAAGCCGCCGCCGCCCACTTCGTTTCCAAGTGCGCTGTTTGCCCCTCTTTTTCCGGTGTCTTCGGCATTGATATGACAATAAATGGCATCACTTGTTCCGACACCCACATAAGTCGCATCCGTGTAACCATTGCTGAGCAGGTAGGCGAAGGTTCTTCCTTTGATTTTGTGGAATGAGCTGCGTTCAGAGGGGCTTTCCCCACCATCTCCCGGTGCGCTGCCCATGCGGCATGAGTAAAATCCAAACGGGTTGTAATCATTCACGGCATCGTGCAGAAACCGGCCGAAGCTCGAACTGTTGGATTGGCTCTCATCGAGAAGAGCATAAATTTCGGGTGTGTCGGGAATCGAGAAAACCTTGACCTCGCCTGGTTCGAAAACCACGGCTTCATCTTTGCCGAAGCGAAGATTCAGAATCCTGGGGCAATCCGAATCACTGTTTGCCTGTCCGGTTCTGCTGGATTGTCCCGACATCATGTAGTTGAAATTGATGGCTCCATCCATTTGATCCAAGCCATCTCCCCTCACCACGCGCCATCTGAAATTTACGGGCGGACAGCCCATCGAGAAAACCTGGGACTTGTTTTCACTGCCGCCCATCACCAAAGGCACGCTATTTGGATTCCAAAGCGTGATCACAGGCATGACTCCCGGGATGAGAAGATGTGTGTCCATCTCGTTATGTTCTTCACGACTTTTCGTATTGAGCAAGTCAGGATTCAGCGGGACAACCGTAACAGCCAGGATGTATTGGATCCGGATCGGAATCGGGTTGCGGTAAAGCGCGGTGTATTCGCGGACGGTCTTCTCCCTGTCGTTCGGGCTGCCAAAATCCGGGGATTCCACCTGGATCGCGCCCGCGAGCGCGGAAGAGCCGAATTTGACTCCACCCTTGCGCCCCATGGCTCCGCCTGGATCATTCTGATGGAGCTGGTAATAGGCGCTGAGATCCTGGATCGGCACGCGCTCCTCCGTACCTGTGGAAAACCTATAAAGCATGTATTCATCTCCTGAGTCAGCAATGTCGATATTCTGTTCCAATAGAATGCTGAGGTCGCGCTTGAGGCCACCCTCCCGGACATCCGCCAGGACACCCAGGCTCCCCAGGGTGATATCGTGAAAGTTCCGCTGCGCCGGGTTTTCCGCATTCTCCGGCAGTTCAAGGGATCTGAGGCTGTGCGTCTTGTTGAAATCGGTGTGGCTCACATTCTCAAGTCCATCCGCCCTGGTGGAACCTGTCGATCCGGGTGACTGATGGCGGAAGATCCGGTCTGCGGCGGTGAGCGCGCTTCCCTCGAAGGAGTCAGTTGTGATGGTGGCCTTCACGCTTTCGTCGCCCACCCACCAGCCATAGCGACCTTTGCGCGTGCCGGACGATGTACGGATATCAACAAGCGAAGCGGCAACCTGGTCTTTTTCCTCCACCACGCTGTTGGAGCCGACCAGTGTGACGGAGGAATCCTGTCCAGTCGGATTGGTGTTTGGAGCGAGGGGAAAACCGCGTGCCGATTCGATCTGGTTCTGCTGATCCTCCGGCAGGGAAACCAACCACGAGCGGAAGTGCCCCTGTTTGTGGGCTGTGTAGTTCGGATGCATGCCATTTCCCGAGTCATCGAGAGTGGAATGATGGCTGGGCTCGTCGCCGCCGGCGACATCGGGGTCGTTGGCCTTCCATGAATCCCATACGCCTGTCCAGTGAGGGTGCGCCACGTCCGACGATGCCACGTTGTCAGGAGCCGAGAGGATGGATGCGTTAGCCGTAATCCGCTGGTCGGGACCCGCATGTTCCTGCAGTTCGCCGAGTGCGACCATAAGGGCCATGCGGGCATTGGAGCGCGCTTCCGCCATCGCCGCCGAGCTGCTGCTGGCGCGCAGGGAAATGGAGGAAAGGGCGAGCATGCCCACGGCGAGGACGGAAAGCAGCACCATCAGCGATACCGTGACGACCAGGGCGAAACCGCCGGGATGAACCCGGCGTGTGCCGCTCGTCTGCTGGCGAGCGCGGATGGAGACGCTGTGACCATTCCCAATGTTCGCTGTGCATTTGCGTGCGGACATTTCCGATTTGCCCTGTATCCTGAGACATCCGGAAGAGCCTTGGCGGCACCCTGCCAGGGGCCGGTCTTCGGGTCGCACCTGCCTGCCGCCGGATTTGCCGGTCCTTGTTGAAGGCCGATGACGAGGGATTCGGGCTGGAGACATTTCCTTCATGAAGGTGAGTTTTCTTGCTGCGCCGTCGATGGCTGAGAACCGTCCATTGCTGTGAGTGTCGATGGTTTCGCTGTGGCGTTTTCAATCGGGCCGGATTCGCGTGGATGCGTCCCCGCCGCAGGCTGCCATATCCATTTACGAGCACGAATGTTCGCGAGGACCCCGAGACCCTCAAGGGTTTTTGATTCCGGAAAGCAGTCCCAAATCCTGATGGTTAGGACGGAAAGATACCTGGCTATCGTTACTGACCTGGACACCCAGCCCCGGGATTCACCGTCCGATCAAGGATACGCCCTTGAATGATGTTTCTTGACAACCAGTTCTGATTGCTGATGGTTTCCGCAATGCAGGGGTTGCGTATACTTTCAGCTTCCGAGCAGGTTGCCGAACATCTGCGCGAACAGATTTCGCGTCAGATCCATTCGGGGACCATGCCGGGAGGCGAGCGGCTTGCCCGTGAACTGGGGGTCGGCCGGATGACCATTGAGGCGGCCCTTGCTCAGTTGGAGGAAGAGGGCTTGCTGGTGGCCCAGGGAGTAGGCAGGCGCCGGAAAATCGTTCCGCCGAACAAGCTCTCCACCCCCGGCCTGCGGATAGGCATCCTTCTCTACGCACCGGAAGACTCAAAGATCTACTACAACGTCGACTTGCAGCACCGGTTATTGAATGCAGGCCACATTGCTGGTTTCGCGCCAAATACGCTGGTCGAACTGGGCATGAATACAAGCCGGATCGCCCGCCTTGTTGAGAAAACACCGGCTGATGCCTGGGTGGTCTCGTCCGGTTCCCGCGAGGTGCTTGAATGGTTTGCGAATCACCACCTGCCGACTTTCGCTTTTGCCGGACGGCGGCGCGGCGTCCGGATCGCAAGCATCGGTCCGGACAAGGAGTCCGCCGTTCGTGTCATGGTCCAACGCTTGGTCGCCCTAGGTCACCGGCGCATTGTGATGATTTCCCCGGCGGTGCTCCGCAAGCCCGAACCCGCACGGATTCCCAGGGTTTTCCTCGATGCCCTGGAGTCGCACGGGATCCAGCACGGTGCCTACAATCTGCCGGGCTGGGACGAGAACGCTGAGGGATTGCAGGAGTTGCTGGCAAGACTCTTCCAACATACTCCTCCCACCGCCTTGTTTATTGTGGAAGCCGCCACCTTCATTTCCGTGCAGCAGCATCTTGCGCAGCGTGGGATCCTCGCCCCCCGCGATGTGTCGCTGATCTGCGACGATCCGGATCCGATATTCGCATGGTGCCGGCCCACAGTCGCGCATATCCACTGGGACGCTAGCCCCATTGCGAGACGGGCGGTGCGGTGGGCGGCGAATGTTGCCCGCGGCAAGACTGACCTCCGTTGCAGCTTCACCAAGGCCGAGTTCGTCGAGGGCGGGACGATGGGACCGGCTCCAAAGTAGCGTTGAGGGATGCGCTGGCGATTGGCGCATTCAACCCCGCCGCTGTTTTGGATGACGCTGACAATCCTTTCATCGGTCACTGGGCGTTGACGATTCCAGACGGTTGAGAAGCCAGGCTCTGGGTGTAGGAAAATTGAGGCATACTCAGTTCCAGTATCCTGCGGGGCGGTGGCTGCGTGGTTCCGACGACTGGCAGGCGCATAACCGCGCTCATCGAGGGTTGCTTCGTCGACCGAAACATCAGCGTGTCGGCCTTCAGGCTTCCTTGGCGTGGCAAGCCCCATGTCTCAAGACCGTCGAAGTCAGCCGGCGTGAAATTGGGGAAAAAGCGGCAGAACGAGTCGATGATGCCGCTCAGGCGCTTGCGGTCGATCGCCAGATCATTGCCGCAGATTTCGATCGTGCCCGCGACACGGAGCTTGGAGCCCATGGGGGTGACCGCCACGCGGCCTTCCTTGAGAAGAGAACAGAGACGGGGAAGCTCAGCCGGCTGCGGAAGGGTGAACGAATAGCCCTTGCCTCCTTGCATCAGCAAACGCAGACCGAGTCGTCGTGTCACGTGCGCGCTCCACGAGCCGCCTGCGATCGTCAGGTGATCGGGGGCGATGCGATCGCCGGTGGCCAGAACCACCGCCTTGCAGGAACCATCGGAAATTTCGAAATCCCGCACCTCCCCGTCCAGAAACTCCCCGCCGTTCCGAAGGATGCCTTGCCGCATGGCATCGAGGAAGTCCTCGGAGTCGAGGTGTGCGTCCTGCGGGAACCATACGCCGCCGTTGGCGTTCATGGTGACGCCCGGATCGAGTTCGCGCAGCCGCTCGGGACCGCAGACCTCGGCTTGGATGCCGAGCCGGCGGGCGGCTTCGGCGACTTCCTTTTCCTCATGGAATCCCGCCTTGGTCTGGCAGAGCATGACCAGGCCGTTGCGCACCAGTGTGAAGCCGAGTTTGTCGGAAAGCTCTTCGAACATGCGACGTCTTTCGAGGCTGAGACGGTGGGGATCACGCCGCCGTCCGGGTGGGGTTCGACACAACCGGAGAAGACCGTGTCGAGAATGCCGGCCTGGCGCCATGGCTGGCCGGACGGGAGTTTTCCGTCGGCATGAAGGCAGGCCAGCTTGGCGCTGGTGCCGGTGCCGCAGGGCGAGCGGTCGTAAACCTTGCCCGGGCAGAGGACGAAGTTCCGGCTGTCGCAAGCCCACGGATCGCCGGGCGGACCGAAGACCTCGACGTGGTCGATCTCGCCACCGTCGTCGCCGGTGACGCCGTTGACGGGAAGCGCGTGACGGACTTCCAACTCGACCAGCGTATCCGCGGGCTTTTCGGCGTGAGCGCGAGCCTGTACATCACCCGCCGCCGTATCGAACACTCGCGTCATCTGTTAGAACGAACGGACCAGTCGATCAGCGATATCGCCTTTCCTGCGGTTAGCGGATCAAAGCGCCTTCACGCGGCCATTCCGTCAATCCGTGGCTGCCTCCCCGCGCTTACCGCGAGCGGCGCTTCCGAGGTGGCGGGCGGGCTCTCCGCCGCGACAACCCCAGTGGCCAACAGAGATGAGACGGCGGACAGGATGCGGGTTGTTTGCTTTATGGTGTTCTTGTGACACTGCGGGATCGGCGTGGTTCCTCAAGGGTCTACCAGATCACGGCCGGCAGGTTGAACTGGTCGATGGGCCAACCATATGGCAGCAGCCGCTCGACCGGTAGCGCCACCACCAGTCCGTCCACTGGCAGTGTCAGTCGCACCGATTTCCGCGATGCCTCCAGCCGCATCACAGGGACCAGCTTTGGGAGCGGAAAATGTGAGGCCGGGACGCGCGTGCCAGTGCCACCAATGGGAGCGAGGAAGCAGGAACACCTTGTGTCATCCGTGCTCACAAGCCGGCGCTCCACCCGGATAGACCACGCCGGCGACAATCCGCACCTTGTCCCGGGCTTCGAGGAAATGCAGCAACTCATCAAGGTCCATTCCCGCCGCCGAGCAGGTGTGAAACGTGGCCATCCTGCCGTATCGCTCGCCGACGAGTTCCATCAGTTGGCCCAGGCGGATGCCATCGGGATGATAGGCGACAAGATCGATGATCTCGTGGCCGTGGATGGCGATGGCTTCGGACATGGGTTGAGGGAGTGGGAGAGCGGAAGGAATCCTTGCGGCCACATGCCCAGAAATCAAGCACGGCACAAAAAAGAACCCGGCGGAAACCGAAGCGCATGGGGGGAAACGTTGCCTTCGGGTTCCGCCGGGTTTCTTGTCCGGGGGGGTGATTGGGGGGAATGTCGGTCGCGTCTTTCCTTGGGGGGCAGGAGGCTCGCGGCAATGGGATCAATGTATCCCGAAACCGGACATTGCGGTATCACGCGAACACGTGTGCGGATTCGCGGAGGTCATGGTGTGGTGAAAGTTCCCGGCTGGCTTCATGAAACGAACCCCATTCCGAAGTTATATGAAACTGCGAATGAACTGTTAGGCGGCTCTGGCTGATCGGGTTGATCCGCACCATCCACCCGTTACCCCCGAGGGCCCGGCAGCACGCCGGGTCTTTTTGTTTTCAACCCAGACCAACATCCCATGTCCCGTTCCCTCTATTCACCCCGGCTTTCCGACGACGTGGTCCGCGCGCTTTACCGCGAGGGCCGGCGCCAACGGAAACCGATGACCCGTCTCGCCGACGAACTGCTGCGCCGTGCGCTCGCGGAAACTCCCGCGCTCGTGGCACTGCCCAACGTCGCCGACAACATCGTCCCCTACCGCACGCGCTTCGATCCCGACGCGGCGTGAGCGGATTCACCACCATCCAACACCCCCCCAAAAAACATCATCATGGCCATCAAACTCATCGCCAATTATTCCAAACGCCTGGGCCTCCCGGGCTATTCCTCCCACCAGTTCTCCGTCTCGGTCGAAACCGAGCTGGTCACCACTGACGACGTGGCCGCGGAGTCCGGTCGTCTTTATCAACTCCTCCAGTCCAACGTGGACGACCAGATGCAGCGCACGGGTTTCGTCCCGCCCAAAGACTATGGATTCGCCCCACCGGAGGACACTCCGCCCGTGGAAAACCCCACCGCTCCGGCCAACGTCACCCAGGTGGCGAACTGGCAGCGCGGACCGGCCTGGAAGTGCTCGGACAAGCAGAAGGACCTGATCCTGAAACTCGTCGAGGAACACCAACTCGACAAAAACGAGATCGAGTCGCTCGCCGTCGAACGCTTCGGCAAGGGCGTGCGGCTGCTCAACAAGGTCGAAGCCTCCGGGCTGATCGACGAGTTGCTCGACACCCACGGCAACGGCAGCCGCGCCGGCACCCCAAACCGCAACCACGGCCGGGCCTACCGCCGTGCGGGTGGAAGGGACGCCGCATGATCGCCCACGCCATCCCGGTCGAAACACCGGCCGGTCCGCCCCCCGCGGCCCTGCCCGCCCACATCAGCCCGACGGCCGCGAAGTCCTACCTCGCGTGCTCGCTGCGGTTCTGGTTCGAGCGGGTCGTCCGGATTCCGAAAAAGACACCGGTCGCACTCCACCTGGGCAAGGCCGTGCATGCCGCCCTGCAGGCGTTTCACCTTGCCCGCTGGCGCGGTGGCGACGACTCGCCGGAAGCGGTGGCCGCGGCCTACGAGCTGGCCTTCCAGCGGCTCGAACGCGAGGAGGGTCCGGTCAATTTCGACGATCCGGCCGAACGCGAAAAGGTCCGCCTCGACGGCCTGCGCGTGGTCGCCGCCTACCTCGACAGTCCGGAGGCCCTGCGCGAAAAGCCGCGCGCCGTGGAGGTTTTCCTGACCGAGGAAATCCACGGCCTGTCGGTCCCGCTGGCCGGGGCGATGGACCTGGTCGAAAGCGACCTGACGGCCGTGGATTTCAAATCCGCCGCCGCCCGGCCCGATCCGCACAACGCGGCCTTCGATCATGAGATCCAGTTGGTGAGTTACCAACTGCTGATGGAGGCCGCCATCGGTGAAACCCCGCCGTCGCTCGACCTGGTGTATCTGGTGAAAACCAAGGTGCCGCAGGTCATCCGGCTCAAATCCCCGCCAGCCGACTCCCACCGCAAGCGCCGGGTTACGGCCCTGCTCGAAACGGCGGTCGCGGGCATTGCCGCCGGCCGGTTCCACCCGCAGCCGGGCATGCATTGTGCGTGGTGCCAATACCGCGCCGAATGCGCCGCCTGGCTGCCCGGACAGCGGCTGGCCGAGGAAAGGAGGGCCGCATGAAACCGGCTATCTCCCGGTGGCTGCTGCTGCCGCTCGTGTGCTTCATGCTCGCCGCCTGCCAGGACGACCAAAAGTCCGCCGAGGAGGCGCGGATCGAGCGCGAGGTCGCACGCCGGATCGCGGCCGAGCGCCGGCAGTCGGAAATCCGGGCCGAACGGCTGCGCACCCTGCGCATCGTTGGTTTCCTGGTCCTCTCCGGCGGCGCGCTCGGAACCATCATCTGGTGCGGCTGGCCGCGCGATGCCCCGGGCGGCCCGGCGGCCGGCGGACCATCGTCGCAAATCCTCCGTCATCCCCTGCGCGGCGGCCGGGTGATCGACCTGCGTCAGCCGCCGCTCCCTCCCCGATCCGACCATGAGACCCCGCGCCATCCTTGAAGTGCTGGTGGTGATGGGCGTCGTCGGCCTGCTGCTGGAAATCTCCGGCGGTCACACCTGGCCGATTGTCGCCGCCGGGGTGGTGGCCGCCGTCTGGCTGCTCGCACGCAGCTACCGATAGCGGCCGTCGCCACCGGTGTCCCTCACCATCCGATCCAACCAACCCACGCCCGCCCGGTCAGCTGATCGCGGCGGGCGTTTCCCTTTCCACCTGAAAACCAAACCCGTCCCGGCATAGCAACGCGAAGCCGGACAACCCCCAACCAAACATCATCATGAATCCCAACAACACATCCACCCCGCTCCTCGACGCCGTGTGCCGCCGGGGAGTCCTTGTCGCCACCTCCGTCCGTTACTGGCGCGGGTGCAAGAAACTCAGTCCTGAAGACCTCGGGCTGGATCCCGCACACGTTTCCGACCGGCTCATCCAGCTCGGTCACAAACGCCTGATTCCGCGCGACGCGCTCCAGCCCTTCGCGTTGATCGAGTCCCGGGTGCAGGCCACCGTCGAAAGCTCCAGCTTCCCGTTCCTTGGAGGTATCGGACGCTTCGTTCCCAACCCGCGCCTCGGCGAATTGAATGACAAACTCGAAAAGCTCCGCGACGAGTTCCGCGAGGCCACGCTCGACTTCGTCGCCGGCTACGGCCCGCTGCGTGAAACCGCGCTAACCGAATGGCGCGAGGCGGCCCAACACCTCAACGGCAGCGCCGAGCGTCTGATCGCCACCATCGAGCAATCGTTTCCGCCCGCCGGGGACATCGCGAAAAGGTTCGCCTTCGAGACCCGGCTGTTCCAGATCGCGGCTCCCGACAGCATCCGCTTGGAAGTTGTCGAAGGCATGGAGCAAATGGAAGCAGCCGAAGACCGCCGCCGCATCGCCGAGGACGCAACACGCCGCATGCAGGCCGACCTCGACGCGTTCATCCGCGAGAGCGTGGCCTCCCTGCGCGAGGAAACCGCCCGTCTCGCCACCGAGGTACTCGCCACCATCGACAGTTCGGAGAACGGCGTCCACCAGCGGACGCTCAACCGCCTGACCACGTTCATCGACAACTTCCGCTCGCTGAACTTCGCCGGTGACCAGTCCTTGGAGCAGACGCTCGAACGCTTCCGCCGCGACCTGCTCAGCCGCACGGCCGAGGAATACCGCAACCAGCCCGGGGCCATGGCGTCCCTAACCGACGGCCTCAGCCGCCTGCGCGAGAACGCGGTGCAGCTCGCCCGCAGCGACGCGCGCGACATCGTCAGGCGCTTCGGCCAGATGGGCGGACGCAGGCTGGCGGCGGTGGGTTGATCCGAAAACCACTTCCGGGCACCCTGCTTCAACGGGGTGTCCGGAGTATGGCGGGAAGCATTCAATTCTCCCCAGCAGCCTCGAGAAATAAATGCCTCACGCGGTTAGAAATGAAAAATCCCGCTTCGTTCATCAAGCGGTCCATTTCTTCTCTCATCGAGGTCAACCTGCCGGCACGCTTCTCCTTGAGCAGAACGCCAAGCGTGCCGGTCATGGTGATTCCCAGGTTTCTCGCTGCCGCACGCCCAGCCGATTCATCCATGATCAGAAGATCGGCGGCGCTACCTGAAGCCAGTGCGATCGCCTCAGCTTCGCCAGCATCGAGGGTCGATGCCAGATTGCGGGCAAGATCGCCGGCGACCGTCGCCTCCACTTGAATCCAACCCTGCTGCAATGCCTGCTCGATGGACCGACTGCCTTCATCATGTTCCAGACGCGCCAGTTCCCTGCGTACCCCCCCCGGAATGCAGATGGTTCCAAATTGCCGGGAAAGTACATCCAACCTGCCGATGATCGCCAGATTGCTGATGGGGGATGTGTTACTGACCACCCGCATAAGCCAGATCCTCGGCTAAGTCAGCGTCCGTGAAGTGCCTGGTGATCCCCCGGTCGGTCAACGCCTGCCCGAAGCGGAACTGGCTCAGGCGCGACAACTCCGCTGCCTTGCCGAACGTGAGGATCTCACGCTGATACAAAGCGCAAGCCAACTCGACCAACAATCGGGATTGCCGCTCCGGAACGGGAACACGCATCGCCGTCTGGATGTCGTCAGGCACTTCAAGGGTGATTGGCATGCCAGAAAATGGCATTGATCGACCGCTGACGCAAGCCATCTCCCAGACGCCCGCCCGGTCCATACCCGGCGGGCTTTTTTGTGTCCGTTGACCAGCACGAACCCTTTCTCCCAAGACGCCATTACCCTCTCCCAACAAGCCGACCTTGCCCTCACCAGCCTGATTTTTCAACCATTCCTACTCCCCCCCCCAAGCCAATCCCACCCCCCAGAAGCCAACATCACTCCCTGAATCCAATCCTCATCCCCCCGACCCACGCGAAGGGCGGCTCCTCCACACCGGACGGGCCGCCTTTCGCGTTTCACCATCTCTTCCCTGAAAACTGAACACTGAAAACTAACAAACTTATGTCCCACTTCACCACCATCCAGACCCAGATCCGGGACCTCGAAGCCCTGCGCGACGCCTGCGGCGAACTCAGTCTCGGTTTCACCGCCAACGCCAGGTGTCGCGGCTGGCGGAAGGGCCGCTTCGACGAGATGTTCTTCGTCGATCTGCCCGACGCCCTGGAGCGCGCGCAAATCTGGGACATCGTCATTAAGCGCCACGGACGCCGGCCCACCGATTTCGACACGGTCGTTTTGGCACGTGCCTGCAAGCAGTTCACCGGCGCGGAAATCGAGGCGGCGTTCATCGATGCGATGCACGAGTCCTACTTCGAAGGCGAGGAGCCGAACCGGAAACACCTGCTGGAAGCCATCAGCTCCACCGTGCCGCTGGCCAACCTGATGGACGGCCAGATCGCCGCCCTGCGGCACTGGCCAAGGGCCGCGCCCGCGAAGCCGCCAGCCGCAGCACGCCCGCCCGCAACAGCAGGCGGATCGCGGAGGCGAATTAACTCGCCGCATTTGCGGCGATACAGACCCGTGACTGATCGAATGGTCAGTCACGGAGCTCCTTTTCGACATTCACATCGAACGACCTCATGTCATCTTGAGCCCGAGAATGCCAACGATAATGAAGCCGAGGCATATCAGACGCGTAGGGGTAGCCGGATCCCCCAAAAATACGATACCGCACAGCACTGTCCCCACAGCTCCAATTCCCGTCCAAACGGCGTAGGCAGTACCAATCGGAATTGATTTCGTAGCGATTCCAAGCAGCCCCACACTAATAGCCAAGGCGAAGATCGTAGCTACACTCGGCCACAGGCGACTGAATCCGTCGGTGAACTTCAAGCCAATGGCCCAAGAGATTTCAAATAAGGCAGCGATAATCAGGATAACCCATGACATGACAATGGAGCAGTTGCCAGGGTCGTCCCTGATTGACCGATCAATGCGTTGAGGTCGTCCCCAGCGCGGCTCGAAGCAAGGATGCAATTGTTCCGGCCGTTGTCAATGGATGGAGCAAAGCCTCACAACCATTTTCCACCGGGGCGGTGCCCGACGTGTAGTGCCTTTGTCCGGATGATGGCTGTGGCGGCGGATTGCATCCGCCATGCCTCGCCTCTGCCCGGAACCGTCCCGATGGATTCCAAAACCCCGGCCGGATTCATCCTGTCGGGGGATTTCGAAGTAAAGGTCAGGGTACGGCGTGGCCACTTACCTAGACCGCGCCACTCTGCTGGCCATCCGCATTGAATGCTTCGTGGAAAGTGACGGTGCCATGCGGAGTATGTCCGTCGAATGACATGGCGAAGAACACCTCGGGCGGCACCCCCTCATGGAAGAGTCCCGATACGTTCATGAACCCTAATCTCCGGTAGTATTCCGGGTGTCCGACAAGGCAGCAGCCCTGGGCGTTCATGCCCTTGAGCCGGGACAGACCTTCCTTGATCAACGCCTTGCCGATGCCCTTGCGCTGATGATCCGGCTGCACGGAAACAGGTCCAAGACCATACCAGTTCGGCGTGCCGTCGGAAATCGTCACGGGAGAAAAGGCAATATGCCCGACGACCCGGCCATCAACTTCCGCCACCAACGACAAGACCAGTGTTCCTGCGGACCGCAACGCCTCGATGATGAACTGCTCCGTTTGCCTGCTGATCTCCACGGTTTCGAAGGCTGCGACAGTCACCTCGCTGATGACCGCAGCATCGGCCACTGTCTCGTCTCTGATCCGGAAGTGCGGACTTAGGTCATCGCATTTGCCGACCGTTTTCATACTCGTTGCTTACAATGCCTGAATCAGCACCCGCAAGCCTGCGATTTTAGACACTGCCGCCCTAATACTGGCAGGTAATTGACCTCTCCTAACAAGCCCATCAAAGGGCCGCTCCCGGCCGCACGACACGCCCCAGCGCAGGCCGGGCTCATGACAGGCCGCCATGGTGACCCGCTCCCCCGGTTTCCATGGCGGCCCATTCGTTCTCCGGCTGCGGCGTCAGGTGACGCCCGGCCATTTCCCCCCCTGAAAACTGAACACTGAAAACCAACAAACTCATCATCATGAAAACCACCATCAAGAACAACGTCCTCCACATCGAAATACCACTGCACGCGCCGCGACCGTCTTCCTCCGGCAAAACGCTCACCGTCGCCAGCAGCAACGGCAACAAGGAAACCGAAGCCCGCATCGACGGCAAACCCGTCGTTGTTGTCATCAACGCCTACATCAAGCCGGTCGGGTAGAAACCAGAAGCCAGAGACCAGAAACCAGACGGGCCGTTGGTCCGGGTGCATTCGCTCCCGCCAACGGCTCTTCCCATTTGCTGAAAACTGAACACTGAAAACCAGCAAACTTATGACTCCCATCCTCATCCCCTCCAACATCCTGCGCGGTGCGAAGAAGCTCTTCGGCCGCATGAAGCATCTGCGCTGCAAGCTCCCGGTGCTCCGGCACCTGTTGCTCACCGCAGATGCCAACGGCATTCGTCTCGCCGCCACCGACCTCGACCACTGGCTCGAAACGTGGGTCTGCGAAGACGAAAACGGCAGCGAGCCGCTGCGTTTCCTCATCCCTCCGGATGCCATGGAAGCCACCTGCCGTGCCGACAAAGGCACGCGGGTTTCCTTCACTCCCTGCGGCGGCAAGCGCAACCGGGAAGTCCGCCTCAAGATCCAAAACGGCGGCATCGAGACCAACTCGGTGTATCCGACGCTCGATGCCAAGGTCTTCCCCGAACGTCCGGAAACCATGGGCACGGTCACCGCCGTGCCGCCCGCCACCTTGCAGGGGCTCGCCCATGTCGCCGGATGCGCCTCCTCCGATACCACCCGCCAGATCCTCAACGGAGTGCTATTCACCCCTGAGGACGTCGGACGCTTGGTGGCGACCGATGGCAAACGCCTCGCCTGTTGTCCGGCCACTGTGCCACCGCAGGCCTTCGTCCTGCCTGCTGCTGCCTGCCACATCCTCGGTCACCCGGACTTCACCGCCGACCTGGCCACCATCACCTGGATCGACCACAAGGAGGAGGACAAACGCCGGGTCGCCATCAAGTGCGGACGGCACCAACTGGTGTCAAAACCACTCGTCGGCAACTATCCGAACTACAAGCAGGTGATCCCTGCACACGCTCAAGAACTCGCAGTCATCCCGCACGACCGCAAACCCGGGCTCATCGCCTGGCTGCGGTCGCTCGGAAAAGACCAAGCCTCGGTGCGGCTCGACTGGCACAAGCTAGGACAGCTCACCCTGACTCACCGCGACGCCAACGGCCACTCGTCCACCATGCAGGTGCCCGTCGAAATCCACGGCAACCCGCCGGTGATCGCGTTCAACGCGCGTTATCTGGCCGACGCCTTGGAAATCGGCAGCACCCTCTGCCTGAGCGACGAACTGAGTCCAGGCATCTGCCGCCACCCCACCGGTCGCTTCTGCGTCATCATGCCAATGCGGGTGACGATTCCGGCGGGGACCAATGGCACGACTGCGGCGACTCAGCCGACTCAACACCAGCAGGCCGCTGCTTGAGCGAACACGCCAACGAAATCCCCCGGGGTCCCACGCGCGGGACTCCGGGGAAGTTGCGATTTTTTAGTCAATCCATTCTTCAGCGCTGTCAGAGAAATCGCTGGCCAAGCTCTCTTGGCAACACGGATCGGGAAGTTACGCTCCTGCCCAATTACAACCCCATGAGTTTGACATCCAAGGAACGCGTCGCGCGCGAAAAACAGAGACGCGAAACCGCCAACGCGCGGATGCGCGAGAAAGTGGCGGCGGCGAGGAGGCCACCTGCGGGCAATAGTCTGAATTGATCGCACGACGGGCGTAGTCATGGTCCTCCTTGGCATGCGACTCATCGCCAGCACCTGGCAGGTTTGAAGCCGAAGAGGCTCCGGCCCTGCGGAGGGTCCGAGGGCTTGCCCCACGCCGCCCTGCCCGCACAACTCACTGCCCCTGAGCACCACCTCTTCCCAGTGCAAATCCGCCTCACCGCCGACAGCCGGCGTAGCCGCGCCGGCAGCCCGCACAGAGGATACAGGGGCGGCCCGACCGCGTAATGAACGGCTAGAAATTGGCAAAATACGGGTGGTTGCAACTCGTCACGATGTGACACCATGCCCGGGTTCACAAACCAAACAAACCGCATCGCAACATGTCGCAAGTAAAATTTTTCTCGCACGAGCAGACGCCGCTGGAAATGCACAAGGTGCGCATTGTCCAGAAACTGAACCTGGTTCCCATTGAACGCCGGCTGGAAGCCCTCAGTGAGGCGGGCAACAACACGTTCCTGCTGAAGAACCGTGACATCTTTCTCGACATGCTGACCGACAGCGGCGTCAACGCGATGAGCGACAAGCAGCTCGCCGCGATGATGGAGTCTGATGACAGCTACGCGGGGTCGGCGACCTTCACGAAGCTCGAAACGAAGATCAAAGAAATCTTCGGCATGGAGTATTTCCTGCCGGCGCACCAGGGACGCGCCGCCGAAAACATCATCTCGCGCGTCTTCGTGAAGCCCGGCTCGATCATCCCGATGAACTATCACTTCACGACGACGAAAGCGCATATCGTGCTCAATGGCGGCTCCGTGGAGGAAATCATCATTGAAGAAGGCCTGCGGCCCACGAGCGACCACCAGTTCAAGGGCAACATGTGCACCGACAAGCTGGAGGCCCTCATCCAGAAACACGGCACCGACAAGATTGCCTACGTGCGCATCGAGACCGGCACCAACCTCATCGGCGGGCAGCCTCACTCGCTGGAGAACCTGCGCGACGTCCGCAAAGTCTGCGACCGGTTCGGCCTGATGATCGTCTTCGACGCCAGCCTCCTGGCGGATAACCTGTACTTCATCAAGACGCGTGAAGCCGCCTGCAAGGACATGAGCATCCGGGAAATCACCCGCGCCATCGCAGACCTTTGCGACATCATCTATTTCTCGGCGCGCAAACTTGGCTGTGCTCGCGGCGGCGGCATTTGCACCAACAACAGGGATGCGTATATGAAGATGCGCGAGCTGGTGACACTCTACGAGGGATTCCTCACCTACGGCGGCATGTCGGTCCGCGAAATCGAGGCGATTGCCGTTGGGTTGGACGAGACGATGGATGAGGACATGATCAGCCAAGGGCCGCAGTTCATCGAATATCTGGTCAATGAGCTGGATCGTCAGGGCGTGCCGGTCATTACGCCCGCGGGCGGGCTGGGCTGCCACCTCGACGCCATGCGGTTCCTGCCCCATGTGCCGCAAGCCCAATATCCCGCCGGGGCGCTCGCCTCCGCGCTCTATCTGGTGAGCAGCGTGCGCGGCATGGAACGCGGCACCATCTCCGAGCAGCGCGATCCCAACGGCAACGAGGTGCATTCGAACATGGAATTATTGCGGCTGGCGCTCCCTCGCCGGGTATTCACCCTCTCGCAGATCAAATACACCATTGACCGGATCGCCTGGCTCCACCAGAACCGCGATCTGGTGGGCGGCCTGAAGTTCGTGGAGGAGCCCAAGATGCTCCGCTTCTTCTTCGGGAAACTGACCACCACCAGCGATTGGCAGATCAAACTACTGGCCAAGTTCAAAGCCGATTTGGGCAGCAACCTGTAAACAACGCCCATTTCCCAGCCCTCCGGTCCTGTCCAATGGCTCTTTCAGGAGCCTCCCGCAGAAAGCAATTCCCAAGTTGATGGTGACGCCGTAGCCCGCCTGCTTAAACCCTTGCGTTGCATTCGAATCGCGGCACGTTTCGCACCGGAACCATGGAAGCGTCATTACAGAACCACCGTGCGCTCTTCTTTGTTGGCGATTGCTACGAGGATCTTGAGCTTTGGTATCCGCTCTACCGCCTTCAGGAGGCGGGCGCGCGGACGGTTGTAGCCGGAGAGACGCTGGACTGCTTTGCGGGGAAAAACGGCTACCCCTGCCAGGCGGAGGCGTTGATCGATGAAATGAACGAAGCCGAGTTCACCGCCTTGGTGATTCCGGGCGGTTTCATGCCGGACAAGCTGCGCCGCAATCCGAAGGTTCTCGACTTGACCCGGGCCTTTGATCAATCGGGTAAATTGATCGCCATGATCTGTCACGCCGGGTGGATTCCCATTTCGGCGGGGATCATGGCCGGGCGGACCGTCACCAGCACCCCGGGCATCAAGGACGATTTGACCAATGCCGGTGCGACCTGGGTGGATCGTGCGGTTGTGACGGACGGCCACATCATCTCGGCCCGACGCCCGCCCGACCTGCCCGCCTTCGGCGGAGCCATCATCGAATTTCTTTCCAGAAACCCTGCGAAATGATCGTCGAGAAACTCAAATACACCATCTGGGCGTCCGATGCGGAGCGGGCGGCGGCTTTTTATACCCGTTGTTTTGGTGGCCATATCGTTCGGCAAAACCCGCACATTACCGAAATCGCCATTGCCGGTGGTCTCATCGCGATTCATGGCGGCGGTGAGGGCAGACGCACCTGGACGGGGATCACCATGCAAGTGGACGACGTCGTCGAGGGTGCCGCCGAGGTCGTCTCCGCAGGTGGCCGCTGCGAGCGTGAGCCCCAATGGGAAGACGGTGAACCGCCCCACCTCGCAATGTGTGAGGACCCCGAAGGGAATCAATTCATGCTGAGCCGCCAGCGCAGCTGAGGGCTGGGCCACATAGCCGCATGTGGCGGCATTACGCTTGCGGCAGGTTGCGCCGGTCGATGGGGAAGCCGCGGGACGGGGAATTTCGCATGCGGTTTCTCCAGTTTTTTTTACCGGCGACCTGCAATCCCACAACGCCATGCTAACAAAGGACCCCTACGCGAAGTGGCGGACGCTTTTCTCCTCTCCATTCCTCTGCAACCGACTAGCTTCATGAGCATGCAAGCAGGGCCGCGCCAGAAATATCTGTTCTACACGGAGATGGCGAAGCTCCTCCAGGCTGGCTTCGACATCCGCCGCGCGGCTGGCGTGATGGTGAACACGAAGCTCCCTCCCGCCCAAATGCTACTCCTGAACGATCTCAACGCAGGACTGGAATCCGGCGAAAGCATCACCAGTTCCTTTGCACGAAACCCGCGATCCATCAGCGGCCTGGAACGCAGCATGATCGCGGCGGGCGAACGCGGCGGGAAGCTCGCCCCCGCTTTCCAGCACCTCGCCGACTACTTCGGCATGGTCGCATCCGTGCGGCGGGAGATTGTGAAAGGAATGATCTACCCCCTCATCGTCCTGCACCTTGGTATCTTCGTCGGCACCGTGCCGGTCTCACTCATGGGCGAGCAGCCGACCGCGGGGCAGGTCGCGGGTCGTTTCGCCAACTCGCTCCTCATCCTCTATGTTTCCGCGGCCGTCCTTTTTTTCCTCGGCAGGATCGTTCTGGCAAAATCCCCCGAAAGCCCGGGCATCGATCACGCGCTGAACCGCATTCCATGGATCGGCTCCGCCCGCCGGAACATGGCCATGTCACGCTTCTGCAAAGTCTATCACGCCTGCCTGCTGGCTGGAATTTCCATGGTGGAAACCGTCCGCGTCTCTGCGGAATCCGCGCAGGCAGGCATGATACGGCGCGCCGGCAAACGCATCGCCACAGTCGCGGCGGAGGGATATCCCCTCGGTCCGGAATTCATTGCTGAAAAAGCCTTCCCAGTGGAATTTTCCCGCTCCTACGCCACCGGCGAGGAAGCCGGCACCCTCGATACCGATATGGGGAACTGGTCGCGCAAATTCCAGGAGGCCGCCGAGTCCTCCATGAAGACCGCTTCTGTCATGGTCCCAAAAGTCCTGTATTTCCTCATCGTGGCCTACATCGCATGGCAGATCATCGGCTTCTTCTCCGGGTATTACGCCGAGCTGGACAACATCTGAATTCGTTATGCCTTCACCGCAAAGTAAATTCCAGGCCGCCGCGCAATGGGACGCTAATCCAGTTCAAAAGCTGGCTACCCGAACCGCAGCACATGCGCCCCCGGGTTGTCGCCATCCGGCTCCATCACCGCACCCAGCCGCTCCGCGTGCTTGCGCATGGCCGCAAGCACTTGCGGCTTGATGCGTGAAGCCCCGCCACCGTGGCCGTGGATCACCTTGAGCGACGAGTGCCCGTGCCAGACGCACTCGCTCACCGCCTGGTCCAGCTTCGCCAGCGCCTGCGACACCGTCTCGCCCCGGTGCGCCAGATCGACCACCAGCGGCTTGCGGGCCTTGGCGCGAATCAGGTCCTCGTCGCACTTCGGGCAGACGGCCGGCAGGTCGCCCCGGGGGATGGGGAAGCCGCAGGACGGGCAGGTGCGCATGGCGGGAAACATTGTATGCTGAAAATAACTGGAGTCGAGCCGGAGAGGCGCGGAAATGAAATACCGGAGTTCCCACGCACTGGGGCTCCGGGGCGGTCGTGATTTTTCAGCCTGTGGTGGGGGAGATTTCCACGCCGATCCCGAATAAGGGGTGAATGCACCTTCAATTCACCGATCCACACCGGCGATGGAATTGCCCATACTCCGGAGAGTCAATCTCCTGCCGGCTGACCACTATCCACCGTAACACCCAACTACCTAGGTAGCGGAACATCCTCGCCTATGAAAGTGCCGCCCGGCGATCCGGCTGGGAGGGTGGCCGCATGGTAGATCACCTCGGCACCCATACGGGCACTTCCGCACCGCCCATTTCGGTGCGACACCAACCGGGCGAAATCGCAGTGATGGCGAGCGGCGTCCCCCAACATCCGATATGCAAACCTCCGTCCTTCCCGCCACCCCAAGATCCGTCGATCCGGATGGTGATGGGACATGGCCGGAGTTCATTCCTTCGGCACGAATGCCAGATCGGTGAGCATGAGGTCGGGGCCGTGGAGGGCCGTGGCTTCGATGATGACCTGGCCATCGTTGGTGTGCTCGCGGATGACAGGAAAGCGGATCCAGTGCGCAGTGCTGTGATCGGGCAGATCCATGGTTTCTCCCTCGATCTGCACGGTGCCCCGACGTCCCTTGCGGTCCGCATCGTGGAATCGGAGATGCAGCATGCCCGGTACTCCGGCGCGCAGTTGGAGAACGATCCGCAGACGCTTGCCGAACCATGCGGAGCCGGAAGCATCGCGACGCGCGCCATCACCTTCCACCGTGTACTGGACACCCGCAGCCCGGGCCAGGATCTGGTCGTCCCCGGCGCGCAGCGCCTGTGGCTGCGGGAGCACGGCAAGCCGCCCGGCAGCGCGCACGTAGAGATCCGCCGCCGCGAAACCTTCAGGCAGAGCGGCGAGTTCGTCAGGCGTGGCGGGGAAAAGAGCATCGAGTGTTTCCATCGGCATCTGCAGGACGGGCGCAAAGGCAGCGCCGGCGGCATAGTCGAGCAAACTGCGTCGCAGCCCGGCGACTTCCGGATGGCGCGCGGCGCGATCCGCCGACAGCGAGTATCCGGAAACCAGCAGCTTGCCCGTTCCCGCGCGGCATTCGAAAATGGATCCGAGCTTGCGGTTGAAATGAAAGTCGTCCACCGGCTGGGCGATGGGTTTCCAGTCAGCCGGAACCAATTCTGTTAGGTCGAATCCCTTGGCACCGGTGCAGATGTCGTGCCACAGCCAGTCGTTGAAGGCGGGGGTGGGGAATCCGGAGAAGGCGGGGTGTTGCTTGCGCACGAGCAGGCCCATGGTTTGCATTTGCTGGCCGGCAAATAGCGGCGACGACCAGAAGAGCGGGCGCCAGGACGCCAGCGCTGCGGCTCCCGGGGCGCCGACGCGGTCGGCGAAAAACACCACGCGCTCGCCCGCAAGGAGTGCGGATTTGGCAGCCTTCCAGTCGTCGGTGATCAGGACATTCGGCGGAACTGCATCGTTCGATACTGCTGGGAAAATCCACAGCGGGTAGCTGTTGCGGATGTCCTGTCGTTCGATGGCCTCAAGGGTCAGCCGGAGTTCGGCGGGAGCGGCCATGCCGGAGAGTCCGGTGCGGATGATTCCCGCGCGGCTCACCCTGCCAGGACGCATCGTCACGGCGGGCAGCGTGCCAGTGCTGCGTTCACGTCCGTCCAAGGTCGCAAGCGTCCAGCGCAGTGTCAGTCGCAGTTTTTCCTCCTGCCCCGAATGGTGGATGAGCGCGGCGGTTTCGAGTGGCTCGTCGCTTTTCCATACACGCTTTGAAATTTCCAACAGTGGCACGGTGGGCGCGCACCACTGGCGGAAGTCGGCGGGCTTGGTGACTCCCTTGTCTTCGTAAAAAATATCGCGCCAGCCGACGAGCGCCTCGCCCTGGCCTGGGAAATCCTGCATCGAGAGCAGTTGGAATCCGGCGCAGGAAGGCGTGCGCAGGAATCCCTCGATTTCCTCGCGGTTGAGCAAACGGTTCAAGGCTCCCGAGGCGGCGCGGAAATCGGCCGCATCGTCGAGGACGCCATGGGCGCGCGCCTTTTCGCGCATCGAGGCGAGGCGGAAGGGCTTGAGGGGTCCGGTGAATTTTTCAAGCTCGCTCCAGTCGGGATAGACCGGGATTTGTCCGGTTTCGTGGGCGATCAGCGGGACGCTGGCGCTTGCGTAGGCTGGTTCATAATTCCAGCGTGTGTCGGCGCTGGTCCTGCCTCGGATTTCGCCGACTCCGGGAATACGCGGCGTGGCGTTGTATTCGCAGTGCGGCGAGATCGCGCGGGCTGTGGACGCGGCATAGAGGTGCCTGGGGTCATGGGTACGCGCCTCGGCAATCCACTGTCCGAGGACATCGATATCCGCGCTGCCCAACTCATTGCCGATGCAGAACAGGACAAACGACGGGTGGTTTCCGTAGGCATCGAGGATGCGGCGGATTTCCGCACGTGCGAATGCATCCGTGCTCCGGTCGTTTTTTCCGAGTCCCTGCGGATGGCTGGCGGTCTCCATTTCCGGTCGGCGGTGGGGTGCCGACATCCAGCGATCGATCCAGAAGGGAGTCTCAACTTGCAGATAGATGCCCAACTCGTCGGCGGCCTCGAAGGCGGCGCGGGGCGGACACCACGAGTGGAAACGTGCGTGGTTCAGGTTGTGTTCCCGATAGATTTTCCAGATGCGCCGCCAGCTTTCGATGTCGGTCGGCGGGTGGCCGGTGAGCGGGAATGCCGCGCATTCCAGGTTGCCGCGGAAGAATGCCGGTTGGCCATTGATGGCGATGCGCTGTCCGCTGCGGGTGATGCTACGGAATCCGATGCGTTCGCGCAGCGGAATGGCATCCGCGCCTGCGGCATCCGAACGGATCTCGATCGGATAGAGCGGTTGCTCGAACTCGCTCCACAGACGGGGTGCGGTCGCGAGAGGCAGTGTGATGTCATGTTTTTTCGCCCCGGCCTCCGCTTGCCAGCGGGCTTGCGACACTTCCTGCCCATCGGGATCCAACACGCGGATCGTGCCGCTGGCGGGGCTGTCGTCGGCGGTCGGCTCCAGAATCAGTTCGGCGCGCAGTTGTTGTTTTTCCGCATCCGGGAAAATCCGTGCACCCAGCACCTCGCCGGGTGCGAAGGCGCGCAGTGCGATCCTACCGACCGCGCCGTTCCAGACACCTTGCATTTGATCGCCGTAGCCGTGGCCCTTGTCGCCGATCGGGTGGATCATGCGGTTGTCGATGCGCAGGGTGATGCGGCGTGGGCCGGGCTCGATGTCGGCACCCACGCGACCCAGCGCATGGACATGCGGCACGCAGAGCGAATCCTCGGGAGGTGACATCTCCCGGTCGTCGAGCCAGACTCGGCTCTGCCACATCACACGTTCCAGCACGAGTTCGACGCGGTGGCCGCGCCAGGATTCCGGGATGTCGATTTCCCGTTGATACCAAGCCGGGCCGACCCAATCGAATTCGCGTGTCAGGTAGAGTTCGCCATCCGGAGCTGCGGACCGGCGTTGGCCTTTGCCAGCCAACCCGGTGGTGCCCGGCAGATGGATGGTGTCAGCAAATGCGTCCGGCGAGTCCTGCCAAGCGGCGGCGATTCCCTTGTCTCCGGGGTCGGTGGCAAAGCGCCAGGTTCCGCCAACGGGCATCTCCGCAGCGGCACCGGGTGAGGAGAGCAGTACGGCGCAGAGGATCGGCAAGGCCATTGCCAAGGGGCGCCGTCGCGGGCGCTTGGACATGGAACTGCGTAAAATCATTGGCGCGGCCAGTCGTCGGTGCGGAAGGGGGCGGCGGGAAGGCCTGTTTTGTTGACCAGGTTGACCACCGGTGAGTTGCTGAAGGCATAGCGGCAGGCGACGGGTTTTTCCACACCTTCCGCCTTCACTTCGACGGTCGAACCTTTGATCACCGCTTGTGCGGGATGCCATTGGCGGTCCTCTCCGGCGAGCCAGAATCCGCCGGGTGACTTGCTGTCCTTGGTGGTGAGGCCTTCGGCATGATCCAGAGTGACGGTCACCGTGGATCCTTCGATCTTGTGTTTTTGGTATACCGGTCCGCGGGCGGTGATTTTCTCGCCATGAATGTCGTGTCGCGCGATGCGGGCCAGTCGATCCGCAATCGGAGCCTTGTCGGCCGGATGGATGTTAGTTGGATCGCCGAGGTCGATGGTGTTGATCAAGGCGGCATGGGGCAGATTGAGCCCCTTGGCCTGCGCTTCGCGGAACCAGGCCCAGGATTTCGGATCCGCCGCGCCTTTGTCCTCGCCGTATTGAGGAAGCATCACACCCAACACGTGAAGGTCATCGCGATTCCAGCGCTTGCGCAAATCGCCGATCCACGCCGGCAGGCTCGCCGAGTAGAGTTCGGGTTGGTCGCTGTTCGCCTCGCCTTGATACCAGACGATGCCGCGACAGCCATAGGGAATGAGCGGATGCAACATGGCGTTGTAAACGATGTTCGGCTGCTTGCGGACGAAGGTCATGCCGTCGCGGATGCCCATCTTCATGGCTTTCTCCACGCGCTCCCGCGCGGATTCCGACTTCTGGAAATCATCCATGATCTTTTTGAAGTGTGGGAGTTGGTTGATCAGCTCGATCGGCATCCAGCCTTCGATGAACGAACTTCCCCAGCAGGTGACGATCACCGCCACCGGCACGTTCAGGGATTTCTGCAAATGATAACTGAAGCCGAAGGCCACCGCGCTGCCGGGCAAGGCCGTGGACCATGTGCCAGCGCATTCGTCGGTTGGCGTGAACGAGACATTGCAGGGAACATCATAGCTGCGGATCGGCAGGTTGGCGGACTGTTCCGCGAGGTTGGCGAGATCGGCATCGCCGCCCCAGTTGTATCGAGGCTTCGACTGGTTGCCCCAGCCGTATTGCATGTTCGACTGGCCCGAGCAGATCCAGACCTCACCGACCAGCACGTCTTGGAAGCGTTTGGTGATCCCTTTGGATTCGACCGCGAACTCGCGGCCTTCGGCGGAGGCGGGCATGGGTGGGAGTTGGAGCATCCATTTTCCATCCTGCCCCGCGCGGGTTTGCACCTCTTGACCGGCAAAACGGACGGTGATCGTGTCACCGGGATCCGCCTTGCCCCAGACCGGAACCGGCAGTTCACGTTGGAGGACCATGTGGTCGCCGAACATCGGCGAGACTCGGAGTTCAGCGCGCAGGGACGCACTGCACAGCACTATGCATGTGGTGAGGAATACAGGGAGGTGTCGTTTCATGGGTGGTGATATTGTTAGATCAATTGAAATGAAAAGGTTCCGGGCAAAATGCCCGGGCCACTTGACGTGCTATGGAGATGCCTGGCCTTTCACCAGTTCCAGTATCGCCTTGCCGCAAGCCTCGCCGATTTCCAGAAACGATTCGGCATTGCCGTGATAGGCCGTGGCGTATCCACCGGGCGACACGCTGGGCGCACGGAAGAAGGGCTTGGTATCGACGCTCTTCACGGTGCCTGCGAATTCCGGGTATTTCGCCGCATCACTCACCGCCATCTGCGCGTCGTGGATTTTCCCATCGTCAAAGGCAATTGCCGCGACAACTACCGGCATCTTCGGTGCCTTGATGTCGCGGCGCAGGTCGCGGATGAGGTTGGCGAGGTTTTTTTCATATGCCGCCTTGTGCGCCGGGGATTGGCTGTCGGCAATCCCGTGGAACCACACCATGCCGGCAATTTCGTAGCCCTGGTTTTGATAGGCCGGCAGGAAGCGCGGAAGTTGTGCGAGCGAATCGTTCACCGCATTGACCAGTTCGAGGTATTCCTGGCCGCTCTGCAGGTACGTCTTGAGATCCAGCCAGCGGTCGATCTGCTCCAGTCCGTGCCAGGTATCCTCGGCGTTGCCGGGGTTCTTGAAGACGGCGGCCTTGCCGTCGAAATGCTGCATGACCTTGCCTTGGTAGCCGCCCGTGATCGAGTCGCCGATTAGAAGAACACGTGGCAGCGGTTTGGTGGTTCGCTCGCGGGATGCAAGAGCTTCCTCGATGTTTTTGATCACCAGGGGGGAGAGGTTGCCGACGTCATGGACATTGTTGGTCTGGGGGCGCCCCTGACGGCGGGTTTCGGCGTTGAGATCATTGATGATGACACCGTTCTCCTTCATCACCTTTTCCGCCACCTTGTTGAATGCGTCCTCGTCGGCATTCATTCTGCCGGGTTCGCCCTCCCAAACTGGAGTGACCGTGCCCCAGATGAGCGTGGCGCCGGTCTTTTTCATCTTGGCGACCATGGTGCGGAGGTTCTTTTCAAAGTCTTCGGGTGAAGTGATGTTGTGCCCTGAGAAATATTTGGAAGTCGAATCGCGATAGGTCGCGTCCCAGACGCCGAAGTTGAAGTGGATGACGTCCCAGGATCCGGTTAGATCGGGATCACCACCGCTCGACGGTGGCATGTAATCATGTCCCAGCGACCGGGCTTCCTTTGGGAACCAGACGGTGTTTGGGGTTGCGAAGCGCAGCAGGAACACCGGCTCGCCGAAATGGTCACCCAGGACCTTGCCCAGCATCAGATCGGGGCCGACGCCCTTCGTCACTTGCAAGGAACTACCGGGTGCGCGCGTGTTGTTGTGGATCGGATGCGCGTCGTAGATCGTCACATCGTCGCGCTCCATGCCCTTGAGGAAGGCATACTGAGGTTTCTCCGCCATCACGGTTTCCAGGGTTCCGGGCATGTTTACCTGCGGAACGCGGACATCCTGCGCGGGTTTGCGGAAGAAAACCGCGCGGAATGCATACCGTTTTCCCTTTTCCAAGGTCATGGGCACGATCGTCGCCTTTTCCTGCCCGGGATCGCGCCTCCAGACCTCCTTGCCATCGATGGTGGTCACATTGAATGTGGCATCCTCGCCATCGACATGGATTTCATGAAAGCCGGTGCGCGGCACGGTCAGGTATCCGCGCAACACCGTGGTGTGGCCCTCCTTGGATGCCAGTTCCGGCAGCAGCGCGAAGGGCTTGGGTTTTCTCTTCATCGCCTGGTTTTCACCGATTCCAACGAGTCCCGTCCATTCGGGTTTCAGATTGTCGTAATCCGTGCCGGTTTTGTAAGGGCCTTTGTAGATTGCACATTGCACATGTCGGCCAGCTTCATCTTTCTCGGGGTTCTCATTGGGATAGAAGACGGCGTCCTTACCGTCCGTGCGGCCGGGAATCACGCCTTGCTCCAAGCAGTTCGCGTCACCGGCGAGGATGAACACCTTCACTGGCCGATTCGGTTCCGCCGCATTCAGGCCTGCAGCCGGGATCAGAATGAGAGCTGACGTCAGCAGGGGTCGGATCATGTGTTTGATTCTCGAAGACATGTGATGTCTACGGGCCGAGAGGTTCCGATTTCGCGGATGATCCCATTTTTTCACAGCGGCAGGTATCCCGAAGTCCATACACCTTGGATTGAGTCCGATGAGAGTTCATCATTCCAACCGGATCACGCTCGCGATGGGATCCGGCAGGTGCGGCGGCAGGTGAATGATAACACGCTCGCCATCGCGAGTCACCTTGAGGGTCTTTCCGCCATCGAGCAATGTGCCTTTGGAACCGGGAAGATTGACGGTGATCGTGCCATCGGCTGGACGTGAGAAGAGGTGGAGGTAGTGGGTTTTTCCTTTTGCGGTGATGCGGCCGTCGAAGTTCGGGATGCCGAGGGGGGACTTGCTGGTGCCGCGGATGGCCTCGGCGTTGGTGGTCATCCACTTGCCGGTGGCGGTCATGATGTCGATGCTGGCTTGCGGAATGGAACCGTCGCCCGTGGGGCCGATGTTGAGGAGGTAGTTCCCGCCCTTGCTGGCGATGTCGATGAGGGTGCGGATGATGGTTTCCGGGGATTTCCAATTTTGGTCGTGTTCGTTGAAACCCCAGGTGTTGTTCATCGTCATGCAGGTTTCCCAGTCGGCGGCAGGCATGTCGTCACGCGGTATGTATTGTTCCGGTGTTAGAAAATCGCCGAATCGGGTATCGAGGGTGGAACCGCTTTTACCTGTCGTTATGTCCCAGCCGGATTCCTCGGTGCGGAAGAGCCGGTTGTTGATGATGATGGAGGGTTGTTTTTCGCGGACCTTTTGGATCAAATCGAGGGCCCGCCAGCCATCCTGTCCCTGAAGGTCGGGTGCGCTGTAGTCGAACCACATGACGTCCACCCGGCCGTAATTCGAAATCAGCTCATCCACCTGCGCGTGCAGAAAATCGACATACTTCGCATGGTCGCGGATGCCATTGGGATAGGGCATTCCTTTGAGTGGGTGTGGAAGTAATTTACTCCGGTTGTATGCATACTGGTCGTGGTGCCAGTCGATGAGCGAATGATAGAAACCGACGCGCAGACCTTCGGCGCGGCAGGCCTCGACAAATTCCCTGAGAAGATCGCGTTGCAGTGCCGCGCCGGCATGGAAATCGCCGAATTTGGAATCGTGCAGTGCGAAACCGTCGTGGTGCTTGGTAGTGAGCACGACGTATCCGCATCCTGCGGTTTTCGCGAGCTTGGCCCAATGGGCCGCAAAGCCAGGCTTCGGTTGGAAGGTGGGAATGGCAGCCTTGGCATATGTGTCGGAATCCGCCTTGACCTTGCGTGGCACAAAGATGCCCTCGGGCTCATCGACGGCTTTGCCATTCCAGTTTCCGGCGAGGCCGGAGTAGATCCCCCAGTGAACGAACATGCCGAAGCGGGCCTCGCGCCACCAGGCCATGCGGGCGTCGCGGTTGATTTCTGCGGCAGAGGCGAAACCAACTACGAGGAATGACAAGCTGGTGACGAGTGCGCTTTTCATGTTTAGAACGTAGTCAGAGTTTTTTGGTCCGGATGGTTTTCGTTTCGCTGCCGATGCGCACTTTCACTTCCATGGCATCCTTCGAGAGGATTTGATAATTGGTGATTTTTCCGTCCTTCCACTCCATATCGACGCGGTGGCCGCCGCGGGCGCGCAGGCCGGTGACTTTTCCGTTAGGCCAGGCGTCGGGCAGGGCGGGCAGCAGATGAATAACGCCGCCATGGCTTTGGAGGAGCATTTCGGCGATGGCGGCGGTGCCGCCGAAGTTGCCGTCGATCTGGAATGGCGGATGGAGGCAGAAGAGGTTCCTGCCGCCTTTGACGATGAGCATGTTGAGCAGCTTGTGGGCATGGTTGCCGTCGTGAAGGCGGGCCCAGAAGTTCGATTTCCATGCCATCGACCAACCGGTGCTGGCATCGCCGCGGCGTTCGAGGGTGACTTTCGCGGCCTTGGCGAGTTCGGGGGTGTGGATGATGCTGATTTCGTCGTGCGGATGCAGGCCGTAGAGGTTGGATACGTGGCGGTGGGTGGGTTCCTTTTCATCGTAATCTTCGAGCCATTCCATGATCTGACCGTGTTTTCCGATTCGGTTGGGCGGGAGTTTGGCTCGCGCTTCAACAAGCTTTTTGCGGAAGGCCTCATCGGTTCCGAGGGCTTCGGAGGCCTGGATGCAGTTGGAAAAGAGTTCGCGCAGCAGTTGGTTGTCGTGGGTGGGGCCCATGCAGATGCGGGCGGTCTTGCCGTTGGGCATGATGAAGGTGTTCTCCGGCGAGTTGGATGGAGCAGTGACGAGCCAGCCCGTCTTGGGGTCGGTGATGAGCATGTCGAGGAAGAACTCGGCCGCGTCCTTCATGATCGGATATGCGTATGTGAGGAATTCCTTGTCGCGGTTGTAGTCGTAGTGCTCCCAAAGGTGGTCGCAAAGCCATGCGGTTCCGGTAGCGGTAGCGCCCCATGCCGCCGATTCACCGGGTGCGGTGAAGCCCCAGACGTTGGTGATGACGTGGGCGACCCAGCCATCGGCGTTATAGTATTCCTTGGCGGTTTTGGCTCCGGGTTCCTGGAGGGATTCGATGAGTTTGAAGAGCGGCGTGTGGCAATCGCCGAGGCCGGTGACTTCGGCGGGCCAGTAGTTCATCTGGACGTTGATATCGATGTGATAGTCGCCGTTCCACGGCGTCTGGATGCCTTCGGCCCAGATGCCTTGCAGGTTGGCGGGCATGGTGCCGGGACGGGATGAGCCGATAAGCAGGTAGCGGCCGTAGTTGAAATAGAGCGTGGCCAACGCGGGGTCCGCGCCACCTTTGGCGAGTGCAGCGTGACGTTGGTCGGTGGGTAGCGCGCCGGCGGCTTTGCTCGCCTCGCTGCCATCATCGAGCGAGATCGTCATGCGGTCGAAGTAGCTGCGGTGGTCGGCGATGCTGTCGGCGCGGAGTTTTCCGTAGGCTTTGGTTTTCGCCTTGGCGATGTCGTCGCTGGTGGCTTGCAGCGGATCCGCCGTGTTGCGTCCGGCGAAACCCTGGTAGTTGGTGGCGGCGGCGACCAGCAGGACGACTTCGTCGGCGGAATCAATTGTCAGCGTGTCGTTTTCCACCGTGACGGTGCCACCGGTGTTCAGCGCGTGCAGGCGGGCGACGAATTGCATGCCTTCGACATCCGGTTGCCCGCTGGCGGTGTTGCCGGTCATGAGCAGGCCATTCGTGCCGTCGGCGGTGGTGGTGAAGCTTTGCAGGCGGTCGAGGGTGGCGCTGAAGGAGATTTTGCCCGGTTTGTCGGCAGTGAAGCGGAAGACCATCACTTCGTCAGGTGCGCTGGCTAAGGCCTCACGGGTGTAGGTGATAACGTCTTTCTGATAACTCACGCTGGCCACCGCGTTCTGCAGGTCAAGGCTGCGGCGGTAGGCTGCGGTTTCCTCGCGGGGGTCGAGCGAGATCGAAACCGGCATTTGCCCCTGGCCGCGGTAGTTGGAGCAATAGATCGCGATCACGTTGTCGCCCGGCTTGAGAAGGCTGTGGATGTCGCGTTCGAACTTCTGATGCCCCATCGCCTGCCAGCCGGGCAGCTCGCCGGCGAGCTGGCCGTTGATGTAGACCTGGCCCTGGCGGGCGGCGGCATCGATGCGAAGGACGCTGAGATCGGCAAGTTGTTTTTCGGTGAGCTTCACCTCGTGGCGGAGCACTACGCGGTTGTCCTTGACCAGTGTGCGCGCACCTTTGATCGCCTTGCGATCTGCGATTTGATAATCCTGCCACCCTTGGGTGGAGGTTTCCGGCTTCACCGCTTCCGCGATTTTTTGCATTACCTCGTTGCGCTGTGCGCGGATGTCGGCACCTGCGGCGGCTTCGATCATGGTGTATTTCCAATACGCGAGTGGCAGGGATTTGATGTCCGAGGCCCAGGTGATGTTGATATTCCCCAGTTCCTGGAAGCAGCCCCAGGGGCCGCGGGCACCGCCGCGCGAACCGCCACCGGTGCAGGTGAAGGTCTGGTTAACCAAAGCCTCGGCCTCGTCGTTTTTCCCAGCGAGTAGAAGTTCGCGGATCATCGGCAGGTTTAGCGAAGCGTTTTCGCGGTTCCAGTTGGTGCGCGATCCGGACCAGACGGATTCCTCGTTGAGTGCGATGCGTTCGCGGCCCACTCCGCCGAAGATCATCGCACCGATGCGGCCGTTGCCGATGGGCAGTGCCTCGGTCTGCCATTCCGTTGCGGGTTTGTCATACCAGAGGGTGGTGCTGGGATCGGCGGCGAAAGCCGGAAGCGTGACCAGAATTCCTGGTAGAATCCAGGAGATAGGTCGTGGTGATGTTGATATATTCATGGATAGCAGTTGTTTGAGAGTGGGTGATTGGATTCAGATTCCCGTCCGGTCGAGTGGGTGGAGTTGTAGGCGAAGATTTGTGAAGCCGGGCTTGCGGGTGAAACATTTCTCACATTCAAGATGGTCCGCAGACCCGGAAATCACGATACGGCTGGTTTCCCGGTAAAGTTTCGCGAGCGGAATCCGGGGCATGATTTTTATTTTCATCTTCTGCCCTCTTACAGGAAATCCCGGACGGTGTGCATGCGGAGATGCATGGTTATTGGATCGTGGTAGAAAAAGACCAGGCAACGTGCCTGCCCGCCGATGGGCCATCGCGAGCTGAAGAAGGGACGCGCTTCGTTGTCCTTGCGAAAGTAGAACATCGCGTGGGCCAGATCCTTGCCGTCCTTCAACGTGGGCTCGATGATCATGTTCTGGCCGGGCTTCACCAGGAATTTCTCCTCTCCCACATTGCCGGCGATATCGACCTTGGCGGCATTCAAGAAGAGGAACTTGCCTCTGCCGAAGGCTTCCACGCTGCCATCAAGGGCGATGAGATCGAAACCGTCGGTGTTCTCCTTGCCTTTGCGGACGAGCAACAACATTTGCCGGGGCGCTGCGGGGGCCGTGGTGCGGCCGTATTCCTTGAAGACAGGCTTGCCTTCGGGGTCTTGGACGGTTTCACCAACGGCCCAGACCCCGGTGGGAACGACGCTCAAGGGTTTGGAAAACTCGTTGCTGGGAGCTTCGATGGCGACGGTCTTGTCCTCGGCAAGACGGAGTTCCACTTTCACCGGTTCCATGGCTTTGGGAAAAGACAGGAACCGCAGTGTGACTTTGCCTGCGGTTTGCGCGGAACATGGCAAGAGTGAAAAGATGAGGGCCGTGAGTATGGATGTGGGACGGGACATGGCGGATGATGAGTGGCGGAGTATCAAACTTCATTGGAATTGAGCCAGCGAAAGGATATGATTTTCAAGCGACGGCCGAAGGCCTTGTTGGCTTCGGATTTCAGGTTGGCTTGTTTGACCTGCGGTTCGTCGGTGGAATCGGAATAGTCCGGCACTCGTTGGACCACCGCCTCGCACCACGCGCGGGCGACCACCTGGTTTGAACCATCCAAGGCGTCGCCGTAGGTGCGGATAGCGAAAGTATCGCCGCGCGGTGTGAGTTGGGCGGCGAAGTTGCGGAGCAGATCGGCCTGATCCACATAGGCAGCGCTGCCATAGGCGATCGGCCCGTCGAGCGCTTCGGGGAACGCCGGACTCATGGGGCTGATTTCCGCGACGGAAAACTCCCGGCCCGTATTGCGGAAACCGGCGTTTATCGAGACCGCGGGATCATCGAGCGCTGCTTGCAGCGCACCCTTGGCGGAGAGATTCCTGTTGTTGCCGTCAAGCCGCCGGTTGACGAATTCGGAGAGCGAGAGGAACGGGCCGCGGCGTTTGATTTGGCGGACGATCGCCTCTGCAAGTTCTTCGATTTCGGAGTCGTTGAGTTCACGCCAGCCGAGCCACTGGGAAGGATCATTCGGATTGCTGCTGCCGGTGCCGGGTTTGGCATTCGGCATGGTGAATGAGGAAACCGGCGTGCCGGTGGTGCTGGCCGTATCGGGATTGATCACACCGGCGAGAGCCTTGTCCTTGTCGAGATAAGCCACCGGCTTGCCTTTGAGGCTGGCAAGCAAGGCCTTCCATGCATCGACCGAAGTGGAGTTGATATTGAACGGCCCTTCGACTAGCAAGTGGGCGGCGATCTTGTCGGCGAGGCCGTCGGTGAAGGCTTGATACTCCGAATCTGAGAACAAGGTGTTGAGTTTCGTTTGGTCCAGATCTCCAGTGTAGGGTGCGATGCGGCGGTTGGGCAGTGGCTTTTCATTGAAGAAGAAATCGTTGGCCACCTGCTTGGCGCTGCGTTCGTTTCCACCGAAGGCTTTCACCGAGGCAGGCTGCGGTGTGATCGAGGAGAAGAAAAACTCATCCCACAGCGCCTTGTTTGCGAGATAAGAGTGGTCGGCAAAAACGACGGATTTCGCGCCGACAGCCGAGTCGAAGATCCGTTGGAAATCATCGCTATATGCCTTGTCAGCCGCGAGTTGGGGATGGGCGTATGCATTGCCGATCGCCTGCAGTGTGTGTGGGAAGAGGCCACCCTTTCCCACAGCGAGGGGCTGGGGCTCCAGTTCGGTCTGGAAGATCTGCAGTGGCACGTCTTCGGCCAGGCTGAAGCCGCCGAGCATGGCATGGCTCAGGGAGGCGATCGATATTGGCGGGACCACCGGGATTTCCTGTTGCACGACGTGGTTGGTTCCCGTTCCCGCGCCGTAACCGCCGCCGTAATAACCTTTGCCGTCGTCCGTCACCTGGACGTTCGCCTCGAGCACCGAATTGATCGGCTCGATCCACCAGTTCCAGCCGTAGTTGTAGAAGGAGTCCGGATGGTCCGCATCGATCGTGGCGGCGTTGATCGCGGAGGAGTGAAGAAATGGCCTGCTGGAGAACTTGCGTCCTTCCATGGGTCCTGCGTTGGTGCTTTCGTGAGTTTCGGCACCTGCCATCAGCGAGAATGCCATGAAAGGATAAGGTTGGACTTTTCCGGTGACGGGATCGGGCCGGGTGGACGCGATGATGGTGGTGCCCGATGTGGATGGCACGTCGATGAAGGGCACCTGCCCGGGAAAGCCGCGGGCCATGAGGCTCTTGTTGAAGTCGAGCGCGGCAGCGGAGTTCGGCGGGTTTCGCCGGGATCTGTGCCTGTAATGATGGTATGCCCTCTCTTGGAGGAGTCCCTTGTCCTGATAGGAGTCCTGACTCAAGGTAAAGACCATCGGTTCGGGGATCGCCTGGTCTGCGGAGATCTTGAGTTGGATTTGGTCGTCTGCGCTGAAAAGCAGGCGATGATTCATGATATGGGGCGCTTCATTTCTGCCGCTGGCGGCTCTGGCCGTGCGCGGGAGCGTGAGGAAGCCGTTGGCATCCCAGTTCTCCTTGAGATTCTGATAGTCGCGCGATTCGTTATCCCATCGCTGGAAATCGACCACTTGTGACTGATAAGGAATCGAGAGCACCTTGACTTCGCCGGGCTCGAAGACGAGCGGTTTGTCGCGCGAAATATCGAGTTCGCAGATGATGCCTGAGCCGGCCGACATCGCCCATGCCAGGCTTGACGTTCGCGTAAACTCTCCGGCGTTCTTGATCCATTGAATCGAAAAGGGCGTGTCATACCACCGGATGCGCTGGGAGAGTTGTCCGGAGTTGTCCATCACCAGGGGCAGATTGGTAGGGTTCCACAGGGTTATGGAGAGGGTGGTGGACATATACAGCTCGTGACTTTCGGGAGATTGGGCGGTGATCTCAGCCGGTGGCCGCGGCTTGGCCAGCATGCCGAGCAGCAACTGGAGCTTGATGGGCACCGCTGAACGGTAGAGGCCGCTGTATTGGCGGTGGAACTTGTTCTTCTCGTTAGATCCACCGTAATCAGGGGTGGGAATCTGGATGCCATTGCGAAGGATGGCGGATGAATATTGCGCTCCCCTGTTGCCATCGGCCGCGTTGCCCGGAAACGCTTGATACAACTGATAATAGGCGGCGAGATCCTGGATCGGCACCCGTTCACTGCCGCTGAACCTGTAGAGCATGAACTCGTCGGTCGATTCACCCGGGTTGATGGGCCGCTCTAACAGCGTTGAGAGGTCGCGTTTGAGGCCGCCCTCTCGGACATCGGCGAGAACCTGCCAGGAGAATGGCGTGATGCTGTGAAAATTAAGCGCGGCATCCTTGGTGGCGCCGTTGATCAGGCCGACGGTCAACAGCGATGGCAAACTCGCAAGCTGTTGCTCGTTGGTGAAATTTTCCAGACCCTTGATCGTGCGGGTGCCCATCGAGCCGGGAGCCTGCTGGCGTGAGAGCCGCGCGGCCAATGTATCATCTTTGTTGATGGTGTGGCTGTCGTCCATCAGGCGGGCTTTCTGGCTTTCATCCCCTACCCACCAGCCATAGCGGCCGCGGAAGGGGCTGCCGGTGGCGGAGGAATCCACGTCGAGCAGGCGGGCACTGACAAAATCCGCAGTGTTGGCAGACGTTCCGAGCGAACCGTCGGCGACGAGTTGCACGGCGGTGGCGCTTGCCGAGGGCATCTTGGTGCCGGTGAGAGCCAGATTTCTGGCGGTTTCGATCTCCGATGCCTCACCCGGATCCAACGAGAGCAGCCAGGAGCGGAAGTAGTCCTTGCGGTTGGGCTGGTATTTCGGAGCCATCTCGCCGGCGACGCCGGAGATGGTGCTGTGTTGGCTGGTCTCGCCAAGACCGGCTTTCCATGAGTCCCATGCACCCGTCCAATGGAGATGTGTGACTTTTGATGAGTCCGTATCGAGGATTGAGCTATTGGCAGAGATCCGCTGGTCGGGACCGAATTGTTTCTGCAACTCGCCGATGGCGATCATCAGGGCCAGACGGGCATTGGCGCGTGCCTCGGCTTGCGCCAAACCCTGTGAACTCGTGCGCAGTGAAACCGCCGACAATCCGAGCAAACCCACGGCCACCACCGTGATCAGGATCATCAGCGACAGCGTCACCACCAAGGCGAATCCATGGGGCATGCGGAAACCGGGTGATGTGGCTTTCATGGCGAGAAGCAAATGTCCGGAAAACTGATATGTCGGAAAAACCGTGTTATTGATTGGTGGCAGACCACCGATCTGCGCTAAGGATTTGTGGCTTTGACGCGGAGGAAAAGCTGGGGTTCAGCGAGAAGAGCGGCGGGAACAGTGACGGTGATGATTTCCACGGGATCGCCGTTGTCGCTTCCGTCGGGCATGGGCGGAGTGAAAGAATTCCAACCGTTGAGGGTAGTCGAGGACTCGTAACTGTAGCTCAGCCCGGAGCGCGAGAGATTGCGGCGGGTGTAGGTGAAGGCGCCCGCGGTTCTATCAGGTGCGGTGGCGGGGCTGGCGCTGGCGCCGCTGGTGGGGTCGAGGCCGAAGGCGTATTCGTCGAAATTGGTGAGACCGTCGAAATCGTCGTCGTCGTTGGGACCGCCGCTGAGGTTGTAGCCGGAGAAGCCGGACCAGTTGATATAATCGCTGGTGGTGTTGGCCACTTCGATCTTACCGGTGCCGGCGAGCAGGCCGGGATGAGTGGTGGCGTCGCAGGTTCGGCCGGGTGCAATGGCAATTCCGCCGAGGGTGAGTGAACCGACGGTGTCGGTGCCGGCGAAGTCGAGTTGCAGGGTGGCTCCGGTGGCCACGCTCACCGCGGCGGTGTCTGATAGGCAGGGGTGCGCGACGGTGACGGTTCCTTCGCTGACTGTCGTGGGGCCGATGTAGGTGTTGGATGCGGAGAGCGTAAGGAGGTGCGCGCCGGTTTTGACGATTCCACCATCGCCGCTGACCGTGCCGCTGATCGTGTGATCGGGAACCGTGAGGTTGATATTGAGAATGCCACCGAGGGTGATGGGGCCGGCCCAGTCAATCGTTCCGCTTTGATCGGAAAGCAGGTTGGCTCCGTCATGGAAGGTGATGGGGGTGGCCACGATCATGGGACCGGGCTCGGTCACCGGATTGAAAATGGAGCCGCGGGCTTTGAGGGTGGCTCCGCCGTGCACCGTGACCGATCCCGTGGGACCGCCGAAGCATGCGCCGTTGCCTTCGCCAAACAGGGTGCCTTCCTTGACGACGAGGGTGATATTGCTGGCGGGTGCGGAGAATCCGACTTGGTCCGGTCCGGTCTTGGTGAGGGTGTGGCCGTTGCCTGTGATCACGCCTTTCAAGGGTGTGTTGCTGCCCAAATCATAGTAACCGGCATTGAAGCCGCCGCCGACGGTGGCATCGGCGGTGAGTTCAAGGTTGAGAACCCCGGCAAATTGCCCCAGACTGATCCCGTGATTGACCAAGGCACCGGTACCATCGGGACCCGTCCCGGCGATCCTGAACGAGTAGGTGCGGGCAGGGATGCGGTTGTCCCGCCCCATGGGGGCGTAACCGTTGAAGTCGATCTGGCCGCCATTCGTGACGGTAACTGTTTTCGCCCCGGCGGCGCTGCTGAGTCCCAGCGCGGTCGGCTTGTTGAGCCTGAGACAGCCACCTTCAACGACGACTGCGCCGGTGAAGGTGTTTTCATTCACCTTGGCATTGTTGTAAATCACGCTGGTGGACAGGAGATCATTCGGGCCTCCTCCGACCGTGACGTTGCTGGAGCCGCGCTTGGTCAAGGTGCCGGTGCCGGCGACGTTGCCGAGGAAGGTGAAATCCGTGGATCCGTCGATTTCCAGAGCGGCGTTGTTGTTGATGGGGCTCAATCCCCAGGTGCCACCATCGATGAGGCGGAAAATCCCACCGTTGATATTGAGGGTGCCTTGGAAGTTCGCATTGGACGTGCCGATCTCGAGCACGCCGCTTGAGTTCTTGTGAATCATGCCCGTGCCGGTGAAGCCGCCGCTACCGATAAAAGTATAAGAATTTGCCGGATTTTCGACGGTCACGACCGACGGCGAAAGGAGACTGGTTAGGGTGATGGTCGTGTTGGCGGCCATCGCATCAAAGATGACCTGATCGCCCTGCATGTATACCTGGTCGCCGCCGGACCAGTTTGTCAGCAGACCTTCGTTGTTCCAGATTCCGTCGCCGGTGTCCCAGGTGCGGACACCCGCCGCCGCGGCGGTGAATACAAGTTTTTGGTTTGCCGGATCATCCGAGAGCACGCCGCGTGCGCGTGGGATGAGATGGCTCGGATTAGTGATGCCGGCCGCGCTGTAGCAGATGACATCATAAACGACACCGCCCTGGGGTGCGGTGAGGAACTCGAAATAGGTGGGACCATTGAGCGTCACACCGTTGAAGGTCCTGGCGGTGGTGGTGGCACCCCCGCTGAGGACCAGCGTGGTGTCCGCCGCCGTGGTGAGGCTGCCGGTGCCGGTGCCGCTTCCCGCGAGGGAGGTTCCGGAGGCCAACGAGACATTGCCTCCCAGTGCGTTCTGTAGAATCAGGCGTCCTTCATTCACACTGATCTGGCCGGTGAAAGCGCTTCCATCGCCGCTTAGCGTGAGAAACCCCGGCTTTGTCTTGAGCAGGGTGCCGGTACCGCCGAGCGTGCTGGAGAGGATCTGGCTGATGGAGGAATCGAAATGGAAAGTGCCATTGTTGATGACGACCGGGCCTGCATGGAGTCCCACGGTGAGCGGAATGTTGTTTGCCGGCCGCAAGCAGAGGGCCCCATCACCGGTGATTTTGAGTGTGCCCTCCTGCACCGTGGTCGTGCCACTATAGATATGATAGGGATGCGTCAGCGAGAGCGTGGCGCTGCCGGCCTTGATGAAACCGAGCGCGCGGTTGTTGTTGGAATTGAGCAATGAGCCATCAAACGTGCCGTCGATGGCTTGGTTCACGTCAAGTGTCCGGACCACGGCAGGCGAGCCTGACGCCTGCGCATAATCGGGAACAACCGCAGTGCCCGGGGTTCCGGACAAGCTGCCGATTTCAAGGGTCAGGTTGTCCAAGGCGATCCCCAAGCTCAACCTGGAGGATTCGGTGAGATTTACCTGGAGTTGCGGGTTGGAGGCGGCGGCGTGGTTGACAATAATCCGGGAACCGCCCGTGCCGAGGAGATTGAAGGATCCCGTGGAGGCAGTGTTGAACTGGCCATGACCGTTGTGGGAACCGCTAGTAAAACGCAGCGTGCCGTTGCTGAAAGAACCTGTGCCATTGATAAAGCGGCTTTCATGGCCGCTGATCATGGCAAGGGTGTGACCGCCGAGGTTGACCGGGCCGTTGAAGGTGATGCCCCTGCTGTTGGTATTGAGCCACAGTTCGGAATCGGTGGTGAAGGTCAGCGGATGATTGAGTGACAGGTTGATTCCACTGAGGCTGATGCCGGAGTTGCCAAGTGTGAGAGTGTGGGTGCCAGTGACGGTGTATGCCTGATAGGTGTTGGTGAAGCCATCGATGCGGATGCCCTGCCAAGAGAGATTCCCTCCGAGTGCGGCTGTATCCAAAAACGTGCCGGAACTCGTCGTGTTCCAGACGGCAGTGTTGTCAGCACCTGGAACAATACCTCCGAACCATGAAGATGGCAGATTGAGCGCGTTCTTGTTGTTAGCCTTGATGATGTCATGCGCGGTGGCGGCGTGAACAAAGGCAAGGCTGGCGAGCAGCGGAAGATGAAGGCGGGGTTTCATCAGTGATCATTGGGATGCCTTCGCGGCGAGGCTCACCACGGCGGGCGGGAGTTTCATCTCCTCCAGCCACACGCTGAGGTGACCGGACGGCGGCGCGGCTTTGTTGCGGTGTCCGTTCTGGCGGAGGAAGGCTTTCACGGCGATCGTTACTTCCTTGCCGTCCACCTGCGGGAGCAGGTTTTCGAAAAGATAGGCACCGCGTGCTTGGCCGCCGTTCTTGTAGTATCCGCCGGGCATTTCGGAGATTGGTTCACCGTTCAGGTAAAGGGCGAAGCCTTCGCCTGCCCAGACGTGGCTGCCGCCACCGACGACGATGCGGTAGCGCTTGCCATCCTCAAGCGCGGGCATCTTGAATTTCTGACGAATCAGCAGGACTTCCTTTTCCCAGAGCGTGTTGGGAGTGACGTCGCAATGGCAGTGCGGGTTGCCGCATCGCTCCCGCAACGCGGTCTGCTTGCCGTTGTTTTGGCCGAACGGTGCCTTGCCGGTTTTCCAGCCGGCTTTGGCGGCATCGAAGCCGGGTGCGGTCCATGGTTCCATGCCTGTGGGCAGGGTGATGGGACGGTAGCGGTCGCCATTCGCATCGGTTTTCTTCTCCGCCGGGTCGAAACTGAAATATTGCCATTCGGCGAGGCGCATTTCGGGGCCGGCGGGCTGCCAATTGTAATCCCCGATGCCAACGAGTTGATAGTAGTCGGTCACTTTGTCGAGTTGACTGGTCAGGTCGGCGGATGGTTTGGCCGGTGCTTTGTTGCTGGCGATGGTGGTGAGTTCGAGTCCACGGCGGAGGTAGGAGGGAACGCTTGGAGCGGCAGAGACGTAATCGGGGATGATCTTGTCGAGAATGATCGGGCGCAGGGCGGAGCGCATCGGCTCGAGGGTCTCGCGGGTGAGCGCGGGGAGGCTCGGCAGGGCGGCGACCTTGTCGGGCATTGTCGGATCGGGGTATTCGACCTTGCCGCCATACAACTCGACCATGGCGCGGCCGAGTGCGTCGCCGACGAGCATGTAGGTCTCGGCGTTGTGGTTGTAGTGATAACCCTGGTTCATCGGGGAAACGGCGGCATCGCGCCAGAACGGGCGGGTGTCGATGGTTTTGACGTTGCCCGCGAATTCCGGGTGGCGGGCGGGATCGGCGACATTGAGCTGGGCTTCAAAGACGAGCTTGGCATTTCCTTCGTTGCCCTGGCTGCCGCAGCCGGTGGCGATGGCCCACTTGGCATTGGGCGCGTTGAATTCCTTGCGCCAGGCGCGGATCAGGTTGGCGAGGTTCTCCTCGTATTTGGCGGTATGGGCGGCGCTGCCTGCGTCCTTGTGGCCTTGGAACCAGATGAACCCGGCGACCTCGAATCCTTGGTCGGCGTATTCGGGGTATTTCTCCTTGAAGTTGTCGAGCACGGCGCGGATGGAGGCGGTGTAGTCATCGTATTGTTTGCCGGCATACCAACCCTTGCCGTCCCAGGGGATTACTTTGCCGTTCGCATCGAGCATCTCCTTGTAGCCCGGTTGTTCCTTTCCTTCGAATTCATAGCGCTTGCTGCCGGGCGGGAGCATGTCCCAACCGAGGCTGCGGTTGCCGATGTCGGCCTTCATGACGATGACCGGTTCGTCGTGGAAGGTTCCCATGACGTATCCGAAACCGAGTTCGGGGCCAAAGGCTTTGCCGATGGTGCCGGGGCTGAGCGGTTTGCTGCTGCCTTTGCCCATGTAGGCGTTGTTGAGCATCACGTCATGGCGCTCGGTCCACTTGCCATCCTTGTCGATGAGGTGGGGGAAGCGGCCGAGTTCATTGACGACGAATTTCAGGTCGCCCATGCCTTTGAGGTTCACCATTTCCATCCAGAGAACGGGCGAGCCGCCGCCGAGGAAGGTGACTTGCAGCGGGTGGCGCTGGCCTTTTTTGAGGTCGATGGAAGTGAGGGTGGCGGGGGCGTCTCCATCCTTCCGGAAAACTTCCTTGCCGTTGATCGTGACGATGGCGCGTGCGCTGGGCCCGGTGCCGGCGTGGAGCTGATAGGTGGCGTCGTGCGGGACTTCGAGGAAGGCGTCGATCACGACGGGCTGCGAGCCGGTGGTTTTGGGGAGAGTGGCATTCACGGTCCCGAGGGCAACGACGGGGGTGCCGGGAAGGCTTTTGGCGATGCCGCCCGCGGGGGCGTCGAATTTGGCCGACTGGAATACGCCGAGGCGCAGGATAGCGGAGTTTTCTCCGGGCAGTGTGCCTTCCGTGACCGAGGGATCGGCGGAGAGGAAGACCTTCGTGTAGAACGGAGCCGCTCCTTCGATGCGGCCAAAGCCAAGGCTGTTGGATTGGCCGGACTGGATATAGACTTTGACGGGTTTGTTCTTGCTGCCCTTGTCGGCGGGGTCGGGAGCGGGCAGATCGACCGGCAGGACAGCGGCGCAGAGCGGCAATGCGGTGAGGGCGGCGAGGAGGATTTTCATGCAGTTGCGGAGTGGCATTCCAGTGATCATGGTTGGTATCTTGAGCAAGCGGGTGAATGGTGGGGGTAAGTTACTTTGCCAGTGGTTTTTGGGCTTCCTGACAAAGAAGCTCGATCAAAGGAGCGGGATCGGGCAGGCCGTGGGGGTGGTGATCGCCACCTTCCTTGGGAAAGATCCTGAAGCGTCCGCCGGATTTTTCCCAGAGGTCGACGATGGGTTTGGCGTTATCGACATACGGCACCGTCCTGTCCACAGTGCCATGCACGGAGATCAGGAAGACGCCGTTCTTGATGGCGGGTGCAAGGCCATCTGTTGGACGGACGGATTTCCCGATGGCTTCTTCATCGGAAGCGAAATTGAACTCAGTCTTGTAGCGGCGCCAATCCCCCTTGCTGCCATGGCCTTTCTCTGTTAGCTGGAATCCAGCGGGCCACGAGCGGGCATCACACACGGCGTTGTCCAGATAGAGCACGCTGACGCGATCGGGATGCAGGCGTGTCCAAGCGTTCACATAGAGTCCGCCGCGTGAAATGCCGAGCAGGGCGGGGCGCGCGGAGAGGCCGCGTTTGCCGTGGAGTACCTCATACACTTTTTCCCATACGGCCATGGCATTGGGCGAGCCGAACTGATTGCTCACGTAGACATGGGCGACGTGCCAGCCTTTTGCCACGAGTCCGGCCTCGAACGAGCGGAGGTGACCGGGAAATTCACCGACCCAAAGCCACGGTTTTCCGGGTGCGGCGTCCGCGGGCACGCTGAGGATCAGCGTTTTGCCTTCGATGGTGATCTTCTCTGTGGTGGACTTGGCATTTGCCTTGAGGGGTTCCGCAGCGAAACAAAGCAGTAAGGCGAGCAATGTATATAAAATGCAGACTCGTTGGGTGATCATGATGGAAGGGAATGATGAGGAACCTTGGGATTATGGACGCTTGAGGACGAACCACGGCGATTTCCAGCTGTTGCCGTTTTTCGTTTGGAAGCCGCCGGATTCGATAAAGAGGTAGTCGCTGCCCTGGCGTGATTCGACGCGCATGGCGAGAGCCTCGTTTTTGCGCAGATCCATCAGAGTGTCGCCGGTCCAGATGACCAGCGGGTCGTCGGTGGAGCCGTCGGGTTTGAGGTTCAGTGCCTGATGCGGCGCGCGGTTGGCTTCCTTGGGTTTGGCGGGGTCGAATTCCGCGGGCGACGTGACTGTACCTATGGTTTTCCAGGCACCGTTGAGTTTCGGGTTGGCGACGAATTTGCCGTCCCAATGGTATTTGCCTTCTTCGGGATTGAGGTCGTTGGCATCGGGATCCTGAAGTGCCTGCCAGGCGGACGAGATCATCGGCAGGGCGGTGGCGGACTGGACGATTTCCTTTTCCGTGAGAGGAGGCATTTTGAATTCCTGCATCCAAAGCATCAAATGCCGGCTCTTCCAGTTCTTGTGGTTGCCCATGAAACCGATGTAGGCTATCTCGGTTTCGCCGTTTTGGAAATCCGGCCACCAGTCGCGGTGGATGTGGCCGCCGAAGGGCTTGGCACCGCCGCGGCGGTCCACCTTGCTTTTGTTTTCAAAGAACAGCTTGCCGTTGACGTAGATGCGCCCGCCTTCGCCGGCACCGACATGTGACATGCCGCCTAGCCGCAGTTCATAGCGGTGGCCTTCCTTGAATTTCGGAAATGCGAACCTGCCGCGCAGCAGCAGGACTTCCTTATCCCATAGTGTCTTCATCGGTTCGCCATGGCGGCAGAAGTCGAGCGGGCAGGAGCCTTGCTTGGTTTCGAGCTTGCCGTTGGTGGCACCGAACGGTTGCAGGCCGGATTTCCAACCGGCTTTGGCGGGATCGAAGGATGGCTTGAACCAATCGTCCAAGCCCTTCGGCAGCGTGACCGGACGATAGCGGGGTTTCTCAATGTCCCACGCTTGCTGTTCCTGCGGATCGAAACTGAAGTAATGGAATTTCATTTCGGTGGGTTTCGGTCCGAAATCGCGCCAGGCGTAATCGTCAATCCCGATCTGTTGATAGAGGTCGGCGAGGGCAAGGAATTTGGGGCTTTGATAGTAGTAACCGAACGGCACGTTTTCATTGGCCATTTCCTTGAGCAGGTAGTCGCGGTTTTCACCGATGAAACGCGGGATGAGGCGGGTCTTGATCAGTTGGGCGACCTCTTTTTTCAGTTCAGGGCTGAATTGCTCCGGATCGGCCTTGAGGTAGATGTCCTCGTAGGGAAGGGTGGCATTGGGATCGCGCTGTTTGGAGACTTGATAGAGCACATCGAGGCCACCCGGGACATTGGCAATGCTCTCAGCGAGGAACTCGCGGATGGTAGGATTGACCCTGTTGTTAACTTCATCAAGCGGGTGCTTGTATTCGACGTAGTTGGCATACGCGTCCTTGAATGACTCGCGGGCGACGGCCTGGACTTCAGGGGCCGCGTTTTTCAGCGCCTCGGGCATGGCTCCCCAGCGGACCGGGTTGACGATGCCATAGACGTGGTTAGCCTGGAGCAGCTTGCCGATGGCAGGGAGAACTTTTTGATAACAGCGCTTGTTGGCAACCACCGGGGTCAAGGCGACCAAAGCGGAATGCTGGAACCACCATTCATTGTGGGCGAGGTAAGGAAGAATGATATCCACCTGGGCGGCGATCCAGTCCTGTGGGGCGCGGGCGGCGACGCGCAGGGCGATTTCCTTTACGAACCATGATTCCCGCGGATCGATGAGCATCGTGCGTAGGCGGTCGAGACGGGGCGGAGCCAGATCGCCGTTCTTTTCCAGATACTCTAGGGCGGTGCGGCGGACGCGGGCGTCATCGTGTGCGAGCAGTCCGTCGAGCAATGCCGCATCATGTTTGCCGATCTGGTCCTGATAGATCGTGCGCACCGTGTAGTTCGGATGATGCAGGAAATAAAGCAGCGTATCGCGGTCGAGCACCTTGCCGCCCTTGGATGAAATGAGGGCGAGACCGGTCGATTTGGCGAAGGTTTCCTTGGAGAGATCCGGGATGGAGCCATCTGCGAGTTTGGCAGGGACGATCGATTCGAAATCGTCGTCTTCCGCAGTGCCCCACGGGCGTTCGGGGAGTTGGTAGGGTTTGGAAAACTTCGTGGGCGGCGCGCCGGTGAGGCGCAGCGTCTTGCGTGGCACGGTGAAGGTGAGGGCATAGCCCGCGCCCCACTCGGTGGTGTCGTAGCGTTCGCCGCCGAGGATGGCGAAGGAGCCGTCGAAGCGGCGCGAGAGTTCATAGTGCCATCTGCGGTTGTCCATGAACTCGCGGTAGTGGTCGGGCGTTTTTTCGCGAATCAAGCCCATGGACGCACTGCGCCAGATTTCGCCGATGCCGCCGCCGGTGTGGCCGTGGAGCATGTAGCCAGTGGAATAGTAGGCGAACTGCGATGCGGTGTCGCGGGCGCGGGCGTAGATGGATTTTTCGCCTTGAGGGGTGAGGTTTGCGGCGGCGGACATGACGAAGGCGAGTTTGCCGTTCTTGCCGTTGTCGGTAAAACCGCTCTCTGGCTTGTTGTTGCCGTAGGGCACGTTGCCGCGTCCTGCGAATCGATAGAAATGGCCGAGCACGCGCAGCAAGGTTTCATCGGGAATCTTCGCGCCGCATTCCTTGGCAATGAGCAGATAGCCTGCGGCGAGAGTGCCGGCGGCGTTGAGGTGGCCGCCGCCGCCACCGTAGGTGAGTGCGGCGAGCGGGCCGCGGCCTGCCCAGCCACCGTTGTTTTCCATTTCCACGAGTTTGTCGGCGCGCGCCTGGATCGCGGGAAGCACCGTTTCATCGCCGGTGCGCAGGTAGTATTCGCAAAGTGCGAGTCCGCCATAGCCGATGTGCCAGGACAGGCTGGAGGCCGCTTTTTGCGAACGCGCCCAATCACGGACGATGGCGAGGTCGCCTTCGTCTCCGGTGGAAAGCAGAAACAACATACCGATGTCGGCGAAGCCTTTGTTAGAGCCTGGCTTCTTCAGGTAGTCGGCGAAGTTTCTAACAATCTTGTCTGACTTCGGGCAGTTCAGCGGCCAGGTTTTGCTGAAAGCTCCAAGCACTGGGATTTTGACCACCACGGGTGCGGCCTCGCCCTTGATGGCGAATTTGAGCGTGCCGTCGCCTGCCTCGGCGGCGGTGATCATGTTGCCAAGCTGGATCCGCGGATCGATGTCCTTGAGGGTTTCGCCGTTGATCGACTCGATGATTTGGCCGGGTTTCAAGCCACCCGCGGCGGCGGCGGGCGAACCTTCCTCGATTTTGCCGACCTTCATGGTGAAGGCGGGCTGGATGAGTTCGATGCTCATGCCGACCGGGCCGAAGCGGGCGACGGTGTAGGAGGACTTCTTTTCATCCGGCCGCATCGAGAACGGGCCGGGGGTTTCCTTGTAGTAAGACTGAGCGGATGCAATGCCTGCGGCAAGGCCGAGGACGAGCAAAGTGCGGGTTGTTGATTTCATGTGAGTTGAAAATTCGGAACAGGATCCTGAGGCACCTGCTACAGGGTAGGAGTGAGTGTGAGCTTGCGCAGTTCGATCGGGCTCCAGCCATCTGCCACGGGCTTGAGGTCAATAACGGCTTCCTCTGCGGGCAGTTCGATGGTGCCGATGTGTATGGTTTGCCATCTGCGCCCGCCGCCGGTGGCGGGGATGTCCACGGTGTGGGAGGACTTGCCGATGGTCACGGTGAGTTTAGTGGCCTTCGGGGCGGCGACTTCGGCTTGTACCGACCACTTGCCCGCCTGCTCGGTTTTGACGTGGTATTCGACGCGGTATCCGGGATGCGACCAATCGGTTAGATAAGCCTCCGCTCCGGAACCTTCGACGCGCACGTTGCCGCCGGTGGCTCCGAACGGATCGGCGTCGTGGGCAAGCAGTGTGATCGAGCCGTCTGCGGCGGGCGTGGCATACGGTTGCTGGGTGATGGTGAGCGCTCCGGGGAATTCGAGTTTCGCGACGGAAACATCAGAATCGGTTGCCTGGCCCGGCAGGTGGACGACGATGCCATCGGCCGTGCGCTCGGCGGTGACGGCCGCGCCGCACTTGAGCATGGTGCCGGATGACGGAAGTTCCTTCAGTGTGGGAAGAAGGATTTTGCCATCGGCGGGCCAGTCCCAGACGTGAAGGTAAAGGGTGGTGCCGTTGTTAGGTGCGGCTTTTTGGGTCACACGTCCCCATGGCAGGCGGCGAGGGAAGGGGCTGGCTTCGGTGGCGTGGATGGCCTCGCTATAGGTTTCCATCCATCGGCCGATGGCTTCGAGTCGCTCGATGGTTTCCTGCGGGATTGAGCCATCGGCGCGCGGGCCGATGTTGAGCAGCAGGTTGCCGCCCTTGCTGGCGATGTCGGAGAGCATCTGGATGAGGCGTTGGGAACTTTTCCAGTTCTTATCGTTCTTCTTGTAGCCCCAGGTGTCGTTCATGGTCATGCAGACTTCGAACATCTGTCCGGGGAGCCCGCGTGGTGGAATGTGTTGTTCGGGCGTGCTGGTGTCACCCTTGAAGCCCTCGCCGAGGCGGTTGTTGTTGATGATGTGCGGGTGCTTTGCCATCAGTTCCGCGAACGGAGCGACGCGCGCGGGCGTCATTTGTTGCGGCGTGTCCCACCACAGGATGGCGGGGTTGTAGCGCTCGATGATTTCGCGCGCCTGTGGCAGTGCGATGGTTTTCAGGTATTGGTCGTAATCACCTTTCTGCGCGGGATCCCAAACGCTGCTGCCCGTGGCACCGCCGGGATGGATCCAGTCCTGCGACTGCGAATAGTAGAGGCCGAACTTCATGCCCCGGGCGCGCACGGCCTTGGCGAGTGGTTCGAGCAGGTCGCGTTTGGCTCCCGAGGCCATCACATCCCAGTCGCTGACGGCGGAGTCATAGAGCGCGAAACCATCGTGGTGCTTCGAGGTGATGACGACGTATTTCATGCCCGCCTTGTTCGCGAGTTCGGCCCAGCGTTCCGGGTCGTATTTCGCGGCGGTGAATTCGGGCGCGTAGGATTTGTATTTCTCCACAGGAATCTTGCGGAAGCGCATGATCCACTCGCCGATTCCCTTGATCGTCTCGCCCTCCCATTCGCCGGCGGGCACGGCATAGATGCCCCAGTGGATGAACATGCCGAAGCGGGCTTCGCGGAACCATTGCGTGCGTTCGGCTTCCGCAGGCGCGGCCATGGCGCTGGTGGCTAACGAGGAAAGAATGAGCAGTGCGGACAGTGTGTTTTTCATAATTACTATCAGAAGAGTGGAGTCGATGCGGCTTTCCAAGCGGGTCATGGAATCTCCCACCTGTAGGGAGCGCGGGAAATCAGTTCGCAACCACCGGGAACGACATGCACCATGTCCTCGATCCGGCATCCGCCGAGGCCGTTGTAGTAAAGTCCGGGCTCGACCGTGACTACCATGCCCTTGCGGAATTTCCAGGGTGATTTCGAACGCATGATTGGCGCTTCATGGATTTCCAGACCCACGCCATGGCCGAGCGCATGGAAGAATCCTTTGGTATCCTTGCTGTCGCGGACGGTCTCATAGCCTTCCTTGTCGAAGAACGCCTGCACCGCGTCATGCACCTTGCCGCCCGTCACACCCGGCTTGATCATGTCGATCGCCAGCTGGTGGGCGCGCTTGACGGTGCGCACCAGACGGCGCTGCGCGTCGCTGGCCCGACCTTTGAGATAAGTACGGGTCATGTCACCCCAGTAGCCGTCATCGGGGCGGCGTGGGAAAATGTCCACCACGATCAACTCGCCCGCGCGGATCGGTCCATGGCCGGCGCAGTGGTTGTCCACGGCCTGATCTCCCGGCGAGGCAATCGTGTGCTGTGCCACGCCGCCGGTATCGAACGCCGCATGGCTGATGAGTTCGCGCAGCCGTTCCGAAGTGAGGATGCTGCCGCCGTGGACCAGTATGCCATTGCGGATTTTCGATTCTGCCAGCGTCTTGACCACGATGCGGAAACCGGCCTCGCTGGACTTGTTGCCCTTGCGCAGAGCCTCCACTTCAGCCGCGGTCTTGATTTGCCGCTCGGGAAAAAGCCCTTCGCCGTCGGCAATATCGAGAATCATGCCGGCCTCGCGCAGCTTGCGGCCCAGACTGATCGGAAACCGGGGGCCGACCCGGAAGTTGGGGATTTGATAATGTTCCGCCAGATGGAGCACCATGTGGTGGAGTTCGGGAACCTTGCCCGTGGGGAGCTTGAATCGCTTGGCTGCCCCCGCGCGCACCTCGTTGAGCAGGAGGATCTCGTCGAAGGCGGACTCCTTGACCATCCGCCCGTATTCCATCGCATGCGTCACCCCGATACGCCTGCCGTTCACCGAAAAGGCGAGATAGGGATCATGCGCCTGAAAACGGCTGAAATACAGCATGTCCGGATCGTTCGCGTCCGCATGAAACAAGAGCGAGTGGCTTTGTTTCGCAGGCTTGCCGCGGGATTTCGATGGGTGACCGGGGCTGGTGACCTTGGTGGCGTCCTTGAAGTGATTCATGGTTTGTAAAAGAAAATCATTATCCGAGTCGCTTGGAACGAAGCGCGTGCCGACTGCTCGGAAATCGGTTTTTCGGGTATTGGTTCCACAGCATTGCATAGCGCTGCCAAGTCCCATACGGATGACTACGCTACGAACTGACCTCAGGAAAAAGATTTCCTCGGTTACAGGTGTCCCGGAATCAAGACACCTTGCTTGCGTCATGCCCTTGTCAAAAAGAGCAATGACCCGCTGGTGATTCGGTAAGGCAAAGCGGTTCCTGCTGCCATTTCCACAGGGGAACTCTTCAAAAAACGGCGACCTCCTTGTGGTGGAGGCCGCCGTGGGATGGGATGATGGTTTTGGAGTTGTGCTTACGGCTGGGCTTTAAGGCGACCGAAGAGCTTGCCGGTGCCGCCGGACTCGGCGGAACCGATCATGGCCTGAATCGCGTTGGTCGTGCCGCCGCCTGGAGTGACCACGAACGTGACACCGTTGGTCGGGCCACTGTTGGAATCCGTCACCAGCACCGTGGTCCATGGATCGCCAACGCCGAGGTCGCGGCTGTGCTGCACGCTGAGCGTGGCGGATCCGCGGTTGGCGGGCTTCAGCATGTTGAAGTTCAACACCAGGCTGCCGCCTGACTGGGTGACGGTGGGCAGGGTGACCGCGGAGGTCGAACTGGCCGCGCCGAGCAACCATGCCAGGCCGTTCTCCACGCCGTCGCCGTTGGCATCCGCGTCGAAGGCCGCGCCGCCGGACCAGGCAGCGAAGGGATCCGCGACGCCACCGGTACCGGTGACCAAGAGTTCAATGGTTTGGCTCGTTGTGTTGAGTTGCAGGGTGCCGGTGCCGCTACCGACCGCACCACTGAGACCGCTCAGGGCGAGCGAGCCGCTGAGCGTGTTGTAGCTGATGAGGGTGTAGGTGCCGTCTTGCAGGCCGGGCAGGGTGCTGAATTCAAAGTCGCTGAAGTCGAGGAATTCGGTGCCAATGGTGAGGGTGCCTCCGACAGTGATCTTGTCGCTAGCTGCAATGCTGCCAAGTTCGAACTTGAGCTTGCCGGCCCCGCCGTTGACTTGGTTGGTGAGGGTGAGATTACCGTTGATGGCGAGCGTGCCAGCCGAGGCCCCGGGAGCGACACTGCCCGCAGCATTCATAGTGACGCTGCCGCCAACCGTCCCCGTTCCGCCGAGGATCCCGCCGTTGACGGTCACCGCGCTGCCGGAGGCTAACGAACCGTTGACTAGCAGCGTGCCGGCCGTGACCGTGGTTGCCCCGGTGTAGGTGTTGTCGCCGCCGAGCACCCAAGTGCCGCCGTCGTTCTTGGTGACGCTCAACACGCCGACACCCACTATGCCATTGGCTGTCGAGTCCTGTAACACGCCGGCGATCGTATTCGCTCCGGTGTTGCCGCCACGCAGAGTGAGCGTGCGGTTGGCGGCGTAGCCGAAGCCAGCATCGCTTCCGTTGGCAGTAAAGTTGTTGTTGACGGTCACTTGAGTGGCGCTGTTGATGGACTGGATAACCGTATTATTCGCAATACCGATTCCGGTAACCCGCATGCCGACGGCCAGGCTGGAGGCGTCCGCCACGTTGATGATCTTCTGCGCGGAAGTGCTCCACGAGGCGGTGGCGTCCGAGTAGTCGGGCGAAAGCGTGCCGATCTGGGTGAAATTCAGGGTGCCGGCACCGGAGGAATCGATGGTGGCCGAGCCTTGGAGCGAAAAGTTGCGGTTCGTGCTGTCGCCGCCGCCGGTGTAGCGGAGGGTCGTGTTGTTCAGCAAACGCAGATTGTCCACGTTGGCCGACGAGGCACCAATAGAGCTGTTGCTGCCGCCGTCGGCGAGGACGGAAGCCGCAAGAACACCAGCCGTGATGTTGGTGGCACCGGTGTAGGAGTTGGCGGTGTTGCCGAGTTGCCAGATGCCGTTCCCCGTTTTTCTCACCCCCACGGTGCCTCCCGCGTCGCCAATCAAACCGGCGAACACGTTAATGCCCGGCGTGGCGCTGGCGGCCTCCAAGGTCAGGGTTTTGGCGGCTACGTTGCCGGCGCTCCCGAGCTCGGAGTTTACGGTGACAATGTTGCCCGCGCCGGTTTCCGCGTTGGAAATGGTGCCGCTCTGACCCAGCAGGAACTGACGGTTGGTGAGGGTGAGTGCCGCATTGGCGCTGTCAGAGCCGGGTGGGAAAGCGTTGCCACGCGGGGGCGGATTTAAGTTATGAAGCGGTGCTGCGGGTCGATGCGTTTCATTGTGCTGGTTTCTTTCTTGTGG
>JAWLDG010000019.1:59053-98135 GCA_041686775.1 Luteolibacter sp. | reverse complement strand
CCCGGCGGCCCGCCAGACCATCGAGAGCCGGGTAGCATAGATGCCAGAGCCGCCAGATCTCTGGCAAAAATGCCAGAGGTGCTCTGTTGAGCGCTTACAGGTGAGCGCGTCCACGGTAATTTTCTTTCGCTAACGTCTAGCTCATCCACGGCGGGCACGGAAGCCCGAATTCAAACTGGAGCGCTTCCCGCCGTTGGATGGAGCGTCTTGTTGGCTTTCTATTCTCTTATTTGGGTAATGATTTTTGGCAAATCAGCAAAGTCTTGAATCCAAATTACGGAAACTCCAAGTCGGGCAAAGCTCGTCTCCTCAAGTCCACGGAAGACGCTCGAAACAAGCGTAGTGCTTTTGCTTTTTCGTTTGCCGGAGGGCTGCCAATGATCCTTGAGAATAGCGTAATGGCGAGCACCGGGCTTCTTGCGCTGCGATATTTCCAAGAGCCGCCTTAGATTCGGGTCGGTCATACTCAGCCCAATAAAAAAGCAGACGTGATTCCTAAGCAAATTCAACTGAGTAATATTGGGCCAGGAGTATGGATCAATAAATTGGCTGTGATACGCATCCTCACTCAAAACCAATCTATCCTCGTGATAGTTAGATAACTTGCCCTTTCGAGGAAGGAAACCGTGAGGATGGTATATAGGAAGCTCATCACGGGAAGGCGAATTCCCCTCACCGATAACGACATGATGGTTCACATTCCTTCTGTCTAATTCCTCTTCAATAAGATCATCGAAATTATAGTTAACCACAGCGAGCAGACCCTGCCGTGCACGTTCAGGCAGACATAGCTTGCCTATTGCCTTTATTAGATCAGAAGGATCTTTCCCGCTGTAAGTTTCGTAGAGTGAATTCCGCACCAGCTCGGCAAACTTCTCAACACTGTCGCGAAGGAATCGCGCAGTGATGAGTGGTGACGAGGGCGCTTCCTCTCTAAAGTAGTCTAATAAATCCGTTGAATCGGCCAAGCTGTCTGCTATGTCCGGATGTGTCTTCAAAAGATCTAGAGTCAGTCTATTTAGCAACGTCGGCCAATCAGGAAGACCTGCAGAAAGTGAAACTCCAGCACCGACAAACAAAACAAGCTGATCTTCCTTAAACGCGGATTTCAACGCCGCAGTATGTTGTCTGGTGTATCTTGAAACGTCTCTTTGTTCGAATGAGTCTATAGCGTCACTGAGGAACCGCATATCGTAAGTAAGTCCGACTGCCGGATGTTTTTTAGCCAATGCCTGAATATCATCACTCCCTAGAACATGCACTGGGAATTGCGACCGGCCTGAGAGAAACGCCCTCGCTCGATCTAGATCTCGTCCTTTCGTCTTCACGACAAACAAAACACTTCCGAATTCGAGCTTAGTCCGTTGCAACCGATGGAGAACCATGCGTAACGAATCTAAGTTTGCCTGATACTTCACTTCAACGACTGTCGGACCAGGCATTTCATCGTAGCCTGCTGGATAGATTCCATCAAAATACCGGTAGTCTGAGCCTGCTTCTGGACCGATTAAAAAGTGACGATCTAAAGACATGGCTTCAGCTCGAAGGAGACCGAGAACCAGACGTTCAAACTCGATTGCGTCAATTCTGGCTGCTTTCAACCTTTCGTTAGGATCGTCGGACATGGAACGGAGTAAAATAGGTTTAAATTCTTAGCCAACAGTGGAATTCGTATGACCTGCCGGAGTGATATCCGGCAGTGATTACGGTGTAGAATTTTCACCTAAGACCTTGATGTTTCAAGGTTATTTTCGCCGCAAGTGTCGATATCAGTCGAGTCGGACTGGAGGGGTTGGAGCCGGGACGTGGCGGCTGATATCAGGGGGTAAAAAGCGAAAGTCCGAAACACCGGAATTCGTGAATGGGGTCAGACCTGTCGCGTTAAAATGTCCCGGTTCAACCCTTGGATTCCACGGCCTCGTCAGGGTCTCGTTGGGATCAGTCCCGACCAACAAGCATTGATGGATCGGGCGACCGGGATTCGCATCGCTCCATGACACGGCCCTTACGACAGCCGGGGGAACCGCGTGGATGGGAGGCATATGGCAGAGCCCTTGCACGGACCTTTGCGGCTTTGCCGGGGACGTTCCATTCGCATCCCATTCGCCGGCGCTCCCGGCGGTAGCGCCCTACCTTGCGCAGGGCATGGGCGTGCCGCTTTGAAGCCATATCAGCGCCGGCAAGCGGCGAGCAGGAACGGCGCGGGCTCGCGGGTGCCGAGCATGGCGTATTTCGCGACGCGCCAGCCATCGTTGCAGCGTGCTTGCAGCCACTCTTCCACGCCGCTTGCCTCGATAGCACCTTCGGCATGGCCGGGATAGCAAATGACGGTGAGCAACCCGCCGGGTTTCAGGCAAATCATTGCCGCTTCAAGGCCGCGCAAGGTTTCCGCCACTTCGGTGGTCAACGCGTGATCGCCGCCGGGAAGGTAGCCAAGGTTGAACATGATCACGGCGGCCGATGAAGGTGCCGCGAATTCCGTCATGCGGGCGTGGCTTGTTGGATGGAACTCGACACGGTCTTGAAAACCCGCCTCTTGAATGCGCATGCGGGCCGATTCGATGGCGGACGATTGGATGTCGAATGCCAGCACGCGCCCCGACTCCCCCACCCTTTCGGCGAGCATGAGCGTGTCGTGGCCGTTGCCGGCGGTGGCGTCGATGGCGAGATCGCCTTCGCGCAGGGCTTCGCGGACGAATCGATGCGCCAGTTCGGTGGGGCGCGGCGGGATCATGCGCGGTTTTGTTAGAGAATCGTGCCCGGCGAATAGGCGGCGGCCGCGGGATGTGCGGCGGTGAGTTTCGCGACTTGTGCGGTGAACGCCGCCACCTGCGCGCGGGCCGCGCCGGCTTCGTGGTCGCCGCGGGCGAGGATGGTTTCGAGCGTTTCGCGCGACAGCCCGAGTCTTGAATCACCGGCGAGGCGATCGACGAGGTTGTTGCGATCGATTTTTCCGCTCCGCAGATCGTTCACGGTGGCCACGGCGTGTTCCTTGATCGCCTTGTGTGCGGTCTCGCGGCCGACGCCGGATTTCACCGCTTCCATCATGATGGTGGTGGTCATCAGGAACGGCAGGTAATGCGCGGTCTCGGCGGCGATCACCGCCGGGTAGGCGTCCATCTGGTCGAGGATGGTGAGGAAGGTTTCGAACATGCCGTCGATGGCGAAAAACGCGTCGGGCAACATCACGCGGCGGACCACAGAGCAGGAAACGTCGCCCTCGTTCCACTGGTCGCCGGCGAGACCCGCGGCCATCGCCAGATGGCCTTTGAGAATGACGTGGAAACCGTTCACGCGTTCGCACGAGCGGGAATTCATCTTGTGCGGCATGGCGCTGGAGCCGGTCTGACCCGGGGCGAATCCCTCGCTCGCGGTTTCGTGGCCGGCCATCAGGCGCAGGGTCTTGCAGAACGAGGATGGACCGGAGCACAGGTCGGTTAGAGCGGCGACCACCCGCATGTCGAGCGAGCGCGGATAGACTTGGCCGACGTTGGTCCACACCGCGGCAATGCCGAGGTGGGCGACGACGCGTTGTTCCAGATCGGCGACTTTCGAGGCATCTCCCTCGAACAGCGATAGCTGGTCCATCTGCGTGCCGACCGCTCCCTTGAGTCCGCGCACCGGGTAGGCGGCGATGAGTTTTTCCAACGCATCGAGTGAAACGAGCAACTCCTCGCCGAACATCGCCACGCGCTTGCCGAGGGTGGTCGGTTGCGCGGCGACGTTGTGGGTGCGGGCGGTGAGCATCAGCTCGGCCCAGTCGCCGGCGCGGCGCGACATGCGGGCGAGCGCGGCCACCGATTTGTCGCGCACAAGCTGGAGCGCCCGGAACACCTGAAGCTGTTCGACGTTTTCGGTGAGATCGCGCGAGGTCATGCCCTTGTGGACGTGCTCGTGGCCGGCGAGGTCGTTGAACTCCTCGATGCGCGCCTTCACATCGTGGCGGGTGATTTTTTCCCGCGCCATGATCGAGGCCGTGTCCAATTGATCCTTCACCGCCTCGTAGGCGCGGATGGCGTCTTCGGGAATGGCGAGACCCAGGTCGCGCTGGGCCTTCATCACGGCGATCCAGAATTCGCGTTCCAGGACGATCCGCCCTTCGGCGGACCAGATGGCTTGCATGGCGGGCGAGGCGTAGCGCTCGGCGAGGACGTTGGGAATCACCGGCGGAGCTTGGCGGGACGAATGCCGGGTTTCAAGCGGAGCTTGGCGGAAATTGGCAAATGGCTTTTGCCATACGAATCAACCCGCACAGATTTTGGCTTTAAGGAAGGTTCTGATGCGATATCCGGAATTTCCTGACACGTTGCGGAGTTTCAAACACGCGCTGAAGTTCGTGCGCAAGCGTGCGGTCCTGCCGCCGCTCGGTCTGGACGACGTTTCTCGGTAACACTGAGATCGATGAGCACATCATCGACAGTTTCAATGGCCGATGATATCGTCACGCTGCCGAACGGAGCACAGCCACCGATGTCCACGCCGCCGCCCAATACCACCGCCGCGCTTGCCAGGCACCTTGGGATTTCGCGCTGGACGGTCTCGCGCGTGCTCAACGGCCATGGCGGGGTGCGCGAGGAAACGGTGCGCCGCGTCAAGCAGGCGATCGAGGAACTCGGCTTCCAGCCCAGCGCGCTGGCCCGCGGGCTGCGCGGCGGGCAAACCGCCACGGTCGGCGTGTGTTTCCAGGATCTCGATTCGCCGGTGCTCGCGATGCGGGCCGCCACACTCCAGCACCGGCTGCGCGAGGAGGGATACCACACGGTGATCGAACTGGCGGGCGACAACCTCGAACTCGAACGCGGCGCGATCCGCCGTTTCGTCGGGCAGCGCGTGGATGGCATCGTCCTCATTTTCTCGCGCCTCAGCCCGGACGACCCCGCGGTGCGCCTGCTGGAGCATTCGCAAACCCCGTGCTTCTGGGTGGACCCGGAGCACCACGTGCCCGGCGACCGCATCCTGCTCGACCGCGCGCGTTCGATGAAACCGGTGCTCGAACACCTTGCCGGCCTCGGCCACCGCCGCATCGCGCTGCTTGGCATCGACCCGCAGAACCGCTTCGGCGCGGCGCGCGTCCCCGGCCTGCGCCGTTATGCTGCGAAGTGCGGACTGGATTTCGACCGCGATTTCGTTTCGGTGTTCCACCCCGGCGAGACCCGCCACACCTTCGAATACGGCTACGAACTCGCCGGCGAACTCATCGACCGCTGCGCCGGCCACATGCCCACCGCGATCGTCGCGCTCAACGACCGCATCGCCATCGGCGCGATCAACCGCCTGCGCGAGGACGGATTGAAGGTTCCGGATGACATTTCCGTGACCGGCTACGACAACATCGCCGTGGCCGAGCACTATCATCCGGCTCTGACCACCGTGGACCACCAGACCAACCGCCTGATGGACCTCGCCGTGCGCGGGCTGCTCGAACGCATCCACCGCGGGGGTGCGGAGCTTCCGCCGCGCGAGTTTGTCGTCCATCCGAAACTCGTGATCCGCCAATCCACCGGTCCTGTCCGTTAGAACATAACTTCAATGCCCTTCGACCAAGGCCAGTTCGACTTCGACGCGCCCGGCAGCGATGCCGGCTGGCGGCGCTGGCGCGAGGAACTCGAACGACAGCAGCAGGCTTTCGAGTCGCGCTGGGGAGTGGTGCTCGGGAAACGCGTGGTCGTTTCGCTCAAGGATCACGCGAAACCCCTGCGCGGCATGCTGGAATGGATCGATCGCGGAAAGGCCGCGGGCGGGAACGCGGCACCGCGTTTCCGCCTGCGCGGACTGGAGTTCGGTCACGAGGAAATCGAAAGCATCGTCCAGGAGGAGACGTGAACTGCTCGCCGCTCAGAAGCGCAGGAAATTCTCCAGCATCTTCATGCCGTCCTGGGTGAGGATGGATTCCGGGTGGAACTGCACGCCGTGCACCGGGTGCTGCTTGTGCGCGAGGCCCATGACTTCGCCTTGGTCGGTCCAGGCGGTGATTTCCAAACAGTCGGGCAGGGTATCGCGCTTCACGATGAGCGAGTGGTAGCGCGTGGCCTCGAACGGCTCGGGCATGCCCGCGAAAACGCTCTTGCCGGCGTGGTGAATGAGCGAGGTCTTGCCGTGCATCAGGCGATCGGCGCGGACCACCTCGCCGCCATAGACCTGGCCGATCGACTGGTGGCCGAGGCAGACGCCGAGGATGGGCGTGGTCGCGCCGAGTTCGCGGATCAACTCCAGCGAGATGCCCGCTTCATTCGGTGTGCAGGGACCGGGCGAGATGCAGATGCGCTCCGGCTTCAGCGCCTTGATTTCCTCCACCGTGATCGCGTCGTTGCGAAACACCTTCATCTCCACGCCAAGCTCGCCGAAGTATTGGACGAGGTTGTAGGTGAAGGAGTCGTAGTTATCGAGGATGAGGAGCATCTGGGTAAAAGCTGAAATGCTGAAAATCTGAAATGCTGAAAATGGTATGTCAGACTTCGAGGGTTTTCGCGAGGGCGATGGCGCGGAGCATGCCTTTCGCCTTGTTGACGGTTTCGTTGTATTCGTAGGTGGGATCGGAATCGGCGACGACACCCGCGCCGGCCTGGACGTAGGCTTTGCCGTCCTTGAGCAGGCACGTGCGCAGGGTGATGCAGGAGTCATGCGAGCCGTCGAAACCGAAATATCCCACCGCGCCGGCGTAGGCGCAGCGTTTGTTTTTCTCCAGCGAGTTGATGATCTGCATCGCGCGGATCTTCGGCGCGCCGCTCACGGTGCCGGCGGGGAAGGTGGCGCGCAACACGTCGTAGGCGCTGTGGCCGGGTGCGAGTTCGCCGGTCACGTTGGAAACGATGTGCATCACATGACTGTAGCGCTCGACGATCATGAAGTCGTCCACCTTCACCGAGCCGTGCTTCGCGATGCGGCCGACGTCGTTGCGCGCGAGGTCCACCAGCATGAGGTGTTCGGCGCGCTCCTTGGGATCGTTCAACAGATCTGCGGCAAGCTCGTCGTCCTCCTCCGGGGATTTCCCCCTCCACCGTGTGCCGGCGATCGGGCGGATGTCGATGCGGCCGTGGATCGAACGGACATGGACTTCCGGCGAACTGCCGACGAGCGCGAAGTCGCCAAGTTCGAGGATGAACATGTAGGGCGACGGATTGACGAAGCGCAGCGCGCGGTAGAGGTCCACCGGCGGCAGCTCGAAGGGCGTCTCGAAGCGCTGGCTGGGGACGAACTGGAAGATGTCGCCGGCGGCGATGTATTCCTTGCCCGCGCGCACCATTTCCTCGAACTCCTCCTGCGTCGTGTTGCTGGCGGCATCGACCGGTTCCACTTTCAGCAGACCATTGAGTGCCGGCACGTGGAGCGGTCGGTTGAGGATTTCCACGATGGCGGAAATTTTCCCGCAGGCTTCCGCATACGCATCGGCCGGCGTGGAGGACTCGTCGATGAAGGCGTTGGCGATGACCAGCAGGCGGCGCAGGCGGTGATCGAAAACGAGCAGCGTGTCCGCCAACAGGAACATCGCGTCCGGGATGCCGAGCGCGTCGGTTGGCGGCGCGCCGAGCGTGGGTTCAAACTGCCGGACCGCGTCATAAGAGAGATAGCCGACCATGCCGCCGGAAAACAACGGCAGCCCGGGAAGTTCGGCGGGTTTGTAGGGAGCCATCTCGCGTTCCAGCGCGGCGAGCATGTCGTCCTCCGCGGTGAAAGTGCGCGTGTTTCCGCCCTCGCGGAGGGTGATATCCTTGCCGCGCGCCTCGAACACGCGCCGCGGGTTGCTGCCGATGATCGACCAGCGGCCAGCCTTTTCCGTGCTCTCCGCGCTTTCCAGCAGGAACGAATGGCGGCTGTCGCGCAGTTTCAGGTAGGCCGAGAGCGGGGTTTCGAAATCGGCCGCGAGCTGGGTGAAAACGGGCACGACATTGTGCCCTTCCGCGAGCTTGGCGAAGGTTTCCGGCGAGGGTTCGACAGGCGTGTTCTGCACGACGCGGCGAAGCATGCCCGGGATGCCCGGCGGGGCAAGCCCGGAGAACGCGTGCGGTGGAGTGGCTTCCTCCGGGGAGCCATGCATCGCACAGGCGGCTTGAAGCCGCCATTGCGTTTTATGGCGCTTTCAAACCGCCACTCCGTCGGCGGGAAATGCGGCGTTTCAGATGATTTGCGATGCACGGGTTGCTATGGGATTGGCGATGGGGAGTGAGGGAATAGTTTCGCTTGGATGTCCGCTTCCGCACCCGCCACAACCGCCACCGACGCCTCGATCCTGCCGCCCATCATCCAGGGTGGCATGGGCGTGGGCGTTTCCGGTTGGCGGCTTGCGCGGGCGGTTTCCCAATGTGGCCAGCTCGGCGTGGTGTCGGGCACCGCGCTTGACCTGCTGCTGACCCGCAATCTCCAGCTTGGCGATCCCGGCGGTCACTTGCGGCGCGCGTTGGAGGCGTTTCCCGTGGCGGATGCCGCGGCGCGGATTCTCGGCAAGTATTTCATTCCCGGCGGCAAACCGGCGGACGCACCATTCAAAACGCCGGCGATGATTTCCCACCAGCCGTCGCGCGACACACGCGAACTGGTGGTCGCCTCGGCATTCGTGGCGGTGCATCTGGCCAAGGAAGGCCACGGCGGATTGGTGGGCCTCAATTTGTTGGAGAAAATCCAGACCCCCACGCTGCTCGCGCTTTTCGGGGCCATGCTCGCCGGAGTGGACGTGGTGCTGATGGGTGCCGGCATTCCGCGGCAGATTCCCGGATGTCTCGATGCCATGGCCAGTGGCCACGCCACTGAGATGCGGCTCGACGTCAAAGGCGCGACCGATCCGGTTGCCATCCATCTCGATCCGGCGGAATTCGGTCCGCTGCCATTGCTGAAACGGCCGTTGTTCCTGGCCATCGTTTCCTCGCCGGTGCTGGCGGAAAACCTCCGTCGCAAGGCCTCCGGGCGGGTGGATGGTTTTGTGGTCGAGGCATCCGTCGCGGGCGGTCACAACGCCCCGCCGCGCGGCCCGATGCAGATCAACGAACTGGGCGAACCGATCTATGGCGAGCGCGACCGCATCGAGCCGCAAAAATTCGTGGAAATCGGCCTGCCGTTCTGGCTCGCGGGTGGATACGGGAAACCCGGCAAGCTGCGCGAGGCGCAGGCGCTGGGCGCGCGCGGCATCCAGGTGGGCACGGCATTCGCCTTGTGCGAGGAGTCCGGATTCGAACCCGCCTTGAAAGCCCGCATCCTGGCGTCTGTTAGAAATGGCGACCTCAAGGTCCGCACCGCCGCGCTGGCATCGCCCACCGGCTTTCCGTTCAAGGTGGCGGAAATGGCCGGCAGCATCGCCGACCCCGAGGTTTATCGGGAACGCGAACGAGTCTGCGATCTCGGTGTGCTGCGCGAAACCTATCAGAAGCCGGACGGCAGTATCGGTTTCCGGTGCCCTGCGGAACCCGAGGGCATCTATCTCGCCAAAGGCGGGGATCCCTCGCTGAGCGCCGGCCGCATCTGTTTGTGCAACTCGTTGTGTGCCTCCGCCGGCATCGCCCAGATCCGCGATGGGAAAGAGGAGCCGCAGCTCATCACCATCGGCGATGAATTCGCCGCCATCCGGGATTTCGTTCCGCAGGACCGCGACAGTTATACGGCGGCGGAAGTGATCGGAAAGCTTCTCGCGAGCTGAGCGGAAATCGGTTAGATCACATGTTCCTCTCCCGGGAGGGGAACGATGACTTGCGATTCCGGCAGACGGTTGCCGAGTTCGTGGCGGAACCATTCGACGGCGTCGTTGTCGCCGTGGACGAGGAAGATTTTCTTCGGCCGCAGTTTCACCGCGTAATCGGCGATCGCCTCGCGGGTCGAGTGGCCGCTGAAATCGAACACGCGCATCTCGCAGCGCAGCGGCACGCCCTCGTGCGAGTCGTCGAGTTTCACGAGTTCGCCGGGTTTCGCCGCGCGGATGCGGCCGCCGGGTGTTTCGGGGTCGCAATAGCCGACGAAAAACAATCCGTTGCGCTTGTTTTCCAAAAGTCCCTGGCGGGCGAAGACATTCGAGACGGTGTTCTCGGACATCATGCCGCTGGAAAGCGCGTAGATGCAGCCGGCTCCGAACGGGATGGGCCCCTTGCGCTTGCGGTCGCTGCCCTCGATTTCCATGTCCTTGAGAAACCGGAAGCCCGGGAGCTTGCGGCGCGAGACATCACTGAAGCGGTCGTAGATATGTGTCATCTTCGTGCTCAGCCCGCCGATGTGCACCGGAGTGTGGCGCGGCACGAGTCCCTCTTTCTTGAAGCGGTGGATCATCGCCAGCACCTCCTGCGTCTTGCCCATGGCAAACACGGGAATGAGCACCGATCCCTTGCGCGCGAGCACCCTTGCGATCGATTCGGCGAGTTCGTTTTCCTCGTCGTGGCGGCAGTATCCTTCCTTGCGGGCCTGCGCGCCGCGGGTGGTTTCCACGATCAGGGCATCGACGTGTTCTTCGGGAAACAACGCGCCCTTTTGCAGTGTGCTCGGTTCGAAATTCACGTCGCCGGTATACATCACGCGCTTGCCCGCGCCTTCGATGGTGACACCGGCGGAGCCGAGGATGTGGCCGGCGTCATGGAACGTGGCGCGCAGCGTGCCGTCGTGATCGAGATCGAACGGCCGCTCGTAGCCGCGCGACTCGAAGGCGGCCGTGATGTCGTCCAGCTCGCGATGATTGAAGAGCGGATAATCGACGATGCCGTGTTCCATCCGCTTGGACTGCATCACGTTCACCGAGTTGTGCAACATCGCCGAAGCCAGCTCACCGACTTCGGGCGTGAGAAACACGCGCGCCTCGGGGTGGTCGTGCAGCAGCACCGGCAGCGTGCCGACATGGTCGAGGTGCGAGTGGGTGACAATCACCGAGTCCACCGTGCCCTCATCGATGAGTTCGTAATGCGGCACCGCCTCCATGCCCTCGTGCTTCGGGTGCATGCCGGCATCCAGCACCACCTTGCATCCGCGGGTTTCCAACAGATACGAATTCGCGCCGATTCCGGCGTGGCGGCAGAGGCTCTTGAAAATCATGCGATGTGAAGCCGCGACGATGCGAGTCTCACGATGCCATGTCAACCCGCGCGGCGATGCGCCTTGCCAGTGTGTCGCCGCCGGGTTGGGATCGGCGCGCCTTGAACCGACCGACGCCACATGTCCTGTTCGCCGCCTGCCATATTCTAACAGCGGCAGCGCTGGCTCAATCCACGGAGCTGCTGCCGGAAATGACGGTGCTGGCGGATCGGCTCGGCGGGATGGAGTCCGCCGCCACATGGCAGCGCGGGGCGATCCGCGAGGCCGCGCCGCGCACCATCGACGAGATGTTGGCGCGCGAGCCGTCGTTTTCGCTCTACCGTCGGCAATCGGCGATCTTCGGGAATCCCACCTCGGCCGGCGTGAGCCTGCGCAATACGGGGGCGACCGCCGCCTCGCGCACGCTCGTCCTGCTCGATGGCGTGCCGCAAAACGACCCCTTCGGCGGCTGGGTTTACTGGGCGCGCTACGATGCCGCGGCGCTCGAATCGATCCGCATCACTCCCGCCTCTCGCGCGGTGGTGTGGGGCAGCCAGAGTCCCGCCGGGGTGATCCAGATGAACCGCAGACCGGCATTCGAAGACGGCCATGTCTTCAGTCTCGGCGCGGGAGGGCAAGGGACCGGCTCCGGATCGATGTGGCATCAGGTCGCCGCTGCCGATGGCGGAAAATCGTTTTCCTTTTCCGCCTTCGGGCTGCATTCGGACGGGTTTTACACGCTCGATTCGTCACAACGCGGGCCGATCGACCGCAAACTCGACATCAACCTGTGGGGTGCCGACGCGGCCTTCGCCTGGCTTGCCGCGCCCGGGTTGACGGTCGAGCCGCGCGTTTCCTGGTATGCCGAAGAACGCGGCAATGGCACCCCGCTGGCTCGCAACTCGACCGACGCGCTGGACCTCTCGCTGCGTCTCACCGCCGAGCAGCCGGGGTTTTCCTGGCAACTGACCGGCTGGCACCAGCGGCGCGAATTCGATTCCGTTTTCTCATCGGTGAACGCGGCCCGCACCGCCGAGACGCTCGCGCTCGATCAATATGATGTTCCGGGCCGCGGCACCGGCGGATCGCTTGTGTTCCAATGGGATGGTGTCGGGACTTGGAGTTTCATCGCCGGTGCCGACGCGCGGTTCATCACGGGCGAGACGAACGAAACCGTCGGCATCTTCCGCGATCGCGAGGCCGGTGGAAAACAGGACTTCGCCGGGATCTTCGGCAGCGCGGAATTCCGTCCCGATGCATCGACCTCTATCAACCTCGCCGCTCGGCTCGACGCCTGGTGGCTGCGCGACGGCCGCCGCATCGAGACTTCTCTAACAAACGGCACGGTCCTGCGCTCCGACGACCACCCCGACCGCGATAGCATCGAGCCGTCCGCATCGCTGGAACTGACCCGTCAACTCGGCGCGGATGTGGAAGCGCGCATTTCGGCGGGCACCGGTTTCCGCGCGCCGACACTCAACGAATTGCACCGTCCGTTCCGCGTGCGCAATGACATCGTCGAGGCCAATCCCGTGCTCGATCCCGAGCGATTCATCAGTCTGGAATCCGGAATCGATTGGAATCCTGCTAAAAACCTCACCATCGGCATCGAACTTTTCCACCATTGGATCCGCGACGCCATCGCCAATGTTCCGGTCACCGATCCGGCGGAAGTTTCCGCCATCATCGGAGTCGTGCCGCCAGGCGGCAGCCTCGCGCAGCGGCGCAATGTGGACGAGGCGCGCGTTCTCGGTGTGGAAGGACGCGTCGAATGGCGGCCCGCCGAAGATATCATGTTCGAGTTCACGGGTTTGTGGTCGGACACGCGTTTCAGCGATTCCCGTTCGCAGCCGTTGCTGGAGGGAAAGCCATTCCCGCAGGCACCGGACCTGCGGCTTATCGCCGGTGGCGAGTGGCGGCCCATTGACGAGATTGCGCTGTTCGCCGGCATCGAATACGGCGCGGCGCAATACGACGACGCCCTCGCCGGCCGCCGCATTCCGGATTACACCAGCACGCGGGTCGGCGCGCGGTGGAAAACGGATATCGGAATCTATCAGATCCGCGTCGAGAACCTGTTCGACGAGGAAATCCAGACCGGTCTCGCCAGCAACGGACTGCGCACCTACGGCGCACCGCGCTCGCTATGGCTGGGCGCGGAGTGGGAGTTCTGATTTTCCGGGCCTTGGCCCATGAATGCCGCAACCGGAATCATGAATCGCAACCACGGCCTCAATCCGCCGGAAGCATCCGATCAAAACCCGCTTACGGATACTTTGATCTCCGAGTCAATTGTCTGGAACCCGTCTGCATTTGCTCACTTGTCTCGCCACAGCCTTGGCGAAGGAGAATGCCACTCCCGCTCACCGTGATACGTTTTTTGAGACTGCGGGGACTCCAGAGAGATCCCGGAGACGGCGACCGCGCGCCGGATGCCGTCTTACGCGATGTTTCGGGCGATGAAATCAAGCTCCACGCCGCGCTCGACGGCAAAACCCACCACCTGCTCCCCCACCCCGCCGTCTTCGTCGTCGATGCGAAGGGCGCGATCCGTTTCGCCCACGTCAATCCGGACTACAGACAACGCCTCGATCCCCAGGCCATCCTCAAGGCCGCGCGGAGCGGTGCCAATGCGCCATAGGCGCGTCGATTGGACACTGGGAGGCAAACGGCCCGGGATGATGCCTGCGCGAGCTGACCCGGGAATCCCGCTTGTTGGGTAGTCCCCCGGCTGCCATGAATCGCCCCGCATGTCTAGAGCCGGTCCGGGAAACCGGCATCCTGCACTGGGCCACCATCGTGGTGGGTCTTGTGTTCGGCATCGAAAGGGTTTGCATGAGTGATGTCGTTTCAAAACTTCCAGCCCACCCCGAGCGTGAAGCCCAAGGCGTCGATGCCGGGATTGGGATCGGTCATGCCGAGATTCGAGTGGTGGATGAAATAAACGCCGCCTGAAATGGAGATGTTTTCCATCAACTCGCGGCGGATGCCGAGTTGGGTGAACCAGTTCAAAGTGAAATCCTGGCCCATGCCGTCCGTGCCGCCGGAGCTGTCCGTCCAACCGAAGCCGCCGCCAATGGAAAAGAACAGCGAGGTCGTGTCGTCGGGAAACCAGTATTCGACCGACGGCGCGGCGGCCACGCCGAGAAAATAACTTTCCGGTCCGGCGGTGATCGTTTCCATCAGCAGCGAACACCGGTGCCGCACCACGATTTCCGCGCCGTTTTCGTCCCGCCACCAGGTGAACACGACCGGCGATCTCAGCGTGAGCTGCGTGGGGATGATTTCGTAGTCGATGTCCGTGTTGTTCCCCACGTTCCAGAGATAGCCGCTTTCCATGGTCAACTCCCACGAGTCCCTGGGATCCCCGCATGCTTCCGCAGCGGTGGTTTCGGAAAAACAACGGGACTCTCCGTCAACCGGAGCTTCCGTTTCCGGCGATGCGGTTGCTTGGAGACCGCACGCCACGGCTGCGAGCCACACGGTTTTCATGGTTCGATCCAAAACCATCGAAACCGCCGCGTCGATGCCTAAAACCGGATCCTAAGCCTGGTAGATTCGGTCCGGGAAAACGGAGTCAGGGGCTAAATTAGGTTGAGGCAGTTACGGGTTGGCGAAAATAGCCAACCAAAACCATGTCAAAAAAGGGGATTCAAAAGGCGAGTGAATGGAGACGGGGCTCGCACTTCAACAAAACGACTCGAAACCTCTTCCTTTCCTACCTGTTCCAAGCCGGTCATGGTCCAATCGATAATTCTCTTACCGCCAGCAGGCGGCGGCTTCATCGACGGCTTCATCCGCGGCGAGATCGCCGACGATTTCCGCGTCAGCGCGGGACCGTCCAGATTTGAATTCGAGCCGATCGGATTTTCCTTCGGCGCACGTATCGGGCGCACGTTTTAGCGCCGGCCATGTCATTGTGACGGGGCGTCCGATGTCTTCGCTTCGGCCGCCCCGCATGATGGGTGGATGGCATCACACCTTCTCCACATCCACGACGATGCGCACCGGATTGGCGAGCGTGTCGAAGACAGGGGACTTGCGCACGAGTTCCTTGACGGTGGCCTCGTCGATGTCGCCCTTGACCTTGAATTTCACGCGGATCTCGCGGTAGCCGCTGCGGACTTGCGGGTCGATGTCGAGCAGGCCGCGCAGGTCGATGTCGCCCTCGAACTCGCTGCTGATGGCCTCGATCTTGTGGCCGCGGCCGGCGGCATGATAGGCGAGCGTGGTGGTCATGCAGCCGGACAGGCCGGCGAGCACGTATTCGACCGGATTCGGTCCGTTGTCCTCGCCGAGCAGCACCGGCGGTTCGTCGGCGGGCAGCTTGAACGCGTTCTTGTGCATCATCTCCTGACAGGTGCCGTGGAAGGAATCGACGGTGGCCACATTGTAGCCGCCGTTGTGCCAGCGGTTGCGGGCGCGGAACTTGAAGGCGGCGATGGACGGGTCCTGCTTCACGGCCTCGATGGTCTGGTTGAGACGGGTCACGTTGACGCCGTTGAGTTGGGTTTCCTGTTCAATGGTGGTGTTCATGGTTTTGGTTCGGTTATGGGTTCGGGGTTTGCCGCATGGGAATCGTTCCGGGCGGCATGCCAATCCCTTTTGCCGATGCCGTGCCAAGTGGTTGGGAATTCATTCAAACCTCTGGTTTCCAGTAAATTGGAAACATGACCCATGACATGACTCGGTCGCGGAAAATCGTAAATCGACGGAATTTCGTGAAACGAATTCCCGAAAATCCGTACCGCCCGTTCAACCCGAAGTCCGAATTTCAAACACGCTTTCAAGCCTGTGAAACCAATGAATCACAGCGTACGGGCGTTCCAACACCGCATCCAAGAATCCCAAGACCGGCTTCCGAAAGGCGATTCTCGCTTCTTGTTGGTGGAAGGAAGGCAATTTAATAAACCATGAATCCGCAGAATACTCTTGCCGGTTCACTCCCCGGGCCGGATTTCGTTTCGATGCCGCCAGGCTTTCAGCCGGTTTCGCACCACGCCTTTGACGCTGTCCAAAAGATGCCTTCACACCCCTGGCTGAAAAAGTTCCAAAATAGAGCTCCGTGATCATGATGAAAAATTATCCACTTGGAAATACCACGGTATGGCTGTTGGCCATGACTCTGAGCGCCCTGATTCCAGCGGGTGCGCAAGGCCAGCCTGAGGAAGGCAAGGACTGGCTGGAGGCGCCGCCCATCGGTGACGGACTGTGTGCCAACAATTTGTTCCAGTCGAACATGGTGATCCAGCGCGACAAGCCGGTCCGCGTCTGGGGCTGGGCCTCGCCCGATGAAAAGGTCATCGTCTCCTTTGCCGGACAGTCACATGCCACCAAGCCGGGCAAGGATCGGCAGTGGCAGGTGGAGCTTGCCGCCATGGAGGCCAATGCGACGCCGCAAACCATGACGATCCAAGGTGAAGGCGAAACACTGACCTTCTCCAACATCCTGATCGGCGACATCTGGATCCTTGGCGGCCAGAGCAACATGGAGATGTCGCTCGGCGCGGTCGAGGGCGGCAGGGCCGAAATCGAGTCTGCGAATTTCAGCAAGATCCGGCACATGACCGTGCCACGCAAATCGATCCAAGAGTATCAGAAGTCCTTTCCCCTGACCCGCAAATGGGACCATGGCAGCAAAACCCACCGACGTGGCGACGGCTATTGGGAGGCTTGCTCGCCGGAGACCGTCGGCGACCTGTCTGCCATCGGCTACGTCTTTGCGCGGCGCATTCACATGGCCTCCCAAATTCCGATTGGGGTGATCGACACATCGGTGGGCGGCTCCACTCTGGAGAGTTGGACCCCGTATGCGGCAGTCAAGGCGGTCGACGCCCCGGAGACCCGGCAGTGGGTGGCGGAACAGGAAAAATATCTGGCCGAATACGATTCGAAGAAAGATCTCGAGGAACGCAGACAGAAGAAAAAGACGTGGATCGAAATGCGCACCAAAATGGGCAAGACCCCGCGTCCGGTGAACCAGATCCTGCCCACCGACCTGCGCCCCCCGAACATTCGGGCCGGCAATCTCCATGGCGGCATGATCGCGCCGCTGGCCGGCTTTTCCGCCAAGGGCATCATCTGGCACCAAGGCTACAACAATTGTTTCGAGGGCTCGCTCGGGGCAACCCGCTACTACCAGATCTTCCCCGGGATGATCGAGTCGTGGCGAGCCGCATTCAACGACCCGAAGCTGGCTTTTGGCATCATTTCACTGTGCACGGCGGACATTCAAACCGCGGACAATTATCTCGAGAAGATGCTCGATGCCGGAGCCTACATTCGCGAAGCCCAGTACAAGACCTTTCTCGACCTCCGCAAAGCCGGGGACCGGAACATCGGCTTTGCCAGCAGCTACGACCAGCGACGCAGCAATTACCACCCCTCGCTCAAGGTACCGGTTGGCGAGCGCATCGCCACCTGGGCCATGGCCACCCAATACGGTTTCGACCTGCGTTGGGAGCCGCCCTACCTGAAGGACATGAAAATTGAAGACGGCAGAATTGAACTTTCCTTCGAACTCAAAGGGCCGCTTGGCACCAATCCCGAGGGCCCGATCCTTGGATTTGCCATCGCCGGTGAGAACGGCAAGTTTCAGCCGGCCAAAGCCGATTTCCCCGTGATGAGCACGGACAAAAACGGCAAGGTTCGAAGGGACGCGAGCCGGGTCGTGCTCACGAGCCCACTGGTGCCCAAGCCGGTCCATTACCGCTATGCATGGGCACGCAACCCCCACGCCAGCCTGATATCCGCCTGGAGCGGGCTGCCCATCGGCACGCAGCGCAGCGACTCCTGGACCTTGTCGGATATGTACAAGGCCCACACCGGAAAAAACCCGGTCAACAACACCGGCCTGCTCGAGCGCAATGAAGTCGCTGCACTCGAAAAGGCCCTGATGGCGGCCGACATTGAGCGACGACTGCATGAGGCGAGGGAATTTTTGAAACAGCACGAGGGCTCGCGGTAAGCATGTGGTGAACCTGCGGTATGGCGCAATAGTTCCAGCTTCATCTAACGATCAACCTAATTGTAAAGACACTAGCTCAATTGACCGAATCAGTCGGAATTCTTCAGCCACTTCAAATGGTGCTGGATCAGGATGCCCTTCTCGCCGCGCGTCATGCCACCGTCACGTGAACTCTTCTCAATGTATTTTTTTATGGTCTTCTCCTGCAGGGACCGGTTCCAGTCCTTTTGCGCGAGATGGAACCACTTGATCCATTCTTCGTGGCCGCGGAAGTACTTCCAAGCCTCGAGGGCGCGCGGTGAGAGCTGTCCGGTATCGACGCGGTCGAGCAGGGCGATACGCCGATCACAACCCGCGGCCCGATCTTCGTGGCTCTCGACGGAGCCATAATCGCCCACGCTGCCGGGATGGCCCAAGCCTTGACCGGTCTCCCGTGCGAACTGCGGTGCAGTGGTCATCCAGGCGTGAAGATACTTGGCCATGGCCGCCGACTGGGATTCACCGAAGAAGTCGACGGCCATCTTTTCACAGGTGCGCTCGATGGGTTCATTTGGGGTATTACTCCAAACTTGGTTCTGGAGGTTCTTAAAAAAGATATCGAGCGGCCGCGTCATCCAGTGGATCACCCCGTAGCCCGAGCAACCGGTCTGCTCGAGCTTGGTCGCGAAATTTTCCGGCGGAAGATAGGGGCGCCCCAAATACCCGCCATCATCGTGTTGCGCCCATTCGATGACGACGAGGGAACGGCCGGCTGCCACCTTTGCCAGTTGATCCCGGTAGTCCTGTCGCTCCCCGAATGCCATGTGGTAGTCCAGGGCGTAACAGGTCATCTCCTGTGGCATGAAGTGGTTTGCCGACAAAAGACTTTCATGACGCTCCTGCATCCACCAGCTGCCGTAGCCGAGCTTCACCTCGGTGTGCCCAAGCTCATCGAGCGCACGGCGAAAGGCGCGGGCGACCTTCGCATGGTAGAAGTGGGCCGGGCCGAAAGCATTTCGCGCTTCCGCCGGCGCGGTCTCGTATGCCGTTCGCCATTCGGCGGGCATGTCACCGGGTTTCATCGTTAACGACAAGCCTCCGAAAGCGGCGTTATTCTTATGGCGCCACCAGACGGTAATCTTGGTCAGCGCGGGGAAATCACTCATGGTCGTTTCAATGATCTCCCTGAAGTAGCGGTAGCCCTCTTCGGTATCGGGGCGAGCCAGCCAGTTTTCGCCAACTTTGAAACGTGCGGATTCCGGAAGCGTGGCGATGATGTTCTGGGGGTTGCCATCAATGGTATCGATGTCAAATGACCAATTGAACTCCATGCCGACCGTGTTCACCGCGTAATCGGCCGCCGCATTCAACATGGCTTTGGCATGCTGGACACGGTTTTCCTCTGTGATGCCAGCTTGACCGACCTTGCCGATGTCGGCTCCAAAAATCGCTCCTTCGCCAGCGAGTGCGGCGCCACCGATCAACTTGCGAACATCCGCCGTGTGCACATTACCCCAGTGATTGCCGAATGCCGTGTTCTGAAGGTGTCCGACCTGCTTCGTCACGCCATTGTGCGTGAATTGTGTAAAGGGACCCCAGCCGTAGGTATGGAGCATCACATCCGTGTGGCGCATTCTGGCGGCCTGTCGGATCCAATGTTTGTAATCGGACAGGTTCCAGGCGCTCACCCCGCTGATGAAATTGTACCAGTTGAAACAGAGCCTCTCATGTACAAGCGGCCGTGCAGTGAGATCCCACTTGTTGAAAGTGAATGCTCCCCGGTCGGCCGCCTCGGAGGCATTGCGGTGGAGGTAAAACCCGTATCCCAACTTCTGCTCCAGCAAGGCGTAGACACCATCAAGCAAGGCACGCGAATCGTAACCGCATATCATGCCGACCCGCCGGGCTCCTTCAACGGTCTGTTTGAGAACAAACTCCCCCGGTTCGTCGATCTCGTCGCGCTTGACCTGGTCCTTCACAAGATCCACACCATGGCCGCTGGCCAATACGATGAAGTCACCGCTGCCGGGCGTTGAATCCACGACCGGGAAACGATCGTCAGGGTAAATTTCCCGGAGGAATTTCGAAAGCTCCATCGCAGCCCATCTGGTGCGTGTGTCAGCGCCCTCGTCGAGGACGACCGGGTAGTTGGCCGCAACTGCCGTGCTGGCGCTCAAACTGATGCAGATTGCTGAAAGGACAGACGGTAATGGTCGCGATGTGGGCATTTCAATGAAATGGAGCGTGTGTTCCGTCAATCAAGTTTTGCGGCGGATGTCCAGCGACTTGATGCGCGAGGACAAGGTGGAGGCCGGGATGCCTAACAGCCGTGCGGCACCGCCCGCGCCGGAGACTTTCCACGCGCACGCATCGAGCGCGCGGCGGATGTTGGTTTTTTCGAGTTCCATCATCTCCGCGGCGCTGAGGATGCGGTTTGCGGATGCGGCGGTTGCCGTTTCCACGGTGGGTTCCGCGACGCCGCTCATGGCCCGGGCGAGCGCCAGTTCACGACCGTTTGTCAGAATCACCGCGCGTTCGATCACGTTCTGCAGCTCGCGCACGTTGCCCGGCCAATCGTAGCCGTGCAGCATCTGACATAACTCCGGTCCGGGAGGATCAATCTGTTTTCCCAGGCGTTGCGCAAAGCGCGCGGTGAACGCGGCGGCGAGCAGTTCGATGTCGCGCCCGCGCCGGCGCAGCGGCGGGATGGTGATGGGGAAGACGTTGAGGCGGAAAAACAGATCCTCGCGGAACAAGCCGTCGGCCACGCGCTGGCGCAAGTCGCGGTGGGTGGCGGCGACGACGCGCACATCCACTTTCACCGTGCGATTGCCGCCGAGCGGCTCGAACTCGCCTTCCTGCAGGACGCGCAGCAGCTTCGATTGCAGTTCGATCGGCAGCTCGCCGATTTCATCGAGGAAAATCGTGCCGCCGTCGGCCATCGCGAAGCGTCCCTCGCGGCGTTGCACGGCTCCGGTGAAGGCGCCCTTTTCATGGCCGAAAAACTCGCTTTCGATCAGGGTGGCGGGAATCGCCGCGCAGTTCACCAGCACGAGCGGCTTGGAGGCGCGCGGGCTCGCCTGATGGATCGAGCGGGCGACGAGTTCCTTGCCGGTGCCGGTTTCGCCGAGCACCAGCACGGTGGCGTCGGTGGCAGCCACCTGACCGATGGCGTCGCGCACCGCCTGCATGCAATCGCTGCGGCCGACCAGTTCGCCGCGGCCCGGCGCGTCGCGCAACGCTTCCCGCAGGAATTCGGTTTCCTGGGTGAGCATGCGGATCTGTCGCTCGGCTTCGAGGCGCTCGTCCGCGTTGCGTAAAATCAGGCTGTGGCAGACACCGTCGCGCGTTTCGAAACGCGACAAGGTGATTTCCGCGGGAAACACCGTGTGATCCCAGCGCCGCGCGATGAAGTCGCGCGGAATCCACAACTGCTGGCGCCCTTCCGGCCGCTCGCCCAACTCGCGGCAAAATGTCTCCAACTGCGCGGCCGACGATTCCGTTAGATAATCAATCATCCGTTCGCCCAACAGATCCTCCGCGGCGCAGCCGAACAAGCGCTCGGCGGCAGGATTCACGCGGGTGATGACAAGCTGCGCGTCGAGCACGAGAATGGCGTCGAGCGCGCTTTCCAGCAGCAGGGCGAGTTGTTCCTCGCGGTTGCGCAACTCGCGCTCCACACGCATGCGGCGAAGCTCCGCCGCGGCGCGCGCGGCGAACACGTTGAACAGGGCGATGGCCCGCTCGTCGCGCGGCATCGGTTTGTCGTCGATCACCGAAATGTGGCCCATCACCGTGCCGTCTGTGTCGAGCATCGGCATGCCGAGATAACTCACCGCGTTGAGTGGAACGAGATCGGTGTCCTGCGGAAACAACTCGATCAGCCGCTCGGGAATGTGCACGAGCCGGCGGTTCTCGACCACCGTCTGGCAGGCGGTGCCGTCGATGACATATTCGTAGTCATCCACGTGATGATCGCCGATCCACATCGCAAGGGCGCGGAGTTTCCGCTCCTGCGGCAGGTATTCCGTCGCCCAGCCGCCGAGCGTGCCGAGTGCCTGCGAGAGGTTTTTCACCAAGGCCCGGAAAAACTCCGCGCCGGTTTCCGCGCTGGTGTCGGAGACGACGAGGCGCAGCGCCTCTTCCTCGCTCAGCCGTTTTCCGCCACCCTTCATGGTGAAAAGACTAGGTGCCGTCGCGGAGGGGCGTCAAATCCCGTGTGAACCCAACAAAACGGGCGCGGACCTTTACCTGTCCGCGCCCGATGTTGCACAATTCCCCCCAAAGATTCCGCGGGCCTCGCCGGCCTTGGTTCGACTTCCCCCCGGAGTTCGATCGGCCAGTGGCTCAGCTTCGCGGAACTGAGAATATGTCGGAAAGGTTTTCAGTTTGCCGTGGCAGGCTGTCGCCTTTCGTTGGTGATACAGTGCGCTTGATTTTCGGGTTTTGGAAGCGGTTTGGACACCTGAAACCGGCCATGTGGTCGCAAAACCGGACGCGAGGGCATCTAACAGGAGCTTGCGCCGCCATCAGCGGACAACCACTGAACCAACTTTCCATGGTGTTGGGTGGAAAATTGGCCACAAGAGGCACAAAGCGCACAGATTTGAGGTTTTCAGATTATCCTTCCGATGTGCCTTTTGTGGCTATTTCGCTGGAAACATGTCGGGAGTGCTTCCCCGACCCGAGGACGGCCTCGATCATTTGCAGCGCCTCGCGGTTGGCTCGCACGTCGTGGACGCGGTGGAGCATCACGCCCTTTTCACGGGCCAGCGCGGTGACCGCCACCGTCGGCCAATGACGCAGGGCGGGGTCGTCGTTTTCCAGCAGGCGGGCGATGAACGATTTGCGCGAGACGCCTAACAGCAGCGGCCGGCCCTCCGGCGCGAGCGAGCCCGCGCCGCGAATCAGCGAGAGGTTGTGATCGAGATTCTTGCCGAATCCGATGCCGGGATCGAAACACAGGCCCTCCACGTCGATTCCCGCGGCGACGAGCGTTTCCAAACGCTCATGGAAAAATCCGCGCACATCCGCGACGACATCATCGTAATGCGGCGCGAGCTGCATCGTGCGCGGTTCGCCGAGCATGTGCATCACGACGACGCCACAGCCGGAGGCGGCGCACAGCCCGGCCATGTGCGGATCGGCGCGCAGGCCGCTCACGTCGTTGACGATGTCCGCGCCGGCACCGAGCGCGGCGAGGGCAACGGTCGCTTTCATGGTATCGATGGAAATCAGCCCGTCCCATTCGTCACGCAGCGCCCGGATTACGGGCAGGATGCGCGTGGTTTCCTCCACCGCGCCGACCGGTTGCGCGCCGGGCCGCGTCGATTCGCCGCCGATGTCGATGATTTCCGCGCCATCGGCGATCATGCGGCGCGCGTGTTCAAGCGCGGCTTGCGTGCCGGAGTGCCGGCCACCATCGGAAAACGAATCCGGCGTCACATTGAGAATGCCCATGACGCGCGCGTGCCGGGTGAGATCGAGCGTGGCGCGGGGAGTCTTCCAGATCATTGCGGGAATTGACGGCTTGCGGCGACCGTCGAGGCGGCCTAATTTGCGCGCCATGCAACGACTGGCAACCTGGAAATCCGCCACTCTCGCCGTGCTCGTGGCGACCGCCACCGCGCACGCCGCCGCCCAGCAACCCGGCAGCGGCTTCAACGAGGTGGACGGCCCGAACGTGCGCGTCATGCGCCATGATGACGGCTCGCGCACCCACTTCACCCGCACGCCGGACAACCGCACGCTCACCAAGCGCAAGTTTTCCGCCAACGGCGTGCTGACCATGATCACCGTCTATCGCATGGACGCCAACGGCAACCCGATCGGCTGCCGCATCTCGGACGGCCAGGGCGACCTGCTCTTCAAGGTGAGCTACGGCTACCGCAAGTCCGACGGCCAGCTCGTCGAGGAGCGCATGTTCGACGCCCGCACCGTCCGCCGCGATCCGCACACCGGCAAGGAAATGCCCATCCAGCGGATTTGTTATGTCTATGACGCACAGGGCAACCGCAGCGCGCCGATCGTTTTCAACCTCCTGCCCGGCAGGAAATTCGAGGAAATCTTCGGCGACAAGGCCTCCGCACTCGACCGCAATCCATTCCAGGAAAGCGAAGGCACCGTGAACCCGAACGCGCGACCGGTGGGCGGACGCTGAAATCCGAGAACAAGCGCGAAGTGCCATCGCCGAAAACATTGCTGCCCATGCTCATCGGTGGTGCCGTCGGTCTCGGCGGCATCATGCAAGGGCTCCACTGGCGCTCGGTCGCGCAGTCCTCCGGTATCGCCGATCTCGAAACGCAGCTCCGGCTCGCCACCGAGGAGAACGAAATGCTGAAACGCGAGAACGCCTCGCTGCGATCTCTCGCCCAGGGTGGTGGCGAAGTGGCCGTCCCGCGCGAGGCGATCGACCGCGCCGAGAAGGAAATGGGGCTGCGTTTCCTTTCCAGTCCGGTCGTTCACAAAATCGCCTCGGAGGAACTTCGCGACCGCATCGCCGCCGCGATCGAGAGCCGCTTCGGCCCGTCCGGCATCGACGACCGCCAGGACGCCTACCGGCTCATTGGCTGGCTCGGCCCCGACGACAACCTGCTGGCCCAACTCACGCTCGTCCGCGCGGTCGGCGCGGTCGGCTGGTTCGACGACGTCACCGGCGAGGCATGGGTAACCGAGCGCTTCAATCCGGACGACATTCCGGACCAGGCCGCGCTGCTGCGCCTGCTCTGCCGCATCCTGCTGCACCAGCATTTCCCGCCACCGCCCGGCTACCCGGGCGACGACGCGGCACGCGCCCGCGAGGCGCTCCACCAAGGCGCGGCATCCGGTGCCGAAGCGCGTTTCTACGCCGCCAGCGCCCGCGCGCTCGGCTTCATGCCGATGCGTGAAAACGCGGATGTGGAACAGATCTTCAACAGCCTGCCACCGTTCATCCAGGGCCTCACCACCTTCCCGGTCATCAACGGCAAGGGCCTTGCAGACACCCTGCACGTGCAGGGCAACGAGGCTTTGCACGCCGCCTTGCGCAATCCGCCGCAAACCACCCGCGCCATCCTGCTGCCTGCGGAAACCGCCGTGCCGGAACCGCTCGACACGCCCGCGCCGCCCGACGAGCCCTTTCTAACCGAAAGCGCCGGGCAGCTCGGCCTGCGCCTGTGGCTCGAACCACTCGGCGACGTCGGCGAGGCCTCCGAAATCGCCTCGTTCTGGAAAAACGACCGCTATATCCTCCTGCCCGACGGCGAAGCGTCCACCGCCGTCGTCTGGGACATCGAACTCGAAACCGCGGAGTCGCTCGACCGCCTGCTCGCCGCCGCCAACAGCCGACTATCCGCCATGGCCGGACTCGACGAACCCGCACCCGTCGGCGAAATCGTCGCCACCCCCGCGCAGCGCCAACTCGTCCTGCGCCGCCTCTCCCCCACCCGCCTGCGCTTCATCCACTGCGCCACCCGCGCGCTCGCGGAAAGCGATTTCTAACCGAAAGTCATGATTTCCAAACGTGTCATCTTCGAAGGCCGCGTCCAGGGCGTCGGCTTCCGCTACACCGTCAAGGACCTCGCCCGCGGCTTCGAGGTCACCGGCTGGGTGAAAAACCTGCCCGACGGCACCGTGGAACTCCAGGTGGCGGGCGAACCCGGAGAAGTCGCCGATTTCATCCTCGAGATCGCCGAGGAATCCCCCGTCGCCCACCACATCAAAAACCACCACGTCCAGACCGTCGCGCCGCTGGAGGGCGTCACCGGTTTCCGGATCGAGCGGTAGATTCGATCCATCCCAAAGGGATTGGGCATCCCGACCCGGGGTTGCCACAACCCCGGGTTTCCGTCCGGTATCGATATCGAACACCGAAGGTGTTCCGCAGGGTCGGACTCGCAATCCACGTCCCCCGCTCCACATCCTCCCACCCGACACACGAGATTGAGTAATTCGGACTTTACCGGATCCTGTCATATCCGTTCCTGCGGATAAGTCTCAATCGTCCAATGGTCACGAATGGTGGTGGTATGGCATCGGTGGTATTGCGCTGCTGGCCCTTGGCGCATGGTTCATGGGCAGGAATACAGCCGGATGAAATTATTGCTCCCCGATCTCCACGCCGCACCCGCATGGCTCGCCGACCAGCGCGCCGAAAACGGCACCGAATCCGGCTTCCCACACTCTCCCCGGCAGTGCTGCACGAAGCGCCCTTAAACTTGGTTGACTTGGTCAACCTGTTGAGACAGGCTTCTCTCATGAGGTCAGTTGCCACCAATGAAGCGAAAACCCACCTATCGGCGTTGCTGCAGGAGGTGAGTCGCGGGGAAACGATCGTGATTTCCCGGGGTCGCAGGCCCTTGGCGAAGCTTGTTCCCTTCGAGACACCCGCTTCCCGTCCGAAGGTCGGTGAAGTGATTGACGAGCCGTTTTCCGTGCCGGATGAGTCCTTGCGTCCCATGAGCAAAGCGGAATTGCAAACATGGGGGTTGTGATGAACGCGCTGTTGGATACCTGCACCTTCCTTTGGCTGGCCTTGGAACCCGGCCGCATCTCACCCGCCGCTCGGCAGGTTCTGGACGATCCCCGGACGGTTCGCCGCTTGAGCCATGCCAGCGTGTTGGAAATCGTCCTGAAACATCGTGCCGGCAAACTCCCGTTGCCGCTTCCGCCCGAGAACTGGATCCCATCCCGCCGCGCGTTTTTCCAACTCGAAGACCTGCCTCTCGACGAAACAGTGATCTACCGCTCGGGTGCACTGCCCGTCGGCCATGATGACCCCTTCGACCGTCTCATCGCCGCACATGCGATCGAATCCGGCAGCACCTTGCTTTCTCCAGACACGCCGCTCAGCCTGTTGGGCGCGTCGAGGATCTGGTGAATGAATTTTGGATCGTGTTCCCGAGTCCACTTCCGAATCCGGGTTGAAATCTCAACCCTTGCATGGCTGCACGCATCCGATACATATTTATGCATGCGCACGACCATCGATATTCCAGACCCCCTGATGAAGCGGGTAAAACGCGCGGCTGCCGGGCGCAAGACGACCGTGCGGATGCTGGTGCTCGATGCACTGGAGCGAAGTCTGGCCGATAAGCCGCAATCCTTCACACTGCGGGACGCATCCGAGGGCAACCCGTCACGCAAGCTCGATGCCGCAACCATCAACCGTGCGATTGACGAGCAGCGCGAAGGGCCTTTCAACCCATGATCGCACTGGACTCCAATCTTCTGGTCCACGCGCACCGGCGGGACGCAAGCATGCATCTGCGTGCCCGCGATCTGCTGAGGGAACTTGCCGAGGCACCGGTTCCGTGGGCCATCTGTTACCACAGTCTGGTGGAGTTCCATTCCATCGTCACGAGGCGCGGCCTCTGGGATGCGCCATCCACTCCCGAAACCGCCATGAATCAAATCCGCGCCTGGCGGGAATCGCCAAGCCTGCGGATTCTCCACGACAGCGACGACAGCATCGACCTTCTCGAGGAACTCGCCATCGGCGGGTCGGTGACCGGCGGCATGATCCACGACGCCCGCATCGCCGCATGCTGCATTCTCAACGGCGTCTCCGAACTGTGGACCGTGGATCGCGACTTCAGCCGCTTTCCACGCCTGCGCTACCGGAATCCGATGAATGGCTGAACCGCTCCGACGAAGAAAATTCCTCCGTCATTTTGCGGACCGGCCCCTTTGACAATCGCCAATCCGGTGCATCAGTTGCCCCGCCAAACACATGCTGTTTCTCGAACAACTCCGCGGCGAACTCCGCAAGCTCTTCGCCCGGCCGCGCACCTGGATGGGCTACGGCGCATTCCTCATCATGGAGGCGCTCATTCTGTTCGTTTACAAACTCGAGCGCAGCCAGAGCCACATGCGCGGGCTGATCGAGCGCAACGGCCTGGAATTCGGCACCTACTACAGTTCGCTCACCATCACTTTCACCATCATGCTGCTGAGCATGTTCCTGCTCGGCTCGATCTACTTCGCGCTGGTGGCGGGCGACATCGTTGCGAAGGAAAACGAGGACGGCAACCTGCGTCTGGTGTTCGCCCGGCCCGTGACCCGCCTGCGGCTGCTGCTGGTGAAATACACCGCCGTCTCGCTCTACACCTTCAGCTTCGTGTTCTTCGTCGGCGTTTCCGGCTATGCGATGGCGGTGGCGGCGGTCGGATGGGAAGGCGGATTGTTCGTGATGGAGCCGAAAATGAAGGTCTTCGCCGCCTATCCCGACTGGTGGGAAGGCGCGGGGCGTCTGGCGCTCTCGGCGGCGGGCATCGGGCTGAGCATGATCACGCTCTCGTCGATCGCCTTCATGTTCTCGTGTTTCCGGATCAAACCGGCCGCGGCCACCATCATCACGCTCACCATCCTGTTCGTGGACATGATTTTGCAGGGCTTTCCGTTCTTCAAACCCTACGAAAGCTGGTTCGTCACCTGGCGGATGAGCGCCTGGGTCTTCCTGATGGAGCAGCACCTCTCATGGCCGAAGCTGATAGAATCCTATGCCTTCCTCCTCGGCCTCAACGCCACCCTCTTCACGATCGGCTGGCTCTCGTTCCAGACGCGGGATTTCAAGACGTGACTGATTCAAATACTCAATATCCAATACTCAATATTCAATTCACACCCCCATCCGCACCGGCTGGCCGGTGGACTCGATCACCGCGCGCCACAGGTCGCCCGTGGGGTCCACCTTGCGGCGGCCGCGCGTGACCAGATGCATGGGCAGGTGCACGTAGCGGTGGTGCCAGCGCGCCACCACCATGCCGGTCTTGCCCGCCATCCCGGCATGCACCGCGTGGCGCCCCAGGTTCAGGCAGAACACCCGGTCCTCCGGCGAGGCCGGAACGCTGCGGATGAGATAACTCGGATCGATGTATTTGACATATAACTCGATGTTCTTCTCCTTGAAATGCGCGGCGATGCGCTCCTTGAGGAAAATACCGATGTCATCGTGCAGTTTGTTTCCCGAGGCATCGGTCCTCACCCCGGTGTCCGGAATCAGGTCCTGCCCCGCGCCCTCGGCGGCGATGACCACGCAATGGCCGCGGCTGGCAATGCGCTGCTCGATCAACTCGAACAGGCCTTTTTTCCCCTCCAGCCGGAACGGCACCTCGGGGATCAGCACCGCATTGGCCTCGCCGGTGGCCAGTGCCGCCGAGCAGGCGATGAATCCCGAATCCCGGCCCATCAGTTTCACCAGTCCAAGCCCATTGCGCACGCCCTTCGCCTCGGTGTGCGCGGAACCCACCGCCTGAAACGCCATCGCGAACGCGGTGTGATAGCCGAAACTGCGGTCCATGAACATGATGTCATTGTCGATCGTCTTCGGCACGCCCACCACCGCGATGCGCGTGCCACGCTGCCGGGCTTCCTCGTGGATCGCCTGCGCGCCACGCTGCGAACCGTCACCGCCGATCACATAGAGAATGTCCACCCCCAGCGACTCCAGCCGGTTCACCATCACCTTTACGTCGCGTTTGCCGCGCGAACTGCCGAGGAACGAACCGCCGAAGGTGGCGATGTTCATCACGGTGTCCGGCGTGAGTTCGATCGGCTTGTGACCGAACGCCGGATCCAGCCCCTCGTAGCCGTATTGGATGCCGAGGATCCGTTTCACCCCGTAGTTGTAATGCGCCTGCATCACGATGGCGCGGATCACGTCGTTGATGCCGGGACACAGGCCACCACAGGTCACGATGGCGATGCACGTGTCCTCCGGATTGAAGAAAATCTCGCGCCGCGGCCCGGCCAGTTCGATCGACGGCGGGTCGATGTCGATCCGCATCGCTTCGCGGATCGAGTCCATGTGATCGTCCAGCGCGATGCGGTCGCCATCGGAATGCCAGCAGGCACCGTCCTGCGCGAAGTCCCGCTGCAATCCCGGCGAGGGGATTTGGCGCGGACCGAGATTGACGATTTCAAGATCATCCGGGGTGACGTGGGAATCGGCCATGTTGTGAAATATTTCGGTTCGGTGAAACGCCGGCAGCATATGTGCAAATCGTCATCGTGAAACCCCAATCTGTCTGCCCGCGGCGACCAACGGACTTGCATTTTCGGCGCGGGCTCCCTTTTCTCCGCCCGATGAAAAGCCAAGCCGCCTGCCTGCTCGCACTCGCCACCATCGCCGCCGCCCACCCCGATCACGGGGCGGAGCCCGGCAAAGATGTCACCACCCCGGTCGTCACCGGCAACGGCGCGTGGACCTATCAGACCGTCCCCGGCTGGGGCGCGCTGCCCGACGGCAAAAGCATCGGCCCCACCCACGGCAGCGTGCTCGTCGGCCCCGACAAACGCGTTTACCTCAGCACCGATCACGAGATGTCCATCATCGTCTGGGAAGAGGACGGCACCTTCGTGAAAACCATCGCGCCGGATTGCCAGGGATTCCACGCCATGGCCATCCGCGAGGAAATCGGCAAAACCGTCATCTACGGCGCGCAGAACAACGGCTACGGCAACCAGGCCCGCAAGAGCAAGGGACAACCCGTCACCCCGTTCCGCATCTGCAAGATCGATACCGACGGCAACCTCCTGCTCGAAATTCCCAATCAAAACACCGCCGAGGTCCCCGGCGGCTGGAACGGCCTCACCGCCGTGACCGTCGCGCCCGATGGCTCGATTTTCGCCGCCATGGGCTACGGCTCGCAGAAAATCCACAAGTTCGACGCCGATGGCCGCCTGCTCAAGAGCTTCGGCGAGAAAGGCAAGGGCGACGGACAATTCAATACCTGCCACGGTCTCGCCATCGACACCCGCTTCGGCGAACCCCGACTGCTCGTCGCCGACCGCGAAAACCGCCGCCTCTGCCACCTCGACCTCGAGGGCGGGTGGATCGGCGTCCACGCCACCCACCTGCGCCGCCCGTGCAGCGTCTCGTGGCACGGCGAGCACCTCGCCGTCGCCGAACTCGAAGCCCGCGTCACCATTCTCGACAAGGACGGAGCGCCCGTCGCTTTCCTCGGCGACAACCCCGACCGCAGCCAGTGGGCGAATTTCAAAGTCGCCCCCGCCGACCAGCACCCCGGCATCTTCACCGCCCCCCACGGCCTCGCCTTCGCCGCAAACGGCGACCTCTACGTCCAGGACTGGAACGCCTCCGGGCGCGTCACCAAGCTGGCCAAACAATAAGTGCCGCGAATCATCCCTTGCCGCCGGGCGATAACCCGCATACGCATTTCCCGACCGGGCAACCACCACACACGGGCCTGTAGCTCAGCGGTTAGAGCAGGGGACTCATAATCAGAAACCGCGGTTTTGCTAATTGTTGCCACGCTTTGCTTTTCAACGGGTTAAATGCCCTCGATTCTAACGGAAAACGGCCGGAAAAGGGTCAAAATGCATACTTTTTCAGGGTCAGGTATGCACGCCGGGATGCATCGGAAAAACGCTGTTGGAGCATGGGACATGCGGTCCCCTCCCTCAATCCGTTAACGCAACTTTGTTGCAATAAGGCGATACCCCGCGGTGCCGTGTTGTGCCGTGTTACGGCTCGCCGGCCATCGCCCATGATCCGGCCGGCAGCATCGCCAGAATCCACCGTGGCACGGTCACAGCCTCGCCGGCGGGTGCATGCCGGGGCGTGGCCTCGCCTGCCCTCAGCAGCAGCATGGGACGCATGGGGCGGATCTCCACCGGGCGCTCGTCCCTCTCAGGGTGTCCCCAGTCGAAGACCGGCTGGTCGGTGGGTTGCTGGTCGGTGTCCATGGCGGCATGGCTGGTTGTGAAAAACCGCCCGGCAGAGTCTCCCCACTCCACCGGGCGGCCATCACCCGAATATGCCACTGAAATTCATGCGGCCTTGCCGGTCTTGCTCTTGCCGGCGGTGCCGGTCACGCCGCGGGCGCGGTCGAGTTCGGCGGCGGCCTGCTTGGCGATGGCGGAGAGTTCGTCGGCCTTGGCGCGGAACATGGCAAACCACGATGCAAGCTCGCCGGGGGTGCCGGGGCAGATGTGGCGGGCCTCGCCCGTTTCCGGATCCGCCCATCCCAAACGCAAGTTTGGTGGCGTCGGCTCTTGAACTTCAAACGCGAGTTGCTCGCGGGTGCCGCGGTAAAGCCGGCGCAATTCCGCCTCGCCAAGTTCGAGACTCGCCAGCCGGTGCTTGAACAACTCGAAACCGTCACGGCTGGCAGCACGGGCCGCACGTTGCCCGCGGGCGACTTCATCAAGCACGGCGTCGCCGCAGAGCACGCTCAGCCGGGTGAAATCCTCGCCGCATTCGTCGCGCAAATCATTGATGGCTTGATAAGCCCGGTTGAGCGCGTCGGAAATCTTGCGCAGTTCGTCCGCGCGTTGTTCGCCAACCGTGATGCGCAGCACGTTTTTCGCGCGTTCGGAAATCCACGATTCAATCAAGGCGCTCCGCGTGGTGCCGTCCGCTGCCGTGCGGCTGGTTTCCTGTTCGAGTTGGTGGCGCTCGCTGTCGTTCATGCCGCGCCCGCGCAGATACAAGGCTTCGATTTCGCCCGCGCGGCCATGCGCGCAGCGGTAACGCTCGCTGATTTCCCACAACTTGTGAAACGGCTCGGGCATGCTTTGCCATAACTCGGGAAGCGGGGCCGGCGTCCACGGGGGCGGAATCATTCTGTTGAGCCTGTCGCGCTCGGCGGTTTCCGCGTCGGTGAAAACCCGGCGGGCGCGCTCGGCGGCAAACAGCGCCCCGGCGTCGCGCTCGGACAGATTAAGCCGTTCGCCTGGGATTCTCTCCATCCCGTTGACGAGACACTTTTCGGTGATTTCGACTTCAATCTTCGTCTCGGCGGTTTGTCCGGTGACAATTTCGCGCAGTTTTTTGAGTGCTTTCATTTTTGTTAGATATGGGGTGATTACTTGCGATTGCCTGCCAACAGGGAATAATCCTCAGCGGTCAGGGCGGGGGTTGCGGGCGATTGCTTTGCCGGCGCTTGGCGTGCGCCGACGGTGGTGTCCTCGTATGCTGGTTCACTCACAGGTGACACGTCATGCAACTTGGCGATTTTCGTGACGCGTCGAACGCGCTTGCCGTCCATTTCAACCCACCGCTCGCCGCCGGGTGCGATTGAAAACGAGAAACTCGATTGGTCGATGTCGCCGCGGTTGATGGCTTCGAGCAGGTCGTCGCCGATGGTGCTCCGCGGGGCGTCAAATTCATATTTCAGCCCGACGCTATCCACCGTGAGTTTCAGACTGCCCTTTCCGAATTTCGAGCGGGCCAGCACGTGGTTTTTGTCGTGGTTGAAATACGCGCGAACGTCCTGCTTTGCCAATGGGGGCAGGCTGCCCGGTTCGATGATTTCAAACCACGGCTCCCGCGGGCCGCCAAGGTTTTGAGACATTTTGCCGAATTTCAGAGCGTAGCCGGAAACACGCCGGCCGCTCGCCGATGGGGCGGTTAGATATCGCTTTTCCATATGCGCGGATTTTCAGGCTTCGGCCGGCGGGGTGCAATTTCCAGATGGAACGGGTTGCGTCGAGTTGCACGCGTAGAACCGCGCGGCGGCTTCGGGGTCGATTCTGATAACTCTGTCATTCACGCGGACATGCGGCAGGCGGCCGGCGCGGCAAAGCTCCAAAACTTGCCGGGTGGACAAGCTCCACAGTCTTGCGATGTCACACGGGGCGACTAGGCGGGGTGGGTTTGTCGAGGTCATGGTTTCTTGATGCTGGCAATCCACTGGTCAACGTCTTCGCCCTCGATCCGAAAAACGAGCGCCGTGATTTTTGCGCATTTCAGGTCGCCGCGGCGGATCGCTCGCAGGATGGCGCGGGGTGAAACCTGGAGTTCGGCCGCGAGGCTGCGGGGCGAGTAAATTTTGCCGATTCGGTTCATTTGTTAGACGTGGTTGGATGTGGATTGGTTTGATATGACATGATTTGACTCGGTTCGGCGCGTTCCGCGAAAAATCTCAATTTCGGATGTACGAGAAAATCACTGCCGACTCGCTGTATTCGGATTTCCTGCCAGACTTTCGACATACCCCCGGGGGGGCATCATCCAAACGGGTTGAATGGTTCATCCGCAGGCTTGTCGCCATCGTCGCGCGTGCGGGGCGTCTGCTTCTCCACCTTGCTGTGGCAGCCGTGGCACACGGACATGAGATTGCTTTCGTGATAGGCAAGCTCCGGGTGACTGACGAGCGGCTTGATGTGATGCACCTGGGTTGCCGTGCGCGTGGTGCCGTCGCGTGCGTGCAATCCAAGCGGATCTTCACACAATGGCGAATCGGCCAGCTTGAGTGCCCGCACCTTCCGCCAGCGGACGCTGTTGCGCATCTTCTGCGATAGCTTCAACTCGGGGTTGCGTTGCCGGCGGTGTGTCTCGTAATCGCGCCGGCGTTGCTTTGGCGTGTCAGCGTGCGCGGGACAATGAGTGCCACGCTCGATCAGCGCGGCGCATCCGGGGTAATTGCATGGTTTTTTCATCGTTCGTGTTCGTGTTCGGGTTCGGGTTCAGATTCGCCGACTGGCACCGCGGCCAGCCATCCGTCAAAAGCCGCGGTTGTCGGTATCGCCTCGATCCGCACGGAAAGCCGGCCTGTCTCGCTGGTGAAGATCGCGCCGCACTCGACGCGCTGCTTGCGGGTCTGGCCATCGGTATCTTTCCACGTGCGAGTGGTGCCCAGCAGTTTGTGTGTCTTTCTCATGGTTTGGGTGTTGGCCGGCGGCGTTCGTCACTCTTGCCCATCGCCACGCGGCCGGCGGCATCGGCGCGGGCTTGGCTGCATTCGATGAGGTAAAGCACGGCGCGGCCATCGTCGCCGGGCCAGCAACCGGGGCCGATCACAGCCACGGCAAAGCCGGTGCCCTCAAGGGCGGCTGTTTGCTCACGGGTGAGGACCATTCGTAGCGGTGCGGGTTGGCTCATGGCTTCGAGTAGGTGAATCGTTGGAGTTCGCCGTTGAGGTAGAGCGGCAGCACGTCGTTGCGCCGGCCGTTGCGGAGCTTGCCGATTTTGATGCCATCTTCCGCGATGTAGAGCAGCGCGTCGGAATCCTGGATGATGGCGCGGGACTCCCGGGTCTGGCCGGTTTCGTTGAGCTGTGAGGCTGTCAGCACGGGGCAATCGAGTTCCTTGGCGAGTTGCTTCAAGCCTCCCGAAATCCTCGCAACCTCACGCTCGCGGCTTTCGTTGCGGATGCGTTCCCCCTCGCAAATCTGGATGTAGTCCACGACGATGAGGTCGAGGTTGCCGTGCGCGTCCTTGATGCGGCGGGCCTCGGTGCGGATGCTTTCGAGTGTCTGGCCGGCGCTGGCGTCGAGGTGAAGGTGCGAGGCGCTGATTTTCTCCGCGGCCTCGCGGATCATCACGAGGTCGCGTTTCGTCGCGGTGCGCGGCTGGGTGATAGATCCGAGCGGTATCCGCCCGATCACGGAAACGAGTCGCGCGATTACCTCCCGGGCCATCATTTCGAGTGAGAACATGGCGACACGCCGGCCGGCTGTGAGGGTTTCGGCGGAAATCTGATTCATCAGAACGGTTTTCCCTCGCGAAGTCTGAGCGGCGGCCACCCACAATTCGCCGGCGCGAATGCCGCCGGAAATCGCGTCGAGTTCGGGAAAGCCGGTTGTCAGTCCCGGCAGCGTGCCGGCGTTGAAATCCGCCTCCATGCCGGCCATGAACGCGCGGGCGGCTTCGTCGCCGGTCATGGAACGGCGCGGGCCTTCCGCGGCCTTGCGGATCGCTTCCAGCGCGGCGGTGGTTTGCGCGATGGCCTCCGCGCTGGTTTCCACCTCACTGAGCTTGCGGCCGGCCTCCTGAGCACTCCTGAGCGCGTGCGCCTCCTTGATGAGTTCGATCCACTGTGACCAGCCAGAAGGCGACGGCGCGTAGGTGAAAATTTCCGCCACGCCCGCGGCACCGCCCAGCGCGTCGAGTGTGCCGTCGAGTTGCCGGCGTTGCACGAAAGCGGCCGGATCGATGCTGCCGTATCGGTGGCCATCCTCGATCAGGTACCGCCATGCCAGGCGAAGGGCCGGCGTCGAGAATGAGGATTCCGACAAGCCGGCGCTGGTTGCCAGCGGGACGAATCGCTCCGGTTCCTGCATGATGGTGGACAAGACCGACTTTTCGGCCATGGGTGCGGATGGTGGAATCATATCCGGAGTTGGCTGGAAGTGAGTTCACGGCCGGCGGGCCGGTTGCTTGGGATGTCGCCGCCGCGTTCTTGATTGCGCGCCAGCCAGCCGGTGACGAACCGTCGCCACTGGGTTTTCTTTGCCTTGGCTGGATTGCTCAGCAGCCATTCATGAGCGGCGGCCAGTTGGCGCTCGATGTCCAAGGCGGGATATGCTTTCGCCCATGACTTCCGGTCGGTGGCGGTGATTCCTGAAAATCCATTCTCGGCATTCCACGAAATCGCCGGCGGTGAAGCGGAGCTTGCTCCGTTCAGCGCAAGTGATGTCTGTGTGCTCTGTGTATCTGTGTGGTTAGTCGCCCCTTGTCCGCCCCTTGCTCGCCCCTTGTCCGCCCCCAGACTGTCCCCTTGCTCGCCCGTCTGTCCGCCCCTCGCGTCTGCGGAAATGCTGAAAACCTTACAATCCGCAAGGGTTGCAATGGTTCCTTTGTTCGCCCCTTGGAACGCCGCAAGGCCACATTCTGATAGAATATGCTTGGCGTGACGATATGCTTTCTCCGAGTGAATCCCGGCCGCCTGGTAATCGCCGATAAATGCCTGCCCGGCCTTCAATTTCGTGATGGAGCAATCCTTCCATTTCGCCCGCATCGCAATCTGTGTGAGCAGTAGAAACGCGGTTGGATGATTGGCAAGCAGGGCGCACGTTTCATCCCCGCAATGCAGCGCGATGAAGCGGGCACTCATATCGTCCCCCCTTTCACTCTGCCGATGATTCGCTGCTTGCGTCCGGGGTGGGACTGTGATTGTCTCAGGGTGCACGAGGTATTCAAGGTGGCGGTCGTTCTTTCCGGGGCGGCCGCTTCCTTTTTGGGCGGTGATGTCATGGTGCATCCCCCTTTCCTGCGGCGCGGATTTCTGCGACCAGTTCGTCAATCTCCGGATCGGACAGCCGGCGCTGGTCATCGGTGGCCAAGAGTTCGATTGGCAACGGGTCCGGCTGTTTCACAACGGGCGGGTTGGCGTTCATGCTTCCACCTCCGTTCCACCGAAGATGCGCTCGATCTCGCTGGCCGGGATCATCGCGGCACCGAAGCCGGTGATCGCGCGGATGCGCTTTTTCTGCACTTGGCGATAAACCCAGGTGCGCTCCTTGCCTACCATTTCGGCAAACTCCGCAAACGAGTAGGAAACCCGCTTGCCCGACGTTTTCTTGCGTTGCTTCGCAATCATGCGCGAAACGTATCGCGCCGTTGTAGTTTTCCTATGGGGTTAACTGGAGAGTTTCACCCAAAATGATTCACAAGCCACTATCTCTCAGCAGCTTAAGCAAATACTTGTGCCGCTCTTCCATGCGTGTTGGCAAGTATTTGAGTTGAGCCTCTTTTATGTAATCGTCCCACGTTTTCCCATCATCTGACGCAGCCGGATTCATTCGGTATTCCATCTGGATCCAACTCCGCGCGTATTCGATGACAAGACGCTTGGGCGGCAAATCGGCCAGTATTTCCTCCAATTCCAGCTTGGCTGTTAGAAGTGCAACGACATGCTTTGCCTTGGGTGAAATTCCATCTTCTCGTGCTCGCCTGACATCCTCCGCCGCCCGCGCGAAAATCGCCAGCCGGCGTTTATCACCTTCCTGATGGGCATCAATCAACCCGTCGCACTGCAAGTCTAGGTTTGCAGTTTGGAGCATGCCAAGGGCCAACAGCACGCCGTAGTGATAATCTCCCCATTCCTCCTGATTCTGTAGTTCGAAAGTCTGCGGACCGGTGCGCGTGAACGCGGTTTTTGAATACAAGAGCAGCCTCACGCGCTCGAGTTGTCGCCTTAGCTGCGGATCGGTTTTCTGTTTCATGCCTTCACCCTCCCTGCCATCGCGGTGGAATGTTTCTTGCACAGATGGCCGTAGGTCTGAGCGGCGAGCACGCCGCCATCCTTGTGGCCAAGCCATGACGCCAAGGTCGGCAGGTCCACGCCGGCCTCGATGCATCGGGTTGCGAAAATGTGCCGCAGGTCATGCACGCGCATGTGCGGAATGCCGAGACGCTCGCACGCGCCTTCCAGCGCGATCCGTGGGGACTTGATGAGCATGACCGGATCGTCGGGGCCGGTGGGGATCTCGGCGGCCCTCAGGCGGGCGAGCAGTCCCTTGGCAGCCGGGATGAGCGGGACTTGCCGGAAGTCGTCATTCTTGGCGGTGCGCACGACAAGGTGGTCGGTCTTGATGTCCCGCCATGTGAGTGATTGCGCCTCTGAAATCCTCAGCCCGGTGTAGGCCAGCAATTCCACCGCCATGGATGTGGCTTTGCTGTGCGCCTTCCGCTGCCCCAATATGTCCCCCACGATCTTGGCGAAGTCCTCCGCGGTGGGCAGGTCGTGTTTCAGCTTCTTCGGCTTCACCCGCTTCAATGCCGCGGGCAGGTTGCCACCGACATGGCCGGCTTCCATGGCGCGGGCGTAGGTGCGCCGCAGGAGCGCCAGAGCGCCGTTGTAGCGCGTCGGGGAGGCGGTGGCGGCGTATTTGTCCATGAAGGCGCGCAGATCGCTCAGCGTGACCTTGGGCATGGGTCTTTCCATCGGGTTATCCGGGAGCGTGGTTGCCACCTTGGCGAGTGATGCGCTCACTTGCTGGTAGTAGTGGCGAGTCGGCTCCTTGATTGCCGGATCGTCGCGGTGGGCCTCGTCATGGACGGCCGCCCCGAGCGTCCCGGCATCCTTGGCATGCTTCGCTCCCCTGATTTCGGCCAGGACTCCGGGCAGGCGGTTCTTGGCGGTGTTGAAATCGTCGGTGTCGAGACTGCGGCGAATCACCTTGCCGGCCACCTTGGTGGACGCGTAGTAATTGCCACCCCGATGACGAAGGAGACACGATTTCTTGCTTTTGCTGAATTGCGCTTTCGGTTGCATGGCTTGGCTATCTGTTGCTGCCACGGTATGCATTTTCGGGATGCATCGGCAAGCAAAATCGCCGTAACTCATTGAAGGGCCTGTAGCTCAGCGGTTAGAGCAGGGGACTCATAATCCCTTGGTCGTGGGTTCGAACCCCACCGGGCCCACCATCACCGAATTGATCATGGCTTTTGTCTACATGCTAAAGGGGCAAAACGGACGTCACTATCTTGGC
>JAWLDG010000019.1:0-58953 GCA_041686775.1 Luteolibacter sp. | reverse complement strand
GGCGCGCATCAAACGGCATCAAAGCGGCATGGTGCATTCGACGCGCAGACTTGGCTTGCCACTCGATCTGATCGCATTTCGGGAATATCCCGTAATGAGCGAAGCCCTTGCGATCGAAAAGATGCTCAAAGGTTGGAAAAATCCGACGAAGGCACGACTCTATCTCGAACAAGGTTAGAGCAGCCCCGACCATGTCGGGGTTGGTCGTGGGTTCGAACCCCACCGGGCCCACCATCACCGAATTGATCATGGCTTTTGTCTACATGCTAAAGGGGCAAAACGGACGTCACTATCTTGGCGCGACCGAAGATTTGGAGGCGCGCATCAAACGGCATCAAAGCGGCATGGTGCATTCGACGCGCAGACTTGGCTTGCCACTCGATCTGATCGCATTTCGGGAATATCCCGTAATGAGAGAAGCCCTTGCGATCGAAAAGATGCTCAAAGGTTGGAAAAATCCGACGAAGGCACGACTCTTTCTCGAACAAGGTTAGAGCAGCCCCGACCACGTCGGGGTTGGTCGTGGGTTCGAACCCGACCGGGCCCACCATTGGCGGCGTGGCTTGATATCATTTGCCGGCGGCCATGCATTTTCCGGCCGCGCGCAGAATGGCCTCCACCTCGATCATGCGGCCGATGCCCTCGTAGCCGCAGGCCAGCGAGCCTTCGGCGGGGCCGATGAATTCGCAGCCATCGTTCGTTAGAATGGCGACATTTCGCTGGGTGGCAGGATGCAGCCACATCTTGCCGTTCATCGCGGGCGCGATGAGCACCGGCGTGTTGCGCGGCAGCGCGAGGTAGATGGAAGTGAGCGGGTCGGGTGCGAGACCGTGGGCAAACTCGCCGAGCAGGTTGGCGGTGGCGGGGGCGACGAGAAACAGGTCGGCCTGGTCGGCCAGTTCGATGTGGCCGGGTTTCCACGATTGTTTCTCGTCCTCCAGCGAAACGAGCACCGGATTCCGGGTCAACGTCTGGAGGGTGAGCGGCGCGATGAACTCGGTGGCGGCGCGGGTCATGGCGACATGCAACTCGTGGCCCTGTTTGACGAGCTGCGATGCCAGTTCCGCCGCCTTGTAAGCGGCGATCGAGCCGGAAATGCCTAGGACGATGTTCATGATGCGTGTGTGTTAGCATGCCCCGCCCCGCGTGTCACCATTGTGTTATTTCATGAATCACCAAAGGGGCGCGGCCGATTCGATGATCGAACGATCACGGGTGAGTAATCGGATGGAATGGATATTCGCAGCAGGGTGCTGACTGTTCTTGAAGTCCGCTCACACTTCCTCCGCGTTCTGCCGGCGGGCGATGTCTTTGAGGGTGAGACAGCCGGTCATCTTCCAGGGATCGAGTGAATCGAGCCCCGGGACCTGTTGCGGATTGCACCGCGGCGATCCCCGGATTGGCTTGCAGGCGAGGCCGCAGACTGCCAAACACGCCCGCACAAACCCCGGCCGGATTCATCCATTTCCAGTATTCCCACCCCCCATGCTCCCCTTCTACGTCATCGGCCACAAGAATCCCGACACGGACGCAATCTGCTCGGCCATCGGCTATGCGGCCCTGCTCAGGCTGGTGGGTGAGGAACCCCACGCCGTGGCCGCACGCTGCGGCGAGATTTCCCAACGCACGAAATGGGTGCTCGAACGCGCAGGTTTCGAACCTCCGCCGCTGGTCACCGACGTCCGCACCAGCGCGGGCATGATCGCCCACCGCGAGGTGATCAAGGTGCGGGACAACGACACCTTCCTCACCGCCTACCGCCGGATGCTGGCCGCGGAAGTCCGCTGCGTGCCGGTGGAGGATGAAAACGGCGGCCTGTGCGGCATCCTGCGCTACATCGATCTGCTGCGGCTGCTGCTGCCTGCGGACACCGAGGGGCTCAGCGTGCGCACCGTGCACGCCTCGCTGTCCCACCTCGCCGCCACCCTCCAGGCCGAAAATATGGGCGACGCCGACGCACTCACCTCCCAGGAGGAGGACCTGATCCTGCTGGTGGGCGCCTCCTCTCAACAAACGGTGGAGAAACGTCTCAAGCAGGCCCGCGCCGATGACAACATCGGCCGCTTTCTCGTCATCTGCGGCGACCGGCCGATCGTCCAGCGCTGCGCCATCGAGGCCGGCACGCGCGCGCTGCTCGTCACCGGCGGAAACCCCGTCACCGAGGAAATCCGCAGGTTCGCCACCGAAAAGGGCGTGGTCCTGCTGCGATGCGCCCAGGACACCGCCAGCGCCTCCACGCTGATCCGTTGCTCGCGCACCGTGTGCCACGTGATGGAGCGCGATTTCCAGACCGTCTGCCCCAACGAACCGGTCTCCCGCCTGCGCAAACATATCCCGAACTCCGATCAAGACCTCTTCCCGATCATCGAACCCGGCTCGCGCAAAATGGTCGGCGTCATTTCCAAGTCCGACCTCGTCGATCCGCCGCGCATCCGGCTCGCCCTCGTCGATCACAACGAATACGCGCAGGCCGTCAACGGCGTCGAGGAGGCCGAGGTCACCGAGGTGATCGACCACCACCGCGTCGCGGGCGACCTCGTCTCGCGCGAGCCGATCCGCTACCTCAACGAACCGGTCGGTTCGACCTGCACGCTGGTGGGCCGCAAGTTCTTCCACCGCGGGCTGATGCCGCTGCCGCCCGTCGCGATGTGCCTGTGCGCCGGCATCGTCTCGGACACGCTCTGTCTCACCTCCCCCACCACCACCCTGCTCGACCGCGAGATGCTGTCCTGGCTGGCCGGAGTCGCCGGACTCGATCCGAAGCAATTCAGCGAGGAGTTTTTCGCCGTCGGCTCGCTCATCGCCAACGGCACGCCGGACGAAATCCTCAACGCGGACCGCAAGGAATTCACCGAGCAGGGATACACGATCAGCATCTCACAGGTGGAGGAGCGGGATCTCCACGGCTTCGTCGGTCGCCGCGAGGAATTGGAAAAGGAAGTGCGCGCGCTCCACACCGCCCGCAGCTACGACGTCACGCTGCTCGCCGTCACCGATGTCGCCCTGCTCCACAGCATGATCCTCGCCATCGGCCCGGAAGGCGTGCTCGCCAAGCTGCCCTTCGAGCGCCACGACGAAAACCTCTTCCACGCCCCCGGCGTGGTCAGCCGCAAGCGCCAGATCTTCCCCGCCGTCTGCGAGGCGATCCAGCAGGCGAAGTGAAATACAGGGGAGCGTGGGCGTCCCGCCCGCATCTTCAAGCACCATGCGGCCAGGATGGCCGCGTGCCCCTTTCACTTCGTGAACGCAATGTGACCGTCCTCGACATCCGCGGTGATCACATCGCCGTCCACGAATTTTCCATCTAGCACGTCGAGTGAAAGCGGATCCAACAGCAAGTGCTGGATGGCGCGCTTGAGCGGGCGCGCGCCATAGACCGGGTCGTAGCCCTGGTTGCCGATGAACTCCTTGGCTTGTTCTGTTAGCGCGAGCGCGAGTCCCTGTTTGGCGAGGCGCTTGCGGACGCGGTCGAGCTGGAGATCGACGATGGTGGTGAGTTCGCCACGATCAAGGCGGTCGAAGATGATGATTTCGTCGATGCGATTGAGGAACTCGGGCCGGAAGTGCGCGCGCAGGGCGTCGGTCACCTTGGCCTCGCGCTGCTCGGCGTTGTCCTCGCCAAGGATGAACTGCGAGCCGATGTTGGAAGTTAATATAATGACCGTGTTGCGGAAATCCACGGTGCGGCCCTGACCGTCGGTGATGCGGCCATCATCGAGCACTTGCAGCAGGACGTTGAAGACGTCGTGGTGCGCTTTTTCGATTTCGTCGAACAGCACGACGCAATACGGCTTGCGGCGAACGGTTTCGGAGAGCTGGCCGCCTTCCTCGTAGCCGACGTATCCGGGCGGCGCGCCGATCAGGCGGGCGACGCTGTGTTTCTCCATGTATTCGGACATGTCGATGCGGACCATCGCGCCCTCGTCGTCGAACAGGAACTCGGCGAGTGCCTTGGACAGCTCGGTCTTGCCGACGCCGGTCGGGCCGAGGAACAGGAACGAGCCGATCGGACGGTTCTCGTCCTGCAGGCCGGCGCGGGCGCGGCGCACCGCGTTGGAAACCGCGGTGATCGCCTTCTTCTGACCGACCACACGGTCGGCGAGACGTTCTTCCATGTGAACGAGTTTTTCCTTTTCGCCCTCCTGCAGGCGGCTGACTGGAATACCGGTCCACGAGGAAACGACGCGGGCGATGTCCTCCTCGGTGACCTCCTCCTTGAGCATTGCGCCGTTTTTCTGGAGCACGGCGAGCTGTGCGTTGGCGGCTTCGAGCGCCTTGTTCGCCTCCGGCAAATCGCCGTAGGTGATCTGCGAGGCGCGGGTGAGATCGCCGATGCGCTGGGCGCGCTCGGACTCGCCCTTGAGGGTTTCGATTTTCTCCTGCGCCTGGCGGACCTGGTCAATGACGGCCTTTTCATTGCGCCACTGGGCCATCAATCCGGACGACTGTTCGCGCAGGTTCGCCTGCTCTTCCTTCACCTTCTCAAGCCGCGCGGCGGAAGCCTTGTCGGTTTCCTTTTCGAGCGCCTTCTTCTCCATTTCGAGCTGGAGGATCTGACGTTCGAGTACATCGATCTCGGTGGGCATGGAGTCGAGCTCGATCTTGAGACGAGAGGCGGCCTCATCGACAAGGTCCACGGCCTTGTCAGGAAGAAATCTATCAGAAATATATCTGTCGGAAAGCGCGGCGGCGGCGACGAGCGCGCCGTCCTGGATGCGCACGCCGTGGTGAACCTCGTAGCGTTCCTTGAGTCCGCGCAGGATGGCGACGGTGTCCTCGACCGACGGCTCGCCGACCATCACCGGCTGGAAGCGGCGTTCGAGCGCGGCGTCCTTTTCGATATACTTGCGGTATTCATCCAGCGTGGTCGCGCCGACGGTGTGAAGTTCGCCGCGGGCGAGCTGGGGCTTGAGCAAATTTCCCGCGTCGGGGCTGCCTTCGGTTTTTCCCGCGCCGACGATGGTGTGAAGCTCGTCGATGAACAGAATGATCCGCCCTTCGGATTCGGTGAGCTCCTTGAGAAATGCCTTGAGGCGGTCTTCGAACTCGCCGCGGTATTTCGCGCCGGCGAGCATCGCGCCGAGGTCCATGGCGATGACCGTCTTGTCCTTCATCGAGTCCGGTACGTCGCCGGAAACGATGCGGCGGGCGAGTCCCTCGACGATCGCGGTTTTGCCGACGCCGGGCTCGCCGATGAGCACCGGGTTGTTCTTGGTGCGGCGGGAAAGCACTTGCAGCACACGACGGATCTCGTGGTCGCGGCCGATCACGGGATCGATTTTCCCTTCCCTGGCGCGCGCGGTGAGGTCCATGCCGTATTTTTCCAGCGTCTGGTATTTTCCTTCCGGATTCTCGTCGGTGACCTTCTGCGACCCTCGCACGCCCTTGATGGCGGCGAGCGCCTTTTTCTCGTCGAGCCCGGCGTCCTTGAGCAGCTTGCCGGCGGGCGAGTCGCCCTTGAGCGCACCTAACAGGAAATGTTCGACGCTGAGAAAATCGTCGCCGAGTTTTTCCCGGGCATTGTCGGCGGCATCAAGAGTGGCGCGCAGACCCACCGAGATCTGCGGCTGGGTGGAGGCACCCTGCACGCTCGGCTCGCGTGACAATGCGGCGGCGGTCGCGGCCTTGAGCTGGCCCACATCCACGCCGGCCTTCTGGAGAATGGGCACGGCGATGCCGCCATCCTGCTGGAGCAGGGCGAGCAGCACGTGGTTGCTCTTGAGTTCCGGGTGGGCGGATTTCGAGGCGAGGCCCTGGGCGGCATGCAGCGCCTCCTGAAGTTTCTGGGTCAGTTTTTCGAGTCCCATGGCGTGTTCTGTTTCTGTTGGAAACTAGAACGTGGACGCCCGGATATCAACGGCGGGAACGTGGGAAAAACGAAAAGCGCGCGTTGGAATTCCCCCCGGATCTCGCAACGCGCGCTTTTCTTCCAAACCTTGCCGGCGTTGGCCGTTTCCGAATGACTTCCCCCCGGAGATCGAGTCGGATTTTATCGGCCATGCCCGGTGTCGGCTGGCGTTCCGTTAGGCCGGAGCATTCGCGGAACGGACGCAGGATGCCGATAATCCGGAAGAATGAAAGATCAATTTATCCACAAATTCGGCCATTAGTTCCCATTTCCGGCCACAGGGATCAATTTCCTAACAGCGCGGCGGCCATGGCGCGGGCCTGCTCCCCTCCTCCGCCGAGCATGCGGACGAGTTCCTGGATGCGGGTTTCGCCACTCACGGGAAACAGCCGCGAGCGGGTGCGGCCGCCGGAGACTTCCTTGTCCACCACGAAGTGCAGCGTGGCGGTGGCGGCGACCTGCGGGAAGTGGGTGATGGCGACCACCTGGTGGCGGGTGCCGAGCGCGGCCATCTTGCGACCGACGGCGCGGGCGACTTCGCCGCCGACGTTGGCGTCGATTTCGTCGAAGACCATGAGCGGGGTGTCGTCCTGCTCGGCGAGGGCGGATTTCACGGCGAGCATGACGCGGCTGATCTCGCCGGAAGAGGCGATCTGGCGCAACGGCAGCAGCGGTTCCCCGGGGTTGGGGCCGAATTGGAATTCGACACCCTCGAATCCCTGCGGGCCTGGGTCTGTTAGAACGTGCAGCGGCGCTTCGAACGAGGCCTGCTTGAAACCGAGATCCACGAGCTGGCCGGCGATTTCCCTGGCGAGTCTGGGCGCGGCTTTCTTGCGGAGGGCGGTGAGCGCTGTGCCAGCGGCATCGAGCGTGGCGCGGCTGGCGGCGAGTTCTTTTTCGAGAGCGTCGATTTTTTCGCCGCGGTTCTCGATGGTGTCGAGTCGCGCGGCGGCGGATTCGCGGCGCGCGATTACGTCGGCCATCGCCGGGCCGTATTTGCGTTTCAGCGATTCGACGAGATTGACGCGCTCCTCCAGCGCGGCGGCCTCGGCGGGGTCGATGTCGAGTTCCCCGGCGTAGTTCGTTAGATTTCCGGCGAGGTCTTCGAGTTCGAGCGCGGCGCTTTCCAGCGATGCGGTCCGCTCACGGATCGATGGGTCGAGCTTTTCGAGTTCGCGGACGAGGCGCTGGACGTCGGCGAGCTGCTCGATGACGCCGTTGTCGCCGTTGAGGGCGGCGGCGGCGTGGGCGGCACTCTCTAACAAACGGCTGGCATTGGAAGCGCGCCGCCAGCGGTCTTCGAGTTCCTGCTCGTCCTCGGGTTTGAGGTTGGCGGCGTCGATTTCCTCGATTTGATAACGCAGCAGCTCGATTTCCTGCTCGCTGGCGTTTTCCGCGTGGCGGAGTTCGTCGAGTTCGGCGGTCTTGGCGCGCCACTCGCGGTAGGCGGCGCGGTAGGCGGCGTGGGCCTTGTCCGCACCGGCGTAGGCGTCGAGCATCGCGAGCTGGCGCTCGGTGGAGAGCAGCGACTGGTGGTCGTGCGGGCCGTGAAGGTCCACGAGGTGCTCGCCGATGCGTTTGAGCAGGTTGAGTGTGACCGGCGAATCGTTGACGAACTGGCGGTTGGCCGACTGGCCGATGGCGCGGCGGACGATGAGCTGGGTGTCGTCGCAGGGAGCGAGGCCGCCGTCTTCGAGGATGGCGTTGATTTCCCGCGGGTCACCGAGTTCGAACACGGCCTCGACCGTGCAGGTGTCCTCGCCGGTGCGGATGAGCGATTTGTCGGCGCGTTCGCCGAGCACGAGTTTGAGTGCGCCGACGATGACGGATTTGCCCGCGCCGGTCTCGCCGGTCACGCCGATCAGGCCGGGCCCGAGTTCCCAGACGAGTTCGTCCACCAGGGCGAGATTGCGGATTTTGAGCAGGGTGAGCATTCGTTTTGCGGCGCGCGGCACATTATGCAAGGGTCGCGCCCGGAATCAATGACGGCGGAGCAATCGTTCACATTTCTGGGCACGGGAACCTCGGTGGGCGTGCCGGTGATCGGATGCGGCTGCGGCGTGTGTCTGTCGGACGACCCGAAAAACAAGCGGCTGCGCTCCGCCGCCGTGGTCAGAATGGGTGGCCACACGCTCTTGATCGATTCCGGCCCGGACCTGCGAGCGCAAGCATTGCGCGAGGGGCTGCGCGAAATCGACGCCGTAATCTACACCCACGCCCACCTCGACCATGTGGCCGGCTTCGACGAATTGCGCGCGTTCTGCTGGCACCGCAAAGATCCTTTGCCGATGCATGCCACGCGCGAGTGCATGGACACATTGGTGCAGATGTTCGGTTGGGCGTTTTCAGAGGAGAACGTTTACAAGGGCTACGTGAAACCCGACCCGCGGATCATCAGCGGGCCGTTTCATTACGGCGACCTCAAGATCACCCCCCTGCCTGTCGAGCATGCCGCGGTGCCGACAATCGGTTTCCGCTTCGATCATCCCGGCGCGCGCAGCATCGCCTATCTGCCGGATGTGAAACACATTCCGAACGACACGTTGTGGCATCTCAAGGAGGTGGACATCCTGATCATCGACGCGCTCCGGCCGCAGCCGCATCCCACGCATTTCTCGGTGGGCGAGGCGCTGGCGGCGATCAAGGAATGCCAGCCGGGCGAGGCGTGGCTGACGCATTTGGGACACGAAAACGATCATCACTCGCTGACGGTGGAGCTGCCCGCCGGAGCGCATGTGGCGTGGGATGGATTGCGGCTGGTCCTGTGATATGGGATCAGCCCCATCGCATTCTCACGAATGCGCCTACGGGTTCATCCGCCAGAGGGTGAAATTGAGCACGGCAGCGAAGGTGACCCAGGCGGCGTAGGGTGCGAGCAACCATGCCGCCGCGCGGTCGATACGGGCGAAGGCGCGCATGGTGAGCCAGATTGCGAACCACATGGCGATGATGACCGCGAAGGCCCACCCGGGTTCACGGAGACCGAAGAATACAGGCGTCCACGCGGCGTTGAGCAGGAGTTGCACGAGATATATCATGATGGACCGGTGCCAGCCATGCCTCCGCCATACCAACCAGACGGCCACCGCCATCATCAGATAGAGTGCGGTCCACACCGGCCCGAAAATCCATGCGGGCGGATTCCATGACGGTTTCGCCAGCGAGGCATACCAATCGCCCGGCGGTGAGATGAAACCCAAAGCGGGTGCGCAAAAAGTCAGTGCAATCCAAGCGACGAGCCCGACGATGTCACGGAGCACGGAATGCGGTCGGGGGTCTTTCATGATTGGATGTTGCAGCGAACAGAACGCGGAATCGCGATACAAGCAAGCCGCCAGCCGGATTTTGCAACTGCAATCCGCCCGCCAATCGTTAGCTTCACCGCATGGGAACGGTGAATTGCGCGGAAATGCGTGCCATCGAGCACGCGGCGATGGATGCGGGATGGACCGAGGAGCGCCTGCTCGATCTCGCCGGCACGCAACTCGGCCATGCGCTCGGGCGACATGTCCCACATCCCGGAACCACCGTGGGATACCTCGGCAAGGGCCACAATGCGGGCGACACACTGGTCGCCCTGCGCGTATTGCGTGACGCATACGGCTGGCAGGTGGCGGCGAGATGCGCGTTCGGGATCGGGTCGTGCGCGCCGCTGACCCGTCGCAAGTGGCAGGAACTCGGGCTTGCCGCACCGCTCGACGGCCCGCCGCCGCATCCGCGGATGCCGCTCGTTTTACTCGACGGATTGCTGGGCATCGGAGCCACCGGGGCCTTGCGCGGACCACTGGCGGAATTGGCCGCGGAAATGGAACGGCTGCGCCAAAGCTCCGGCGCGATCGTCGCGGCGGTGGATCTGCCGTCGGGACTCGATCCCGACACCGGCGTATCCGCGGAGGGCGGCGTGACGGCGGACATCACTTTCATGATCGGCAATGCGAAAGCCGGTGCGCTGCGCGGCACGGCGGTGAACACGGTCGGGGCATTGGCGCTGGTGCCCGTCGAACCGCTCGCCACCGGTGCGGACGGGCCGGTCGAACTGATCGCGCCGCAGGAAATGGATTTCAGTAAAATGGTGCGCCCATTCGATTTCCACAAAGGCCTGGCCGGAAAAGTCGCGCTCGTCGCCGGTTCCGCCGCCTACCCGGGAGCCGCCGTGCTCGCCGCCACCGGCGCCCTGCGTGCCGGCGCGGGGCTGGTGACCCTGCACGTGCCGGAGTCATGCGCTGCCATCACCGCCGCGAAGTGCCCGCCGGAAATCATCATCCGCGGATATGGTTCGTTCCGTGACCTCGCCATCGGTGAGAGCGATTCGCTGGTCGTTGGCTGCGGACTGGGTGAAACCGATGACACGGGCATTTCCGAGTTCCGCGACTGGCTCGCGGGCGTTCGGATTCCCACCGTGCTCGATGCCGATGCGCTCAACTGGCTGGCGAAGTCCGGAAGCAGCGACGTTTTCCGGGAAAACCATGTGCTCACCCCCCACCCCGGAGAGTTCCGGCGGCTGGCACCCGATCTGAATGACCACTCACGCGAGGAAGCGGCGCGCGCGTTTGCCGACCGCCATCCCGCCACACTCTTGCTCAAGGGTGCCCGCACATTGATCACCCGACGCGATCGCCCGCTGTGGGTGAATTCCACCGGCACCCCCGGCATGGCCACCGGCGGCCAGGGCGATCTGCTGGCGGGCGTGATCGGAGCACTGCTGGCGGGCGGTCACGACAGCACCCAAGCCGCAGCCTTTGGAGCATGGCTTTGCGGCCGGGCCTCGGAAATCGCCTGCGGCCGACCCGGAATGTCCGCCGAGTCGATCACCCCAACGGACACCGGCCTCAATCTCGGCGCGGCGTTCCGCGACTGGCGCAACGCCAGCCGCTGAAAAACGAAAAACCAACGGCCCGGAAATCGGGACCGCTGGCTTTGCGTTGAAAATCCTTGGGGAGCCCTCAGTTCACCGCCACCGCGGAGGAACCGGTCTCGCCGGTGCGGATGCGGATCGCCTGCTCCACCGGCGAAATGAAAACCTTGCCATCGCCGATCTTGCCGGTGTTGGCGCTTTTGACGATGACGGACGCCACACTCTCGGCCTGTTCGTCATCCACCACGATTTCAATTTTGACCTTGGGCAGGAAATCCACGGTGTATTCGGAGCCCCGGTAAATTTCCGTGTGCCCTTTCTGACGGCCGAAACCCTTGACTTCGGTCACTGTCATGCCTTGCACACCCACCTCGGCGAGGGCCTCCTTGACTTCTTCAAGCTTGAACGGTTTGATGATCGCTTCGATTTTTTTCATATTTCGGTGGATTGGTGAAATTGGATAAGCACCGGCCGTGCCAATTTGGTGGAAATTATCGTGAAACCGCACCCCATCGTCTTACGGATTCTTTTTCAACAAGTCGCGGATTTCCGTCAGGAGTTTCTCCTCGGCAGAAGGTTCGGGCGGAGCGGCAGGCTTTGCGTTCATGGCCTTGAGCCGGTTCATCGGCCGGACGAAGATGAAATACAGGACCGCGCCCGTGATCAGCAGGGAGATGGCGGCGTTGATGACGATGCCGATATCGAAGATGCCGAGTTTGAGCGAAACCTCCGGGTTGCCACCGGCCGCGCTGATCACCGGTTTGACGATCCCCTCGGTCACCGCGGTGACAAATCCGCCGAAGGCGACACCGATCAGTACGCCGACCGCCAGATCGATCGCGTTGCCTTTGAGAATGAATTCCTTGAACTCCTTGATCACGGTTTGCCGGGGTTGTTGCATGGACATCCAATCTTCCTCCGTTAGGCCTGACAAGTCCAATTCCGCAAATCACGGACCGCATTTGCAACAGACAGATTGCGCCCGCGGCGGTTTTACGCGACAACAAGCGCAGCAAGCATGTCGCAACTTCTCATCGAACCCGCCCGCCGCACCGGATGCGAGGACCTTCCCGCACTCACCGAACTGCTGGCAGCCGCCAGCCAGCGCCAACGCTCGCCCATCGACGACGTGCTCGACGCCGGCGTGGTGGACGAGGAACCCTACATGCGGGAACTTGCCAGTGAACTCGGCATCGAGTGGATCGATTCCATTCCGGTGCCGGAAGTCCCCCTTCCCTTGCGTGAGGCCTGCGGGCCGCGCATTGCCCTGCGCCACCGCCTGCTGCCCATCGAGATCACCGGCGAGGGCGATCACAAACGCCTGAAACTCGCCACCTTCGATCCCTTCAACCTGGTTGCCCGCCAGGCCGCCGCGCAGGAACTCGACCTGCCCATCGACTGGTGCATGACCTCCCGCAAGCGCCTCCACGAGGCGCTGCGCCGCCTCTACGGTGTCGGCGCGGATACCTTCGAGCAGATCCTCGAAGGCCGCGATTTCGATTACGAAGCCATCGAAGCCGGCGAGGACGAGGCCAACGTGATCGACCAGGACGACGACGAGGAGGCCAGCGTCGTCAAGTTCGTCAACCAGATCATCCGCGAGGCGCTCGACCAACGCGCCACCGACATTCACGTCGAGCCGCTCGCCACCAACCTGCGCATCCGCTACCGCATCGACGGCCGCCTGATCGAGGTGGCCGTGCCGGAAAACATCAAGGCGCTGCAAAGCTCGGTGATCGCGCGTCTGAAAATCATGGCGCGCCTCGACATCGCCGAGCGTCGCGTGCCGCAGGACGGCCGGATCAACCTCCAGTTCGAAGGTGCCACCATCGACGTCCGCGTCGCCACCGTGCCGACCGTCGAGGGCGAGAGCGTTTCCCTGCGTCTGCTCAACCAGGAGAAATTCAATCTCGCCAAGCTGCAGATGGAGCCCTTCGTGCAGAAGAAGATCGAGGCGCTGCTCCACCTGCCCAACGGGATCATCCTCATCACCGGCCCCACCGGATCGGGTAAATCCACCAGCCTTTATTCCTTCCTCAGCGAGGTGAACCACCCGGAACGGCGCATCGTGACCGTCGAGGATCCGGTGGAAAACAAACTCACCGGCGTGATGCAGATCGCGGTGAAAAGCGAGATCGGCCTGACCTTCGCCAACGCCCTGCGCTCGATCCTTCGCGCCGATCCGAATATCGTGATGATCGGTGAGATCCGCGACCTTGAGACCGCGGAAATCGCCATCCGCGCCTCGCTGACAGGCCACTTGGTGTTTTCCACCCTCCACACCAACGACGCCATGGGCGGCATCAGCCGCCTGGTGGACATGGGCGTGGAACCGTTCCTCGTTTCCGCCGCCGTGCGCGCCTTCCTCGCCCAGCGCCTCGTCCGCCGCCTGTGCCCGAACTGCAAAGTCCCGCGCGAGATCAGCGACGAGGACAAGCGCAGTCTCGGCATTCCACTCGAAATCCCCGGCTTGCCCTACGCCGCAGCGGTCACCGGTTGCGACCGCTGCCGCGGCACCGGTTTCTCCGGACGCCTCGCCATCTACGAGGTCATCCTCCTCACACCCGCGATGCAGGAACTCGTCGCCCACAGCGCGCCCGCGCCGAAGATGCGCGAGCAGGCCTTCCGCGACGGCTACGTCCCGATGCGCACCTACGGCTGGTTCAAGGTGATGCAGGGCATGACCACCATCGAGGAAGTCATCTCCGTCACCTCGTCCGACATCGGCGGCGCGGAATGATGGGATTGATTATTGAAAATTGAATATTGAATATTCAAACGACACCTCGCCACGCCTCCGCCAGCCGTTGATCAATAATCAATCTCCAACATTCAATAATCAATTCCCGCCGTGCCCCTCTTCGCCTACAAAGCCCTTGCCACCAACGGATCGGTCACCACCGGTGAAATCGACGCCGCCGACCGCCCGGAAGCGCTGCGCAAACTCGACCGCAAGGGACTCCAGCCAGTCAATTTGCGCGAAACCGCCTCAGCCGTCCCCGCACGCAAAACCCAGGGCAAGACCAGGGAAAAAACCGACACTTCGCGCCAAGCCTCGAAAGCCGCGACCGCCGAGGACGCGATCCCCGAAGGCCCGATCAAACTGAAGCGCCAGGAGGTGGTGCTTTTCACCGAGGAACTCTCCGACATGCTCGCCGCCGGCCTGCAGCTCGAGCCGGCGCTCAAGTCGATGGAAAACCGCCAGGAACTCGGCAACCTCAAGGCGGTTTCCTACAAAATCCGCCAGATCGTCCGCGACGGCGTCAATTTCTCCGTCGCCCTGAAAAAAGTCAGCCCGAGCTTCGGTCCGCTCTACTGCTCGCTGGCCGCCGCTGGCGAGGCGTCCGGCGCGCTCGACACCATCCTCAAGCGCCAGGCGCATTACCTCAAGACGCTCGCCGAACTGCAAAGCCGCCTGGTCCTCGCCATGATCTACCCGGCCTTCCTGATCCTGGCCGGCATCGGGGTTTCGATCGTCTTCGTCACCACGCTCATTCCGCAGCTCACCCAGCTCATCGAGAGCACGCCCGGCGGCAAGATCCCGCTTGGCGCCGCCATCCTCATCGGGGCCTCCGATTTCATCACCAAGTGGTGGCTCGTCGTCCTGCTCACGCTCATCGCCATCGCCATCTTCTTCAAGGCGTGGAAGGACAACGACGCCAACAAGCCCGCCTGGGACCGCATGAAACTCAAGCTCCCGCTCGTCGGCCCGGTCATCACCAGCCGCTTCTACGTCCAGTTCCTCGAAACCATGGCCAACCTCGTCAGCAACGGCCTGCCGCTGCTGCGCGCCCTCGAACTCTCGCGCGACGCCACCCAGAACCGCTCGCTGCGCGGCGCGCTCGACCAGGTGATCGACCAGGTCGGCGACGGCCGCTCGTTTTCCAAATCGCTCATCCGCAACGGCTCATTCCCGCCCCTGCTCATCGACATGATCGCGGTGGGCGAGCAAACCGGAAAAATCGACCAATCGCTGCGCCGCGCCGCCGAGCGCTACGACAAGGAACTCGACAAGGACCTGCAGCGCATCATGGCGCTCATCATGCCCACCGTGCTCATCGTCATGGCCCTGCTCATCGGCACCATGGCCTACCTCATGATCACCGCCATCTTCCAGACCATCTCGGCCATCGGATGACCCCGGGAGCGCCGCCCCGGGAGCGCCGAGCCCCAGCTCGGCGCGATAATCCCGAATTCACAGCACAAACCGCGGCGACTGCCCGAGGAACTCGCGCGGGTTTCCATAAATCACCCGCTCGACGGCATCGGCCAGATGCCCGCGCGACTTCATCCGCAGCGCGCACTGCGGCACGGCGAGCGGGTCGGACACGCCCCAGTCGCAGGCGGAGTTGAGCCACAGCCGCTCGGGCCCGTGGACTTCGAGGATGTCGATCGCGCGGTCGAGCGAGCATTTGCTCTCCGGGTAAAGCGTCATGCCCGCCCAGTAGCCGGCGTCGAGCACCATCGAGACGGTGTGTTCCTCGACGTGGTCGATGATCACTCGTGAGCGGTCGAGCTTGGAAAAATTGACCAGTGAATCGAGCGTCAGGCGTGTGCCCTTGAGTTTGTCCTCGAGGTGCGGCGTGTGGATCAGGATCGGCAGATCACGATCGAGCGCGAGTTGCACATGCTCCTCGAAGATGGCGAGTTCGTTGCGCGTGTTCTTGTTGAAGCCGATCTCGCCGATGCCGAGTACGTTGCCGCAATCGATGAAATCCGGGATCAGCGCCATCACCTCGCGGGCGAACACCGGGTCGTCCGCCTCCTTGGGATTGATGCACAGCCAGCAGAAATGCCGGATGCCGAATTTCGCCGCGCGCTTCGGCTCGTATTCGGTGAGCTGGCGGAAATAGTCGTGGAAACCCTGCGCCGAACTGCGGTCGAAGCCGGCCCAGAACGCGGGTTCGCACAAGGCCTCGCAGCCGGCGAGCGCGAGCTTCTGGTAGTCATCCGTCGTGCGGCTGACCATGTGGGCGTGGGGTTCGATGTAGCGCATGTGGCCGGAAATGGGTTTTTCAGGAAGCGGCGGGCGGAGGAGCGCCAAAGGCCCCCTGGATCGTCGCCTGCGGGATCGGCTCGGTGGAAAGATCGGACAATGCCTCCAGAATCGCCCGCGCGCGGTCGCCGCGGGATTCGAGCAGGAGCGGCAGCGCACCCCGCAGCGCCTCGATGCGGAAATCCTCGTCCCCCCCGGCGCGGTCGATGCGGTCGAGGAACGCGGCGAGGTCCAGCAGTTTGTGGCGAGCCTCGATGAATTGCAGATCCAGCAGCTCTTTCTTCTGCGGCATGCCTGCGGGTACTCCCGCAAGCGACCGGTGGCAACCCCGGAGAATCACTGATACACAGGAAATTTCGTAAACCCGGATAGCCTTTTCTCTCCAAATAGTCCTGATTGATTGACATTTTTTAAATTATCTTCATTTTCGCGCGGAAATTTTAAAACAAAGTGCGTTTCCCTTGCCGCCAGCGAATTTCCCGGCCAGTCACCACCGTGACGGTTGCCGGATTGACCGGGCTGCTGATGACCCAAGCCGTCATCGGTCAGAGCCGCTACGATTTCGGTAACCCGAACGCGGAGGAGCAGCTCCACATCGAGCGGATCAACCGCGCACGCGCCAATCCACCGGCCGAAGGCCAGCGGCTGGCGGCGGCGACCGATCCGGACATCCTGGCGGCCTACGCTTATTTCAATGTGAACCTCGCGATGATGCAGAGCGAGTTCAACGCGATCACCGCAGCCCCGCCACTGGCACCCAACGGCGCACTGACCGTCGCGGCGCGCGGCCACTCGGAGTGGATGCTGGCCAACAACGTCCAGCAGCACAACCAACCCACCAACACGCCCTACACGCGAATGCAGGCGGCCGGCTATAACTACCAGAAAGCCGGTGAAAACATCTATTCTTACTGCAAATACGGCGATTACGGTCACGCCGGTTTCCAGGTGGACTGGGGCCCCGGCACCGGCGGCATGCTCAACGGCCGCGGCCACCGGGTGAACATCCATCATCCGGATTACCGGGAAATCGGCGTGGGCGTCATCATCGGCGGCAGCGGCATCCACCCGAATGTGGGACCGCAGTTGATCACCCAGGACTTCGGTACGCGCGCCGGACACCCGAGTTTCGCCACCGGTGTGGCTTACTACGATCTCAATTCCAACAACGCCTACGACATCGGAGAAGGGATCTCCGGACTCAGGGTCGATGTGAGTGGTGCGGATTATTACTGTGAAACGGCGGCCGGCGGCGGCTGGGTGGTGCCGGTCCCGGCGCAGGCGACCACGCGCACCGTGGCATTTTCCGGGTTGAACGCAAACCACAGCACGCAGCTCGCCATCCCGCTGAATCAAAATGCCAAGGCCGACTTGAAACTGAGCTACGCGCCGCCAGCGATCACCAGCGCTGCCACCGCCACGGCCAACCAGAGCCACACGCTGGCATTCCAACCGGTGCCCGGCGCCACCGCTTATCAATGCACCGCAAAGTCGATGGCAGCCGCCGCCGGAGAGCGCTGCGAAAACACCGCGAGCATCCTCAAGCAAACCACCGGCACCTATCAGGTATTGAATTCCCTGGTGAAATCCGAGGGCGCGTCCTCGTTCCACCTGCTCAACTCGACCGGCCACAGCCAGTGGCTGGAGCTGAATCGGGATTTTTTCGGCGGATCTTCGCCCTCGATCTCGTTCCAGAGCCGCATCCGCTACGCCACCAGCGACGAGAAATTCCTTGTCCAGGTGAAGGAAAGCGGCGGCACCACTTGGCAGACGGTGAACCAGCAGATCGGCACCAACGGACCGGGACAATCCGGCTTCATACCGCGTTCGATCGCGCTGCCGGCCATGGCCGGAAAATCCTTCCGCGTCCGCTTCCGGCTCGATTTCAACTACAGCGGCTACGGCTACTATCCCAACGACACCGAAATCGTCGGCTGGTTCATCGATGACATCCGCTTCACCGACACCAGCGAAGCCCAGACCTTCGTCAGCGGCACGGTATCCGGCACCACATGGAACTTCACGCCCGGCCTCGGCACAATCCTGCTCAACGTGGCACCCGTCATCTCGAATCGGCCGTTTCCCGCCGCCAGCCAGATCATGGAAACCGTGGAATCCACCCTTTCCGGCTTCGATTCCTGGGCCGCGAACCACGAAGCTGCCGCCGGCCTGCCCGCGGGTACGCTCGCCGACCCCACCGGCGACGCCGACATGGACGGTCGCTGCAATCTCATCGAATACGCCATGGGCGGCTCGCCCGTCAGCGCCAACGATCCTCCGGGCAGCGTGCCGGAATCCATCATCGACGGAACCCACTTCGTCCTCCGCTACCGCGTCGACACCTCGCTCGACGACGTGATCGTCACTCCGCAGGCATGCCCCACACTGGGATCATGGAAATCACCGGGAGAATCCGGCACGCCCGACGGATTCACGGTGGAAACCGTCGCCACGGAAGGTTCCTTCGAGACCCGTGAGGCACGAATCCCGATCGATGGCCCGACCCGCTGTTTCCTGCGCTTGCGTGTTCACCGTCCATGATCACCATCGCGCCCTCACGTCCATGAAGCACGCCATCCTCTTTGCATTGCTCGCGCTGCCGGTATCGGCCCAAATCACCGCCACCTTCGAAATCGTCGAAACCACCACCGGCACCCCGCTGGGCAACGTGGTGGTGGAACTGCAATACGACAAGACGCCGCAGACCGTGGCCAATTTCATCACCCTCGCCGAAGGCACCCGCTCGTCCTACGATCCCGCCACCGGCGCGGTCCGGCCTAAAAAGTTCTACGCCGGCGAGTCGTTCTACCGGGTGGTGGACAACACCGGATTCAAGATCGCCCAGACCGGCTCCGGCAACGGCAGCAACAGCGGCGGACCCGGCTACAAGTTCCGCGACGAGATCCTCCTCCCCACTCTGAAGCACGACCCCTACATGCTCGCCATGGCCAACGCCGGCCCCAACACCAACGGCAGCCAGATCTATTTCACCGGCAGCGCCGCGATCCCCTCGCTCGACGGCAAGCACACCGTCTTTGGACGCATCACCGAGCCCTCCAGCCGCACGGTGATCGATCAAATCATCATCGCCGGCAACAACGGCACCAGCATCACGGATGTCACCATCCAGCGGGATGGAGCGGAGGCGGAGGCGTTCGATGAGTTCGCGTGGAACCTGCCGACGTGCTCGGGCGTGCCGGGGGATCTTTCGGTGCAGGATTCCGGGGGGGGGCCAAGTGTTGTTTACACACCGGAGAGCGCGCTGACCATCAATAGTCAATTGCGTGTATCCAAGTCCCTCAACCTCAGTTCATGGAACTATTTCGGGCAGTTGCCTGTGGGCTATGGATGGCCTGCGGGTCAAGGCCTGATCCTGGAGAATGCCATCCAGCCAAAGGTATTTTATAATATTTCGCTGACCACATTCCCCAACCCTATTCTGACAAATAGCCTGCATGGCAGGACCATGGATCTTGAGGGATTGCAACAACCCGGGGCGGCAACATGCACTTTGGTGTTCAACGAGACAGAATCAGGTGGAAATTTGACTTTATCAACCAATCCCACGCAGAATTATGCTTTTACCATTGATAACAATGCGGAGGCTTACGGTTCCATACTGGTATTGTATCCTGTTCAAGCATGGCCATACAACCGGCCTGTGTATATCGTCTGCGGATACGACACTGAATCATCTGCCCAGATTGATGGAAGGCACTCGACTTCGCTTGCAACGATTTTCAACGGGCAAATCATCGATTTGGAGCCCATCGGCTCCGGCCCACTCACCCTGAGCAAGTAGGCGCGCTGTGACGGCATGTGGGTTGGATCGCCGCGTTCTCACGAACGCGCCTACGGTTCCCGCGGCTTGCCCCGGGCCGACGGGCGTGCGATGGCGGGGCGTGCGATTCTTTATCCCGATCTCTTTCGCCGCTCTCGCGGCAAGCTGTTCACCGATGGTGGAGCCGCCGCACGCGGCGGCGGAACCGCTTGCCACTGCTCCGGAACCGCCCCGGCGCGCGGAACCGGTCGCGGAGCGTCCCGTCGAAGCCACTCGACTGTTTCGCGTGACGCTCTCCGGAGTGACGTTCGAGGGTGTGTCATTCGATTCGCGCCTCCACCGTCTCGTGTTGGTGGAGCAACAGGGCGCTCCTGGCACGCGTTTCGCCGATGCGGAAGACGCCGTGCGATCCGCCGGCGGGCTGGCGGCGGTGAACGGCGGGTTTTTCACACCGGAAGGCGAGCCGCTCGGGCTGGTCATCGCCAATGGCAGGCGTTTCGGCGTGTGGAACTCCGCCAGTTCGCTCGGCAGCGGCGTGTGGCATCTCGATGCGGCTGGAAACATGGGTATCAGCCGTCGGCAGGCGCTCGGCAAGGCCCGTGCAATGGCCATGCAAGAGCTGTTACAAGCCGGTCCCATGTTGGTGGCAGACGGCCGTGCGGTGAGCGGATTGGAAACCACCAAGACCCGCGCCCGCACCGTGGTTCTCTGGGACGGCGGTCACCGCTGGTGGATCGGGCGCACCGCTCCCTGCACCTTGGCGCGCTGCGCGGAAATCCTGACCTCCTCATCACCGGCTGGCTGGCCCATGAAACAAGCGCTCAATCTCGATGGCGGACGATCCTCCGAGTTATGGGTTTCGGAAACCATCTCCGGCGGCCCGCTGAAATCGCGTCCGCTCTGGAACCGACCGGTGCGCAATTTCCTGGTGCTGAAATAACGCTCACCCGTCGAACGGCCGACAGGTCATGCCTTCGCAGACGATTACCCGATCGCCCTCGTCGGCGGAAAACACCGCCCGGGGCAGGAAACGGTTGTGGATTTTCTGAAGAATCGCCGGATCAGTCCCGGCCGGGATCTTGAAATGCATCGCGCCGCGCTCGTGGAGGTCGAGTGCTGCAAGCAGCAGCGGGCAGGCGAAGGACTGGCGTTCCAGCAAGTCCGCGCCGGCGCGCAGCAGGGTTTCCGCGCGTGCGGCATGGCGAGGGTCGTCTAGCAGCGTGGCGAGCATGAGCAGGTTTTCCGCGGCCACATGGTTGGGGGACGGTTCGGCACCATCGTAATCGTCGCGGATCGCCAGCAATTCGTCACCCGCGAGCGAGGGACGCATCACATAGCCGGCATGCGGTTCGCTCCAGAACATGTCATCGAGTTTCTCCTGCAACTCCGCCGCCCATGCCAGCCAACCTTCGTCCGGTAGTGTCGCATGCAATTCGATGAGCCCGGAAATCAGGAACGCGTAATCCGCGGGAAACGCCTCCACCTCCCCGCGCCTTCCGCGATGGCTGCGGAACAGGCGGCTGCCGTCCCATAGCTCACGCTGCAAAAACCCGGCCGCCTCGCGGGCCGTAGCGGCGAGGTCCGGGCGCTGCAACACGCGCGCGCCACGGGCCAGGGCGCCGATGGCCAGTCCGTTCCATGCGGTGACGATCTTGTCGTCGCGGTGCGGTGGCGGACGCGTGGCGCGCCGCTCTAACAAAATCTTGCGTGCCGCACCGAGTCGCTCGCGGATTTCCGTTTCCGGGCAATCGAACAAGCTGCCGAGTTCCGCATCGGTTTTCGCGCGATAAAGCGTGTTGCGTCCTTCGAGTTCGCGGTGCGGATCGCTTTCCGGGCGCGCGTTGCCTTTGGCTTCCACACCGTAGGCGGCATCGAAAATCGCGGCGTCGCGCGGATCCAACAGCGAAGAGATTTCCTCCGCCGTCCATGTCCAGAAGGTACCTTCGAGTTTTTCCCTGGCCTCGGGTGTCGGCAGGCTGTCGGCATCCTCCGCGGCATGGAACGCGCCGCCGGGGTCACGCAGGGTTTCGAGCAGGTAGCGGAAGATGTCCTCCGCCACTTCACGAAACTCCACTTCGCCGGAAATCTGCCAGCCATCGAGATAGGCCATCGCGAGCTGGGCCTGGTCGTAGAGCATTTTCTCGTAATGCGGCACATGCCACCAGCGGTCCACCGAGTAACGGTGAAAGCCGCCACCGAGGTGGTCGCGCATCCCGCCCACAGCCATGGCATGCAGCGTGGCACGCGACATTTCCCAAGCTTGCGATCCTTCCTCGCTGTCCATCCCGAAGCGATCCGCAAGCTGCATCAGCGTGCGAGGCACCACCGGGCGTGGAAACTTCGGCGCGCCGCCGAAACCGCCGTGCACCGCATCGAACATCGCCTCACAGCGGTCGATGAAATCGCCGAACACGCGCGCCGGGGCCGTTTGCCCGACATCCTGCGCGGCCGCTTGCTGGCGCAGGTGCTCCATCGCGTTTTGCGCGGCGGATTCCATGCGTCCGCGGTCGTCGCGCCACAGCCGCGCCAGCTCGTGACAGACCCGCGTGAACCCGGCGCGGCCATGGCGGTCGTCGGGCGGAAAATAAGTGCCGCCGAAGACCGGCTTGCCCTCCGGCGTGAGCCACACGCTCATCGGCCAGCCACCCTGGCCGGTAGTGGCCTGCACGAAGGCCATGTAGGTCGCGTCGATGTCCGGACGCTCCTCGCGGTCCACCTTGATGTTGACGAAATGGTGGTTCATCACCGCAGCCACCTCCGGGTTTTCGAAACTCTCGCGCTCCATCACATGGCACCAGTGGCAGGTCGAGTAGCCGACGGATAGAAACACCAGCTTGTCCTTTTCCCGGGCGCATTCGAATGCCGCCTCGCCCCATGGCAGCCAATCGACCGGATTGTGCGCGTGCTGGAGCAGATAAGGCGAGGTTTCGTGGATCAGCGCGTTGGACATGGCGGTTCGTGGAAAAATGAAGGATCACGCCGCGTGCACGAGCAGGACGATCTCACCCTTCGGCGGATGGGCGCGGAAATGTTCCAGCAACTCCGCCGCCGTGCCGCGGTGGTAGGTTTCGAATTTCTTCGTCAGCTCGCGCGCCACACAGACACGCGCGTCGGGATGGATTTCCGCCAGGATTTCCAGTGTGGAAACCAAACGGTGCGGCGACTCGAAAAAAATGCCGGTCTCGCCGGATGCCACGGCCTCGTCCAACGCCGTGCGGCGTTTCCCGGATTTCACCGACAGGAAACCGCCGAAATGGAAGGCATGGCAGGGAAATCCCGACCCGATCAACGCGGTGACCACCGCCGAGGGCCCTGGCAGCACCTCGCAGGGCGTGTCGCTCTCGATGCAGGCCTGCACCAACCGGTAGCCGGGGTCCGAAATCCCGGGCATCCCCGCATCCGTGACCACGGCGATGATTTCCCCGGCGCGGGCCGCAGCCACCAGTTCGGGCGCGCGGCGCGATTCGTTGTGTTCGTGCAGCGAAACCAGCGGCTTGCCGGAAATCCCGTGGTGCGCCAGCAGCGGAGCAGTCCGTCGCGTGTCCTCGCAAGCGATCCGGTCCGCGCCACGCAGCACCTCGATCGCGCGCAGCGTGATGTCGCCCAGATTGCCGATGGGCGTGGGAACGAGGATGATGCGGCCGAACGGTTCCATGGTGCGGCCCCCACAGACAGCCGAAGGCCGCCGGAAACAAGCAAAAGCTCCGGCGACGGCCCGGAGTGGCTCTCTCCTGAGAGCCATGACCCGCACGGGCGGCTTCCAGCCGCCACTCCATCTGCGGGCCTCATTTCGTGCGGATTTTGGGAAAATCCCGCCGGTTCGCCAGATAAGGCTTGTCAGTTGACCGGATCTTTGATTTCACCACCGGCCCGGCAGGCACTTCGGCCGCCGCCACTTCCAGCGAAAACCAATCTTCCATGCTTCCAGAAAACGTCATCCCGTTCGAGGAAGCGCGGCCGGTTTCGCGATTTCCCGGTTCTCCCATGAAAAGCGATCTTGTTGATAAGGCCTCTGAAATCGTCACCGACCCGCTCGTCCTGATCAATCTGGTGTCCCAAAGGGTCCGCCAGCTGAACAGCGGTCGCTCGCCCCTCATCCCGACCCGCCCGAGCATGGGTGTGGCGGATATCGCCCTCACCGAGATCATCGAGGGCAAGATCAAGCTGCTCGAAAAAGCGGAAGCCTGAACGGCCCGCTTTTTTTCGTGCCGCCACCGCCACGCCATGAGCGCGGAAATCGCCACCAATCGGAAAGCCGGCCGCGATTTCCACATTCTCGAAAAATACGAGGCGGGCGTCGAACTCAAGGGCACCGAGGTCAAATCAATCCGCGCCGGCAAGATCAACGTCTCCGACGCCTTCGCCCGGGTCGAGGGCAACCAGGTGTTCCTCTACGGCTGCGACATCCAGCCGTGGGAAACCGCCGGCGAATGGTTCCAGCACGCCGCCAAGCGCCCGCGCCGGCTGCTGCTCCACAAGAAGGAAATCCTCAAGCTCGCCTCGGCCACCGCGATCAAGGGCTGCACGCTGCCGCTGTTGCGCATCTATTGGAAAAACCGCCGTGTGAAGGTCGAGATCGGCGTCGGCAAGGGCAAGACCCACTCCGACCAGCGCCAGGATCTCAAGAAAGCCGTGGAAATGCGCGAGGCCCAGCGCGAGATGGCGCGCTTCAACCGGCGGTGAGCCAATGAGCGCCTGCGGGGCAATGCAGTGTCTGAGTTCGCGCTTTAGCGTGCTTCTTCCCGTGGCGGAGTAAAGATCAGCCTAGACTCAGACGCCTGCGGGGTGATGCAGCGCTGGAATAATCCCTACTCGCTCGGCGGTCGGGCGATCACCGCACCGGAACCGCTGCCGCGGCCTGCTCCGGGTGACGGCGCTTTGCGGAATTCATTCTCACCCGGCAGCGTGAGCATGTCGGGCAGCCGGATACCGTCGTCGGGCGGACCGGCGATCACCGGCTCGGGTTCAATCTCGGGTTTCTCCTCGTTCTTCGTTTCCTGCTCCGCGACTGCCGGCGCGCTTTCCTCCACCACGACGGCCTTGGGCGCGCACGAACAGACGGCGATCAGTGCGACGGATGAAATCATAAAAGCGGGGCGTTTCAGCATCGGTGTGGGTTTATGGCGGGGCAGAGCAAAGCCCTGCGCACTGCCTGGGGCAAGACACAATCCGCGTCACTCGGTTTGTTTCACCGCTGCCAGCCCTCGATCTTGAAATTGCGCTCCGCCAGTTTGCGCTCCGGCTTTCCGGAGTCCGGCTTGAACCAGACCTCGAAGCGGGCGGCGTAGGGTTTTCCCCAGTCGCCCTCGTAGATGGTGAATCCGGCCTTGGCACCGAACCGTTCGGCGGGGTCATCGGACCATGTCATGCGCGTGGCGGATGCCTGCCGCAGCCTTTCTTCGGACAAGCGGGTGCCCTTGGTGACCTCGCTGGCTTTCAGATAGACTACGCCGGGCTCGCCGGGATTCAGGGAATAGAGCACGCCGTAGATTCCGGGTTGCATGCCTTCCAACAGGCGAAACGGCTGACCGTCGGCACCGGCGAGGCGCAGTGCCATCTCGCGGGCTTTGCCCCGGGCATTCGAGACGGCTTCCGAGGGATTCGCTACAAATCCGGAGAATTTCTTTTCCAACGCCTCGATCGTGGCCTTGGTGATCCGCCGTTCCCGCGTTCCGGACTGCTCGAAGATCTCCACCCACACGCCCCCGCATTCGATCATCACCCGGCTTTCGTGCAGATGGTTGCCGGTTTCGATTTCGAGCTTCGCCGGTTCATTTCCCTCCTTCACATGTCGCACGCGGTATCGGCTCCATTGCTTGCGGTCGAGGCAGATCAGGCAGCGTGTCTGGAACCCGTTGTCTCCACCGAACTCCGAAATGTATCCATGCAGCGTGTCCCGGGGTTCTCCGTCGTAACTCCAGCGTCGCGATGCAAAACGGTTGCCACGTTCCATGAACACATGCCAGTCGGGTGAGGCTTCGAGATAGGCCAGCAATTCTTCCGCGTGGTCCGCGGAGGCCCGGCGCAACGATGGTATCGCGGGAACGATCACCGGATCGTCATCACCCGGAACGGCCAGCGCCGCACGGATGGCCGACTGGTAGGCATCGACCGTTTCGGGCGAACCACTTGCTGGCGGTCTTTCCGCCTCGGGCTCCGGTTCGCTGATTTCAATGTCATCTGGAATTGTCAGATGGTCGGCAAAATGGTCTTCAGATGGGCCGAAAAACGAATACGTGAAAAGGATCGCGGCAGCCACGACCAACAGCATCATCAAGCTGGCCATCCGCAGGAATGCCCAAAGCGCTCCCTTCCACCGCTTTTTCCACAGCCGTGCGGCGCACTGGACGAGGAAATAAAGCACACTGGCTCCGAAGCCCGCAGCGCCCAGCCACTCGAGAAACTCGCCACCGTGGAAGAACGACGGAACCAGCATCAGGATCAGCGAGCCGATGCCCACCGACATCGGAACCAGGTTCCATGGAGCGAATGGCCGCAGGGACGCAAGCGGATCGTGTGGCTGGTTCATGGTGGAATCGACGGGTGTGTTCCTCATTGCGTGCCGAGAATCGGCAGCGGCCTGTGTGCTTTCGTGGGAGATTCCGTGAAGAATTGATGAAAACGAATTATCGCCCCACGTGGCGTCATCGGTCCCACGCCACCACCTTCTTCGCGACGTTCTGGCCGCAGAGGACGACCATCGGCATGCCGCCGCCGGGGTTCACCGAGCCGCCGACGAAGAACAGGTTCGGGTATCTCACGCTCTGCTTGGGGGCCTTGAAGGCGAGGTTCTTGAAGCGGTCGCTGACGACGCCGTAGATCGAGCCTTTATTGGAAAAATACTGCTCGCGGATGTCGAGCGGCGTCCAGCAGTGTTCGAAGACGACGTGCGAGCGCAGGTTTTCGAGGCCCATGCGTTCGAGTTTGTCGATCACGCGCTCCTTGAAGGCAAGGTAATCGTCGCGCGTCAGTGGCTTGGAATCGTCGATGAATGGGATGTGCGGCAGGATCTTGAGGCAATCGCAGCCCGCGGGCGCGACCGTGGGATCGGTGCGCGAGGCGGCGACCAGATAGATCGTCGGATCGGGCGGCAACTCGCGTTTGCGGAAGACGGTGTGGAAATGTTTCTTCTGGTTTTCGGAATAGAGGAAGTTGTGGTGCGCGAGCTGCGGGTATTGGCGGTCGAGTCCCAGTTCCAGCACCAGCCCGGAGCAGGTCGGCTCGTATTTTTCCAGCGTCTTGAGAAACGCGTCGTCCTCCGCGAGCAGTTTTTCATAAGCCGGGATCACTTCCATGTTGGAGACGATGATGTCGGCTTCGTGGAATGCATCATTGGCAACCAATCCGGTGACACGTCCGCCCTGCTTGCGAACTTCGGTGACCTCGCTGTTGAGGTGGACTTCGATGCCGAGATGATCCAACAGTTTCTGGAAGCCGAGCGCGATGCCATACAGGCCGCCGTCCACATACCACAGGTCATAACGGTATTGGATGGTGGGCATGCAGTTCATGAAGGCCGGCGAGTGGTAGGCGGAGGAGCCGACATACTTGATGAAGTAATCGAAAATGTCGCGCATGTGGCGCGTCTTGAGATGGCGCGCGACGCCGCCGTGCATGGTGCGGAAGAGGTCGAACTTGAGGAATTTCCCCAGCCCGTAAAACTCGCGGAACTCGGCCGCGGTATCGAGCCCCTGCTCGAAGTAGCCTTCGTTGGTCAGGTCGTAGAGTCCGGCGGAGTATTTCAGGAAGCTCTCCACGTTCGCCGGGTCCTCGCCGACCTTGCGGGCCTCCTCCGCCATTTTTTCCGGCTCGGGGTAGAGGTCCACCACCTTGCCGTCCTCGAAGAAATTCCGCCAATGCGGCCGCAACGGGCGGATCGGGATATGATCGCCCATCTTCATGCCGGAGCGCTCGAACAAACGCTCGAAGATGTGTGGCAGCGTGAGAATGGAGGGGCCGAGATCGAAGGTGTAGCCTTGCGCCTTGAGCACGTTGAGCTTGCCGCCGATCTTGGCGTTTTTCTCGTGGATGGCGACCTGATAGCCTTCCTGGGCGAGCGAGATGGCGGCGGACAGGCCGCCGAGACCGGAACCGATGACGAGGACTTTCTTGCCGGGCATGGTGAGTTCTCAGTGTTTTGTTAGAGCGTCGAGTTCGCGGCGCGCGATGTGATCGTCGGGATGCAGGGCGAGCGCCTTGCGGAAATAGGCTGCGGCGTTTTTCCGGTCGCCGAGTTTCAGATAGGTCCGGCCGATGAACGTGAGGCAGGAACTCGCGCCCCAGCGCGGTGCGGCGGGATCGTCGGGCGGGTGGGCGGATTCCGCAGCGAACAATTTCTCCGCATGCAACAGCGTGGCAAGCGCCGCGCGGTAGTCGGCATGACCGTCGGCGGTATGGAAACGGGCCGCTCCGAGCAGGTAGCGCACCCGCGGGTTTTCCGCGCCGTGGGCGAGCGCGAGCTTCTGGTGATCCTGCACACGCGGTCCGAAACGGATACCGCGCAGGAAACTGCCGTCGATCTTCATGCCGTAGAGCGTGCCGAGCAGCGCGTGGCTCTCGGCGTGATGCGCGTCGATTTTCACCGCGGCCTCCAGGGCGTCGATGGCCTGATCCATCGCGGCACGGGCGGATTTTTCCAGCGGCGGATGCTGGCTGCGAAGCTGCAACATGCGGTGAAAATGTGCGACGCCGCGCCAGTAGTGGCTCCGCGCCGAGGCGGGTGCCTTCTTGAATTGACCGGCGGCCTTGGCAAATCCCCCGGCGTCCCACTTGCGGTAGGCTTCCTGGAAGATCTCGATGCCGTCGCGCGTCATCCGGTCTCCGGCCGGGTCCGCCGCGGCGATCTGAATGGCGGCAAGCAGGGCGATGGCCGGTGTCCGAATCATTTCTTGACGCAGCTATAGCCCGGAGCGTGCATGCCGCAAACAGATTATGGATCACGAGGCACTCATCGCGCGGCAACGCGAATTTTTCAGGAGCGGTCAAACCGCAGCCCGCGATTTCCGCCGGGACCGGCTGATCGCGCTGCGGGATGCGATCGAAGCAAGTGAGGACACCCTGCTCGCCGCACTGCACGCCGATCTCCGCAAAAACCCGCACGAGGCCTACGCGGCGGAAATCGGCTACACGCTCGGGGAAATCCGCCAGGCCTTGAAGCACCTCGACCGCTGGATGAAACCACAGCGCCGCAAGGCCCCGTGGCTGGCATGGCCGGCCACCGCCGAGGTCCGCCGCGAGCCGTTCGGCGTGGCGCTGATCGTCGGCCCTTGGAACTACCCGCTGCAGCTTCTGCTCGCGCCGCTCGTGTCCGCCATCGCCGCCGGCAACACCGCCGTGCTCAAACCGTCCGAACTCGCGCCGAACACCTCGGCGGCGGTCGCCGAATTGATTCGTGAAACGTTCGAAGAGAACTCCGTCGCGTGCGTCGAGGGCGGACGCGAGACCTCGGAGGCCTTGCTGCGCGAAAAATTCGACAAGATCTTCTTCACCGGCGGCACCGCGATCGGCCGCGAGGTGATGGCCGCCGCCGCGAAGCACCTCACGCCGGTCACGCTCGAACTCGGCGGCAAATCGCCGTGCATCGTCGCCGCCGACGCGCCCGTCGAAGTCACCGCACGCCGCATCGTGTGGGGAAAGTTCATGAACGCCGGGCAAACCTGCGTGGCTCCGGACTTCGTGCTGGTGCAAAGGGATATCGCCGCGTCGTTGGTCGATGCTATGAAAAGCGCGCTGCGGGATTTTTACGGCGAGGATCCGCAACGCAGCGCCGACTACGGCCGCATCGTCAACGAGCGTCATTTCAAACGGCTCGTTTCCTTGCTGGAAGACGGCCGCATCCTCCACGGCGGCGGAAGCGATGCCGCGGATCAATACATCGAACCCACCCTGTTAGGCGATATCACCTGGGACTCGCCGGTCATGCGCGATGAAATCTTCGGCCCGGTCCTGCCGGTGATCGAATACGATCGTATCGATGACATCCTCCCGAAGTTGAATGATCAACCGCCACCGCTCGCGCTCTATCTGTTCACGACCGATGCCGCCATGCGTGAGAAAGTCCTCGCCCGCACCCGTTCCGGCGGAGTCTGCGTGAACGACACCGTCAGCCATATCATCGGTCGCGATCTTCCCTTCGGCGGCGTGGGCGAGAGCGGCATGGGTTCCTATCACGGCCGCGCCGGATTCGAGTGCTTTACTCACGAGCGTGCGGTCATGTGCCGCAAATTCTCACCGGACCCCGCGTTCCGCTACCCTCCGCCCAAGGCGTCGCTCGCGGCGTTGCGGAAAATGATGAAATGGTTCGGCTGACTCCGTGCGCCCCCTTGGGGCGCGGTTTTTTTGGTGCCGTGTTTCCAGGCTGCCTTGCGGCACCCTTCGCTATCGCCGTTGGTCCCGTTGGGACCGGAATTCACCACGCCAACGGCGTGGACGGTGAAAGCGAAGGGTGATTTCCGCGAGGGAATCACCCTGGAATCATGCACCCCCGAAACCGCGCCCCAACGGGGCGCACGGAATGTCCGCGAATACATCGGGATCAATCCCAAACATATCGTTCGTCGTGTTGGATGCCGTATTTCGCCAACAGCTTGCGGTATTTCTCCTGAAATGACGTGATCTTATGATGCTCGCGCTGGCTGGCGATGTAACGGATCAACGCCTGCTTGTGACCCGGACTGATGGAGAACACACCATACCCCGCTTGCCAGCGGAAATCCGCGGGGCGTTATGGATCCGCATGAACCCAACGGGTGGAGCCGGATTTGATTTCCTTCACCAACTCTGAAACCGCAACGGTCCGCGGAAGGGGAAACAGGAGATGAACATGGTCCTCGACCGATCCGGCGGCGAGAAGATCGCTCTCACATCGACGGATGATGCCTCCGATATAGCCGTGAAGATCGTCCCGCCAGTCGTCGGCGATCCATGGAGTTCGGTCCTTGGTGGAAAAGACCAGATGCACGAGAATGTTTGCCAGTGATTGTGGCATGGTCGGTCTGATAATCCGGCCATGGAATGGAATCAATGCGGAAACGCACGTGCCGATCCATGCGTCGCGGCAAAGACACGAAAAACGATTCCCATTCCCGGCGAATGGCGCATGTTTCCCACGTGAATCGCCGACAATTCATCACCACCGCATCCGCGGTCGCGGTGGCCGCACCCTGCCTTGCGGAAACCGCTGTTCCCGCCGCCGTGCCGGCCAAACGCGGCAACCGCATTGGTGTTTCCTCGTATTCCTTCTGGGGCTTCAACCGGGATGACCTGCGGCCGATCGACATCTGCATCGAACACGCCGCACGCATGGATTTCGACGGCTTCGAAATCCTCCAGCGCCAGCTCGTTTCCACCGAACGGAGCGAGTTGATGAAAATCAAACGCCGCGCGCTGCTGCTGGGCATCGATCTCATAGGCTACTCCACGCATCAGGGATTCCTCTCTCCATCGGCCGAGGCGCGCGAAAAGAACATCAATCACACCATCGACTGCCTGGAGCAGGCCTATCAGCTCGGCATCCCGACCATGCGCGTGAACTCCGGCACCTGGGGCACTTCCGCGAGTTTCAACGAACTGATGGCAAACCGGGGCGAGGAAAAACCCATCGAAGGCCACGATGAGGACGACGCCTATGCATGGGTGATCGAGGCCTACCAAAAACTCGCTGTCGAGGCGGGAAAACGCGGCGTGGTGATGGGATTGGAAAACCACTGGGGCCTCGGCCGCACGCCGGAGGGCGTGAAGCGCGTGGTCGATGCCGTGGATTCACCATGGCTGCGCGTCACGCTCGACACCGGAAACTTCCTCGAAGATCCCTACGACCGCCTCGCCAAACTCGCGTCCGAAACCGTGCTGCTTCAGGCGAAAACCTATTACGGAGGCGGCGTCTGGTACACGCTCGACCTCGACTACAACCGCATCGCCGGGATCATGCGGGATGCGGGATATGCCGGCTTCGTTTCACTCGAATTCGAGGGCAGGGAGGATCCGCTCACGGCGATTCCGAAGAGCCTGGCGATGTTGAGGCAAGCGTTTGGCTGATATCATCTCCAGCCGGATCGCTTGCCAACAACTCCCGGTAGAACACCGAAGCCGTCAGCCGGTTCCCCTCGCGGGTGGGATGGCTGCCGTCGTCCTGGAACAACATCGCGCCACGGCCGGCGGACATTTCGCGCTCCCATGCATCGCCCGCCGGAATGACGCGCAGGCCGCCGGCATGGGCCGCTGCGGCGTGGTATCCCTCACGCACACGAGCGACCATCGCATGGAAATCGTCGCCGGAGCGGTATGAGTCGCCATCGCGATAACCCCATGTCTGATAAAGCACCGGCTCCGCGCCATGGGAGCGGGCGATTTCCGCGAGTTCGCGCACGGCGGGGAACATCGCGAGCACGCGCTTGATCGGCCGCGACGGGATGCGGCTTTGTTCCTGCAGGACCACGATGTCCCATCCGCCCTCGCGGATGGCGCGCAGGGTTTCCTCGTTGCGAGTGTGTTGTTCCAGTGTCCAGCCGCCGTTGGTGACCTGGCCGATGCGCACTGCTAGGCCATTTCTCGCGGCGAGGCGCTTGAGTTCCTTCGGCACGTCGAAGCTATAACTGTTGCCGATGAACAGTATGGCGATTGGTTTGTCCGAAGGCCTGGAAACCGGACGATGAACCGTCCCCTTGTTCGCGGCACAGGCGACGAGCATAAGCACGGGGATGGCAAGGATCAGCAGTTTCAAAAAACGGGGTTTCATGCTCGGGGATGTGCGTTGTCGTAAGCCTGCTTGAGCCGCTCGCGGGTGACGTGGGTGTAGATCTGGGTGGTGGAGAGCGAGGCGTGGCCGAGCATCGCCTGCACGCTGCGCAGGTCCGCGCCGGCGTCAAGCAGATGCGTGGCGAAACAATGCCGCAACTTGTGCGGGCTGATGGCGAAGGGAATGCCGCTGTGCTTGATGTATTTGCGCAACAGCAGGTCCACCGCCTGCTGGGTGATGCGCGTGCGGCGCTTGCTCAGGAACAACGGGCCGGACGTCACCTCCGCCTCGCGCCGGTAGCGCTGGATCGCGTTCACTGCCGGACCGCCCACCGGCACGATGCGTTCCTTCGCGCCCTTGCCGCGCACTTTCACCGTTTCGCCGAGGAAATCGACATCCTTCACGTCGAGCGCGAGCAACTCGGAAATCCGCAGTCCGCAGGAGTAGAACATTTCGAGGATCGCCGCATCGCGCACGGGCAGCCACGGCGGCGCTTTCTTGTCCAGCGGCAGGCGCAGCGGCATGGCGAGCAGTTCGTCCACCTGTGCCAGGCTGAGCACCACCGGCAGCGCGCGCTCGGCCTTCGGCAGTTGCACCTCCGCCACCGGACTGCGGCCGAGACCGCGACGCAGCACCAGATGTTTGTAAAACGACCGCAGCGCCGCAAAGCGCAGGCGGATGGTGGACCGCTTGAGTCCCTGTTTCATCAGCGCGAAGAGATAATCGCGGAAATCGTCCGCCGTTTCCTTGCGCCAGCCGGCGAAGTTCGCGCCACGCCATTCGCGATAAACCGCGAGCGCCTGGCGGTAGTTCACCAGCGTTCGCTCGGAGGCGCTCCGCTCGGTCGCCATGAATTCCAGAAACGCGCTCTCGTCTGCATCCATCGCGCCGCAGCCTAGGCGGCCGCGCGGTTGCCACCAAGGGGGAAATGCCGGAGCATTTGGAAATTGCCGCCGACCGGGATGCTTGTTTGCATTGGCCGCCATGAACATCCCCTGCCCTATCCGCCTGTTTCTCGCCGGCATTCTCGTGCCGCTGCTGCTCGCGTCCTGCTTCGAGACCAAGCAGGAATTCACACTCAATCCGGACGGCTCCGGCAAGGTCGTGCACGAGTGTGCGTTCCAAAACGTCAACCTGATGAACGACGACCTGACCGGTGAGGACGCGCTCAAGGACGCCGTGCGACGGCTGATCGAAAACAGCAAGGGCGTGGACGCTTGGAGCGACGTGAGTTTCAAGCAACTCGACGACGGCCGCATGTGGTTCCGCGGCACCGCCTATTTCCGCAAGCTCGGCGAGCTGGAAATCCACAACCAGAGCATGATGGAATTCGATTGGAAGCCGGCGGACAATGGCAAGGCCGTGCTCTCGATGCGGATGAAACAGGACGATGACGACGATGACACCGCGGAGGCGGAATTGAGCGACGAGGAGCGGGCCGAGAAGATCAAGGAGGAGCGCGCCCAGTTCAGGCAATCCAAGCCAATGCTCACCGCCATGATGGGCACCCTGAAACAGAACGTCTCGTTCAAGCTGCCGGGAAATGTCACTGAAAGCAGCAACTTCAGCCGCGGCACCATGGGCACGCTGGATCTCGCCTTCGAGGGAACGAAATTGATCAAGGCGATGGAAACCCTGATCGAGGACGACGAATGGATGCTCGCCCAGGGATTCGATCAACAGGAGGCTCCCGAGTTTGACGGCAAGCTGGCCGCCCTGGTCTTCGGCGAGGAGGCTCCCGTGCAGGCCACCGTTTCCAATGCCACCCAGCCGCTCTTCGATTACGCCGCCGAAGTGGCGCGTGCTCAGAAGGAAGCGGAAAAACTCGGCAAACAGTTAGGCAGCGTGACGGTTGCCGCGCCCGCGGAGGGCGGCGAGTTGAAATCGATCCGCGTGGTGGGTGTCCGCCTCGCCAAGGACCTGCCAAAGGCGCTCGACCTCCGCCCGTTCCACAACGAGCCGGGCTACACGCTCGCCGTGCTCGCCGAGTTTCCCGGCGGCATCCTCGAGGTCACCAACAAGAGCGCCATCACCAAGGCCGTGGCCAGCGATGGAACGGATCTCATCATGGGCAAGCGCGACTGGGACCGCCGGCTCGGATTCCCGAAACTCTCCGCCGACAAGGCGTCCGCGCTGTTTGACGTCCAACTCAAGCTGCCGCCGCCATCCGCCAAGGGGATCCGCGAGATTTCCGGCGTGATCGAATACCTCGTGGCAGGCGGAACCAAGGAAATCGAACTCGGCTTCACCGAACTCAAGGCCGGAGCCAAAGGCAAGGAGCTCGGTGCGGAAATCAAAAAGATCGAGGACGGCTGGGGCGACAAGGGCACGCAGAATATCGAGCTGAAACTCCGCATCGGCTCCGAAACCCTCAAGAACGCATGGCTCGTGGAAAACGGCGTGAAAACCCCGCTGGAAAGACGCGGTCACAGCGGGTCCGACACCGTCTGCACCTTCACGCTCGAGCACAAGGAGGCGGTTCCGGCCGATGCCGGGATCGTGATCGAAATCCACGACGATCTGAAAACCTACGAGGTGCCATTCACTCTGGAAAACCTCTCGCTGCTCGGCGAGCCGGTGGGGCCGGGCGCCTGACCTCGCGATTTCCCCGAATGCGTGATTGATCCCGCCCCACTCCATGCCACCCTTTTTCCGACCATGAACCGCCGCTCGCTTCTCACCATGATTCCCGCCGCGTCCGCCCTGCTCGCACTCCGCTCGAAGGGCGCGCCGATTCCGCAACCCGCGCTCACCGCCGCCGGATTCGGCATCTCGGTGCAGTGCTGGTCGTTCAAGGAATTCACCCTCTTCGAGGCCATCGAAATGGCCGCCGCCGCCGGCATGGGCGGCGTCGAGCTGTTCCCCAACCAGAAAATCGGCGGCGAGCACGGCGATCTGAAATTCGGCCCCGACCTCCCGGACGACAAACTCCAGGCGGTGATCGACCACCTGAAGGCAAACAATCTCGTCGCCTACAACTTCGGCGTCACTTGGATCTCCAAGAAGGAGGAGGAAGCCCGCAAGGTGTTCGAGATGGGCAAAAAACTCGGTCTCTACGGCATCACCACCGAAATGATCGATGCCATCGACACCCTGGAGAAACTCGCGGAAGAATATGACATCAAGGTCTGTTTCCACAATCATCCGAAAAAACCGATGTACAAGATGTGGGATCCGGATTTCGTCTTCAACTCCGTCAAGGACCGCCACCCGAACGTCGGCATCTGCGCCGACATCGGCCACTGGGCGACCAGCGGCCTCGATCCCGTCGAGGTGGTCAAGAAAGTCGCGCCGCGCATCCACTCGTTCCACATGAAGGACCGCGAATCGGCCGGGAAATGGTCGCACGACCGCCCGTTCGGCACCGGCGTCATCGACAACATCGCGATCCTCGACGAAGTCCGCAAACACGGCTTCGCCGGCAACGTCTCGATCGAATACGAACACAACTGGAAGACCAACCTGCCCGAGGTCGCCCAGTGCGCCGGCTACCTGCGCGCGTATTCGAAGATGCGAGGCTGAGGGGAGCGTGGGCGTCTCGCCCGCTTCTTGATTTTTCCAGTTGCGCGCTGGAACGCCCGGCGGATTTTTTTGAGCGATGAAAAGATCCGTCGGCATTTCCCTCTGCCTCCTCGCCTTGGTCTGCCATGCTGCCTCGGCACCCGCCTCAAAATTGCGGACGGAAGCTAAGAACAAGGCCGCCGAACCGCGCTACATATCCGAATCGCCCTTGCCGGAAGGCTGGCCGGAACCGGGGCCATTCAACCAAGTGACGCTGAAGAAGTACCCCGCCTACCGCGCGGCCTTCACACGCGGCAACAAGCCGGACGGCGAATTCATGACGCTCTTCCGCCACATCAAGCGCCAAGAAATCCCGATGACCGCGCCTGTCGAAATGAAACTCGACGCCGAAGGCAAGGAAGCCGCCGACATGGAGCAAATGGCGTTTCTCTATCAGAACCAGAATGTCGGCAAAACCGGTGCCGACGGCGAGGATGTGGAGGTGCGCGACGTGCCCGCCGCCGAGGCGCTGAGCTATGCGTGGCAGGGGCCGCGGTCTGGCGCAGCCAAGGCGCGTGAGGCGGTGGATGCGGAACTGGTGAAACTCGGCCGCAAGGCGAAGGAATACCGCCTGTTAGGCTATAACAGCCCGTTCATCCCGCGTGCGAATCAGACGCACGAGCTACAGGCGGTGCTGGAGTGAGGAACGGAGTGGCGCTTTGAAAGCGCCATGGATCGCAAAGGCGGTTTCAAACCGCCACTGCGGAATATGGCTCTCAGAGAGAGCCACTCCAATGATTCTCAAACGTAATGCAGCTCGCGGGCTTTCGCCTGGATGTCGGCTTCGTTGTCGAGCAGTTCCTGGATCGGATCCCAGCGTCCGGAAACGAGCGCGTCCCGCGCGGAGTCGGGCATCGTCACGCTGAATTGCGTGCCGTTCGACGCGCGCACTTCGAGTTTCTCCACATCGATAGTCACTTCGATGGAGGGATCGGCCTCGATGGCCTCGCGCAGGCTCGCGATGTCGGCGCCCTTCGCGATTACGCAGGGCATGGCCAGCGTGGTCGAGTTGCCGAAGAAGATCTCGGCGAAGGATTCGGCGATGATGCCGTTGAAGCCGTATTTGCGCAGGGATTGCGGCGCGTGCTCGCGCGACGAGCCGCAGCCGAAATTCACGCCGGCCAAAAGGATCGAAGCGTCTGCAAAACGCGGGTCGTTGAGCGGGTGGTCGGTTTTCTCGCCGGTGTCCGGGTTGAAGCGCACGTCGTAAAACGCGAACTCTCCGAGACCGTCGAAGGTGACGCATTTCATGAACCGCGCGGGGATGATGCGGTCGGTATCGATGTCCGCTCCGGGAACGAAAACGGCGCGGCCGGTGACTTGTTTGACGGGTTCGAGTGGCATGGCGAATTGAGTATTGGAGATTGAATATTGAATATTGAACTTCAGTCGGTGATGCGGGTGATCTTCCAGCCTTTGTCTTCGAGGTGCTTGCGGATGCTGTTTTCGGCGACGAGATGCCCCGCACCCACGGCGATGAATCGGCTCTTGGCGGTGTCCTCGCGGAGCATCGTATCGATGGTCCCCGCCATGGTGCGGTCGCGCTCGGTGATGAGGCTTTTGAGCAGTTTTTCGCCGATCGCCTTCTCGCGTTCGCCACCGGCGAAGCGCTCGATGGATCGGGTGGTGATGCGGTCGATGGCTTCGGCGTCGCCCGCCTCGTATTCGGCGATCATTTCCTTCAGCAGCCGGTCGTTGTCGTCGTAATTCTCCAGTGTGGCGCGCAGGTAGATCGTCTGTTCCTCCTCGTCGAGCACTTCGAAGGCGGCTACCTGGTCTTTCATTCGCTCGAGGCCGAGGGTTTCCTTCCCGGCATCGGTCGCGCGCTGCCAGAGGATCTGGTCGAGCGCCTTGCCGCCCTCGAGCTGATAAGGAAGCATGACCACCGCCATGGCCACGGCCCATGTTTTCATCGGCTCGAAGACCGCCGCACCGAGCGCGGGATTGATCGCCTCGATCCTGGCTTCGAGTTTCGCTTGCAGGTCCCCGCCGATCGATTCAGTCAGCGTCTTGCCGTCGCCGCGCATCATGAGCATCGCGCCGGCCATCTGTATCATCGGATCGAACGACAGTTCGGTGGCCAGGGTGTCGGATGTTTCGAGCGCCTGCTCGACCGCCGGATGAAGCCTCTCGATCCGCGGCGTGACAAGGTGGATGGTGCCGAACAACCAGGATGGCTTTTCCAACGAATGACCCTCGATTTTCCAAAGCAGCGGCTTGTCCGGCGGTGCGGCTTGATCCGCCAACGCCGTGAGGATCATCGGAGCAATGATCGCGAGCGCCCGCAGGAAACGGATGGCGGGTTGGATCGTCATCTTGGATTATGCGACAGCCGCCGTTTTCTCAATGTGGAACAACTCACGGGCATCCGAAATACAGCCGTTGATGGCGGCGGCGGCAACCATGACGGGCGACATCAGCACGGTGCGGCCGGTGGGCGATCCCTGGCGGCCCTTGAAGTTGCGGTTGGAGGACGAGGCGCAGAGCTGGTCGCCGACGAGCTTGTCGGGATTCATCGCGAGGCACATCGAACATCCCGCGCCGCGCCATTCGAAGCCGGCATCGGTGAAGATCTTGTCGAGTCCTTCCTGCTCGGCCTGGATGGCAACGATCTGGGAGCCGGGAACCACAATGGCTTTCACGCCCGGCGCGACCATGTGGCCTTTGATGTATTTCGCCACTTCGCGGAAATCTGAGAGGCGGCCGTTGGTGCAGGAGCCGATGAAGGCGACATCGATTTTCACGCCCTTGATCGGCGTGCCGGCGGGCAGCTTCATGTAGGCGAGCGCTTCCTCGATAGTCGCTTTTTCCGCAGGAGTCTCGGCTCTCGCCGGATCGGGGATGGTCTCGGAAATGGAGATGCCGTGGTCCGGGGAGATGCCCCAGGTGACGGTGGGCTCGATGTCGGCGGCGTTGATGAGGACGATGTCGTCGTAATGCGCGTCCTCATCGGAGGCGAAGGACAACCAGCGCGCGGCGGTGGCGTCAAAGTCGCTCATGTCCACATACGGGCGGCCTTGCAGATAGGCCACGGTCTTGGCGTCCGGGTTGACATAGCCGCAGCGCGCGCCGCCCTCGATGGACATGTTGCACACGGTCATGCGTTCTTCCATCGACATGCGGTCAAAGACATCGCCGGCATATTCGTAGGCATAGCCGATGCCGCCCTTCGCGCCCAACAGGCGGATGATGTGGAGGATCACGTCCTTGGCATACACGCCGGGGCGGAGGTCGCCGTTCACCTCGATGCGGCGGACTTTGAGAGCTTCCAAGGCCAGCGTTTGCGAAGCGAGCACATCGCGCACCTGGGTGGTGCCAATGCCGAAGGCGATCGCGCCGAACGCGCCGTGCGTGGCGGTGTGAGAGTCGCCGCAGGCTATGGTCGTGCCGGGCTGGGTAATCCCCTGTTCGGGGCCGACCACGTGAACGATGCCTTGTTTGCCGGAGGCGAGGTCGAAGTAGGTCACGCCGAAATCGTCCGCATTCTTGCGCAGCGCCTGCATCATTTCCGCGGCGAGCGGGTCCTGCGGCGCGTCCTGATCGATGGTCGGCACGATGTGGTCCACGGTGGCGAAGGTGCGCTGCGGGAATTTCACCTTGAGCCCCAGGTCGCGCAGCATGCCGAAGGCCTGCGGCGAGGTGACCTCGTGGATGAGGTGGGTGCCGATGAACAATTGCGTGCGACCGTCGGCCAGCGTGCCGACCCTGTGCGCGTCCCAGACTTTTTGGAAAAGGCTTTTACCCATGGTGGAAACCGCCGTTTTTTCCTCTGGCGGGGCGGGAAAGCTGAACGCGCGGGCCGGGCTTGTCAAAGCCGCATGCGGCCACGCCAGGCGAAATCAGCGCAGCTCGATGATCAACCCGGCGACGATGGCTGCCAGTGCGAGAACGGCGAGGACGATACCGAGGATTTTGAGATACCGGAGAAAACCACCTCGTTTTTTGCCCGCACCGTCCACCCATTCATCCCACGACCGGCGAGCCTGCGCACCGCTCCGATGGTAATGCCGCACACCCCCGCTGAAGCGGTTTTGTTCGTCCTTGGGATGGGCTCGTTTCATGTGGGTCGACTGGTTTACGCGGCGAATAGGTGGCGAAGCGGGCGGAAATGCAATCCCGGGAATGGGAATTTTCCGCGCCCGAAGCAATCGCCGTTTGGCAAATCCGCGCAATTGACGCAAGCTCCCCGCGCCATGATCCGCTTTCTCCACACCCGCATCCGCGTCCATGACATGGACAAGTCCGTCGAATTCTACAAGCAGCTCGGCTACAACCTGCGCGAATTCAAAGACTCGCCGCAGGGCAACCAACTCGCCTTCCTGGAACTGCCGGGCAACGATGTCTTCCTCGAACTCTGCCACTCGCCGGACTACACCGCGAAATGCCCCGAGGACCTCATGCACACCTGCCTCGGAGTGCCCGACGTCATCGATTACTGCGACAAACTCGAAAAGGCCGGCATCGAGATCTGGCCCTCCGGCTGGCGCGAGAAATTCTCCTCCGGCACCCGGAAAATGGCCTTCGTCACCGATCCCGACGGCTACGAAGTCGAGATCCTTGAAAACTGAGTGGGCGGCGACTCGCGCCCACGTCCGATTTCTTCTCGTCTACAAGGGAATCTGTTCACCCTCGCTAGCGGGCCCCACGGCGGGAATGCGATTTCTTGAGGGTTTTCCCCAAAAGTGGTGTTGAACGCAATGAGATACCGGCTTCCGGCTGGATCATCCGCTCACCATCCACCGCCATGAATGACTCCGAATTGGATCGATTGCTGAAAAACTGTGATCCGGGTTTGAAAATGCACCCCGGATTTCGGCGGGAGGTCTGGCTTCGCATAGGCACCTCCGAATCAAGAAGCTGGAAGACTGCGATCCGGCGTTTTTGCGGACGGATCGCGGAAAGCCTGTACCAGCCTCCGGTTGCGGCAGCCACCTGTGCGACGGCCGTGCTGGCCGGCATCCTCCTGGGCGTGATGCCTCGGGAGCCTTTCCCCGACGATGATTCCGCCTATCTTCAGTCCATCAGCCCATTCATCCAATCGATCCGCTGATGAAAAGACCGGTCATCATTCTGATCATCGCCATCGTGGCGGGACTTGTTTCCTACAGCATCACCCGCACGCAGCATGCCTCCGCCGACGGCACCTTGCTTGACGGGTTGCCCGAACTCGCCTGGCTGCGCACGGAACTGGACCTTTCCGACGAGCAATTCGCCAAGGTCGCGGAACTCCACGCCGCCTATCGCCCCGTGTGCGGGGAAATGTGCCGGCGGATCGAGGAAAGCCGCGCGCGCCTTGAATCGGTCGCATTGAAGAACCGGACCACGGACGCCGAACTACAACAAGCCATCGCGGATTACGAGCGGGTGCGGGGCGAGTGCAAGACCAAGATGCTGGAGCATCTCTATCAGACAGCCGCGCTGATGAGCGAGGAGCAAGCCATGCGATACCTCAAGACGGTGCTCCCCGCCGCAGTGGGTTCCACCGGCACCAACCATTCGCACCACTGATCCGAACGCCGCTCTCACACCATGGACGTTCCGGATTCCGACCTCATGATCCGCCTCGCAAGAGGCGAGGACGAGGCGCTCGACATACTGATGCGCCGCTGGGGCGACCGCTTGATCGCGTTCCTTTACCGCATGACCGGACGCCGCGATGTCGCAGCGGATCTCGCGCAGGAAACGTTCGTGAAAATTTACCAGGCGCGCGGACGCTACAAACCCTCCGGCACATTCAGCACCTGGCTCTTCGCCATCGCCGCCAATCTTGCCCGCAATCACGCCCGCTGGATTCGGCGTCATCCGACGGTATCGATGGATGACACCGATGCCGGTGGCGAAACCTCGTTTCCCGAACCGGCCGATCCATCGCGCGCTCCCGACGGGACGGCCATCGGCAATGAAATCTCAGACACGGTGAACCGCGCCGTGCTGGACCTCCCAATGGATTTGCGCGAGGCACTCACCTTGTTCGTGCACGAGGATCTGGGGTATGCGGACATCGCGAAAATTCTCGGATGTTCGAGCAAGGCCGTGGAAACCCGGATCTACCGCGCGAGGCAAATTCTCAAGAATCGGCTCAAAGACCTTCGCTGAAGGTGCGCGAAGAGAATCCCAGGGACCATTGCGTGGACGAAACAGCCGGCGCTCGCCTCCCGGTTTGATAATTCGCCGCCGTCCGACAAAAGCCAGTAGGCTCACACCCCATTTACGGCGTGTCCATGCGGACGGAAGATTATTCAAGGGTTTTTCACCCAGCCGGTGTGCTATCATTGTAGCCGGTGTTTCTCCCGCAATGGCGGACAGTCCATCAAAGTGGGAATCCCTGAAAAACCCGGACAAAACACAAACCACCACCAACCCATGAAAACTAGCAGAATCGCAGTAATCGCCGCCACCGTGTCGCTCACCATCTCAGGTTCGTCACTGGCGGCATCGCACGAATACCGTTCTCAAGCGAAAGGCTATTCGAGTGATGGCACCGGATCCGCATCGAGACACCACGCATCCTCCAACCTCAAGAAACTCATCGCTCCACCCGGCAAAGGTCCCGTCATCGACAGAGTGCCATTCAGGCATGATGGTGCGAAAACCTCCGTAAACCACACCATGTTGAAAACCGCACCTCACGGAAAGGGTCCAATGCGGTCACGCTCCAACAGCCGTTGATCATCCGGCAATCACAAGCTATCAACCAACTCACAGATCCGGCGGAATGATCCCGCCGGATCGATTGCATCCCCAAGTCTTATGAAAATCATCCTCATTCCGCTTGCCGTCATCGCCATCGCCTCCGTTTCGTGCAACAAGCAGGAGGCATCCACCGCCGCATCCTCATCCGAATCCGGCGTCAAGGCATACCCGCTTGATACCTGCCTCGTCTCGGGGGAAAAACTCGGCTCGATGGGCGAGCCGGTCGTCATCCAACACGAAGGACGCGAAATCAAATTCTGCTGTGATTCCTGCGTTCCCAAGTTCAAAAAAGATCCCGAGAAATACTTGGAAAAGTTGGATTGAGACGAACCCGCCACAGGAGGCACAAGGGACACAAGGTCGGAATTACGTCGCCATGTCAGTTCACTTTGTGAATCATGTGCCCTCTGTGGCCCACCCCGCGCACACGATGCATCGAGCCTTTCTTATTATCGGCTGCTTATACATGACCGGCTGCGCATCCACGAAAGACCGCACCGGTGAAACCCCAGTCCGGCTCGAAACCCCGCCGCCATCGGCTGCGGTGAACTACGCCGTCCCGCGCAGCACCGGCCCGGACGAACTGGCCCGGCTCGCCGTCCGCCACCACCCGTCGATCGCCGCCGCACGGCACCGCGCCGAGCGGCTCGCGCAGAAAGCCCCGCAGGAACGCTCACTGCCTGATCCGACGATGGAAATCGCCGCCGGTTCGATGGCCGAAACCGCCGCCGGACGCGCCGACCTGATGGGTGGTGTGAAACAGAAAATCCCGTTCCCCGGGAAACGCCGCGAAGCCGCCGCCGCCGCGGATAGCGAGGCCGCTGCGGCACAAGCCGAAATCGCCGCACTCGAACTCAAGCTCACCGAGCAGGTCCACGCCGCCTGGTGGGATCTTTACCTTGCCCAGCGCACGCTCGATCTCACTCGCGACAGCCGCTCGGTGCTCGAAGCGATGCGTGAAACCGTGGATGCCCGCGTCACCGCCGACCAGGCCAGGCAGGCCGATCAAATCCGCCTGGGCAACGAGCTTGCAATGATCGACACCGATCTGGCGGAAGCAGGGAAACTCCGCGCCACTGCGGTCGCGCGTCTCAACTCCCTGCTCAACCGCCCGGCCGGCGCGACACTGCCCGCTCCTGGAAATGCTGTCGTCACATCGCCCGGTTCGCTGCAAACCTTGCTCGCACGTGCCCGCGCACAACACCCGGAAGTCGCCGCCGCCGAACAGCGGGCCAATGCCTTCCGCCACCGGCTCAAACGCGCCGAGTTGGAGAAATTCCCCGACGTCACCGCAGGCATCAGCGGCGCATCGATTTCCGACTCCGGACTGTCCCAGATGGCCAACGGCCGCGATCAGATCTATGCCACTCTGGGCATCAACATCCCGCTCTGGCAGGAGCCGCGGCGTGCGATGATCCGCGAGGCCCGCGCCGGCATGGCCGAAACCGAGGCCATGCTCGCCTCCACCCGCTCGGATCTGCGCTACCGGATCGAGGAAGCATGGTATCGCGCCGAAACCGCGCGCGAAGTCGCCTCGCTTTTCGAAACCCGTCTGGTGCCCGACGCCCGCCAAGCCTACGAGGTCACCCTCACCGGCTACAGCGCCGGCACCAGCGATTTCACCGACCTCGTCGAAACCTGGCGGCAGCACCTCGCCTATCAACTCCAGCTCGCCCGCAACCGCGCCCAGTTAGGCAAAGCCACCGCCACCCTCAAGGCCGCCGCAGGCATCCGGTGAAAATCCAGCCACTAGAAGCACAAAAGTCACAAAACCCGATGAATGCAGATATCCAAATACCCTTTGTGAATCTTGTGCCCTTTGTGGCCAATCCTTCGATTCAATGAAACTCCCCGCCTTCCTCAAACGCTTCCCGCGCAAGCTGATCGCCTTCATCCTGCCGCTGCTGCTCTTCCTCGCCGGCTGGTGGTTCGGCCTGCCGCCTGCGGAAAAATCCACCGACGATTCATCCGCCGCCTCCGGCGAAACCTGGACCTGCTCGATGCACCCGCAGATCCGCCAGCCGAACTTCGGCTTGTGCCCGATCTGCAACATGGACCTCATCCCGCTCGCCGACGACGGCTCCGGCGGCCTGCGCGAAATCAACATCACCCCCGAGGCCGCCGCGCTGCTCGACATCCGCGTTTCACCAGTGGTGAAAGAGCCCGCCACCGCCGATGTCCGGCTCTTCGGCCGCATCGACTACGATGAACGTCGTATCACCTCCATCACCTCGCGCGTCGATGGCCGGCTCGACCGCCTGTTCGTCGATTTCACCGGCGCCCTGGTCCGCAAGGGCGACCATCTCGCCGAGATTTACTCGCCCGCCCTGCTCGTCGCCCAGCGCGAACTCATCGAGGCCGGCCGTGCGATGCGAACCGCGGAAAACACCTCCGATGCCGTTCGCGACACCCGCCGTCGCCTGCTTGAAGCCTCCCGCGAAAAACTCAGGCTGCTCCAGTTCACCGACGATCAGATCGCCAACATCGAAAACGCCGAACAACCCACCGACCATCTCACGCTCTACGCCCCGCAGGCCGGCATCGTCATCGACAAGTTCGCCAACGAAGGCCAATACGTGAAAACCGGCGATCCGCTCTTCCGCGTCGCCGACCTCTCCGCCGTCTGGATCAAGCTCGAAGCCTACGAGGCCGACCTGCCGTGGCTGCGCTACGCCCAGGACGTCGAGATCTCCGTCGAGGCCATCCCCGGCCGCACCTTCCACGGCCGCATCGCCTTCATCGACCCCGAAATCGATCCGATGCGCCGTGTCGCGCGCGTCCGCGTCAACGTCCCCAACGACGACCTCGCCCTCAAGCCCGGCATGTTCGCCGAAGCGGTCGTGCATTCCGCCATGACCGCCAGCGGCCGCGTGCTCGACCCCTCGCTCGCCGGCAAATGGATCAGCCCGATGCACCCGGAAATCATCAAGGACGGTCCCGGCCAATGCGACATCTGCGGCATGGACCTCGTCCCCGCCGAAGAACTTGGCATGATCCCCGATGCCGCCGGAGCCCCGGTCCCGCGGCTCGTTCCCGCCTCCGCCGTGCTCCGCACCGGCGAGCGCGCCATCGTCTATGTCCGCATCTCCACCGATGCCGGTCCCGTCTTCGAAGGCCGTGAAATCATCCTCGGCCCGCGGGTCGGCGAGCGCTTCATCGTCGAGGCCGGGCTGGAGGAAGGCGAACTCGTCGTCAGCCGCGGTGCCTTCAAACTCGACTCCGAACTCCAGATCAAGGCCCGCCCGTCGATGATGAATCCAAATGCCGGCATTGAAGAACGCCCCGCCGGCGAAGCCCCCGCCGATCTTGCCGGACAATGGGCCGCCGTCCCGCGCCTGCTGCACCGCTTCACTGAAAATCCCGGCCCGGCGCGCCTCGAAGCCATCCGCTCCCACCTCCAGGGCATCGACACCCAGTGGCTCCAACCCGATGAACTCAATCTCTGGAACGAATTCTCCAACAGGCTTCTCAACCAACTCACCCTCGCGGAAAGCGAACTTTCCTCGTCGCCACAAGCCGCCGCCCATCGCGTGCTGCGCGCCATCGAGGAAGCCGGCCGCCACCTCGGACTGCCCTATCAATCGCAGCCCCCGCCAGCCGCCGATCCCGCTCTAACCGCACCCTTGCGCCGCACTCTCGATGCCTACCTGCCACTCGCCAAGGCCCTCGCTGACGATGACGACGAAGCTGCGCGCAAGACCGCCGAACATCTGGCGGAAACCGCCACCGGCGACCTGAAAACCCTCGCCGAAGCGGTCGCATCGGCCACTGACATCAAGTCACGCCGCAGCGCCTTCAAACCCCTCAGCGATACCCTCATCGCCCGCATCCGCGAATACGGCATCGATGCCGTCGGCAACGCCTACGTCGTCCACTGCCCGATGGCCTTCGACGACAGCGGAGCCGACTGGCTCTCCGCGAAACCCGAAATCCTCAACCCCTACTACGGCGATGCCATGCTTACCTGCGGAACCATCACCGACACGCTTTCGGTTGAGCCACAAGAAGCACAAAAAACACAAGATCAATGATCCGCTTCGCGAATATCAAAAACATCAGAAATCACATTCCAACCAAACATTGTGACCTTTGTCCTCTATGTGGCCAAAAGTCCAAACCCCAACAACCATGACTGACACCGAAGCCAAACAACTCTGTGATCAAATCCGTGAACAATCATACGATCTCCACCAATGGCTTCGCCACGGTCACTTGGAAAAGGTTTACGAAAACGGCCTGAGGAACCGTATCCGTCGAATCGGACTTTCCGTCGAACAACAGTTTCCCATACAAGTTCGTGATCGGGATGGTTCCCTCCTCGGTGACTTTCTCGCCGATCTCTTCGTCGAAAACGAGCTGATCACCGAGTTGAAAGCCAGCATGGTCATCGCCGACGAACATGTCGCACAAGTCCTCGGATACCTCCGCGCCTCCGGCAAAAGACACGGCCTCCTCATCAACTTCGGCGCACCTGACTTACAAATCAAAAAACTCGTTCTTTAGTGAGCCACAGAGAGCACAAATGGCTTAAATGTTTCATTTCCCATATCCATCCTCACAAAGGCGCAAATCACAACAATTTTCCCAGCCTCCATTTCTGAAAACTTTGTGACCCTTGTGCTTTTTGTGGCCAAAATTCCATGAACCGCCTCATCCATTTCTGCCTGCACCAGAAGCTGGTGGTCCTGCTCCTGCTGACGTTCTTCATCGGCTGGGGCATCCGCGTCGCACCGTTCGACTGGGACACCGGCGGCTATCCGCGCGATCCGGTGGCGGTCGATGCGATCCCCGACCTCGGCGACAACCAGCAGATCGTCTATACCGACTGGCCCGGCCGCTCGCCGCAGGACATCGAGGACCAGGTGACCTATCCGCTCACCGTCGCGCTGCTCGGCGTGCCGGGTGTGAGCGAGGTGCGGTCCTACTCGATGTTCGGCAGTTCCTATATCTATCTGATTTTCGAGGAGGACATCGAGTTCTACTGGAGCCGCAGCCGGGTGCTCGAAAAACTCAACTCGCTGCCCTCCAACCTGCTGCCGGAGGAGGTCACGCCCACCCTTGGTCCGGATGCCACCGGGCTCGGCCAGGTGTTCTGGTATGTGCTCGAAGGACGCGATCCGGATGGCAATCCCGCCGGCGGCTGGGATCTCGACGAACTCCGCGCCATCCAGGACTGGCAGGTCCGCTACGCCCTGCTCGCCGCCGAGGGAGTGGCCGAGGTCGCTTCGGTCGGCGGCTACGAACGGCAATATCAGGTCGATGTCGATCCCGACCTGCTGCGCGCCAACGAAGTCACGCTCGCCCAGGTGGTCGATGCCGTGCGCAAGTCGAACCAGGAAATCGGCGCTCGCAACCTCGCGGTCAACGGCGTCGAGTATTTCCTGCGTGGAACCGGCTATGTCGAAGACGTTTCCGATCTTGAAAAGGCGGTCGTGGCCGTGCGCGACAACACGCCCATCACCGTCGCCGACATCGCCCAGGTCACGCTCGGTCCGGCGATGCGCCGGGGCGCGCTCGACGTGAACGGAGCCGATGCCGCCGGCGGCGTGGTCGTCGCCCGCTACGGGGCCAATCCCCTCGAAGCGATCAAGGCGACCAAGTCGAAACTCAAGGAACTGGAAGCCTCGTTGCCGGTCCGCGCCGTGATCGATTGGACACGCACCACGCCCGCTGAAGTCGAAACGTTTTCCGCATCGAATGGCATCGGCGGTTCCGATGATGCCCTGCTGGATTTCACCCGCACCACGCCGCACGCCGATTGGCCGGACTGGCTCAGCACCTCGAAAGTCACCGTCGTTCCCTTCTACGACCGTTCGAAACTCATCGGCGAAACGCTCAACACGCTCGACGAGGCGCTCTATCAGCAGGTGCTCGTCACCATCATCGTGGTAGTCGTGATGGTGCTGCACCTGCGCAGCAGCCTGCTCATTTCCGCGATGCTGCCGCTGGCGGTGCTCATCACCTTCATCAGCATGAAACTCGCCGGGGTGGATGCGAATGTCGTCGCCCTCGCAGGCATCGCCATCGCCATCGGCACCGTGGTCGATGTCGGCATCGTGCTCACGGAAAACATCCTCAAGCACCTCGACGAGGCGGATCCGGATGAATCGCGCGCCGACGTGATCTACCGGGCTGTCACCGAAGTGGCCTCCGCGGTCACCACCTCGGTGCTCACCACGGTGATCAGTTTCCTGCCGGTCTTCACCATGACCGGCGAGGCGGGCCGTTTGTTCAAGCCGCTGGCCTTCACAAAGACCTTCGCCCTGATCGCCTCGATCGTCGTCGCGCTCACCATCATCCCGCCAGTGGCGCATTTGCTGTTCGGATCGTTTCCAAAACTCCTGCGCAACCGCCGCGGACTCACCTGCGGACTGCTCGCCGCGGCCGGTACGATCGCCTTCACGATCTCACTGCCGCTGGCGGTCGCCTTGTTCACGCTCGCCGCCGGCATTGCCATCGATCCCTTCGTCCGCGGCAAACTCCGCCGTGCCTTCATCCTCGGCCTCAACCTCATCGCCGCATTGGCGGTGGTGGTATTCCTCACCCTCGACTGGATGCCGCTCGGGCTCGACCGCAACTCGCTCGAAAACGGCATCTTCGTGATTCTCGTCGTCGGCGGGCTGCTGCTGGTATTCAAGGGCTTTGAATCCGTCTATCCACGCGTGCTCGCGTGGTGCCTCGCGCACAAGGCGCTGTTCCTGACATTGCCGGTCGCGCTCCTGGTCTTCGGTCTCTGCGTGATGCTCGGGTTTCCCAAACTCTTCGCCTTCCTGCCGAAATATCTCGGCAATGGCATCACCGAGACCCGCTTGTGGCAAAGCGCCGCGGAAAAACTTCCAGGCCTCGGCCGCGAGTTCCGGCCGACGCTCGACGAAGGCTCGTTCCTCTACATGCCCACCGTCAGCCCGCATGCGTCGATCGACGAAGTCATGGCATATCTGCGCCAGACGGATGCCGCCATCGCCGCCATCCCCGAGGTCGAGCGCGTCGTCGGCAAGCTCGGCCGCGCCGAATCGCCGCTCGACCCCGCGCCGATCTCGATGATCGAAACAGTCATCAACTACCTGCCCGAATACCGTTCCGACGAAAAAGGCCGCGTGCTCCGTTTCCGCACCGATGACGAAGACAACTATTTCTACGATGAACATGGCAATTTGATCGAGGACCCGCGCGGCAAGCCGTTCCGCCAGTGGCGGCCGGAAATCCGCAGCCCTGAGGACATCTGGGCGAAGATCGACGAAGCCACCCGCATCCCGGGCATCACCGGCGCGCCGAAACTCCAGCCGATCGAAACCCGCCTCGTCATGCTGCGCACCGGCATGCGCGCGCCGATGGGTCTCAAGGTCAAGGGACCCAGCCTGGAGGAAATCGAAGCCTTCGGGCTGCAGATCGAGTCGTTGCTGCGCAGCGGGGAAATCGACGGACTCGCCGCCGAAACGGTCAATGCCGACCGCATCGTCGGCAAGCCCTACCTCGAAATCGTCCCCGACCGCGACGCCGCCTCGCGCTACGGACTCAACATCGCCGACATTCACGAAACCATCCAGACCGCCATCGGCGGCCGCGTGGTCACCACCACCGTCGAGGGCCGCGAGCGCTTCGCGGTGCAGGTCCGCTACGCCCGCGAAACGCGCGATTCGCAGGAGGCGCTCGGCCGCGTGCTGGTCACGACCCGCGAGGGTGCGCAGGTGCCCTTGTCACAACTCTCGCGCATCGACTACGTCCGCGGCCCGCAGATGATCAAGGCGGAGGACACCTTTCTAACAGGCTACGTCACCTTCGGCTCGCATCCCGGATTCGCGGAGGTGGATGTGGTGGAAAACGCCAAGGCCCATCTCGAGCGCGCCGAAAGCGAAGGCCGCCTCAAGCGCCCTCCCGGCGTGCGCTACGAGTTCGCCGGCAACTACGAGTCCGCCCTCGCGTTCAACCGCACGCTCTGGACCATGGTCCCGCTGGCGCTCGGCCTCATCTTCATCCTGCTCTATCTCGACAACCGCTCGGTCACCACCACCTTCATCGTCTTCAGCGGCGTGGCCGTCGCCTGGTCCGGCGGCTTCCTGCTGCTCTGGCTCTATGGCCGTCCCGGTTTCCTCGATGTCGAAATTTTCGACCATAACCTCCGCCAACTCTTCAACATCTCGCCAATCAACCTTTCGACCGCAGTCTGGGTCGGTTTCCTCGCACTCTTCGGCATCGCCACCGACGACGGCGTGGTCATGTCCACCTACCTGCGCCAGCGCTTCGCCGAATTGAAACCGCGCGGCACCGAGGCCATCCGGCGCGCCGTCGTCGAAGCCGGCTGCCGCCGCGTGCGCCCCTGCCTGATGACCACCGCCACCACGCTGCTGGCCCTGCTCCCGGTGCTCACCTCCACCGGCCGCGGCTCCGACCTCATGGCCCCGATGGCCGTGCCGATCTTCGGTGGCATGCTCATCGAACTGATGACCATGTTCGTGGTCCCCGTGCTTTACTCGATGAAGGAGGAAGCGGCCACCCACCGGGCGGATTGAGTCATGGCACCGATTCCATTGGAGCCACCACAATCTTGTGGTGGATGGCGAATGAGATGCGAATGGGCATGGCGCGGAGCGGCCTATCCATTCACCATTGATTCTCCCGCACGACAAGAGTGTCGTGCCTCCGTGAATCGATCACCCGCGCGAAACGCGTGCTTGCCGCCCGTCCTCTCGCGCTTATCCTGCCGCCCGCAGCCGGGATGGCGGAATTGGTAGACGCGCTTGACTTAGGATCAAGTGGGCTAGCCCGTGCAGGTTCGAGTCCTGTTCCCGGCACTTTTTTAGTATCCAAAAAACGCGTCCGCAAACTGTCAGCACCACTCTGCTATCGAGGAACAACCTCATGTTCCGGCACGAAGCCTCCGCATGTCTTCATTGAATGAGAATGATCAGACGAGGAGTTGGAGACGAAAGGGAACGATGCGGGCAATGGCGGCGTAGTCGGCATCGCCGGTGACGAGTTCAGCCTGATGGTGGATGGCGATGCTGGCAATGACGAGGTCTAGCGAGCCGGCGTTGAGTCCCTTGTCGCGGCATCGCTGGCCTAGACGGGCGGCATCGCGCCAAAGTTGCAGCGGAGTGGACAATAGCGGCAGGGTGGCGAATTGGGCCTCGATCCGGGCACGCTCCTTCGCGGTGGCGTGACGCAGGACCTCGAAAGCGACAGGTTCGCAAAGGCAGGCATCGGGATCGAGAATCCAAGGCTGGATGGCGAGTTTCCGCGCCAAAGGTGTCTTGGCGCGGGTGAAGTCGATCCAGAGGGATGTTTCGATCAGTCGCGCCATTGGTCGGCGAGGGTTTTGGCTTGGGAGCGATCCGCGTTTTTCGTTGCCTCGTAGCCTTCGAGTTCGACGGACCACTCGCCGCTGAGGAATTTCTGAGAGATGCGGCTGCGGCGTTGAAGCATGAGGGAATCGGCCAGCAGTTTGCGGATCGCGGGGCCCTTTTTGCGGATGCCGGTGATCTCGCAAATCTCGCGGAGTTCGGAGTCCGGAAGATCGACGGTGATTTTCATGAGAACAGGATGACATAAATCGGATTTTTGGAAAGAAAAGTCGGATTTTTTCCAAATGGATCCCCATTGCTCAGTTCAGCGCATCAGGCCAGCCGGTCACGAAAGTCCTCGTAGCCGAAGCGGCGGATGATTTCCAATTTCCCGTCCTCGTGCTGGAGCGCGATGGGCGGGTGTTTGACGCCGTTGAAGGTGGTGGTCTTGACCATGGTATAGTGCGCCATGTCGTCGAAAACGAGTGTGTCGCCCGGCACCAGCGGACGGGGAAACGAGAAGTCGCCAATCACATCGCCGGCCAGGCAGGTGGGACCGCCGAGGCGGTGGGTGAATTGGGTATTGATTATTGATGATTGAATATTGGCGGGGTCGCCGGCGGGGAGATATCGCTCGCCGGATAATGTGACCGCCGGTTTCTTTTTCTCTGGTTTCTTGCCTCTGGTCTCTGGTTTCTCCACCAGAAACACGTCCGGCCGGTAGGGCATTTCGAGCACGTCCGGCATGTGGGCGGTGGCGGAGACGTCGAGAATGGCGAGACGGTGGCCGGCGGATTCGAAAACGTCCATGACAGTAGCGCGCAGCACGCCGGTGTGGATGGCAATCGCCTCGCCGGGTTCGAGCCAGATGTCCAAACCGTATCTGTTGCGGGTTTCACGGATGAGGCGGATCAGGCGCTCGCGGTCGTAGAACGGCTTGGTGATCCAATGGCCGCCGCCCATGTTGAGATAAGTGAACTGCGGCGAGCGGAGCAGGTGGCCGAATTTTTCGTCCACGGCGACGAGTGTTTTTTCCAGGTCGTCGGAGTCCTGCTCGCAGAGCGTGTGGAAGTGCAGGCCGCTGATGCCTGTTAGATCGGCGCCGGCAAGTTGGTCCGCGGTGATGCCGAGGCGCGAACCGGCGACGCAGGGATCGTAGATGGGCGTCTGGCCGGTGGAGCACTCGGGGTTGATCCGCAGGCCGCACTGAAGCTCGCCGCTGCGGAACCGCGGATGGGGCATGACGGTTTCACGGAAGCGCCGCCATTGGGACAGCGAGTTGAAATCGAGGTGATGCGCGAAGTCGCAAAGCTGGCGGATATCGCCCTCGTCGTATGCCGGCGAGTAGGCGAGCACGTGTTTCCCGAAATAATCGCGGGCGAGCAGTCCCTCCCACAGGCCAGAGGCGCAGCAGCCGTCGAGATCGTCGCGGATGTAGGGAAACGCCTTCCAGCAGGCGAAACCCTTGAGCGCGAGCACCAGCCCGCAGCCGGCCGCTTCCTTCACCTCGCGCAGGATGGCGGTGTTGCGCTTCAGGGCGGCGATGGAAATCACATACATGCTTGGCACCGGACGAAACCCGGATTGCCCGGCGCGGGGAAGAAAAAACCGTCCGCCGGAACGGGCCGGCGGACGGTGGTTGATGGGTTCGGGCCGCTCAGTCCTCCGCCTCGATGCGCTTGAGGACCTCGACCTTGACGGGCACCACGCCGCGCTGGCGGAAACCGAGGCGCTCGGCGGTGCCGATGGTGACATCGATGATGCGGCCGCGGATAAAGGGACCGCGGTTGTTGATGGTGACGATTTCGGTGCGGCCGTTGGCTTGATTGGTGACTTTCACCTTGGTGCCCATCGGCAGCGTCTTGTGGGCGGCGGTGGCGCTCTTGTCGCAGAGCCGCTGGCCACTGGCGGTATGGGTGCCGCCGTTGGTGCGGATGGAATACCAGGAGGCCTTGCCGTGCTCGACGGATTTCACCGCGTAGTCGGGTGCATCGGACAGGCTTCTGGAGTTGGCATGTCCGGTTGACGCGCAACCGGGCAGGATCAGGACGCCGGCGACTGCCAGGGCCGCGGACTTGAATTTCCGGGTCAGGTTCATCGTGTTTTGTCTGGGTTGGTGAGCGACAACCGGGGGTGGAAAGTCGCGCCACGGGCCAGTATGAGTGTGTTTCGGCAGACGCAAGCAAAACATGACTGCCGGGAAATCGCGGAAAACCTCCGTTTTCAAAGGTTTTCCGACGAAGTATTTCGGATTTCTTAATATTTTTCTGGCACATTCCGTCCGGATTCTGCTAACGGACGGAGGATGTTAAGACATCGGACGCTACCCTGCCCCGGCCGTTTCCAGCGGCGGGATTTCGATTTTGTCGCGGGTGTGTTGGCACCGGGAGGCCCGCACTGTCATTTGGAAAAGCTGTGGAGCGATCCGGACGGGATGCGGGAGATGCTGGACTTGAAGGAGGTGTTGCGTGAGTTGCTCGAATCGCCTGCGGCGCTGCGGGTGACGCCGGAGTTTTATTTTTACATGCTGGTGCGGCACGGTTTCCTGCGCGCGGGGCTGAAGGATGCGGATCTCTCCGATTACGTCGCGGGAGTGCTGGCCAAGCGGGTGGGCACGGACGGCGGCGATCCACTGCTGGACGTGACCCGCGGGTTCACGCACGCGGCGGAGTTCATATCGTTCATCGCCACATCCAAGGGCCGGATGCGGCATCACCTGCAGGTGGCCGCGGGCAACCAGTTTCTGGTGCTGACCGGACTCTATCCGCAATTCATCCGCAAGCGCCATGACCGGGGCACCGCCCCCGGCATGGAATTCTACGAATCATTCGCCGCGCGATCCTTTCGCCGCGCGTCGGATGGTTGCGGTTGCGAAGCCGGACGATCACGGCGTCTTTACGGCACGTTGGCGGAAGTGATGCCGCAGGCACGCCGGGCGCTCAACCGGATCGCCGAAGAGTTCGTTTTCCTCGGGGAATGAAACGTCAGGCGTTTTCGCGCAGCCAGCGGGCGGCTTGCGTGGCGAAGTAGGTGAGGACCATCGAGGCGCCGGCGCGCTTGATGGCGGTGAGCGACTCGATCACGGCGGCTTTTTCGTCCAGCCAACCGGCGGCGGCGGCGCTCTTGAGCATGAGGTATTCGCCGCTCACTTGATACGCGGCCACCGGCAAGGTGGTGGATTCCCGCACGCGGGCGATGACATCGAGATAAATCCCGGCCGGTTTCACCATCAGCATGTCGGCCCCCTCGTCCTCGTCGAGCAGGGTCTCGCGCAGTGCCTCGCGGAGGTTCGCGGGGTCCATCTGATAGGTCATCTTGTCGCCTTCCTTCGGCGCGGAATCGAGCGCGCCGCGGAACGGGCCGTAGAAGGCGGAGGCGTATTTGGCAGTATAGCTGAGAATCGAGACATCGGTGAAATTCTCCGCATCGAGCGCCGCGCGGATCGCACCGACGCGACCGTCCATCATGTCGGAGGGTGCCACGATGTCCGCTCCCGCGCGGGCATGGCTCAGCGCCTGGCGGCAGAGGATTTCCACCGTCTCGTCGTTGAGAATGACGAGATTGCCGCGCGCATCGCGACGGACGATGCCGTCGTGGCCGTCGGAGTTGTAGGGATCGAGCGCGACATCGGTGATGACACACAACTCCGGGTGAGCGGCCTTGAGGGCGCGGATCGCGCGCGGGACCAAGCCGTCGTCGTTGAAACATTCCTCACCGTGCGGCGATTTGAGGTTTTCCTCGATCTTCGGAAACAACACCACCGCCGGAATGCCCAGGGCGTGCGCCTCGCCGACCTCGCGCACGAGGCTGTCGAGGGACCAGCGGGTGACGCCCGGCATCGAGTCGATCGGCGTGTCCGCCACATCCTCGTGCAGGAACATCGGCAGAATGAAATCCGCAGGCGAGAGCGCGGTTTCGCGAACCATCGAGCGGATCGCGGCGGTGCGGCGGTTGCGGCGGGGGCGGATCATGGCCGATCAATCGACGGATTCGCGTTCCGTGGGCCCGGTGGCTCGCTCTGTAGGCGGTGGGGCAGGCTCGGACTTCAGCTTGCCGAGATAGGCCGGAAGTTCGACGCCGACGTTTTTGGCGATCTCGTGCAGCGGCGGCACCGCACCGGCCATGCCGGAGAGGAAATTGGCGGTGCTGGTTTTGCCGCCGTCCGAGCCGCCGTTGTCCCAGACGGTGATCTTGTCGATCTTGAGGTTGGAAATCGCCTGCACCTGCTCGCGGACGAGTTGCGGCAGGAGTTCGGTGACGAGCATCTGCTGCGCCCCTTGCGGTCCCTGGCAGGTGGAAATGAGATCATGGAAACCCTTCGCCTTGCCGGTGAGCACGGCCTGCGCGCCCTCGGCCTCCGCCAGCATTCGCGCCTTGAGACCGCCGGCCTCCGCCTCCTTGACGAAGATGATGCCGTCGGCCTCGGCTTTTTTCTCGGCGCGCACGGCGTCGGCCTTGCCCTGCTGGATGCGGCGCACGCGTTCGGCCTCGGCATCGGCCTCGACGATCTGGCGCTGCTTGGCGACTTCCGCCGGCACGACGATATTGGCGAACTGGGTGGCCTTGTCGCGCTCGGCGCGCTGTGATTCGGCCTTCTGCTCGGAAACGTAGGCTTCCTCGAGCACGCGCGCCTGCGCCACCTTTTCGGCGGCGGTCGCATGCCGCTCGGCCTCGGCCTGGGCACTGCGCCGCTGGGCGTTGGAATTGGCGATTTCGATCTCCGCGGTGTTCTCACCGCTGGTCGCATCGGCGTTGGCGGAAGCCACGCTGATCCGCTTGTCGCGCTGGGCCGATGCCGCGCCGATCTCGCCGTCGCGGTCGGCCATGGCCACCTTGATCTTGGCTTCGGCGATCGCCTTGGACGCCGCCTCCTGACCCAGCGCGTCGATGTAGCCGGAAGCATCGGTGATGTCCTGGACGTTCACGTTGATCAGGCGCAGGCCGACTTTTTTAAGCTCCACCTCGACGCCGGTGGAGATGTTGGCGATGAGCTTGTCGCGGTCGGCGTTGATTTCCTCGATGTCCATCGTGGCGATGACCACGCGCATCTGACCGAAGATGATGTCTTTCGCGAGTTCCTTGATGTTCTCGAGGTTGAGTCCGAGCATACGCTCGGCGGCGTTTTCCATGACGCCCGGCTCGGTGGAGACACCGACGGTGAAGGTCGAGGGAGTGTTGACCCGGATGTTCTGTTTCGAGAGCGCGCCTTCGAGCCGGATGTCGATCGGCAGGGGCGTGAGGTCGAGGTATTGGTAATCCTGGATGATCGGCCAGATGAATGCCGCGCCACCGTGGAGGCAGACGGCGGATTTGCCGCCGCTGACCTTGCCATAGACCACGAGGATCTTGTCCGACGGACAGCGTTTGTAGCGCATGGCCAGCGCGGCCATGGTGATGAAGAGGATGACGAGGATGGCGACAATGCCGATGATGAAGTCCATGGATTCGGGGTGGGTTGACGGTTCAGGAGATGGTTTCGACGACTAGGGTGGAGCCGCCGATTTTTTCCACCACGCGCACTTTGGTGCCAGGTGCGATGGGTTCGGTGCCGCGCTGCAATGCCTCGGCGGTAACGAGCCGGCCCTGGATGAGCGTCTCGATCTGGCCGCCCGCCCGCTGGCCGGGAGGAACGGTCACATAGACCGTGCCGATCTGGCCGATGGCGTTGTCATAGTTCAGCGTGCCACTCGATTGCATGCGCAGCACGGTGAGCATCATGAAGAGGATCGCCACCATCAGCGCGCCGCCGACGCCGAGCGAGATGGCCACGGTAAGCAGGGTGCCCAGCCCGGCCTTGGTGCAGATCACGCCCGACCAGCCGAAGCCCAGGAAAAACGCGGTGACTCCGCGCACCGAGAAAATGCTCAGGCCCGAGGGGTGGTCGCCGGCACCGAGATCCGCATGGCCGTCGTCCATGCCCATGAAAAACGACAGCAACAGCTGGATGAGCATGCTGGCCATCGCGATGATCGCGATGCCGTAGTAAATCTGCAGCTCGAAATTGAGCCCGTCCCACCAACCGTCGAACCATTCCTTCATCCGGAGAGGAAACTGTTATGGCGGACCGGGTCGTGGCAAGGATTTTGGATCATCTTGTGACTGGGATCCCGATTTCGATTTTTAAAAAATGCGCCGCTCCCCTGTAAGCCGGATTCTGTCCGCCCCATGACGGGACTGGACGGCCATTTCTCTCACTCCGCCGGAGCGGAGCGCCCCGCTGGCGCGGGGTGCGACTATTACCCGGGGTTTGTGGCGGGCGGGCAGCCCTGCCCCTGTTCTGTCTTGCACCGCGCGGGGTTTGCCCTGCCGCCGTCGTTGCCTTCGGCGCGGTGGGCTCTTACCCCACCATTTCACCCTTGCCCGCACCCTTGCGGGCCGCTGGCGGTATGATTTCTGTGGCACTTTCCGTCCGGTTCCCTCGCGGTCCCCGTCCCCCGCTTTCGCGGGGCGCGCTGCCCTATGGTGTCCGGACTTTCCTCAAGCGCCGCTCGCGCGGCACCTGCGACCGTCCGGGGAGCGGCACGCAATGCTTCGCCAGCACGGCGAAATTTCCAAGGAAAAGATCATCCCGGCCACAAGATCGCCTCCGCGGCCATCGCCTCACCTTGATTTTGGTTATTTTTTAAAATTTGAAATTCAAGACTTGTAAATTATTGGCGGTTGTTTTGGATCTTTCCCCATTTTTTGAGTCGCAATTGTCACAGGTTGCGCTATGTTCGCGTCGTTATGGCAATCACAACAAAACGCACCCGGTTCTCACGCCGCCTACCTGATCATGTGACCGACGAACTCGTGAATGTTCTCTCCGAGAAAAAGATCTTCGGATTCAATGATCTCTTCGAGAGGGTATTCGCCAACTTGAAAGTGCGCAACGCGGTGAGCGGTGGTGAAGAAATGCTCCGCCTCCGGGCTTACGAAAAACTCCAGAATCTCGTGACCCGCGGTTTGGTTGAAAAACTGGGTAAGGAATACAAAGGCACCTCCCGCGTGCACGAAGCTTCCAGCGCCTATGCCGCCGCCCAGGAAGCTGCCGCCCAGGATTGATTGATCGTCCGTTGGAGATTTTCGCGAAACCCGCACCCGCCAAGGGTGCGGGTTTTTTCTGGCTCTCCGTCAGTTTTGCTGAGAGGTGAAGGCGTGACACACCCGCCGTTCCGGACTCTGACAGGGGTGTGAAGATCCTGAATTTCAGAGCGTTGTAT